>POSG01000004.1 GCA_003314535.1 Geobacter sp.
AATTCAGCATGAGATTCGTCGGAGCCCATGGTGAAAGCTCCTTTTGGGATGTGTATCATTTTAACACCTGTCTTGATCGGTACTTTTCCGGTGCTGCATCCAGGTTCTGCGTTTCATTTTACTTGAAAATATGATTCTCATTTATTATTGAGATATTGGCTTTCACGGAAGCGGTTGACTGCTCTATTGAGAAATTGTACGAATTCGCGTGCGGCAATCGAGTTCCCTTCAGCGCTTGGATGGCTGTCTCTGCCGTTTTCCGTCGGATAGAGTGTATAGTTTGAAGCACCGTAGCCGGTGAGCACATCATAAAAATCGTATACAACGACATTTTTCAGTTTGTAGCCAGCCAACCAGCCTTTTTCCGTATCCTTGAGCCAGTTGTTGAATCTCCTCGCCCTTTCGCCGACTGCTTTGCTGCTCTTTTCGGGGTCGGACAGTCTTCTTTTCAGTTCAGTGAACCGGCCGGCGTAACTGGCAACAAGAGGAGGCGCGGTCACGCATACGAAAAGAGTGTCAGGGTGAGCGTTGAAGTAACCGAGGAGCTTGGTGTAGGCCGATTTATAGTTTGCCGTAGTAATGTCAGGTGAATCCGGGTTTCCCGGTTCTTTGCCTTCCGATTCAATGGCGTTGGCAGGGAAGCATGATTTGAACATTACGATTTGATTCTTTTTGGAAGCATCGGAATAGAGTGCGTCTTGACGGTCACATCTGAGGATGCTGTCCATTCTGTCCCTGAATTTTGCGTTCCAGTCACAGACATCCGTTTTGTCACCGATTACGGAATTGTATCCGGCTTCGTGGACCTCGTAATTATTCTGTTCGAGAAGTGCCCTGAGACCGCCTCCATAGGGATGCCTCGCGAACAAGCAGGAATTTGGAACGATTTCCAGCGCTTCACCCTTGTCGGCCAGCCATATTCCCCCGCAAGAATGATGAATGAAGAGCAGCCTGAACATGCGGTCCGGTTTTGAGTCCTTGTAGTGGGCTAGATCCAATGTTTTAACTTTCGATTCCCTGGTGGATGAGTTGTCCTGTTCAGTGCATCCTCCGGTAATTACAGCGATTAGAACGAATGCTGTAATGAAGAATAGGATTTTTGACGTGAACATTGTGCCTCCGGCTGGGATAGCATATAGGGTCCGTTGAATTCATTGAGTCGTTGGGTCTCATAGACTGATTAATCTTATTGCATTGAAGGAATTAGCCCCTGTCGAGTGGGCTTAATGCTCAATGGGCATAACGATTTGCAGACCCAACAAATCCCTAGTTTTCTTTCATCAGCTCCTTGCATGCAGCCCGGTCAATTTTGCCGCTGCTGTTTTTGGGCAGCGCCTTGAAAAATCTTATTTCACTGGGCAGCTTGTGGCGTGGAAGCGTCTGCGAGCAGCGTTGCAGGATGTCACGCTCGGTAGTTTCCACCTCGATTGGGACTGCAGCTGCCACCAGTCGGTGGCCGGCGAGGGTGTCTTCAATTCCCAGCACGGCGCATTCCATGACCAGGTCGGTATCGATGAGCGCATCCTCGATTTCCTGCGGGTTTACCCGGTGTCCACCTATTTTCAGCTGGTTGTCCCTTCTGCCGACAACGAAGAAATAACCGTCCCGGTCCATGTAACCCAGGTCTCCGGTGTGGTATCCATGAATGCTGAGCGCCTTTGCGGTGCTGTCGGGATCATGCCAGTATCCCTGCATGATGTTGGGGCCCTGTGCGACCAGTTCGCCGGTCTCCCCCTGCGGAAGTTCTTCACCGTCCCCTCCCACGACTTTCATGTTGACGTCCGGTATGGGGATGCCTATTGAGTCGATCTTGTCGTGCAGGCGATGGGGTTCCACGTAGGTAAGGCGCGCGGAGGCTTCGGTGGCGCCGTACATGACATAGAGCTTCGTATGCTCCGGCAGTGCCTTTATGAGATCCACTTTGGTGTGGCTTGCCAGGTGGCCGCCGGCCTGGGAGCAGTAGCGGAGCGAGGTCAGCCTGTCGCGAACCGAGCGAAGCGGCGATCGGTGCAGCAGGTAGGCATAGGTTGAGGGAACACCGGAAAAGCCGGTTACCTGTTCATCTATCATCTGCTGGACAACGCTTGCCGGGTAGGCGAAGGTGTTGTTGATGACGACTGTCCCACCCACGGCCACGTGGGTATTGAGGAGCGATTTGCCCATCACGTAGAAGAACGGCAATACCACCATCTGTATGTCAGAGCTGGTGAGTTCCAGGTAACGGACTATGGAGTTCGTGTTGGCGACGATATTGCGGTGGGACAGCATAACCCCCTTGGGCTGACCGGTGGATCCCGACGTGAAGATGATGCTGGCCAGATCTGTTTCGTTTATCTGCAGGTCGGGGTCGCTGCCGTCTCCTGAACCTGTGATTTCACCGAAGGAACATGCAGTCAGTGGCACGTCGTTCCACTTGAGCCTTGGACGGGCGATGAGCAGAAGGGGTATGGAGAGCACGGGAAGATCGATCTCCCTAAGGGCCTTTTCGCATTTGGCCGACGAGATGATGCACTTCGGGGTGATGCGGGCAAGCAGGGGCACGAGACCGTCGGGTTTGAGGTCCGGGTTGAGCGGCACTGCGACGCCGCCAGTCTTGAGGACGCCGTAGTATCCGGCCAGATATTCCCGGCAGTTTTCCATCATGAGCGCTACACGGTCACCCGGAGTCACACCCTTGTCCATGAGCCAGCGGGCGACAAGGTTGGCCTCCCGGTTGAGGCCTTCGTAGCTGATCCTTTCTTTGCCGTGCACCATGGCGCACTTGCCGGGCAGCGCGCGTGCGCTCTCTTCAAGGAACTGGTGTATCAGGGTCTGGTTACTGATATTTGGCATGGGAAACTTATTAACCTCTCTGAAGCCGCAGATGAACGCGGATGCACGCGGATAAAACCTGGAAGCACTGCCGGACTGATGTAACCAACTCAACCAATCAAACGAACACAGCTAAGGTAACGGTTCTCACGCCACTGCCATCTTGGCCCCGAGAAAACCGACGATATTGCCGATGGAGTCTAGGTTTTCCGGTATCAGTTCCTCGTCATGTACCTTTATTGAGAACTGCTCTTCCAGGAAGCTGATGACCTCGAGAATCCCGGTGGAATCAATCATTCCGGATTCAAGAAAAGAGGTGGAATCCTCCAGGCCACTGTCGTCACCGAAGAGGAAGTTGTCCACGATATATGCTCTTACCTGTTCACGTGTTTCACTCATTGCTGTTCCTTTCAGATTTCAAAATCGATGTTTTTCCCCGCAGGGCCATATGAATGATCTTCTCAGCGTCTCCGCGGGAGCATTGGTTTTGTTTTTTAGAACATGATGCATCCGGAAAAGTCGTCATGCCCGCGAAAACAAGTATCCAGTGTTTGCGTAATTCCGAAAATTCGTGGATTCCCGTTTCCACGGGAATGACGAGCAAATGCTTTTTGGGGCATCTTGAGAACATCAAGCATCATACCACGATTTCTGGCACCTCTTCCATCAGGAGCGGTTTGAGATGCAGGTAACGGGTCGTTACCCGCTTGGTGTCGATGTCTTCGTAAACTTTTTGAACCTGCCCGGGCTTGAGGCCGATAGCCTGCGCAACCTTAGCGGGTTCAATCCCATGGTTTTTTCCGTAAAGGCAAAGGTCCATTGCCCGGTAGGGAAGGGAAAAGTAGAATTCGTCCTGCCCCTGTGCTAGCGAATAGGTGTCGGTTGTAGGCGGTCTTTTCCTCACTTCTTCGGGTATGCCCAAATATTCGGCCAGCTGGTAGACCTGGGTCTTGTACAGGTGGGCGATCGGTTTCAGGTCTGCGGCCCCGTCACCCAGCTTCACGAAAAAGCCCTGATCGTATTCAAGGCGATTGGGGGTTCCGGCGACTGCGAAGTTGAGACGGTCCGCATGATAGTATTCGAGCATTTTACGCGTTCTCTGCTTGAAGTTGGTGGCTGCCACTATTTCAAGGTAAGGTTTGAGCGGCAGGCGTTCCGTAACTGTTTCTCCGTCGGGTGATTGAGCCACGACCGAGAGGAGGCTGAAGCCCTGGTGCTCGAATATGCTTGAAATCACGATCTTCGATTTCCAGCCTGCGCCGTATCCCGGGATGGCAAGTCGGACGGCGTCATCGTACAGGCGGTAAAAACCGACGGCTTCAAGGATCGGGGAAATGTCGATGCGTTGCGAATCTATCCCAAGGTGGTCGATAACGGACCTGCTGAGGCTGGTGGTTTCCTTCGCAGAGTGGCGTTCAGGCATTTCAAGGCCGAAGACCCGGTCGGAACCGATGGCTTTGACCGCCAGGGCGGCGGTAACGCTGCTATCGATGCCTCCGGACAACCCGACGACCAGGCCCCGGCGCTTCAGGCGGTTTTTCAGCCCGTCGCGGATACGGCTGCAGATCTTTTCGACTTCCTTTTCGGCATCGATGACGAGAGTGTCATATGAGAATTCGTCTGCTGATGTCATTATTCCTCCTATAGGTAAGGTAATATCATTTCACACAGAGAGTCGCAAAAAAAAGAAACAATCAGTATCTTTTCTGCTTTTATCTCTGTGACTCCGTGCCTCTGTGAGAGATCAGGTTATTGATTTCTTACGGCAACAGGCGCAAGGCGCCGCAATCAAAAGCAAAGCAAAATCCATGTCTCAAGCAGAGCCGCAGAGAAAACCGAAAGATTTGGGGAAAAAACTCCAAATCTATTCCTTCTTGCCTCCGCTGGATTCAGGTTCTGGATTTTCTCCTGTCGATCATCTTGTCCACCACAATCGGCTGAATGCTCCCGGTATCGAAGTTCTCAATATATTGATCATGGAGAATCTGGGTGGAGAGGATGCCTATAAAGGCCATGTTCTGCGTTTCGCTCTCCACGAAGCGGTCGTCTTTTATGAACCTGTCGACCAGGTGACCGGTCTTCTTCGGATCGAAGTAGCCGGTTTTTTCCAGGTTGGCTTCGGAGAGATACTCGTGTGCATACCCGTTGCCGCTGCCGAAGAACACATCCCGTATCGGCGCACGATAGGGATGCTTGGGCCTCGACACGATCGACTCGGGAATAAGCCCGCCGAAGGCTTCCTTAAGGATGAATTTCTCTTTGAGCACTTTCAGTTTCCAGTGAGACGGCAACTTCATCGCGAACTCGATAACCCGGAAATCGAGGAAGGGAAGCCTGAGTTCAAGAGAGTTGCCCATGGCGACCCGGTCACCCTGGGAGGAAAGCAGGTAATTGGACAGGAATATCTCCATTTCCAGGGTTTGGGCCCTGGTCAGCAGGTCGCGATCGCCGAAATCCATGGGAAGGGATGCAAGGACGTCTGTTTCAGGCTTGGACGAACCCAGCTCTTCAACAACCCTGTTTGAGAAAAAGGTGCTGTTTTTCCCCGTGTTTCCCCAGCGGATCCGGTGGGAAAAGAGTGGGTCTTTCGCTCCCCCCTCGGTTACGGCAAAGAACTTCTGCAGATAGGCGCGCCCTCGCGCAGGATTGTTGAATATGTACGGGTAGAGCCGCTCCAGCAGAAGAGGCCTGAAGCCGGACCCGGGGTTTCTGCCCCAGAACTGCCGGACCTTTGCCTCCTTGAAGATGTTGTAGCCTGCAAACACCTCGTCAGCCCCTTCACCTGTCAGCACTACCTTGAAACTGTTTTCCCTCACCAGCCTTGACAGCAGATACATGGGGACCGGTGCGGTCCGCAAAATGGGTTTTTCGCAGAGTCTTACCACCGCAGGAAAATTATCTCTGATGTCTCCATTGTCGATAAGGAGTCTACTGTGATCGGTTCCAAGATGATCGACCATCATCTGCTGATATGGTGTTTCATCGAAAGCTTTTTCCTTGAAGCCGATGGAAAATGTTCGCAGGTTATTGTTGAAATTCCCCGATATCAGGGAGGTTATTATTGACGAGTCCAGGCCGCCGCTCAGATAGGCGCCGACCGGGACATCTGCTCGCAACCTGATGCGGATTGCATCGAGAAGGAGCTCCCGGAGTTGTTCCGCGGCTTGTCCCATGGAAGCAGGTCCCCTGGATTCGGGTGGATAGTAGGGGATTTCCCAGAATGGTTCCAGGCGCGCTATGCCGCGCTCGTCGAGCAGCATGAAGTGGCCAGGCGGAAGCTCGTAAATATCCTTGAAAACCGTTTTTGGCGTCAGGGTGGTCCAGAGGGTGAAAACCTGGGAAAGCGCCTGGTTGTCGATTTCCCTTGGTACAGCCGGGTCGAGAAAGAGGGCCTTGATTTCCGAGGCAAAAAGGAATCTTCCCTGAGCCTGGCAGTAATGGAGCGGCCTGATTCCAATCCGGTCCCTGGCCAGGAAAAGCTCCTGCCTGTTGCTGTCCCAAATGGCGAAAGCGAACTGGCCGTTCAGGTGGCGGAGGCATTCGGTGCCGTATTCCTCGTATATATGGACGAGAATTTCCGTGTCGGTACCGGTGCGGATGACGTGGCCTTTGCTTTCCAGGTCGGTTTTCAATTCGGGATAATTGAAAATTTCACCGTTAAAGACGATCCAGAGTGTTCCGTCTTCATTGCTGATGGGTTGGGTACCGTCTTCGAGGCCGATGATGCTGAGGCGGGCATGCCCCATTGCAACACGGTCATCAACATAGATGCCTGTTTCATCAGGCCCTCTGTGCCGCATGGCCGCAACCATGCGGGCGAGGAGCTGTTCAGGCTCTGGGCCCGGCTTTACTATTCCCGCGATTCCGCACATCTTTGCCTCGAGTTGTTGAATGGATTGGCGCTGGCCCGTCAAAACAGCTGAACAGCTGCCGAAGGCCGATATTTTGACTAAGTTTACCAGATATAGCAAGTCTGGTGCCAGAATAAATTACTATATTTCCCTGGCTTCCTTGTCAATGTCCTGCAAAAGTAGTCAATCGAAAAAGCATCTTGCTTGTCCCTCGATTTAGGTACAAATAACCGGGTGTGGCAAGACCTTCGATATTGGATAGAGCGGGGGGATAATATTTTACGGCATATATGAATTTAGAATTTCAGGTTGTCCATTCTTTATGGTTGCCTGTGGACTGTGTCCAATGGAAACATATGCGGACTGTCTTGGGCTATTCATCTCGTGTTAATAGTGTATCTATATGATACATTACATAAAAAAAGTGCTGAAATGAATAGTTAAGCTTGGGTGGGGTGTTGCCTTTCGATACATATAAATTCTTGAAAGTTAAAAATGTCTTGACAAATCCGGCCGACTGTATTAATTCAGTCCGAAATAAAAAATAATATTTCCATCGGGAAATGCCGCGTAAAACCGACGCTCATCTGGTAAGCGACAATACTAAACCATCCGCGAGGATGGGACGGAAAGCCCAAAGGGTCTCCCTGAGACAGCCGGGTCGCCGAAATACCGCTAGGTATCCAAGGTCCCGGCTTTTTATTTGCATTAAACGGGGCTCATGGGGTTTTATGCTTACGGAGGGGTAAAATTTGCGCGCTGTCATTTAGTGCCGAAACTGTGACATGGAGCACTTAATCTCACACATTTTTCATAGATAACTGCATCTGCAATTAAAAATTGTATGCAAGGTAGCCGACAATACTAAACCATCCGCGAGGATGGGACGGAAAGCCCAAAGGGTCTCCCTGAGACAGCCGGGTCGCCGAAATACCATGATGGTATGACAAGGTGCCCGGCTTTTTTTATGCCGGTATAGGGGAGATCAATAAATGAAATCATACAAGGCGCAGAATATAGCCGGTTTCTTAATATTCAGGATGCTAAGGGTTGCGACTGTCGCTTTTGCCGTGCTGCTGACCCTGGGATCCGGGTGTTTTGCCGTCACCGTCACCTTGAATTGGGGCGCCAGTGCCGGAAGTACCGGCTATAGGGTTTATTATAGAGCGGATTCAGCTACGCTGCCTTTCGGTGGGACAGGAGCCGCTCAAGGGGCATCACCCATTAACGTGGGTAGCCAGACCACTGCAACAATCAGTGGTCTGGATCCGGCCCATTCCTACTATTTTGCCGTAACTGCCTATAATTCTGCAGGGGAAAGCGCATACTCCAACCTTGTGTCGATTCCTGAACTTACCGTGCCCTCCACTTCAATCAGTTATCCTGCCAGCAATGCAACAGTAAGCGGCACTGTAACCATTACTGCCAATGCTTCCGACAATATCGGGGTCAGCAGGGTTGAGTTCTATGTGAACGGTGTACTCAAGGGGACCGACACTTCCTCGCCGTACACTTATTCCTGGAATACATCTTCACTGGCTGCGGGAAGCTACACGCTAATGACCAGGGCATATGACGCCGCCGGAAACGCCGGCCAATCGGGCAGCGTGGTGGTAACCATCTTCAGGGATACAGCAGCTCCCGTTGTGGCCATGACTTCGCCTGCCGCCAATGCGACAGTAAGGGGGACCGTAACAATTGCCGCGAGCGCCAGTGATGCTGTCGGTGTCAGCAGGGTAGAATTTTACCGTGATGGCACTCTCCTGTCGGCAAGCAATGTTGCTCCCTACAGTTATAGCTGGGATACGACCACTGTTGCCAACGGCAGCCATACCCTTTCTGTGAGGGCCTATGATTTGTCGGGGAACGTCGGCCAGTCTTCTCAAAGGACCGTAAGCGTGAGCAACACGATTTCGGCGCCGACAATTACAACCGGCAGCCTGGCCGCTGCCACAGTCGGCAGTGCGTACAGTGCCGGCCTTGCAGCGAGCGGCGGGGTGTCCCCCTACACCTGGAGGCTGGCGGCCGGAGTGCTGCCGCCTGGCTTGTCGCTCAACAGCACGACAGGTGCTGTAAGCGGGACACCGACGACTGCGGGGACATACAGCGTCACATTCCGGGTGACCGATTCCAGAGGGACTACGGCAACCAGGGTGCTGACAATGGCGGTCTATTCGGTACCGACAATTACAACCGGCAGCCTGGCTGCTGCCACAGTCGGCAGAGCATACAGTGCCGGCCTTGCAGCGAGCGGCGGGGTGTCCCCCTACACCTGGAGGCTGGCGGCCGGAGTGCTGCCGCCTGGCTTGTCGCTCAACAGCACGACAGGTGCTGTAAGCGGGACACCGACGACCGCGGGGACATACAGCGTCACATTCCGGGTGACCGATTCCAGGGGGGCTACGGCAACCAGGGCGCTGTCATTGACGGTCAGTGCAGCGCCCGTAGTGATCAATACCACTACAACAACTGTCAGCGCAGCACCGCTGGTCGTCAATACCAGTACTATTACGGTAGTATTGGGGACTTATTACAAGATCAATCTTTCCGCTTCCGGTGGGGTTGCTCCTTATACCTGGAGAATAGCTACGAGCACTGCTCCATTCGGCATTGCGCTGAATGGCTCAACCGGCCAACTCACCGTGGTCGGGACGAGAGCGGGAACCTTCTCCATGACTATCCAGGTTACGGACTCCAATGGGGTTACAGCAAATAAGACGGTCTCTCTTGTGGTTAGATCATATTGATGAAATGCCGGGCTAACAAGAATTCTGCTGGCATTGTTCCGAACCCCTGAAATTCAAAATAGGTTTCCTTCAAAAAAATCCCCCGGAAGTTTCGGGGGATTTTCCTTCCAGGCAGCAACCCGTTTTTCCAGAGGCTGATAGCGAACGGATTGTAAATTCCACGCAGGTTTAACTTCTTGCGTCTTGCTGGAGAGTTATTTTTAGGCGCGTATTTTTGAATCATTCCGGCAGCTTTTTGAAATATTTATACGCGAACATGTTGTTGTGTGATTGAAATCACATTCATGCGTTGACTTTTCTGCGAAAAATATCAGCAAAGATGGGAGTGGCAGCGGATATTGCCTGGATAATTCTGATGGGATGCCATGAGCTTAGATGAAAACATCATGCTGATGGCCACGGCACAATGGCTTGTATAAAAGCCACGAACACACCTAGTTATGCAAACTTATTGACGGTGTTTTTATCAGGCTGGAGATCGTTTAAAACGATCTTTAGTGATATCAGTCACAACTGGAAATCGGGTTTTATACGATAAAGTACGTGAAGCATAGATTGACAACAAACGGTACACGATAATACTAAACCATTCGCGAGAATGGGACGGAAAGCCTAAAGGGTCTCCCTGAGACAGCCGGGTCGCCGAAATGCCAGCAAAGGTATGAGGCGCCCGGCTTTTTTCGTGTATGCACATTGAATAAGCGGGGAAATAATCCGGATCGAGAGGCTCGTAAGCAGCGGATGTAGATTTATCAAGAAAGACGGTAAGAAAATATGAACACACGAATCGATCATAAAAGAACAAAAGGGGCCAAACTGGAAACCTTTCTTTGCGTTCTTATCTTCACCATTTTTGTGCTGGGGATCGGGACTGTAAGCCATGCAGTGACTGTTTCGCTGCAGTGGGGCGCAAGTACGGGGGCCACAGGCTACAAGATTTACTACCAGGCGGACACGTCGACCGCGCCTTTTAGCGGAACCGGAGCGAGTGAGGGAAGCGCGCCCGTTGACGTGGCAAACCAGACGAGCGCAAGCATCAGCGGCCTGGACCCGGCCCATGCCTACTATTTCGCGGTTACTGCCTACAACACTGCGGGTGAAAGCTCCTACTCGAATATTGTTTCGGTACCTGAGCAGACGTCCCCCACGACTTCCATCAGCTATCCGGCTAACAATGCTTCCGTGGGCGGAACGGTTGCGATCACGGCAAGCGCTACCGACAACGTGGGTGTCACCAGCGTTGGTTTCTACGTGAACGGGGTGCTGCAGGGAACCGACACCTCGGCTCCCTACACATATTCCTGGAACACATCTTCGCTGGCGTCAGGGACCTACACCCTGACATCCAGGGCATATGACGCCGCGGGCAATGTGGGTCAGTCAAGTGCCATTACAGTCTCAGTGAGCAACTCTGCCATAATCAAGGGAGATGTCAACCGTGACGGCAAGGTGGATGTCTCCGATGCATTGCTTGCACTGCATATGGCAGTCGGCCTTGTAACACCCAGCGCTGAAAATCTTCTTTACGGAAATGTGGCGCCGGTCGGTTCGATTGACAACATGATCAACATACAGGACGTAATGACTATTCTGGCAGTGGCATCGGGAAAGATAACCTTGTGAGCAGAACCAGGTTGAATATGATGTTTCCACGCAACTGTTGAATCATTAGAAATAGTCATAAAAGCATATTTACATGACATTAAAAGAAGTCGTGACGTTAGAACTACGTTACGGCTTCTTTTTTGGGCCGATATTATGAATATTGGACTTAGCAATAACGAACTATAAATAATGGTGAGTGAAAAGTTTGCCAAATATTTGCATTGACAATATTTGTGACGGTCATCACACAATAATATCCGGTTTCCTGCGATAAGTGTAAACATAGAAAACAGCAAACGGTAGACGATAATACTAAACCATTCGCGAGAATGGGACGGAAAGCCTAAAGGGTCTCCCTGAGACAGCCGGGTCGCCGAAATGCCAGCAAAGGTATGAGGCGCCCGGCTTTTTTTGTCCATTCAAGAAAAGTCCGGGTTGCCGGGAGCAATGCAACGGTGTTTTCAGTGCGCAAAAAATGGAGAAAGATCATGGAGACGAGAAAACGATTCAAAAGATGGCGGTCTAAGGTATCGACAATTTTCATTACAGTCATGGCTGCCCTGTCAATAGTGCTGCCAGGGGAATCCGTCTGCCACGCAGAGACTGTTTCGCTGCAGTGGGGCACAAGTACGGGGGCCACAGGCTACAAGGTTTACTACCAGGCGGACACGTCGACCGCGCCTTTTAGCGGAACCGGAGCGAGTGAGGGAAGCGCGCCCGTTGACGTGGCAAACCAGACGAGCGCAAGCATCAGCGGCCTGGACCCGGCCCATGCCTACTATTTCGCGGTTACTGCCTACAACACTGCGGGTGAAAGCTCCTACTCGAATATTGTTTCGGTACCTGAGCAGACGTCCCCCACGACTTCCATCAGCTATCCGGCTAACAATGCTTCCGTGGGCGGAACGGTTGCGATCACGGCAAGCGCTACCGACAACGTGGGTGTCACCAGCGTTGGTTTCTACGTGAACGGGGTGCTGCAGGGAACCGACACCTCGGCTCCCTACACATATTCCTGGAACACATCTTCGCTGGCGTCAGGGACCTACACCCTGACATCCAGGGCATATGACGCCGCGGGCAATGTGGGGGAATCGAGCGCTGTGACGGTGACGGTAGCCAATGATTCGACCGCGCCCACGGTTGCGCTTACTTCTCCTGCCGGCGGCGCTACGTTGAGCGGGACCGCAACGATAGCGGCCAGCGCCAGTGACAATGTTGGAGTGAGCAAGGTCGAGTTTTACGCCAACGGCACGCTGCTGTCGGCGAGCAACATTGCTCCCTACAGCTACAACTGGAATACCGCATCGATAACAAACGGAAGCTATACGCTGCTTGCACGGGCCTATGATTCGGCTGGCAATGTGGGCCAATCAAGTGCCATTACAGTCACGGTCAATAACCAAGTCGCTGATACCACGGCACCGACGGTAAGCAGCTTCACAATGCCATCCACTTCAACGTCTCTGACGGTAGCGATCTCGGCACTGACTGCGACGGATGCGGTGGGGGTCACCGGCTACCTGGTAACCGAAAGTTCCACCAAACCGTCGGCAACAGCGAGCGGCTGGAGCACGAGCGCACCGACGTCCTTCACCTTCAGCGGTGCGGGTATGAAGACTGCCTATGCCTGGGCAAAGGACGCCGCGGGCAATGTTTCGGGCAGCCTGAGCAGGACGGTGACCATCACCCTTCCGGACACCACGGCGCCGACGGTAAGCAGCTTCACAATGCCATCCACTTCAACGTCTCTGACGGTAGCGATCTCGGCACTGACTGCGACGGATGCGGTGGGGGTCACCGGCTACCTGGTAACCGAAAGTTCCACCAAACCGTCGGCAACAGCGAGCGGCTGGAGCACGAGCGCACCGACGTCCTTCACCTTCAGCGGTGCGGGTATGAAGACTGCCTATGCCTGGGCAAAGGACGCCGCGGGCAATGTTTCGGGCAGCCTGAGCAGGACGGTGACCATCACCCTTCCGGACACCACGGCGCCGACGGTTTCAATAATTTCCCCATTGGCCAATTCTGTGGTAAAAGGCACGAAAACCATCTATGCAGCGGCTTCGGACAATGTGAAGGTTACGAAAGTGGAGTTTTACGTGAACGGGGTTCTAAGGCTGACAAGCGGATCCTCACCCTTCAGATATTCATTGAATACGAAAACCGTGGCAAATGGGCCCTGCAGCCTCATGGCAAAAGCATACGACGCGGCAGGCAACATGAAGCAGTCCTCTGCAGTCAGCGTTACAGTAAGAAATTAGAAAAAGCCTTGTGCCTGACCGCTGGTGTCCTTCCGGGGGCGACACGGGTAAGTTTCAACACGAAAAAGGGGGGCGGATTTCAAATCCGCCCCCTTCAGTTATATTTCGATGCATTTTGCGTCTGCATGTATTTTCCTGACCCTTTTGAAAAAAGCTTCCTTCAGCAGAAAGGTCTTGTTGTCAAGAAATTCGATTTCACCTGCTTTCTGCAGCCTGTTTAATATCCTGGTCGCCGTTTCCCTGGATACCGAAGCGTAGCTTGCGATCAGTTGGTGCTTTATCCTCAAATTAATAATGACGCCGCGGTTGTCCCTGACCCCGTAAAGCTCATGCAGGCGATCGAGAACGATCATGACGCGGTGTTCAGCGCAGTCGAAACTCAACAGCTTGACCATCATCCATGCGTCTCTCAGGCGAAGGCAGAGCAAGTCGACAATCTTTCGCCTTATACCTTCATGGGTCATGAGGTGCTGCTCGAAGTCGTTTTTGTGCAGCAGGCCTATGAGCGCCTCTTCATGGGCTATGACGGTGGCGGGCTGGGTTTTGCCGTCGAGAAGCGACATTTCACCGAAAAAATCCCCCTTCTTATGGATGGTTATTATCTGTTCGCGTCCGTCGTCATTAAGTTTCACTACCCGTACTTTCCCGGCGTAAACCAGGTACATGTATGAGGAGGTATCCTCTTCGGAAAGAACAATCTGGTCCTTCTGAAATCGTCTCTTGATCAGGACCCTGTCAATGCAATCCGTCTCGTCCGAGGAAAGATCGGAGAAAAAAGGTATGTTGCTGATGATGTTTTTCCCGCCCGCCTGATTCCTGTCAACTTTCCAGACCATGGTTCCCTCCGGCAAATTGCTGAAACCTTTATTCATTCCGGAACACAATACGTCAAAAGACTCCAATAAAACAATCCACTTCTTGTCCTATAAATTATAACCGAAGTTTTTTGCAACGATTTTTCGCTGATTGGCCGGTTTTGCCAAAAAAACATCGGGAATGTGATTTTGGTCATTTTTTCCTGCATAATCCATTCCATGTAATATATCATTTTCTTGTCAATTTGTTTCCTTGGCATATTGCCGCTTCATTTTTTTGATTCTGCTCATTGAGTCTGCTAATAATATCCTGTATGATGCATTCCAGAGACTCGTGACTGGGATGCAGAACAGGAAGACATCCTTCTGTTCACTGTTTGCTGTATGCTGATTTTTTCGTTCGCTGCACACTAAAAGATATGATCCAGACCATTCTTTCATCTTTCGTCATTGCTTTTGCAGTCGTCTATATCGTGTCCATTTTTACGAGAATTGACAGGATTCTTCCTTCTCTTCTCCTTGCACTGGCCATGGCGGACCTTGCTTTGCTCGAATTCTTCGACCTTCAGGCATTGCTCCATCCTGACGGCTTCATGTACTGGAAAGAATACGCGCTTCTGGCAGAAGGTTTTTTTCCTTTTGTCTGGCTGTTAGCCATAACTGCATATGCGCACCGCGGTTTACCGGGCGGGGTTTCACGTGTACAGAAGATCCTTGTTTCACTGTCTGTTCTCATGCCGCTTTCAGCCATTCCCGGGTTGCACAGGCCATTTTTTTATTCTCCGGATTTCGGGTCCGAACGGATGCTGTTCCTGAATGCCGTTTCCTTTGCCTTCTATGTGGCCATGCTGGTTTTCCTGGTTGTCGGCCTTGTAAACCTGGAGTCCACTCTGAGGAATGCATCACGTGAAGTCCGCTGGCGGATAAAATTCGAGGTGTTGGGAGCTGCCGCCCTGTTGGGGGTGATGATCTTCTATTACAGCCAGGGCCTGCTGTATCGAAGCATAAACATGAACCTTGTCCCGGTAAGGTCGGTCGTATTTATCGTCGCGGCCGGAATGATGGCTTTTTCCCGTTTCTGGAGGAAGAGCGGTTCCTGGCTTTACATTTCCCAGCAGATGGCTTTCCGGTCGGTGGTGCTGCTCATTGTCGGTCTGTATCTGGTCGGAGTAGGTCTTATGGGAGAGGGAATGAGGTATTTCGGCGATTCCTTCCAGCGCAACCTGCTGATAGCTCTCGCCATCCTCGCCGGCGTAGGCCTCCTGCTCGTCCTCCTGTCCGAAACGGTCAAACGGAAAATGAAAGTCTACCTGCACAAGAACTTCTACCGGCAGAAATACGACTATCGAACCCAATGGCTCCAGTTTACCGACGGGCTGGCGGCAGCGGGGTCCCGGGACGACCTTTTGCGGGCCGTGATCAGCGGTTTCTGCGAAATTTTCGGCATGGGGTGCGGAGCCCTGTTTCTGAATAACGGTGATTGCGCCTCATATGAAAACGTTGCGGTTATGCAGATGGAATTCTCGCCGTTGCAGTTTTCACGTGACGATGACTTGCTGCAGCTGATAAGCCAGCGCAAATGGGTCATTCACATTGCAGAGGACATGCCCGCCGCAAACGGGCCTAAAAGTGAATACCTTCAGACATTTTCCATCATTTTCGCGGTACCCCTGCTCCACGATGATAGGCTGGAAGGATTCATCCTTCTCGGCAGACCCCTTAACAAGGACGAATCCTATTATTATGAAGATTACGACCTGATGAAGACACTTGCCAGGCAGGCATCTTCAGCCATCCTTAATCTCCGCCTGACGGATGAACTCTCCAGGGCCAGGGAGATGGAGGCTGCCGGCAGAATTTCGGCATTTGTGCTCCACGATCTGAAAAACCTGGTATCCGCTCTGGCGATGGTCGTCGATAACGCTCGTGAACACATCGACAATCCGGAATTCCGCCAAGACATGTTCCATTCGCTGGAAGGAACCGTGGACAAGATGAGAGGATTGATCGCAAAACTGAAGAAACTGAATGAAAGGCCTTCTTTGCAGCTGCAGTGCACGGACCTCCTTGAACTGGCATCTTCTACTGCCGGGATGGTGAATGCAGAAGAAATAACGGTCTCCGGACAGTCTGCATTTGCTGAAATCGACAGAGAGGAAATGCGCAAGCTGCTGCTGAATCTGATGCTGAATGCCGTTGAGGCTTCCGAAGGAAAGCGCGTTGT
Source organism: Geobacter sp. (assembly GCA_003314535.1). Lineage (GTDB taxonomy): Bacteria > Desulfobacterota > Desulfuromonadia > Geobacterales > Geobacteraceae > RPRC01. The sequence goes on from POSG01000004.1 coordinate 16,318, forward strand.
GTCGGTAGACGTAGGTATTGACTCGATGGTTTTCGTACGGGTCATTGACAAGGGGTGCGGCATGACCCAGGATTTTATCAGGAACGACCTGTTCAAACCATTCCGCACCACCAAGTCAAAAGGTCTGGGTATCGGTCTTTACCAGTGCAGGCAGATAGCCGAGGCCCATGGTGGGAAAATAGAGGTGGCCAGTGAACCCGGAAAAGGGTCTGTTTTTACGGTCAGGCTGCCGAAAGCAGCAATCAGCTGATCCGTCAGGAGCGTAAATGGAAAAAATCCTCATAGTCGACGACACCGAAGAGATACGTAAACAGCTCAAATGGGGGCTGACGAAGGATTACGAGGTTTTGGCCGCAGGGGACGGTAAGGAGGCTTTGGCTGCTTTCCACAAATACAGGCCAAAAGTAGTAACGCTGGACCTGGGACTCCCGCCTGATGCCGCGGGCACGGAAGAAGGGTTCAGATGCCTTGAGGAAATGCTTCGCGCTGACCCGGCTGTCAAGGTGATCGTGCTGACGGGAAACGAAGAGCGGGCGAGCGCGCTCAGGGCGGTGCAGACAGGGGCTTGCGATTTCTACCAGAAACCCATAGATATCAACGAGCTGAAGATCGTCATCAAGAGATCGTTTCACATTCGCTCAATAGAGGACGACAACCGGCGCATGCAGGTCGCGCTGGAGCAGAACGCTACGCAGTTCGGCGGAATGATCGGGCAGTGCCCGCAGATGGAGCAGGTTTTTTCGACAATAAGGAAGGTGGCGACTGCGGATGTGCCCGTCTTCGTGACAGGGGAGAGCGGAACGGGAAAGGAACTGGTGGCGAGGGCAGTCCATGCCTTAAGCCTGCGGCATGATCGGCCCTTCATTCCCATAAACTGTGGAGCGATACCTGAGAACCTTCTCGAGTCGGAACTGTTCGGTTATGAGAAAGGCGCGTTTACGGGCGCGCATGCCAGGAAGCAGGGCAAGGTCGAGTACGCTCATCAGGGGACCTTGTTCCTTGATGAGATAGGGGAACTTCCTGCGAGCCTTCAGGTGAAGCTACTCCGTTTCCTGCAGGAAAAGGTGATACAGAGGGTGGGGGGGAGAGATGACATCCCTGTGGATGCGCGCGTGGTTTCCGCAACCAACACGGACATCGCAAAAGCCATACGTGAAGGGGCATTTCGCGAGGACCTTTACTACCGGACTTCCGTTATTGCAATCCATCTTCCGCCGCTGCGCGAGCGCGGAAGCGACATAATGCTTTTGGCCAACCTGTTTCTCAAGAGGTTCTGCGATGGGTCGAGCAGGAAGGTAAGGGGCTTCAGCAGTGCGGCTGAGAAACGGCTCGAATCCCATGACTGGCCTGGAAACGTTCGGGAGCTTGAAAACAGGGTGCAGAGAGCGGTCATCATGACCGATTCCCCGCTTCTCGAGCCGCAGGACCTGGGCTTTCTGGATGCTCCTTCCGCTTGCGCTTTTCCGCTCGATGAGAAAATGACCTTGAGGGACGCGAGGGACAGGGTGGAGCGGGACATGATTGCCCTTGCCATAAAGGATCAGAAAGGCAACATAGCCAAGGCAGCAGATGCATTGGGTGTGAGCAGACCGACGCTGTACGATCTCATGAAGAAGCACGGACTGAATGCTTGAATGCAGCATTTGCGTAGAGCGACCAGCGGATTTCGGGTGAAGGAATCATGCGGATTTGTTGTACCGTTTGATCACCAGACGCTACATTTTCAGCGCCTGTTCCAGCGCAGCCACCACAGAGGGGTCGTACCACGTGCCGGAATTTTTCCTGATTTCGGCCAAGGCATCTTCCTTGGACAGCTCATTCCGGTGCGGCCTTTTCGAAACCATGGAACAGTAGCCGTCCACCACTGACAGGACCCGCGATATAATCGGTATGTTCTGTCCGCCTAGCCCGTCGGGATATCCGGTGCCGTCGAATTTTTCATGGTGATGGAGGATCGCTTTTCTCACTTCGGGTGAAAACTCGAAACCGTTCAGAAGTTCTATGGTCGTAAAGGGATGGACCCTCAATGATGCGAATTCCGAAGGTTCAAGCTCCTTTTTGTGAAACACCGCATCATCCGTCAACATGAGTCCCAGGTCGTATACGGACGCTGCATAGACGGCCAGGCGTCTCTCTTCCCCGGAAGTTTTGAACACGTCCATTATTTTCCCGATCAAATCCCGGATCTCACCGGCTTTCTTGTGGTATCTCTTCCCTGCCTGAAGCAGCTTGTCAAATGAAGAAGTGAACTCGCGGTAACCTTCTTCCCAGTTGTCATCGCTGTTCAGCCTTTCCAGAAGCCTGGAAACCCTGGCGCCGAGAATGTCCGCCACGGAAAGATCCTGCATGTTGAACGGCTCTGCGGTCTTTTTGTTGTTGAGATTAAGTACCCCGACGACCTTGTCGCCTATCTTGAGGGGTACGGACAGCAGGGATTTGGTATTGTACTGCGGGATGTTGAGCCTGGAAAAACGTGAGTCCTCTTCGATGTTCTCTATCAGCAGAGGCTTTCCTTCAAGGGCCACCCAGCCGCTGATCTGGTCTCCCGGTCTGATGCGGGTCCGCTTGACTACATCGTCAGGCAGTCCCATTGCGCTCTGGATCCTGAGTTCTCCCGTAATGCCGTCGCTCAGCATGATTGAGCAGGTGTCGATACCCAGGAGTTCGGCAATGAATTCAAGGAAAAGATCCACGCTTCTTCCTACCGCGGTATCAATCTTCTGTCGCCTGCTCTTGGGTATGGCGAGGAACAGGGTAAACGCCCTGATTCCATCCTGCAGAGACAGCTCCCAGCCATGTGCATCAGCTACCTTCCTTGCCAGGTATATCTTCAGCTTGTCATCCCGCCCGTTCTCCCGAAACGGGTAGCCCGGCTGGGAGAAAACCGTGCGGATGTCGTCAGCCAGCGGGGTGTCCACATGGAGTGTAAGCATTATGTGGTCGTTGTCAGTGATGGATATCCTGAAGTTTGCGCCCCTTCCGAGGGCAGCAGACAGCCCTTCTATCAGATTCATCAGCATCTGCGCCACTTTTATCTTGTCGCAAACTACATCGGATGTTACTTTTGCCGCCTCCATGACGAGAGCCTGCCCTTGGCGTTCGAGCTTCTTGTTTAGTGATCTGGAGCATGAAACCTCGGCAAGAATGTCGTCCATGTTGACCACCGTCTTCTTGATGCTCCTCATTTCATCCTCAAACGCCAGGAAATCCAACTGATTTTCGACGATTGAGGTGAGTTTGTCCGTTTCCCGCGCGATTATGGAGAAAAATTCCTTCTGCTCGGTCCTGGTGAGTTTTTCCGATTGTCCCAGAAAATACACTGAGCCCTTGACGGAATTCAGGGGTGTGCGTAGTTCGTGGGATATCCTGGTCAGGAATTCGGTTTTGACCAGGTCCGTTTCCATGAGTTTGCGGTTAAGGTCTTCAAGCTCTGCCGCGTTTCCTTTCAGCTTTGCAATCAGCAGGGCATTTTCCAGCGCTATTGCAGTATGATGGGTGATAATCTGGAGCAGGCTGAAATCATCCTTGGAAAAAGGGGTAAAATCTTTCTTGTCGCTTGCATTGAGGATTCCCAGAAGCCTTTTCTTTCCCATGATGGGGCAGGATATGAACGACTTGGTCCTGTAATCCCCCACTCTTATATCGTTGAATCTCCCGTCTCCATCGATATCTTCTACCAGGACCGGCTCCAGCAGCCTGAGCACGGTGCCGGCAATCCCTTCGCCAAGCCTTGACCTGTAGCGTTTGGCGATGTCGAGGTCGATGCCTCTCGAGGCAAGGATGTAAAGCTCCCTGCGTTCATTGAAAAGCATGAGGGATGACTTGCCGGAACCGGTATAGGTCGCTACTATGTCCAGGATCATGTTGCCGATGGCATTCAGGTTGTCGGTTACGAGGATTACGTCGGACAGGTCTTTTATCAGGGAATACCTTTCCTCGCAACTGTCCGAAGATGCCTGGCATTTTTCTAAGGCTTGCATTCGTTTGATATCCTCCGTGCCTGGAGAGCAGGAATTCCGCCATCCATTATTAACAGCAATTATGGTGCCGATTGAAAGCATCCGCTGTTCATGTGTATTGTCGAAGATTTCCGGATGGATGCACGGAAAGGTTCAATGGCGTGTCGGAAAGCTTTACATGGCATGGTATGATGATTTGCAGGGATATTTATTTGTTGATGTGCCATTCACAATTGAACCTGAGGCGGGAATCCGGTATAACGGCTCAAGGCCCAGGAGGCACTGGAATCCATATTCCGGGGGGTGTCAATGCAGAACAAACTCTTTTGCCGCGTAGCTCCGTTCGCGATGTTCATGGCTTTCGTCGGGTTGGAAGAAGTGCTTCGCTTTCTTGCGGGAAAGGGGATTTTCAACCTGTCCCCATTGCTTCTGCAAAGTCTCTATCCTGTCAAGGCGCTGTCGGTTGCTCTTTTGCTATTTCTTTTCCGGAGGAAATATACTGAAATCAGCTGTGGGGATTTGTTCAAGCCATTAGTCCTGGTGTCTTCCATAACGGCAGGATTGGGAGTGTTCGCCTTCTGGATAAGGCTTGATGCGTCGTGGGCAACGATAGGGAATCTTGCCGGCTTCGATCCGAATGTTTATACTGACGGCTCAGTGAGAACAATCATGACGGCATTCAGGCTGTTTGGGGCAGTGCTGGTTGTGCCGGTCATGGAAGAACTGTTCTGGAGGTCGTTTCTCATTCGCTACATCATTACGCCTGACTTTACCAGTGTCCCGGTCGGTTGCTTCTCCTGGCCGTCCTTCCTGATTGCCTCGGTGCTCTTCGGTTTCGAGCATAACCTTGTCGTTGCCGGCATACTTGCCGGAATAGTTTACAATCTCCTCCTCTACTGTACCAGAAGCCTCTCTTCCTGCATTATGGCCCATTCGATCACCAACCTTGCTCTCGGTGTCTATGTTGTCAACACCGGCCACTGGTATTTCTGGTAGCGAACAGGTTTTCCGACACCCTTCCAGATATCACTATTGAATCGTCGAAATTCTTTACAGTCAAGGCTTGAATCGGGGCCGCAGAGCTGCTTGCATTGTAATATCAGCCGGTTACTGGATTGGCATTTTTATTGCTTAAATTGTGCTCATAATTAGTTTTTACTGCTCTTTTGCTTAAATGCGTTAAAGCTCATTTCAAAAGGGGGGAATATGATGAAAAAGATTTCCGTATCTCTTTGCACTCTGGCAATGGTTGCCTGGTTCGCCGGCACGGTCGGTGCGACGCCAGTTGATTTCGATGTGGCGACTTCGTCATCATCAAGGGTAGTGGTAAGCAATATCAGCCCCATCGGATGGACAAGCCTTCAGGCCGGCCTGGCGACAGGGCTGGGCAACAATGTCTTTACGCTTGCTGACGGGCAGACCCAGACTATTGATTTTTTCTATTTGAGGGCAACGGGCACTGGCGGGGGCACAGCTGATATTACTGCTACCCTCGCTTTCGACAGCCCCATGATATCAGCCACCGGCCAGGGTGACGCTACCTGGGGAACAATCGGCGGAGTAATATCCGGTGGTGCGTTGAATTGGGATGATTCCACGCTTCCCGACATCATAACGCTCGCAGACGGCAACAGGGTGAGCATTGATTTTGAAGAAGGTGTCGAAATAGGATTTGGAAGCATAGCGACTGTTCATGCCTATATCACCAACCTGGGCAACGCGACCGCCCCGGTTCCCGAGCCGGGAACGATCTTTCTCCTCGGAGCGGGCCTTGCGGGTCTTGGCATATACAGCCGCAGGAAAATGAAAATCAAGGACTGATATGAATCATTTTTTACGGGGTTTTGAAAGGCGGTGCTCAAGCACCGCCTTTCTCTTTTTCAGGCCTGGAACCTGTCGAAAAATGTTACAGATTAAAAAATGGTGGCGTGCATTACACGGGAAAACAAAGCGGATCGGGTCGTTAGGGGCCCGGGTACGTATCTTGCTTTTTAATTAACGTTGAAAGGAAGAAGTTCCGGCCGGATTGATCGTCTTCGGGCGAAACCCTTTGTTCCAATTGAGGAAAGGGAAATGGCAATGAGAGCAACATGTTTGATCGCGGAATGCTTAACTGTCATATGGTTCGTTGCAATTTCCCCGCTGACCCAGGTGTCTGGATTCTCCACCATTGAAAGTGAGATATCTGCGACAGGGGGCATTGCATCGGGCATTGCTCTTGATGAAAAAGAACTGCGGCAGGCCATCAAGCCGACCGGCGACATTTACTGGCCGGAACATGCCGGTTTTGATCCCGACGTATTTTCGGCTGAACTGAAGCTTCTGCCGACATCTCCTGAAAATATCAATTTTACCGGCGGACTCGATGACCAGAGCTGGCTGATCCGGAACGATCTCTGCCCGATCTTCGACCCTACCGATTTTTCCAGGCAAGAAAAAGTCCCGTTTCCCGAGTCACACTGAAGGGCGCTAACAATAAAAACACTTTCCTCGTCGGCTGACCTGCGTGATTTTCATCAATCCCGACTGCATGAGTAATGCAGGAAGGCCATGGTTTGCCCGTGCGGCTACCTTTTCCGCGCCTTGGGATGGGCCTTGTCATAGACTTCCATCAGCCGGTCGATGCTCACATGGGTATATTTCTGGGTGGTTGACAATGAGGCGTGCCCCAGAAGCTCCTGTATTGCGCGAAGGTCCGCTCCGCCTTCCAGAAGATGGGTGGCGAAGGTGTGGCGCAAGGTGTGGGGCGACACCTTCTTCATGGTTGACAGCATAAGGATATACCGGTCGATGATCCTCCCCACGCTCCGGCTGGTCAGCCTGCCGCCCCGGGCGTTTATCATGAGGGGTGCCTCCGGGGGAGGGCTGCCCCGCATGTCCAGGTAATCCGACATGGCGGCGCGGGCTTTGCTGCCGATCGGTACGATTCTCTCCTTTCCCCCCTTGCCCAGGACTCTGACCAGCCCTTCCTCCAGGTCGATCCCACCAACATCGAGCGTTGTCAATTCGCTTACCCGGAGGCCGCTGGAATAGAGCGTCTCAAGGATGGCACGGTCTCGCAATGCCAGCAATTCCTGCCCCTTGGGGGCAGTAACCAGGCTGGTGATCTCGTCGATGTTGAGATGAAAGGGGACTTTCTTCTCCTTTCTGGGCGTGCTCACCAGCCCGGCCGGGTTTTTCATCACCGCGCCTTCCCGCACCAGGTATTTGAAGAAGGAGCGGATTGCTGCGAGCTTGCGTCCCACAGTGCTTTTTGTACATTCCTTGTGCAGGAGCGCAAGGTAGCGGCGGACAAGCAGGTGAGTGACCGCGGCGGCCCCAGAAGCCTCTCCCAGTTCTTTGCGGACGAATCCGTGAAACAGGTCCAGGTCGGTGAGGTATGCCTTCAATGTATGGGCGGAGACATTGCGTTCCGTTTCCAGGTAGCGGCAGAACTGGTCGATTTCGTTTTTCATAGGTTAAAACCTGATCTCTCGCAGAGCCGCAGAGTACGCAGAGAAATTAAAAGTCTGACACGGAATTCAAAGATTCTCTCTGCGTTCTCTGCGGCTCTGCGAGATAATTTATTTCAGTCCTTCTTCTTCACTTTTACCTGCCACGGTGCGCTTTCCGCGCGGAGCGACGGCACGTACATGGGCCATACCGAAGCCGGCAGGGCCAGGACGCTGCCCTCGGCTTCCGGATAGATCACGTAACGGAATTCATGCCGGCCCGCGGAAAGGAAATCGATGAAAAAGGACATTTTTTCATCGTGCCTTTCCTTGTGCGCATACCAGTCCCAGAAATCGCTGTAAAGGCTGAAACGGGGGTCGTCCCTGGTTTCCCGGACCTCGAAACCTGCCGGCAGCCGGTCCTCGACCACGACGAAATTGAGGTCCTCGCGGTTGTCCACAATGAGGCGCACTTCCACTTCATCGCCCGGCGCCAGCGGTTCACCGGGGACGATGGGGTGATACTCCATGCGCCAGTTCTCGCCGTCACGATGCGCTGCAAGGCGATAAAGCCTCCTTTCCACGGAGAGCCCGGGGGCGCTCGCGGCAGCTTCGGGCGGCAGGTAATGAGAAAGCCGGGCGGACATGTAGAGCGCTCCTTCGCTCCCTTCCCTGGTCAGGCGGACCCTGTTGTTCCCCCGTTTCAGCTCCTGTGCGGGTATGGTCAAGCCATGCCTGCCGCTGGTGATCCTTCCTTTGTCAATTACGTAGCGCTCAAATTCACGGCCATTCAGGGACAGCACGGCTTTGTACGAAGCGTCAAGTTCGCCGGTGGCTGCCACGTAGCGGGCCAGGGCGGTCACCACTTCCGCCGTTCCCCTGGTGGTGTTCCACCAGCGTCCGGATCGCTTGTGCACCAGGAATTCGGCCAGGGATGGGACAAGGGGGTCATTGGGGTTGAATGCCAGCTGGTTTTCCAGCAGCATGGCAGTTGTTTCGACTGCTGAGCCTGACCAGCGACGGGAATACCACCACGAATCCGCGTCTTCATCCTTTAGGTATGCTGCGGAGCCTTCTCTCCGGACCTGTGCCTTGACCTCGTCCAGGAATCTGCCGGACTTTTCCTTGCGGTTGGCGTTAAGGAGGGCCTCAACATACTGTATGCGCTGGGACGGCTGCAGCTGCCGCCATCCGGATTCGACCTTCTTTTCCGTCGCGAGGTTCGTCCGTCCACTGAGAGTATAAGCCCGGTAAAGGGCGGGCAGGGAATCCACGGCAGATTTGTCCAATTGTTCTGCAAGGCTCTTCAATCCCTTTTCATATGCCTCGGCCCGGACAGGTATCCCTGCTTTTCCTGCCAGTGCCAGGCCGTACATGACGTGAGCGCTCAGGTAAGAGTCGGTTGCATCGTCTTTCCACCAGCCCCAGCCTCCATCTTCATGCTGGAAATCGTAGATCCTCCTGAGGCCCTCGGCCAGGACGCGGTCAAGCTTGTCGTTGACATCAGGCTCCAGCGACCAGCGCCCCGAACCGAGCAGGGCTTTTACCCGGACTGCGGGGAGAAAACGGGACATGGTCTGCTCTACGCAGCCATAGGGGAAATCGATCAGCTCCTTCAGGCTTTCGTTCAGGCTGGAAGCCAGTGTCGGAGCGACAGCCAGCTTGAGCGCGGCGCCTCCGGAAAGGGCATTTTGCGGAAAGTCCAGGTTTGTCTCGCCCTCTCCGCTGCGAAGCACGATATTGCCCTGGGATACCCGCTCGATGCCGCGGGCCAGGACCGGCAGCTGCAACTCCATGGCATCTCCCCGGTCTCCTGCCGAGGCCCGCATGGAAAGAAGCGCCTCACCCGGAGCATCGGCCCTGGTCTCCATGTCCTGTCGCAGGGTTCCCCCGGCGGCCACTTTGCCAGCGAAGCGGGTATCTCCCGAAAGTGACAAGCCGCGAGCCTCGAAGGCGCCGGCTACATTCCTCTCCGACTCGGTCATATTGGTGATTACGCCGGGGATTTTCACCTCGTCTCCTGCCACCAGGAAGCGGGGCGGCTGGAGACGGGCCATGACGTCCAGCCGCGCAGTGAACCTGCCGCGGCCTACGCCGAATTCGCTCCGGCTGTCATGTCCGACAACCGTTGCCCTCCAGCTGGTGAGATTGTCCGGCAGGGTGAACTCCGCTTCCGCCCTGCCGCTTCCGTCTGACGAGAATACGGGAAGCCAGTAGGCGGTGTCCTTGAAGACCTTGCGCACCTTGATGCCCTTAAGCTTGTCGTCCGCCATGGCAGCGGCGGCCTTGGGCGCACCGCCCAGGAATATCCGGGGAAAGGAGTTGATCGTGGTCACCAGGTGCTCCCGGCTTCCACGGAAAAACCCGTATATATCCGGTCTTCGATCCGGCGCGACAGCGAACAGGGCTTCATCCACTACGGCCAGCGAAAGCTCGGCCTCGCGCGGCTTTGCGTCATTGCCCGCTGCATCAACGGACAAGCGGACCCTGTCTCCGGGGGCATACACCTCCCTGCCGGGCTTCACCTTCAGGTCCAGCCTGTCAGGGCTCAAGTCCACCTTCAGGTTCTTCGTCCGTGAATAGAAGCGCCCCTGGCTGATCACAACGGCGGAAATAAAGACATATGGCGCCTGGTCGGCTGTCACCGGAAGTTCGATGACCTCGACCGCGCCGTTCAGCGGCACGACCCGCCTGCTGAGGACCTCCCTACCCTCCAGCGTCAGCAGGAGGGATGCTCCGGTCGCAGGGGTCTTGACGATCAGCCTGGCGGTATCCCCGGGATGGTAGCTTTTCTTGTCCAGCTCCAGCCCGAGTTCGCGGTAGGAGCTGCCCCAGGCATGTCCTTCGCGCCACACCCAGGCCCAGCCCTGGCCGACAGCTTTAAGTCCTCTTTCGTCCTGTGCTGTTGCCGTGACGCGCCAGTAACCCGGACGGGGGAAAGTCTGTCCGAACGTTGCCCGCCCGGTCTGGTCGGTGGTAATTTCCCGCCGATCGATCCCCCTGTAGGAAGCGATGTGGGTCTTCCTGTCGTAGACTTCCTCTTCCAGGATCACGTCGACCCTGGTTCCTACCGGCTTTCCTTCCCAGGTCCTGGATGTCACGGATATGTCGACCGGGCGTCCGGGTGAAGAAAGGTAGGATAACGGCCGGACCGACAGGTTGATCAGGGAGGGCGTGACCGTGAAGCCTGTCGTAGCCGATACTTCTCTTCCTGCCACATCGGTCACGTCGCATTCGATTATGTATGTTCGGGCGGATTCGGGCAGCCGGGTCTCGATCCGGATCAGCGCGATGCCGTTAGCGTCCGTAATTGCATCGCCCTCGCCGAGAAAGTCGGCATAGCCCGAATCTTCGTAATCCGCATCTTCCGCTTCATCCTGCAGTTGATCTTCGTCCAGGGGATAGTAGGGACGTGAATAGATCCGGTATTTGACCTTGGCATCGGCCACCGGGGCGCCGAAATAATAGCGTGCGCGGAGTGCCAGCGGAGCCGGGTCACCGCCTACGTAAAACCTGCCGGGAACTGACGTGGTCACCTCGAATTCCGGTTTGCGGTATTCCAGGACCTTGAAGGATGTTTCCCAGCTCTCCTCGCCGGATTCGGCCTTGAGAGTGTAGTTGCCCAGTGCGGGCTGTTCGGGAAGCAGGCACTCGCCGTTGAACGAGCCGGTGGAGGAAACCGCGTACTCTTTTTCCAGCAGCGTCTGCTCGCCTGCGTCGGTGACGGTTACCCGGACCCTGTCGAGGCCGGGCAAGGCATACCCTTCGCCGACGCGCTTCCTGAGGATCCCCTTGAAGAACACGGTCTGACCGGGACGATATGCCGGGCGCTCGGTGTAGAGATAGCCTTTGATGTTCGCCGCATCCGGGTCTTCTTTACCCTTCCCCAGGCTGAGCAGCGCGAAATCGTTTCCCTTCCGGCCGATCACCCTGATCCCTTTGCCCCTGTCCCCGAGGGAGATGAGACCTGATGAGTCGGTCGCGCCGACAGGAGAAGCCGCGGCGGCTGTCCCGGACGAGGCGGGCACAATGGAAATCTCCACTCCTTCCCTGGCACGGCCGGCCGCAAGATCAGCGGCAAACAGCAGAGTGGCGTCCGGCGCGGCCTTGGCAACGAGGCCCAGGGCGGTTACCAGAAAAGTGGAGCGGGCAACGGCGTTGCCCCCGGATGCTTCCACGAGGTAGCAGCCCGGCGGAAGGGGATCCAGTTTCGTTGTTGCGTCACGGAAATGTGTCCACTTTCTTTCCCTGAGCTGGATGTCAACCGTTTTGACCCGGCTGAGGGCACTTCCCGGCACGGTCTCCGGCTTGTCCGGATCAATTGTGCCGTCCAGGAGCCGCGAGGTGTCGATGGCGTACACGGTGACCGATGCCTTCCCGACAAAGAGCCCCCGAAAGGACAAGGGAACCGTTTTGCCGGTAAGGATGACCCGCCCCGACTCATCCAGGGAAAGGGATGGCGGCCTGGTGGCCGCCTTCAATTGGATTGTCGTGCTCTTCCCTTCGGTGATCTCGACGGCGGTTTTGGACTCCATCAGCCTTTCGTCGTAAGACTCCAGCGTATATGAGCCCGGCGGGAGTTTACGGAATACCGCTTTTCCCTGCTTGTCGGTCCGGGCATAGCGGTGGGCCAGGTTTCCGCCCAGCGAGATATCAGCCCTGGATACGGGCAGCCCCCCTGCCGACAGGAGCGCGGTCAGCGTGCCCCCCTTCCGCACGGTGATCTTGCCGAGATCCTTCCTCTGGCCCGGCGCCAGGGTGACGGACAGCTTTTTTTCGGCGACCCAGGCGGAATGGTCCACGTTGATGTCGTACCAGCCCTGGTCGAGCGCCGCAATTTCGAAGCGGCCCGAGGCATCGGTAGCGGCGCTCCCGCGCGTTCCCGCCGATACGCGGATACCTGCCTGCGGAGTGCCGGCCGAATCGACTATTCGCCCTGACAGGCGGGCTTCCCGGTTCAGGGGTATCGGCAGTTCCACGGGTCGGTCGGGGCTTATTTCCAGTGTCTCTTCGCGAGTACCGAAGGCTTCCTTGCCGACAGTGCAGGAATAGGAACCAGTGGGAAGGACGGCACGGAAATGCCCTGCGCCGTCACTCCTTGTCCGCAGCTTGAAGGCCGGCTTTTGCGGATACATGCGCCGGAATTCCATTGAAGCGCCAGCTACCGCTTGGGCAGTCTCGGCCGACAGGACCGTCCCGGTCACGGAGCCCTTCTTTTCCGCTGCCAGGGCAGCACAATGGTACGGGAGAATTCCCGATGCGAGGAAAATCAGAAGACCGACAGAGATCTGTTTCAAGGCTGGCCCTCCAGTCGTGGTATGTGAAACTACTGGTAATGTCTGATAAAGGCCGGAGCGGGGCTTTCGAGGAGATCGTGATACGGCTTCACTGCAAGATCTCGAAAACCGGGAAAGCGCATGAAACCAGTGAAAGCTCTGACCAGTGAGTCATGAGTTGACAGATTATCACGAGCTACGAGAAAGTTCCGCTCCGGCCCCAAAAGATATTTTCCGGATGAACACTATTTTCCGGAAGTAATTCCCCATGCATCGAAGGCTGATATCCGGACGTTTCTGCAGTCTTTCTCCCCGAGCCGCCGCATGGCTTCGCGGAAAGCCCAGGAGGCCGTTTTCGCTTCGCCCGGCACGATGGCGACACCGGACCGGTCGTTTTCCACGAACAACCCCTGGCGCTTCGGATCGACCGCATCATGGGAGTCGACCGGCCTGGGTTCTCCCGGAAAGGTGATCAGCGCCCTGGCGGCAAACGCGGTCCTTCGGTCGATGAGCCTTGCCCGCGCATCCATGTGCAGCGCCAGGCGGATGTTCTCCTCGATTTCCCTTCCCAGGTCGGGTGTGCGTGGATGGAAGCTGCCGGCGCATGCTATCACCCGGTTGCCGCTGAAGAAGGTCACGAAGCAGGGCTGCTGCATTTCCGTCGTCCAGGCAGGCGCAACAGTCTCTTGCCCGAGGCCGAGCCTGGCGAGCAGTTTTGCCCTGGCAAACGCCAACAGTTCTTCCTGCATGTGCCGGTCCGTTTTCAGGCGCGCCAGGGACGGCTTGACGGCTGTTTCGATCGTATCGCCCTGTCCGGCGAAGCACGTCATTTCAGCCAGCGCAGTGCATGCGGCGATTATGATGAAAAAGAGCACGCGGGCGGATATCATGATACCCCGGTAATAAGAATATGTCCACGGTTTGCGAAAGCGCGATATGGCGGCACTGAAATTTTTCATTGCAGGATCCTGGTGGGCGCCGGGTAGGTGTCCCGGGAAAGGGTCTCCTCCCGTTCCTCCCCCCCTCCGGTGACAATGCGGCGGGTGACGACCGAAAAGCCGCTGCTGCCGGTACCGGTAGCGTCAGGCGGAAGTGGTTTCGACAGGGAAAAAACGGTTTCCGGCTCCAAGGGGACTATATCGGAAGTAATGAGAACCCGGAACGGCTTGTCCGCCACTGACCAGAAACCTACGGTCAGACGACCTTCGGCAACCCTTATCCGCAGGAGAAGCGGAAAACGGTGGGGATTGCGGAGTTTCAGGTCCTTTCGCCAGGTTGTGATTGTGGCATCCCGACCGGGAGGGACATATGTCACTGAACGTGAATGGGGATGCCGTTCGATGATTTCCATCCCTGCTTCCAGCGCTGCATTGTAGATCGAGGTCGCCAGCTGGCAGATTCCGCCACCCGGAATTTCGCTGAGGTCTCCACGTGCGCCGATTACGGGGGCAGGGGAATAGCCCTTCATTGCATCCCTGGCGCCGACGTGCTCATTGAAGCTGAACAAGGCCCCGGGCGCGATCAGGATGCCGTCCAGGTCGAGGGCGGCGCGCGCCGCATTGCCGCGCTGCTCGGCAGTGCGACCCTCCAAAGTGGTCGAAAACCCGCCCCACAGATGCGGATAGGCAGCCTTGCCGCCTGCGGCGGCCGGGACTTCAAGGGAAAGGAATGCGCATGCGGCTGACAGGAGCACTATCAACTTGCAAATCAGTGCCATTTGTTTGTATCCTTTCAAAGGCATCCCGAACCTATGGCAATTTTTTCCGTTTCCCGGAGTTTCCATGTTCATTTATCTCGACAACGCGGCGACATCATACCCGAAACCCGAATCGGTCTACCAGGCAGTCGATTACACGCTGAGGCGCGTGGGCGCCAGCCCGGGACGGGGAGGCTACCGGAGGGGGCTTGAGGCGACACGACTGGTCTTCGATGCCAGGGAAGCCCTGGCGGAGCTTTTTGCCGTAAGGGATTCATCCCGCATAGTGTTCACTGCCAGCGCGACGGAAGCGCTCAACCTGGCCATCAGCGGCCTGCTCCGTCCCGGCGACCATGCCGTCACAACCACCGTGGAACACAATTCTGTGGCCAGGCCGCTTCATCTGGCCGCGACCAGGGGGGTGGAAGTGACCCGCCTGGCCTGCGACCGGAGCGGCCTGCTGAATCCAGGCGACGTGAAACGCGCTATCAGAAAGAATACCAGGCTCATCGCCCTTGCCCACTGCTCCAACGTAACCGGCACGATTCAACCCATAGGAGAGATCGGTGAGCTGGCAGCAGCAAATGGCATCCCCTTCCTTGTCGATGCCGCCCAGAGTGCGGGTATGATCCCCCTGAACGTTGGGGAACTCGGCGTGACACTCCTTGCCGCGCCCGGACACAAGGGGCTTCTCGGTCCCCAGGGAACCGGTTTCCTCTACATTGCTGAAGGTTTGTGCCCTCTGCCGCTTTTGGTCGGCGGAACCGGCACTCATTCATCAAATGAAGAACAGCCGACAGAGATGCCAGCCCGCTACGAGAGCGGTACCCAGAATGTTCCCGGTATCGCCGGCCTCAAGGCGGGGCTGGATTTCATCCGTGAAACCGGAATCGAAACAATACGCAGCAAGGAATCCCTCCTTGTCGCCTGCCTTGTCGAAGGTCTTGGGCGGATTCCGGGGATTTCCATCCATGGTCCGCACCGGGACCGGGAGCGGGGCGGCATCGTCTCCTTCACGCTTCGGGATATGGATCCTTCCAACATCGGCTTCACCCTTGATCAGGACTATGACATCGCCGTCAGGGTCGGGTTGCATTGCGCTCCTGGCGCTCACCGCTGCATCGGCACCTATCCCGAAGGAACGGTCCGTGTAAGTCCCGGATATTTCAATACGCAGGCTGATATCGAAAGACTCATCGCCGCGGTTGGGGAAATTGCCGGCCGGGGAGCCTGATGCCTGCTCCGTGACATGAGTACTTGTCACGTCAGTAGATAGTGTCCATCCGGGTAGTCTCTCCGGGGCCGGAGCGGAACTTCCTCGTCGCTCGTGTTAATCTGTCGACTCTTGGCTCACCGGTTGGAGCTTTTACTGGTTTCAAACGCTTTCCCGGTTTTCGAGATCTTGCACTGAAACTGTATCACGATCTCCTCGAAAGCCCAGCTCCGGCCTTTTTCAGCCATTACCTGGAGTTTCCGGATAGACACTATGGAAGAAAAAAGACAAAGGGGATGCTGAGAAATCCGCGATTGCGGGAAATCCCCGGCAAGCGCGCGATTGCGGAGATCCGGAGCCGAGAGCGGCGGCATTGGATGGAAATTACTTGGGCCGTGCTTTTATCTTGGGCTTTCCCCCCTCGATCTGGACGCGGAATTCAATCCTGTCAGGCTCGTATTTGTCGCTCAGCCCTGAGCGGAATTTCTCGAGGGATGCTGAAATCGTCTCCCTGGTGATGCCGTTGATCGGCAGGTTGCACGATTTGCATGCTTCGAGATACTGGCGGAATATATCATCCTCTTCCGGAGCCGCTTTCGCATCTGCTGCCGGCGCGGGTTTCCGGCTTTTCATCTCCATCTTGAAACGGTCCCGCGAGTACCTGCCTTCCTCGATCATGCGGTTAGTCCGGTTCCAGTACTGCCGATAGCTGGACAGCCTTGATTTAAGGGCATTGTACCTGAACTGGAGCATCGTGTTGGCCACGGCCGCGGCCGTGTGTTTCCGTGCCAGCCGCTCCACTTCCTCCAGCAGGCGGAGAGGCTCGCGCTTTTCCAGGCCGAGGAAATACTGCTCATACTTGATGGTGAGTTCCTTCAGGATTTTCTCGAACTGTTCTATGTCGTCAGGTATTCCCACGTGCTTCTCCGTTCATGGTGATCACTCCGGTTCCCTCTCCCTATCGGCTGCTTCACCCGGATACTTGAGGAGGAATGCAATGGATTCTAATATTCGCCGGGTTTCCTGTAAAGGGGAAAAGCAACCTTTCCGGGGGGGAAACTAATTCGCTTGACTTGGCCGGGCCGCTTGTTTAGAGTTAATCGTCTTCAAAACCAGGCAGTTATCCGGGAGGTTACTGTAGATGAATTCGGTTGCAGCGATAATTTTGGCCGCGGGAAAGGGCACAAGGATGAAGTCCGGCCTTGTCAAGGTCATGCACCACCTTGCGGGGGAGCCGCTCATAGACTATCCGGTCACTGCCGCGTTGAATGCGGGCGCGTCACGGATTGTCATCGTGATCGGTCACCAGGCTGAAACAGTGCAGTCATTCTATTCCGGCCGTGATGGAATAGCTTTCGCGATCCAGGCCGAACAGAACGGCACCGGTCATGCGGTGGCCTGTGCTGCTCCACTGCTCAGTGATTTCCGCGGGAAAGTGCTGATCCTGTGCGGCGACGTGCCGCTCATCAAGGAAGAGACTCTCAACGGCATGGTTCATGAGCATGAACTGCAAGGCGCGGTTGTCACTGTGCTTACTACGGAAGTCGAAAATCCCCGCGGGTATGGCCGGATTCTCAAGAACGAAGCCGGCCACGTGATCGGGATAGTCGAGGAGAAGGACGCCACCGACGGGCAGCGTGCCATACGGGAAATCAATTCGGGAATCTACTGCGTCGAGTCCGGATTCCTGTTCGATGCCGTGGCCGGACTTTCCAGCGACAATGCCCAGGGGGAGTATTACCTTACGGATATCATGCGCATTGCCGCGGAAAAAGGGCTTAAATGCATTTCCCATCCCATCGATGATGCCCTGGAAGTAATGGGAATAAATGACCGCGTGCAACTGGCCGAAGCCGAGGCTGCGCTCAGGACAAGGACCAATGATGCTTTCATGCGCGACGGCGTCACTATCCGGGATCCGAAAACCGCATACCTCGATCCGGGAACGGTGATCGGCCGCGACACGGTCATCCACCCCAATGTGCACATTTCCGGAGACAGCGTGATCGGCGAGCAATGCGTCATAGAGCCGTCAGTAGTGATTCGTGGATGCCGGATAGGCAACGGGGTCATCGTGAAGGCCGGGTCCGTGCTGGAGGGTTCCATTGTTCACGATTCGGTGTCCATCGGACCCATGGCCCACCTCCGCCCCGGCACGGAACTGCTGGAAGAGGTGAAGATCGGCAACTTCGTCGAAACGAAGAAGATCGTCATGGGCAAGGGCTCCAAGGCTTCCCACCTCACCTACCTGGGGGACGCGAGTATCGGCAGCGAGGTAAACATCGGCTGCGGCACCATCACCTGCAATTATGACGGAGTGGCAAAGCACCGGACTGTGATCGGGGATAATGTGTTCGTGGGCAGCGATGTGCAGTTCGTTGCTCCGGTGACGGTGGGCAGCAATTCGCTTATCGCCGCCGGCAGCACAGTGACCCGCGATGTCCCTCCCGACTCGCTCGCCATCGCCCGCTCCCAGCAGGTGAACAAGGAAGGGTGGGTGAAGGAACGGGCGCGGGGCGCAAAGCGCAAGGCACAAGATTAGAGAACGGAGTGAATTCATGTGCGGAATCGTAGCTTACATGGGAGGGCAGGAAGCCACCCCGATCATTCTTGACGGTCTGAAAAAACTGGAATATCGCGGCTATGACTCCGCGGGAATCTGCACGCTGCAGGGCTGCAGTTGCGAGATCCGCCGGAGTGAGGGCAAGCTGGTGAACCTGGAGCAGCTGCTGGCGTCCCAGCCGCTCGCGGGTAAGATCGGCATCGGCCACACCCGCTGGGCGACCCACGGGAGACCTTCGGAGACCAACGCCCATCCCCACAAGGCAGGACATTTCGTAGTGGTCCACAACGGCATCATCGAAAACTACCTGAGCCTGAAGGAGTCTCTGAAAGCGTCCGGGCATGTCTTCAAAAGCGAGACCGACACGGAGGTCATATCACACCTCATTGATGAAAAATACAAGGCCGTTCCTGATTTCGAAAAGGCCGTAAGGCTTGCCCTGGCCGAACTGAGGGGCGCCTATGCGGTGTGCATCCTCTGCGAAAAGGAGCCGGACATCCTGATCGCCGCCAAATACGGTTCCCCAATGGTGATCGGCCTCAACCCGGATGAATTTTTCGTTGCTTCCGACATTCCGGCGATCCTTTCCCATACCAGGGAGATGGTCTTCATGGAGGACGGAGAGATGGCCGTTTTCCGCGACGGGAAGGCGGCATTTTCATCGGTTGCCGGAGAATCCCTTGAGAAAAAGTCGCGCCACATCGACTGGTCCCCCCTCATGGCGGAAAAGGGGGGATACAAGCACTTCATGCTCAAGGAGATTTTCGAGCAGCCAAGGGCTGTGCGCGACACCGTTGCCGGCCGGCTGCTGGAGGAAGAGGGCGATGTCCTCCTGGAAACGGTGGGGCTTACTAACGACCAGCTCCGCGCCATCGACAGGATTTACATCGTCGCCTGCGGCACATCCTGGCACGCGGCCCTGGTGGGGAAATTTCTCATAGAGGAGTACTGCCGCATTCCGGTAGAGGTGGATATTGCGTCGGAGTTTCGCTACCGGAAACCCATAGTCCACGACAAAACGCTCATTATTCCCATTTCCCAGTCCGGGGAGACTGCCGACACCCTTGCCGGGCTGCGCGAGGGCAAGGCACGGGGCGCCCGCATCCTGTCCATCTGCAACGTGGTCGATTCATCCATTGCACGGGAATCGGACGGCGTCATCTATACCCATGCCGGGCCGGAGATCGGCGTTGCGTCCACCAAGGCATTCGTGACCCAGCTGACGGCGCTCTACCTGCTCACCATCAGGCTCGGTCGCGCCGTCGGCACCCTGAACGGGGAGCAGGCCAAGGAGATGATCGGTTCTCTCCTTCGCATTCCCGCACTGATGGAAGAAACCTTGCAGTTGAACCCGCTGCTGGAGAAAGTCGCCCGCACATACATGCACGCTTCGGATTTTCTTTACCTTGGACGCGGCATAAACTACCCGATTGCCCTGGAGGGAGCGCTTAAGCTGAAGGAGATTTCCTACATCCATGCAGAGGGGTACCCGGCGGGCGAAATGAAACATGGGCCCATCGCGCTTATCGACGAGAAAATGCCGGTGGTAGTGCTCGCCCCGCGCACGGAGAGCTACGAGAAGGTGGCTTCCAACATGGAGGAGGTTATAGCTCGCGGAGGCCGCGTCATCGCGCTGTGCACAGCGGGGGACGAGGAGCTGAAGCAAAAGGCCGAGGTTGCCATAGAGGTTCCGGAATGCCGCAGCGACCTGGTGCCGGTGCTGCTTTCGATCCCGCTCCAGCTGCTCGCCTACCACGTGGCGGTCATGAAGGGGACCGACGTCGATCAGCCGAGGAATTTGGCAAAATCTGTAACCGTTGAATAATAAGGATCAGCGATAGAATGCTTGTGTATCCTTGAAATAAAGTTGGAAACTTTGAAAAAAGTTGGAAACCGGTTTCCTTTATAAAATGATGAATTTCTAAGTTTGTCCCTGAACAAACTGAAAGGCCTTTCGCTCTGGAAGGCCTTTTCATTTGTGCGCCGTGCCTGGCGCTGTCCGTGACCCGCCCCGATCTTTATGCACCAGCAATTCCAACAGATATTACCAACAGATATTACACAGAGAAGTGTCAAACCTGAGAGGCGATGCCGGGTTAAATTTCCACGTGATTCAAAGACGTGATTTTCTTGTTGTTGATTTTCTTGATTGACATGTGTAATTGATAATTATATATTTTTATAAAAATATATGGTGTGCCGAACAATTACCGCTGCATGTTCGGAAAATCATGGATAAATTGAAGAAAGGAGGGAAACTGGCCGATTGTCGGCAGGACGAAAGCATCAGTTCCAAGCACGAAAAACAGCATTTTCAATGAAAGGAGAATGAGCCATGATTAAAGATCCGACGCACATAAGCGACTACCCTTTCTGGTGGAGATTTGCGGATCCTGCTCCAGATTTCCTTAAGCACCTGAAAGAAGAAGAGATTCGAGTCATTATTGCCCATCAAATCGAATCACAGGTTACCGCCGTCAAAAGACAACAGGAATTCCTGAAAGCGCAGGTTGAAGATTTGGCAGCCATGGAACAGAGGCTTGTCCAAATAAAAACCATGATCGAAAAAAGAAAGTGATAAGCGCCAATTTTAAGAATGGTGAAAAAATCATTTCAAGACGGTTATCTTTTCCCCAGGTGCGGCACGGCCCTAGCTTGCCGCACCGTATCGCTACCCGCGACGCTTTCGCGGGGACTGTATTTATACGAGCGAATTTATGTCGGAAATTCTCCTGATCGGTTACGAAAGTGAAGAAAACCTCGGTATCCGGTCGATTGCCGCCTACCTGGAAAAAATGGGGATCAGTGCCGCGATCATTGACTGTGGAAAAACGAGTAAAGAAGAAATTTTGTCATGGATTCAAAGAGATCTACCTAGAATCGTTGGCTTTTCACTTATCTTCCAGAGAATGATTTTCGACTTTGCCCGCTTGATTCAATACTTGCGGGACAATGGCGTTAAGTCGCATTTCACAATCGGGGGGCACTTCCCGACCATCGCTTATGAAGAGTTGCTGCGGATGGTTCAAGGATTGGATACCGTCGTACGCCATGAAGGCGAAGAAACCATTCTTGATCTCTATGGCAAGATAGAGAGCCCCGATCTCTGGCATACAATCCCCGGACTCGCCTACCGCGAAAACGGAACCGTCAGATCCTCCCGCCCGCGTCCCTTGATAGCCGAGCTCGATTCCCTTCCGTTTCCCGTCCGCGACAGTAAAGTGGAACGGGTTTTTGGACTGGACATCCGCTCCATTATTGCCGGCCGGGGGTGTTTCTTCAATTGCAGCTTCTGCAGTATTCATAAGTTCTATCATGACGTTCCAGGGCCAAAGCACAGGATGCGGTCACCGGTCAACATTGTTGACGAGATGGAGCAACTTTTTCACAGCGGCACGCGAATCTACAATTTCAAGGACGACAACCTCGGCACGAGGACGGCGAAACAACGGGCGTGGATAGAGGAATTTGCCAGTGAGTTGGAAAAACGCGAGTTCTCCAATAATATCATGTGGCGGATATCCTGCCGGGTAGATGATGTAGATGCGGGTGCTTTGTCACGTCTTGCATCGGTCGGTCTTAGGACCGTATATCTGGGTATCGAATCCGGAAGCGAGAAGGGACTCAAAACCGCCAACAAGCATTACCACACGACGGACATCTACCAAGCAATCGAGACACTGGGAATGCTGGGAATCGACTACGAATACGGATTCATGTTGTTCGACCCGTACAGCACATTTGATACCGTAAGAGAAAACCTGGATCTTCTTGCCTACCTCGGCCTAAACGGCCGGACCATCATCCGGTTCACGAAAATGTTTCCCTATGTCGGTACTCCTATCGAAAAAAGATTGAAGGATGAAGGGAGGCTGAAAGGTACCATGGCTTCGCCGGACTACGAATTCCCGGATCGGCGGTTGAACCTTCTCGAGGTTGTAATCTCGAACGCATTTCATAATCTGATTTTTGAGTATGACGGGCTTGGCCAGAAGCTGGATGACGCACGTTTCAAGGTTAAAGTCCTGCAAGAATTTTTCCCGGGGAAATTTGATACGGAAGGATATGAAGACTCGTTGAGGGAGATGACCGAATCCTGCAATTTTTCAGCGCTCGATACGCTGTACAAAGCTGTCGATTTTACTGAACACAGATCTTACGAAGAGATCCTCCATTCCTGGTGGCTTCTCGATCTGCTGATCAGACAGGAACTTTCATTCCAAGAGTCACTGAAAAAAAGGGTCGACCGCTTTGCAGCCGGACTGGAGCGGTGCCAATAGACTGTGTAAATGAATAATCATTCGATAGCAGTTGGGGGAAGGCCTTTTCTTTTCCTACAAGGTCGAATAAGATTGCCTCGCAAAAAATGAGGTTAACCGCCCTTTCTCGGTCCACGATTTCGTTTAGTCCTTCAATATTCGATTCGTATTGAATCATGTGATATGTCGATTCGAAGATTGTAGTTGCCAACCTCTCTACGCTGCCGTACCACACACCAAAATTACCATCTCCATAGCGAGAGGCCATGAAGGGTTGTGTATCAAATGGATATCCGATGGCCTGAGTGTAGTGGAATCCCCTCTCGATAAATCCTTTCGGTATATTTTCTTTCACCCTTGTTTCAATCCCTATGGCGAGGCTTGATAACTCAGGGTCGCCGTCTGTCAGATCGTCGAATAAATCCTGTGACTCACGGAGTGAGACGATGTTGCGATAGACGTCTTGTCTGAAGTCTGTCGATTTACTGAAAACATCACACACTACCACCCCCTTTGGAAGTCCGGGTAACGCGAGATTTCAGCCATTTTATTTTCAGGTAGCCCGCCGAAGTTCACCCGGTGCAACATCTGAAAAAAGACCACCACCAGCTGTCAATTCTTGGCTCCAAATTTCTCCTTGCTCTTGGTAGTGCCTCTTGCTATAAATTCTGAGTTGCTTCTAAGATCTTGCCGTTTGCCGCAGCTTCCCGGCTTTGTCTGTGGAGTTATTGCCTGAAGTCCACCTTCCCGCCGGGCGAATGTAATGTGCGGGAATAAACAATGATCCTGAGGGTGCGATGACTATGCGAACCGATGAACAGCGCGATAAGTGCATCGATGTGCTCATGGAAAGAGTTCAAGCCCTTGAGGACGAGGTCTCAAAGCTGAAGGGCAAAACGCAGGCGGGCAAAAGTCCCGGAATGCTGCGGGAGCCCGAGCTTGAGGCAACCCGGGAGCCTGTTTCTGCCGGGACCGGGAAGGGCAGTACCCCCGGCAGGCAGGCCGGGATATCAATGGAAAGCGCCATCGGAACCCGATGGATCGGCCGTATCGGGGTGCTGGCCATTCTCGTCGGGGTCGCTTTTTTTCTCAAGTACTCTTTCGACAACAAGCTGATCGGGGAAACCGGGCGGGTCATGCTCGGGATCTTCTGGGGCGCCGCGTTTATCGGGGCAGGGGAATACCTCCGGAAAAAAAGGAACATGGGACTTTACGGCCAGATGCTGAGCGGCGGAGGCCTTGCAGTGCTTTACCTGGCCCTGTATGCCGCTTTTGCGCTCTACCACCTGATCCCGGTCCCACTGGCGGCCGCGGGCATGCTGGCGGTCACGACCACGGGAATAACGCTTTCCGTAAGATATTCTGCGTATTCTCTTGCTGCAATCGCCCTGCTGGGCGGTTTTCTCACGCCGGTCATGCTCTCTACCGGGCAAAATCGGCCGCTAAGCCTGTTCGGCTATGTCCTGCTGCTGGATATGGGCGTGCTGTTTCTGCTCCGTTTCCGTCAATGGCCGTCACTTGCTGCCGCTTCCCTTTTCGGCACGGTATTGCTGTATTCAGGCTGGCATTCCGAATATTTCGACAATGACCAGCGCTGGCTCGCCTTTGGCATCATCGCGGCATTTTTTGTTTTCTATAACCTTTACATATTTTTATCACGCCTCTATTTTAAAAATGATGAATCGAGGTTCGATCAGACCGTAATCTTCGGGTCGGCGGCCTTTTTCCTGCTGGCGTTTTTCGCGCAACAGCACTGGAAGTCGACCTGGCCGGTGAAGACCTTCACTTTGGCCCTCGCCGGGTGGGAAATCGGCCTGGCAGAACTTGTGAGGCGTTGTGTGCCGCAATCACGGTTGACTGCCGCAGCCTATGCTGCTGTTTCCGTGATAACGACCGTCATAGCGACTTTTGTCGCCCTGGAACAGCGTTGGGTTCTGCCTGCACTGGCGGCAGAAATGGTTGCCCTGGGATGGATCGGGCTTCGACTTGATTTCCCCGTGCTGCTTCGCGGGGCCTATCTGCTCGGGCTGGTTGTCTTGTTCCGTTTTTTCGATGACATTGCCATTTATCTGGAGCCTTTCGAGCACTTTGTCCCGGTTTTCAACGGCCGCTTCCTTGTCTGTGCCAGTGCCGCGGCGGGTTTCTATGCCTTTCTGATCATCATGGTGCGCCACCGGGAAAAGCTTGGCCCAAATGAGCGTCTCTCGATCGGCATAACTTTTATCCTTACCCAGGCCCTGTCCCTCGCATTGATGTCGGTTGAGGTCCATGATTTCTTCCGCTTCCGTTCGCCCGCCCAACTCCTTGACTGGCAAGCTTCCCACTATGCATACCAGCTTACCCTCTCGGTTCTCTGGGCACTGTATGCTTCTCTTTTGACGGGGGTCGGCATCTTCAGGCGGATCCGGGGCGCCCGTGTCCTGGGAATCCTGCTTTTGGGCGCAACGGTGTTGAAGGTGTTTCTGGTCGACCTGTCCGCGCTGCAAACCTTCTATCGCATCATCTCATTCATAGTGCTCGGCCTCTTGTTGCTGGCTGTTTCCTATGGCTACAACCGTTTCAGACACTTCATCTTCGGAGAAGATCAGACATGACAAGATTTCTTTCATGTACACTCTTATTTGTCCACCTGTTATTCATCGGGACATCTGGCCAGTGCAATTCATTCGACGAGCGTCTCTGGGAGAAGTATGCGGAGATCGATGCATCCAATGCAAGGGGCAGGGGAAGCCTGGCAGGGGTGTACCTGGAGCCGCAGCAAGTCGGTGATGTGACCGCGAGAACACCTTTTGCCGACTTACGGGTAGTTACGGACCGCAAGGAAGAGGTCCCATGGCAGATCATACCGAGAAAGCCGGGGAAGCAAAAAGAAGAAGTGCCTGCTCAGGTGCGAAATCTCTCGAGCACAGGGACAGGTGAAACCTGGCTTGAAATGCTGATCGGGAAGCAAGAGCCCCGTGTCAACGCGGTGGAAATCATCACCTCCGATACCGACTTCTCGCGGCAGGTTCAGGTGCTTGGCAGCCCGGATGGCAAAAGCTGGAATACCATCCGCACGGATGGGGTGATTTTCGACATCACCAGGGGCGAAAAACTCCGCCACACCCGTATCACCTTCCCTCAGACCAGCTTTCGCCATCTCGCGCTGAAGATCGCCAACAGCAATGCGCAACCATTATCAATATCCGATGTGAAGGTGCTGCAGGAAAGCGATGTGCAGGGGGAAACCTACACGATTTGGGGAAAGACCGAAAATCCGCAGGTGAGCGCGTCGAATAAGGAAAGCAGTGTCGTTGTTCGCATGAACACGGTTTTTCCGCTCGATCGCCTGGTAATTTCCACAGCTGAGCGCAATTTCCAGCGCTCAGTGGAGGTACAGGTCAAACTGGACAAGGGAGACTGGCAACCCTGGGCGCAGGGAACGATTTTCAATTTCGATATGCCGACCATGCATGAGTCGCAACTGGCAGTTGAAATGCCGGAGATTGCGGCCAGGGAATTCCGCCTGGTATTCAGGAATCTCGACAGCCCGCCGCTTTCCATTACCAGTGTGAATGGCGAAGGTTATCGCAGGCTGCTGGTTTTCAAACAGCAGGCGGACCGGAAACTGTACCTGTTCTGGGGCAACCCGCTGGCGCAACGACCTCAGTATGACCTGGACGGCTTCATTGCTAAACAAAGGCCGGAGGAATTGCCGATGGCGCACTTCGGCCAACCCCGGCCAAACACCAGGTTCGCAGGCAGTACTGCCCGGCTTCCCTTTACCGAACGCTACCGGTTCCTGCTTTACGCTGTCATTGCCATGGCTATAGCAGGTCTCATATTTGTTCAGTATAGGGTTTTGAAGAGAGTCGAAAAGTGAGAGATTCTCTGGGGGCGTTCTTGTAATAACTTACCTGTACAAGCATTCGTCAAAACGCTGATTCAAGAATGCCCCTGCTCTGGGGAGTGAAGTTGAAACCTAGGGTCTTCGCCGGAAAGGAACACGAGTTGCCGTCATCGGGTTATTGTCTTGATGCCGAGCGATGCGATTTTTTCCATGCTGGTTTATCCCAGAAACACAATCCCGCCCTGAACTTTCCTCGGGCAGGCATCACCCAGACCACCTGTGCATAGACGGGGAGATTTATTTTGGCTTCGGCGACAGGAAAATAGAGCTTCAGCAGATTGCCTTCCTCAAGCGAACAATCCGTTATCAGGCCTATTCCACCATGGCTGATGTCTACCCCCAACCCGTTTTCGGGCACGTGTTCCAACTGCCCGTGTTTCAGCTTGCTCATTTCGATCCTTACGGTCTGGCAGATGAATTTACGGCCGAACGATCTTTTCTCCGCATTTATATTCATGGCAGCTGTCGAAAACCTCGCAATTGCAGGCAGCAGGAATCTTTTGCAGTGATTCCGAGAAGTTTGCCATAACAGGAGCAACTATTGCAAGAGATATTATACAACCAACATCTTTAATTAAGAATATAATTTTGCGATGAATTATCAAGACATCTGGCGGGAGATATTTCATTATTCATTATTTCATTGCGAGGGAACAGGTGCAAGTGGGTGCATAAGGATTCCGTCTGAAGACAGATGAAAACCATGATTTTGAGTGTTGATATTATGTGTTTTGAGGATTATCATCCTGGATCAAACGTGTTCGGGGGGCATCCATTCTATAAAAACAATTCACGGGTTATTCGTGAGAAAGAATATTACAGTTTGCAGCAGGTTATGCTGATAAATGAGAGAAGAGGCCTGTCTTCATGAAAAAGACAAGGCATTGCCAAGTTTTGAACGACAATCTCAAAGACGGAGGTAAACCCATGAAACGCAAGATCGCGCATCTTGGGAAGAAAACAGGGCTCGATGACAATGAGGTCACCGGATTCCTAAAAATCGGCCTCTCAGGTCTCGTGGCTTTGGCGTTATCGGTGTTTGCAGGCTCCGCACATGCGGGTGGCAGTGATCCAGCTGATCTGCAAAAGTCAATCGACAAGCCGCGGGCCAATCAGAAACTGGCTGAAAGATGCAAGCTCAAGCCCGAAGGGGGGCGATGCAAGGCTCTTTTCTGGAAGTACTATTTCAACCAGGAAACCAAGAGCTGCGAGACGTTCGCTTATGGAGGGTGCGACGGTGTCGTCCCGTTCGAAACCAAGGAGGAATGCCAAAAGGCGTGCCTCGACCAGAAAGCTGAACCGGTTGTGAATGATGAGAACTGTGGGCCGTATCCCGGGTACCCGTGCGGAACGAGGTATTTCACCGTCAGCTTGCGCGATTTCCGGCTTCACGTATCTTGAAGCGCATTGAATCATGAAAAATAACCATTCCCTTGAGTGCGCCGTCTGGGAGTTCACCCTCGCCTGTAATCTGAACTGCATCCACTGTGGTTCCAGCGCCGGAGGCAGTCGGAGCGATGAGCTGTCGACTTCCGAAGCGGTTAGCCTGTGCCACGACCTGAAAAGGACCGGCTGCCTCGGCATTGCCCTCATGGGAGGGGAACCGCTCCTGCGCCCGGACTTCTGGCAGATAGCCCGCCTTATCCGCGAGCTCGGCATGGAGCTGTCAGTCATCACCAACGGCACACTATCGAGTGGCGACACCTTTGCAGGCTTGAGAGAGCTTGCCCCTCGGGCGATAGCGGTGAGCATAGACGCGGCAGACCCAGAAATTCACGACCGGATCCGCGGGCAGAAGGGCGCCTGGGCAAAAACCTGGGCGTTCGTCCGGGAAGCCAAGGCCGAAGGGCTTCCGATCAGCGTCATCACAACGGTTCACAAGTTGAATATCAACGAGCTCTCCCGTATCCGCGAGATGCTGCTGGGCCAGAACATCGCCTGGCAGATCCAGGTGGCAGGGGCTGAGGGAAAGAGATTCCCCCGGGAACTGCTGCTGGACGAAGAGGAGTTTTATGCAACCGGCCTGTTCATAGCTTCCACGCGCAGGAAATACCCGGTGAGGGTCATGCCGGTCATCGGCGCGCATGATATGGGATATAATTCCCTGATGCTGGACAACATTTCGCTTGCCCCGCAATGGACGGGCTGCCAGGCAGGAATAACGGTAATAGGCATCCAAAGCAACGGCAACATCAAGGGCTGCCTCTCCATGGACGACTCTACGATAGAGGGGAATGTCCGGCAGATGCCGGTATGCGACTTGTGGAACAGTTGTGAAGCGTTTTCCTATTCGCGGGATTTCAAGCCTGCGGACGCCGGCGAATACTGCAGGGACTGCATGCACCTGGCCGGGTGCAAGGGCGGATGCAACGAGATGTCGCTTATGAAGACCGGGAAATATCACAACGATCCCTACTGCTTCAACCGCCTTGAAAAGCGCCTGTTCCGTGACGAACTGCGCAATCCCTTTTATCGACTCATGCTGCGCATGAAACGCCGGGCCAACGCTTTCATGCGCAAAAGAGAGGACCGGCAACTGCGGCGGTCTTTTCTTGGAAACAGGTAGACGGTGAAGCTGAACATCGGCTGCGGTCATAAGTACCTGGAAGGGTATCTTAATGTCGACGCCGGCATCGATTCCCTCGCTGATGCCAGGATGGATGCCCATGACCTGCAGTTTGCCTCGTCCTCGGTCGATTCCATTGTGGCCTCCCAACTGATCGAGCACCTCGGTTTCTTCAAGAGCAAGTATTTCCTGGCGGAATGCTTCCGGGTGCTGCGGCCCGGAGGTGTGATCAGGCTGGAAACCCCCGACATCGAGCGTACTTTGGAAGTGTTTCTCGCCGGAGACAGGGTTGCGCGGGAGGCGGCCCTGCAATGGGTATATGGCGCGGAGACGACGGGCATGCAGCATAGGTTCTGCTTCCCGCTCGAACTCCTGCGGGAGGTGACCGCCGAAATCGGCTTTCTGCTGCAGGAGGAAGAACAATACCAGTACGAGCATCACCGGCCGGCTGTGCGGTTGACTCTGAAAAAGCCAACGGAGGTGCAAAGAAAAGGCTGTTTCGCTGAACTGCGGAAGCGGATGGTGGAGAGGAAAATCCCCGCATTTGACGATGAAACCACCATTGCCGCCCAGGAGGAAATTCTGCGTCGACTGGCGAGCGTCGACCAACATGACTGGCGAAACCTGTTGGGGGTTGCGCTCCACAGCGCGGAAATCGTGCGGGAGTATTTACGCCTCCAGGCGGATGACGTCCCCCGGGCGCGCCAATACGAAGAAATTGCCGCTTTATTGGCTGAACACCGTTTCCAGGATGTTATGTTCGAGCTGCTGAAATCGAACATGGCGGGAGCTGGTTGCCAGGAGGCCGCATATCTGGAAACCCTGGAACAGGGAAGGGGGATTGTGGACGCTCTTGCCAACGGGGGAAACAGCGGATTGCCGCCGGTCCCTGACAGCCGGGTACGGGTCTTCCTGCCGTCAGCCATCAAGGCGGTTGCCGACAAGACCTTCGCCCAGGGCATCAAGGAGTGCATCCTCAAACGTTACCCCGAGGCGATCGAGCGTTTTGCGACCGCGACCGCGATTTTCCGTGACAACCCGTTCCCATACTGGAATGCAGCCCGCATTTACAAGGTTCTGAACAACTTTGAGCTTGCCCGGCAACAGTATGAGATGGCGTGGACGGCGATGGCGGCCAGCCCTGAAATTCATGAGAATCACCGCGATGCGCTCGCTGCGGAAATGAAAGACCTGTTGACATCATGACAAATGGAACATGGGGCGTCCCCACGAATCTCTTCCCGTCATTGTTTGGCTCCTTCAACATTCCCTCCCCGGTTGACTCAGCTCCAAGAGAAGCTATCCTGATCAGAGCAACGTACCTTTCAGCCAAATTCAAGCCTAGGTAACGAATACAGTCAAGGAGAGCGAGATGGCACCTACTGACGACGTGGAAATTACTGAAGGTATGCAGCGCTATATCGACCGCAACAACATCTACCTGGCCGATCGGGAGAGATACATCCGCGAGGTGGTGAAGAAGTGGAAGTTTGACACCATCGCGGTGCACGGACTGTACACGGTCAGGGACGCCATCGACGACTACCAGGGGTCGATCATCGAGCCGATCTTCATGAGCACCGCCCAGGCCTATCGCGACTCGGACGAGATGGCCGCGGCCCTGGCCTACAAGATCCCCACCTGGTGCTACTCGCGCATCGCCAATCCCTCCACCTACTACTACGAATGGACCCTGGCCCTGCTGGAGGGTTACGGCTACGACGGCGAGACGTCATGCTGCTCCACTTCTTCGGGAATGGCGGCCATCATGACCGCCGTGCACCCCTTCCTGAAAATCCAGGAGGATGTCAACGAGAAGAGGAACTTCGTCGCCACGGTCCAGTGCTACGGGGGGACGTACCAGCAGTTTTCGGTCCGCCTGATGCAGGAGCAGAACATCGAATGCCGCTGGGTGCTGGACGCCACCAACCTGGATGAATGGGCATCGAAAATCGACTCCCATACCCGTTTCCTCTATGGCGAACTCCCCAGCAATCCGCAACTGGGCTTCTTCGATATCGAGGCTGTCGCCGACCTTGCCCACAGCCACAACCTGCCGTTGATCGTCGACTCCACCATTGCCACGCCGGCCCTGCTGCGGCCGATCTGCCACGGGGCGGACATCGTGGTGCAATCCGCGACCAAGAGCCTCACCAGCAGCGGTTTCGGCATCTGCGGCGCAGTCATCGCCCGCAAGAACCTGGTCACGAACATCAACGACGAGCAGCTGAAAAACGATTTCTCGCTCCACATCAAGTACCTGCAGAACAGGGACTTCGGCCCCAACCTCCATCCCATGCAGGCGGTGATGACCCTGAACGACATGCGGACCCTGCGCTCCAAGATGGATCTCCTGAGCCGGAACGCCATGGCGGTGGCCCGCTTCCTGGAGGAGCATCCGCGGGTGGAAAGCGTCCAGTACCTGGGGCTGCCCAATCACCCCCTGCACGAACTGGCCAGCAGGTACCTGTGGCTGGTGGATGCGGAATACGACGAGCAGTACGGGAAACCGGTCAACCGCTACGGCCACCTCCTGTCGTTCTGCGTCAAGGGGGGGGCGGAAAATGCACGAAGGTTCTTCGACGGCTTGCAGCGGATATGGCGGGCCACGGACCTGGGGCGGATCAAGAGCGTCGCCACCATCCCGGCCATATCGACCCACCAGCAGCAGGGAGATGAAGCGCGTTCGCTGGCCGGCATCCCGCACAACATGGTCCGCCTGTGCGTGGGCGCCGAACATCCGACGGACACCATCGCCGACCTGGACCAGGCGCTGCGCCTGGCCGGGTAAGGCCTGCCTGTTCCTGCTGCCGGAAACTTTCACTGAAATGGGGGGTGAAAATTGAAACGTTTTCTGGCAGAATAAGGGCCCAAAGCTGCAACTTCACTGCCCCGAACATTAATGCTATCCCTGACGACCCAGAAGGAGACGAAAAAATGGAACTCAATACGCATTTGGCCATAAACAGGTCGCTTTGCGGGCAAATAACGTCTGTTGATGAGGGCAGGGCTGTCGTAAGACTGGACACCATCCCGGAAATGGTAGCCGACGCTCACCTGCTTGTGCATGGCGGCTTTATCTTCGGCGCCGCCGACTTTGCGGCAATGGCGGCGGTCAATGATCCCAACGTGGTGCTCGGCTCCGCCGAGGTCAGGTTTCTCAAGCCGACGAAATGCGGCGATGCCGTTACGCTTGAAGCGAAGGTTGCGGAAATCGGCGGAAAAAAGCATCGTGTCGAAGTGGAGGGTGTCGACGATGCCGGGACAAAGGTATTTTCTGGCGTCTTCACCTGCTTCGTGCTTGAAAAACACGTCCTTGAGAAGTGATGTGCATCAAGGACAATTTCATCTCGAATCTGCCTGAAATGCCATGATTGGCAGATGCCAAAGCTGATATCAATGGGAAAAGAAGACCGCGCAGTCTATGAGCCGAATTACCGGGCCAAAACGGGGAACTTGCGGATATGGGCGAATTGCCTGACGACGGTCAGCCGAAGCAAAGACCTGCTGTTCTACCTGGTGAAGCGCGATTTCCTGTCGGACTTCAAGCGCTCCTACATAAGCGCCGGGTGGATCCTGATCACTCCAGTCCTTGCGGTAATTTCCTGGCTGATCATCAACCATACCAGCATCCTCAATCCCGGACGCCTGCCGATTCCATACCCCGCATACGTTCTGATCAGCACCATGATCTGGAGGCTGTTCATCGGCATTTACCAGGCAGGCTCAAACCTGTTTTTCGAGAGCGCGGCCTTCGGGATCGACGTCAGGTTCCACAGAGAGGTCCTGCTGGCCAAACAGGTCATTCTCCAGGTCCTGAACCTGGCAGCAGGCCTGCTGGTCATGGAGGTCGTCCTGGCCTATTACGGCATATTTCCCACCTGGAAAATCATCACCTTCCCGCTTACCCTCATCCCCCTGATCGTCATGGGCGCCGGCATCGGGCTGCTTGCCTCGGTATACTCGGTTGTGCTGCCGGACTCCAAGAAGTGGCTGGACTACGGCATGCAACTCCTGATGTTCGTCACCCCCGTGATCTATTCTCCCAGGGTGGAAAATGAACTCATCAGGGAGATTGTCGGCTGGAATCCCTTGTCCTATCTGCTCGACTGGAGCCGCTCTTCCCTGACCGGGGGAGCATTCGACAATCCGCACGGCTTCCTGGCCAGTTCGGTCGGCGCCCTGGCGGTTTTTCTGCTGGGACTGAGGCTCCTCTACCTGGCCGAGGACAAGGTGGTGGAGAAATTATGACCACAGGCAGGCGAGCATGAACGGCCAGGGGCATGCCATCTCATTCCGGCAGGTGGGGAAGAAGTTCTGCCGCAACTTGAAGCGCAGCCTGTACTACGGTTTCCTGGATGTTTCCCGCATGTTCGCCGGGATCCCCCCGGACACGGCCGGGCTGCGGAAGGATGAATTCTGGGCATTGTCCGACCTCTCCTTCGATGTGCAGGAGGGGGATTCACTGGGGATTGTCGGCGCTAACGGTTCCGGGAAATCCACCATGCTCAGGCTGGTCTCCGGGGTCTACACGCCGGACCGGGGGAAGGTTGCGGTCAACGGCAAGGTTGGGTCGCTCATCACGCTCGGCGCAGGCTTCCACCCCCATTTCACCGGTGGCGAAAACATCTACTTCAACGGAACGCTGCTCGGCCTGACCAGAAGCGAGATCAGGGAGAGATACGACGATATCGTGGCATTCGCCGATATCGGCGAGTTCATCGATTCTCCCGTTTCAACCTATTCGACCGGCATGAGGATGCGCCTCGGATTTGCGATCGCCATCCATACGAGGCCGGACATCCTGCTGGTGGACGAGATCCTGGCCGTGGGCGACGTGAATTTCATCAA
Organism: Geobacter sp.; assembly: GCA_003314535.1. Lineage (GTDB taxonomy): Bacteria > Desulfobacterota > Desulfuromonadia > Geobacterales > Geobacteraceae > RPRC01. The sequence goes on from POSG01000004.1 coordinate 50,021, forward strand.
GAACAGCTATGACAGGATCGAGAGCATGGTGGCAGGTCAGGGCGTCACCGCTGTCGTGGTCTCCCACAACATCGGCATGATCCAGAGGCTGTGCCGGAAAACGCTCGTGCTCGACAGGGGCAGGATGGTCTTTTACGGCGATACGATGGAGGCCGTTTCCAAATACTACGAGTTGTCGCTGAAGCGCAAGCTCGATTCCGAACCGGCCGGCGCAAAGGAAAAGTTCGTCCATCACCATGACTGCCCGATGCAGGTCTATATCGAAGATTTTTCGATCTCGGACGGTTCCCCGGAGGATGCTGCCGACATAATCACGCCCTGCCGGCTGGGATTCCGGGCCACGGTTCGCAGCAGCCTTGACGAGCCCGTCGGGCTTCCGGTCGTAAGCATCCTGATTCTTGACCCGGGCATGGTGGAGTTGTACGCGAGCATTCAGAGCCATGGCCACGACTGCGAGAGCGCCATGATCCCGGCAGGGGGGAGGATGACGGTGAGTTGCGAAACCCCCTACCTGAACCTGGCGCCGGGGGAGTACCGCATCATCGTCAAGCTGGGCGGGGCCAGGGAGGGGATTTTCTGCGACTCGGTACTGTTGACTGCGCCACTCAAGGTGTCGTGGACGGTGGGATTCCTGGAAAGGGTCTCGTCCGTCTACCGGGACTGCAAGCTGTTCGTGGATTCCCGCTGGACGGTGGAGGAGTGAGGCGCCTGCAAAGTTCAGGCGCCTTCTTCCTCGATCAGTTCGAGCTGTTTCATGCCGGTAATGAACTTGTCGATGTCTGATCTGACCCGCTCCTCGTCCCGGACATTCCAGCGCTCTTTTATGCCTGCCAGCACGGTTTCACGGTCCTGGCGCTCCATGAACAGGGCTTCACACATGTAGGCGGCCATTGCATTCAGAGGCGTGACGTCTCCCGTCGAATGGTTGTAAATCAGGGCGCCGTCCGCCTCTTTCCTGTAGACCACGCCGTCGCGCAAAACATGCTTGCTCATGAGTCGGTTCTCCATTTCGCCACCCACGTATTGTTTCCAGAACAGTTTCCCTGCAGCCCTTTTGACCAAAAGCGTGCCGCACTGCTCATATCAGGCGGGTCTCCGGGAAGAAGCCGAGCCGGTACGCCTCGCCGCAAAAGAGATCGCCGCCCAGCAGCTTTCCGGTCTGGTGGTAGGTGTTCGCTATGCACCGCCCCATGCAGGACTTCCTGAACATGCAGCGGCCGCATACGCCGCCGAGCTTGCCGGGCAGGTCCTCCCGGATCATGCGGATCGTCCCGTCGAATTTCCACACCGACTCCAGCGAATGGGTCCTGACGTTCCCCAGCAGGAGCTCCTTTTCGATGTTGCCTATGCCGCAGATGGAAATGTCCCCGTTGGACAGCACGCCGATGATGTTCCTGATTCCGCAGGTCTTGCCGCTGCCTTTCTCCGCCAGTGTGGAAACGCTCTGGAATGCGGGCGGGATGTCGAAGAGTATCCTGAAATCATCAAAGGACTTCCCGCCGAAGGAGTTGTAGATGTCGATGAATTCCTTCACTGACAGGCGCTCTTCCGCCATGCCGTGGGCGCGCCCCATGTCCGAGATGTAATTTATCTTGATGCTGGAAGCGCCAAGTTTCCGCGCCAGCTCCACGGTGTCGGCCAGGTCGTGCCGGTTGCCGCTGTGCAGGCAGCAAATGACCTGGGGCCTGATGTCCCGCGCAACCAGCGCCCTGATCCCGGAAACGGCCTGGTGGAACGATTCGGGATTGCCGCGCAGCAGCGCATGGGTCTCGTCGTCTGAGCCGTCGAGGGATATGGAAACGAAGGGGTCGCAACCGGCGAGCCGTGCGGCAATGTCGTCATCAACCAGGGTGCCGTTGGTCTCGATCATGATCCGCAGTTTTTCCGAGACCAGGAAATCGATGAATTCCCAAATGTACGGCAGCATCAGCGGTTCGCCTCCAAGCAGCTTGACGCCGCTCAGCCCCAGCGCTCTTCCCTGAAAAACAAGGTCTTGGACTTCGGTGAATGTCAGTTCGCCTGCCAGATCTTCATTGAACCCGGGGAGAATCCAGCAGTGCCTGCAGCGGAGGTTGCAGTTCCTGTTGTAGAAGTAGATCGTTTTCAGGGGCGGATGGTCCATGGTCTATGCCTTTTCAGGATCTTCAATCCAGGGTCTGATGCAGAACAGCTTCCGGTTGCCGATCCCGCCGGGTATGTGGTAGGGGCTGCAGCGGTGCCCGGTATAGCAGATGTAGCGGAATCTGCATGAGATGCAGTCACCGACATCCTTACTGGTAAGGGTGAATGACGTTCTGAATTCGTCGAGAGTTCCCGATGTGTCCCAGATCTCCTTTAAGGATTTGCGCAGGAGATTGCCTGACGGCGTGTTCCACAGCAGCACGCAGGGCAGTACCTCGCCGTCCGGCCTGATGGCGCACTGGTTGACCCCCGCGCCGCAGGGATCGACAATGATTTCGGCCAGGTCCAGGGACTCGGGGAGACCGTTTTCTCGTATCGACTTGACGGATTCCATCAGCTGCAGAAGCGATCCCGACAGAAATCTGCCATGGGTTTTCTTCAGGTCTTCGAACGTGCCGTAGAGGTACGAGTAGTGCTCCGGCCTCAGGAAAATTTCATCGAGATAACACTCTGCGTTGTTGATGAAAAATACGGTGTTGATCCTTACACCCATTGCGCCGAGCTCTTTGCCGAGGGCTGCGATGTTGCCCAGGTCCCGGTGGTTGTGGGACATGACGGTGGTGGAAATCAGGACTTTCCCGTCGTATTTCCGTAGAGCCCTGATGCCCTGCAGGGTCTTTTCGAACACGCCCTTGCCCCGGATGCTGTCCACGGCTTCCGCGGACGATCCGTCCAGGCTCACCACGTAGGAGATCCTGTATTTGCTCAGCCGGCGAGCTACTTCGTCATCAACGAGAGTGGCGTTGGTGTTGATGGATATGCCGATGGGAAAACGGGAAAGAAACTCGACGATATCGGGGAGATCCTTCCTGGTGAAGGGTTCGCCGCCGAACAGGGAAACATTGAAGACCTTTTCAGCAGCAAGCTCTTCGATGATTCTGAAGAGGTCCCGGGTGGAAAGGTCTTTGCCGCTCCGTCCGGATTTGGCCAGGCAGTGCCTGCAGTCCAGGTTGCATTTCGAGGTGACTGACAGGCACACTTTCGTGGGCGCCGACAGCTTCATCGGCGGTGCCGGCGGGGTGCCGCCGTCTTCATTCAGCTTGATGGGATGACCCGTATCGTGCAAAACCTGACTACCTGACTGTGCCGGTGGGGAAATGGAATCGGTCTGGCGCTATCCGTGGACGCAGTTGCTGACGTCGCTGCCTGAATTGCACCCGATGCAACCGCTGCCGCTGATGCAGGCATCCGCATCGCTGCCCGACCTGCAGAGGGCGTTCGATTCAGCTTTGGTACCCGGCCTGGACTGGTCGTTGATATTGGGGCTGAAGTAATCTTTCATTTATAAGGCTCCTTTCATCTTGCCAGATCAGAAGCATAACCAGGTTGAATATAGGAAGATGAAATTTTCATGTCAAGAAAAAAATTTTTGCTGTCAGCAATGGAATAACCTCTGCCAAGCCATTGTGATGGCGGTACTCGTTATGCTGGCATTGTAGGATCCTGTAGTCGTAAGTGAAAGCAATACATCTTTTCCATGGAATATCTTTGCAATGCTCTTCGTCTTTTTACTTAAATGAATGTAATATTCTGTCACTACAGGAGGATGTCATGAAGATCAAACGCTGCCTTGTTACTGTTTCAGTATTATTACTATGCTTGGCTGCCGCTTCCGATGGTCTGACCCCGGCGGCGAGGGGTTTGCTTGCCCTGTTTGCCGTGCTTTCTGGTGTGGGCATGAAAAAAAGGGGCGCTTGAAGCGCCCCCATACCGAGAAGGAGGATTTCCGGTAAACGGCTGTTACCAGAATGCCTTTACATGCTTGTGGACCGGTCCATCAGAAGAAATACGCCCAGCGCACGCCGACGGTGTTGGTGCCCGCTCCGCTCTTGACGGAAAAATCGTCCCGGTAGGAGACCAGCAGCTGGTTGTTGCTGCCGATCAGCCAGAACAGTGTCAGCCCCAGGCCGTGATTGCTCTGCGAGTTGTTCATCCAGGCGCCGTCAACTTTGGTTTCGCCGCCATAGACGTAATAATAATCCAGCGAAATGGCCCACTGCTTGGTGATATCGTAACTCAGGTGGGCTTCCGCCTGGATGGTGGGATCCTGCTCCAGCTTGCTGTTGCCCAGGTATTCGTCGTTGTCGGAGTAGAATTCCCCCCCCAGGATCAAGTCCAGATAGGCCTTTTCCCCGATGCCTTTCACCACCCCGATCTCCGGTTTGAACGCCCAGCGGTTGCTGCCCGGGTTTGCGATCCTGTTCCTGTCGTACTGTCCGACCGGCAGGGTCAGCCAGGGGGTGAACCCCACCCAGAACTTGTCTTTCGGATCGTTGATGAACCAGAAGGTGCACAACACGATGGGGTCGGCAAAGCCGGTGGTGGAGAATTCGTGGTCATTGTGTGTTAACAGAGTGTACGTGTCACCACTTAGACTGATATCGGCAAAAGGCACGATGAACTGGGGGTCGATGGTAAAGGGACCGTCGCCGTAGAGGGACTTCCCGATGCTGGTGTAATAGACGTACCTGAGCATGCCCACGTTAGCGGTCTGGTTCCAGTCGTTACCGACTTTCTCTCCATTATTGTAGAGCTTGTTGGCGCTGACATGGTTGAAATAGAAGCAGAACAGGGACGTGCCGGGCGGCAGCGGGATATAGTCCCTGGCGTAGGCAGCGGCGTGGGATACGTCAGGACGCGCGAGGAGTAGGCCCAGGACTGCTGCAATCAACAGTTTTCTCATATTTTCTCCTCCAATCATTTCATGTTTGAAAAACACAGAGATCTGCCTTTGGACTGCGGGGAGGGACTGGCGCCCCTCCCGTTTTGTTCATGAGAACCAAAATAACTGTTTACAGCGCCTCCTTGTAGATTCTGCGGATGTCGTCGATGGTGATCTTCCGCGGGTTGAACAGGCAGCAGATGTCCTTGATGGCGTTGTCGGACAGCGCCGGTATATCGCTCTCCTTTACCCCGATCTCGGCCAGCCCGGCCGGTATGCCGACAATCTTCGACAGCTTCCTGATGGCTTCCACGCCTTTTTCAGCGGCTTCCATGTCGGTGAGCCCGCAGGTTCTGACTCCCAGGGCAACGGCGATATCCGCGAAGCGCTTCGGCATTGCGATCAGGTTGAAGGCGCAGCCGTGGGGCAGGAGAATGGCGTTGCATACGCCGTGGGGCTTGTTGAGCAGCGCGCCCGGCTGGTGAGCCATGGCGTGGACGATGCCGATGCCGGCGTTGTTGAAGGCCATGCCGGCCAGGTACTCGGCATAGGCCATCTTGTCGCGGGCCTCCATGTTGTCCCCGTTGGCAACCGCTGCCGGAAGCCAGTCCGCCACCAGCTTTATGGCCGCAAGGGCGCAGGCGTCGGTGACGGGGTTCATCAGCGCTGCCACATACGCTTCGACCGCATGGGTAAGGGCATCCATGCCGGTGGAAGCAGTCAGGGCGGGGGGCATTCCCACCATCAGGACCGGGTCGTTTATGGCGATGGTCGGGGTGATGCGCGGCGTGGCGAAGATCATCTTCACGTGAGTGTCGGTATTCGTGATGACGGCGAATCGGGTCATCTCGCTTGCCGTGCCAGCGGTGGTGTTGATGGCGATGAGGGGCGGCAGCGGTTTTGCCACCGTGTCGATGCCGGCGTATTCTCGTATGTCGCCGCCGTTGCTGGCCACGATGCCGATACCCTTGCCGGTATCGTGGGAACTTCCTCCACCCAGGGTGACGATCATGTCGCACTTGTTGGCCTGGTATACCTTGAGGCCTTCGCGGACATCGATGTCGGTCGGGTTCGGTTCGGCCCCGTCGAAGATGGTCGTGGGGACGCCGGCATCTTCCAGCAGTTTCTTGATCTGGTCGGCCATGCCCGATTTGGACAGGCCTTTGTCGGTCACGAGCAGCGCCCTGGTACCGCCGAGGTACTTGGCCTTTGCGCCCACTTCCTTTACCGCGCCGATGCCCATGCGTGAAATTGATGGGATATAGAATTCGTATACCTGTTCGGCAAGTGCCATGAGTTCTTCCTCCTGAAAAGTAAGTTTTTGGCAGGGCGCGCGCCACTTTTGCGCCCTGCCGTGCGAAGCCCTACATGGCTTTCTTGTAGAGTTCAATCATGTCCTTGACGGTCGTGACCCGCGGGTTGGTCGGCGTGCAGACTTCCTTCAGCGCCCATTCGGCCATTTTCGGGATGTCCTCTTCCTTCATCCCCAGTTCAGCCAGGCCCGACGGGATGCCGATGTCGGCGGACAGGTTCCTTATGGCCTGGATACCTTCGAGAGCGGCTTCGCGCGGTGTGAGGCCGGTGATGTCCACGCCCATGGCCGCGGCGACGTCCGCATACCGGTCCATGCAGGCGATCATGTTGAATTCGCATACCAGGGGCAGGAAGACGGCGTTGCAGACGCCGTGGGGCAGGCCGATGAAGCTGCCGGGCTGGTGCGCAAGGGAGTGGGCGATGCCGAGGCCGGCGCTGCTGAATGCCTGGCCAGCGATATAGGCTGCATAGGCCATGGCGGCGCGGGCTTCGATGTCATTGCCGTTGCCGACCGCTCTGGGCAGCCAGGTGGCGATAAGCTTGATGGCATGAAGGGCCAGCCCGTCGCTGATGGGGTTGGCAAGAGCGGCCACGTAAGCCTCTACCGCGTGGGTCAGGGCGTCCATGCCGGTCGATGCGGTAAGTGCCGGCGGCATCCCGACGTGAAGTTCGGGGTCGTCTATGGCCACGTTGGCGCAGACGTTTACGCTCCAGACGACCATCTTGACGTTGTTTTCGGTGTTGGTGATAACGGCGGCCGGAGTCATTTCACTCCCGGTGCCGGCGGTGGTGTTGATGGCGATGAAGGGGGGCATGGGTTTGGTGACGGTGTCGATACCCTTGTAGTCGTGGATCCTTCCCCCGCCGACGGCTACAATGCCGATTCCCTTGCCGCAGTCGTGGGAGCTGCCGCCTCCAAGGGAGATGAGGGAATCACAGCCGTTGTCCTTGTAGAGCTTGAGGCCTTCAGCGACATTCGTGTCGGTGGGGTTGGGCTGCACGCCGCCGTAGATGACTGCCTGCACGCCCGCGTCCTCCAGGATCTTCTTGATCTTTTCAGCCATGCCGGACGCGGGAGAAGCCAAAAAGCCGTCGGTGACGATCAGGGTCTTCTTGCCTCCCAGGGCCTTCATCTGTTGACCGGCGGTCTGCACCGCCCCACAGCCGATCAGGGTGACCGGCGGTACGAGGAATCTGTTGATGCTGGTGGGAATACCCATTTTCTCCTCCTTGTCCCTTCAGGAAATTTCCGCATTGAAAGAGCGCACCGGAACCGGGCGCTCTTTCCTGCCGGATGATGCCTCTAGATAAAGCAGGGAGTATGCCGGGGGATGTAAATGTGAAAAAATCTATGGATTGCGGTGGGTTATGATGGGGGCGCTGTAAATTGATTCAGATAGCCTTGTAAAAAAAATTGCCGGGATAATGTGAAGCAATGGTCTAAATGCCCAGCCTGTGCCGTTTCATGGGTGGTGTGAGCGTTTTCACAGTGTGAAATAGTGCACAGGTGTTTTCATGAGAAAAAGGTGGCTCAATCAGCTTTCCGCAACCTCTTGTTGAGGGCGGAACGGGAAATTCCCAGTAGAGAAGCGGCAATCCCCTGATTACCTCCCGCACGTTTCATGGCCTCGTTTACCAGCAGGGTTTCAGCTTCGTTCAGGGTGGGAAGTTTTTCAGGAAATTTCAAGGCAAGGGAGTGGCATGCCGTTGATTCGAGGTGCTGCAGGGATTCGGGAGAGTTTTCCCTGCTGATCGTTTCCCTGAAGCTTGCCAGCGGCAGGATGCCGGAAGTTTGGCGGGCCACGGCGTCGAACACCATTGCTTCGAGTTCCCTGACATTGCCGGGAAAATGGTAGACGGAAAGAAGGGCGAACAGCTGTGGTGGAGGGCTCGGGCGCCTCTTGCCCAGTTTTTTCGAGGCTGAATGGATAAAGTGCTCCACTAGGGAGGGGATATCCTCACTCCTTTCCCTCAGCGGCGGTATGACAACCCTGTGAGCGCAGACCCGGTAGTAGAGGTCACGGCGGAAAGCACCCATGGAAACCTTCTCGTGCAGATCCCTGTTGGTGGCAGCGACGATCCGTGCGGAGCTCTTTTTCGGGATATCGGAGCCGATGGAGTAATATTCCTGCTCCTGGAGCAGGCGCAGCAGCTTGACCTGGGAAGATTCGGACAGGTCCCCGATCTCGTCCAGGAACAGTGTGCCGTCGGCAGCGGAATCGATCAACCCTCTGCGCGCTTCTTCCGCACCGGTAAAGGCGCCTTTCCGGTGGCCGAACAGGGTGTCAGCGAAAAGGTTGTCGTCCAGGCCTGCCACGTTAACCGGCACGAACTTTCCCGGGAGCCCGCTGACGGCATGGATGGCCCGTGCGATGAGTTCCTTTCCGGTGCCCGTTTCACCGGTGATCAGAACAGGCTGCCGGGACCGCCCGATAACCTCGCAATACTGGAAGACCGTGTGCATCTTTTTGCTGGCAGTGACAATGGACTCGAAGGCTGTCGGCTGCTCAAGCCTGTCGCTGAACAGGTGGTTTTCCAGCAGGGCCATCTGGTTCTTCAGGGTGTAGATTTCCAGGGCCTTGGTGACGCTGGAAATGAAACGGGCGTTTTCCACCGGCTTCAGCAGGTAATCGAATGCGCCCATTTTCATGCAATCGATGGCCGTGTCCAGGTCGTGCGCCGCAGTCATTACGATTACCGGGATCTGGGGAAAATCCCGGCACAGTCCGGCAAGAAGGTCTTTGCCGGGCACGTGGGGCATGAACAGGTCCAGGACGATGGTCCCGACGCTTTCTCCAGCCAGGATCGGCAGCACTTTCCGGCTGTCGGAAACGCTTTTCACGTTCCGCACGGCTGCGCGGCGCAGCAGCGCGGCTGAGGAGAAGAGTATCTGTTCTTCGTCATCGACCAGAAGAACGGATGGAAGATCACTGGTCTCCCTGTTTGTCATGAGTTCCCTCTCTGTGCCGGAAGAATGGGATTCGGACATAGACGCTGGTTCCGTTCCCCGGCTCGGTTTCGACTTCAATGGCGCCCTCGTGTTCCTTGACGATGGAATAGCAGATGGAAAGGCCCAGCCCGGTACCGCCGTTTTCCAGCCTGGTGGTGAAGAACGGATCGAAAATCCGCTTCACGACTTCGTGGTCCATGCCGATTCCCTGGTCCCTGACTTTGATCACAACGCAGCTTGATTTCTTTTCACGGTAGGTGGAGAGGTAAACTCCGAATTCCTTGCTTGGGAGCGATTGCAACGCATTCATTGCCAGGTTGATCACCACCTGCTCCAGCTGCTGCAGACTGCCCCTGACGGGAGGGAGGTCCGCTTCCAAGGAAATATGAAAGTGGTTCGTATGTTCCTTGATCTGGTTCCGGAGTATGGCAACGGACTTTTCAATGGCGTCGTTGACGTCCACCTTCTGGTTCGGCGGGGTTTTCTCCTCGCGGGCGAACTCCCTGAGCCCCGTAAGGATGTTCCTGATGCGGTGAGATCCGTCGATGATCCCATCAAGGAGCTTTGGGAGGATATCCCTGGCCTCGGTGAAGGGGAAGCCGCCTATGGAATAGTCTTCCAGGTCATTGCCGCATTCCAGGAATAAGAGGTCCAGGTCCTGCCAGGCGTCGTGGAGCATGCGGGCGTTGGAAAGGATGAAGTTGACCGGGTTGTTGATCTCGTGGGCGATGCCGGACGACAGGGTCCCAAGGGCAGCCATCTTGTTGGTCTGCATCAGCTTGGACTGCATCTTTTTTGTCTCTTCACGTATTCTCAGTCGTTCCGTGATGTCGCGGAAGGTGCAGTAGGCGTATGACACTCCCCGTGCCCTGATCAGTTTCGCCTTGAAAGAGGTGATGATCCTGGAGCCGTTCTTCGAAAAAGTCACGAGCTGTTCAATCTGGACGGTTCCGGAATCGGTAATCCCGCGCAGGGCCAGGCGGATCCTGTCCAGTCCCGGCTGCTGCAGGAAGAGACCCGATCCCTCCCGGAGCAGCTTCCTGGCGGGGAAGCCGTAATGTTTTACCAGCACCGGATTCACATCTATGATCACCAGGGTTTCCGGGCAGATGATCATTGCCGGATCTTCGTTCTGCTCGAAGATCCGGCGGAAACGCTCTTCGCTTTCCCGTTGGGCTTCCTCCGCCAGCTTGCGCTCCGTGATGTCACGCACAGACGCAAGGGCTCTGGTCCTGCCGCCCAAGTTGATCTTCTTGATGTTCACCTCCACCCAGAACAGGGAATTGTCCATGCGCCGGGCCAGCCATTCGAACAGCTGGCTTTCCCCCATTGCCGCCTTCATTACGTAGTGGTTGGCAAAGCTCTGCGTGTATGGCTCCTGCCCGGAGCTGAACGCCTCCACATCCAGCCGCAGCGCTTCTTCCCGGCTGCAGCCGTACATCTCGCACATCTTCCTGTTCACGTCGACGATCGTTCCGTTTTCCGCATCAAGAACGAAGATCGCATCATTGGTCCCGTCGAAAATGGCCCGGTAGTTGGCTTCCGATGCCTTGAGCTCGTTTTCGGCCTGCTTTCTCTCGGTGATGTCTACCAGAACGGCCATTGTCCCGGTGACCCGGCCGGAAGTGTCACGCAGAGGCGCGTTATGGCGGCTGAGAGTTATGGGACTGCCGTCTTTGCATTGCCGGTAGACCTCTTCTCCATGGATGATTTCATCTCTGCCCAGCCTTTTGAAAAGATTGCGTATTTCCTGCTCTCTCCGCTTGGGGAAAAGCGGGTACTCCTTGTTGAGCACCTCTTCGTTTTTCCAGCCGAAGGTTTTCTCGGCTGCAGGGTTCCAGAGCATGACCTTGCCATGGATGTCCATGGCGATTATGGGCAGGGGGGATGCCGCGATAATGGCGTTCAGCCGCTGGTTTGCTTCGCTGAGGGCCTTCTCCGCCAGCTTACGCTCATTTATGCTGCGAACGTATTCCGCAACCATCACGGTTTTCCCGGATTCGTCGAAAACCGGAAACGCATGGGATTCCACATGGCCGATGCGGGAGTTGTATTTTTCCTTCAGGCTGGGAAGGTTGGTCCTGAACACTTCGAGAACGTTGCACGGCTCGCACGGTCTGTCCTGCCCCGGATAATAGGCGTCATAGCAGTATGGATTGCCGGTCCGCAACTCATCCGCCACATATTCATAGCCGCCGTGCCAGTTGCTCTTGACGATGCGGAGATCCCGGTCATGTACGGTCAGCAGGTCTGGAATGGCTTCGAACACGTTCTGCAGGATCTCCCGGGACTCGTAAAGTTCTTTCTTGGTCGCTTCAAGTTCGGTGACATCAGTGATGACTCCCACGATTCCCCTGACTTCGCCCTGGAGAAACAGCATGGCCTTGTTGACTATCACGCTCCATTCCTTGCCAGTGGCATCCCTGTGGCAGGTCTGGAAACACTGCCAGCCTGAAGTGTTCCTGATCAGTTCGCGGTCCATTGCTTCCAGCGGCCGGGTGTTTCCTTGCCCGGACAGCTGACGCAGCCTTTTGCCCCGTATTTCTTCGGCTGGCAAGCCGAGGAACCTTTCAAAGGCGGTATTGAATACCCGGTACCTGCCCCTTATGTCCTTGAAGTAGACAGGACAGGGGAAGACCGCCATCATTTCGGTGAACATATCGAGCCATTTGCTGACGTTTGCGGGTGATGCCTCCTCCTTTTTCCCGATCCAGCTTGCGGAAATTTCTTCGTTTGTAGCCACGCCTCCTCCATCCCTTGCCGATAAAGGTCATACCTCGATCCGAAACTCGGCGCCTGCGGCTGTATTGAATGCAGACAGGCTGCCCAGCATGTTTTTCTCTATTATGGTTTTGGACATGTACAGGCCAAGACCGGATCCTTCGCCTGCCCGCTTCGTCGTGAAGTACGGGTCGAATATCTTTCCGATTATATCATCTGAAATGCCGCCTGCATTGTCCTGGATGGTAACGATGGTGCGATGGTATTCCCTGTGCGCATTGATGACGATTGCGGGATTCTCCGTGCCCCGTTCGAGAATCACATCCTTGGAATTTCCCAGGATATTTATGATAACCTGTGCATACTCGTTTGGGTATCCGGTTACGATCAGTTCCTTGTCGATGTTCACCACGATACTGATATTGTGGTAATCGAGGTGTGGACGAAGAAAAGACAGGGACCTGTCGACGACCTCCTTGACGGAGAATTCCTTCTTTTCCTTGTCCGGCTTGAAAAAGTTGCGGAAGTCATCCATGGTCTGCGACATGAACTTTATGACCTCCATGGCCTGGCATACGGTGTCATCAAGCTGTTCCCCGGTAAGTTCCCCCTGGCGGTGCATTTCCTGGAGGCTCTGGCAGAGCAGCCCGACGACGTTCAGCGGTTGCCGCCACTGATGGGCTATATTGCCGATCATCTCGCCCATGGCCGCGAGCCGGCCCTGTTGAATGATCAGATGGTCCTTTTCACGGTTTTTTGCCACTTCTTCCCGAACCCTGTCCTCAAGGGTCCGGTTGAGGTCTTCCAACTCCCGTTGTTTCTGCATTACCTGGGCCTCGGCGCTTCTACGCTTCGATATGTCCCGGATTATGCCCAGAAAGAACCATTTCCCTTCAAGCAGCAGGATTCGGGAGCTTACCTCCACAGGAACCGTCTCGCCGCTTTTGCGCCGGTGCAGCGACTCGAACATTATTCCGCCGCGCTCCTTGGTCAATGCCAGTTTCTCATCCAGCTCCGACTCGTTTCCCGGCACTCTCAGATCGCGTATGTTGAGACGCAGTAGTTCTTCCCAGGAATATCCGTAGATGGAAACAGCGCGCTCGTTTGCCTCGACAATTCCCCCGTCTTCCGCCAGGAGCAGGATGCCGTCATTGGCAAAGCGCGTCAGGGCTTCATATTGCTGCGAGAGGGCGAGATGTTCACGCTCGGCGTCGCACATCTCCCGCAGATGTCTTATCTGCGTCTGTCGCCAGAGGAGTATTACGATTGCAGCTGAGGCGCCGGTGAGCGTGACGGTGATGCCGCACATCAGCCAGCAGGTCCGGTCGTCGAGATAGGAGAGGCAGAGCGCGGCATGGCAGCAGGCGAGGAGGAGAAAGACGAGAACGAGCCTCCAGGGTGTGCGGAGGAAAATCTTCTGATATGACATCATGCATCCCCCTCCGTTACAGGAGGGGCGTTCCCGCTCCTCCCGTGACTGGAACAACCAATCGGCCGGCAGGAAAGAAATTACCCTATTCTTATGCCAATCGCCGTCTCATTGCAATGTTTAATTCTCTTGCGGGAGCGGACAAAAAAGGCGGCCTTTCCGGCCGCCTCTTCCCTCGACAGCTTAGTCCGCGTCATTGCTTCATGCCCGCGACCATTCCACCCTTACCGCGTTGTCGCCATGGCTCCAGTGGAATCGGAGTTCTCCCCGGTGGGCCTTGAACATGTCCCGCCCCAGTTTCTGGGCGATTTTGTCCTCCGTGGTGAGAATTGTGAGCACGTCTCCTTCCTGGCGGATTTCCATGATCCGCCCGAGAGGATTCTTTTCCCTGGCTTTTGCCTCGGTGTTTTTTATCAGCTCGAGGATTTCTACTTCATGCTGGCGGAGATATTCGCCTGCCAGGGTGAGGAACCCTCCAGGCACGCCATCCTGCATTCGCTGGCACGCCGGGCAGAGAATCTTGCCTGATGCAGGATCGCTTTTTATGCCGTCCAGTTCGGCCGGGTCCATGATCCAGCGCTTCTGCCGGTAGATCACGCCGCATTTCCGGCAGAAAGAAACCTCCTTCAAACCTTCCTTGGGCAGGTAGGCATCGGTGCTGCGGGGAGTCCTCTGCCCTTTTTCTTCGACTCCGGATTTATTCGAAAGACGTGCCATGGCAATTCTCCTTTCAGTGCGGAATTTAGCGCCTTCCTTTCTTTATTATAATCTTTCCTGTGCTATTCGCCACACGTATGATTCCTGTCGATTTCCATGCGGAAACTACTAAAGCTCCCTGAGAACGGCGCGGGCCGGCGCTCCGTCCTCAGCCGCAGACTTCAACGGGAGGCAGACAAGTTCATACATGCCCGGCTTGACACCCGACAGGTCCAGCCCTTCAAGGATCAGTATCCCCTTTTCCAGCAGGCGCCGGTGAACATCCCCGTTTCCTCTGCAAGCCTCGATGGAGAGGTAATCGATGCCGACGAGTTCAATGCCGGCTTCTACGAGGCAGTCGGCGCCTTTCTCGGCCAGTGAAACATAGCCCGGGCTGAAACGGCCGGCCTTCCACAGGCGGGAATTGCCGGTCTTGAGCAGCAATCGCGTCACGCCGCGAAGCGGCAATGCAAGCAGCTCCCTGGGGCCGATTTCCGTGCAGCCCGTCAAATCGGCCACCATCGCCTTTCCCATCAACAGGGAGAGCGGTATGGCCGACATCGGCGCGCCTTTGGAGATCATGTGGCGTGGGGCGTCCAGATGCGTTCCTGAATGGCTGGCCAAGTTGATTCGGGAGACATTGGCGCCGTCACCGTTCTCAAGAGTAAGCACGGGCTCAACCGCTACCAGGGGGTCTCCCGGGTAAGATGGGGTGCCATTATCAAGTCGGACGGAAATATCAAGTATCTTCATCGTGATTCTCCGGAAAATGCCCGTGCCTTCCGGCAGGCGCCGGACGTTGGACGGTGAAATCCCCGCGGGCAAATATTGACAGTTTCCTGCAAAATGCTGATATTATGCGATTGGTGGCCAATGGCTCCTTTTCTGGAAAGTTGGCCATGTTCCGGACTGAAAAGGGATGACTATGAAACGGATCAAGGACGACAACTATTGGATGGGAATGGCAATCGCCGAGGCCGGGAAGGCCGCGGCCAGGGGAGAGGTCCCGATCGGCGCGGTAATCGTCAGGGACGGAGTGGTGCTGGGGCGCGGCTACAACCGGCGTGAAACCAGCCTGGATCCCACATCCCATGCGGAGATGACGGCTATCCGCAGGGCCGCCCGCAAGGCAGGCAACTGGAGGATTCTCGGCGCCACTCTTTACGTGACGCTCGAGCCGTGTCCCATGTGCATGGGCGCCATTCTGCTCTCCCGCCTGGAGCGTGTGGTGTTCGGCTGTCACGACCCGAAGGGCGGAGCGGCGGGCTCCCTTTACGATCTGTCCGATGATCCGCGGCTCAACCACAGCGTTTCCCTGACCCCGGGTGTCCGGGGCGATGAATGCTCTGAGTTGCTGAGTTCCTTTTTTGCCGGTCTTCGGCGTAGAAAAAAGTCACAAGCCGGTGCTCCTGCAGTATAATGTGCGGGCATGCTCAAGTTTGCGCGGCCGCAAGCCGACATGTAAACAGTGCTCTTCCGGATACACCTGGTAATGTATGTCAAGGGCCGGAACTGGGCTTTCGAGGAGATCGTGATACGGCTTCACTGCAAGATCCCGACAGCCGGGAAAGCGCTTGAACCCAGTGAAAGCTCCGACCAGTGGGGCATGGGTTGACAGATTATCACGAACGACGAGGAAGTTCCGTTCCGGCCCCGGAGAAACTTTCCGGATGGCACTAATCATCTACGTTTTTCAGCCTATTAGAGAGAATGCAATGGAACAGCAATCAGCTTCACTATTGAAAGAAGGCATTGCCGCCCTCGATTCGGGCGACACCCGCCTGGCGTTACAGCGACTGCAGGCGGCGGCGGACCTGGACGAAAGCCCGGAAGTCCTTTCCCACCTTGCCTTGTGCGTGGCCAAGGAACAGAGTGACTACACGCGGGCCGAGGCCCTTTGCCGAGAGGCCATCGATGAAGAGCCCTGGTATTCCGCGCACTACCTTAACCTGGGCAGGATCCGACTCCTCGAGGGGCGAAAAGAGGAGGCAATCCGGGTTTTCCGCGACGGCCTGCTGCGTGAAGGCAATCCAAAAATAAAAGCGGAGCTGGAAAAACTCGGCATTAGAAAATACCCGGTCATATCCTCCCTGCCGCGGGAACACTTTCTCAACAAGTATCTGGGGAAGTTCATGGCTTTCATGAAACTGCGGTAACGGCCATTTTCGTGAAGCCGGTAACCTTGAAGGCGCCACTGGTTCAAGGTAAATCCATCGCCTCGGCATCGATGCCGAACTCCTTGCAGACGGCCAGGAATTCGTTGTCCGGCGAAGCTGAAACCGGCACGCGGCTTCCGTTGCCGTCAAGGAACGACATGGACAGGCAGTGGAGCATCATCCGGCTTGCTTCTGCCCCTCCATAGACCCGGTCTCCAACGATCGGCAGTGCGTTATGCTCCAGGTGTACCCTGATCTGGTGCGTCCTCCCGGTAAGGGGCCTTGCCTCCAGCAGGGCCGAACCGGCCCCCACAGCTACTGTCCTGAATTCCGTCCGTGCTTCCTTTCCCGGCGTGGCAACGCCATATCGGGAGGGAGCGATCTTGGCTATGGGCGCATTGACAAGCCATTCGCTGTTCGACGGCACTCCGGTCACAAGGGCAAGATAACGTTTTTCGACTATGCCTTCGTGCAGTTGGCTGGACAAGCTGGCTGCCGACGTGCGGTTTTTGGGAAACAGCATCATTCCGGATGTTCCACGGTCCAGCCGATGGACAATGCGGACCGGCTCATCTATTCCCTTGCTCTTGAGGTAAGCGCCGATTGCATATTCAACGGTCCCCTTCAACTGGTAGGGAGTTCGCTGGGAGTTGATTCCCGCCGGTTTGCATATTGCCAGTACGTCTTTGTCCTCAAAGAGAATGTCTCTTTCCTCGAGGATCAGGTCCCGGAAGCGTTCCGGCTCCATTACGCCCACGACGATTTCGTCTCCTTCCCGAAGCTGGCGGGAAGCCACCCTGACCATGGACTTGTTTACGCTGCATCCGCCGAGGTCGATTATCTTCCGTACCCGGTTTTTGGAGAGGGCCGGGAACAGCAGTGCGGCGACGTCGTCCAGACGCTTGCCGGAGAGTTCCGCGCTAACCACATTCTTCAAAATCATGAAACTGCCCCTTGTTCTATTTCCTTGTTTTCGCAAGGATTCGAGAAAAAAGCTTTTGCCGTTCTTGCGTGAACATTCATATCCTACCCAGACCCATCATGCAAAGCAATGAAAATGACGTGGGTTGTCCGCCCGGTTCACCGGGACGGAGACGGATTGACATTCCGCCGGTTTTTGGCTACCCTCGCAGTTTGAGAAAATGGCCGGTCTGCACATTCTCCCGGACCTTCATGGTCGCGTTCCCCCCCCCCTTTTTTTTTTAGCGGTGACGGTGACCGCAGGGAGATACGATCCGGTGGTGAACCATGGCGCCTGGACGTTCAGTGAATAGAATCGAGTTGACTTTCAACACTGGCGAGCCGGCTGAACGGCTCGACCAGTTCATAACCGGCAAGGTCCCGGACCTCACGCGGTCGGCTGTGCAGCGCCTCATGGAAAACGGCCTGATAACCGTGAACGGCCGTGTTTCGAAACCTTCCCTCAAGCTCAAGGGGGGAGAGACAATAGTCATAGAGATACTTCCTCCCGCCCCGGCTGCCCCGGTTGCCGAGGAGATACCTTTATCGGTCCTGTATGAGGACAGCGACCTGATCGTGGTCGACAAGCCTGCAGGCATGCCCGTTCACCCCGGCGCCGGCAATCCGGGAGGAACACTTGTGAATGCCCTGCTGGCCCATTGCCGGGACCTTTCAGGAGTCGGCGGCGAAATTCGGCCGGGTATCGTTCACCGGATAGACAAGGGCACTACCGGCGTACTCGTGGCGGCGAAGAATGATCGATCCCACCTGGGCCTGTCCAGGCAGTTCAAGGAACACAGCATAAAGCGCGTCTATGTAGCTTTCGTGTTCGGTTCACCCCCGAATGACAAGGGAACGATAGAAGGTGACATAGGCCGCCATCCTGTTGACCGGAAAAAGATGTCCGGTTCCGCGCGCAGCGGAAAGCGGGCGGTCACCCACTGGAAGGTGACCGCCCGCTTCGGAGCCGTCACCGTCATGGAACTCAGGCTGGAGACGGGCCGCACCCACCAGATACGGGTCCATCTCTCAGAGGCCGGCTATCCGCTCCTTGGCGACCCTGTTTATGGAGGGGGAGGACGCGTATCCCAGCTCAGGGACACGGAACTGCGTGCCATGGTCCGCCGCCTGGGCCGCCAGGCGCTCCATGCCCGAACCCTTGGCTTCATCCATCCCATTACCGGCGACTACCTGGAATTCTCGTCCCCGCTGCCCGCTGACATGGGTGCGTTGCTGGAATATCTGGAAAAAAGTGTTAAACAATAAGTTTGAAGTGTTAAGTTTTAGGTTATAAATGTGTGAACCAATGCCTGTTATGGTGATCAGTGTCAATAAACAGTAAATATGTTTGAGCCGCTTGCAAGGTGATGCTATAACTGCAGAAGAAATGCAGTTTCTATCATAAAACTTAAAACATAAAACTTAAAACATAAAACGTACTATTTACTTACAAGGAGCTTTTTGTGGAAATTCGAAAATCCGGCAGGGTCCATTATGTGGAATCGAAGCTTTTCTCGGCACGGGGGGGCTCGGTGCAGGGCTTTACCACACGTCACGAAGGCGTGTCCCGTCCGCCATACAATTCTCTCAACCTGGGCCTGTCAACCCTTGATTCTCCCCACAACGTCGAGGGAAACCGGAGCATCCTTGCGCGTGCCTTTGACGCAAGGGTCGAAAAACTTGTCACGGTTACCCAGGTTCACGGGAACGATCTCCTGCTCCTGGACCAGCCGAACCCGGACTTTTCCCATTTCCTCAAGCTTGAGTGCGATGGCCTCGTTACCAATCAGCCTGGTGTAATGATCGGTGTCTGTGTTGCGGACTGTGCGCCGGTGCTGCTCCTGGACCCTGTCAACAAAGTTGTCGCGGCCATCCATGCCGGCTGGAAGGGGACCGTAGCGGGTATCGTGGCAAAAGGGGTGCAGGCCATGGTCAACCTGTTCGACGGTCGGCCAAGGGATATCCTGGCATCCATAGGCCCCACTATCGGCGCATGTTGTTACGAGGTCGACGAGCCGGTAGCGGAAGCGTTCCGCAATGCGGGCCAAGACTTCGAAGTTTTTGCCCAACCCTCGGGCGATCGGAAATGGCGGCTTGACCTGGCACAGGCCAACCGGCAGCAGCTGCTCAGGACGGGGATAGCTGAGGAGAACATAGAAGTGTGCAAATTGTGCGTTTCCTGTGAAAAGGATCTCTTCTTTTCTTACCGGCGCGACAAGGGCGAGACCGGTCGGCAGATGGGTTTCATAATGCTGAAGAAGTAACAGGCACAAGGCGCAAGGCAAAAGGTAAAAGGCGGCAGATGGTTGCTGGTAGTGCCAATTGAACCTGTCAATCTGATTTTGTGATCTGGCTGCTGACTTCAGTATTCTGGAATCCTAGGGGTTTTTCATGGCAAAAATACTGGTTACCGGGACGGCGGGTTTCATTGGCTTTCATGTTGCACAACGCTTACTGGACCGTGGTGACGAGGTTGTCGGTTTCGACAGCGTGAACGACTACTATGATGTTTCGCTGAAGGAAGCGAGATTGAGGCTGCTCGAGGGAAGGAGCGGCTTCGCTTTCATAAAGGGGGACCTGTCGGATCGGAAGCTGATGGCTGATCTCTTCGCACGCGGGAATTTCGAAAAGGTGACCCATCTGGCCGCCCAGCCGGGGGTCCGCTATTCGATAATCAACCCCCATGCCTATATCGACAGCAATATCGTCGGATTCATGAACATACTGGAAGGGTGCAGGCACAATGACGTGAAGCATCTTGTCTATGCTTCATCCAGCTCGGTCTATGGCGCCAATACGACCATGCCCTTCTCGGTGCATCACAACGTGGATCACCCGGTGTCACTCTATGCCGCCACCAAGAAAGCCAACGAACTGATGGCCCATACCTATGCGAGCCTTTACCGGCTTCCGTGCACAGGCCTCAGGTTTTTCACCGTCTACGGGCCATGGGGCCGTCCCGACATGGCGCTGTTCATTTTTACCAAGGCGATCCTGGATGGCAAGCCGATCGATGTCTACAACGAGGGCAGGATGCGGCGGGATTTCACCTATATAGACGACATCGTGGAAGGGGTTATCCGGGTAACGGACAGGACGGCAGAACCGAATCCCTCTTGGAGCGGCAATGCTCCCGACCCTGGGACCAGCTATGCGCCGAACCGCGTCTACAACATCGGCAACAACACCCCGGTGGAGCTCCTGCGGTTCATCGAGGTGCTGGAGGACAAGCTGGGGAAGAAGGCGGTCATGAACCTTATGCCGATCCAGCCGGGCGACGTGCCTGCAACGTGCGCCGATGTGGACGACCTGATGGAGGATGTCGGATTCAGGCCGGCAACTTCCATTGAGGAAGGAATCGGCAGGTTCGTGGATTGGTACAGGGAGTACTACAGAATCTAGCGGACAGCGTGCAGAATGCAGAATTCAGGAGTCAGGAATCAGAAGTCAGGAGTCAGAATAAAGACGATTATTTTCTGGCACTGAATCAATTGATAGGTAGTTTCCATCCGGAAGCTCCTGGAAATGGCTGATAAGGGCTGGAGCGGGGCTTTCGAGGAGATCGTGATACGGCGAAAGTAGCAGGATCTCGAAAACCTGGAAAGCGCTTGAAACCAGTAAAAGCTCCGACCAGTGAGTCAATAGTTGACAGATTATCACGAGCTACGAGGAAGTTCCGTTCCGGCCCAAGAAAGACTTCCCGGATGGAAACTAGGCATAACTGTAAAGCGGTGGAAAGAAAAAAGTGATAGGAAAGAGTACTTCTCGCCTATCACTTTTTTGATTTTTACCTTCAGTCTTTAAACCTTTTACCCTTTGCCCCGTGCCTAGTGCCTGGTGTCAACCGCCTCGCCCCTCTTTTTCTTCTTCTCTTCCCGGTACATGTCGATGGCCATAAGACCTACCCCGATGCAGATCGCCGAATCCGCCACGTTGAACGCGGGCCAGGCGTGCTGGTACCAGTGGACCTGGAGGAAGTCGATGACTTCTCCGAGCCTTACCCGGTCGATCAGGTTGCCCACCGCTCCGGACAGGACCAGTGAGAGGGCGGCAGCGGCGAGTTGCTGGTCGGGGCGCAGCTTCCGGTAGACGATGAGAACCACGACCACCGCCACGAGTGAGACGGCAACCAGGAAAGGCAGCCGGATGCTGCTGTCCCGCAGTATGCCGAAGGCGGCGCCCTGGTTGCGGGCGTGAACGATGTCGAAGAAATTGGCGATGACGACAATTGCATCGTTCATGGCCAGTTTCCGCACGATCAGCAGCTTGGTGAGCTGGTCGAGGATGATTGTCGGCAGGGCGATGGCCGCAAGCAGTGCATACCTGTTTTTCATGCCACCGCCTCGACGCATTTCGGGCAGATGGTCGGGTGTACGCTGTCTTTGCCGATTTCTTCGTCGTAGCACCAGCAGCGCTCGCATTTGGCTCCCGGTGCAGATTCCACAAGAATGTTCAGCCCTTCCACGCTTTCGGCCGCAACTGATTCACCAGGGATTTCTTCAACCAGAACAACTTTCGAGACAATGAATACGCTCTTCAGTTCGGTTGCGTACTCCCGCAGGAAGCCGAGAAGTTCAGCGGACGCCGCGAGAGTTACCGAGGCATCCAGCGAATGGCCGATGATCTTCTGCACGCGCGCCAATTCCAGTGCTTTGGAGACTTCGCCCCGCACCTTGATGATGGTATCCCAACGCTTGACCAGGCCGTCGTCCAGGAGTTCCGGGGCGGGGGCCGGGAACCCGCTGAGGTGGACGCTCTCTGCGGTTTTGCCGGGCATGTGCCACCAGACTTCGTCGGCGGTGAAGGAGAGGACCGGGGCCACCAGCTTCACCAGCGTGTCCAGAATCTGGTAAAGGGCCGTCTGGGCGCTGCGCCTCTTCACCGAGTCGCGGCGGCTGGAATAGAGGCGGTCCTTGAGGATGTCCAGGTAGAATGCGCTCATCTCGACGCTGCAGAAGGCGTTCACCATCTGGTAGATGATGTGGAACTCGTATTCATCGTAAGCCCTCAGGATGCGCTCCTTGAGAGCCTCCATCTGGTGGAGCGCCCAGCGGTCCAGTTCTGGCATCTGCTCGTAAGGCACCGTGTCGGCGGCTGGGTCGAAATCACTGATGTTGCCCAGGATGTAGCGGCAGGTGTTGCGGATGCGGCGGTAAGCCTCGGATACCCGGTTGAGGATTTCCTGGGAGATGCGGGTGTCGTCCCGGTAGTCCTGGGCCGCGGTCCACAGGCGCAGGATGTCGGCGCCGAATTTCTTGATCACGTCTTCCGGCGCCACCACGTTGCCTAGGGACTTGCTCATCTTGCGGCCGGAACCGTCCAGGACGAAGCCGTGGGTGAGAACGCTCTTGTAGGGCGCTGCGCTGCGGGTGCCGACACCGACCAGCAGGGATGAATGGAACCAGCCCCTGTGCTGGTCGCTTCCTTCCAGGTACATGTCCGCCGGTGAGCTGAGGTTGTCGCGAGTTTCAAGGACGGCGGCGTGGGAGACGCCGGAGTCGAACCAGACGTCCAGGATGTCCATCTCCTTTTCCAGCTTCGTGCTGCCGCAGGCCGGGCATTTCGTGCCGGGAGGCAGAAGATCGGCCGCTTCCCGCTCGTACCAGACGTCGGAACCGTGTTCGGCGAACAGGTCGGCCACATGGCGCATGACAGCGGCGTCGGCCAGCGCCTCGCCGCACCCCTGGCACAGGAAGGCGGTTATGGGCACGCCCCAGGAGCGCTGGCGGGAAATGCACCAGTCGGGACGCCCTTCCACCATGCCGTAGATGCGGTCCCTGCCCCAGTGGGGGATCCAGCTGACCCGGTTGATCTCTTGCAGTGCCTTGGCCCGCAGGTCGTTGGTTGCCATGCTGATGAACCATTGCTCAGTGGCGCGGAATATGATCGGTTTCTTGCAGCGCCAGCAGTGGGGATAGGAGTGGGTGATCTCGCTGACGCCCAGCAGCATGCCGGTTTCCGTCAGCTTCTCGATGACGCTCTTGTTGGCCTCGAAGACCGGTTGGCCGGCGAAGAATTCCACGTTGTCCATGAACCTGCCGCGGTTGTCCACCGGGTTGTAGATGTCCAGGCCGAAACGCAGCCCCATCTCGTAGTCGTCCTGGCCGTGACCGGGCGCCGTGTGAACGCAGCCGGTGCCCGCTTCCAGGGTCACATGCTCGCCGAGGAGAATGACCGAATCCCGCTGGTAGAAGGGGTGGCTGCAGTTTTTCTTCTCCAGGACGTCCGCCTTGAAAGTGGCAATCACTTCCCCGGAAACTCCCGTACCCTTGCGGAAGGCGTCCAAAAGCCCGGCTGCCACGATCAGGACTTCGCTGCCGGTATCCATGGCGACATAATCGAACTCGGGGTGGAGGGAGATGGCCAGGTTGGCGGGCAATGTCCAGGGGGTGGTGGTCCAGATCACCACGGTTGTCTTTTTCCCGGCCAATGCGGGGACCTTATCGGATATGTCGTCCTTCAGGGGGAACTTGACATAGATCGAGGGCGATTTATGGTCAGCGTACTCGACTTCAGCCTCGGCCAGCGCGGTCACGCAGGACGAGCACCAGTGAACCGGCTTCTTCCCCTTGTACAGGCCGCCGTTTTCGGCGAAGGTCGCCAGTTCACGCGCGGTGATCCCTTCGTAGATGTAATTCATGGTGAGGTACGGGTTGTCCCATTCCCCCATGATGCCCAACCGCTCGAATTCGGCCCGCTGTATCTGCACGAATTTGGCGGCATACTCGCGGCACAGCTTGCGCATCTCGGTTTTGGTGATCTGGTGCTTCTTGGAGCCCAGGTTCTTTTCAACCTGCAGCTCGATGGGCAGGCCATGGCAGTCCCAGCCCGGGATGTACGGCGCTTCGAAGCCGTTCATCCTCTTG
This sequence comes from Geobacter sp., assembly GCA_003314535.1. Taxonomy (GTDB): domain Bacteria; phylum Desulfobacterota; class Desulfuromonadia; order Geobacterales; family Geobacteraceae; genus RPRC01. Next base: position 73,956 of record POSG01000004.1, read on the forward strand.
CACTTCAGGACTATGTCCTTCAGTATCTTGTTGAGGGCATGGCCGATATGTATATGGCCGTTGGCATAGGGTGGACCGTCATGGAGTATGTATTTGGGTTTGTCTCTCCCTATGTCCGTCATTTTGTCATAGAGAGCCATGCTTTCCCATTTCCCCATGATTTCCACTTCTTTCTGGGTCAGATTGGCCTTCATGGGAAAGTTTGTAGAAGGCAGGTTAAGAGTGTCTTTATAGTCCATTATCAGTCCTTCCAAATTTATTGAAGGGCCGAAAGGACATGTTTGACAATCTGCAGATTATCGAATATGCCTTCCTGACCCCTCTTTCAGTTCCAGAGTCAGTAATCGAGTTTCAGGATGTGTGCTTTGATTCTTCCTATGACACCGGCCAGCGGGGCCATGTCATCGGGAGAGTCACCTTCTGCAAGCTTTATGTGGGTCACGTTGGCCGGCACTTCCCCGAAGGTGGGATCGACGGGCAGCCAGTAGCCGACATAGCTTTCCGCCCAGCTGTGATAGAGGAAACCCTTGCCTTCCGCGTACACGATGCCTGAGACGAAGCGCGTCGGTATACCCGCGGCCCGCGCCAGCGACGCATAGAGGCGCGCATGGGACTGGCAGTTGCCGGTGCGTTTTTCCAGGGTCTCCAGCGGGGTCTGGCTGTCGGTGATGGTGTCCTTGACATAATCCGCGACCCATCTGACCAGCTTCTCCACCGCGGCGCGGCCATCCACGGTCCCGCCCAGGATCTCCTTCTTCCTGCGGCCGATTTCAGGGTCAGCAGCCATGATCCGGTCGGTGGCCGAAAGGTACTGCTTCATGTCCGGGAGTACCCCCTGCGGGGAAGCGGGCTGCGCTTTCAGCGGCGAGTTGTCGACGTTGACCAGGAGCTTGTTCCCGCCGGTTCTCTCGACTTTCTGCACGGGGCTGGATGCAAGCGGTACGTTGTCGGGAAAGCCGGACAGCTCCAGTTCCACCCTTTTCAGGGCGGAAGGCTTTTCGATGGCCCGGTCGGCTGGTACCAGGCTGAAGTCCAGGATCATGTCCTTTTTCGACATGGCGGCGTCGGCGAGGTATTTGCGGGCGTCGCTCTCGTCCTCGGCCCTGGTTTCGATCCATCCGTCCCGCACCGATTCCTTCAGGGTGTTGCCGGCGGTATCGACCCAGACATCGTTGCCGACAAAGGGGTAGAGATCGTTCCGCAAGTGCATCGACCTGGTCCCGTCGAGCATTTCGCTGCCGACGATGGTGAAGTTGACGTTCTTCACCGTGACTGACTCAACGTCCAGCATGGCAATGCGAAGGCTCCCGCCCGTTCGCGTTCCACGGAACAGCGGGAGCAGGTTCAGCGCTGCGGGAGGATAAACCGCCCCCTGCTTTTTCAGGGTCTTTACCTTCTTCTTGCCGGCAGTTTCTATCGTGATCCTGATGGTTTTTGCAAGGACTTCGCCCGAGAGCTTCATGGGGCTTCCGTCTATGGTCTGTGAAACGTCCAGGGAGCGCAGGGAAAGGTCCCTGTTGACGAAGTAGCTTTCCCGCACCGAAGCCTCGCGGGAGAATCCCAGCCCCGCCATCTTCACTGAGCTGTCGCTCTCGATCCGGTAACCGTCCACAATCTCGGTTATGCTGGAGTGGACGAAACCGGTCCGCTCGCCGTTGAAGTAGATGCCGAACCAGCGCTCGCCCAGTGGCGGCGTTGCCAGCGCGGCAGGGCCTTGCGCCAGGGCGAGGCCCTGAACCGGCGCCAGCATCAGCATCAGCGCAAGGGCCGGTAGGCCGGGCAGCCGCAGCCGGGCAGCGGCTGCTGCCGCAAGGTTTTTCAGGAAGTTGGCTATGATGTGCATCGGGTTGTTCATTTGACTTGTTCTTGGACCCGTCCGTCGACCGACGGGGAAAATTCACCCTTGTTTTGATAGCTTGAATTTATTTTTATAACATAAACGCTGTCGGAGTGGCAACCGAAGAAAACATTAAAGTAAATCTTGGCCTTGACAGGCGGCCGAGGTTTTGCTATTGAAGAAAGAACATGCGGGCGATTAACTCAGCGGGAGAGTGCTACCTTCACACGGTAGAAGTCACTGGTTCAATCCCAGTATCGCCCACCATCCGCAAACGAACGCCCTATCTCCATGAGATAGGGCGTTTTTCGTTCGTGGAATGCACCTTCAGCGGGCCGTTGGCCGCATATACCTCTTTTGGGGGAGTCTGATCACTCGATCGGGTGATTATTTTTGATTCCAATTCGTGGTAATAAAGTTGATACTACCATAAGAAAACATGGAGGCCGGTTCTGCCTCTTTACATTCGGAAACTTCTTGTTTTTTCAAACTCACGGGAAATGCCATGTCCAATCAACGACCTGTCACCATTTTTCTCGCCGATGACCACCCGCTGCTTCGCATGGGGCTCAGCCTCGCTTTCCAGGCCAAGGACAACATAACGGTTGTCGGAGAGGCTGATAACGGCTTTGATGCGATCGAAAAAATCAAGACTTTGACGCCGGATGTCGCTCTGCTGGACATTGACATGCCGGGGCTCTCCGGCACTGCAGCCATACGGGTCCTCAGGAAAATCTTTCCCGACATGAAGATATTGGCGCTTTCAACCTATAACGATGAGAACTACATAAGGGAGGCCATGAATGCAGGGGCAAACGGATATATAATGAAAACCGTCGATATCGACAACTTGGTTGAAATCATCACCAGTTTCAATGAAGGAAAAGAGATAGTATCCCCCTATTTGCTGAATCTCGGGATTTCACCTCAACAGGCGGCGCCCGACATTAATGGCCCCGATTTCTGCCTCACCAAGAGAGAGAAGCAGATTCTGCAGTGCCTTGCGGAAGGAAAAGACAATAAGCAGATCTCTACTTGCTTATACCTGAGTGTTGAAACAGTAAAGACACATATGAAGAGCATATTCAGGAAAATGGATGCCAAGAGCCGTCTCGAAGCAGTAATGAAAGCGAAGCATAACAAGCTGATAGAGTGAGACTGTTATAGTGTCAGTGATGTAAATAACTAGAGCAACTCCGGCAGTTGCCTCTATTGGCCGAGACGGAAAAGGAAAAATATAGATGAAACAGGCACTCCAATTACTGGACCTGATACCCAAGGAAAAGCTGGATGAGATTCTTCAGGCTGTCAATGAGGCGTGCGGCATCGGGTCAGTGATCGCGGATACGGAAGGGCGACCGATTTCCAGCGAATCCAACTTCTCCCGATTCTGCAAGAATTACTGCCGCGCCACCGAAGAGGGTAGAAACCGGTGCTACCAGAGCGACGCGTTCGGCGGCAAGATGGCAATGAACCACAAGGAGCCCTATGTCTACGACTGCCTGAATGCCGGGCTCGTGGATTGCGCCACTCCCATCATCGTCGAAGGTCATCATCTGGGCAACCTGAACGGTGGACAGGTGCTGGAAGAGCCGATCCCCGACGCCGAAGCCGTTGCGCGTGCCCGGGCCATCGATGTCGACGACATCGACGGCTACCTGCAGGCGCTCAGGAAGATCCCGCGGGTGAAACGGGCGCGGCTGAGGAAAATCGTCAACCTGATGTCGGTCATCACCGAGACCATCAGCGATCTCGGCATCCAGAAGATGCTCCTGGCGAAGCAGTCGAAAGAGTACCTGAACAAGCTCGTCAACAGCGTGTCCGACTGCATCATCTCCCTCGATGCGAACGGTGCAATCGTCATGTGCAACGAAGTCTGTTTCGATGTGTTCGGCAGCCCGCGGGACAAGTTCTTCGGACGGAACTTCATCGATTTCCTGGAGAACGGCCATGTCATCGGGGAATGCAAGGAGAAGCTCGACAGCGGCCTGATGGATACCTGCCGCGCCGAACTCACGGCCATGAGGAACGACCGCACTACCTTCCCCGTCCAGGTGTCCATCTCCCGGGTCAATGACGAAGACGGCAACGCGGTCGGCTATGTCGCCGTCCTGCGCGACATCACCGAGGAGAAGCAGGTCGAGAAGATGAAGGAGGACCTGGTGGGCATGTTGACTCACGACATGCGCAACCCGATCCTGGCGATCAACAAGACCCTCGAGCTCCTGTCCACGGAGCGGCTCGGCCCCATCAACGATAACCAGAAGAAAATCATGAAGCTGGCCATCAACACCAACGACCAGCTGGGCAGCATGGTAAACGCCTTTCTCGATATCTTCCGCGACGATAACGGCCGCTTCGAACTGCACCGGAACTGCTGCGAGATCAACAAGGTTGTCTCCGTCTGCATCGATGAAGTGGCCCTCTTCCTGGAGGACAAGAAGCTGGAGGTCACCTTCCGGGCCCAGGACCCGGTCATCGAGGTCCATTGCGACCTGTTCCGCATCAAGAGAACCATCGGCAATCTTCTTTCCAATGCCATCAACTACAGCGTGACCGAGGGGAAAATCATGGTCTCGACCCGCATCGCCGCCGGGAACGAGCCGGATTTCCTGGCGACAATCCCGCCCTATTGCCGCAACCGCATCAGGGAGGACCAGCGTTACTGCCTGCTGGTCATCGCTGATACGGGCTACGGCATTCCCGAGGAGTACCAGGAATCGGTTTTCGAGAAGTTCTTCACCGTCAAGACCGAGGAAGGGCTGGGGAGGCGAGGGATCGGGCTGGGTCTCGCTTTCTGCAAACTGGTCACGGAAGCCCATGACGGTGTCATCTTTTGCCGGACCCCATCGGGGGCGGTTGCCGGCGAACGGACTCCCGGCGTCGAGTTCCACTTGGCCCTGCCTTACGGGATTCCTTTGGCGTAAAAATTCTTCGCGGCGCCCGCCTTCACGGGCTCATCTCACCCCTAAATACCCATTTTGAGGGATTCAAAACACCCCTTCAGGCGATTTTCAAAGAACAGCCGACTGCTATACTTGTAACGTGTTTACGACCCATTATGGGACACCGGCGCTTTGGCCGGCTTTACCGGAGTGTGCCGATGACCACAGGGCGGCCCCTTATTCGGAGGAAGGAAACGAGGCGGAACCGGCGGAAAGAAGGATGTTCCCATTCCGCGGCTTCCATGTGAGATGTGTGAGCAAGAGACACGAACTGCATGCAGGAGGAGGAAAAAATGGCATCCAAAGCGGAAGCAGTGAGCAAGAAACAGATTGACGTAGCGAACCTGCCGGGACCCACCCAACGGGTGGAGGCAATCAAGGAGCGGTTCATCAAGACCACGCCGGAAATCTGCGTCGAGCGCGCGCAACTGATCACCGCATCCTACAAGGTGACGGAGGACCTGCCAATTCACATCCGGCGGGCAAAGGCCTTTGAAAAGATCCTGAGCGAAATGACCATCTTCATTGCGGACGACGAGCTGGTGGTGGGCAACCAGTGCACCAAGCCGCGTTCGGCGCCGGTCTATCCAGAGTTCTCCTGCAAGTGGCTGGAAGCGGAACTCGACCGGCTGGAAAAGCGGACCGGCGACGTGTTCCTCATCTCGGAAGACAAGAAGAAGATCCTCAGGGACCTTTTCCCCTACTGGGACAAGAAGACCTCCAACGAGCTGGCCACGTCGCTCATGACCCCTGATGCTCTGGCGGCCCAGGGCGCCGGCGTGTTCACCGTGGGCAACTACTACTTCAACGGTGTCGGCCACATCTCCGTCGACTATGCCAAGGTCCTTGCCAAGGGCCTGAACGGCGTCATCGACGAGGCGAAAGCCGAATTGGCGAAGATCGACCTGACCGACCCCGATGACCTCAAGAAAATGCACTTCCTGGATGCCGTCATCACCTCCAACGAGGCTGTGATCGCCTTTGCGCGGCGCTTCGCCGTCGAAGCCGAGAAACTGGCCGCAAGCGAGAAGAGCGCGCAGCGCAAGGCCGAGCTCGCGGAAATCGCCCGCATCTGCCGGAAAGTCCCAGCCCAGCCTGCAGAGTCCTTCGGGGAGGCGATTCAGTCTTTCTGGTTCATCCAACTCGTCCTGCAGCTCGAATCCAACGGCCACTCCATTTCCCCCATGCGTTTCGACCAGTACATGTACCCCTACCTGGAAATGGACACCTCCATCACCACGGAGAAAGCCCAGGAACTTCTGGACCTGCTCTACATCAAGTTCAGCGAGATCAACAAGGTCCGCGACGAAGGCTCTACCAAGGCCTTCGGCGGCTACCCCATGTTCCAGAACCTGATCGTGGGCGGGGTGGACAGGGAAGGCGAAGACGCGACCAACGACCTTTCTTTCATGTGCCTGCAGGCGACCGCCAACACCAAGCTCTACCAGCCGTCCATCTCCATCCGCGTCCACAGCAACACCCCGGCTGAGCTGTACAAAAAGGCCGCCGAAGTGAGCCGACTCGGCCTGGGCATGCCGGCCTACTACAACGACCGCTTCATCATCCCGGCGCTCTTGAGCCGCGGACTCACCCGTGAGGATGCGCGCGACTACGGCATCATCGGCTGCGTCGAGCCCCAGGTGGCCGGCAAGACCGAAGGGTGGCACGATGCCGCGTTCTTCAACATGGCCAAAGTCCTGGAGCTGGCGCTCAATGACGGCGTGGACGCGCTGACCGGCAAGCAGCTCGGCCCCAAGACCGGTGACCTTGCTTCCTTCAACTCTTTTGATGACGTGATGAAGGCGTACAAGACGCAGATGAAAAACTTCGTAAAGCTGCTGGTCATTTCCGACAATGCCGTGGATATCGCCCACGGTCAGCGCACGCCGCTGCCGTTCCTCTCTTCACTGGTGGACGACTGCATGGCCAAGGGCAAGTCGCTCCAGGAAGGCGGGGCGCACTACAACTTCACCGGGCCGCAGGGCGTGGGCGTCGGCAACGTGGGCGACTCCCTGACTGCCATAAAAAAGCTGGTGTTCGAGGACAAGGCAATCACCCTCGCCGAACTCAAGAAGGGCCTGGAAAGCGACTTTGCGGGCGTGGAAATGGAAAGCATGCGGCAGATGCTGCAGAACCGCGCTCCCAAGTACGGCAACGACAATGAATATGCCGACCTGATTGCCCACGAAGGGGCACTGATCTACTGCAGGGAAGTGGAGAAGTACACCAACCCGCGCGGCGGCAGGTTCCAGCCCGGCCTGTACCCGGTCTCGGCCAACGTGCCCCTTGGCACGGTGGTAGGCGCGACACCGGACGGCCGCAAGTCCGGCAAAGCGCTGGCAGACGGCGTCTCCCCGGTTTCAGGCGTGGACCAGGCCGGTCCGACGGCGTCCGTGAAGTCGGTTGCACGTCTCGACCACGTAATCGCCTCCAACGGCACCCTGCTGAACATGAAGTTCCACCCCAACGCCCTGAAGGACGACCGGGGGATCCAGAACCTGGTCGGCGTCACCGAGACCTTCTTCAACGGCGGCGGAACCCACATCCAGTACAACGTCATCGGCCGCGACACGCTGCTGGACGCCCAGAAACACCCCGACAACTACCAGGGCATGGTGGTGCGCGTCGCCGGGTACAGCGCCTTTTTCACCTCGCTCGACAAGGCGATCCAGGACGACATCATCGCCCGTACCGAACAGATGTTCTAAGATGAAGTGCTGACATGAGGCGCCGGCAGGCTTGAGGATGCCGGCGCCTCGCATCAATGAAGGCAATGAAAGTCGCATGCGGCATTTCACTTGATATACGGAGACCACAAAATGAGCTGGACCCACGAATATCTGCTCTACGACCCCGATGCCCAAAAGCGCAGAGAGCTGACCGGCCTGGTAAGCGATTTCCAGAGGTTCTCGATCCACGATGGCCCCGGAATCCGCACCATTGTTTTCCTGAAAGGATGTCCGCTGCACTGCGCCTGGTGCGCGAACCCGGAAACCATTTCCCCGCGTCCGGAGATCATGCTCATCCCGCACAACTGCATCGGCTGCCGCAAGTGCATCGAGGTTTGTCCCTCCGGGTGTTTCGGGGAAGCGGACGGAATCGTCAATTCCATCGACCGGGACATGTGCCTCCTTCCAGAGTGCGGCAAGTGCCAGCGTGTCTGCTATGCGAATGCGGTAAACATCAGCGGGCGTTACCTGACGGTCGCAGAGGTGATGGATGTGGTGCTCCTGGACAGGGAGTTTTACGACCGCACCGGAGGCGGGATCACCTTTTCCGGCGGCGAGCCGTTCGCGCAGCCGGCATTTCTCAAGGAGCTGGCGCAAACGGCAAAGGTTCTGAAGCTGCATACCGCGGTGGAAACATGCGGACATGTGAGCTGGAACGTATTCAGCTCAGTGCTGGACTACCTGGATATCGTGCTCTACGACCTGAAGCACATGGACCCTGACCGGCATCTGCAGGGAACCGGTGTCGGCAACCATCTCATACTGGAAAATGTCAGGAGGGTCGCTGCATCAGGCAAACCGATCCGCATCAGGCTGCCGCTGATACCCGGTTTCAACGACTCCGAGGAAAACATCCGGGCGACAGCGGAATTCATAGCCGGGTTTTCCAGCCTGGAGGCCCTCGACATTCTCCCCTACCACCGCATGGGCGAGCCCAAATGGGGTCAGCTGCACCAGGATTACAAGCTTCATGGCGTTGCGCCTCACGGCAGGGAGCGGGTGTTCGAACTGGCCGACATCGCACGAGCGTACGGTATTGAGGTTACCGTGGGAGGGTGAGCTGTTCTTCGGGCATATACGAGATTGTTCGTGAATCACCGCGTTAATTACGGACAAGCTCCAAGTCCTGACGGGAGAACCCATGGAAGACAGCCGGGCAGCGAAGGCGGCGAAAATCTTTGCCCTCGAAGGGCTTAATCTTCTGAAATCAGCTTCCTATGATGCGGCTCTGGAGGCCTTCGAGGAAGCGGCCAGGCTGTGTGCGCAAGGGGGCGATGCCGCCGGGGAGGCAGCCCAGCGCATGGTCATTGCGGATATCCAGTGTGCTATGAACCAGCTCGACAGGGCGCTCAGCTCCTCTCTCTCCGTCCTATCTTACCTTTCCGCTGTTGAAGATACAGCGGGAATGGCAACCGTCCTGAACAACATCGGCCTCCTGCTGGCGCGTCTGGAGCGCTACGAAGAAGCCGATGAGGCTTTCCTCGATGCACTGCGTTTGTTCGAAGCATGCGGCAAGCCCGAACGGGCCGCCGACCAGATGGGGAACCTGGGATCGGCCTGCAGGGACCGGCAGGAATATGACCGGGCGCTCGACTATTATCGACAGGCCCTGCAACGTTTCGAAGCTATCGGCTGCACCGATAAAATAGCGGATCAATTTGCGAACATCGCATACATCCATGTCATGCGCGGCGAGAAAAATGCCGGCATTGACAACTTCGAAAAGGCAAGGGCACTGTATGAACGCGCGGGTAATGTCGAAAAGGCCCGCCGAGCCATAGAGAACATCGACCTTCTCAGGGGGTGACAGCAAGGCTGCCATGCAGGGACTGCAACTGGCAAGAAAATATTTTTTCGAGTTCGGGCTGCCAATGATCCGGGAATCCTTCGGCGACATTGCCGGCAGGGTTGCCGCGGGCCTGGTTGGGCCCGGTTCGGAGTGTTACGGGTTCGATGACGAACTGTCCCGCGACCATGATTGGGGTCCGGGTTTCTGCACCTGGCTGAACAGGGAAGATTTTGCGGTGTACGGGGAGGAGCTGGCTGCCGCCTACCTTCGGCTGCCGCGGGAATTTGACGGTTTCGGGCCCCGCAGGACCAGCTCCGGCGAGGAAGGCCGCATGGGCGTCATGACCGTGCAAGGTTTCTATGCCCGATACACGGGACTCGATCACCCGCCGCAGGGAATTCGTGAATGGCTGCAGCTGCCCGAGCAGGCCCTGGGAGTCTGCACCAACGGCCAGGTGTTCCATGACCCCGCCTATGGCTTTTCTTCCTGGCGCCGCCATCTGCTCGACTATTATCCGGAAGACGTCCGGCGCAGAAAGATAGCTTCGCGCTGCATGACCATGGCGCAGACGGGCCAATACAATCTTGCCCGCAGCCTTAAGCGCGGCGACGCTTTCGCCGCCCGCTATTGCGAACTGCAGTTCTGCCACGACCTGATGTCAATGGTGTTTCTGCTCAATCGCCGCTATCCCCCCTTCTACAAGTGGCTGCACCGGGCGGTGATGGATTTGCCGCTGCTCGGGACGGAGGTATACGAAAGCATCGTCGAAATGCTGAACAGCTGCGTCTGCGAGCTGAAAATCACCATTATCGAAACTCTCTGCTCCTTGGTCATCGAGGAGTTGCATCGGCAGGGACTGAGCGATTCCAGCAGCGGCTTCCTGGCCGATCACGGGCCGGCGGTGCAGGCGGGCATCCTCGACCCCGACCTGCGAAGAGATTTCACTGTTTGCGGATGACACCATTGAAAGGCAAGCAAATGGAAGAGAAGAATGCCATCATTGAGCAGATACTGGAAATCGAGCTGGCCATGTTCCTCGGCGTTCCCACCGCTCACCGGTACAGCTGCCAGGAGGACCCGGAGAGTTTCAGGATTCACCGGAAGGCCCAGTTTGCGGCATGGTCGGCTCCGACTCTGGAAAGCTATCTCATGGACCTGCTGCGGGCAGGGGAGGAGAAGCGCAACCTGGTTGCGGTCAAGTATGCCCGCATGGATGACCTCCTGCCCCGTGAGAATTTCAGCCCCCTGATCGCAACGATTGTCGAACTGGCGCTTGAGGGGCAAAAGCGGTTTGTCGCCGACTACCCCTGCCTCATGAGGGGTGGACGCCCTTTGGGCACAGAAGAGGACTCCCCGGGGCTGACTTCCTTCGAAACTTATCTGCGCGGCGAACTGGAAACATACTCGGATAAAACACTGGAACTGCTTTATGGAGACATGCTGGAATTGCGCAATTCCGGGTCGAGCCTTTCCGAAGCGACCTATCGCAATCTGGCCAGGCAATGGGGTTTCGAATCCCTGGATATGCTGGAAGAGACTCTGCGGAAAAAGTACGATAAACCTGGCTGAACCGCGAGGCTTTGCGAAGAAAGTGCTCGCCGGCCCATGTTAATGCTATCCATCTGTGAAGTCCCATCGACCCGTCGAATTCCAGGGAAATAGTGCGCATGCCAAAGCGGATGGAGGTCCGCTTCATGCCGAACGTGCCCTTTTGTGGCCATTTGCCCGGATCACCCCGTCTTTTTTAACTTCGAAGAAATCAGTCCGGTTGCTTTGCCGTTCGATGATACCGTGGCGTGAGAGCGAATTCATCCGCACGGAAGGGATGGCAGCGGCTGTTTTCATCTCCATCGGATGTTGCCCGATGTCTTGAACTGAGCCTTTTCGTGGAGGATTGACAAATTTGTTTATCTAGGTATATATATAATTATATAAGTATGCTGCTGTTGGGTGCTGTTCGGTCTTCGAGAGATGATCGTGCAGCATGTTATTCGATATGCATATTTCTGGAAAAACAGGTTGGCGATGATAGCCTGCCGGCAGTCTTCCCGGTTGGCTGGTGGTGAACGTTTCCGGGAATGATGGGTGAAGTTGTCAGCCATCCCGGGCCGGCAAGAAATAGATTGGGTGAAGATGCAGGTGTTCAATGGATAACTCCAAAGGAGCCAAAGATGCGAAGACTATGGAGGTACATGAGAGGAATGGCCCTGGCTGTCGTGATAGGTGGTGTGGTTGCGGGTTGTTCAACCAATCCCCCGGTCACGAGTTCGCTTGAATTGAATAACGGGAGCACCCTTAATAGGGGTGACCAGGCTGTGTTCGACTTTAGAGGCAGTGGTGAGGTGCAGAAAGCGGTATGCCTCGGTGAAACGATACCGGTGTACAGAGAGGTTTTTATCTTTCAAACCATGAGCAGGACTGAAGTGGGCAAAGTCAAGGTTGTCAGCTATTCCGGAGACAACAAGTTCAATGCCCAGGTTGTGGAAGGCCAGCTGAGAGACGGTGACATAGCCCGCAAGGATTCGGTCGCATGCTTGTTGGAGAGGCCTGACGCCGGATGACGGTTGCCATGACGATATGTGAATCGAGGGCCGGGCTGAGAAACCCGGCCCTTTAGTATTTCACGGAATGGCTCACTGCAGGTGTTCTGAAAAGGACAAGGGGCCGGGCAATTTGCCTGGCCCCTTGATTTATATCTGGTGGGCGCGCACGGGGTCGAACCGTGGACCTGACGATTAAGAGTCGCCTGCTCTACCAGCTAAGCTACGCGCCCGAGGTAATGTCTGGTTGGAATACTAAAACTATTGACAGGTATGGTCAATGACATTTTTTTTAAATTTCCTAAGGCATTGGGGATGCAGGGAAAAAATTGCACCACTTGACATTGGGGCAAACTCGGCGATAAGGGGTAGTAGGTGCCTGGCTTGTGCGGCAGGTGGGGATTGCCGAGGGAAAAAGCCGGGCCTAAGAGCCATTCTAATCTATGGCATGTGAGTGGAGGGAATTATGACACCATACGAGAATCAGGGAGGCAGTTCACCTATTCTGGCCTTTGAGATCGGTGATGACTCGATAATGATCAAGTTCGTGGACGGTTCGCTCTATCTTTTCACCTACCAGAGCGCGGGCAGCTCCAATGTAGAGCAGATGAAGAAATACGCGATGTTCGGGCATGGATTGAATGGTTTCATCAGCAGGTTCGTGGGGATGTCGTCGGGATTGAGGGTCGTCCAGAAGAAAGCCAGCTGAAAACGGTTCTGACTGTTTCGGGGAGGTATGCGCCCATGGAGGCTCAATCCCACAGGTCGACCGAAGACTGAGCGCTCTCCTGCCGTTTCAGTGCGTCCGTCCAGCACTCACGGTCGCGTTTCGCCAGGTTGGTATTGTGGTCCGAACGGATCTTCCGCACGTAGACCGAGTAATCCCCGTGGCAGAAATGCACTACCCTGCCGCGGGACCCGCCGAGATCCCTGGCTGCAATGGGGATTTTCTCCAGGTTCAGGAACTCCACAACGAAGCGGCTGTTGTTTTCACCGACGCGGTACACGGAGTCCGTCGGCAACCTGGTGAGCGCGCTTCCGCCGAAGACCTTGGCGCAAAGGTTGTCGCGATGTGCTCCCAGTCTCATCATTTCATTTATCAGCAGTTCCATGGCGTGTATTCCGTAACGCCCTGCTTCGGAGAAGCAGAGGGCAGACCCTGGAGGATGGCCTTCGCCGCTGATGAGGAAGTGGTTCATGCCGATGATCTTGTTTTTCCGGTCATAAAGGCATGCAGACACGCATGAGCCGAGGAGGGTCGAGATGACGATCGGTTTCGATGAAACATAAAACTCCCCGGGCATGATTATCGCGCGCTTGTAATGTCCGACGGATTCAACTCTCAAAATTCCACCTGGAATATCCTGCAGTGTGTAAATACAGGTTAATGATAATAAATTGTAAAACTGGAAAGGAGAAGCCTGTGTTCTGCAAAGCTCACAGCAAGGGGTACAGAGAGGTAATATCGGGTATACGTGCAAAAACTTTAGTATATGGGGAAAATACTCTTGTTGCGGAATTCAGGATGGAGGCAGGCAGCATTCTGCCTGAGCATTCTCATTTTCATGAGCAGACAGGTTACCTGGTCGAAGGAAAGATGCATCTCACTATCGACGGGCAGACATTTGAAGTTGAAAGAGGAGATTGCTGGTGCATAAATGGTGGTTCCGGGCACAGCGCTGAAATCCTCGAATATTCTGTGGCAGTCGAGGTGTTTTCTCCTTTGCGGGAGGACTATTTGCCGGAAGGAGGCAAATAATCACAGGCATTATATCTTGCCAAGTCCTTGATAATAGTGATAAAGCAACTAACGATGCGAAATAATTGGACTTGCTGTCTTGCCCAAAAAATGGGCAACCGGCTAATCACCCAGTGTGAAATATCTCTTTCGCAACTCTTCCACAAGGTATTCAACAGTTCGTCAACAGTGCCTGTTGGATACTAATTTTTCACCTTGTCAAGTGACAATAAATGGCAGTGCGCCAGGGGGCGGGAGCTCCAGCGACGGGTTCCCTGCTGTCCTGCTGGATAAAAAAAACCGCATCCGTTGCAGGACGCGGTTTCAAAGGGAAGGATTGAGCTAAGTGTTGTCATGGCTTTAGTTGTATGTATTAGCTCACGGTTTGAAATGCATTATGCATGCCAATGTATTGTGTGGGTTGCGTAACATGCGGGAATCTTTCCCTCCTGGCAATCACCACTATCATTCCTGCTCCGACTCGCACCCCAAAAGCATCAATTCGTGCCCCTTTTGGGGTATTTTTTCACGTACGGCTGCTTGATTGCCCATCCTGGCCGCTACGTTGCACGGAATAGATTCAACGCTTCTGCAAGCGAATCTCCTGCGCCATCAAGCCAGTGGATCGAAGTTCCCTGCCGTTCCATTTTCCTGAACCAGGTGCCCTGTCGCTTGGCGAAGTCGTGTATGGCGCTGTTGAGCTTCTGGAACAGGTCGTTGCGGTTCAATTCGCCCTGCAGGAAGCGAGCTACGAACCGGTATTCCAACCCGTACGACTCAAGAATTTCATAACTGGCTCCCTGCAGGTGGAGCCGCTCGACTTCTTCGATCAGGCCGGATTCCAGCCTTGCTTTCAGGCGGCTGGTGATCATCTGGCGTAAAACGCTGCGCTCAATCCGGATTCCCAGGACCAGCGGGTGGAATGGCGGAAGGGGGATTGGTTCATGTGCCTGCTCGTATTCGGCGATCTCGATTGCACGGATGAGGCGGCCCCTTTCCAGGGTGTCCGTAGTGTTGTGGAGATGGGGATGCGCTGCGGACAAGCGGGCCCCGAGTTGTTCACTGGAAACCAGGTCGAGTTCGGCTCGAAGCTCCTTGTTTATCGGGACTTCCACCATGCGGTATCCCCTGAGGACGGAGTCAAGATACAGGCCGGTTCCGCCCGCAATGACCGGAAGACGGCCGCGGGCCCGAATCTGCTCCATTGCGGCGAAACAAAGCCGCTGAAACAGGAAGACGTTGAAATCCTCACCCGGATCGAGTATGTCGATAAGGTGGTGCCGGACCTCCCCGTACTCCCACAGGTCCTTGCCGGTGCCGATGTCCATGCCGCGATAGACCTGCCTGGAGTCGGCTGAAATGATTTCCCCGCCCAGTTCCCGGGCCAGTTTTACCGCCAGGCCGGTCTTGCCCGAAGCAGTGGGGCCGAGAATTATGATCGTGTCGTAACGCATAAAAATCCTCTTGGAATACAGGAGTCAGAATCCAGGAGTCAGGAGCCAGAAGAGGAAACACGGAAACCGGGAGTAGAAAGCCTGGATTAGGCGCCTATTGGTTGCAATTGGGTGCTTCAAATACTCGGACATCATCCTTATCGGTGATCAGTCCTTTTACCTGGTGATTTTCTCCTGACTCCTGACTTCTGTATTCCTTCCTCTGCTTTTCCTGTGCCCGCTTTCATTTTATCTTCCAACTTTCTTCGACATGGGGTACTATTTCCCGCGATAAGAATCGATTCATCCGGAGGTTTGCGGCTTGGGCCGGGAAAAACCAAAAAAGAAGTATTCCCAGGCCGGAAGGGTGCATGATATCATCCGGCTCATCGAGGCGCGCCACGGGATTACCATAGAGGAACTGGCCGAAGAGACCGCGGTGAACCGCCGCACCATCCACCGTGACCTCAATGTCATACATGAAGCAGGCTACCCCCTGGTTTCGGAGCGGGAAAACAACCGCAAGGTTTACCGGTTTCTCACCCGTTTCAAGGATATTCCGCCCATAAGCTTCACCCTTCAGGAGCTGATGACACTGTCCTTTATCCGCTCCCAACTGGACCTTTTGCGCGGAACCCCCTTCCACGGAGACATGGAGTCGATTTTCCGCAAGGTCAACTCGGTTCTTCCGCCCCGCTATGCCGCCCACATGGAGCGGATCGCGGGTGTCTCTCTCCCGCTTTTGCAGGGGCGAAGAGATTACAGCCGCTCTATTGAGCCGCTCACGGTGCTGCGTGACGCCCTGATTTACCAGAACCGGGTGACCATGGCGTACCAGGCACCGGGGAAGAGCGGGCCGTCCTCCTACCTGGTCGACCCCTATACCCTGGTTTTCCACAAGGGAGGGCTTTATCTCCTCGCATATGCCCATAACCGGAAGGCGCTCCGCACCTTTTCCGTAGAGCGCATCTGCGAGGTCACCAGGGAAAAAGAGCGGTTCGAATTGCCCCGGGAGTACCGGCCCGAGGAGCACCTCAGGAACTCCTTCGGAATCGTGGAGGAATCTTCTGTAAACGTCAGGGTTAAATTTTCGCCTGCAGTCGCACACACGGTGAAGGACCGGATCTGGCATTCGTCCCAGAAGGTGGAAGAACGTGCAAACGGCGATGTGGTGTTATCCTTCGTTGCGGGAGGAACCATGGAGATCCTTTCCTGGGTCCTGTCGTACGGCTGCCACGCAGAGATCCTCGATCCGCCCGAATTGAGGGCCGAAGCGTCCAGGGTCGTTCGGGAGATGGGTCGGCAATATGGCAGCGAGACCGGCTGAACCAATCAACCAATGCAACCAATCAAACCTTTTTCAGTGGAGGCGCAAGATGGCAAGAAGTTCTTCCGATGCAACCCTGGATTCCCTCGCACTGCTGTTTATCCGCGTGCCCCTCGGGCTTGTTTTCGTCGCTCATGGTTCCCAGAAGCTTCTGGGACTGTTCGGTGGGGTCGGACTGACCGCAACCCTTAAGAACTTCGAGGTCCACATGGGCATACCGCCTATCCTGACGCTCCTGGCTATCATCGCCGAATTCGGCGGCGGGCTCGGAGTTCTTGGCGGGTTGCTGACCCGTCTTTCAGCGATCGGCATCAGCGTCAACATGGTGGTTGCCATTTACAAGGTGCACTGGGTGAACGGCTTCTTCCTCAATTGGTATTGCGCTTCCGGGAGGGGGCACGGTATCGAATACAACATCGCCCTGTTGGGCATGGCCCTGGCCCTGGTCGTCACCGGCGGCGGGAGATGGGCCTTGGACCGGTTCATCTGGAGATGATCCCCGCTTTCCGAATCGGAAACGAAAAGCCCGCAGGCATTGGTTTCCCGGATGGAAAAAGGCCTGGGTTGTCGGCATCACATTCCACGGAAATCGGAGAGCGGAAGCGTTTCCATCCCCTCCAGGTTGGGGGTCAGAACGGCATCGTCAAGAGGCGCGTTGATCTCCGGATCGTCGAAGACCATTTTTACCGTATTCCCCATGGCGTTGGCCATTTCTATGGTCGAAGGAAAGGACACGCCGTTGCGGTCATGGTATTCGCTGTAGGTGACCCTGTCGCCTTCGGCATCGATCTTGCCGGTCAGGAGCCCACGCTCGTCAAAGGAGAGTGTTTCCTTTTTTCCATCGGCGGCCAGGTATTCATGGGTTCCGGGTGCGACGGCACCGGGCGGCGGCTGGTCGATTACCCAGCGCACCAGGCTCCAGGCTTTGAGCCCGTTACGGTCGGGGAGCTCGGAAATTCTCCCCTGGTAGGCGGTCTGTTTTGACGGAACCAGGCAGGTGATCCGGTCACCGGCCACGTAAATTTCCACTACTGTGGTTCCGAAAGGGGAGAGTATGACCAGGTGGAACCGGTCCGGCTGCTTGTAGACCAGGTAGCCGCGGCCGCCGATGCTTTTCCCGGACGCCTTGAGGGACATGCTCACTTCGGATTGCAGCGTCCGCACGTCGCCTTTCGGGGCGGTGCTGGGAAGCGGGGCGGGCTTCGGCGTGGTCGCACAGGAAGATAGAGCGAAAACAGCAGCGAGCGCCAATACGAGATGTACGGCGCGACGGGATATGGCGAATCGTAACATGGGCGCTCCGGTTTGTTTTTCGTTGCTGAAGCAGTGAAGCTCCTGCATCATAGCACATTTTCGGCAAAAGCCCCAAATTCCCGTTGTGCCCCGGCTTGGCGGAACAGGATGGGGAATTCCCGACGGACAGAATATTTCCCGCCCGTACCGCTTCGGTTCATGGCAGGGCGCTTCCTTGGCAGGAGTCCCTCCGTTCCAGTTCGTAGTCGATGGCGTTCAGGACTTCGAATTTCTTCAGCGACCACAAAGGTGCGACCAGATGGTCATGACCTCCGTCACCGGTGAGGCGCTGGATGGACATCCCCGGCCTGAGCCGTTCAAGGAAGTCGCATACAAGCCCCACGTACTCATCCCTGTCCAGCATCTTCACTTCACCATGCCGATAGAGAGCTTCCAGCGGAGTGTCTTTCATGACATGCAGCAGGTGGATCTTGACCCCCTCGATGCCGAGATCGTTCAGAACGGCTGCCGTTGCCAGCATCTCTTCCCGCGTTTCCCCCGGCAGGCCCAGTATCACGTGGGCGCAGACACGGATGCCTTCAGCGTGGCATGCCATAACGGCTTTTTCGAACGCAGCGAAATCATGACCTCTTTTCAGGAGCTTCAAGGTGCGGTCAAGGGGCGACTGGAGACCCAGCTCCAGCCAGAAATAGGTGCGACGGCTGTATTCGGCCAGCAGCCTTACCGTTTCCGGCGGCAGGCAGTCCGGACGCGTGCCGACGATCAGGCCGACCACGTCACTTACGTCCAGGGACTCGTCGTAGAGTGCCCGGAGTCGTTCAGGAGGCGCGTAGGTATTGGAAAAAGCCTGGAAATAGGCGATGAAGCATTTGGCCTTGTACTTGCGGACCATGACTTCCTTGCCCGCTTCAATCTGCGCCGTAATGGGAGCGTCGGGCAGGATGCCGTGAGCCCCTGAGCCCTTGCCGCCGCAATAGATGCAGCCTTCCGTGCCCACGGCGCCGTCCCGGTTGGGGCAGGTGAAGCCCGCGTCGACCGAGATGCGGTGAACCCGGCAGCCGAAGACCCGCTTCAGCTCGTCTGAAAACGCGTTGTATCTCTTGAGAGGATTGTGATGGTTGCGTGAATGGTTCATATAGGTGGTCCGGAACGGAACTTCCTCGAAGCCCGGCATAATCTGACAGGCCGCGTCTCCCGGGCCAAAGCTTAGCCTGGCTTCAAACGCTTTCCGGTTTTTCGAGATCCTGCAGTGAAGCCGTATGCCTGGCTTCTCGAAAGCCCCGTCCCGGATCCCGAGGTACATGCCGAGTCTAGGTTTCCGGTTTTGGGCGGGTTCATAACCCGCCCCTACAGCCGGTTGATGAACACCTCGCGCGGCCGGCTGGTGCCGTCTGAAGGGCCGACGATGCCTTCCTGCTCCATGCGCTCGATTATGCGCGCGGCGCGGTTGTAGCCGATGCGCAGGCGGCGCTGGATCATGGAGATGGAGGCCTGGCGCGCCTCGGCCACCAGGGCCACGGCATCGTCGTAGCGCTCGTCCACCATCTCGTCTTCGTCTTCCTTCTCATCGGTGTGCTTCATTTCCAGTATGGCCTTGTCGTAGACGGGCTTGGCCTGTTTCTTGAGGAAATCGGCCACCCGCTGGACCTCGGAATCGGATACGAATGCGCCGTGGATGCGCTGCAGCTTGGCCGTTCCGGGCGGGAGGAAGAGCATGTCGCCGGCGCCCAGCAGGTTTTCCGCGCCGTTGCAGTCCAGGATGGTCCTCGAGTCTATCTTCGAGGAAACCTGGAAGGAGATGCGGGCCGGGAAGTTGGCCTTTATCAGGCCGGTGATGACGTCGACAGAAGGCCGCTGGGTGGCGAGGATCAGGTGGATGCCGGCGGCGCGGGCCATCTGGGCGAGGCGGGCGATGGATTCCTCCACCTCCCGTCCGGCCACCATCATCAGGTCGGCAAGCTCGTCCACCACGATGACGATGTACGGCAGGTGCCCGTGCTCCAGTTCTTCCTCCTGGGACAGGGGCGGCTGGAATTCCACGGCTTCGCCCTCGGCGGGAGCTTCGACCACCTCGTCCATGAGGATCACATCCCCTTCGACGACCTCTTCCCCCTGGGCTTCCTTTTCCAGTTTCTTGTTGTAGGAGTCGATGTTGCGCACGCCCTTGTCGCTCAGCAGCCGGTAGCGCCTCTCCATCTCCTTGACCGCCCACTTGAGGGCCAGCGCGGCTTTCTTGGGGTTGGTCACCACCGGCAGGAGCAGGTGGGGGATTCCCTCGTAGATGGACAGTTCCAGCATCTTCGGGTCCACCATGATGATCCGCACGTCCTGGGGCGTGGAAGTGTAAAGGAGGGACAGTATCATGGTATTTATGGAGACCGATTTGCCCGATCCGGTCGCGCCCGCCACCAGCAGGTGGGGCATGCGGGCCAGGTCGGTCACCACCGGCGCGCCGGAGATGTCCTTGCCCAGTGCCATGGGGAGCTTCATCTTGCTGCGATGGAACTCTTCTGCGGCGAAAATCTCCCTGAGGAAAACCATTTCCCGCTCGCGGTTCGGTATCTCGATACCCACGACCCCCTTGCCGGGAATGGGTGCGACGATGCGTATGGAAAGGGCCTGGAGCGCCATGGACAAGTCGTCGGCCAGGTTGGCGATGCGATTGACCTTGATGCCGGGCCCGGGAGCGTACTCGAACATGGTGATGACCGGTCCGGGGCAGATCTCCACGACTTCGCCGTCAACGTTGAAATCCTGCAGCTTCTTCTCCAGCAGGCGGGCATTCATGGTCAGGATGTCCCGGTCCACCTGTCGCCGGGTCTGTGGCGGCGCGTCAAGGAGCGATACGGGCGGCGTGCGGTAAGGGCCCTCGGCCTTGGCGAATTCGAAGGATTCCTGCACCGGCGCAGTCTTGGCATCGTCTTTTTTCTTTTCCTTCCTGGCGACCGGCTCGGGCAGGGGAAGGGCGACCGTCGCAGGCCGGATCTGGGGCGAAGGCCGTTCCACGCCGGGCACGTTGCGGTCGCGCAGCTCCCGGTTGAGCGCCTGCTTTTCCCGGTAGTTGGCCCAGCGGCTCCTGAGGGCGGAGAAACCCCAGCCGGCGAACAATACGAAGGAGAAGCGGGACAGCACCATGATGGAGGCGGCCAGGACCGGGAGCAATAGGAGCAGGCCGCCCGGAATTCCCAGGTATTTTTTCATCAGGCCTGCGATCTTGAAGCCTATGGCCCCTCCGGTCTGGACATTCTGCCCCATGAATGAAGTGGTTTCGATGTCGAATGCGAACAGGGTGGCAAGCGAAACAAGGAATACGAAAAACGCCACACCCTTGTAGCTGCGCCACCTGAGCTCCTTGAAGCGGAGCAGCCGATAGGCGATGAACAGGAGCGCTATGGGGATTGCGTAGGAAGCGAGACCGAACAGCTGCAGGAGCAGTTCGGAGAAGTACGAGCCCAGTTTTCCCCCGAAGTTGTGCACGTCCGCGCCTGATGAATAGGTATTGAACGACAGGTCGTCGTTGCTGAAGGACAGGAGCGCGATGAGGATGAAAAGCCCTGCGGCGGCGAGCGCGATCCCCTTTATTTCCTGGATGAGTTTCGTTTTTCTTTCGTTTTCCATATGTTCGTACCTTGGCGTAAGGCAAAAGGAATGATTTGTTTCCTCGTGCCCTGTGCCTGCTTTTTTCACATTTCCAGGATCAGCGGCAGTATGACCGGCCTCCGTTCGATGGTCTTGTTGAAGAAACGCCGAAGTATCCTGCGGACTTCCATCTTAACTTCGTTCAGGTCAGCCATGACTTCGAGGTTGACGCCAGCCAGCGTATCAAGGACGATTTTCCTGGTCTCGTCCAGGTATTCCTGGCTTTCGTCCTCGAATACGAAGCCGCGGGAGACAATGTCCGGCCCGTAGATGATCTCGCCGTTCGCCTGGTTGATGGCTATGATGACCACTACCATGCCGTCTTCGGAAAGGTGCCTGCGATCCTTAAGGACGATCTCGCCCACGTCGCCGATGCCCTTGCCGTCGACGAACACCCTGCCCGATTCGGCAGTGCCGGTAATGGCGCCGTTGCCGTTGACAAAGGAGATTATGTCTCCGTTCACCGCGAGAATGCAACGCTCTTCTTCAATACCGACCCTTCTGGCCAACTGCAGATGCTTCACCAGGTGCCGGTATTCGCCGTGTATGGGGATGAAAAAACGGGGCCGCACCAGGTTGATCATCAGCTTCAGTTCTTCCTGGCTGGCGTGGCCCGATACGTGGACTTCGGAAACCTTTTCGTGGAACACCTCGGCTCCGCGCCGGTAGAGGTGGTTGATCAGATCGGAGATGGTCTTTTCGTTCCCCGGGATGAACCTGGATGAGAGGATGACAGTGTCTCCCCTCTCCAGCTTGATCTGCTTGTGGTCGTCCATGGCGATCCTGGTCAGGGCGCTCATGGGCTCGCCCTGGGAGCCGGTGGTGATCATGCAGACCTCTTCCTTCGGCAGTCTGGGGAGCTCTTTCAGGTCCATGAGGATGGAATCGGGGATTTTCAGGTACCCCAGTTCACGGGCTATCTGGACGTTTGCCAGCATGGAGCGGCCGTTCAAGAGGACCTTGCGGCCGCAGCGCCCTGCAGCGTCCACCACCTGCTGCACGCGGTGGATGTTGCTGGAAAAGGCCGCCACGATGATCCTGCCCCGGCACTGGGGGAATATCTCATCGAAAGCTTCTCCCACCAGCCGTTCCGACAGGGTAACACCTTCCCGTTCGATATTTGTCGAATCGGAAAGGAGCGCCAGCACTCCCTCCTCGCCGTATCTGGCCAGGGTCGACAGGTCGGTCAGTTCGCCGTCCACTGGCGTCTGGTCCAGTTTGAAGTCGCCGGTGTGGATCACGACTCCCTCGGGGGAGCGGAGCGCCAGGGCGCAACCGTCCACGATGGAGTGGGCGACGCGGATGAATTCCACGGCGAAGTCACCCAGCACTACGGTGTCGCGCGGTTTGGAAACGCGCAGGTCGACCTGGGTGTCCAGGTCGTATTCCTTGAGCTTTTCCCTGACGAAACCGAGGGTCAGGGCGGTGCCGAAGATGGGCGGGTTCATGTCCTGGAGGACATAGGGGAGCGCGCCGATGTGGTCTTCATGGCCGTGGGTCAGGAAGATCCCGCGTATCCTGTCGACCCGTTCCCGCAGATAGGAGATGTCCGGTATCACCAGGTCGATGCCGAGCATGGACGGCTCGGGGAACATGAGACCGCAGTCGACGATGATAATGTCTTCGCCGAACTCGTAGACGGTCATGTTCAGGCCGATTTCACCCAATCCTCCAAGGGGAATGATTCTGAGGCCGTTGTTTTCCGTTGTGTTTGTGGACATAGTGTTTACGATGTTTATTTCCCGGCGGAAAGTGCCGCGATTCTGGAGTCGCAGCGCGCGATCCAGGCTTTTCCCGGTTGGGTGAGGCCCCGGACCGCATAGAAGGAACTCCGGAGCGAGCGGTAGGCGATCAGCGCCAGCCTTCTGTCTCCCCTCCGCTCCATGGCTTCACCGATATCCCAGAGCCCGGCAGCGGCTTTTTTCACCACTGGGCTGCCAGGAGTGTACATGTGTATTGCCGATCCGTAACCTGCGATTGCAGCAATGACGTCTCCGCGTTTCCATGCGGCAGTACCCAGACCGTACTGCTCATGCTGGCGTTGAAGGGTGTTGATCCAAAGGAGGGACAGGGAGATCGCCACGACGAGCAGAGTATTGAGGATGAAGGGTCTTGCTTTGGCCACGGCGACTTCTATCCTTGAAAAAAACCGGGCACGGTTGCCAGCAATGCGCCGGACAGTCCGAGGATGACACCTGCCGGGACGGCCAGGGCTGCCAGCAGGTCAAGCGGTCTTTTCAGCCGGTGGGCGGCGTGAAGCCCCCAGCCTATAAGGCAGATGCCGGCGACAATCATTGCTGCAGGTGAAAACATCGCGTCAACCTTCGAAGCCGTTCTCGATGGCTTCCCTGACCCGGGTGATCAGCTCGTCGCGCCGCTTGCCGGTCGCTCCCGCGGTCGGGATGGGTTGGCCGAAGCGGATCGACACTGTACCCTTGTGGACTGCCAGCCGTTTCGGCGGGTTGACCACGGCGCTTCCGGAGATGGTAACGGGCACTATGGGCACGCCGGCCCGTGCGGCAAGCAGGAATCCGCCCCGCTTGAAGGGGAGCAGCTTCCCGTCCATGGACCGTGTCCCCTCGGGGAAAATGATGACGCTTACCCCGTCCCTGATCTTTTTGGCCGCATACTCCATGGTTTTCAGCGCCTGCCTGCCGTCGCTGCGGTCCAGCGGGAGGTAGCCGGCCCGCTTCATCGCGTAGCCGAACAGCGGGATGCGGAACAGCTCCTGTTTCGCTATCCAGCTGAAATGATGTGGCAGCCCGGAGTACAGAGTGAGGATGTCGAAGTTGCTCTGATGGTTGCCCATGAAGATCAAGGGTACGCCGGAAGGTATCTTGTCTGCTCCGTGGACCTGTATTCTCACGCCGGCAACGAAGAGAGCCACCTTGGCCCAGAGCTTGCTGTAGGAATGGAGGAATTTCCCCGTCGGGTCCAGGAATGTGATGGGTACCCCGGTTATTATAACGAAAAGAGTAAGAGGAACGAACAGAAACAGAAAAAAAAGTGCCCGCGGCATGTAGTGCTCTCCTGATTGTATCGTGCGTAAGTTACTTCTTTTGCACAAGAGAGTCAAATGAATTGATTATTTCACGGGTTCATGCGGAAGGCCCCTCCCCCGTGAGGGGGAGGGATTTGGAAGGGTCCGCTGCCGGACGTCTGTCATTTACGCTTTCCGGCAAGGGGGACGAACCCGTGGGAGGCGAAAACCTTAGCAGCGGCTTTGCTCTTCAGGAATTCCATGAACCGGCCGGTTTCGGCCTTGTTCTTCGAGGCGGTGACGGCTGCCATGGGGTAGAGGATAGGGGAGTGGCTGCCCTTGGGGGCAATTGCTGCAACTGTTCCGCTTTTCATCTCGCGGGCGTCAGAGCGGTATACGAGGCCGGCATCAACATTCCCCGATTCCACGTAGGCAAGGACCTGGCGCACATCCTTGGCAAACATGATTTTTTTCTCCACCTTGTCCCACAGCTTCAGATATGACAGGGTTTCCTTGCCGTATTTGCCGGCAGGCACGGTTTCGGGCTGCCCGATGCTCATGGACTGCGCCTTGTCTGCCAGATCGGCGAAGGTTCTGATGGTCCCCTTCTTTTCTTTCGAGACGACAAGCACCAGTTCGTTCCCCAGTAGATCCGAACGTGTGTCGGCAGCTATCAGGCCCTTGGCGGAAAGGTCGTCCATCTGCTTCTTGCCAGCGGAGATGAACAGGTCAACAGGCGCGCCTTCCTCAATCTGCTTCTGCAGCATGCCTGACGATGCGAGATTGAACTGGATTTCCACGTTCGGCGCTTTCCTGGCGTACATTTTCTTCAGATCGGCAAGTGCATCTTTGAGGCTGATGGCAGCCGAAACCTGGATGATGTTCTTCTGCGCTGCGCTGGCCGTATCCTGAAGGACCGGTCCGACCAGGAACACAGCCGCCGCCAACAGTGAAGCCAGGCACAATGCCGTTTTTCTCATTTGCATATCCTCCTTTTGGATGTTGTTCAAAGTTCGTAAACCCGAAAAATTGAACGTTGAAACGGATATATTATACCGCCTTTTCCAGTTCGATGGGATCCGGTATCGCCTGGAGACGCCCGCTCCGTTTTCCCCTTTCCAGGAAGAGAACTTCGTCTGCCAGTACCTTCATCTCTTCCCTGCTGTGGGTGACGAGCAGGAAAGGGATGCTCCAGGTCCTCTGCAACTGCTTGAGCTCCAGCCTCAAATCCATGCGGTTGGCATGGTCGAGCGCCGAAAACGGCTCGTCCAACAGGAGGAGTTCCGGTTCCACCATGAGCGCCCGGGCCAGCGCGACCCGCTGTTTTTCCCCTCCGGAAAGGTTGGCCGGATAGCGGTTTTGAAGGTGCCCTATCTTAAGCATTTCAAGAACATCCGGCACTTCCATGCGGCAGCCTTTTCCTTTTCTGCCCCCCCCCTGCATCCCATAGAGCGCGTTTTCCATAACGGTCAGGTGGGGGAAAAGGGCGTATTCCTGGAAAACGTAGCCGATCCTCCGCTTCCTGACGGGGATGTTCACCGCTTGCTCTGATGAGAAAAACTGTTTCCCGCCCAGGGATACATGGCCCTTGTCTGGCTTCTGCAGACCTGAAATGCAGTTTAGGATGGTGGTCTTCCCTGAGCCGGAGGGTCCGAAAAGAACCAGGATTCCGTTGTCAAGGGTAAATTCCACTTCGACCGTGATGCCGGGGAATGTTTTGCGTATCGCTGCGTCAAGCATGGTTCAGATTTCCTCCATGCACCGAGTTTGATTGAAGCAAACTGTAGCTTCCGCATTCATATCGCCTGTATTCCTTCTCCTTCAGCTTCGGGCCGGAGCCTGGGGCCTGATGGGACAGCCGGGTGAAGCTTGGGGGCTTCTTTCCGCGCATTTGCTTTTCTTGCGCGTATGAGAACAAGCTGAGCCACTATGCTGACGGCGATTTCTTCGGGTGTCTCGGCCAGGATGCTTACGCCGGTCGGACAATAGACCCTGAGGAGATCATCAATGCTGAAGCCATCCCCGGCCAGTTCCGCAAACAGGGTGTTACGCTTCCTGAGACTGCCGATGAGACCGATATAACCTGCGCGCGTCTTCAGGGCCTGCCTCACCAGCGCGTTTTCATAGCGGTGCCCGCGGGTGGCGATTATGATGTAACTGTCATCGTTGACAGCCATTCCCTGAAAGCAGTTGTCGAAAGAGTCCATGGCAATCACGCTGTGAACGGACGGAAACCTGTCGCGGTTCGCGTATTTTTCCCTATCGTCCATGACAATGATCCTGAATCCGGATTTGCCGGCCAGTTCGGCAGTCTCTTGCGCCACATGACCTGCCCCGCATAGGTAGATGGTTTCCGGAATCTTCCAGGGGTTGAGAAAGTACCTGCACTTGCCGACGTTCTCGATGACCGGAACACTGACCGACATAAGCCTTTCCTGCAATTCGGGATAGCGGAAAGCACTGCCTGTCTCATCAGCTGCAAGCGCTGCTTCGTGGCAATTGCCCAGAGTTCTCGCAAGCGGCGTTTCTTTTTCGCCTTCCCTGGACATGGTGGTTACGAGGCAGCACTTGAAGCCCTTATGCCGAGCTTCCCGCAGCTTCCGGAAAATTTCCAGGTTGCTTTGAACGGCGGCTATATGTTCGACTATCGCTACTGTGCCGTTGCCGCAGGGGGCGTCGTTCTCTCCGGAAAGCCGGATAGTCCTGACCCCGGGATTGTCCAAGGCAAAAAGCCCGGTCGCGGCTGCCTGGACCTCGGCCTCGAAAAAACCGCCGCCAATGCTTCCGTGCGTGAATCCGTTGCGGAGAAACAGCATCCGTGCCCCTGCCAGGCGCGTATGCCCGGTTGAGCCGGCGACAGTGGCCATGACAACGTCTTCTCCTTGTTCGAGCGTGTCACATATTATCCTTATAAATTTGTCCATGTGGTTCGTTCCGATTGTCAGAATGCGCTCCAAAACGAAACGGCCGACGGAGATAAACACCCGTCGGCCGCATGGCGCCGCAATGTTTACTCCTTTCCAAGCACGGGAGGCGGCGCTGTTTCCGGCGTCGCCCACTGCCTGCCTCCCCATAGCATGCCGTAGGGAAGACAGGTCGGAGCAATATCGTTTTGTCTGACAGTTTCGTTATAACCTATTGCATACGACGACCGCAAGTTTTTTCTCGTGTTCTCTTTCTTTTCCGCCGTTGTCCAACCGGAAAAGTATTCGAGACCTGCCAGATTTCTGAAACCTGGCAGGTCTGCTTTCTAATCATTCCTGAACAGCTAGAATTTCGCCGTTATTCCGCCGAAGATGTTGCGTCCCATGCCGGGAAATCCGTACTGCTCTTCGTAATTCCTGTCAAAAATATTGTTGATGGCGATATACGCCTCGTAGTTCTTCAGGAATTTCTGTGAAAGCCTCGCATTGGCCGTGAAATAACCACCGACTCTCTGCGTTTGCTGATTCGGGCTGGTGGGGGTTGGAAGCTGGTTGTACATTTCACTGAGCAGGACGCCATTGAGATCCAATTTTGTCCCGATATACGGGAAGGTATACTGCAGTGCCATGTCAAACTTGTGTTCCGGCACATTGACCAGCTTGTCGGTAACCCTGTTGTCGCTCTGGTCTGATGCATGGTTGAAATTGTACGCCAGCTTCAGGACAAGGTCCTTGACCGGGTAGAACTCGGTGCTTACCTCGATGCCGTATATCTCGGCTTTGCCGATATTGGTGTTTGGCTGATAGGCTCCGGCAGCGGTCGGGACAATCATGTCGGTAATGTCGTGGTAAAAGAACGCCAGTTCACCCCATAAATGGTCGGAAAAGGAGCGCGATGCGCCGATCGTGGAGTTGATGGCTATTTCCGGCTCAAGGTCCCTGTTGGCATTCTTGCCGGAGAAGAGCTGCTTGAGGGTCGGGAAACGGGTCTTGCGGGCAACTGAGGCGAACAGCTTCGTTTTGTCAGGCAGGAGATAGGTTGCTCCGATCATGGGGTTGAAACTGTCTTTTGACGGCCCGACTGTCAAAGGTGTCTGGCTGATGAAATTTGCAGATGCGTCAAAATTGTTCTGGTTTGCATCGGTTACTTTGAACCAATCATAACTCCCCCCGAAAACAAGGTTGAAATTCTTGGCGAGGTTCATCTCGTCTTCGAGCCCGACCGAACCTGTATGTGAGAAGAAGCTTTCGAAAGGTGTATAGTCGTCTGCCCGCTGTTTGTGGGAATCCACACGGTAGTTCAATGCCAGTCTCACGGTATGCCATTTCACGGGTTGATACGAAGCAATCAGTGTCCCGCCGACCATGTAATCATAGTAATTGCTCCAAGCCATGTTGTCAGTGAAGTTCTGATTGGAAAAGGAATTCAGCCCGTCCGTATGGTTGTGATAGTAAAGCTTTCCGCTGATGCTTAGCTTGTCGGTTATCTTCTGTTGTCCACTGAGATCGATGCCCCAGTCGTCATAGCGGTTGTAGCGGAAAAAATTCGAAAAGAAGGGGCCTCCGGAACCTGCGGGAAACATGAAGACCGATTTTGTCGAGGGGGGGATGCCGTTATCCTTCGTAATATAAAACAGATTGACATAATACTCGGACCCGGTGGAAGGCTCCATGCCGAATCTGGCCCATAAGCTGTTGGAAGTGTAATCTGACTGGTTGCGTGTGCCGCCGTCCTCGAACACTCCGGTGGAGGTACCACCGGGTTTGCGCGTAATGGTTCCAGTCACCGGCGTGAAATCATCTGACATTCTCCAGCCGTGCGCCTGGCTATGGTTATAGCTGAGCCAGTAGTTGAAAATACCCGATTTCATGCCATGGGAAGCTGAGGCCTTGTAATAATCCACTTCTCCTCCTTCGAGGTTCAGTGAATAAAACGGCTTCCCGGATGCCTTCCTCGTTATGATGTTTATCACTCCTCCTTCCGCGTTCGTTCCATAGAGCACGGACGCTGCGCCCTTGGTAATTTCGATCCGCGCCACATTGTCGGTCGGGAACTGGCTCAGGTCGAGATAGCCGAAATACGATTCATAATAGGGAACTCCATCCACCATGACCAGTGTTCTGCCCTGGTCGAAAAAGCCATGGATGGTCACCCTCGGCTGGCCTTTCATCCCCGTGGTAACCGTGACTCCCGGAACGTGTGAGAGCGCGTCGGCAACCGTCCGGCTATTGGCTGCCCTGATGTCTTCGGCGGTAATTATGTTGGTAATTGTTGTCTGTTGGGCATCCGTCAGTCTTCCTTCTTTTACATAGACATCGCCAAGAGAATAGGCCTCATAGCCTTCGTCGGCCTTCTTTTCGGCGGCGAAAGCCGGTGATGAAGACATCAAGACCGTGATACAGACTGCCAGAGCTGTCTTTGCCACATCCATGCGTGTTACCCTCCTTTTGGAAAATTTTTTTGCTTTTTTTGGATTGAACCCTTTCAAGACAAAAAACAGTCCCATCCCAACTGCCGCAAACGCCGGAAATTGACCAGGTTGAACTTGCGCACGCAACCGCCGAAAAGCCGGTAGCCGCCGCCACCTTCGGCCAGCATTTCCAGGGCCTGGTCGCTTTCGGTAACCGCCGCTGTGCCGACGATCGCAACGTTGCGGCGGAAAAGCGGCTCCGGAACGAATCCGGCTGTAGGGCCGACAACGGCAATGGCTGCATCTTCGTGAACGAGGCTGATAAGCTGTTCGATGCTGCCATTGGCAATGGCGGCCCCGGTGAACACGGCGGTCTCACAGCGGGCAATCGTTTCGGCGGTGTGTTCAGGCGAAACGAATGTTCCGTAGCCTGCGTCGGCCTCTTCCGCTGTTTCCTTTTTGCGGTCGATGATGGTGACCTCGGCGGCTCCAAGTTCTTTCAGTTTCTTCAGGAGCGGGATGATCGCGCCTACCATGCAGACCTTCCTGTTGCGGAAAAGCGACTGGATCTCCGACAAATCCCCGCTTTCATCAACGCTATAGCGGCCATTTTCAAAGAACGGCACAGACAGAGCGTTGAGCGTGGCCAGGCGTATGACCCCGGCAAAGGGGCCGGGAATGTTTCCGGCCATGGCTTCGACGGCCCGCATGCCGCGTATCGTCGGCGTGCTCCCCTTCAGGATGCGGTTGCCGGCGTTTCTGATTACGTCGGGAGGAGTATAGGCAACCCCGCCGCAGCCGTTGGAGAGTTTCACGCCGGTGAAAAAGATCCCCACCACCAGCCGTTCTATGGCCAGAGTGTCAAGATCAGCGCCGTACAGGCCCCGCAGGGTTTCCGCCGCTTCGTCCAGGATCTGCCGGGAACTTCCATTTTCTTCGTTAATCCCGTTCCCTTTTTTCACCGGACACGACGCTTCTTTCACCTGATTTTCTCCCATAATTTCAACCATTATTCTTTCCTGATCTCTATCCACTAACCCTCGTAGTTACGGGTCACGGTGAAAGAGTCGATCCCAGCTGCTTCACGCGCATCGGAATAGTGCCTATTTTCATGCCGTAGAGGATTCCGTCGACTTCCTTGCGCTGACAAATGTTGCTTCATCCGTTTTTTCACTTTGCAAGGATCGCCTCGATCTGTCGCTGGGTCAGTTCCAGGTTGAGAAATTGCCGATAGAAATTCCTCACGTCTCTTTCCAGATTCTGTTTGCGGCGTTCCGGGTAGATGACGCTTGCCAGCCATCTGACCCCCAGTGCGCGCATGAACGAGGGTGGATAATTCAGCCAGTTGAAGGGGAGCGAGGGAATCCGGTAGACCCTGTGTTCTTTTACCGCCCGTATGCCCTGCCAGCGTCTGTCCGAGAAAACCGTGCCGAAGAAATGGCCGTCCTGTGTGATGATGACATCGGGATTGTAGGCCATGACCAATTCCAGGCTGATCTTGTTGCTGAGCGTTTCCCTGCGCGCACAGTGGTGGGCGCTCCTGCCCCCGGCCAGCTCGATGGATTCCTCGAGGAACGGCATATGCTCGCAGTCGTTGCCCAGGCCGTCCGGCCCTATGGCGTAATAGACGCTTTTCCGTTCCCTTGGTGGGATGGATGCGGCAAATGCGCGCATTTCCCTGATGGTCCCGGTGATCGAGTCGGCCAGTTGCCTGGCCCGTGCGCGCCGGTCGAGCAGCCTTCCCAGGAAGAGGATGGTTTCCGGGTAGTCGGAAAGCCGTTCCAGCTTTATGGCGACTACCGGGATGGAAAGCTTGCGCAGCCGTTCCTCCATGGCCGGCATGGCCCGCAGGGAGGAATCCCAGGCCAGCGCCACGTCAGGCCGGGCCTGAACCAGTGTTTCGAAATTCGGCGTACGTTGCCCGAACCATCCCCCCACCACCGGCAGGTTGCGGTAGCGAGAGTCCACAAACGGCCTGCTGCGTTCGGCCAAGGGGGAATTCCAGCCATTCAGCAGTTCCGGAGCAAGGGTGTAGAGCAGGTAGGTCAGCGGCGGGTATGCCGACCAGACTTTCCTGATCTTTCCAGGTATGGTTACGGTGCGGCCGGCCATGTCGGTGACCCTGGCAGCTGCAGCATCGGCCACGGAAACCGTCAGCAGGGGGACCGCGCAGAGCAGCGCCAACCCCCATTTTCGCAGCTTCAGCAGGTGTGAAATACTGTACGAGTTTCCCATAACAGCCCGCCTATATCTCCGCCGTAATCGAGGAGATGACCTCTTTTTTGTTTTGCTCCTTGTCCCACCAGATCACCGCCCAGCGGATTTCCCTGACCGGATACAGCTTCCAGCGTCCATCCTTGCGAACCAGGTTCTGCCGGAGGAAAGACTTCAGCTTTTCTTCCTCTTGCGCCGAAATTTCCGGGATCGACCTTTTCAGAGATTCAAACGCCTGGTCATGATTTTCGTAAGAGCTGGTGTCTTCGTATGATATGAAGGCATTGCCGGCGCTGAGTCCTTGCTGCGCAAGCAGCAGATTGATTTCGCCGTAATGTGACGGGGGATTGAGTTCTCTGCCTATGGCTGCATAGATGCGACCGTCGCGGGGGCCTTCACCCGCGGCAACGACCACATAAACCCGTTTCCTGGCATACTCGTTCAATTTCGCGACTGCGGTCCGCGCCGATCCCAAGGGCATGGAACGAGAAGCGATCACCACATCGTGCCGCATTATCCCCAGGCTGTTCCAGTCGTCCTCCCATCTGCCGTGAACCGTGCGTATGTTGTCGATTCCTGAGTCTTTACAGCGTTGCCGCAACAGTTCAAGCATTTTGCCCGAGAAATCGAGGGCGGTGATGCTCTCGGCTTTTCCTGCGAGAGGAATCGCGAGAGTACCTATGGCACTCCCCACGTCGAGCACTGTCCAATCGGATTTCATTTCAATGATTTTCATGAATGCATCCGCATAACCGCTCCCCTTGTCATGCTCGGTAAACGAGGAGGCGCGCTGGTCCCAGAACTCGGGTGTCCGCCAGGGGGGTGGCTCCCCCCAGACGGGGGCTTGGTCTTTTTCAGAATAGGTAACTGGCATCTTGATCCCCCTGTTCCCGCAGTGGATTAATACCCCTGTCGCTACGAAAATGGCCGTCGGAAAAGCGTATCCGACGGCCTTGTGCAACCGCAGAAATCACTCCTTTCCAATAGGGAGGTGGCGCCGTTTCCGGCGAAACCCATCGCCCGGCGCCCATAACTGATATGTCTTAGGGCGGACGGGTCGGAGAAAAATCATTTTATTTCTGCAAGCAGTATCACTTCATGGTGCAATGCTCCTTTGGCTTGCTGTAGGTTTTACCGGTTCAATAAAGCCTATAGATTATCGGCATGCTGATTTCCACCCATTCGGGGGGGCGGGGGAAGGGCTCGACTTCGCGAATCGTGTCAATAACGTTTTTATCGAGTATTTCGTACCCTGAACTGTTTTTGACCCTGATTTTGTCGACGCGACCGTTTTTCAACACCTGGAAGCACACCACGACCCGTCCGGTCCATCCCATCTTCCTGGCCCGGGGCGGATAGGAAAGGTTCTTTTCAATCAGTTCCTTGATATAGGCGTAATGCTCCCGGGTATACCTGCTGCGCGCCTGGTCTCCCGAGTTGCCCCCGCCTCCTCCGGAAGACGCCAGTGAAGCGGTCCTGACCGGGGCGGTCGGACCCCTGCTTCCGTTTTCTCCTGATGCTGGCGCTATAACCTTTTCCTGCTGGGCTTCAGGGGTTTTCGAAGATACGGGGACCGGTCCCGCTGCCTCCAGGGCCGGTTGCGGAATGTCTGCCGCTGCGTGCTGCGGCGTTTCCACCTTCTCCAGCTTCCTCACGACCGTCTTCTCCCGAACCTCGGCATGCCGTTTCTGCACCGGTACGGCTGGCTGTTTCACCGCCGCCTCCTTCCGTGCCGGGGCCGCACCTCCAGAATCGAGGAGAGTGAAGTCTATGGCTACCGGCTTGCAGGGCTGGGCGAACGTGCTTCCCACGCCGTATATGCCGCAGAGAAACATCCCGTGAATGGCGACGGACAGCGCAATGGCCTTTCGTCCGCTGGTCATCATCTTTTCTCCGTCTGGAGGCTGACTTTCTGGAAACCGGAGCTCTTCACCGTATCGATCACGTCCACGAAGTTCTGCAGCGGCAGGTCCCGGTCGGCCCTGATCAGGAACGGACTGTTCCGGTCCAGGGGCTTGAGGCTGTCCCTGAGCGCCTGGATGGTGACCGGGGCGCCGGAGAAATATATTGCCCCTGTCCTGTCAATCTCGATGGTCCGGACTTTCAGGGTTTCCTGGCTGCTTTTTGACGCCTTGGGAAGCTGGACCGCTATGCCGCCGGTGGCGATGAACGTGGAAGTCGTCAGCACGATGGTCAGGAGCACCAGCATGATGTCCACGAACGGTATGACGTTTATGTAATCAAACCCCTTTTCTTCCATATCGAATCTCCCACTGCATGGTCAGCTCTTTCGCCTTTCTCAGGAGCAGGTTGTACAGGGCCACTGAGGGGATAGCCACCAACAGCCCGACGGCGGTCGCCTTCAAAGCCAGGGCGAGTCCGACCATGATTTTCCCGGTGTCCATGAATCCTTCGTTTCCCATGGTGTAGAAGGTGAGCATAATTCCCAGCACAGTGCCGAGAAGCCCGAGATACGGCGCATTGCTGCCGATGGTTGCGATGATGTGCAACTTGCGGGTAAGCGCCAGCTCAAGTTCCTTCTGTTCAGGGAAATCACTCAGGCGGATTTTCCGGTAGACCAGCAGCCGCTCTATTGCGCAGGCCACTGCGATGATGCTCAACAGGGCCAGCAGCCAGATCACTCCGTAATCGATAACGATTCTTAGCCATTCCATCCGATCAGTTCACTCCTTTTCCGTTTTTTGAAACAGCGCTTCGCATGATTCACACTTCCTCGTAGTAGGCGCCTTTCAGGCATGCCTTGCACAACGGCCCTTCTCCGGTTCCCGGGTCCACGGCGTCTTTCCCGTCGAAGACCTTTTCTCCGCATCTGGCACAACGGACGGTCCTTAAGGGTTTGCCGGGGAGCTCTTCCTTCTTCAGGGAGACCTTCACCTTTTTCCAGAGGAGGAGATCCTCATCCGGCACGGTCAATAAGCGTTCCTTGACATCCTCTCCCGACTCGTCGGCCGGATCGCGGGGTTTCAGGCTCACCCGCCAGGCGACATCGTCCTTCAGGTTGATGAAAGTGGCCGCCATCCGGCCGTAGTCGACATACTTCAGGTTTCTCCTGCCGAGACGGGTGCCGGTGGCGATGAGAACGGCGTCGGCGATGCAGCGGTCGTTCTCGATGAAGACGATCAGATCCTTTGGGTCTTCAGGGGCCGCCAGTTCCAGCCCTTTCCTGGCAAGGCGCACTCCCAGCGACTGACCTGCGCAGAAATGGCCGTGGTAATCGATACAACGCTGAAGCGTCTCGCGGACATCGGTGATCAACATGAAAAGTAACCTCCTTTGAGTTTGCCAAGCGTAATGCTTTGTCAGGTATGCGCGCATCTGCAATTGCCGATTTTTCTCGGTATGCAGACTTTAAAGCTCTCCCGCAGCAAATGGACATCCACCTCCCTTCCATACAGGGTGAACAGGTTTTCACTGGTTATGACGTTGTCGGGAGCTCCGTCCGCGATGATCGAGCCGTCCTTGAGCATGACGACCCGGTCCGCCACCCACAGGGCGTGGTCCGGGAAGTGGGTGGACTTGATGAAGGTGTAGCCTTCGCCCCCCAGGTCCATGAGGCTTTCCAGAAGCTTTATCTGGTTGCCGTAATCCAGGCCGTTGGCCGGTTCGTCCATGATGAACGTTGTTGCCCCCTGGGTCATGGCCCTGGCGATGAGGGTGAGCTGTCGCTCGCCGCCGCTGATCCGGGTATAGGGCCTGTCCCTGAGGTGGAGGATGGAAAGCTTTTCCAGGGCGCCTAAGGCGATGTCCATGTCCTCCGCGGTAAAACGTGAAAAGAACGTTTTGTGCGGTATCCTGCCCATGAGCACCACGTCGATAACCCGGTAGGCGAAGGAGGCTCGATGTATCTGGGGTACATAGGCGATGCTTCGGGCCAGTGTTTTCTGCTGCAGGGAGGATATGGCCTGTCCCTCGAACAGAATCCGCCCTTTGTCCAGACGGTACAGCCCGAGCAGGGTTTTGAGCAGGGTGGTCTTTCCGCTTCCGTTGGGACCCAGGAGAGAGATGATTTCGCCCTTGCGCACCGCAATCGACACATTTCGCAGGACCGGTTTGTCGGTGAATCCGAAGCTGATGTTCTCGGCAGTCAGCAGCATGGTCATGCCCATCCTTTCCGTGCGTTTTTCAGCACCAGAATGAAAAAAGGTATCCCCATCAGGGAGGTGACGATCCCGAGGGGAATCTCCACGGTGAAGAGCAGTCGCGCCAGGTCATCGACGGCGATCAGGTAGATGGCGCCGATCAGCGCCGCGACCGGCATCAGGGTCCTGTTGTCCGGCCCCACGAGCATGCGCGCAATGTGGGGTATGATCAGGCCGACCCAGCCGATCAGTCCGCCGATGACCACGGTTATGGCGCTGATCAGGGTGGCGAAAAAAATCAGGGCCATGCGGATGCGCGTCACGTTGATGCCCAGGGATTTCGCTTCATCGTCGCCCATGCTCAGGATATTGAGATAGCGTGAAAACAGCAGCAGGCAGAGTATCCCGGTGCAAATCGGAACTGAGGCAAGCATGACGGTCTTGCCGTCCGCCAGTGAAAGGCCGCCCATGAGCCAGTAGACGATTGCCGGCAGCTGGTTGTAGGGGTCGGCAAGATACTTGACGATGGAAAGGAGCGAGGTGAACAGGGCGCCGCTGATTATGCCTCCGAGGATGAGCATCAACAGCCGGTCGCCATGGTAGATCCTGGCTATGCACACGGCAATGAGAACTGCCAGGAAACCGCAGGCAAAGGCGCCGCACTGCACGGCGAACCAGCTGTTGGAGACGATCATCCCCAGGGCCGCGCCGAAGGAGGCGCCTGCCAGCACGCCGAGCAGTCCCGGAGAGACCAGCGGGTTGATGAACATGGCCTGGAACGCGGTGCCGGAAGCGGCGAGGGCCGAACCGATGAGGGCGGCGGCGATGATGCGCGGCAGCCTGATGTCCAGCAGGATGTTCGAGAGGAGTGAGTATCTTGACTGGTCCATCGAGCCCAGCCCCAGCGCGGATGCGATGAATCTGCATATTTCGCCCAGTGATATTTCGTATTTGCCCAGGGTGAGGGAGAGCAGGATGAAGAAAACCAGCAGAAAAACCAGGCAGGGTATGTGGAATAATTTTTTCACCGAAATTTTTTCTCCTTGTAGTGGTAACCAGCAGTCCTCGGACTTTGAATCAAAAAAGGCCGACGGAGATCAACACCCGTCGGCCTGCAAAGACCTGCGTGTTCACTCCTTTCCAAGCACGGGAGGCGACGCTGTTTCCGGCGGCGCCCACAGCCCGATGCCCTTAGCCTGGTTGCCTTAGGGTCAGCGGGTCGGAGAGACGGACTAATTAATTGTGTTATGAAATGCAGAGCAGCTAATGGTTTTGAATCAGATTATTCTCCTTGTGGTCGAGACCTGCCAGGTTTTTTGAAACCTGGCAGGTCTGCCGTCGTAACGTGTTATCGTCTTGTTGTGATCAGGCTTTCTCCTTGTCCCACCAGATGACCGCCCAGCATATCTTCCGCGGGTACGACATCATCCATTTCCCATTCTCGCAGATGAGGTGCTCTTCCAGGAATTCCTTCAGGATAACCTCTTCCCCCGGGGTGAAGATTTCTATCTTGGAACTAAGATGAGTGTAAGCGTCATCGGGGCTGTCGTAGGAATTCCTCTCAGGATAAGTAATGAAGTTCACGTTGGCTCGTATGCCCATCCGATAGAGGAGGTTGTAGAGATAGATGTAGTCAGGCCCCGGGTTCAGATCCCTGCCCAGTGCCCGGTAGATGCGGCGGTCATGGGGCCCGTCACCGACGATTGTGGAGACATAGACCCGTTTGCGGGCGGCCTTGTCCAGTTTCGCCAGGGCGCTCTCGAAATCCTCGGTGATCAGGGATCGGGAAGCGAGCGCGACGTCATGTTCCTCGATTCCCAGAGCGTTCCAGTCATCCTCCCAGGCGCCCAGGACTGTCTGGATATTGGTTATTCCAATTTGGGCGCAACGTTCCCGCAGCAGGGCGAGCATGTTTCCCGAAATATCCATGGCTGTGATCGACTTGACCCGCTCCGCAAGTGGAATGGCCAGGGTGCCGGCGGCGCAGCCCACGTCCAGGAGTGTCCAATGAGGTTTGACCTTGAGCATGCTCAGGAATTTGACCGAATAGTCGCTCTTGGACGAGTTCCTGGCGAATGCCGGCGCCCTGCTGTCCCAATAGCTTGAATTGCTGGTTGGTGAGGATTTCTGCTTTCTCGTTTCCCAGCAGATGCGGTTCCAGTCGATTTCCCGGATATCGAGCGGGGTGCGGCGGGGTTCTTCCGCAGGGTCCTTTTCCTGGTCCGATGGCTTGCGTCTGCCGGGACGATCCGGCAGACGGTGAAGTGAGTGCATGGGGCGTTCTCCCGTATTTTCAGACTGCCTTCCTGACTGGAAAAACCCGCATCAATACCGATCATTCCAGTATCAATGCGGGTTCCGTTAGTCCTGCGGCGCTGCAGGGGACGAAATGGGCGCTTGATGGATTCAGTTCAGGCTTATTAAGCGGTTTTGTGCCTGTCTGGAATGCGAAAAGGCCGACGGGAACAAACACCCGCCGGCCGTGATATGCCCAAGTGTCTGCTCCTTTCCAAGCAGGGGAGGCGGCGCTGTTTCCGGCGACACCCAAAGCCCGGCTCCCGTAGCAGTGGCAACAGGGAGAACGGGTCGGAGCGATAATCTCTTGCAAACGATGGTGCGTTATATACGATGATATATAACAAAATGTCAAGCAAAAATATTGTTGGGGAGTTCAAGAAATACCCATCCTTCCTCCAAACGCATATCGTAAAATACAATAGCTGCTATATTTTTTATAGATATAATCAATTTGACTTTATGGCGGACATCGTAGAATATTCCCAGCCTGGGTGGCGCACTCCGAATGCAAGCCGGGTCGGATCCGGATTGCACTGACAAGTGAGGCATAATCATGACGATTCAGGCGCTTAAGACACCAACAAGCCTGCAATCAGCGCTAAAGCAGGTAGCTGAGCAGTGTACCTCGTGCGGGATCTGCCAGAAATCCTGCAGTTTCCTGCAGACCTATGGCACTCCTGGACAGGTGGCCATGGCCGCTGAAAATCCGGATGGAAACGATTTCACCGCTGCGTTCGAGTGCAGCCTGTGCGCCCTCTGCTCGGCTGTCTGTCCGGAGCAGGTTGAACCGCGGGCCATGTTCCTGGAAATGCGCCGTGAAGCCGTGCAAGGGGGGGTGGGAAATTACCCCGAACATTCAGGACTGCTTGGCTACGAACGCACGGGAACCTCGCGACGGTTCACCTGGTATGGCCTGCCGCAGGGTTGCGACACGATTTTTTTCCCGGGCTGTACCTTGACCGGAACACGGCCGAAACAGACGAAAAAGATTTTTGCCCTGCTCCGGGAAAGCATCCCCACCATAGGTATCGTCCTTGACTGCTGCACTAAGCCTTCCCACGACCTTGGGCGTCAGGACCGTTTCCTGTCCATGTTCGGCGAAATGCTCACCTATCTCAGGACTCAGGGGATAACCCGGGTTCTTACGGCATGTCCGAACTGTCATACCGTTTTCCGCACCTATGCGCCGGAACTTGCAACGGAAACCATTTATGAAGTCCTGGCAGCGCAGAATGGCCG
This sequence comes from Geobacter sp., assembly GCA_003314535.1. GTDB lineage: Bacteria > Desulfobacterota > Desulfuromonadia > Geobacterales > Geobacteraceae > RPRC01. Next base: position 113,353 of record POSG01000004.1, read on the forward strand.
GGATATCGGCGCTAAGACTTCAGGCACTGTGGTTGTGCATGATTCCTGTGTGGTGCGATTTGATACTGCCATTCACGATGCTGTACGCAAACTGGTTGCCTCTGCCGGTCTCACCGTTGCAGAGATGCCCCATAGCGGGGTACGCACCTTCTGCTGCGGTGAAGGAGCCGGCGTTGCGGCCCGCGCCTCCCATTTTGCCGACGCCTGGTGCGAGATGCGTCAAGCGGAGGCTGCCGACAGACCCATCGTCACCTACTGTGCCGGCTGTGCACACCGGCTTGCCTCCAGGAGCACGGTGGGGCATCTTGTCGATATAGTTCTCGACCCTGAACAGGCTGTTTCGGGGGAAGCCCCAGTCAGCGCAGCGCCTCTGACCTACCTGAACCGCCTGCTGGTTAAGCGACATTTCCGTCTGACAATGCATCCGTGCACCAGTCGCGAACGCACATCCATGGCAGAGAAGGGAGCTTTCAGGCTCGCCAAACCGATTCTGCTGCTGTGCATGGTCGTTATCGCTGTAATTGCCTCACGCCTTGCCGGAGTCTCCGAATACCTTGAACCCGAACGGCTCCGGGCGTTTATCTCCAGCTATGGCCCGCTGGCGCCAGCTGTCTATATGATGGTATATGCCCTGGCCCCGTCCCTGTTTCTGCCCGGACTCCCCATTACCATCGTCGGGGGGGTTATTTTCGGTCCTTTCTGGGGAGTTGTTTACACGATTACCGGCGCAACAGCCGGCGCCTGCGTCGCTTTTCTCATTTCACGCTATGCTACCAGGGGCATTATCGAGACAAGGCTTACCGGGTCACGCTGGCGCAGGCTAGAAAGCGAAGTGGAAAAACATGGCTGGAAAGTTGTCGCATTCACGCGGCTCGTCCCGCTCTTCCCGTTCAATCTGCTCAACTACGCCCTTGGTCTTACCAAAATCTCTTTTGTCGAGTACGCCCTGACGACGTTCATTTGCATGCTGCCGGCATGTATTGCCTTTATTGTCTTTTCCAGTTCGCTTCTCGATCTTCTCCGCGGCAGGATTTCAGGCTCCCTGTTCCTCGGCATTTTGCTCATCGTCCTGGTCTCCCTGATCCCGCTTGGATACCGGCGCTGGGCTGCGCGAAAAAAGGGCAGCTCCCCTGCTGAACCGGTGTAGGTCTCGCGGTACCGAAATAATAGTCGATATCCCGGCGCATGGATCATGGCGTCGTTACACACCATTTAGGAGGTTCATCAATGGGCGGCACATTTACCAGAACTATCACGGTTCTCCTCGGCGTAATTGCACTGTTTGCGCTTGCCGGGGCGGCCATGGCAAAGGAGGGGGCATTTCCAACCAGGGAAAAACCCCTGATCGTGGACAAAAAAGGGAAAAGAGTTCTTATCTACACTGAAGTCAATGAAATGAACGTGCATCAGTCGAATGTCCATTGGGGAGTTGTTTTCAAGGACGGACGGTTCCAGGATCGGGCAATTCTCCGCTCATGGGCCAATCAACTGGCCTTTCACGACGCACTGCTGAGTATAGGCGCAAAGCCCGGCAACAACCTGAACAAGGAAACCATCGGCAAGTACGTGGCCGGCGATGTCCTGGATATAAAGGCCACATGGCCGGGCCTGGGCAGAGAGTTGCGCCTTGACGAAATATTCTCGGACAGCGGGGGGAAAGGTTTCAAAATCCGTTTCGGCGGCAACCGGACCGCTTCAGCCGCACAGAACACCGGGTGCATAACCTGCCTGGAAAGCTGCTGGATTTCAATATCAAGCAACTCCAGCTATCCCCAGACCGGATCGATGAAGCGGTTTATCAATCCGAATGCGAGATTCAAAGGCAAGGCGGAGACTCTGCCGAAGGATGGCCAGCCCGTCATCCTCATTTACCGGGTCATTTCATAGCAGAACCCACTCACGACGAAATAAGCGGGGCTGATGGTTGTGAAACCAAGGCCCCGCATTTCCCATTCCTGCGGACGATAAGACGCAAACCCCTCTCTTTGCTCGCCGCAAGGCGGCCTCAGGCTTTCTGGATGATATGCTTTTGCAAGCACTCGCGGGACAACGGCTGGAGGAGTGTCGCCCCGGGCCGCTAACTGCCTGCATTCCGGGCAGTGCACAAGAATGCAATCAAGTTGACTTAGTCAGTGAATACAGCATTTTCCTCCATTTTCCATATTTCATTCCATCCTCAAAACACGCTGAGTCGGCAGCAAAGGCAGCATCGAGTGTGAAGGCCCGTCTGGAAATGAAAAGAGCTCAGGAAGACTTCGCGAGTAGATTGATAAGCTCTTTGCTGGAAAGATTTGTTTGCTTGGAGGAAAGATTTAAGCTAGGATTAACGTCCGACAACGGCAGGGGAGAATCTTTTTTCCGAGCCGTTAAGCTTTCGGTTGCACCCGTTTGATCACTGATGATGTATGCCTGGCGGTCAGTTGTCAGGATAACGGTTTGCCACCAACCATTTCATGTTGACGGTATTTTTTTACAATTCTGACACTGACTTTTACTAATTTTCCAGAGAAGGAGCTTTCATATGGCAAGTCTTAACAAGGTCATGCTGATCGGCAATCTCGGCAAGGATCCTGAAGTGCGCTACACTGCTTCGGGGACGGCTGTGGCGAGCTTTTCCCTTGCGACCAGCGAGCGGTTCAAGAGCAAGAGCGGCGAGTGGGAGGATCGGACTGAATGGCATAATGTCACCCTGTGGGGAAGGCTTGCGGAGATTGCCGGCGAATATCTTGCCAAGGGGAAGACGGTTTATGTCGAGGGACGCCTGCAGACCAGGAAGTGGCAGGACCGGGATGGAAGGGACCGATACACCACCGAAGTGGTCGCGGATAAGATGCAGATGCTGAGCGGCCGCGGAGACGGGCCCGGACGCGCCGGGGGCAGGGCGCCCGAAGAGCCTGCAGCAGGGCAGGGTGGAGGATACGAGGAACCGCCGTTCAACCCGGACGACGATATTCCGTTCTAGACGGTAGCATTCCATGACAACCAAGGAAAACAACGAAGAGATAGGTCGGCGCATCAAGGAGATCCGCCTTTCCAGGGGGCTCACCCAACAGGCGTTCGCGTCCTCCCTGGGGATTGTGCAGGGGTTTCTGAGCGATGTCGAACGTGGCAAGAAGCTGCCGTCCGATACGCTGCTCATAGCGCTCTGCCACCTGTACGAGATAAACGAGGAATGGCTTTTCACCGGGGTCGGGGAAATATCCCGCAAGCTGATCGGTCAGGAAGAGGCTGAAAGAATCGTTGCTTCGCGTACGGCGCTTTTGAAACGGGTGCCGCCCGAGTTCCCGGACGGGATTACCGAAGAGGATATACATGACCGCATAATCCTGCCGGGTGTGGAGGAAGGGTGCTATGCCCTGCTGTTCAGGGGAGATTTCATGGCGCCGACGATCCAGGACGGCGACCTGGTTATATTCACCTCCTGCGACACTTTTGAGAACGGGGATATCGTACTTCTGAACAACCTCTGGGGGGAGACGATCCTCAGGAGGTACCGGTTTCGTGACAACGAAGTCGTGTTGGCCCCGGACAATCCCATGTACCGCCCTTTCCGGATTGACGACTCAACCAGGGTTTTCGGAAAGGTTATCGAAGTCTGGAGGAAAATGAGATTCTGAAGCGCCGGACTCCCGCCCGGTCGCGACATTACGACGACCCGGAGCAGTAAGCTGCTCCGGGTCGCCAGAGCCTATTTCTGTACCCATCGACCGTTCGCCAGCTGTATGTACCAGCCCGCCTTGGCCTCTTCCCGCTTCGTTTCCGCAAATGTCGCAGCCGCCTTGCCGATGACCTGCTTCATGGCATCCTTGGTCTCGGATTGCTTGTTCATGCGCAGGATTGCTTTTGCCATGTTCTGGATGACTGTCTTGCGGTTGCCGTTTTCAGCCTGTATGACCGGCTTCACGGCTGCCGCCTTAGACTGGTCGCGCAGGACCACGCTGCCATCGGCTGATTCCCCCACGGCTCCACTGTCCCGCAGGGCATTCAATTCCGGCAGCCGGTTCCGCATCTCTTCGTAGGCCTTCTGCACTTCCGGTATTCCGGCCAGCTCGGCTGCCAGCTTGCCGGACAGGTCATCCTGGGCGTGCGCTTCGGATACGAGGCTGACAGAAGGAAGCGTGCGGAGCCAGCTTACGGGCTTCCCGTCCGTGGACTTCTCCTTCTGATCCGGTTCCTTGACGTCCGGTCCCTGGTCCGGCGTCTTCTTCATCAGCATTTCGTCGAGGGATTTGTATGCCTGTTTCACGTCCTTTTCCGGAAAGTAGACATTTACCGTGATAAAAGCACAGGCCGCCAGGAGACCTACCATGCCTGATGCCAACCAACGCACAAGAGTCTTGATCATCATTACCTCCTCATGTAGTCATGGGCACAACTATACCATACCGGTTGATGAAATGACAGGCTGACGCTTTTCATTCAAGCCATTTCAGGTCTGTCTGCACAGGTGCTTTCGTTTCGTCCCCACCTCCGCTCTTCCCCCTGGCTGCCGCTTCACGTATGGATTCCAGCAGGTGGTCGAGGGAAATCCTGTTTTGCACCGGCACAACGGTCACGCTCAGATCCTTCATGCCGAGAAGGTTACTGTGCGAGATGTCCAGCTCTTCGAAGGTGAGGAAGCCGTCCCGCAGGAAAGCGCTTATTTCGCCGTTGTCGTAACGCCGGTCATTGGTGAAAAAGAAACCCTTAAGCTTCTTGCCGGCAAGCTTCTGCAGGAATTCCTTGCTCACCAGCATCTTTTCCCCGTTGCCGGCCCGCGTCCAGAGGTTGACGAAGCCGTTCAGCCCGCGAACATTGTTGTTGCCCTGGTACAGGCTCATTACACCGTCTACCCGGCCGGTCATATATCCCTCTATCCGCGGGAAGGACGCACAGAACTGCTTCAGGCTCAGGTTGTTCAGCAGGAAGTCCGCTTCGCATTCAATGCCGTTGTCGTAGCGCAGGAAGCCTTTGCCCATAAGTGTTCCGCCATAGAGCGAAACATTGACGGGACTGAATTTCACCGTTCCCGCGCCTGCATCAACATACGCCTCGACCTTGCCTGCCTGCAGGGCTCCGAAGCGGACGGATCCGATGCGCAAGAGGGCTCCCGATGGTTTTCCATTTCTGAAAGACGCCAACAGGAGCGGATAGTTTTCCCTGCTGTAACTGACTGCGGGCGCCTGGCGGTCGTGAGCCCGGCCGGGGAAAATGAAGGAGAAGGGGAGCCGGCCGTCGATACCCGCTATCGACACCTTTTGTGACGGTATCTCGATTGTTGCATCGGCAATGGCCAACTCGCCGCGGGCCTCCACCCTTTTACCGTCCACTGATGCGCTACCCCGCATGGCCAGCTTCCCGAGGCATTCAGCTTCCTGGAGCGCCCGCGGGAGGACATTGGCAAAAGCATCCACAACGGAATCGAGCGGGACGGGATCAAGCGTACAGGAAATCTCTCCCTTCCTGTCCGTTGAGGCAAACTGTTTCACCGCCCCTGAGAGGCGGGCGGCAAATTTCGGGCCGCGCGACATCACCGCCTCCTGAAGGGTGATGTCTCCGCCGGACAGGGTGGAGCGGAGTTCCAATTCCGCGTTTGAAATAATTTCCCTGCCGCCGGCGTTCCTCAGGGATATGTCCCGGCCGGATGCGGTCAATTTTGCCTTCAGGCCGACCTTTCCGGCAACCGTCCCTTCCAGATCAGCGCGGAGAAGGCCTCCCGCCAGCCGGACACCCTGGCGTGGAGGCATGAGATCCGCCAGCTTCGCCAGCCGCTGTTCGCGGAGCTTCACGAGAAAAGACACGGCCCGGTCGCCGGAGAACGGTTGAGACTGGACCGTCCCTTCAACCGTGCCGCCGAGCGACTCGCCCCGCAACCGAACCGTTGCGTCCTTGCCGGAAAAGATGCAACGGGCGGAGAGGGAAGCGGCTTTACTGCCCTTCACGGCCAGTGAGGCAATGGTCATATCAGCGCCGCCGCTGAGCCGGCTGTCCGAAGCTTTTGCGAAATAGCGGCAGTTCACGGAGCCCGAGATCCCGGTGACTGACACGGGACCGCTCACGACTTCCAGGCCCCTTATCGTTCCCGTTATGGGAATGCCCGCATCCTTTTTCTCCTGCTGCATGGCCGGCAGGAGCATGGTTGCGCCGGACAGCCGGAATATGGTCCGCTTGCCGCGCAGTTCCGCGTTGCGGAGTTCGATCCGACCGTTGACCACGTTATAGCCGGCGTTCATGTCCCATTTTCCGCCATCCGCATTCCCTGCCTCGAGTTTCAGCCCGCCATCGGCGGAAAAATTTCGCCCTCTGCCGCTCAAGCTTGACGATACGACTGCCTTCTTGAGAAATATCCTGCGCCCCGACGAGGTGAAAGACAGCGAGTCGGCGGAGGCAGTGACGTGTGCTTGATAGCTTTGCAGGGAACTGCCGGTTGCCTTTGCGGCCAGAGATCCCGATCCCGAGTCGAACTTGAGCGATGTTTTTGCGAGGTAAGTGTTAAGGGCTGAAAGGTTGGCCGCTCCAGCCGACACGTTCACGTTCCAGGGGGTGGAACTTCCATGCAGATAGCCCAGTGTTCCTTTCAGGGCCGCTCCGGCGACACGTCCGGCAAAGGCGGGGGAAGCAAGCCGCAGGAGCTTCATCCGCGGAGAGAAAACGGCTGAGAAAGGCGCCTCGATCGACTGGATCACCGGGCGTGCCGATGCCGGAGCGGAGAACACCCTGCCGTTCAACAGCCAGCCATCACTGCCTTCCTTGATGTTTATGTCCGCATTGCCTTTCTCCAACAGGAAGCGCCCGTTTCCGGCAATGGAGCAATCCCGAATTGAAAGGCCCAGCCGGCCGGAGGTTATGCCCGATCTCCTGTTCCCGGAAATGGTGATGCCGTTTGTAGAAAGCGTTCCGGCAATTGCCGCCGTTTTGCGGAGCCTCTCTGGGAGCAGGGGCAGAAAAGCCTGAAGCGGGATGCTGGCGCGGGACACTGCAAGTTCAAAAAGGGCATCGCTCCGGGCTTTTGCCACTCTTCCGGAAAACCTGATCGGAGGTATGTTGTTGAAAGACAGGTATCCCCTGTCAATCCATGCTTCATCCTTTCTGCCGTCATATTTGATCGGGATGTCGAGACATCCCCTCAGAGGAATGAAGCCGCTCCCTGCATGGAGGCCCATACTGTCGGCGGCAGCCGTCAAACGGGCTGTGGCCAGCATGTCGCGCAATTCGCAGGAAATCCTGATTCCTGCCGTGGCATGGTCCAAAGACACTGGAAGGGTCCGATTTTCAAAAAGCTGCATTGATGCGAGCGACAAGCGGGGAGCTTCCAGAACGATCCGGAATGACGGAGCCTGCCCCAATCTTCCCTGCGCTGTAAGTCGGATGGGATTGCCTGCCGGATCTGTCGCTGAAAGGGCCAATGATGATGCGGTGGATCCCCTGGTTGAAAAATCCCTCACGTTGATTCTCAACGAAGGGAGCGGGCAATCGTTGACAATGAGCGAAAAATCGTTGATGCCCAGCCGGGCGATGGCGATCTCCCGCGCAGGTTTTTCCTTTTTTTTCATGAGACGGCGTGCCGCTTCAGCCCAGTTCCATTGTCCGTTCCGGTTCTTCTCGGGCCATATCCGTATGCCGTCGATTTTCAGGCTTGCGAGGCTTGTTTTTCCCTCGATGAGGCCGATCCAGCCGGGGGAGAGGGAAATGGAGCGGATGGTTGCCAGCCGGCTGCGGGAGAATCCTTCTGGATTCCACAGCGAAATCCCTTCAAAGGTGAGGGTGTCCCCGGCGATGTTTGCACCGGAAACCGTGACCCTGCAGCCGGTCTTTTCCGACAGGATGCCGGAAATCTTTCCTGTAGCGAAAGGCTGGGAGAGTGCGAGCCATAACAGGATATAGGCCGCACCGGCGGCGAGAAGCAGGCTTGGCGCCGCCAGCAAGAGAAATCGTTTTCCCCTGCGGAAAGAGACTTTTCTTGATTGAGAAGAATCAGACATGTGCATGCATAAACTGAACTGTTCGGCCGATGCCGGTCATTGCATCATCGCAAGCCGTGGAAAGCGTACAAGGGCGTCACGCCTCAAGCCGGTCGGAAAAAGCGCGAAATGATCATTGTCGGCTGTGAAAAAAAACCCCGCATTGGCGGGGTTTTTCGAATTCTGTCAATCTTGTTCACTCCAAGGGATATGCGACGTGCCCCTGGTCATCCCTCACAGGCCGTTGAAAAATACCGCAGCTTTCAACAACGTGTCAAACGCAGTCCCGTAAATGGCGCGGGAATGGAGGAGCTATTTCTTCTTGGCCGGTGCAACGGCGCTTTTGAGGGCCTTGCCGGGGCGGAACTTGGGAACCTTGGCGGCAGCGATCTTGATTTCCTTGCCTGTCTGAGGGTTTCTGCCGACCCTGGCCTTTCTCGTTGCCACTTCGAAACTGCCGAAACCTACGAGTGTTACCCGGTCACCTTTTTTCAGCGCGGCGCTAACCGAATCGATAAAAGCTGCTACCGCTTTTTCCGCTACCGCCTTTGTCAGGTTGGAAGATTTCGCAACGGCTTCCACGAGTTCTGCTTTGGTCATAATAGCCCTCCTGTTGTTAATATGGGGATAAAGTCTCCATTAATATATACGTAAAATTGCAGTTTGCAAGATTTAATTTGCCGGAAAATAAAATTTTTGAGCGATAAAAAGCCGAAAAAACGGGCTGTTGCCGATCATCATACTATGCAAAGCGCCGTCCAGGGCTGCGCAAACATTTGCGGCATGGTGAAAGTTGTTGATAATTCAGGCTAATTGTCTCCGTAATACACGCTCTGGTCCTGGTCGTCGGCCGGCGCCTTTTCTTCATCGTACCCGTGTGGCTCTGTGCCGGAAAGGAAGCATTCGGTAACGCTTCCGGGAGATCCCTGCTTCGCGAGCCTGCCCGTCCGCGGATTTATGGATACAAAGGAGAGATCTCCGGGCGGAGAGAAAGGCTGGACCGGGACGTTGGCCAAGGCCCTCTGCATGAACCCGGTCCATATCGGGGCAGCGGCCTGCCCACCTGAGCCGCCAGAGCCCAGGGACCGTTCCTGGTCATATCCGACCCAGACGCCCGTCACCAGTTGCGGCACATAACCGATGAACCATGCGTCTTTCATGTCATTGGTGGTCCCGGTCTTGCCCGCGACAGGGCGACCCAGGGCCTTGGCGCGCTGGCCGGTGCCGCTGGAAACGACGCTTTGCATCAGGTTTGTGATGAGATAGGAGGTTTCCCGCGAGATTACGGGTGTGGAAGTCAACGTCACCGCGTCGCCTGACAATGTGATGGCGCTTTCCGTGTCCCCGGTTGCTGAAGAAGACTGGGAAAACACCGCTGGCCGTGCAGGAGCGTACTGCTCCAGGACCCTGCCGTCACCGTCTTCGATCCTGGTGATGAAATAGGGTTCGTTGCGGAAGCCTCCCGAGGCGAAAACGGCATAGGCGGAGGTGAGCTCCAGGGGGGTGACGCTGGACGAGCCCAGGGCCAGGGTCAGGTTGGCGGCCAGTGGCGAAGTGATGCCCAGCTTTCTCGCATAGTCGATGGCGGTGTCAACACCGATGGATTCCAGGATCTTCACGCTCACCACATTTATGGAATTGGTCAGCGCCTGGCGCATGGTCACCGGGCCGCGGTAGACGTTGTCGTAGTTTTTCGGCTTCCAGGTTTTTGATCCGCTGCCTGCATATTCCACCGGCGAATCGTTGATTATCGTCGCCGCAGTCATCCCTTTGTCCAAGGCTGCCGCGTAGATGATGGGCTTGAAGGCGGATCCGGCGTTTCTCCTCGCCTGGACAACCCGGTTGAACTGGCTGCGCCGGAAATCGTATCCGCCGATCATGGCTTTAACCGCGCCGGTCCTCGGATCGATGGCCACCAGGGCTGCCTGGGCGAGCGGTTCCTGGTCCAGTGCGAATACCGCGCCCTGCTTGTTCGTGTCCGGATTCACCACCGAGACCTCTATCACCGCTCCAAGGGGGATTGCCTTCCTGTCAGGGCCGCTACCTTCCGCATACCGGTCGACGAACACGGTTTTGCCGGCCCATGCCATGTTCTTCCGGGCAAGCGTACCGGTCCGGTCGCCGACCCGCACCGTCAAAACGCCCTTGGCCTGGTTTGCCGCGATGACCACTCCCTGGTAGGTCTCCCCCTGCTTCAAATCGGCTGTTTCGATGCCCTGCTCGATTTTTTTGCAGAAGTCATCCACTTCATGTTCGGCAAGGCAGCGGACCGGCCCGCGAAACCCCTGCCGCTTGTCGACGGACTTCAGGCCGCTCACCACATTGTCGTAGGCGGCTTTCTGCATTTCGGAATTCATGGTCGTGTAGATCTTCATGCCGCCCTTGTAGAGAAGGTCTTCGCCGTACTTCTGCTCGAGCTGGATGCGTATGTGTTCCAGGAAGTAGGCCGACTGGATGCTGTTGACCTTCTTCTTCGAAGTGATGACAATGGGTGTCTTGCGCGCATGATCCGCTTCCGCTTCCGTTATGTAGCCTTCCTTGACCATCCGTTCCAGGACGTAGGCCTGGCGTTCGCGGGCCCGGTCCAGGTGCTTGATGGGCGAATAGATTTCGGGCGCCCTCGGCAGGCCGGCCAGCATGGCCATCTCGGCAAGGTTCAGATTCTCCACGTCCTTTCCGAAATAGGTTTCGGCGGCGATCTGGATGCCGTAGGAGCCGGCGCCCAGGTAGATTTGGTTCAGGTATATGTAGAGTATTTCGTCCTTGGAGAGCTTCTCTTCCATCCTTTTGGCCAGGATGGCGTCCTTGAGCTTGCGCGAGAACTTTTTCTCCGGTGTGAGGAGCATGGATTTCGCCACCTGCTGGGTTATGGTGGAGGCGCCTTCCTTCTTGCTCATGGACATGAGGTTCTTGATGACGGCCCTGAATATTCCCATGTAATCCAGTCCCTTGTGCTGGAAGAAGTTGGAGTCTTCGGCCGCGACAAACGCCTGGATCAGTTTTTTCGGGATTTTTTCAACGGGGACGACCTTGCGCCGCTCCAGGTAGAACTCGCCGACAAGCGTTCCGTCATCGCCGAAGACCTGGGTCACTATGGGCGGCCTGTAGTCGGTCAGCCGGTCCACCTTGGGAAGTGAAGCGATGATGTAAGCGAAATATCCGGCAAAGCCGAGAAAAGACAGGAACGCGACGACCGCCAGGACGGTCAGAAAAACGGTAAGCCTGTCCCGGGCGGGTTTCTTCCTTCCGCGACCGCCCATTGTCCGTTGATCAGCAGGTGATGCCATGAGACTTTTTCTCCAAGAATGCAGTATGTGATATCTATTCCTCAAAGTGACAATAGCTCAGAATGGCGCATTAATACAAGGGAGAACTGATGCCTGCCGCCCGACTTTTTCCTTGCCTTGCCTGTATCCGCCGGTATAATACTGAAGATTTCGTTTCAGAGGGTAATTCATGAGCCGACCTGTCATCGACTCCATACGGAACATAGGGATCATTTCCCATATCGATGCCGGCAAGACAACGGTTTCGGAGCGGATTCTCTTCTATACGGGGGAGACCCACAAGATGGGAGAGGTGCATGACGGCCAGGCGGTCATGGACTGGATGCCGCAGGAGCAGGAGCGCGGCATTACCATCACCGCCACCACGACCGCCTGCCGGTGGGGCCGATATTGGATAAATCTCATCGATACGCCGGGCCACATCGATTTCACCATCGAGGTGGAACGGAGCATGAGGGTGCTTGATGGCGCCATAGCCATTTTCAGTGCCGTGGAGGGGGTGGAGCCCCAGAGCGAATCGGTGTGGCGCCAGGCCGACCGTTACGGTGTGCCCAGGATCTGCTTCATAAACAAGATGGACCGGATTGGCGCCGACTACCGTGCCGTGCTCGGGCAGATGGAAAGGAAACTGGAAGCCCGCCCCGTGCTCCTGCAGCTTCCAGTGGGCAGCGAGGCCGGCTTTGCCGGGGTCGTGGACCTGATTTCCCAGGAGTTTCTGAGCTTTTCCGCATCCGACCAGGGGATGACCGTGGAACGGCATCCGGTGCCCACGGAGCTCCTCGAGGAAGCCGGGGCGGAACGGGATCGCCTGATCGAATCCGCAGCGGACTTCGATGATACGATCGCGGATGATTTCCTCGAGGGGAGGCCCATCGACCCGGATCGCCTCAAGTCCGCCATCCGGCAGGGAACCGCCTCGTCACGGATCTTCCCGGTACTTCTGGGGGCCGCGCTCCGCAACAAGGGAATTCAGCCGCTTTTGGATGCAGTGGGCAGCTTCCTGCCTTCCCCGCTGGAAGTTCATCCGGCAGTCGGCTCGAGACCCGGTTCCGGGGAGGTGGAGCATGTCCGATGCGATCCCGGCGCGCCTCTCTGCGCCTTGGCTTTCAAGGTCCTTTCGGACGAAGGAAGGAAACTTACCTTCCTTCGAGTCTACGCCGGGGAAATCTGCACCGGCGCCACTGTTTTCAACAGCAGCCGGGGGTGCCCTGAGAAAGTCGCGCGTCTTTTCCGCATGCACGCCCACAAGAGGGAAAGGATCGAGTACGCTGAAGCAGGCGACATCGTTTCGGCTACCGGGTTGAAGGACGTGCTCACGGGGGACACCATCTGCGATGCCGGGCATGTCCTGGTCCTGACCGGCCTTACCGTACCGGACCCCGTCGTTTCCCTGGCTGTTGAGCCCAGGGGGGTGGAAGACCGCGACAAGCTGCCCGCCGCCCTCGAGAAGCTCCAATGGGAGGATCCCACCTTTCGCGTGCGTGAAGACCCTGAAACGGGCCAGACCATCCTGACCGGCATGGGAGAGCTTCACCTGGAGGTCATCATTGACCGACTTGTCCGTGATTTCGCCGTGCATACCAAGACCGGACGCCCCCAGGTAGTGTATCGCGAGACGCTGCGCCGCACCGGGGACCACAGGGAGGTTTTCAGGCGCGAGATAGATGGAAAGGTGCAGGGCGGCACCGTGTTCGTGCGTGTCGCGCCATTGCCCCGTGGAGAAGGTGTGCGCGTCGTGCTTCCTCCCGCGGGCGAACCGCCTCTTCCCGAAGAGTTGCGCGAGCTCGTCGGCAACGTCATCGAGCAGTCATGCCAGGCGGGCGGCTCTTCCGGTTACACGGTCACGGATGTGGAAGTGCGCATTATGGAGGCGCCCTACGAGCCGGGTTTCACAACCGAAATCGGATTGAGGGCCGCTGCCCACAGAGCTCTTGCTCTCGCCCTGCGGGCAGGCGCGCCGATGCTTCTCGAGCCGATAATGAGGCTGGAACTGGTCACCCCGTCGGATTACACGGGCAAAGTGCTCGGTTCCCTGCAGCAGAAGCGGGGACGCGTGGAGGGAGTTGCTTCCCGTGGCGCCGTCGAGGTGGTAAGCGCCAATGTCCCACTTGCCGAGATGTTCGGCTTCATGACCGAATTACGCAGCGCCACCAAGGGGCGGGGTTCGTTCAGCATGGAATTTTCCCATTTCGACCAAGCGCCGCCGGATACACAGAAACGCTTCGGTCTGGCGGGATGATTTTTTTTCCTTAATGCATTCCCGTTCAATTGGGTTTGAAAAATATCCTCTAATGGTATAAAATCCGCTCTTCCTGTCAGGAGAGGGAAATGCCTGAGCGTAACCACCACAAGAAATATCCGCTGAAGAGCGATGCTGCAGGCGCCGGCGAGGCGAGCACGGTTCTGGTCGATGTCCACAAGGCGTTGAAGGCGCTGGCATTTTATCCCGGCGGGCACCCCTTGCGGGACGAAATCCCCAGGCGGGCTTTCCAGGCGCTGGTGGGCCTGATGAAAGGGGAAGCGTTTTCGCTGGTCGTGGGGCGCGGCGGCCTGAAAGTATTCGGCCGCAATGAAAGGGTTGAGAATACCCGAATGGTGAAGGCTTTTGCCGACGAGCTCTTTTCCCGGGAGATACAGCGCCTTACTTTCCTGCCGGAACTTGTATTGGAGGAATTTACCCGGTTTCTTGCATTGCTGTCCATGGACCCCCAGAAGATTCTGGCCGAAGGGGGAATCCGCAAGCTGATCGCACAGCAGGGACTCAGCTGCATAACGGTAAATGAAATAGACATTTCCGCTGCCTTCACCAAGCGGATGGGCGGACAGGGTGAGGAAGGGGCGACTGCCGAGGGAACCGGAACCGGCGGGGAGAATGAATTCGACTGGGAAGGCGCTTCCATCGAGGAAAATCCGGTGGAATCCCCTGAAGAGTTGACGATCGACGAACTCCTTTCGCAGATGGAAGAGGAGGCGGATGCCGAGCGATATCTGCTTTTGTCCCGAAGGGTGGTAGCGAAGGGCCATGTGCTGGTAGGCGAAGGCGATTTCGACTCCCTTTTCAAGGTGATCCTGAGGCTATTGAACCAGGGTTTTCATGGATCGCTCGGAGAATCCCAACGAACAGCGGCCCTGGCAGCGTTTCGTGAGCTGGCCTCCGGAGAGATGATCGACCACCTGCTCGCCCACCTGGAAGACAGGGATTTCGGGTTGAAGGAAATCGTCTTCATGATCTTCAACCACCTCGGTGAAGGCGTTGTCGGCAAAGTTCTCGTAAGGCTTGTCGATACCGACAACACTTACTATCGCAAGACATTGGCGACAGCCCTGCTCAGGATAGGGGAGCCCGCAGTACATCCTCTCATCGGCATGCTCAAGGACGGCAGAAGCCGCGCCGTGCGGACGGTTGCGGCGGTCCTGGGGGAGATGGGGGCGCGCGACGCGGTCAGCGGACTTGCGCGGAACCTTGCCCACGCGGACAGCCGGGTGAGGGTCGAGTCCGTCCGCGCACTGGCCATGATAGGCGGAAAGGAAGCAACCGAACTTCTCGTGGGCCTCGTGCGGGGCAAGGACCCGGTCATGGCCAGGCAGGCGATACTCTGGATGGGAATCAAGCGCAACGCAAGGGCTCTTCAACCGCTTTTGCAGTTGATATGCAAGCGTGATTTCCGGACCGGGGCATTCGCGCTGAAGAAAGATGCCCTGAGAGCTGTCGGACGGATCGGCGACCATTCGGCCCTGGATACTCTGGTCCGACTGGTGAGAAAGCGGCATATCATGCTGCCGGGCCGCTGGGAGGAACTGAAGTTTCTTGCCATCGACATCATCGGTCAGTTCGGCGGAGACGCGGCTTTCGGCACCCTGGAGAAGATCGCCTCAAGGGGCGGGGCATTGGGACGGAAAAGTGCGGAGACCTTGCAGAAAACGAGGGAAGATTCGCGGAGAAAAACATGACAGATCTCAGTCACAATGATGCACAACGTGCGGCGATGCTGCTGACCGCTTCCATAAAGTCCGTCACCCTGTACCCCCAGGCCCATCCGGCGGTCCGTCAACCCCTGCAGGAACTCACCTGCATTTTCGAATCCGTCCTCCGGCAGAAGCCGGAAGTTCACCTGGGCGTGGTGGAAGGAGTGCTCTTTTTCGAAGGCCACATTTTCGTAACGCCCAATTCAGCCGTTGCCGAACTGGCGGACCGTTTTTCAGCCAGGAGAATTGAAGGGCTGACAGTATATGAGGGGGTTACCACCGACGATCTGTTCCGGTTCGCTTCGCTCCTGGCACTCAGGGATATTTCCGGCGAAGAAATTTTCGCCAGGCTTGAAGAGAGCGGTGTCCGCACAATCAAGCTCGGGATAGACCAGCTTATATACGGTGATACCGCGGACCTGGAAGGCTCCGCCCCTTCACAAACCTACATCGACGCGCTCCATGCGGTTCGGGATACCATGCGCGAGATCGAGAACGGACGCATCCCGGCCGGCGACAAGATCAACGTGGTCGTCGACAACATGGTGTCGATGACTATCAAGGACCATACCACGCTGCTTGGTCTTTCCATGATCAAGGACTACGACAATTACACGTTCAACCATTCGGTCAATGTCGGAATTCTGTCCCTGTCACTGGCGGCATACCTGGGGATGGACCGGGCCACTCTGCGCGACATCAATACCGCCGGCCTTCTTCATGACATAGGCAAAACCCGTATCGACAAGAAGATTCTCAACAAGCCCGGCAAACTGTCTGATTCCGAATACGAGGTGATGAAGAAGCATGCCGAAAAGGGTGCGGAGATAGTGGCGGCCATGAAGAACATTGAGCCCAGGGTTGCGGATGCGGTGCTGGGACACCATATCAAGTACAACCGTACCGGCTACCCGGAATGGGCGAGGGACAGGGGGTTCGGCGCAATGGCCGATATCGTTGCGGTTGCCGACTGTTACGACGCCATTACAACGCTCCGCAGTTACAGCATTCCCACTTTGCCGAAACCTGCCCTGGACATAATGGGCAGATTGTCCGGAACGTCGCTTCACAGCGATTTCGTGAGCAAGTTCGGAGAGATGATGGGCAGGTATCCGGTTGGGACACTCGTCAGGCTCGACAACAACGAGATAGCGCTCGTGGTGAGGCCTCACCCCATGGAAAGCGAGATTCCGGCGGTGAAGATCATCTTCGACTCCAGAGGCGAGGTGCTGCAGAAGCCGAGGGTCGCCAGCCTTGCCCCAATAGAAGGGAAAAGGTACGCTTCCATCGTGGCCACGGTGGATCCGGTTCTGAAGAACGTGGACGTGGGGCGTTATTTTTCTACTTGATCCGCAGGACTCCCAGGGCAGTGGCGGCGGCTTCACGGGTGGCAGGATGGGGCGAGCCAAGAAGCTCGATGAATTTTCCTTCAAGTGATCCGTTGTCCATGCGTGCCAGGGATTTTGCGGCTTCCGCGTCCAGCAGGCCGTCTCCGGCCTCGAGGAAGGGGGCAAGAGCAGCCATGACTGACGGATTGGCGAAGTTGCCAAGCGCGGTTATGGCCCTGGCGCGAATCGCGGAGTTCCGGTCCTCCAGGCGTTCCAGCAGAACCGGAAGGGCGCTCGGATGGCCCAAGGTTCCGAGAACCTCCACGGCAACGGACCGTATGTCCTCTTCGGGACGGGAAGCACAGTAGAGGAGCGCAGGGATTACCTCTTCGCCCCCGATCCGGCCGAGGGCGTAGAGCGCCCTGACTTTTGCCCCCACATCCCCCTTTTTCAGGGCTTCCAATACTTCGGGCAGACTGCCGGTTCCTTCCAGTCGATCAAGGGCGTCAGCAGCGGCATTTCGTACCTCTTCACACGGGTCGCTCAGCAGTGCCGCCAGTGCATCTCTACGTTTGCGTACGGATTCGAAAGTGATCATAATGCTCGAATATTAGCAAAATACCCGAAATTAGCAACAAATTACTTGGTTTTCATCCGGAAAGTCACCCCGGGGCCGGAACGGAACTTTCTCGCAGCTCGTGATAATCTGTCAACTCATGGCTCACTGGTCGGAGCATTAACTGGTTTCAAGCGCTTTCCCGGTTTTCGGGATCTTGCGCTGAACCCGTATCACGATCTCTTCGAAAGCCCCGCTCCTGCCTTTATAATCCATTGCCAGGACTATCGGGATGAAGACTGTTTGATCCAATTTCGCAAAGGTTGATGATATGAAAGATAATCTAAAGGCTGCTCTATTGTCGGCGTTCGTGCTGCCTGGAGTCGGGCAGTTGTACCGCGGGAAACATCTCAAGGGCGGGGTGCTGATGATTTTGACCACCGTTCTGCTCATTGTCACTTTCGTCTACGTGCTCTGGGCAGTTCATGGGATTGTCCACGCGCCCAAGTTGGCCGGCCAGGTTCCCGCGGATCCTTTCGCAGCTTTGCCGGGCAGATTGGCTCCCGGTCTCAAGTGGCTTGGCGGGGCGTTTTTGTGCATATGGACATACGGGGTTGCTGATGCTCTGTTGGGAAGCCGGCAGAGGGAAAAGGGCGACAGCGGCAAGTGAGGGGGGAGGTTTTAGAGAGCCAGTCAATATTGATTTGACAAACAGCCCCGCTCTGTGGGATAAATTAAAAATTACACCATTACAAGGCCCCGGTCCAGGGGCCTTGTCTTTTCCCGGCAACGGGACGGAGAATGCACATGCCGTACGCGAAGATTCTGGCCACCGGGGGAAGGGTTCCCGACCGGGTGGTTAAAAATTCCTTCTTTGACTATCTGGTTGAGGGGGCCGACGAATGGATCCATTCGAGGACCGGCATCCGGGAGCGCCGCTTCGCAGCGGAAAACGAAGCCACCTCCGACCTTGCCAGCGCTGCCGCGCGGCAGGCCCTGGATTCTGCCGGCGTGGACCCTCTTTCAATCGATTGCATCATAGTTTCCACCTCCACGCCTGACATGATTCTTCCTCCGACCGCCTGCATGGTCCAGAAAAACATCGGCGCTGAAAACGCTTTTGCCTTCGACATGAACGCGGTTTGCAGCGGGTTCGTTTTCGGTGTCGAGGTTGCGGACAATTTCATCAGGTCGGGCAAATACCGGCGAATCCTGGTTATCGGAGCCGATGCCTATTCAAAAATCCTGGATTTCCAGGACAAGACCACCTGTCCCCTGTTCGGCGACGGAGCAGGCGCACTGATACTGGAAGCCACCGATGAAGAGCGCGGCATCCTGCAGACATTCATCAGGAGCGACGGCTGCCGCTGGGAGATGATACAGGTCCCGTCTTCCGGCTCCAGGAAACCCATTACAGCGGAAACCATAGCCTTGCGGGAAAACACCTTCAAGATGGCCGGCCGGAGCGTCTTTACGTTTGCCACAGACGTGATTCCCAAGGTCATTGAACAGCTTACCGCAAAGGCGGGCATTTCGCCTCTGGATCTGGACTTCGTCATCCCCCACCAGGCCAACAGCCGGATCATCGACCTGATCTCCAGGAAAACCGGATTAGAGCCTGAAAGATTCCTGCTCAACCTTGACCGATTCGGCAATACCGCAGCTGCTTCAGTTGCGCTTGCCCTTGACGAGAACCTGCGAAACGGTGTCATCGTGGAGGGGAGCCTCGTGCTGATGATGGGCTTCGGCGGCGGGCTGTCGTGGGGAGGGGCCATAATCCGCATCTGATGATTGAAATTGGTCAATTCCTTCCGGGGACGATCTGTTCCTGATCAGCATTGATGCGCTTGGCCGGGCAGCCTTCATCAGAGGAGCCGTGCAGGCGGGCAGGCTCAATCAATTCAAGGTCCCCAAGTTGTGCCCCCCCGTTGCGCTTGCAGCTGTCCCGCCATTTACCGTTTTTCGTGGGAATAAAAATCTGTTATATATAGTTAAAATGCCGTTTTGTTGGAAAAAGCCGGACGTTCTAAATTGAGAAATGCGTGCGACACCTGTCGCAGGCTACAACGCTCAATTGCCTTTGTATCTGGCGCCCTGCCCCAAAAATCAAGCGAGAACCTCCTGCCGCTTTTTTGCCCCTACCTTATTATCCCAACGATTTAAGCTTGTTGTAAAAATATGCAGTACTTCTTGCGTCCGCTTGGTATGGGAGTTGCCATTGTACAAACACAAAAAGGCGTTCTAAAAATCGCAAATAGCAAAAGATATATCCGAGCCATGTCATTCCACCACACTCATGGTGCTGGGGTGGTGAATATACTCCTCCCTTATTCACCACCCGATTTTTTCCGCTGACCAAGCGCAACTGGCGAAGGAGTTGGATTGAAGCCTTGGCCGTCATTGAAGATGAAGACTAAATAACGGAAAGGAGGGCCCACAGTTTCTTTAGCAGAAAACCGCGTTTGAAGCAGGATCGGGAAGGGGTGTCGGCAGAAGGATCGCATTGAGGTCGGGCCGGGTCGGGGCTTATGCCGCGAGAAGTGGCCGGCAGGTTTCCGCGGCTGTTCTGTCATGTGGTAACACCATGCTCAAGCTTTCCGGACACCGGTCGGATGCAATCATCGACACGGTCACGCATTTACCTGCCGGGCCCGGGATGGTTTGAATCAATTCAAATGAGGAGGAAGTCTTTATGAGTTCAATGTTGAGAAGAGTTGTCTGTACAATCGCGGCAGTGACTTTGGGGGTCGTCGTTTTTGCGGGTGCGGTCGGCAAGGCGCAAGCCGGGATCATTCCCTACAGTGTCATCGCTCCCCACGAGTACCAGTTGCCGGTAGGGGCGGAAATCCCGAAGGATGGGATCAATCTTCTGCTCTCCTACAACACATTCCGGGACGAAGGAAAAGCATGGGACGGCCAGAGCGGTGCCCGGAGCCTGTTCGCTAACATCAACAAATTCGTCCACATTTTCAATATCGACGGACTGAGCAACTGCGGTTTCCTGTGGGAAGGCGTGCTCGGCTTCGGCAGCCTGCAGATGAAGAACAACACCAGCGAAACCGGCATGATCGACGGCCAGACCGGTCTGGTGGCCTGGCACAAGCCGACCAAGTACTGGACGAACGTACTTGAGTACTGGCTCTACCTGCCCATCGGCAGCGACAACCTGTCCGGACATTCCTGGAATCACAGCTTGGCCTACATGACCAACTTCCACTACGGAAACTTCACCTTCGACGGCGATTTCGGCTACAAATTCATGGGCGACTACAGGGATAGCGGTGTGCACCAGGAACAGGGGAACGTGTTTTTTGCCAACCTTGTCTTTGCCTACAAATTCATGAACCAGATCGAACCGTTCTTCAAGCTCGATTTCCAGTCGACCGAAACCGGAAAAGACAAGACGAACGGCGTGAAGCTGCCTGGCCAGGAAGAACTGGCATGGGGTCTGGGCAACCAGTTCAAGATCAGCGACAGGCTGAACCTCGCTGTCTGGTATGAAGCGGGTCTTACCGGCAGGAATACCACCAAGACGAACGCAGGCTACTGCAGGTTCATCTGGTCTTTCTAGAAAACAGCCGTCAAGTATTTTCCCCGGTCGTGAATGCAATTAAGATTTGCGGGGAAGCGGCCCAAGCACTGATTGAGCCGGTTATAAAGGCGCTGCGCGGCGCAGCCCACTACAAATACATCAAAAGGAGAGCCAAGAATGAAAGCAGCGAAATGGTACGCGAAAAAAGACATCCGCATCGAGAACGTTCCCGAACCGGGCGCACCGAAACCGGGTGAGGTAAAGATCAAGGTCGCCTGGTGCGGCATCTGCGGGTCAGACCTGCATGAATACCTTGCCGGCCCGATCTTCATCCCCACACAGCCCCATCCGCTGACGGGCGCCTCGGCTCCCCTCATCCTGGGTCACGAGTTCTCCGGCGAAGTCGTGGAAGTCGGTGCGGGTGTCACCACCGTCAAAGTGGGCGACATAGTTGCCCCGGATGCCTGCCAGCACTGCGGCGAATGCCTGCCCTGCCGGGAAGGCCGCTACAATGTGTGCGAAAAACTGGCGTTCACCGGCCTGATGGCTGACGGCGCTTTCGCGGAATATGTAAACGTTCCTGCGCAGCTCTGCTATGTCCTGCCGAAGGGCTTCGACCTGCAGGCAGCCTCTCTCATCGAGCCCCTCGCCACCGGCTTCAAGGCCGTAAGGCTGGCCGGCTCCATCATGGGTCAGACCGTCGTCATCTACGGCGCCGGCACCATCGGCCTCGGCACGCTCATGTGCGCCAAGGCGGCCGGTGCTTCCACCGCTATCATCGTCGAAATGTCCGCTGCCCGCAAGAAGCTGGCGAAGGAATGCGGCGCCGACATAATCCTTGATCCGAGAGAGTGCGATGTCATCGCCGAAATCAAGAAGATCACCGGCACGAAGAATGGCGCGGATGTGTCCTTCGAGTGTATCGGCAATGTCAAGACCGCTCCCATGGCTGTCGAGTCGGTCCACAACGTCGGCAAGATCGTCATCGTCGGTATTTTCGAAGGTCCCAGCGAGTTCAATTTCTTCAGCCTGAGCGCCACCGACAAGGTTGTTATCGGCACCCTTGCCTACACCGTCGATGACTTCCAGGGCGTCGCCAACCTGCTGGCTACCGGCCAGCTGAAGACCGCTCCGCTCATCACCGGCAAGATCAAGCTTGACGACCTGGTTACAAAGGGTTTCGAAGAACTGGTCAACAACAAGGATGCCAACATCAAGATCATCGTTGAGCCCTAACTGAGAATGCAGGTGCTGCGTCTGCCAAAAGCCGGGAAGGGAAGGCTTCCCTTCCCGGCTTTTGTATAGCAGATTTGAAACTTGATGAAACTATTTGCTTTGTTGTCGTGCTTTCCAGGCAGTGTTTTAGCCACTTTAGAGGTCGGTCGTTAACCTAAGAATTATACTGAAAAGGAGTTTTCTATGGAACCTTGGAGTGCAACGACGCTTTTGTTCGTCTTCGGAGGGGGAATTGCGGGTGCGGCTTTTGGCGCATTGTGGGGGGTTATCCTGTGCGCCCTTATCGTCCTAGTCGGCTGCATAATCGTCATGGCCGGCGGGTCTGATTTCATGCTGCTGCAGGTAGGTCTCGGCCCGATTTTCGGACCCCACGTCGGCGGTTTCGGCGCTGGTCTTGCCGCGGCAGCCTATGCTGCCGGAATCAAGAAGAATCACCCCGGCGGCGCGGCTAAGGATATCCTGTCTCCCCTCACCACAACCTCGTGGGATGTTCTTTTCATCGGCGGTGTCTATTCACTTATAGCTCACGCCGTCCTGCAACTGGAGGGGAAAATCCCCATTATCAACCAGACCGACATGATAGCCTGCAACCTGTTGATTCTCGGCTTGATCGTCAGGTTCATCTGCTTCAAGGAAGGCATCTTCGGTAAAACGGAATCGATCAAGCAGAACGGCCTGTTCGGCACCGCCAACTACTCGATTTCGTGGGCTCCCTGGCAGTCTCCGTGGGGCAAGCTCATTGTCATGGCGATCGGCTGGGCTGTCTTGTCTGTCGGACTTTGCACCGTAATCAAGCCCGTCCTTGATCCCATGGCCGCCGCCGGCAAGATCTCTGCTGCAGGAGCATTTGTTGTACCCCTGATAATCGGGTGGTCCATCGCGATCCTCAACCTTATCTGCCTGCAATGTGCGACCGGCACCATACAGCCGGTGCCCATCTGGCACTGCCAGGCAATCCTGGCAGCTCTGGCGTTCCTGATGACCGGTTCGCCCATCGTGGGTGTTGTTGCGGGTGTCCTGGGCGCGATACTCCAGGAATTCTGCGCGCGGCTGTTCTACAACCACGCCAGCACCCACATTGACCCGCCGGCGACGGCAATCTGCTTCGGAACCTTGATCATAAACCTGTTGTTCAAGCCGGAGTTTCTGAACCTGGCGCAATATTTCAAGTAATCGCATGATTTTCTGACGCTCATGAAACATGAGACTGCTTCAGAGGGGGTAACCGGATGTATCCGGCTACCCCGGTCTGAAGAGATCTTGTCGCCCGTTAGAAAATGTGCATGTGTGATTCTTTGATGCAAAACAACTACGGCTCAGAAGAGCGCAGGGGGTATATATGGAATATCAAGGAAAAGGCAAGGTGCTGAGAATCTATCTGAACAAGTATACCCATCAGGAAAAGGATTTTCTGTACGAAGTGATCGTGAAAAAAGCACATTCAATGGGCGTGACAGCGGCAATGGTTTTCCAGGGTATAGAAGGTTACGGGTTCTGTTGTCCTGGCTGCAGAACGCTCAACCTCGGCGTCACCGCCTCCGTCTGCCAGCCCATGATCGCCGAATTCATCGACAAGG
The DNA here is from genome assembly GCA_003314535.1 of Geobacter sp. Lineage (GTDB taxonomy): Bacteria > Desulfobacterota > Desulfuromonadia > Geobacterales > Geobacteraceae > RPRC01. Next base: position 136,775 of record POSG01000004.1, read on the forward strand.
AAGAAAAAATAAACGAATTTCATGCCTTCGTGAAGCAGGTGATGAAAAAGGGTGGCATTGTTGTGTTCGATGCGGATCTCGACTTCGACAGTTTTTAGCTGGCTGTTGTAGCCATGGCCGGCGGCGGGCGGCCGGTTACCGTGAACTATCCATTGTAATGCCCGCTAGTGTGCCTACATCGCAAAATCCGGCGAAAAGCCGGCTATGCGATGTAGGCATTTCCACGCAACCCGACTACCAAGAGATTCTAGGAGGTATTATTATGTCGGAAAAACCCGTATATACTAATATTCTGCAGATAGCCGTCGTGGTGAAGAATTGTGATGAGACCGTGAAAAAGTATGCAGACGATTACGGGATCGGCCCCTGGTCGATCTATGAGTTCAACCCGAACACGGTCAGCGACATGATCATCGAAGGAAAGCCGGTCGAATATGCCATGCGTCTTGCCTTAGCGGACATAGGCGGGGTGCAGTGGGAGATCATCGAGCCCAAGGATGACAAGAGCATCTACGCAAGTTTCCTGAAGGAGCACGGTGAAGGTCTCCATCACGTGGCTTTCGGCACCGAGAATTATGAAGAGACGGTGAAATTCTACAAGGACAAGGGACGCCCCATCCTGCAGGGCGGGACCTGGGAAGGCCTGACCTATACCTACCTCGATTCGCGCAAGGACCTCGGTGTAATAGCGGAGATCTACAAGCTGGTTCCCGATTTCAAATGGCCCGAGCCGCAAGCCGTCTATCCGCCGAAATAGGCCGAAAGGAGATCAGAAATGGGACTCAAGGCTGCTTTTGTCTTCGTTGCGCCTGAAGCGGATGCTGCACAGCACCGTGCAGTCGTCAACACTCCGGTGGTTGAGCTGACCGTTGTGGGAGTGAAGAATTATGCCGATGCGGTTGCGGCTGCGAAAAAACTGGTGGAAGAGGGCATCGTCGCAATCGAACTCTGCGCGGGCTTCGGTGTTGAGGGTGTGTCCGAGGTCAAGAAAGCTGTCGGCGGCAGGGCCGCGGTCGGTGTGGTCAGGTTCGACAACCATCCGGGACTGGAATTCAAGAGTGGAGATGACATGTTCAGCTGACTAAAGCTCCCGGGCGGTTCCATAATCCGGCGCATGGCGGCACCTGGCTATCGGCACGGCATGCGCCGGACCCGGGGAGAAACGGAGAAATCGCATCCGGAAAGGCTTTTGAAGCTCTCCGGATGCTTGATTTTTGTGATGTTGTGTGCGGGGAAATGCCGAATACGATATATTTAAAATATAATTCTGAAAATGTAGTAGAATGTTGAGGATAAAGTTGCTCGGAATATTGCCATGGGAGGAAACGTCGTGGATTCAAGAGACTTGTCCAAACATGTGGATCGCGTGGAAAAATCGGTGAACAGTGGCAAGGAAATGATAATAAGGTCAAATAATGCGCCAACCGTGAACCCTCTCCAGAATTCATGGAAGCGCTGCCTGACGCAATACAACCTGGATCCCTCAACCACCACCAAGACAAGGATACTGACGGGCAGGGCACTGAAGGATTATACCGAGCCTCTCGAAGACTTCTTGCCTATCGCCAGATCCGGCATGAAGAGCATGTACGAGCGAGTTTCCGATGCCGGATACGTGATTCTGCTTGGAGATGCGAACGGCGTTACCATCGAATACCTAGGCAACCCGAATGAAGAGCGGGAGAACCGGGAAGCAGGACTTTATCTGGGGTCGGTGTGGGCAGAATCAATCGAGGGAACCTGTGGCGTCGGGACTTGTATTGAAGAACGGATGGCTATAACAATCCACCGCGATGAGCATTTCCGGTGCCGCCATATCGGCCTCAGCTGTTCGACTACGCCGCTTTTCAATCCCGACGGCACTTTGCTGGGAACGCTGGATATTTCCCTTCTCCGCCCTCTCCCGGGAAAAGAGTCCCAGCTTCTTGCACTACAGACGGTTAACTATTATGCACGGCTCATTGAAAATGCCTACTTCCTGCGCCTCTTCAAGGACAGCTGGATTGTACGCTTCAATTCAATACAGGCTTTTGTAGAGGTTGTGGCGGAAAATATAATTGCTGTCGACGCAGAGGGGCGTGTCATTTCCGGGAATGCGAGTGCGCTTAAGGAATTGACCCTGCGTGACGGGCAAAGCCCCGTGAACCGCTTCGTGAGCGAGGTGTTCGATATACGCTTCGATGATCTGACGAATCACGCCCAGCACAAGACCACGACCATTCTCCCCTTGCGAACCATCCGTACGGGGACCCAATATTTCGCAACCTTCAGGGCGCCCGAATTGAGCCAGTCCTTTGACAAGGGTGGGGCGGCTCGAGCCGATTCGCAGGAAGGGGGGCCGAGAACCCCGTCATCCGGCATGACGCTGGAATATCTGGCTGGTACGGATTCGCAGATGCTGTTCAATATCAACTGCGCCCGCAGGGTGATGAACAAGGATATCTCCATCCTGCTGATCGGCGAGACCGGCACGGGCAAGGAGGTTTTCGCCCACGCCGTGCACAATGCGAGCGACAGGTCCGGGAATCCTTTTGTTGCGCTCAATTGCGCTTCCATACCCGAATCCCTGATCGAGAGCGAATTGTTCGGCTACAAGCAGGGCGCGTTTACCGGCGCCAAGAGCAAGGGGATGCGCGGCAAGATCCTCCAATCGGACGGCGGCACCCTGTTCCTCGACGAGATCGGCGACATGCCGCTGAACCTGCAGACCCGGCTGCTCCGCGTCCTTGCCGAGAAGGAGATCCTTCCGCTGGGAAGCGAGACCCCTATCAGAGTGGATCTGCACGTCATATGCGCCACGCTCCGCAACCTGGAAGAGCTGGTCCGGAGGGGCGAGTTCAGGGAAGACCTCTACTACCGCCTTAACGGCGTGACCATTACCCTGCCGCCTCTCAGGGAAAGAAAGGACAAGGCGCTGCTCATCAACAACATCCTGGCGGCTGAAACCGACGGCAGGCCAATGCCGGTGGACGCCGACGCTTTCGATGTGCTCATGAACTTCCCATGGCCGGGCAATGTCCGCCAGCTGCGAAACGTGCTGAAGTACGCTCTGGCGGTTTCGGAAGGTGGAACCATCGAGCTCTACGACCTGCCGCCCGAGATATTGCAGGCATCATCCCTGCCGCTCGAAACGATCGTTCGCGGCAATGCTCCCGATTCGGAAGAGGTCCCGCCCGATTCAATACAGTATGCCGAACGCTCGGCAATACTGAACGTGCTCAAGAAGCAGAAGTGGAACCTTACCGGTGCGGCTGTCGACCTGCGCATCAGCAGGGCGACCCTTTACCGGAAGATGAAGAAGTACAGCATCATTCCTCCCAATGAACTGGAAGGGAGCTTTTAGCAGGTTGTAGAAAAACGTCACGAGGAAGACCGGATGCAAAGCGCACGGAATGCAGCCCCCAAGACGCATCACCTGGATACGCAAGGGTGTGAGCACCTCGCAACGACGCAGACGGCCTCCGCAGTACTTTTTCAGCAGCCTATTAGAGCTGTTTCTCGGGTACGGTTGCAGTATTTGTTCCCCCCCCCCGCCTTGCCTGCATGGCCGGAAATTTTCATGATGTGCTTTCATGGCAGGCTAGAGTTTCCCGACCGGTGAGAGTAGTCGCATCCCGGGCAGCGTTGTAATATGCCCTTTCTTGGTGACGGGCTTTTTGACCATGGAAAACGTCCAACTGAAATCTTTCCTCCCGTCAATGTATGGAGTAAGCGGCCGTCTGTGGTTTTTCCGCTGGCATATGCGACGGCCCAAAAAGCCCAGTTGATGATCTTTCCGAGGCTGATAATGGGTGACATTCTGAATCGGAACAGATTTATTTCTGCGCCTGCTTAAACGAGCGCTATTCTAGCCAGTCTATTTTTTCTCTCTGCAAATGTGGTTTTGTTTGGGTAGCCTAGAATGGGAGAATAGCCCGTGAATGAAAGAAACTTGTCCAAACATGCTGATAACCTCGAAAAGCAGATTATAGATGGAAAACGGCAGGTTGCACGAAATGGCATTCCGACATCAGAGAACCTCTTTGTCAAGGGTTCATGGCAACGATGTTTCACGAAATACAACATTGACCCTTCAGCCAAACGCCGGACAAGGATACTGACGGGCAGGGCACTGAAGGATTATACCGAGCCTCTCGAAGACTTCTTGCCTATCGCCAGATCCGGCATGAAGAGCATGTACGAGCGAGTTTCCGATGCCGGATACGTGATTCTGCTTGGAGATGCGAACGGCGTTACCATCGAATACCTAGGCAACCCGAATGAAGAGCGGGAGAACCGGGAAGCAGGACTTTATCTGGGGTCGGTGTGGGCAGAATCAATCGAGGGAACCTGTGGCGTCGGGACTTGTATTGAAGAACGGATGGCTATAACAATCCACCGCGATGAGCATTTCCGGTGCCGCCATATCGGCCTCAGCTGTTCGACTACGCCGCTTTTCAATCCCGACGGCACTTTGCTGGGAACGCTGGATATTTCCCTTCTCCGCCCTCTCCCGGGAAAAGAGTCCCAGCTTCTTGCACTACAGACGGTTAACTATTATGCACGGCTCATTGAAAATGCCTACTTCCTGCGCCTCTTCAAGGACAGCTGGATTGTACGCTTCAATTCAATACAGGCTTTTGTAGAGGTTGTGGCGGAAAATATAATTGCTGTCGACGCAGAGGGGCGTGTCATTTCCGGGAATGCGAGTGCGCTTAAGGAATTGACCCTGCGTGACGGGCAAAGCCCCGTGAACCGCTTCGTGAGCGAGGTGTTCGATATACGCTTCGATGATCTGACGAATCACGCCCAGCACAAGACCACGACCATTCTCCCCTTGCGAACCATCCGTACGGGGACCCAATATTTCGCAACCTTCAGGGCGCCCGAATTGAGCCAGTCCTTTGACAAGGGTGGGGCGGCTCGAGCCGATTCGCAGGAAGGGGGGCCGAGAACCCCGTCATCCGGCATGACGCTGGAATATCTGGCTGGTACGGATTCGCAGATGCTGTTCAATATCAACTGCGCCCGCAGGGTGATGAACAAGGATATCTCCATCCTGCTGATCGGCGAGACCGGCACGGGCAAGGAGGTTTTCGCCCACGCCGTGCACAATGCGAGCGACAGGTCCGGGAATCCTTTTGTTGCGCTCAATTGCGCTTCCATACCCGAATCCCTGATCGAGAGCGAATTGTTCGGCTACAAGCAGGGCGCGTTTACCGGCGCCAAGAGCAAGGGGATGCGCGGCAAGATCCTCCAATCGGACGGCGGCACCCTGTTCCTCGACGAGATCGGCGACATGCCGCTGAACCTGCAGACCCGGCTGCTCCGCGTCCTTGCCGAGAAGGAGATCCTTCCGCTGGGAAGCGAGACCCCTATCAGAGTGGATCTGCACGTCATATGCGCCACGCTCCGCAACCTGGAAGAGCTGGTCCGGAGGGGCGAGTTCAGGGAAGACCTCTACTACCGCCTTAACGGCGTGACCATTACCCTGCCGCCTCTCAGGGAAAGAAAGGACAAGGCGCTGCTCATCAACAACATCCTGGCGGCTGAAACCGACGGCAGGCCAATGCCGGTGGACGCCGACGCTTTCGATGTGCTCATGAACTTCCCATGGCCGGGCAATGTCCGCCAGCTGCGAAACGTGCTGAAGTACGCTCTGGCGGTTTCGGAAGGTGGAACCATCGAGCTCTACGACCTGCCGCCCGAGATATTGCAGGCATCATCCCTGCCGCTCGAAACGATCGTTCGCGGCAATGCTCCCGATTCGGAAGAGGTCCCGCCCGATTCAATACAGTATGCCGAACGCTCGGCAATACTGAAGGTGCTCAAGAAGCGGAAGTGGAAAATCACCGGCGCGGCTGTCGACCTGCGCATCAGCAGGGCGACCCTTTACCGGAAGATGAAGAAGTACAGCATCATTCCTCCCAATGAACTGGAAGGGAGCTTCTAGTGTCCCGTGCAGTGGTGCTGAAATGATCAAACCCTGCTTTCGGCGCCGGAATCGGCTTCCCTTCGGCGGAGAGAACATGGACTCCGGGTGTTGAAGTGATTTCGCCTATCTCGGTCACAGGAGTCCCCAGCTCTGCAAAGAGAGAACCGATCGCTTCCCGGTTGCGGGCCGGGGCCGTGAACAGGAGTTCGTAGTCCTCACCGCCTCCAAGCGCAAGCGAATAATCACTGTTGCGTAGAGATTCGACATGTGCTGCAAACTCTCGGGACAGCGGTATCCTGTCCTGGTGCACAATGGCGCCTGAGCCGGACATTTCGGTTATGTGCCCGAGATCGGACAGCAGCCCGTCGCTTATGTCGATCATGGCCGTCGCAAGGCCGGCTTCGGCAAGCGCCAGGCCTTCGCGGACTCTTGGCGACGGGTCGAGATGCCTACTTATGCATCTTCCATCCGTACTTCCCTTGCGCAGGAATTCAAGGCCCAATGCCGCGTCACCCAGAGTGCCAGTGACAAATACTGCTTCACCGGGAAGCGCTCCCCGGCGCCGAATTATCCTGCCCTCTTGCTGCTCGCCGTAAAGCGTTATCGATATGACGAGCCCTTCCTTCGAGGCGCATGTATCCCCACCTACCAGTGCGGTTCCGTATTCGTCGGCAAGCCCAAGCATCCCGGAGGTGAACAGTTCGACAAATCCGACTGACAGCTTGGCCGGAATCGCCAGGGACAGCAGAAACCAGCGCGGTATTCCACCCATTGCCGCGATGTCCGAGAGGTTCACGGCGAGTGATTTCCTGCCCAGGCGGAAAGGGTCGCAGAATGAGAGGTCGAAATGAACGCCCTCAACAAGCATGTCACTGGTTGTGAGGCCGATGTAGCCGTTCTGCCATTGGAAAGCGGCTGCGTCGTCACCTATGCTGACCGGGACGGCCGGTGTCGGACGGACTTTGCCCGAAATCAGGCTGATAAGCCCGAATTCTCCCAGTTCATGAATATGTCGGCAGGTTTTGCGTTGCATCATCATTTGTTTCCCCGTTTGAAAGTGGATTTGACGGTGTGCCGTTCTCTTCCAAGCACAAAAGAGGCCAGATGGAACGGCTTACCGCTCCGCCGGCAAATGTTCCGATATGTTCACTGTTCCCGCGCTTGTTGGGGAACCCTGTGTAAACCCCTCTTTCCGCAGGCGGCGCAGAAGTGATACACTTGTTGCAGCATACGGTTCCAGGTGTTGCATGACGTTCCGGAGCAGGAGCGCTCTTTCGGGTGCGGATGTGTGGCAGGCATGCGGCGATACATGAAATCATTGCACAAATCCGGAATGCTGGTGAATTTGTGGAAAGAGGGAAGTGGTGTGGTGCTCTTTTTGCTTTGTATAATCTCCAGGGTTTGCATTTCATGCATACCTTGATATTCAGTGCGGTAAAAGGAGCACTCCAGTGACAAACCGGCTGCTGGATTTCGATGAAAGCAGGAAAAAGTCCTGCGAACAGGGAAAGAGGCTGCAGGAGATGGTTCGACTGATCCGGTTGCGTGAAATGCAGTTGGAATCGCTGGAATCATTGCTGGACCGGATCCTTATCTGTCTCAATTCTTTTCGTGATGGTGAGGTTGATTGTACGGCTGATTCGCTGGTCGATGCTGTAGTGAAGGAAATAAACTTTTACCGGTTGCTGACGACTGATTCGGCTGCTTCGGAAGTTTGAAATCTCTGACCCTGCCATCGAATGAAAGCTAAAAGAATGTCGCTGTTGCTTTCCCGCAGTGCCTACCCAAGCAAACAACAGGAGAAAAACATGGATACAAAAACCGACCCCTGGAAAGACGGAATGCCTTGCATGGAAAACCTCTGCAAGCCATTTCCCAATTCCAGCAAGGTGTATATCGTCGGGACGCGTCCCGATATTCGCGTTCCGATGCGTGAAATAAGCCAGGGTGATTTCGAGTCCGAAAATGGCAGGGAAGCAAACCCGCCGGTTTTCGTGTACGATACTTCCGGCCCTTACACGGACAAGAGTGTGCGCATTGATTTCCGGAAAGGGCTGCCGGAGTTGAGGAAGCCATGGCTGGACGAACGGGGAGATTCGCCCGCGGTAGCCATTGCAGGAGAATCGTGCCGACGGCAGGCCTCGTCATCACGGGAATCCTCCATGCCGGAAATGGAGACCGATCGAAAGCCCCGTCGCGCAAAGAACGGGAAGAACGTTACGCAGATGCACTACGCCCGCCGCGGAATCATCACCCCTGAAATGGAATTCGTCGCCATCCGGGAAAACCAGAGACGGGACGTGATGGGCGAACTCCTGAGCCGCCAGCATCCGGGCAGGGATTTCGGCGCTTCCATCCCCAAGGTCATAACGCCTGAATTCGTACGTTCTGAAGTCGCCCGCGGAAGGGCGATAATTCCGCTCAACATCAACCACCCCGAGGCCGAGCCCATGATCATCGGGCGCAATTTCCTCGTGAAGATAAACGCCAACATCGGAAACTCGGCTCTGGCATCCTCGGTCATGGACGAAGTCGAGAAAATGGTCTGGGCCATCCGCTGGGGCGCCGACACGGTCATGGACCTTTCGACCGGCCCGAACATCCACGAAACACGCGAGTGGATATTGCGCAACAGTCCCGTGCCCATCGGCACGGTTCCCATTTACCAGGCCCTGGAAAAGGTCGGGGGAAAAGCCGAAGAGCTGACCTGGGAGATCTTCCGGGACACGCTGATCGAGCAGGCCGAGCAGGGGGTGGACTACTTCACCATTCACGCCGGGGTCAGGAAGGATGCCGTCCCCCTGACCGCGAAGCGCTTGACCGGCATCGTCTCCCGCGGCGGCTCGATCATGGCCAAGTGGTGCCTGGCCCACAACCGGGAGAGCTTTCTCTACACGCGGTTCGAAGAGATCTGCGAGATCATGAAGAGCTATGACATAAGCTTCTCCCTGGGCGACGGTATGCGGCCGGGCTCGCTGCATGACGCAAATGACGAGGCACAGTTCGCCGAATTGAAGACCCTGGGAGAACTGACCGCAATTGCCTGGAAACATGATGTCCAGACCATGATCGAGGGGCCGGGTCACGTTCCCATGCAGCTCATCAGGGAGAACATGGATCTGCAGCTCAAGCACTGCCACGAGGCGCCGTTCTACACCCTGGGCCCCCTGGTTACGGATATCGCACCCGGGTACGACCATATCACCTCGGCGATCGGCGGCGCCATGATTGGCTGGTATGGGACGTCCATGCTCTGCTATGTCACGCCGAAGGAGCACCTGGGACTGCCCGACAGAAACGACGTGAGGGAAGGGATCGTCACCTTCAAGATCGCCGCCCATGCCGCGGACCTGGCCAAGGGACATCCCGGTTCCCAGATCAGGGACAATGCCATGGCCAAGGCCCGGTTCGAATTCCGCTGGCAGGACCAGTTCGCCCTGGGGTTCGACCCGGACAAGGCCATGCAGTTTCACGATGCGACCCTGCCGGAGGCTTCGGACAAGGAGTCCCACTATTGCTCCATGTGCGGCCCCGACTTCTGCGCGATGAGGATAACCCGTACGATCAGGGATACCGCCCGGAATCAGGAAGAGAGCGATAAGCCGTGTGAGATGAAAAAGTTATGCGGAGAGGCCGGATGAATTCTGAATTGACGAGATCAGGCGAAACCATCACGATCACGGTAAATGGCGAAGCGAAGACCATCGCCTGCATGACCGTTAAGGATTATCTGCATTCCATCGAGTGCGACCCGGTTCCCATTGCAGTAGAGCTGAACCTGTCGATTCTCAGGAAAAGCGAATATCAAGATACCATTCTCACGGAAGGGGACCAGCTGGAAATCGTCTGGTTTGTCGGGGGAGGGTAGAAAGAGAGCATTGAATGACTTCACTTGATGACACATTGAAGATAGCCGGACGCACGTTCCGCTCGCGACTCATGGTGGGTACGGGCAAATACGCGGATTTCAGGCAGATGGTGCAATCGCTGGATGCTTCGGGGGCGGAAATCGTTACCGTGGCCGTGAGAAGGGTGAACATCTCGGACCGGAACAAGGAGTCGCTTCTGGATCATATCGATCTGAAGAAATACACCCTGCTTCCCAACACGGCAGGATGCTTTACGGCCGACGAAGCGGTAAGAACATGCCGACTGGCCCGCGAGGCAGGTCTTTCCGACTTCGTCAAGCTGGAAGTCCTGGGAGACCAGAAGACACTGTTCCCGGACAACGAGGAGCTCCTGAAAGCGGCTGCGATCCTGGTCAAGGAAGGCTTCACCGTGCTCCCGTACACATCTGATGATCCGATCATGTGCAAGAAGCTGGAAGACCTGGGATGCGCGGCAGTCATGCCGCTCGGTGCCCCCATCGGGAGCGGCCTGGGCATACGCAACCCTTTCAATATCAGGATAATCCTGGAAACCGTCAAGGTGCCGGTCATTGTGGATGCCGGTGTGGGGACGGCCTCGGATGCAGCGATCGCCATGGAGCTGGGATGCGACGGCGTGCTGATGAATACAGCCATTTCGGGGGCCGCGGACCCGGTCGCCATGGCCGAGGCCATGAACCTCGCTGTCCGGGCGGGCCGACTCGCCTACCGGTCCGGGCGCATTCCGCGAAAGCTGTATGCAACCGCATCCAGCCCCTTGGAAGGCGTAATCGGGTGACTAAGGAGAGTTGTTTCGCCGGAGTTATGATGGTTCACGAACAGGTTCACAAGCATTTGCATATCAATTCATACGGTTCCTACCTTCGCCGCCGCTTTGGCTGCCGTGTCAGCAAGGTCAACGTGGATGGCGGCTTCACCTGCCCGAACCGTGACGGGACCAAGGGGACCGGAGGCTGCATCTACTGCGACAATGCTTCCTTCTCCCCCGATGCCACCAAGCCCGTCATTCCCATCGAGCAGCAGATGGCCGAAGGGATGGCCTGGCACCGGAAAAGGCTGGGAAGCAAAAAATTCATCATTTATTTCCAGAAGTTCACCAATACCTATGCCCCGGTTAAGAAGCTTCGCGAGCTTTACTCCCGCGCGCTGGATCACCCGGATGTGATCGGCATTTCGGTCGGGACCCGGCCGGATGCATTGGGCGATGATGCACTGGCCCTTCTGACCGAGCTTGCCCGCACCCGTTACGTCTGCGTGGAACTCGGGCTGCAGTCCATGGATGACGCCATTCTTGCCTGGATGAACCGGGGGCACGGGCTGGCCGACTATCTCAAGACGGTTGAGCGGGTGGCTGACCGCGGAATCGACATCTGTACCCATCTCATCTACGGCTTCCCGGGTGAAACCCGCGCCTCGTTCCTCAAAACCGCCGAGCTCATTTCCAGGCTGCCGATTGATTCCCTGAAAATCCACCAGCTGCATGCCGTGCGGGGCACCAGGCTGGCGGAACTGTACCAACAAGGACAGTACCGGCCGATTTCACTTCAAGAGTATATTTCAACGGTCTGTGACTTCCTGGAGCGCATCCCGGCGCATGTGGCAATCCAGAGGCTGTATGGCTCCGCGCCCCTCGACCTGCTGGTTGCGCCGGGCTGGGGACTGAAAAACAACCAGATGTGGTATACGGTAGTCAACGAGCTGGTCAGGCGCGGAACGTGGCAGGGGTGCAGGTTGACAGTCGACAACCTCAGGGTGAGCAATCTATAGCATAACGGTCGGGAGGGTCCGATGCCCAGATTTTCCGGTGAAAAGGTGCTTATGCGGATTTTTATCGGCGAGGGCGACAAGTACGGCCGTAAACCGCTCTACGAAGCATTGATCGATTTCCTGATCGGGGAGGGTTTTGCCGGGGCCACGGTCCTGCGGGGTGTAGCCGGATTCGGGCCGCACAGCATCTATCATACCGACAAGCTCCTCCGCCTGTCTGCCGAACTTCCCATTGTCCTGGAGGTCGTGGCCAGCAGGGAAAAACTGGACAGGGCCATGCCGAAGATAGATGAAATGATGTCCGGCGGACTGATCACCATGGAGACAGTCAATATTGTTCGTTACTGCAAGAAGGACGACAGGCAGTGTGAGCTGAAGGAACCTTGAAAATCCGCAACAGGCGGTCCTTGATGCGCCCTCCTGAAACCGGGTTTCTCGAAGTGGATTTCAACCGGCTGCCCGGCTCGGATGCAATGGCAATTTCGCTGGAATCCGGTGACTTCCCTAAACATGTCAATTGATATCAAGGGGGATTAAAATGGACCTGAAAAATGTCAAAAAGGTGCTCGTGGTAGGCGGCGGGACGATGGGCCAGCAAATCGGCTTCCAGTGCGCTGCGCATGGATACGATGTCTGCATATACGACCTCGACGAAGCTGTCCTGGAAAACGCCCGCCAGCGGCTCGTCGAATATGCGGACTTCCTTGTCAGCGGCGGTCACATGGACAGGCAGGCAGCCAGGAACGGGATGGAAAGGATCAAGACAACAACCGACGCCGCTGAGGCGGCTCGTGATGCGGACCTGCTCAGTGAGGCGGTCCCCGAGGACCCGGTCCTGAAGGGAAGCGTTTTTGCCCAATTCAATCAGCTGTGCCCTGCCCGGACTATTTTCACCACCAATACCTCGTTGCTGGTTCCTTCTTTGATCGCGGAAGCCACGGGCCGGCCGGAGCGATTCCTTGCTTTTCACTTCCACCAGCCGGCCTGGATCGGCAACGTGGCTGACATAATGCCCCATCCAGGCACGGCTGCTGACGTCGTGACGCTGGTACGCGATTTTGCCGAGTCGATCAACCAGATACCGATGGTTCTGAAAAAGGAGAACCACGGCTATGTTTTCAATGCCATGTACAGCGCATTGACCGGTGCAGCCATTACCCTGGCTGCCAATGATGTCGCTTCGGTGGAAGATATCGATCGCGCCTGGATGGGGGTAATGAAAACCCCGTACGGGCCGCTCGGCACGCTCGATGTCGTCGGACTGGAAACCGTTTGGCACATTACGGAATACTTTGCAAATGCACTGAAGGATCCGCAAATACGCAAAAACGCGGACTTCCTGAAACGGGAATATGTGGACAAGGGATGGTTGGGCGTGAAAAGCGGGCGGGGTTTCTTTACCTATCCAGATCCGACGTTTCAATCCCAGGATTTCATCAAAAGCGGCTGCAAATGAACTGCGGGACCGGCTCTTCAAGGCCTGTGCAGCTCAATTACGAAAGCCGCGGTTCGGGCCGTCCCCTGATAATCCTCCACGGGCTTTTCGGGTCACTGGATAACTGGCGCACGATGAGCAGAAGATTTTCCGACCGTTTTCAGGTTTTCACGGTCGACATGCGCAACCACGGCAGTTCGCCCCACAGCGCTGAATTCAACTGTGCCCTGATGGCGGCGGACCTGGGGGAGTTCATGCAGGGTCGTGCAATTCCCCAGGCACATATACTGGGGCATTCAATGGGCGGCAGGGTGGCCATGCAGTTTGCCGTAGAGCATCCCGAACATGTCGACAAGCTTATTGTTGTTGATATTGCGCCGCGAGCCTATCCTCCCCTGCATGATGATATTTTCCAGGTGCTTTCCTCGATTCGTCTCGAGAGGTTTGCCAGCCGGAACGAAGTCCGGGCGGAAATGGAAAAGGGGATTGGCGACCGGTCGGTTTCCGAGTTCCTGCTGAAAAACCTGGTAGTGTCGGAGACTGGAGAGCTGCAGTGGAAAATGAATCTGGCAAGTCTTGGCACGCACTATCATGAAATCATCTCGGCCCCCCGATGGACAGGGGAATTCGACAGGCCGGCCCTGTTCATCCGGGGTGGGAATTCCGATTACATTAGGCCTGAGGATAAAGGGATCATCAGCGAGAGTTTTCCCCGGGCCGAAATTGCCACGGTTCCGGGTGCAGGCCATTGGGTTCACGCCCAGTCGCCGGATGCCTTTGAAAAGCTGGTAAGAGATTTTCTTTCCTGATGGAAAGCAGGTTGAACGGCTGATGGCCGGTTGTTTGCCATACCGCTTGAAATATTCGACTAAAGGAGGCGAAATCCATGGCCTTGAGACGTTATGTAGTTGAACTTGGATACGGGGCTGATCTTCACGGCGGAAATGCAACAAAGGCTGCGAAGAGAGCTGTGAAGGACGCGGTTTCGCGAAGCTGCCTGTGCGGCCTCTTCGAGATTGTGGGTATGAAAGATCCGGGGTCCATGCATGTCAAGGTCAAGATCGGCTGTCCGAAGCCCGGAGAGGTGGACGGGAAGGAAGTCCTTGAGGTGATTCCCTTCGGTTCCAGGGAACTGGAAGTTGTTGAGGGAGGGCTTGTGACCCAGGGGCTGGAGGTGCCCGAGCTCGGGAGCGGTGACAATATATTCGTGGCCGTTGCCGCGCTTACGGTGTATGTAGATATTGCTTCCTGAAATACGATTTCTTCAAATTTACGGAAACTGCAGAAACGGCAACCAGTCTGCTTAACGCCACGGGTTGCCGTTCTCTTTTTCCGCTTACCACTGAATATTCCGCGCGTGCAATCCCTGTAATTCCAATCCTGACGCCCCTGATACAGGTGTCTCACGGCTTTTGAGAACAACTGTAACATTTGCCCCGGCATCTAATCGTCTTTCAGCCGTGGATTCCACGTTTGCATTGATCCGGACAAAGTCTAAAACCATCTGAAAAGAAGATTTGCAAAATGCCAAAAACCGTAACCTGCTGATAATAATAAGCTATCTCAGGATATGGCTGCGGATTGCGGTGAGTTGCACGGCCCGGCATTTCAAATGGTGGCATACGTTGTGCTCTTATTCAGCACGGTGACTTTAAAAATCTTTCGTTTGATTAAAAATATGGTGAGGGCATGCACAACACGAAAACTACCGTAGGAATTATAGCGAATCCCCTTTCCGGCCGTGATGTGCGCCGCCTGGTGACGAAAGCGTCTGTTTTCCAGAATGCCGAGAAGAGCAACATGGTTTTGCGCATGCTCGGCGTCCTGGGCAAGTTGGGAGTCGATGAAGTTTTCATGCTGCCTGACGTAAGTGGCGTCGCTTCGCGGGTCATCCATGCCATGAGGCACGGAAGGGCTGCGGAAATCTCCGCCTTTCCCCGTGTAACTTTCCTGGAGATGCCCATCAGGGACTCAGCTGACGATTCACTGAGGGCGGCCGAATTGATGGTAAGCATGGGCGTATCGGTGATCATCGTCATGGGCGGTGACGGAACGCACCGGGTAGTGGCAAACGCAAGCGGGGACACGCCGCTCCTGACCCTTTCTACGGGCACGAACAACGTTTTCCCCGAGATAAGGGAGGCCACGATCACCGGGCTCGCTGCCGGGCTGGTTGCCTCGGGCAAGGTGCGGCTCAAGGACGTTGCGTCAAGGAACAAGGTGCTGCGCTGTGAAGTGAACGGATCCCGAAAAGACATGGCCCTCGTGGACCTGGGAGTCTCGACGGAGTGCTGGATCGGCGCCAGGGCGCTGTGGGAGGCATCCTGCCTCACGGAGCTGTTTGTTTCATTCGCGGAGCCGGATGCAATCGGTTTGTCATCCATCCCGGCGCTCATTCACCCGGTAAGCCGTACGGATGCATATGGCTTGCGCCTGGTGGTTGCCCCTCCCGGTGAGGGTTTCATGACCGTTGAGGCGCCCATTGCCCCGGGAGTGCTGCTTCCGGTCAGCGTGGCGGAAATCAGCGAAGTCCGCCCCAAGGAGGTTTTCAAGGTCGAAACCGCCAGGGGGACGCTGGCTCTGGATGGAGAGCGGGAAATCGAATTCTCGGAAAACGATTCAGTAAAGGTATGGCTGGAAATGGACGGCCCGGTAACGGTGGACGTCAATAAGGTCATGCTGGCTGCAGCGAAACATCATGTGCTTGTCCGGCATCATCGTAACTGACAAGTCACTGTTTGGGATTTCTGCAGGTATGGCGGCAGAACTGGCAAGAAGCTGAAAAACTCTAGGTTGGAAAGGAGAGAACGAGATGGCGGAACTGAAGAAAGAGGATCTTCTGAAGGCGTACCGGACGATGCGCGAGATCCGTGATTTTGAGGAGCGGGTGCACAAGGAGTTTGCGACGGGCAAGATACCCGGTTTCGTGCACCTGTATGCAGGCGAGGAAGCGGTGGCGACGGGGGTGTGCTCGCACCTGACCGATGACGACCGGATAACGAGTACGCACCGCGGCCATGGCCACTGCATCGCCAAGGGTGTCGACATCATCGGCATGATGGCGGAGATATTCGGCAAGAAGACCGGGAGCTGCTGCGGCAAGGGCGGATCCATGCACATAGCGGACCTGGAGAAGGGGATGCTGGGCGCGAACGGGATAGTTGGCGCGGGCGGCCCCCTGGGGTGCGGGGCAGCGCTGGCGGCCAAATTCAAGGGCAAAGGGGGCGTGGCCGTGGTATTTTTCGGTGACGGCGCCTCCAACCAGGGGACGATCCTGGAGAGCATGAACCTGGCGAACATCTGGAACCTGCCGGTGATCTTCCTGGCCGAGAACAACGGCTACGCGGAATCCACCGGGGTGAAATACAACGTACCGACGCCGAACATAGCGGACCGTGCGGCAGGCTTCAACATGCCTGGCGTAACGGTGGACGGCAACGACTTCTTCGCAGTGTACGAGGCAGCGGGCGAAGCGATCAAGCGTGCGCGCGAAGGCGGCGGCCCGACCCTCCTGGAATGCAAGACCAACCGTTTCTACGGCCATTTCGAGGGCGACGCCATGACGTACAAGGCTCCTGGTGAAGTGAAGCGTCAGCGCGAGGAATGCGACTGTCTGAAGATCTTCGCGGCCAAGGCGACCGCAGCCGGTCTGGTGACGGCGGCCGAACTGGAAGCGATCGACAAGGAAGTGGCGGCATTGATAGACGAGGCGGTGGAGAAGGCGCTGGCGGCGCCGAATCCGACCGAGGCCGACCTTCTGACCGACGTATACGTATCGTACTGATAAACGGGAAAGGAGCTGATAAATGTCGAGGAAAATATCGTTCAAGGATGCAATCAACGAAGCGCTCTCCCAGGAGATGGAGCGTGACGGATCGGTGATAGTGATGGGTCTGGACAATGCGGGCGGCCGTGGCACCGAAGGGCAGCTGGACGCCTGGGGCGGGGTTCTGGGAGTGACCAAGGGCCTGTACGGGAAGTACGGGGACCGCGTCATCGACACCCCGATTTCGGAGAGTTCTTACATCGGCGCGGCGGTAGGCGCAGCGGCCTGCGGGATGCGCCCGGTGGTGGAGATGATGTTCTCCGACTTCTTCGGGGTCTGTTTCGACCAGATGATGAACCAGGCGGCCAAGTTCCGCTACATGTTCGGCGGCAAGGCGGTGACCCCGGTCACCATGCGGACCTGCTACGGCGGCGGCTTCCGCGCGGCGGCCCAGCACTCTCAGGTTCTGTACAGCGTGTTTGCGCACATACCGGGCCTGAAGGTTGTGGTGCCTTCGACGCCTTATGATGCCAAGGGTCTTTTGACCCAGTGCATCCGTGACAACGACCCGGTGATCTTCATGGAGCACAAGGTACTGTATGCCATGAAGGGTGAAGTTCCTGAAGAGAGCTACACCA
This sequence comes from Geobacter sp., assembly GCA_003314535.1. Classification (GTDB taxonomy): domain Bacteria; phylum Desulfobacterota; class Desulfuromonadia; order Geobacterales; family Geobacteraceae; genus RPRC01. The sequence continues at coordinate 154,182 of POSG01000004.1, forward strand.
TACCGTTCGGCAAGGCCAACGTGGTTCGCGAAGGCAAGGACGCGACCATCGTTGCCATCGGCTGGATGGTGCACAAGGCGTTGCAGGCGGCGCAGAGCCTGTCCAAGGCGGGAGTGGAGTGCGAAGTGATCGATCCGCGCACCGTGTCTCCGCTGGATTTCGACACCATCATCAAGAGCGTGGAGAAGACGGGCCGGCTGGTGATCGTCGACGAGAGCAATCCGCGCTGCAGCATGGCGAGCGACATTTCTTCGGTAGTTGCCCAGAATGCGTTCAAGGCGCTGAAAGGCCCCATACAGATGGTGACGGCGCCCCATACCCCGTCCCCGTTCAGCGGTGCGCTGGAAGACCTCTACCTTCCCAGCCCGGCCAAGATCGAAGCCGCTGTCAAAGCCACCATGTAACAAGGCCAAATACTGGTTGTAAATCGCGTGTCAGGTGTTTCAGTTCTGACACTGATTTTTGAGATGGTCAGGCAAAGTGGCGGCGTCCTTTCCGGAGACGGGGAGGACGCCGCGCGGTGGCTGATATTTTAATGATATTTCAATTCCTGTCGGAATTTAATGATAGAATTAAACTGAAAATAAACAGTGTCTGCGGTGTCGGGTCACAGTTTGTGTTTATAGCTTTGCAAATCAATCAACAAAAGAGAGGTAGGAAAAAATGAGCGCAAATCTGCAGGAATTGACCATGCCCAAGTGGGGACTCACCATGGAGGAAGGTACGCTGGTGAGGTGGATGGTGGAAGTCGGTGACAAGATCGAGCCGGGGATGGAACTGGCCGAGGTGGAAACCGACAAGATAGTCAATATCATGGAAGCGACCCAGACGGGTGTGCTGCTGAAAAAGCTTGCCGACGAGAGCGATGTCCTGCCCGTCGGCGCACTGCTCGGCGTTGTCGGCGAGGCATCGGCACAGGATGCTGAAATCGATGCCTTCATCGCTGCTTACAAACCTGTTGAGGAGGGTGGCTCCGAAGAAGCTTCCGAAGCAGCCCCTGAAGCTGCTGCTTCTTCCTCGGCGCCGGCAGGTGTCTACGAGATCACCATGCCGAAATGGGGTCTCACCATGGAAGAGGGCACCCTGGTAAGGTGGATGGTGGAAGTGGGCGCTACGGTCGCCCCCGGCGACGAGCTGGCCGAGGTGGAGACCGACAAGATCGTCAACGTGCTCGAGAATACCCAGGCCGGCATCCTGCGCCGCACCGTGGCCGAAGAAGGGGATGTGCTGCCGGTAGGCGCGCTGCTCGGCATCATTGCCGAGGAAGGCGTCTCGGATGCGGACATCGATGCCTTCATCGCCGGCGGCGGCGCCGCCGCTGCGGAAGAGGGCGCCGCCGCCCCCGCGGAACAGGCTCCGGAAGCAGCCGCACCGGCTGCCGCACCCGCGGAGGAACTGGTTCCCGTGGCCGGCATGCGTGCCGCCATAGGCAAGACGGTCAGCACTTCCTGGAGCACCATTCCCCACTACATGGTGACCATGGCCATCGACATGGGGAAAGCCGATGCGCTCTCCCGCTCCATGAAGCAAGCCGGCACCAAGGTTTCCATAAACGACCTGATCATCAAGGCAGCTGCCGTTGCCGCCCAGAAATACCCGCTGATAAACGCTTCCTTTGCCGACAAGAACATCGTCATGCACCGCGATGTAAACATGTCGGTTGCCGTAGGTCTCGATGAGGGCCTGTTCATGCCGGTCATCAAAAACTGCCAGTCACTTTCACTTGTGGAAATCGGCGTCAGGAGCCGCGAACTGGTAGCCATGGCCAAAGACGGCAAGCTGGGCAAGGAAGAAATGTCCGGTGCGACAATTGCGATTTCCAACATGGGGATGCTCGGGGTCGAAAGTTTCATAGCCATCGTGCCGCCGAACCTGTCGGCAATTCTAGCGATCGGTACGGTGAAGGATGAAGCGGTTGTCCGCGACGGCAAAATCGAGATCGCCAAGATGATGAGGATTACCGTTTCAGCTGACCACCGGGTCCATGACGGAGCCTATGCCGCTAAGTTCCTCGGTGAGTTGCGGAGTGTCCTGGAAGCTCCGGAGGCGTTGTCGGCCTGATAACGCTTCCGCATTGATAGTTGTCGCTGCAGTTGTCTAACACACAAGTCGGAAAGGAGAGAACGAGATGGCGGAACTGAAGAAAGAGGATCTTCTGAAGGCGTACCGGACGATGCGCGAGATCCGTGATTTTGAGGAGCGGGTGCACAAGGAGTTTGCGACGGGCAAGATACCCGGTTTCGTGCACCTGTATGCAGGCGAGGAAGCGGTGGCGACGGGGGTGTGCTCGCACCTGACCGATGACGACCGGATAACGAGTACGCACCGCGGCCATGGCCACTGCATCGCCAAGGGTGTCGACATCATCGGCATGATGGCGGAGATATTCGGCAAGAAGACCGGGAGCTGCTGCGGCAAGGGCGGATCCATGCACATAGCGGACCTGGAGAAGGGGATGCTGGGCGCGAACGGGATAGTTGGCGCGGGCGGCCCCCTGGGGTGCGGGGCAGCGCTGGCGGCCAAATTCAAGGGCAAAGGGGGCGTGGCCGTGGTATTTTTCGGTGACGGCGCCTCCAACCAGGGGACGATCCTGGAGAGCATGAACCTGGCGAACATCTGGAACCTGCCGGTGATCTTCCTGGCCGAGAACAACGGCTACGCGGAATCCACCGGGGTGAAATACAACGTACCGACGCCGAACATAGCGGACCGTGCGGCAGGCTTCAACATGCCTGGCGTAACGGTGGACGGCAACGACTTCTTCGCAGTGTACGAGGCAGCGGGCGAAGCGATCAAGCGTGCGCGCGAAGGCGGCGGCCCGACCCTCCTGGAATGCAAGACCAACCGTTTCTACGGCCATTTCGAGGGCGACGCCATGACGTACAAGGCTCCTGGTGAAGTGAAGCGTCAGCGCGAGGAATGCGACTGTCTGAAGATCTTCGCGGCCAAGGCGACCGCAGCCGGTCTGGTGACGGCGGCCGAACTGGAAGCGATCGACAAGGAAGTGGCGGCATTGATAGACGAGGCGGTGGAGAAGGCGCTGGCGGCGCCGAATCCGACCGAGGCCGACCTTCTGACCGACGTATACGTATCGTACTGATAAACGGGAAAGGAGCTGATAAATGTCGAGGAAAATATCGTTCAAGGATGCAATCAACGAAGCGCTCTCCCAGGAGATGGAGCGTGACGGATCGGTGATAGTGATGGGTCTGGACAATGCGGGCGGCCGTGGCACCGAAGGGCAGCTGGACGCCTGGGGCGGGGTTCTGGGAGTGACCAAGGGCCTGTACGGGAAGTACGGGGACCGCGTCATCGACACCCCGATTTCGGAGAGTTCTTACATCGGCGCGGCGGTAGGCGCAGCGGCCTGCGGGATGCGCCCGGTGGTGGAGATGATGTTCTCCGACTTCTTCGGGGTCTGTTTCGACCAGATGATGAACCAGGCGGCCAAGTTCCGCTACATGTTCGGCGGCAAGGCGGTGACCCCGGTCACCATGCGGACCTGCTACGGCGGCGGCTTCCGCGCGGCGGCCCAGCACTCTCAGGTTCTGTACAGCGTGTTTGCGCACATACCGGGCCTGAAGGTTGTGGTGCCTTCGACGCCTTATGATGCCAAGGGTCTTTTGACCCAGTGCATCCGTGACAACGACCCGGTGATCTTCATGGAGCACAAGGTACTGTATGCCATGAAGGGTGAAGTTCCTGAAGAGAGCTACACCATACCGTTCGGCAAGGCCAACGTGGTTCGCGAAGGCAAGGACGCGACCATCGTTGCCATCGGCTGGATGGTGCACAAGGCGTTGCAGGCGGCGCAGAGCCTGTCCAAGGCGGGAGTGGAGTGCGAAGTGATCGATCCGCGCACCGTGTCTCCGCTGGATTTCGACACCATCATCAAGAGCGTGGAGAAGACGGGCCGGCTGGTGATCGTCGACGAGAGCAATCCGCGCTGCAGCATGGCGAGCGACATTTCTTCGGTAGTTGCCCAGAATGCGTTCAAGGCGCTGAAAGGCCCCATACAGATGGTGACGGCGCCCCATACCCCGTCCCCGTTCAGCGGTGCGCTGGAAGACCTCTACCTTCCCAGCCCGGCCAAGATCGAAGCCGCTGTCAAAGCCACCATGTGAGAATAATGAAGGTGAAAGGGGGAGCCTTTTCGGCTCCCCCCCTATCATGATTGAAACCGTGTAATGCCAAGAGGGAAAACTCCCTCTCCGGAATCAGCAGGAAATGGAGAGCAGTAATGCAGGAACAGCTTGAGATGGAAGTGAATGATGGAGCGAAGGCGCAGGAATCGGCCGGTTGCGGAGGAGCGCCGAATACCGTGAAAAAGCCGGAGTGGCTGCGGGCGCGTTACTCCTGCTGCCCCGAGGTTGACTCCATACGACGCATACTCCGCGACAACAGGCTTCATACCGTGTGTGAGGAAGCCACCTGCCCCAACCTGGGAGAGTGCTTCAGGCAGGGGACGGCAACGTTTCTCATCCTTGGCGACACCTGCACGAGAAACTGCCCTTTCTGCGATGTGAACCATGGCGAGCCCCTGCCTCCGGACGCAGACGAACCTGCAGGTCTTGCACGGGCCGTTGCCGCCATGAAGCTTCGTTACGTGGTGATCACCTCCGTTACCCGTGATGACTTGCCTGACGGCGGCGCTGGGCAGTACGCCAGCTGTATTTCCACGCTGCGGAGCGAAAATCCCGGGCTGCGCATAGAAATCCTCGTCCCCGATTTTCGCGGATGCGAAGCCGAAGCGCTCGGCATTCTCAGCACGAACAGCCCCGATGTCTTCAACCATAACCTTGAAACCGTTCGCCGCCTTTATCCACGAGTCAGGCCGAGCGCGAATTACGCTGCATCCCTTGAACTCCTGCGCAGGTACAAGATGATGAACGACGCTGTGCCGACCAAATCCGGAATCATGCTGGGGTTCGGGGAAACGCGGGAAGAAGTGTATGAAGCGATGCAGGACCTCAGGGATCACGGTTGCGACATGCTGACGCTTGGGCAGTACCTGCGGCCGAGCAGCCGGCATCTGCCGGTGGAGCGCTATGTGCCGCCGGAAGAGTTCGCCGAATATCGCAAGGTCGGAATGACCATGGGATTTTCCCATATCGAGGCCGGTCCGCTGGTCCGGTCTTCCTATCACGCCGCCCAGCAGGCGGAGAAGGGCATCAATTGAGAGAAATCCCGGCGCCGGGCAGACAGCGATCCCCGAGGCCGGTTATTATACTGAAGCAGTCAAATACTCAGGAACTAGAAAGGTAATGAAAATGAGCGAGGAAATCTTTGATCTTATAGTTATCGGCGCCGGCCCTGGCGGCTACGTGGCCGCGATCCGTTCCGCGCAGCTCGGACAGAAAGTGCTGGTCATAGAGCAGAGGCCCACCATGGGCGGCGTATGCCTCAACGAGGGATGCATCCCCAGCAAGGCGCTCCTTGACTCCAGCGAGCATTTCGCACTGGCGCGGGACAAGTTCGCCAGCCACGGCATCGAAATCAATCCGCCGACCATGAACGTGGCCAAGATGGTTGCCCGCAAGGACGACGTCATCAAGAAGCTTACCGGGGGGATAGCCTACCTTTTGAAGAAAAACAAGGTCCAGGTAATGCAGGGCTCCGGAAAGCTGACTGCTCCCAAGGGAGACGGCGTTCACCGGGTCGAGGTTTCCAAGGACGGTACGGTTACCGTTGCCGCTGCAAAGCGGGTGCTCCTCGCAACCGGTGGTGTCCCCGTGGAAGTGCCGGGCATGACATTTGACGGTGAGACGATCGTCAGTTCCAAGGAAGCCCTGTGCTTCTCATCAGTTCCCGAGCATCTGGTCATCGTTGGCGCAGGGTACATCGGGCTGGAGCTGGGCTCTGTCTGGAGGAGGCTCGGCGCGAAGGTGACTGTTCTGGAGATGCTCCCGCAGATGCTCCCCAGAACTGACAGGGAAGTGACGGATGCCCTGATGAAAGTCCTTCAGAAGCAGGGCTTTACCTTCCGAATGAGCACCCAGGTCACCAGTATCGAGAAAAAGAACGGCAGGGCCGTGCTCCAGCTGAAGTCGGGTGACAAGACCGAGGAGATGGTGTGTGACAAGGTGCTGGTGTCGGTCGGCAGGAAGCCGGTGCTGACCGGCCTCGGACTGGAAGAGGCCGGCGTCGCGAACAACGGCAACGGCAGGATTGCCGTCAATGAAAATTACGAGACCTCTGTTCCCGGAATCTATGCCATCGGCGACATTGTTCCCGGCCCGCTCCTTGCCCACAAAGCCTCCGAAGAGGCGGTAGTGTTCGCGGAACGTCTGGCAGGAAAGGATGCCGCGGTCAATTATGATACCATACCCGGTATTTCCTATACCTGGCCCGAAGCCGCTTCCGTCGGCAAGACCGAACAGGAGCTCAAGGAGGAAGGGATTCCGTACTTGGCTGGGCGGTTCCCGTTCATGGCCAACGGCCGCGCCATCGCCATGGCTGAGACAGACGGTTTTGTCAAGATTCTCGCACACAAAGACACGGACAAGGTCCTCGGTGTCCACATCGTCGGCCCGCGGGCATCGGACATGATCGCGGAGGCGGTCGCGGTCATGAGCCTGGGCGGTACGGCGCACGAAATGGGCGCCATGTTCCACGCTCATCCAACTCTATCGGAAGCGGTGAAGGAAGCTGCTCTTGATGTCCACAAAGAGATGATTCACGCCTGACGAACATTTCCCGGCATCTTCCGGAACGGCGGGGGATGCCGGGGCAACTCAAGAAAGCTGGTTTGAAAGAAATGATGGTCAGCAATTGCGGCACCATGGATTACCGGGCGGCATACGAGCTGCAGGAGTGTCTGGTCGCTGAAGTGCGCGACGACATACGCAGGGAGACGCTCCTGCTTGTCGAGCATCCCCTGGTCTATACCATGGGCCGGAGCGGAAGCGAAGGAAACATCCTCGACCCTTCGGTCGAGGTCGTGCGCATCAATCGCGGTGGAGATGTGACCTGTCACTGCCCGGGCCAACTGGTCGGTTATCCGATCATCAACCTCGGGCGACGGGGAAAGGATCTCCGGCGTCATCTCCGCTTCCTGGAAGAGCTGCTGATCCTGGCCGCTGCGGAATTCGGCGTTCCGTCATACCGAGTGGAGGGACGCACGGGTGTTTGGACCGATTCGGGGAAACTGGCTTCCATTGGCGTGGGGGTCCGCCACTGGGTGACCATGCATGGCTTCGCCCTGAACGTGAGCAATGACCTGGCCGCCTTTCGAAGGATAAACCCCTGCGGTATCGAGCAGTGCCCCATCGCATCCCTGGAGTCGATCCTTGGGAGGGAAGTGTCTCTTCGTGAAGTGTCTACCAGGGTGGCTATGCTTTTTGAGGAACTTCTTGATGAATGGCAACCTGTTAAAGAGTAAGATAGTCGTCAGCCCGGGACGGGAAATGACGCGCGCCAGGCGATGGTCCGAGTCAATATCGCTGCGTGAAAGCGATGCAGATGAGATTGACGATTATAACATCGGCCCACAGCTGAAAAGTTTGCGCAAGGCGAGAAACATGACATTGCAGTACGTGGCAGTCGAGACGGGGATGTCCGCCGCATTGCTTTCCCAGATAGAAAACGGCAACGTTACGCCGAGCCTGAAAACCCTGTCGAAGCTGGCCTCCTATTACCAGATACGCCTTGGAAAACTGTTTGAATGCAGAGACGACGCACCGCGGTACGAAATTTCCAGGAAGTCGGACGGTGGGCATGAAAACCTGTATGAGCACCTGGTGCGCAGGAACCAGGGATTCTGCAGCCCGCTGCTTCCTTTCGGACCAAAGAAAAAAATGAGCTGTTTCCTTTTCGATCTGCGAGACGACAACGGCATTCCCGCGCCACTGTCGGTTAACGGCGAGACTTTTCTCTATGTCATTGCCGGGAAAGTCGAGATTGGCAAGGAAGGTGATCTGTTGACCGTTGATGCGGGCGACAGCGTCTATTTTGACAACTCCGTAGACATTGATTTGAGGCCTGTTCACTGCTCCAGGGCAAAAGTGCTGCGCGTGGAAACCACGTGACCCGGCCGTTCCCGCTATCACTTCCTCTCGAATCTGTGGGGCGGCACTATGTCGTGCTGCTTCATTTTCTTGTAAAGGGTCGGACGGCTGATGCAAAGTTCCCTGGAAGCCCTTGATATGTTCCATCTCTGCTTGGTAAGAACGTTCAGCATAATGAAGCGTTCCGCATATTGACTTGAATTGGGGGAGGACGTTTCAAAAGGTTCCTCCGGTGCAGTCTGTTCAGTCTTGTGCGAACTTGACGACAAGGCTGCATTTCCCATCGGCAGGTCTTCGAGCTCTATGGTTCCGGTTTCATTTACCGCCAGGGCAAAACGGAGCGCGTTGCGAAGCTCGCGGATGTTTCCGGGCCAAGGGGCGTTAAGCAGGGCTTCCATGGCGACCGGCGAGATCACGGTATGCCTGCCGCTTTCCGTGTCGAGGATGCTCTTTATGAGAGATTCCTTGTCTTCCCTTTCGCGAAGCGGGGGCAGGACTATGGTGATGCCGTTCAGGCGGAAATAGAGGTCTTCCCTGAACTGGCCCTTGCGGACCAGTTCCTCCAGGTTGCGCAAAGTCGCGCAGATTACATGGAGGTCGACTTTCACCGGCGTTTCGCAACCAAGCGGCACTATCTCCTTCTCGGCAAGGACGCGCAGCATCCTGGTCTGGAGATTCAACGGCATGTCGCCGATCTCATCCAGGAAGAGGGTGCCGCCATCAGACTGGAGAATCTTGCCGCGCATTCCCTTTATGTGAGCGCCGGTGAATGCGCCCGGCTTGTAGCCGAAAAGTTCGCTTTCGATGAGCGACTCCGGGATGGACGCGCAGTTCAGTGCGACAAAAGGCTTGGCTGCCCGCTCGCTGGCTTCATGTACCGCCCGGGCGAAGACTTCCTTCCCTGTCCCGGTCTCACCGATGAGGAGCATGGGAATTCCCTTGTTCATTACCCGCTTGGCGCACGCGACGTTCTGCCGCATCCGGGAGTCGTTGCTGTCCAGTTGATTCAGGTTGATGGGGGTCTGTGCCCTGAGCTTTTGCGACGAAGACTTGTCCGTTTCCGCCTGGTGCTCCAATTTGCGTGTTTTCCCGCTTTCCGGCGCTTTGAACGTAGCAAAATACTGGAGGCCGCTGTTGAGGACTCGGATGGAGAATACCATGTTCTCCTTGTTCAGGGCGTTGTTTACCACGTCTTCGAAGTTCAATTCGAAAACATCGCTCAGTTGCCTGTTTATGGGACTGCACCCCCCGCGCCTGCTGAGTTCGTTGGTGGCGCTCCAGTTGGCTGCTACGATATAGCCTTCCGAGTTTACGGCAAGCATGTTCTCCGTTGTCACTTCCACGAATGCCTGCATGCAGTTGAAGCGGATGATCCAGGTGTCCCGGCATTTATTGACGAAGTAGGCATTCTCAATAAGGCGTGCGTGCGAATTAAGCAGCAGAAGGGCAACGGCCTGGGTGTCCTTGGATTCCGGAGAATACAGGTGAGACGCGTCGAAGGAGCCCAGCAGGGTGCCGTCGGGAAAATAGAGGGGGGCGGCGGAGCAGCTGAGCCGTATGAAAGGTGCCGAGAAATGATCTTCCCGGTGAACCGTCACCGCTCTCCTGTCCTCAATGCAGGTGCCTATTCCGCAGGTGCCTGCAAGCGATTCCAACCATACGGAACCGGGGCAGAACCCTGCCTCCCTGTTCTCCCTATCATCCTTGGGGTCGCCCAGATAATCGATGGTTACGCCGTTTGCGTCACTCAGCAGAAGAACGTAGCCGACGGATGAAAGCATCTTGTAGAGTTTCCGCATTCCGGATTGGGCATAAAACAGGAAGTCGTCCAGTGGCTCGACGTAGTCCCTGAGGGCTTTTTCGCTGAGCATTATCGGCTTGCTCACCGTGGAGGGGTGCAGGTTGTGCCTGGTCAGGCAGCGTTCCCAGGATCTGATGATCTGGGGCTGGAATTGGCTGTCACCGGAATGGCTGATGATTCCCGTTCCACCCGTGTTTACCAGCTGCATTACCGTCTTGATGTGCTTTGACTGTTCGTTTGCCGACATGCCCGCCCTCGTGGGAGAATGTGTTGTTTCCCGAAAAGTATAGCATTTTATCGGATGGAAAACAGGCCCATTCAAAAGCCGGCCGTCTAAAACCGCACAGGGGAACTGGTTTGTGCGAAAGGCAGCAAACCGCAATAGCCGGCAAATATCCCCCCGCATAAAGGGAAGGGAATTTGCCGGCTATCTTTTCGCTGAAAATCACAGAGGAAGCAGTCTTGTGTCTTCCATCCATGGATGACGGCCGGTCAGCCTGTTGTTAGACCAGCACGATGCCGCCATCGATCATGACCGACTGGCCCGTCATGTAGTCCGCGTCCTCGGAGGCAAGGTAGGAAACATAACCGGCAACCTGCTCAGGTTTGCCGACTTCCTTGGCGAGTATGAGAGCATCGACTGATGCCTTGAGAGTTTCGCCTTTCTTTGCGCCGGTATACGCTCCGATTTTTTCGTCGATGAGATCCCACATGTCAGTGCCGACGATACCCGGACAGTATGCGTTGACCGTAATTTTGTTCGGCGCCATTTCTTTAGCGAACGCTTGGGTGAATCCCCTGACGGCGAACTTGGATGCGCTGTAAGCAGGCAGGTAAGCCCAACCGCCGTGTGCAGCTATGCTGGCACAATTGATGATCTTCCCGCCGCTGCCGAGATAGCCTTTGTGCCCTTGCTTGATCATCTGTTTTGCCGCGGCGATATCACAGAAGAAAACACCCTTTACGTTTACCGCCAGAGTCTTGTCCCAGTCTTCCTCGGTGTGGTCGAGGGAGACTTTGACGATGCCGATCCCCGCGTTTGCCACCATGATGTCGAGTTTGCCGTATTTTGCAACGGTTTGTTCCACCAGGGCCTCACACTGTTCCTGCTTGGTTACATCAGTCTGAATCGCAAATGCTTTGCCCCCGGCTGCCTCGATCTCAGCTGCGACTTTCTTGGCATTGTCAATCAGGATGTCGCTTACCACTATGGTAGCACCATCAGCACCCAACCGCATGGCGATTCCCCTGCCGATGCCACGACCCGCTCCAGTTACGATTGCAATTTTTCCGTCCAGTTTTCCCATGTGATTTGCTCCTTCCATTGAGATAGTTGCCGTCTGCGTTGACGGCTTGGGTCACAGTGTTTGAACCCAAATTGCATTACCGTAGATTGATTTCGATTTATGTTATCATGTGGCAAATAATAGCGCATTATAATGGCTTGCAATAATATTATAATGGTTAATTCTGATTCAGTAGTAATTGTGAAAGCAACGGTAACAAAATATCAATCCTGTTTATTGCTGGCGTCACATTCAATAAATCAACTTTCAGGCCTGATATAAGCAGACGTGCTGATTTGTTGTAATACAATGCGGCATGCTTACTATAATAGCAACGACTATACCAAATATTGTTCTCAATTTGCCGGTTGTGAAAAACTGTATAAATCCAGGTAGATAATGATTGTCGGTGTTGTTGTGAGGTTCTTGTCGGAGGGTTCGGACTTCAAGGAAGGTAAAAGATGTAAAGTGTGTGTTACAGTTAAATCTTTACAGTTGTTACACTATTTACAGCCAGGGCAGGGGTGTATGTCGGAGGGGGGGGCGATGTCGCAAGAACCGGAAGCCTTGCGGAGGTTGCCGCAAGCCTTCCGGTATCATCGCTGCTGGGCCTTGCATTCAAGCGGCAAGATCCGGTTGGCGGGAATTGGCGATCAAGGCCTTTTCGCGCCGGCTTTCAGCCGCTCCTGCTCGAGTTTCAGTTGCTCGATTTCTTTTTCCAGCTTCAATTTTTCAATTTCCTTTTCGTGTCTCAGTTTCTCGATTTCGAGCTGCATCCTCATTTTCTCGAGTTCGGCCGAATCATTGCCGGGCGCGGTTCCGCCGGCAGCCGTGACCGTTCTCTTGCTGATGCCGGCTTCCATGGACCTGACAAAACAGTCGGTATACCTGCGTGTCTTGAGTACTGATGCCGTTAAACCCGTACAGTGGGCGTTGTCGCCGCAGCAGTCGAACTGGATCCGTTCCAGGTCCTTCAGGTCGACCCAGGCGATGTTTTCTCCATTCTTTTCGTTCTTGCCGTTTTTCCAATAGCGGACATTGGCGCGGCCGTTCACCAGCGATTCCGCAGCCATAATGCCGAACCATTTGTCGCTGCCTACATAAGCAACGAATGGGAAATCCCTGTTTACCGTTGCAACGACTTCATCCCCCGTCGATCGTTGGTACACTTTCGTTCCGTCAGCCTTGGCAAGATATCCCACGCCCTGCGTGTCATCGTCACTGCTGAACAGTCCCGCAACGCCCGTTGCAGGGACCGCCAGGATGAACAGTGCAACAAGAAAGTATTTCATGGTTTCGCCCTCTTTCAAAGATGATGATGAGCCGGTTTCCCGCACTCAAAAGTCCCCACCCCCCTCATCAAGGATGGAGTTGAGTATCCTGTCCGTATAGGCGCTCGATTCGAGCATTTTTTTGTGCGCCTTCTGCCTTGCTTCAATCTCCTGCATGAGTTTCAGTTTTTTCATGCCCATTTCGGTTATGATGTTCATCAGGTTCGAATAGAGTTCAAGCGCGTTTTTCATCTGCTCGCGGGAATAGATCGGCACCCGGTTCAACGCTTCAAGGTACTTGTCTTCGTCGTATCCGAATTCCCTGGCCTGCTTGCGGAAAAAATCAGCTTCCGGCCTGTCGTCTTCGTTGAAACACTGGCCGAAGAAAAACGTGGCTATGTGTTCGCGGTCGAAAAAGATCGGCATGGCCATGTCCCACAGGCCGTTCTTGCACCTGTACTCGAAAAACCGGCCTTCGTATTCGTGCAGGTGCCGTTTTATGTATGCTTCGCTTTCCTTGCACCTTGCCAGGGTGACGGGATGCTGCCGGTGAAAGCGTACGCAGATGTCCTGCCACCCCACGGCGACGAGGATTTTTTCGTTTGTGTCGAGAATGGCTGACAGCAGACCCGTAACCTTGTTGTATGACTCCATAAGGGTTTGTATCTGCTTGATGTCGAAAAGTTGTGAGAAACTGTATTTCGTCATTGGCAAGTTATTTCCAGGTTAGAAAGCATGCAGTGGAGCAACTTGATCAACTTTGCTTGCCGGGGACCGAAAGATGCATCATAATATATGCAAAAATCGTGCTGAATGTTTATGCTTTGGAAAGGGCCTGATATTACGTGATTTGCCGGACGGCGGCCCGGACAGATTCACTGGGGACACGGTTGGGTTCGGCCAAACATAATACACATGTCTCATTCGTAGGGATTCGGACACAGGTTTGCGTTACAGTATCCGGAGCCAATCTTGATCAACGTCAAGGAGGAGTGTAATGGCGAAAAAAATAATCATCATCGAGGCGAGTCCCCGGGAGAACGGCAACAGCACTGTACTCGCCCGGGAAGTGGCGGCGGGCGCCAGTTGTTTCGGGACAGAGGTGGAAACGGTGCATATCCACGGGATGGATATCAGGCCATGCACGGCCTGCGATGCATGCCAGGCATCATTGGCGACGGACTGCATCATTGATGACGATATGAAAGCAATTTATTCCCGTCTGCGGTCAGCTGACGCGATCGTTTACGCAACCCCCATTTACTGGTTTACCGTTTCGGCCCAGATCAAGCTGTTCATGGATCGCTGCTATGCGCTCACGTTTCTCGGAACACAGCCAGCCGAGAACGGCGACGCACAGGTCGAAACTTATGAAACCGACCTGGGCGGCAAAATGTTTGGAGTGGTCCTGACCTATGGAGACGTGGATCCGTTTGCTTCGGGAGCTGTCAACGCAATTCGCACGTTCCAGGACATGGCCCGCTTCGTCGGCTCCGATATCGTCGGTATTGTCTACGGGTCGGCAATGGGGCCCGGAGAGGTGGCTGACAACACGGAGCTCATGAAACAGGCCTTCGAACTGGGCAGGGCTCTCGCAACGGAAGCCTGAGAAAGGCGCCGGCTCCGGATGGGCCGGCAATCGTCTCACAGCCGGAATTCCTGGTGCGGCGCCGGCATCTCGACCCTGGTGTTCCTGAGGAGCGAAGCGAAGCGGGTCATGGTCTCCAGTTCGCCGTGAACCAGGAACGTCCTCTCGGGGGTTCCGGTCCGGCGGTGCCAGGCGAGAAGTTCGGCCTGGTCGGCATGGGCGGAAAACCCGTTTATGGTGTGAACTTTCGCGGCCACGGGGATTTCCTCTCCGAACAGGTGCACACGCTCGGCGCCGTCGATGATGTTCCTTGCAAGGCTGCCTTTGGCCGCATAGCCGACAAACACGATGCTCGAATCCCTTCTCCAGAGATTGTGCCTGAGGTGATGCCGGATGCGCCCGCCGGTGCACATGCCTGAGCCGGCCATGATGACCGCTCCCCCACCGATACGATTGATCGCCATGGACTCCTGGGTTTCGCGGGTGAAGTGCAGACCCGGCAGGCTCAAGGGGTCTCGTCCTTCGTGGAAAAGTTCGGCGGTTTCCTCGTCGTAACATTCGGGATGCCGTTTGAAGATCGCGGTGGCGGAAATGGCCATGGGGGAGTCGAGGAATACCTGCATTGAGCGGGGAAGACGGCCGTTTTCGACTCCTTCCCGCAGGAAGAAGAGGATTTCCTGGGCCCGTTCCAGGGCGAATGTGGGGATTGTGACATTGCCGCCAAGCCTGAATGTGTCGGTGATGGCCGCGAACAGCTCTTCCACGGATTGATCGAGCGGTTTGTGAAAACGGTCCCCATAGGTGGTTTCCATGACCACGACATCCGCTTTGGGCGGTGGCGCCGGATCCCGCAGGATCGGCCGGCCGGTATTGCCCAGGTCTCCGGAGAGCAGCACGGTACGCCGCCGGCCGTTTTCCTCCAGTTCCAGGAATACGGATGCCGATCCGAGGATATGGCCGGCGTCGAGAAAAGTGACCCAAGCGCCTTCAGCAAGTTGCAGCCGGTGGTTGTAGGCTGTTTTCCTGCCGAAAAATTCCAGGCTGTCAAGTACGTCCAGTTCCGTGTAGAGAGGTTCGATATCACCCCCGTGATTGCCCCGCCGTGATGCATGGCGTTCGTTACGTCGCGCTTCCTCCTCCTGCAGGTGGCCGGAATCCAGGAGCACGAGCCGCGCCAGGTCGCGTGTCGCCGGGCTGGTGATGATTTCTCCCCGGAAGCCGTTGTTTACCAGAAGGGGAAGCCGTCCGCAATGGTCGAGATGGGCATGGGTAAGCAACAGGAAGTCGATATCCGCAGGCTCGAACCCGAACGGTTCCGAGTTCTCTTCGTCAAGTTCGCGATTACCCTGGAACATTCCGCAGTCGATCAGTATCCTTTTCCCGGCGCATTCGACCAGATGGCAGGAGCCGGTGACATCATGGTCGGCTCCGTGGAAAGAGAGTTTCATTCAGGCCTCCTGGGCAGGTGCTTGGAAAGAGAGACAAATACGGCTCGGATTCTAAAAAAATACAACCTGCAGGCGGGCTGTCAACCGATGCCCGGCAGAATGGGCATCGGGGTGTACGAAAAAACATGTGGCGTGGTTGACGTTTTTCCCATTTAAATTAAAATTGCAGCAGAGGTACAGAGCCTCTTCTATTTATACTTCCCTGTAGATTAGCCCTCCTTCTCTACAGGGTTTTTTTTGCCACCTGTCCTGCTTCTTGAAAACAAGTATTGACATAAATATTTATCAGCCTAAAATTGGCCCGAAATTCGAAAGACGAGCAGATGCAGCCGAAATTCGCCCATTTTGCGGCGGATGCGGGGGACCCGGTGGTAACGGGGCGAATTCCTTGACAGGCTGTTGAAAAACTATTGCGGAGCCCATCTGCGGCGTTACGCGGTGCTCACACCCTTGCCTATCTAGGTGATATGTCTCGGGTGCTGTGCTCCGTGCGCCTTGCATCTGGACTTCCTCATGACGTTTTTCAGCAACCTGACAGGATAGGGCACTTCCAGGCCCGAGCCCGACAGCTAACCTCGTAGGTTATTGGAAGTGCAGCGAACTTGGGCCTAAAAGCCGCCGGTTCATTGCCGGCGGCTTTTTTGCGCACAAGGAGTAATCTTGCGGAGAGTGAATGCCCGGCATGGGCTGACCATGCGCTGCCGAGGTGAAAGGCCACGGCATGCGGTCGTGGCAACAGCGGAGCCGCCGGAAGCGGCCGGGCAGGGGAATCGGGAAAAAAGACCATGATGAATGAAGGCAGGGATTCTTTGTCAAAGGGGATAGTCAAGTCGCTGGGCCTGGTTTTCGGCGATATCGGCACCAGCCCCATCTATACATTGACAGTCGTATTTGCGTTGACAAAGCCGACCCAGGAAAATATCGAAGGCATACTTTCACTTGTCGTGTGGACGCTCTGCATTCTCGTCACCATAGAATATGCCTGGCTGGCCATGGGACTGGGGCGAAAGGGTGAAGGCGGAACCATTGTCTTGAAAGAGATCCTCATCAGGCTTCTGAAACCGGGACGCCAGGCGGCATTCGTGGTATTCCTATCTTTTCTCGGAGTTTCGCTGCTCCTGGGTGACGGAGTCATTACCCCGGCCATCAGTATTCTTTCCGCCGTGGAGGGGATGCAGCTGATTCCCGGGTTGGAGGGTTTGGGTCAGGGAGCGATCATCCTTATTTCGGCGGTCATCACCGTGCTCCTTTTCATCTTCCAGTCCAGGGGGACCGACAGGGTCGCGGCCACCTTCGGACCGTTGATGATACTGTGGTTCCTGTCGCTTTTCGTCTCGGGAATCATCTCGATCTGGCAGTTTCCATCGATACTCAAGTCGCTGAGCCCCCATTACGGGATCATGTTCATCCTTGAAAACGGCCTTCCCGGGTTTTTCATCCTGTCCGAAATAATCCTCTGCGCCACGGGCGGCGAGGCGCTCTATGCCGACATGGGGCATCTTGGCCGCAAACCGATCCGTCGCGCCTGGTACTTCGTCTTTGCCGCCCTGGTGTTCAACTACCTTGGGCAGGGTGCGTTCATAATGAAGCATCCTGAAGCGAAGAGCATCCTGTTCGGAATGGTGAAATGGGAGGCCCCACATTTCTATGTGCCGTTTCTCATCCTTACCATAATTGCTACAGTCATAGCTTCCCAGGCTCTGATCAGCGGCGTGTTCTCCATAGTCTACCAAGGGATTACGACCAGGATAATGCCCCTTTTGAAGGTGGACTACACTTCGACGCACCTGAAATCCCAGATATTCATCGGCGCAATCAACTGGATGCTGATGGTGGCTGTCCTGTTCATCCTGTTCATGTTCCGGGAGTCGAAAAACCTGGCGGCTGCATACGGGCTGGCTGTAACCGGCACGATGACCATTACCGGCATCATGATGGTCATGATATTCTCACACACCACCAAGAGATGGAAAGTGCCGTTTGCTGTGCTGGTCACTGTGGTGGACATGCTCTTCCTGGTCGCCTGCCTGAACAAGTTCCATCTGGGCGGATACTGGTCCCTGATAATTGCCATGATCCCGATGACCACCATCCTGGTCTGGACCAAGGGTCAAAGGGCGCTGTACCGTGCGCTGCGGCCATTGGACATGGATACTTTCCTCCTGAGTTATTCCCAGATTTACGGCGCCGGGAAGAACATCCCCGGCACCGGGATTTTCTTTACCAAGGAGATTCCGGTTGTCCCCCCGTACATTGTCCATTGCATGGTCCGTAGCAACATCATCTACGAAAGAAACGTATTGATCTCCATAATCAGGACCGACGAACCATTCGGGGTCCGGACCCGCCTTCTGTCGGGAATAGGGCCGGGACTGGACGGTTTCGAGGTGCGCGCAGGCTACATGGAAGTGATCGACCTGGAAAAGCTGCTCAAGAAGAACGGCGTCCAGGAGAAAGTCATTTTTTACGGTATCGAGGATATTTCTTCCCCCAACCCGGTTTGGAAGGTATTCAGCGCCATCAAGAAGCAGACGCCGAACTTCGTGCAGTTCTACAATCTGCCGGCCAGCAAGCTGCAGGGTGTGGTGACGCGGGTTGAAATGTGACCCGCGGCGGGATCTGAGTTCAAATAGACTGCTAAAGGGGTGCGGAAATCCGCTCAAGAAAATCCTTCACGAATGGGGCGAAGTTTTCGTGCTCCAGCAGGAAGGCGTCATGGCCGTAAGAAGATTCGATAAGATGGTACTCGACGGGCTTGCCCAGGTCTTTCAGCGCCTGGACCATCTTCTCGGTCTGGTACGGAGGATAGAGCCAGTCCGACGTGAAGGCGAAGAACTGTATGGGTGCCGTGACCGGCGCGAATG
The DNA here is from genome assembly GCA_003314535.1 of Geobacter sp. Classification (GTDB taxonomy): domain Bacteria; phylum Desulfobacterota; class Desulfuromonadia; order Geobacterales; family Geobacteraceae; genus RPRC01. The sequence continues at coordinate 172,446 of POSG01000004.1, forward strand.
CCTCATGGAGGGTTTCGCACCCCCAGGCTACGTCGTAAAGGTCGAGCGCTTTGGCCAGGTAGAGGAAGGAATTCGCATCGAAGCGGTCGACGAAGTTATAGCCGTTGTATGACAGGTAGCGTTCAACCTCGAACCGGCCGAAGAAGTCGAACTGGCCGTCGCGGGCGGAAAAGCGGCGGCCGAACTTGTTCCACATGGATTCGTCCGAGAGGAAAGTGATGTGGCCGATGCCGCGGGCCAGCGCCAGGCCGTCCTTGGGATTCTTGCGGTACTCGCCCTTTTTCCAGGTCGGGTCGTTGAAGATAGCCCAGCGGGCCACGGCATTCATCGCGATGGCCATCGGCGACGGCTTGCCGCTGGTTGCCAGTACCACGGCCGATGCCACCCTGTCCGGAAAGCAGGTGGTCCAGTCGAGGGCCTGCATTCCGCCCATGCTCCCGCCCAGCACGGTCAGCAGCTTGTCGATGCCCAGATGGTCGAGGAGCAGCCGCTGCGCGCCTACCATGTCCCGTACGGTTATGACCGGGAAAGAGAGGTTGTAACGCTTGCCAGTCTTTGGGTTGATGGACGACGGGCCCGTGGATCCGTAACAGGAGCCGATGATGTTGGAGCAGATGACGAAATACCTGTCCGTATCCAGCAGGCGCCCGGGGCCGACGATGGCGTCCCACCAGCCGGCCTTCTGGTCTTCCTCGCTGTTCTTGCCGGCCACATGCGCGCTGCCGGTCCAGGCGTGGGTGACCAGGATCGCGTTGGAACGGTTGGCGTTCAGTTTCCCGTAGGTTTCATAGGCAAGAGTTATCGGTCCCAGGATTCGGCCGCTCTCGAGGCGGAGTTCCGTATCGAAGGTGACGTATTGCGTTGTGACGATGCCGACTGACATGGGATACCTGGAAAATGTGGGATGTCCTGACGGTACGAAAAAAGCCCCTTCTTATGGGATAAGAAGGGGCTTTCCGTATAATTGACGACATACGCAGCACCCTTCTCATCTGTGCCTTTCGGCAGGATTTAGCACCTGGCGCCCAGTTCCGGGCCGGTTGCTGTGGTTTCACAGGGCCTATCCCTCCACCACTCTTGATAAGAAGGTATTCTATGGAATTATGGGGAAAGGATACGGGAGCGGCTGATTTTTGTCAACGCAAATCTCTTCGGGGCATACCCGCCTGCGGGATCAGCTGTCGCCGGCAGCTGCGCACACCGGGCAGGCAGGATTTCCGGCAACCGCTATCTCCCTGAACCGCATGTTCAGGGTGTCGCAGGTCAGAAGCCTTCCGGTCAATAGACTGCTGATTCCCAGGAGATGTTTTATCGCTTCGCAGGCCTGAATTGTTCCTATGATTCCCGGAACGACTCCGAGGATGCCGTCCCGAGAGCATGAGAGGGCAACATCGTCGGGAGGGGGGTCGGGGAATAGGCAGCGGTAACAGGGCGAGACGTTCGGCACAACAGTGATGGTCTGCCCGTGATAACGGAGCACGCCTCCATGGGAGAATGCCTTTCCCAGGCGGATGCATGTGTCGTTGATGAGAAACTTGGCGTCGAAGTTGTCCGTGGCGTCGATGATGAAGTCGTAATCCGAGATAATCCCGGCGATGTTGTCGGATTTTACCATGCATCGGTACGTGACGACCTTCACCCCGGGATTCATTGCGGCCAGTTTGCGTCGTGCGGAAACGACTTTTTCGCTTCCGATGTCCGGCGTCCCGTGGAGAATCTGCCGGTTGAGGTTAGACAGTTCAACCGCGTCGGCATCTGCGATGCCTATGGTGCCGACACCGGCTGCGGCAAGGTAAAGCGCCGCTGGAGAACCGAGCCCCCCGGCGCCGATGATGAGCACCTTTCCGTGCAGAAGCCTCTCCTGGCCTTCGACGCCGATCTCTTCCAGTATGACCTGGCGGGAATATCTCACCTTCTCATCATGGTCAGGCACAGGCGTATCCTTCCCCGGTACGATGCATACGGGCCCGGTCAGCAGGCGGCCGCCGGGCCCTTGTTCATAAAAGTCTCATTCCCCGTTTTACCCGCATCAGGCCGGCAACAGGGCGATATCGCCGGTTTGCGCAACAATTGGTGAAAGGAAGTTCTTCATCTTTTTCAAGGCGCCTTCCTCGATCTGGCGGACCCTTTCCCGCGAGATCGAGAAGTGGTCGGCTATTTCCTGGAGCGTCATGGGCTCTTCCGCGGTGACGCGGTTTTCGATGACGAACCGTTCCTTTTCGTTGAGACGGGACATGATGCTGGAAATTTCCCTCTCAAGGAGCGCGGCCTCCTGGTTTTCCGCCAGGACCTCTTCCTGGTTCATCCTGTCGTCGGCGAGGTTGTCGAGAAGCGTGGTGCCTTCGCCGTCCGCCGTCTCGGAGTCGAGGGAATAGTCACCGCGCATGCGTTGCTCCATTTCAACGACTTCAGATTCCTTCACGTCAAGGGCCTGGGATGTGGCCGGCAGATCGTCTTCGCCGAACATGTTCTTAATGGCGTTCTTCGCCTGGTTGAGCTTGAAAAAGAGCTTTCTCTGCGCCTGGGTCGTACCGATCTTGAGCAGGCTCCAGGTGGATATGATGTAATTCTGTATATAGGCGCGTATCCACCACACTGCGTAGGATATGAGGCGGAACCCCTTGTACGGGTTGAATTTGCGCACCGCCATCATCAGACCCACGTTGCCTTCCTGTATGAGGTCCAGCATTTTCATGCCGTAGGCCCGGTACTCACCCGCAACCTTTACCACGAAGCGCAGGTTCGCGGTGATCAGGGTCTGGGCCGCGCTCAGGTCCTGCTCTTCGTAAAGCTTCACGGCAAGCCGGTATTCCTCCTCGGCCGACAGCACCGGGAAACGCCTGATTTCGGCCAGGTAGCGACTCATGTTGTCGGATATTACGGGTAATGCCGCGGTCATGGAAACTACCTCCCTTTGTTGCTGAATTTTACGATGATGCATTCTGCTGACACATATTAGCACTCATTGCAAGTGAGTGCTAAAAAATATATACCAAGAAATTCAATGCATTTCAACAGGAAAAATCGGACGGGGACATGACAGCGCACTGAACCGGGTTTTAGCCAGACTGAAACGATCATGAAAATTCCTTGCCCGCCTGTCCGTTCTATGCTACACATTTACCTGACTGAAAAGGTTGAAATCAGGCCCAGACTGGAGGTAGCAGGTATGGAATTGAAGGTTCTTTCCCTTCCCGAAGACAAAAGGAAGGACAAATTTACGGATGAATCCAAGCTCGGGTTCGGCAAGATTTTCACTGATCATATGCTGCTCGTCGAATGGAAAACCGGCAAGGGGTGGGTCGATGCAAGGATACAGCCCTACGGGCCATTCGTACTGGATCCATCCTGCCTTGTTTTTCACTATGCCCAGGAGATTTTCGAGGGCCTCAAGGCATACAAGTGGAGTGACGGAACGATTGCCCTTTTCCGCCCGGAGATGAATGCGCGGCGCTTCAACCTTTCGGCTGAACGGCTCTGCATGCCCCAGCTGCCTGAAGAGTTCTTCGTCGACAGCATTGCCGAGCTGGTCCGGCTGGAAAAGGACTGGGTGCCGGGAGCGGAGGGGACATCCCTCTACATTCGTCCGGCAATGATAGCGGTCGAACCGGTCCTGGGCGTCAAGACCTCGGACCATTACTATTATTACGTGATCCTTTCCCCGGTCGGCGCTTACTATGCCTCGGGTTTCAACCCGGTCAAGATCCTTGTCGAAGACCGTTATGTGCGCTCGGTTCCTGGCGGCACCGGTGAGGCAAAAACCGGCGGCAACTATGCGTCGTCGCTGAAAGCAGGTCTGGAGGCAAAGAAGAAAGGTTTCGACCAGGTCCTGTGGCTGGATGGCGTGCAGCGTCGCTATGTGGATGAAGTCGGGGCAATGAACATGTTCTTTGCCTATGAAGACCGGGTTGTGACTGCGCCGCTTAACGGCTCCATCCTGAGCGGAGTTACGCGCGATTCCGTGCTCAAGCTGGCGGACCACCTGGGCTTCAAGGCCGAGGAATGCAAGATCGAGATCAACCAGCTGGTGGCCGACATCAAGGCAGGCAAGGTGAAGGAAGCTTTCGGCAGTGGCACGGCTGCGGTCATCAGCCCCGTCGGAGTACTCGGCTACAAGGGAGAAAGCATAACGGTGGGCGATGGCGGGGTCGGAAACCTGACCCGGAAGCTCTACGATACGCTGACCGGGATCCAGACCGGCAAACTTCCGGACACGTTCGGATGGGTGCGCAAGATTGCCTGAGAAGCAGATGAAACCGCAACCGCCGGCCAACAGGCTGTGCCTTTCATGCCGCAGGCACTGCAAGCAGTTCCACTCCGTGGTGATCGCCAGCTGTCCGCGCTATTACCCGGGTCCCAAAATGAAGAAGGAAGACTGGCGCCAAATGGAGCTGGGATTCTGAAGCAGGGTTCTGGTGGGTACATGCTCAGGGTAGTTCGGAGACCTGCCGCCATAATACGTTTTTGAAAATTAAGCCCCGTGGTTTTCCCGGGGCTTAATTCTTATGGTGAAGAATGGATAAACCTGACATGACGGATGAAAGGGGGGCTGTAGATGAAAATTATCGGACTTACCGGCGGAATAGCCTCCGGGAAAAGCCTCGTGGCAGGCATGCTTGCGTCGTGGGGGGCGGTTGTCGTGGATGCCGACAAGCTGGCCCGGGAGGTTGTGGAGCCGGGGGGGTCTGCCTTTCAATGCATAGTGGAGAGGTTTGGCGGCGAAGTGGTGGCGGATGACGGGACACTAGACCGGAAGGCTCTCGGCCGCATTGTGTTCGCGGACGCCGATGCCCGCAGGGACCTGGAAAAGATCGTGCATCCTGCGATTGCCGAGCTTGCGAACCGGCGCTTCGAGAAAGAGCGCCAATGCGGAACCCGATTGCTCTTCTACGTAGTGCCGCTGCTTTTCGAAACCTGCATGGAAGCGCGGTTCGACGAGATATGGCTGGTCTTCGTGGATGCCGAAACCCAGGTCGCCCGGCTCATTAAGCGTGACGGCATATGCCGGGCGGAAGCCCTGCAGAAGATCGGCTCGCAATGGCCCCTGCAGGAGAAAATTGCCCGTTCCCACGTGGTGATCGACAACAGCGGTGATCCCCTGGCCACCGAGAAGCGTGCCCGCAGGGAGTGGGAGCGGCTTTCGCAAGCAGGTTAGCCTGCCTGTGAAAACTAATCACATCACCGGTGGAATCCGAGTTTCATGGAGATGTCTTCGGCAGCTTTTTTCACCAGCGGGATGAGCTCGCGATCAATCCTCTCCATTGAAAGGCGCATGGAAGGTCCGGAAATGCTCACTGCGCCGATTATCCGCCTTGTGTAGTCGCGGATCGGAGCGCTGACGCACCGGACCCCGACGTCCAGCTCTTCATCGTCGATGGCATATCCCTCTTCTGCCACCTTCAGGAGGTGCTTCTTCAGTTCGTCCCGGTCAGTGATGGTGTTCGAGGTGAATGCCTTCAGTTCCTGGGTGGGGAGGTATTGTTCGAGTTCCTCTTCGTTCAGGTGGGCGATCTGCACCTTACCGGCTGCGGTGCAATGTGCCGGCAGGCGGGAACCGACCCGTGGCACCACGCGGACCGTGAGGTCGGTTTCTACCACGTCGAGGTAGATGATATGGAAATCCTTCAGGATCGCCACGTAGGACGTCTCGTTGCATATCCTCACCACCTCTTCCAGTACCGGCCGCGATTGGCGCAAAAGGCCCATCTGCTTGACGAAGGTCTGCCCGAGCTCCAGGGTCTTGAGCCCAAGGCGGTAGTTCTCGGTGACCTTGTTCTGCTCTATGTATCCATGCGACTCGAGGGTGGCCAGTAACCTGAAAACGTTGTTCTTGTGCAGTTTGAGACGTTTGCTCAGTTCGGTCACGCCAAGTTCGTCCACGTCTTCGTGAAACTGCTCCAAGAGCTCCAGCGCATGGGAAACGGATTGTATCAGGTAATCGGTTTTTTCTTTCTTTGCCATGATAAGCTGCCTTCTTTGCGGTGCGCGAAGGAGGGGTACCTGGAGTGGGGATTTACTGAAGGGTTTCTTCTCCATCCGGGTACGATTCGCCTCGGGCACTCCGGGGATATCGTCCCATCTTTTGCAGGTGTTGAAAAACTATTGAGGAGCCCATCTGCGACGTTGCGCGGTGCTCATACGCCCGCCTATCTAATTGATATGTCTCGTTAGCTAGCGCTCCGTGCGCCTTGCAACTGGACTTCCTCGTTACGTTTTTCAACAGCCTGCTCGGGATACGCTGCAATGTTCTTGCTGTTTTATTAAAGCCTTGCCGTGATGTTTGCATGAAAGTCAAATTCGGCGGCAGTGGCTCGGAACCATTTAATAAAAATGAGAAAATATGATTGTCTAAAGATAGAGTATTGTTCTACTGTTGTCAAGGCTGAAAAGTGGCGCATTTGTGGGTTCCGGCTCAACGCCCTGCCGTCCATGGGCCGGGAGCGCCCTTCATTATTTCGCGCAGAACCGACGTGGCATATGCGCCCTTCGGCAGGGAGAACCTGAGCAGAAGACCGTCGTCATCCGCTTCGATCGCTATGTCGCCCAGTGGCACCCGCAACGGACGCCGCTCGCCCTCCATCCTGAGCCCTCCCGGCAGGTTGAATGCATTGAGGCTTATGCCTTCGGCATTCAGCTCATCCAATTCCATGGAAAGCGGCGCTCCGCCGGGCAGTTTCATCTTGCAGCCGAACATTGGGCCGCTGGGTGAAATTTCGAACTTTTCGGTTCTTTCCGCTTCGGCGGCTGCATCTTCGACAATGAAACAGGCGCCGTTGTCATGCCGGAAGGCAAGATCTCCATCCATGACTGTGTCGATTGTGTTGAGGCGTTTCCCCAGCACACGATCGAACAGGTATGACTGGTAGGCTGACAGGTAGAGTTTTTTCAGCCGTGGTGACACGCTTTCCAGTGCTTTTCCGTGGGCTTCGGGCCTTTTCAGAAGCCGCGCAACTAGTTCCCGCTCCGTCCGGCAGTGGCCGGGAAGCATCTCCAGGCTTGCCTGAAAGTCCCCCCGATGGTATGCCTCGACTGCTGAGCGCCACTGCTCATCCCTTATCGTTGCGGGATTTCCCATCAAGGCGTCGGCTGCCGCTTTGAAATCTCCGCGCACCAACTCCTTTCCAATGAGATGGGAGTTGCCAAGGCTGCCATATCTTTGCAGGCCGAAATAATTGGGCACACCGCGGGCAGAGAGAACGGCAACAACCGCTTCCGCTTTTTTCAGGGCGTTTTCCGCCACATCCCGCACCCTTATGGTGAAGCGGTTTCCGGCAAGGTGGCCCGGCTTCAGCTTGTTTCGGTGGCAGACTGCTGACAGAACCCTTATGCCGGCAAGGCTGACCGACAGGAGCCGGTCGGGATCGACGCGGGGGAAGGACAACGTCTGCCGGGTTACGCCCCGCGCATCCTTCATTCCTGCGTACCCGACCTCGCGTTCAGCGATTCCCAGGTGCCGCGAAAGCCGCCGGATGGCTTCAAGCGTGGTCATGCCACGCTTTTCGATTTCGGCGTAGGTATGCTCTCCGTCTCCTTGCGGCAGATAGAGGGGCATTTCCGTGACGGCGAAATCTTCTTGCGTTTCCTTGATGACGCCACCTGTTCCGGGAAGTTCCGGGGTGAGATAGGGATGCATGTATTGACTCCTTCGGAGTGCGCAAGGCTCAAGGAAAATATAATACGACAGGCACAAGGCACAGGGCGAAGAGATTAAGCTTTCCTTTGTCTTTTGCCTCAGTCTGCTTTCATGCTTTTATCTCGTGCATTGTGCCTGCCTTTCTGTAATGCACGAAATAGATCTTCTTTCCTTCGGCCATGAATTTCCGCATGTACTTTGAGAGGTGGTAGGCTTCCATTTCATGGCGGTACAGGTCGGGTGCAAGCTGGTTTGCGAAACCCTCCACGCCGGACATCATCCCGGCCACATCGATGCCGTAGTCATCAAAGTCAGTGGCAAAGTAGAAGTCGGCTCCGGGCGCCAGGTAGCCGTTGAGAAATTCGACGAAGCGGCGGCTGACCAGACGCCGCTTCCGATGCTTCTTCTTGGGCCAGGGGTCGGGGCAGTTGATGAAAACCGCGGAAAGAGATCCCTTCGGGATCCTTTCGGTGATGAACTGGCGGGCCTCTTCACGAAGGACCCGCACATTGGACAGCCCGCCGCTGTCGATCCTGCGGCAGGTCTTGTAGCAGCCCTTGTTGTAGAAGTCGATGGCGATGTAATTGGTGCCCGGGGAGTCCGCGGCGGTCTTGACGATGAAGTCGCCGATGCCGCAGCCGATTTCGAGGGCGAGCGGGTTGCCATTGCCGAAGATCGATTCCCAGTCAGCGGGCATGGCCAGGTTTTCCGCGCGAATGTAGTTGGGAGATTCTATCTGTATGAAGGATTGGGTCATGTTGTCACCTGCTTAAAACCAGATAAATTATCATATAAATGATGGATTCGCAAGAATCATCATGACTAGTTCCCTTGCCATTTGCATCACACTGTGATATAGCTATCCATTTGAAATAGCGAAAAAAAAGGATCACCGTACATGAAATTCACCGAAATGGATCTCCCCCGGGAAGTTCTCCGGGGCATTGCTGATGCAGGATTTTGCGACTGCACGCCTATCCAGGAAAAGACCCTGCCCCTTGCCCTGGCCGGAAAGGATGTGGCCGGCCAGGCCCAGACCGGCACCGGCAAAACGGCGGCTTTTCTCATCACGCTCTTTACCAAACTCCTGAAAACCGACCGAAAGGCGAGAGAGAATCATCCCCTGGCGCTTATCCTGGCGCCGACGAGGGAACTGGTGGTTCAGATCGAGAATGATGCCAGGCTTCTCGGCGGCCATTGCGGTTTCAACATCCAGGCTATCTACGGCGGAGTGGATTACCAGAAACAGCGCGAAGCCCTCAAGGAGGGGGCTGATATCATCATCGGCACTCCCGGCAGGCTGATCGATTATCTGAAGCAGAAAGTATACAGCCTCAAGAATATCGAGGTCCTGGTCATCGACGAGGCGGACCGGATGTTCGACATGGGCTTCATTGCCGACCTGCGCTTCATCCTCAGGCGTCTGCCACCCTTTGACAAGCGCCAGAACATGATGTTTTCGGCCACGCTGAGCAGGAAGGTGATGGAACTGGCCTACGAATTCATGAACCTGCCGGAAAAGGTGTCCGCGACGCCGGAGAAAATGACTGCCGAACGGGTGGAGCAGGTGTTGTACCACGTGGCGAGCAGGGAGAAGTTCCCGCTTCTTCTGGGGCTCTTGCGCCGGGAGGGGATGGAGAGGACCATGGTGTTCGTGAACACCAAGCGGGAAGCGGAATTCCTGCGTGACCGGCTGAAAGCGAACGATTTCCCCTGCAAGCTCATTTCCGGCGACGTGGAGCAGAAAAAGCGCCTGCGCATCCTGGACGATTTCAGGGAGGGGAAACTGCCGATCCTCATCGCTACCGACGTGGCATCGCGGGGGCTGCACATCGACGGCGTCACGCACGTAATAAACTACGACCTTCCGCAGGATGCGGAAGATTATGTCCACCGCATCGGGCGCACCGCACGGGCCGGAGCAGAGGGCAAGGCCATCTCATTCGCGGACGAGGACGGCGCGTTTCACCTGGAAGCCATACAGGAATATTCAAAACAGAAGATTCCCGTCGAATGGGCGGAGGACGATCTGTTCGTCCATGACTACAAGCGGACGAAACCCAAGCCGAAAACATCGCCGGCAACCGCGGGCGCCAAGGGAAGGGCGGGGTGCGGCAGGACAGGCGATTCGAAGCCGAAACCGCAGGGAAGGAAAAAAGGGCCGGTAACCGAAGGGACCTCGCAGTCCGTACCGGCGGCGACTTCTCCCGAAGCGGCAGGCGGGGAGGGAGCCGAGAAGAAAAAGCGGCGCCGCCGTACGCGCAGAAGAAAACCTGCCGGAGAGGGAGAGAAACCATGATGCGAAAGGCGGTGGTACTCTACAGCGGCGGTCTCGATTCCACCACGTGTCTTGCAATTGCCAGGTCCGAGGGCTTCGAACCCTATGCCATGAGTTTCGCTTACGGCCAGCGGCACAAGGCTGAGCTGGAAATGGCCAGGGAGAATGCCAGGACCATGGGGGCGGCGGAGCACCTGCTGGTCGACTTCGACCTGAGGAAAATAGGCGGCAGCGCCCTGACTGCAGAGATCGACGTCCCCAAGGGGGGGGTGGGAAACGATATCCCGGTAACTTATGTGCCGGCGCGAAACACCATTTTCCTCTCCTTTGCATTGGGATGGGCCGAGGTCCTGGGCGCCTTCGACATCTATATCGGGGTAAACGCCCTTGATTACTCGGGGTATCCCGACTGCCGCCCCGAATATGTCGCTGCTTTCGAAACCCTGGCAAATCTTGCCACCAAGGTTGCGGTGGAGGGGAAGGGGCGGTACCGGATCCACACCCCCCTGATACATCTGACCAAGGCGGAGATCATCCGGAAAGGGCTTGCCCTGGGAGTGGATTACGGCAGAACCCATTCCTGCTACGACCCGACGCCCGAAGGACTGGCGTGCGGCAGGTGCGATTCCTGCCGCCTCAGGCTCAAGGGCTTTGCCGAGGCGGGGGTGGAAGACCCGGTGCGCTATGTGGCGGGAGATGGAGAATGACAGGCCTTCGCGACGTGCAGAAATCGAGGGACTACCGCAAGCTGGCCATCAACAAGGTGGGCGTGAAGGACGTTTCCTATCCCATCGTGGTCATGGACAAGCATAACGCTTTCCAGCACACCGTGGCGCGTGTCAACATGTACGTGGACCTGCCGCACCACTTCAAGGGCACCCACATGAGCCGTTTCGTGGAAATCCTCAACGCCCACAGGAAAGACATGGCGCTGGACAAGATGGAGACCACCCTGCAGAAGATCAAGGACCGGCTCGGGGCCAGCAGGGCGCACCTGGAAATGGAGTTCCCCTATTTCATAGAAAAGCGGGCCCCGGTTTCCGGCGCGGCAAGCCTCATGGAGTATGACTGCCGGTTTATCGCAAGCCTTTCGGAGGAGTTCGACTTCGTACTGGAGATCCGGGTTCCGGTTACCTCCCTCTGCCCATGCAGCAAGGAGTTGAGCCGGTTCGGCGCCCATAACCAGCGGGGCGTGATCACTGCGCAGGTTCGTTATCGGGATTTCGTCTGGATCGAGGATCTGGTGGCTGTCATCGAGGAATGCGGCAGCAGCCCCGTATACTCGCTCCTGAAGAGGGAGGATGAGAAACATGTCACCGAAATGGCCTTCGAGAACCCCCGGTTCGTGGAGGACATGGTCCGGGAGGCGGCGCTGCGCCTGCAGAAGATGAACAACGTGACCTGGTTCTCAGTCTCGGCGGAAAACTTCGAGTCGATCCACAACCACTCTGCCTATGCATCCATCGAAATGGACAAGCGGCAATCCCCAGCAGGTCCGGAATCTGTGGATAAACCTGTTGAAAAACGGCCAAGGTGTGGATAAAGCTATTTCCCGTCGCGCTTTTCTACCTTACTTGAGCACCGCAACGTCGTAACCCTTTTCTTCCAGGTGGTCCACCACTTCCCGGATATGCGCGTATCCGCGCGTCTCAAGCTCGATCACCACCTCCGTCCTGCCGATAGGCAGGGTTATGGAGCGGCGGTCGTGGCTTATGTAGTAGATGTTGGCTTTCGTGGCGGCGATCTCTGCTGCGAGCCCGGCCATCGAGCCCGGTACGTCCTCCAGCTCCACTTTGAGCTTCAGATATCGCCCCCCTGCCACCAGACCCCTTTCCACGACCGTTGCTATAGTCTTGACATCGATGTTGCCTCCGGAGAGGAGGCAAACGGTATGTCCTCTCCCGCAGCCTGCCTGGCCGTACAGGAGCGCAGCCAGGGAAACCGCTCCCGCCCCTTCGACGAGGAGCTTGTTCCTTTCCAGGAGGAGGACAATGGCCTGTGCAATCTCCTCTTCCTCCACCAGCACGACCTCGTCCACCAGTGACCTGATTATTCCGAAGGTCGATTCCCCCGGCCGCTTCACTGCGATGCCGTCGGCCAGGCTGGCTGTAACCGGCGCTTCCATGATTACTCCCCTCTTCAGGGAGAAGTGCACTGCAGGGGCCGCGCTCGTCTCAACGCCTATCACCCTGGCCGATGGCCGCTTTTTCTTGATGGCGGCGGCGATTCCCGAAATGAGACCGCCTCCCCCGATCGGCACGATCACGGTGTCCACATCCGGCAGCTGGTCCAGGATCTCCAGCCCGGCCGTTCCCTGCCCTGCCATCACCAGAGGGTCCTCGAAGGGATGGACGAAAAGGCCTTCATGTGTTTCGAGATGCCGGGCTGCCGCTGCGCGGGCTTCGTCGAAGTTTCTTCCGGACAACACGATGTCGGCCCCGTGTTCATGGACTGCGTTCACCTTCTGGACAGGCGTGTTCTCCGGCATGAAAACCGTTGCGCGAATACCCAGGAGATGGGCGGCAAAAGCCACTCCCTGGCCGTGGTTGCCGGCGGAAGCGGTCACCACCCCTCCTGCGAGCGCTTCCAGCGGCTGGGACAGCATGAAATTCAGTGCGCCGCGGATCTTGAAGGAGCCGGTGCGCTGGAGGTTTTCGCATTTGAAGTAAATGGGGCAGCCGAGTCTCTCGCTGAAATAGGGGGAATGGATCAGCTCGGTGCGGCGGACCCGTCCGCTCAGTCTGACGGCCGCTTCTTGGATGAAGCTGAACGGCAGAAGGCGCTCCGCTGTGCTTGTGGTGTCAGTGAGAGTGTTCATGGTTGCCCCCCTTCGTTACAGTGAAAGTGTAACAGAACGGATTTACACGGTCAATTGACGGGTCGGGCTCAATGATTGCATTTTTCGGCCTCTGCTGGTAAGTTGTCACAAAGCTTCTCAGGGAGGTCCTCACATGAACGAAAGCCACCATCGTCTTCTGATACTCGGATCAGGCCCGGCCGGGTACACCGCTGCCGTTTACGCGGCCCGCGCCAACCTGGAGCCTGCACTGATAACGGGAATGCAGCAGGGCGGGCAGCTCACGACCACCACCATGGTCGACAACTGGCCCGGCGATCCGGATGGAGTGCTCGGTACCGATCTGATGGACCGCATGCTCCGTCATGCGGAACGGTTCGAAACGAAAATAATCTACGATCATATAAACAAGGCCGATCTCTCCAGCCGCCCCTTTCGCCTGGAAGGGGACACCGGGGTCTATACCTGCGATGCGCTGATCATAGCCACGGGCGCTTCCGCCCGGTACCTTGGGCTTCCTTCTGAAGAAGCCTTCAAGGGAAGAGGGGTTTCGGCCTGCGCCACCTGCGACGGGTTTTTCTATCGCGGGAAAGATGTCGCCGTGATCGGCGGGGGCAGCACCGCCGTGGAGGAGGCGCTCTACCTGGCCAACATCGCTTCGCACGTTACCCTTGTCCATCGGCGCGACCAGTTGCGCGCGGAGAAATACCTCGCGGACGAGATACTGGAAAAGAGCAGAACGGGAAATGTCACCATCGAGTGGAACAGCATGCTTGACGAGGTGCTCGGGGACGACAGCGGTGTCACGGGAATGCGTCTGCTGAACAAGAACGGGTCTACCAAGGAAATCCCGGTCCACGGAGTTTTCATCGCCATCGGCCACAAGCCGAACACGGACATTTTCAACGGCCAGCTGGAGATGGAGAACGGCTACATCAAGACCCGCTGCGGCCAGGAGGGAAACGCGTCTGCTACCAGTGTGCCCGGTGTCTTTGCCGCCGGAGACGTCCAGGACCAGCATTACCGGCAGGCGATCACCTCGGCGGGTTCCGGATGCATGGCGGCGCTGGATGCCGAAAAGTACCTGGAAACTGCATAGTGTTTGGATGGAGTTTCCGGATTGGAAACCTTCCTGTGTCGATCCTGGGGTTGCGATGGAACATTGATTGATTGTTGTCATTTTGCTCGTCCATACCGACTGGAATTTGATTGGCGAGGTGGCACGATGAGAGTAGAGTGCCCGCTTTGCGGCGCAAAGGGTAAAATAGACGAATCCAGGCGGCCCCCCGGGGCTGCCGTCATCCGCTGCCCGCGCTGCAAGGGAAGCATCCCGGCGAGTTGGGTCCTGGATAGCTCTTCCGCATTGGCGAAACGCGCGGCAACCGCTTCGCCACAGGCGCCGGGCGCTGCCGCCGTTCCCGCAGAAGCGCCGCCGGGCATTTCCGGCGCGGGACCGGTCGACCGGCAGCCTTGTTCGGTCTGCAACAGGCGGTTTCCGCGCAAAGAAATGGTCATGTTCGGACCTGCGCTGGTTTGCGCATCGTGCAAGCCGGCGTATATTCAGAACCTGGAACAGGGGGGCGCCAGGCCCGGCAGCCTGCGTTATGCCGGATTCTGGCCCCGCTTTTGCGCGAAATTCATCGACTTGCTTATTCTCGCGGTTGTAATGGGCGGATCGTACATCGCCATTTTCCTCGCCATGCCCGGTTCCTTTACCATCAAGCCGCAGGGAACGAAGCCAGAGCATCTTGTGGCTGCCATGGCAATCTGGTACGCGACCGTGGCAGTTCTGCCGGTGGTAATGGGGGCATATTTCATTGGCAGGTTCGGGGCAACACCAGGCAAGATGGCTCTCGGGCTGCTGGTGGTCAACCCGGAAGGCGACCCAGTACGCTGCCTGAGAGCGCTGGGACGCTGCCTGGCGGAGATGCTGAGCGGGTTCTGCTGCTTAATTGGTTACCTGCTGATGCTTTTCGACGCGGAAAAGCGAACTTTGCACGATATGTTTTGCGGCACAAGGGTAATAAATAGATAGATCCCAGCCGGAAATTCCTGTTAATGCCGACAAAGGCCGGAGCGGGGCTTTCGAGGAGGTCGTGATACGGCTTCAGTGCAAGATCTCGAAAACCGGGAAATCGCTTGAAACCAGTGAAAGCTTTGGCCAGTGAGTCATCAGTTGACAGATTATCACGAGCTGCGAGGAAGTTCCGCTCCGGCCCCGGGGAGAGTTTCCGGATGGAAACCGGATAGATCCCATCCGGAAACTCTTTATTGACATGGAATCCTTATATTGATACATTCTTTCGTCTTTGATCCGGATGCAAACCAGTAACGGGAAGTGCTCAAAGTGAAACCTGTCAGGACCATCGAAGCCCCCTTGCCGAAGGGGGTTGCTGATTTTCTGCCCGAAAAGGCGGCAAAAATCGGCTTCATACAGGAGAAGATCCTCAGGGTCTTCGACCTGTGGGGATTCAGGCCGATCATCACGCCCCTGCTCGAGTTCCAGGATGTCATGGCGCCGGCCATGGGAGGGGAACTCAGGGAGAAGATGTTCCGCTTCGACGACCGCCAGACGGGCAGGCTCCTGGTAATTCCCACCGACATCACGCCCCAGGTCGCACGCATCGTTGCCACGAGAATGAAGGGTAATCCCCTTCCGCTCAGGCTTTCGTACAGCGGACGGGTGTTGCGTCATGCCGAGTTGCGGTCGGGGCGCAGCCGGGAGATTTTCCAGGCAGGGGTCGAGCTGATCGGGCTCGTTTCGCCGGAAGCCGACGCTGAAATGGCTGCCATGTCCATCGAGGTGCTCAAGGGTCTCGGTTTCGATAATTTCAAGGTTGCCCTCGGGCAGGTGGAGTTCTTTCGCGGGATACTGGAGTCCGCTCCATTTTCCGAAGAATCGCGCGACATTTTGCGATCCGCCATCAGCAAGAAGGACACGTCCGCGGTTGCGGAAATCCTGGAGAGCGAGAAGGTACCGGAGGGGGCTAAGGAGGAAATGGCCGCCCTGCCCCGCCTGTTCGGCGGACGGGAAGTGCTGGCCGATGCCGCTCGCGTCGTGGTCAACGACCGCTCCCGGAAGGCGCTGGAAAATATTTCCCAGGTGTTGGATATCCTTGATATCTATGGTGTTTCGGATTACGTGACCATCGACCTGGGCGAGATTCGTGGACTTGACTACTATACGGGCATAACCCTGGAAGGTTTCGTGGAGGGTGTCGGCGAGGCGGTATGCGGAGGCGGAAGGTATGACAACCTTACGGCCTGCTACGGTTTCCCGGCGCCTGCGACCGGTTTCGCCTTCAATATCATGGCGCTCCTCTCCGCGCTTGAAAAGCGTCCGGAGGTGGAAGCAAGCAAAACCGGGGATTTTCTCATCTGCAACAGGAACAGGGATCGCCGCGAGGCCCTGGAAATGGCCAAGCGACTGAGGAAGAAAGGTTTCACCGCGGCAAGGGACATCATCATCCGGGATGTAACGGATTCCCTTGAATATGCCGCGAAAATGAACATACTGTACATGATCGTCATAGACGGAGAGCAGTACGGCGATGATCAGGTACGCGTGGTAAGGGTTGCCGACGAAAAAGGGATAACGGTCAGGAAAAGCGAACTGTACCGGAAGGATTTCCCCCTGAGTTTCGGACCCTTGCAGGGAGACTAGAAAATGGCCAATGTGGTGGTTGTGGGAGCCCAGTGGGGAGACGAGGGCAAGGGCAAGGTCGTTGATATCTATACCGAGTATGCTGACGATGTTATCCGCTTCCAGGGCGGCAACAACGCCGGCCATACCCTGGTGGTCGGAAACGAGAAGGTAATTCTTCACCTCATTCCTTCCGGCATTCTGCATCCCGGAAAGCGCTGCATGATAGGCAACGGAGTGGTCCTTGACCCTGAGGTCTTCATCCGCGAGGTCGAGGCCCTGAAAGCCAACGGGAAGATGGTTGACGATGAAAATCTTCTCGTGAGCGAATCGCTCCATGTAATCATGCCCTATCACAAGACGATTGACCTGGCACGGGAGCAGAAGAGCGGCGGCAGGAAGATCGGGACCACCGGCCGCGGCATCGGGCCCTGCTACGAGGACAAGATCGGGCGGCGCGGCATAAGGCTGATGGACCTCCTGGACCGGGAACGGTTTGCCGCCAAGCTCGGGGAGTACCTGGAGGAAAAGAACTTCATCCTTGAAAAGTTTCTCGGCGGGGATGCGCTTGCCTTTGACGATATCTACGATAAATACCTGGGATATGCGGATGTCCTCAGAAAATACGTCGCGGACACGGCCAGGGTCCTGCGAGACGATATCCGCTCAGGCAAGAGCATCCTGTTCGAAGGCGCCCAGGGCACCATGCTGGATATCGATTACGGCACGTACCCCTTCGTGACCTCGTCCTCGACCTGCGCCGGCGGGGCCTGCACCGGAAGCGGCGCAAGCCCCAGGGACATACAGGAAATAATCGGCATATCCAAGGCCTATGTCACCAGGGTCGGCAGCGGGCCGTTTCCCACGGAGCTTGACGATGATGACGGGGCGAGGTTGCGCGACGCAGGCGGCGAGTTCGGCTCCACCACCGGGCGGCCGCGCCGGTGCGGCTGGTTCGATGCCATGGTGGGAAGGTATGCGGTACGCATCAACGGCCTGACCGGCATCGCTCTGACCAAGCTTGACGTCCTGAGCGGATTTGATACGATCAGGATCTGCACCGGCTACGAGTACCGTGGCGAGGCGCTGGACGATATGCCGGCATCCATGGAAGTGCTTGCCGAATGCAAGCCGGTTTACGAGGATTTCCCCGGATGGCGGTCGGATATCTCCGCTGCCAGGAAAATGGAGGACCTGCCGCTCCAGGCCAGGAAATACGTGGCCAGGCTCGAAGAGCTTCTGGAGTGCCCCATAGTTCTCGTTTCTGTCGGCGCGCGGCGCGACGAGACTATAATGCTGAGGAATCCATTCTAGTTTTCTTCCGGAAACGGTCTTTTTCCACCCTGACGGTGTCAACCAGCGGGCTTGCTTGTGCGACATACCTTAAAGTATGCCTCCGCGCAACCCCTTGGTTTCCTTGTCATGACGAAAAAATCCTCGTTTCCGAATTGAAAACGAAAATAATGCCCATTCGCATGTTCGTCAGGGTTGTTGGACGGATATTCATAAAAAAACGGCATGTCGCAAAAAAAATTCTTGACGCGGGACCAAAGATATATTATAAAGTCATTCTTTCTTGAAGCGAGCCGCTAGCTCAGTCGGTAGAGCACCTGACTTTTAATCAGGTGGTCGTTGGTTCGACCCCAACGCGGCTCACCACGTCCCCTTCGTCTAGCCCGGCCCAGGACACCGCCCTTTCACGGCGGCGACGGGGGTTCAAATCCCCCAGGGGACGCCAAAACAACAAAAAAAGAGGCCAACCACATGGTTGGCCTCTTTTTTTTTATTTTTATCGTGCTATAATGTGTTCTTGTTAAGCTGTGTTGAGTTGTCCCTTTTGGGTCAATCCGGAAAGTTCGTTCACGCAACTGCGGAGCAGGATCATTTGGTGAGAGATGCGTGGCGCGGTTCGGTGGATGGGGGGCTTACGGCTTCGCGGGGTGCCCGGCAAGGCTCCAGTGTTCAATATTAGGACTGTGTTCGCAAAGATAACATCCTGAAAAGCCGCCGTATGCACATTAAAGTAACCGGCAAAAAAGCCCTGCCGTGGCAAATAGTCCCTAAATAGAACACATGGGCATGGGTGTGTTGGCCGGATTGTGTTGAAAAAACGTAGTTTTTTAGTGGCATGCTAATTGCTTTACCAAAACGATGTTTTGGTTTATTCCATCAACGGAAAGGAGGTGCGGTGTATCTCGGCCGCTGTGCAGCGGCCGGAGGGATTCGGCCGCATGAAAGGTCTCAGGGTCGCGCCGGCTCTTTTTACACGGCACGACGAACCGGCAGCCGTTGCAGCAATGGAATGAAGTCGGAGGGGGAGTCCGGATTTCAAGCTGCCGACCATATCGATCTTCATGCAGGCACAATCCCTGACAGTTGTATCTCTGCTCTGTTTTGAAAGCCCCCCGGTCAAGAAATTGCCTTGCCGGTATGGGCGGAAATCATCGATTGATGAAGGACCAACCTTTATTGATTACCATGAGAAGGAGGAAAAGGATGAAGAAAACAAGACTCAGTAGCAAGATTATGGGGCTGCTCGGTTTGGCCGCCCTGGTTCTCACGGCTGGAGCGCCGGCACAGGCGGCGTTCGTCGTGGGTGGGGAAAACGGCTGGCAGATGACCTATGACGGTATGATCAACGTCTTTGCGGTGTACAGGACGCAGGACAACCTGCAGGATAGTCACGGCAATGTTTCCGCAGTGAATCTCAATAACCAAGGATTCACCGTCCGTACGGGCCTCCTCCCCAGCATCTTCGCATTCAACGTCAAGTCTCCTACCATCAACGGCGTTGACTACGCGGCTCGTATAGGACTCTATCCGCAGATCCAGAACTACGGCCAGAGAACCGGCTTCGGCACCCATTACAATGGCGGCACCACCATCGATATCCGTGAAGTGTTCTTCACCGCTGACGGCAAATTCGGCCAGGTACTGGCCGGCCGTGCGCTCAACCTCTACCAGGGCAAGAACATCCTGTCCGACATGACCCTTTTCGGCGTCGGCGTACCTCTTGACATGGGATCAGGCGGCGGCACCACCCTGGGCCACATCGGCTATGGTTATGCCTTCCCTTCCTTCAACTCCCAGTTCCGCTACACCACTCCTGATATGAGCGGTCTCAAGGTTGCCTTCGCCATCTGCGAGCCGAGCAGAATTTCAGGATCTTCTTCCAATGGCGGCGCAATGTTTGACGCCACCAAGTTGAATCAGCCCCGTTTCGAGACCGAGATATCCTATGCCAAGGCGTACACCGGCGGTAAAATGACGGCCTGGCTGTCCGGCATGTACCAGGAAGCCAAGTCGATCGGTCTTGTTTCAATGAATCGTAAAGTCGACTCCCTCGGCGGTGCGGGCGGCGTAAGCGCCAGCTTCGGCCCGTTTGAGGCGACGATTTCCGGATACGGCGGCCGCGGCATCGGCACCCTTTTCATCCAGGACGATGACTTTGACGGCAACGCCCTTGACGGTATCGGCAATGAGCGTACTTCCTACGGTGGTCTTGCCCAGGCCATGTACACCATAGGCAAGGTCAAGCTGGGAGCCCAGTATGGTATGAACTATGCTGACAGAACGGATTATGAAACGGCGAACGGTTATAACGCCCACGTAAAATCCCGCCAGGCGGTCACCGGCGGCGTGTACTACTCCGTCAACAAGTACCTCCAGCTCGTGGGCGAGTATTCCTGGGACCGTACGAGCTACTACAACGATTTGAGGCAGACCGGCAACACGTTCTCCCTCGGCACGATATTTGTGTGGTAATCAAAAGAACGTGAGTAAAGTGTAGTGAAAAGAAAGGCCGGCGTTTGCCGGCCTTTCCTTATTCTGGAACAGTAAGCGAAATATGGTTTTAATAATCCCTCTCCATTAAGGGAGAGGGAAGCGCCCAGCGCAGGGTGAGGGGGTGGAAGTTAATCAAGGGTCCGGGAAAAGAGAACCAGTTGGACCCCCTCACCCGGGCCTGCCCCACCGAAGTGTCATGGCTACGAAGGCCGGGTGTTTCAGACCACCCTCTCCCTTGATGGCGAGGGTATTTTATTGAAATCCCTCTCGATCCCCCTTTGCCAAAGGGGGAAGTGCGGACCGCCTCCAGTGTTCTCCCCCCCCTTTAATAAAGAGGGGGCAGGGGGGATTTGAGCGTTCATCAAAAATCCGAAAAACAGAACCAAGACCTTTGGACCCCCTCACCCGGCCTATGGCCACCCTCTCCCTTGATGGCGAGGGTATGAGCAATGAAGGCTGAACCGTCGGGTGGTTGCCTTTCCGCTTTTCCTTTGACATTGGGCGATTGCAAGTGATATAGAGACGTATTGTCCGCGTCTGGAGAATGCACGAAATCATGTAACAAGGAGCATGTAATGAGCAAAGTCTCTCGAGTTCTCTTCCCTGTCCCCCGGCTGACGATTGTCCTGCTGTTCATCATGGCCATGGGAACCTCAGGTTGTTCGATTTTCAAATCCTTCACCCCGGAAGGGAGGGGAGAGAAGGAACTGTTCAGATCCCGCGACCAGTACGTTAGAATCGTCATGCAGGACGTTGCAAAGGGAGTGAAGGTACCACCCAACGAGCACCCGGTCATACTCGATTCCGACCAGATCCGGAGCGCGCTGGCATCGATGGAAGCCATGCTGGACGGAAGGGAGAAGTCCGTGCCGGTATTCACCAAGGCCCAGCTCGATACCCTGGCTCCTTTCCTGAGCCGCGGCCTTGCAGCTGCAGGGCCCAATGAAGACGTGGTTTTCGGGCTCATAGATGATTTCAAGGCCGTTCACGGCCTTGCCAAGGAGCAGAAATATACTGCAGGACGGGTCTTCTACCGTGACGGAAAGCTCAATATCATTTTCGGCAACATCCAGGGCGAGTACCGCGCTGTCGCTGACAGGAGACTGAACCCGCTGGCGCCCGGTTCAAGGTCGGTTGCGGCCAAGCAGAACTGGGTGTTCATCGACCAGCCCGACCAGGCCTACTACTCCGGCCCGGAGGGCAGGCGGAGCGACTGGATAACGCTCGACCTGGCTGCCATGGAGGCCAAGGCCGCCGCTGCCGAGAAGGAAGCCAAGGCTGCCGCAGCGGCTTCGGGCGCCACAGAGGGAAGGTTCTACCAGCCGAAGAAATCGGTCGAGGAGCGCCTGACAACCCTCAACGAGCTGAAGGCCAAGAAACTGATCACCGAAGAGGAATACCAGAAGAAGAGGGCGGCCATCCTGAGCGACCTCTGATCCTGATCCTTTGTCACTCCGAAACCCCGCCGCAAGGCGGGGTTTCTTTTTTCTTTCCAGCCCTTCCTGTGTTTCGCTGAAATTTTCAAAAATTGTACTGGATATTTGTGGTAAAGTAATGTATACATTAAACATTCCGTAGGCTTCTCTGTTGTTTGAATGTGAGCGTTTTTTATCCGGCCTGTTTTTTTCGGGAAAGCCACAGTTGCGTCCGGAGATAGGTCGCCCATTATGTGAGCTTCGCTGTGACCGTTGATCCCTCAAGGAGTTACTTAGATGACAGCTCAGATTATCTATCTGATCGAAGAAGCCTGGAACCGCTATATTGCAAATGATGTCCTTGATATCCACAAGATCCGCCCGGAAGTAGCCCATTCCTGGCAGCGATGCAGAAACCTCAAGGTCGATCCGTACGGCCTTTCCAACCCTGAAATAAAAGGCGCCGAACTCAAGGAACGGCTCAATTCATCCCAGCATCCATCAAGATCGCACGTCCTTTCATCCACAACCTTTACGGCTTCGTCAAGGGGTCCGGCTTCCAGATAGTTCTCGCGGACAAAGACGGATATATTCTCGAAGCTATTGGTGACCCGGATATCATCAAGAAAACGAGGCAGGTGCAGTTGTGCCCCGGGGGGGAATGGGCCGAAATCGCCAAGGGCACCAATGCGATCGGTACCGCAATTTTTGAAAAGAAGCCGATCCAGATCTTTGCCAGGGAGCATTTCTGCCAGCCGCACCATTTTCTTGCCGGAGCGGCCTCTCCTATTTTTGATCCGGATGGGGAGTTGGTGGGAGTCCTCGATATCACCGGCGACTATAAAGCCTTTAATCCCCACACGCTGAGCCTGGTAGTTGCCGCGGTGAGCGCAATCGAAAATCAGCTTCGGCTGCACAAAACCACCAGCAAGCTGTATGTTTCCTACAAATTCACAAACATGCTCCTTGAAACGGTGTCTGACGGAATCATTTCCTGTGACAGCAATGGAACGATAACCCAGCTCAATTCATATGCCGCCAAGCTGATCGGGGTGGATTCGCGCTTTGCGATCGGCAAGCATGTGGCCAACGTGATCAAGAAACCGGGGGCGCTCTTGCAGGTTCTGGCCACCGGGGTGGAGTACAAGGACCATGAGACGCTGATGGAGGAAACGGGAAAGAAGGTCAACCAGTCCGTGTCCCCCCTGCGTGACGATACCGGCAGGGTCATCGGCGCATTGGCGATCCTGAAGGTGTTCAAGGAAAAGCAGGCGGGCAGAAGGGCAGGCTCCCTGACCGCAAAATATGTATTCGACGACATTATCGGGGAAAGCGAGACGATGCTCGTTGCCAAGAAATGGGCGCGCATCGCGGCTGGCAGCCCTTCGACGGTACTGCTCACCGGCGAAAGCGGAACCGGAAAGGAACTTTTCGCCCAGGCCATCCACAACGGAAGCGCGCGCAAGGACCGCCCTTTCATCGCCATAAATTGCGCGGCATTGCCGGATACGCTCATCGAGAGCGAACTTTTCGGCTACGAGGAAGGATCGTTTACCGGTTCAAAGAAGGGGGGACAGATCGGCAAGTTCGAGCTGGCCAACGGTGGAACCATATTCCTCGATGAAATCGGCGACATTCCTCTTTATACACAGGTAAAGCTGCTGCGCGTGATCCAGGAGAAGAAGCTCTCCAGAATCGGATCCTCGGGGGAGATTTCCGTGGATATCCGCATTATTGCCGCCACCCACAAGGATCTCAAGGAAGAGGTGCACAAGGGCAACTTCAGAAAAGACCTCTACTACCGGCTGAATGTCATAACGATCAACATCGCCTCCCTGAGGGAGAGGATGGATGACCTCCCGTTCCTGGTCGTACATTTCGTAAACAAGCTCTCGGTCAAGCTCGGCCGCAAGAACATCTCCATTTCAGATGATTTTACCGACAGGCTGAAGACCTACAACTGGCCCGGCAATATACGCGAACTCGAGAACGCCATTGAGCGGGCGCTTAACATGATCCCCGATAACGGCATTCTCACGCCTGATCTGCTTCTCTTCGACAGCCCGGTTCCCGGAAGGTCGGAAGAAAGGGTATCAGAAGTCAAGTCTCTCAAGGACATTGAAAAGGATGCCATAATCCATGCCCTAAACCTGTACAAGGGAAATATACTCAAGGTCTCCGCCAAGCTCGGAGTAGGGCGTAACACCCTCTATCGCAAGATAAAGGAGTACGACATCAAGTAATGCCTTCCGTAGTCCCGTCTTGTACCGTTCGTGGCGATGTTGCCTGGCCATGAACGGTATGCCCCGTGGACGCGCAACATATCCTTTCCGATCCTTTCCCATGCATTGCAAATCGAATATCCTCCCTTTTCCCTGAAGCGGAAAAACTGCTGTCGCTTCTTGACATTCCCGGGTTCCGGGATAGACTGATTCGAGTTTGCTGGTTTGTCCGTTTTCCGATTGACCGCTTTCCCACTTCAGTGCTCTATAATCAAACGCGATGTTCCAAAATGGATTGCAGTCATGGGAGCAGCGGAAACGGCAGCAGAAGTTTTCTTCCATAATTCAGGTAATTGCTTGAAATCATAAATTGCCTGACAAGTGGCACTGCAATTGCAGATAAGTAAAACACTTGTTTATTGTAATTTCATTTTGCCAGGAGAGGGGGTGGTAGCAGAAGAAGGCACGTCTGTTTTTGGTTTCACCAAGTACAGGTTTCCGCAGTAGCAGCAAGGGAAATGGGCTGACGCCCGCATGTGTTTTGATGGAAAAAAATAAAATATGGAGGATTGACAAATGGCTTTAGCAGAACAGAGTTCTATTTCTTTATTCCTACCGTTAGCATTCTTGGTGTTGGCTGTTCTAAGGAAGCAGGCCCGAAAGCCAAATCCCTCGGCTTCAAAAAAGCCCTGATCGTTACCGACGCCGGTCTCGCCAAGCTTGGCGTTGCCGACATCATCGGTGGCTACCTGAAAGCTGAAGGCGTTGACTACGTTCTTTACTCCGGCGCCGAGCCCAATCCTACCGATATTAACGTACGTGACGGCGTAAAAGTATGGAAAGACAACGGTTGCGACTCCCTGGTCTCCCTGGGTGGCGGTTCCTCCCATGACTGCGGCAAGGGTATCGGCCTCATGATGTCCAACCCCGGTATGGACATTCGTGACTTCGAAGGTCTCGACAAGTCCACCAAAAACTTCGTTCCTTACATCGCCATCAACACCACGGCGGGTACCGCTTCTGAAATGACCCGTTTCTGCATCATCACCAACACCGATACCCATGTCAAAATGGCTATCGTTGACTGGCGTGTAACCGCACAGTGCTGCATCGTCGACCCGGTCCTCATGCTGGGCAAACCCCCCGCACTGACTGCAGCAACCGGTATGGACGCACTGACCCACGCTGTTGAAGCATACGTATCCACCATCGCTGAGCCGATCACCGACGCATGCGCCATCAAGGCCATCGAACTGATCGCCAAGTCCCTCAGCCGCGCCGTTGCCCTGGGTTCCGACCTCCAGGCACGCGACGACATGGCATGGGCCGAGTTCCTCGCCGGTATGGCATTCAACAACGCCGGTCTGGGCTACGTTCACGCAATGGCTCACCAGCTGGGCGGCTTCTACAACCTGCCGCACGGCGTTTGCAACGCCATCCTGCTGCCGCACGTTGAGCAGTTCAACCTGATCGCCGCTCCGCAGCGCATGGCTGACATCGCCAAAGCCATGGGCGTAAGGACCGAAAGCATGTCCGTTCTGGACGCCGCCCAGGCAGCCGTTGACGCAATCAAAGCGCTGTCGGCTTCCATCGGCATCCCGCCGAACCTTACCGTCCTCGGCGTGAAAGAGCAGGACCTCAAGGTCATGGCCGAAAACGCGAAGAAAGACGTTTGCCAGCTCATGAACCCGCGTACCGCTACTCTTGATCAGGTAATCGAAATCTACAAGAATGCAATGTAATTGAACGTAAGTTCAGTAAAAAAAGGGGGGGTGGGTCTTCCACCCCCCTGCTTTTGTATCCCCTCCCGCTTGATTGCAAACAACTTGCCAGCCGGGCTTTTTTCCGATGCCGCGCCTCCAGTTCCGACTCTAATGGCTGGGTTCGAGCGGCTTTATGGAGCGACCCGTTCCAAATAGGTGTGACTTCATAACGCTGTCTTATTGTGTCAGGCTTCTGTCATGCTTTGATACATCATTATGTCTGCTGAGAAATAACGAAACCAGAAAATTTGAACTTTTGGCCGACTCGGAGATGGTACGGTCAAAGAACCATAAAAATCGTAAAATTGCGTCGTTGCGTGGATTTGCAAGCCGAGGGGATATGGAAAGCCGCACGACGGAATAGAAATATTCTTTTTTTATCAAATATGGTATGTTTATTTCATAGTATACAGCCGGGCAGCTGTACAAAAAAAATTATAAAAGAATGGGAATGGAGGAAATTATGGGAGAAAAAATCATCCGCATCAACATGACTAACCTCACCTCAAGCACCGAACCGGTTCCGAGCGAATGGGCAGCGCTCGGCGGTCGCGCGCTTACATCCACGGTCGTGGCGAAAGAAGTACCTCCCACCTGTGATGCGCTTGGCAAGTACAACAAGCTGGTTTTTGCTCCCGGCCTGTTGACCGCAACGGCGGCAGCCAACTCTGGCCGGCTTTCGGCCGGTTTCAAGAGCCCCCTGACCGGCGGCATCAAGGAGAGCAACGCAGGCGGAACCGCGGCGCAGAACCTGGAAAGGCTCGGCATCAAGGCAGTCATCATCGAAGGCATGCCGAAGGAAGACAAGTGGTACAGCATCCACATCAACAATGACGGCGCCACCATCAAGGAAGACATGGAATTCGTCGGCAAGGGTGTGGGCAACTATGAACTCATAACCAAAGTCAGCGAGCGGCTCGGCAAGAAAATCGGCGTCCTCGTTTGCGGCCCTGCCGGCGAATACAAAATGGCTTCCGCGAACATTTCCGTGAAGGACCCCGACGGAAACATCCGCAGCCACGGCCGTGGCGGCGGCGGCGCGGTCATGGGTTCCAAGAAGATAAAGTACATCACCGTCGACGATACCGGCGGCCCCGGCGTGAAGCTCGCCGATCCGGAGAAATTCAAGACCCAGGCCCGCATCTTTGCCAAGGCGCTGCTGGATCACCCCGTCAGCGGCCAGGGCTTACCCACTTACGGCACCAACGTCCTGATCAACATCCTGAACGAGGCCGGCGGCCTGCCCACCAAGAACTTCCGTTTCGGCACTTGCGACCATGCCAACAACATCTGCGGCGAGACCATGCACGACACAATCGCAGCCAGGGGCGGCAATACCACCCACGGCTGCCACGCAGGCTGTATCATCAAGTGCTCCCAGATGTACGTCGACGCAGACGGCAAGTACATCACTTCCGGCTTCGAATATGAAACGGTGTGGGGATTGGGCGCCGACGCCATGATCTCTGATCTTGACGACATCGCAAGGTGCGACTGGGCAATGGACGACATCGGCATCGACTCCATTGAAGGCGCCGTGCTCATGAGCGTTGCAATGGAAGCCGGTATCCTTCCCTGGGGCGACGGCAAGGAAGCTTTCCGCCTCTATAACGAGGAAATTCGCAAGGGATCGCCTCTTGGCCGCATCCTGGGCAACGGAGCAGGCTCGGTGGGCAGAACTTATGGTCTGACCAGGATCCCTGTTGTAAAGAACCAGGGTATCCCCGCTTATGACCCGCGCTCGGTCAAAGGTATCGGCATAACCTATGCAACCTCCACCATGGGCGCGGACCACACCTCCGGCTACACCATCGCGACCAACATCCTCAAGGTCGGCGGATACGTTGATCCTCTTTCAAAGGCCGGCCAGGTGGAACTGTCAAGGAACCTGCAGATTGCCACTGCTGCAGTTGACAGCTGCGGTCTGTGCATCTTCGTGGCTTTCCCGGCCCTCGATATCCCCGAGTGCTTTACGGCCATTTACGAAATGATCAATGCCCGCTACGGAACCAGCCTGACCGCTGATGACGTGGTCGAGTTCGGAAAGTATATCCTCAAGACCGAACACGAGTTCAATACCGCCGCAGGCATGACCAACAAAGACGACCGTCTGCCCGAGTTCTTCGAAGAAGAGATCCCGCCGCACAATGCAGTTTGGGATTTCTCCGGAGAGGAAATTGACGAGTTCTGGAAATTCTAGTTTCCGTCTTTGACTCAATTTGGATTCGATTTTGCGTGCGGGCACCCTGGAAGGGGTGCCCGCCTTTTTATCTGCTGACTTGTTTTGAGCAATATGGTATGAAATATCATAAGGGTGCCCGTCCGGAAACTCAGGATAGACAAGAGGAGGTTTCCAACTCGCTGCTGGAAGGAAGGATGCATCATGGCTCTGATAGATTCATATGGACGCAAAATCAACTACCTACGTCTCTCGGTAACGGACAGGTGCAACTTCCGCTGCATCTACTGCATGCCTGCCGGGGGTGTGGACAAGGTCGACCATCACGACATCCTCAGTTATGAGGAACTGCTGCTGCTGGCCAGATCAGTCGTCCCGCTGGGCATCGAAAAGATACGGGTTACCGGTGGAGAGCCGCTGGTGAGGAACGGTATCATTCCTTTCCTGTCACAGTTGGCAAAAATTCCGGGCTTGCGGCAGCTCGTACTGACGACCAATGCCTACCTTCTCGAAGAAATGGCGCAACAGCTGCGCGATGCAGGCGTACAGCGCCTCAACATCAGTCTGGATTCGTTGCGGGAACAAAGGTTCAGCGAGATAACCAGGGGCGGCGACCTGCGGAAGGTCATGGCCGGCATACATGCGGCTGAGAAGGTCGGTTTCCCGATAAAGATCAATGCGGTTGCAATGCGTGGAATCAATGAAGATGAGATCAATGATTTTGCGGCGATAACCATTGATAAACCATTCGCGGTCAGGTTTATCGAGTACATGCCGACCACGAAGGAGGAGGGCTGGCAGTCACGGTCCATTTCAGGCGAGGAGATTCTTGATCGCATCAATGCGCGGTTTTCACTTCAGCCGGTCGTTCGGGGAGAAATGGCCGGTCCGTCCAGGGACTACAAGATAGCCGGTGCTGCCGGGACTGTGGGTGTCATAACCCCGGTATCAGGACATTTCTGCAGTGAATGCAACCGCATCAGGGTAACCTCGAAGGGAATGGCGAAAAACTGTCTGTTTTCCGATAAGGAAGTAGATCTGAAACCGCTGCTGCGGGCAGGCGATGTGGCAGGATTGCAGGAAATCCTGCGCAGGATCGTCATTGATAAGCCCGGCAAACACATCATCGTGGAGCAGGCTTCCGAACGAAAGCCCTTTTCGATGTCGAAGATAGGCGGCTGAAAAACAATGAAAGGGGCAGAAATCATGTCAGGCATAGTTGTCGACGTATGTGTCAGTGAAAAGAAAGGCGAGCGTAAGAAACCGGTAGACCAGGTTGTCGTGCGGGTTGCACACGGGATTGTCGATGATGCTCATGCAGGTGAGTGGCATCGGCAGATAAGTCTTCTCGCTATCGAGAGCATAAGGAAGATGCAGGAAAAAGGCCTTGATGTCAGTTCCGGAGATTTTGCCGAGAATATCACCACCGAGGGTATCGATCTGCCTTCCCTGCCCATCGGCACCAGGCTTGAAATCGGCGAAACACTGCATGAAGTCACCCAGATCGGCAAAGAATGCCATACGCGCTGCGCAATATACCACCAGGCGGGCGATTGCGTCATGCCGCGCGAGGGTATTTTTGTCAAAGTCCTGCGTGGCGGCACCATCAGACGCGGCGACAGGATTGATGTGGTAGCCGCGTAGGTCGTGTGCCTTGTCCTTACAAAGTGAATTTTTATCCAGACCGATTCCGGATGAAAACTAGAGAGGTCAACCAATCATGAGCCAGGTCTTCTTTTCCGACCTGAGGACGTCCACATCGGAAAACCTGTTCGACAAGATCGGCAGGCTGATGGAAAAGTGCGGCATCAGCTCTTTTGTTTCCCCTGGGCATCTCGTGGCGGTGAAGATCCATTTCGGGGAGCAGGGCTGCCATGCGTATGTTCGACCGGTTTTTGTCAGGAGGATCGTGGAGGAGATCAGGAAGTGCGGCGGGATGCCCTTTCTGACCGATTCCTCCACCCTTTATCCGGGGGAGAGAAAAAACGCCGTGTCGGCCCTTCGTTGCGCGGTGGCGAACGGTTTTTCATCCGAAGTAGTGGGCGCGCCGCTCATCATGTGCGACGGCCTGAGAGGTCAATCCGCAAGGGAGGTCCCCATTGAAGGGGAGCTTTTGAAAACGGTGAAGATCGGCTCCGCCATTGCCGAGGCCGATTCCCTGGTGGCAGTGTCCCATTTCAAGCTGCATGAACTGACCGGATTCGGTGGCGCTTTGAAGAATCTGGGCATGGGATGTTCGAGCCGGGCCGGCAAACTTCAGCAGCATTCCACGATGGCGCCGGTGGTTGCCGGGGAGCTCTGCACCGGTTGCGGGGCATGCATGCATGCTTGTGACCATGAAGCCGTCAACCTGAAGAAAGGCACCGCTTTCATTGTGCCGGAAATGTGCGTTGGCTGCGGCCGCTGCATTTCCGCCTGCCCGGTAAAGGCTGTCAAGGTTCAATGGAACGAGGCTTCAGCACCGGTAATGAAGAAGATGGCTGAGTACGCCCTTGGCGCGCTTTCCGGCAAAAGGTCATCGGCAATGTTCATTAATTTCATCACCCAGGTGTCTCCAGCCTGCGATTGTTATGGCCATTCCGATGCGCCCATAGTCAACGACATCGGGATATGCGCTTCGAGAGACCCGGTTGCTGTGGATCAGGCCAGCGTCGACCTGGTGAATGCCGCGCCGGGCGTCAGGGGTACTGCCCTGCAGTCGGGTTTCGAGCCGGGAGAGGACAAGTTCCGGGGAGTTCATCCGGATGTCGATTGGTCTTGCCAGCTTGAACATGCCGAGAAGATTGGGCTTGGTTCGAGGAGATACAAGCTGGAGATACTATGAAAAACCCCCCTTGATTTCACCTGTAGAAGGAGAAAACAAGGGGGGGGTCCGTTTTGTGAAACAGTGTGGCGGGCATGCAGCTTGCCGGCGAAACTTTCAGGAACTTTTCTTCACCCTGAATACCGAGTTGAAGGTCGCGGCCTTGACGCCCTGGTCGTCAAATACCTCCGCAATTCCCTTTATGGTCCTTTCGTCGCGTTCCAGGATTGTTGCCACTGCCCTTACCACTCCGCTCTTTATCGGCGCGTGGAACTTGAGGGAGAGATCCATGGTCACGAAGTGGCTTCCCTCCGGCAGGACGCTTTTGATGGCCATGGCAACTGCCGTATCCGCAAGCGCTGTTACAGCGCCGCCGTGCAGCAGCCCCTTTCCCTGTGAAAGCTTCACTTTGAAGGGCATCGAAAGTATGGCTCTGCCATGCTCCGCTTCTTCGATCCGCATGCCCAGGTATTCTTCGAATGGTGCGCATGCTATCCAGTCAGGCAACTGAAAAGGTATCTCACCTTCAGACGGCATTGCCTTGTCGTACATCTTTTCGTACATAGAAACCTCTCCGGGAACAGTGGAATAAGACGTCTCAGTTCCGGCCCATCAATACTTTCCGGATGGAAGCTATAGTTTTCATCCGGAAAGTCTCTCTGGGGCCGGAGCGGGACTTCCTCGTAGCTCGTGATAATCTGTCATCTCATGACTCACTGGCCTGAGCTTTTAATGGTTTCAAGCGCTTTCCCTGTTTTCGGGATCTTGCACTGAATCCGTATCACGATCTTCTCGAAAGCCCCGCTCCGGCCTTTATAAGCCTTTACCAGGAGTTTCCGGATGGAAACTGACTATTTCGTTGTAACGGTCGACTTTGCTGCAGTCGCGGTGGCAGGCTGGTAGGTGAACTGCCACTCGCTGTATTTCTTCTTGCCTTCCAGGTATTCCAGGCCGTCCGGGAAATTCGCCTGCTTCATGGGCGGGTCGTTGCTCGAGCTGGCCACCCCGATTATGCCCCGGACTGGGTCCTTGAGGGGAACCCAGTCTTCCCCGGTCAACGGATCCTTATAGAGACGCCTTATGTAACGGGTCTTGGTGAGGGTTGTCGGGTCGAGAAGCAGATCCTTGAGATCGTTCAGCGGGGGGGCTGCCCGCTGGCCCGTCCTGGGCGCATGCCAGCGGGTGATGGCGTCCCGGTACTGTGAGCCGCGGAAAATGAGTTCCTCCTCGCGCTCACGCGCCATGAACGTTCTCCAGCTCTGTCCGGCGATCCCGGTCATGATTCCCATGATGACGACCATGACCAGCACTGCGACCAAGGTAAACCCGGAGGATTTCCTGATGAGCCCTGTCGCCACTTCCTATTTCCGGGCAAGCACGCTGCGCGCCGCTTCCACCAGGTCTTCGGGCATAAGGCCGAAATACTTGAGCAGTTCCTCTGCCTTCCCCGATGTGCCGAACCTGTCCTTGATCCCCACCCGCACGAGGGGAGTGGGCTGACGTTCTGCCAGAAGCTCGCTGACTGCCGAGCCCAGTCCGCCGATTATGGAATGTTCTTCAGCAGTCACTATGGCCCCCGTTTCCCTGGCTGCCTTGAGAACCAGCTCCTTGTCCAGAGGCTTCACTGTGCCGATATGAACCACGCGCGCGGAAATTCCCTCGGGAGCCAGAAGCGTGGCCGCCTGCATGGCTTGGGCAGTCATGATTCCAGTTGTCACGAAGGTGAGGTCGGTTCCGGCGGCGATTTCGCATCCCTTGCCTATCTGGAAAATGTGGCCTTCATCGAAGACCCTGGGGACCTTGTTGCGGCCGAGCCTTATGAATACAGGCCCTTTGAATGCGGCTGCCGCGGTCACGGCGCCTTTTGTTTCCTCTGCGTCCGCGGGCACTATGACAGTCATGTTGGGAATTGCGCGCATTATGGCGATATCCTCAACCGACTGGTGCGTGCCGCCATCCTCGCCCACCGTCACTCCTCCATGGGTCGGCACTATCTTCACATTGGCCTTTGGATAAGCCACGGACTGGCGGATCTGTTCCCATGCCCGGCCTGCGGCGAATATGGAGAAAGTGGAAACAAAAGGAATTTTGCCCACCGCGGCAAGGCCGGCGGCCGTGCCGACCATGTTGGCCTCGGCTATACCCATGTTGAAAAAGCGCTCCGGGAATTTTTTCGCGAATACCGCGGTCTTGGTCGATCCGGACAGGTCGGCGTCGAGCACCACTATGTCCTTGTTTTCCTCCCCCAGCCGGGCGAGTGTTTCTCCGTAGGCCTCCCTGGTTGCCTTCATGCTGATTCCTTCCTTTCTCTCAATCTTCGAAGCAGCCCAGGCAAATAAGGGCCTCGTTCAATTCGTCGTCATTGGGCGCCACACCATGGTAGGATGCCTTGTGCTCGAAACGTGGAACCCCTTTTCCCTTCACGGTCCGCGCCACGATCACCGTCGGTTTGCCCTTCACGGTTTCCGCGGTTTCAAGTGCTTCGACGATGGCTTCCATATCGTGTCCATCGATTTCCAGGACGTTCCAGCCGAAGGCGCGGAACTTTTCCCCGATGGGACCCACGTTCATGACCTTTTCCACCTCTCCGTCGATCTGGAGCGCATTGGCGTCGACCATGGCGCAGAGGTTGTCCAGGCGGTAATGTGCCGCAGCCATCGCCGCTTCCCATACCTGGCCTTCCTGCAGCTCGCCGTCGCCAAGCAGGGCGTAAACCCTTGATTGCCTGTTGCCCAGCCGCAAACCGAGAGCCATGCCGTTTGCCATGGACAGCCCCTGGCCCAGGGAGCCGGTGCAGACCTCCACACCGGGTGTTCCCTTGCTGTCAGGGTGCCCCTGGAGATGGCTGCCGAGCCTGCGGAGCATCATCAGGTCTTCCTTGGGGAAATAGCCTGCATCCGCCAGCGCCACGTACTGGGCGGGAGCAGCATGACCCTTGCTGAGTACAAAGCGGTCCCTCTCCTCCCAAAGTGGGTTTTCCGGGTCGTGCCGCATCACCTGGAAATAGAGGGCCGTAACCATGTCGATTGCCGAGAGGGACCCGCCGGTATGGCCTGATTGGGACCGATGGAGTGTCTTGACGATGGAAACCCGGAGATCCCGGGCCTTTTCTTCCAGAAACGCAATCCTGTCTTTATCCAAAATCTTTCCCTTTCCTGCTGCTGTTGCCTTTTGGGCAAATCTCAGTCTTTTACCGAGGCCAGATACTCAAGGATCATATCGTCCAGGGTCTGTTCACGTTTCGACGTCCCGCCTGGCGTTTGATCTTCGCCGGTTTGACGCTGTTCCCGGCCGGAGGCGTTCTCTTCCTGCCCGGGCGCTTCTCCATCAGCGAACGCCCTGCTGTCGAATTCTCCAGCCTTCAAACGCCGCAGCATATCCTTGTGCTGTTCCTTCATGAGGTCTTCGACGACCTTTTCCAGCATTTCGACCGTGATGATGTCGGAATAATCGGTCTTCTTCGAGGCGATTATCGTGCCGTCCCGGTAAAGGAGAGTGGTGATATGGGGGTTCTTCAGGCCGCTGTCTTCGGTCTGGACGTGGAATACAACTCCCTTGTAAAGAATATTGTGATTGAATCCCTGTACCATGGTTTACTCTCTGTTAGTTAGTTTTCACCCGGAAAGCCTCGCTGGGGCCGGAGCGGAACTTTCTCGCAGCTCGTGATAATCTGTCAACTCATGACTCACTGATCGGAGCTTTAACTGGTTTCAAGCGCTCTCCCGGTTTTCAAGATCTTGCATTGAAGCCGTATCACGATCTCGTCGAAAGCCCCGCTCCGGCCTTGGCCGCTGTTATCACAGGTGACCGGATACGCGCGAGTTATGAAGATGCCGTGCCGTAATCTATGGCCGGCGGCCCAAGCTGTTGTTTGCACGCAGAAAGTAGCATGGCATCCGGATTGATGCAAGGGAGAAACGGAAGGCAGGGTATGCTCTTCAGGAGTTTTTCCCGAGGAGCTTTTTGATCCTGGCCACTGCTTCCATTGCATCCTTCGCGTACAGGTCGGCGCCTATCTCGTCGGCGTAGGCCTGGGTCACCACCGCGCCGCCGACCATGGTGAATGTCCGTATTCCTTCCGCCTTGAGCTTGCCGATCACGTTTTCCATTTCCGACATGGTTGTCGTCATCAGCGCGGAGAGGCCCACAGCGTCGACTTTTCTTTCTCTCGCCTCGGAGATTATCCTTTGGGCGGGCACGTTCTTGCCCAGGTCGATCACCTCGAAGCCATGGTTTTCCAGCAGGGTGCAGACGATATTCTTGCCGATATCGTGGATGTCGCCTTCAACGGTCGCCATCAGTATGCGCCCTTCGGAAGCCAGCGAGTCCTGCTGCATCACTTCCTTCAGGCGGGAAAAGGCGCTCTGCATGGTTTCGGCCGATTGCATCACCTGGGGAAGGAAAAACTGGTTCTTTTCGAAGCGGCGTCCCACTTCCTCCAGACCTGGCAGCAGGCCTTCGTTGCTGACCTGGAGGGGAGTGAGCCTTTCTTCCAGTGCCCGGTTGACCAGCTGGACGATCCCATCCCTGTCGCCGTCGATGACCGCACGGGACAGGAGCCCCCTTATGTCGGCCGGGAGGCCGGCTGGCGGCTCCGCTGCGGAAGCAGCCGCGGTGTCGCGGTAGGCATCCACGTACGAGGCGGCCCGGAGGTCTTTCTGCAACAGGACCATTGCCGCCCGCCATGCATCCATCATTGCTTTTTCCTTCGGATTGATGATGGCTGCGTCAAGGCCCGCCGCCAGCGCCATGGCGAAAAACGTGGATGACATCAGCTGCCGGCAGGGAAGGCCGAAGGAAATGTTGCTTACTCCCAGCACCGTGTTGAGACCCAGCGAGCCCTTCACTTCCCGGATGGCATCCAGTGTTTCGACTGCCTGCTTCTGCTCTGCGCTGACCGTGAGAGCAAGGCAGTCGATAAGAATATCCTGTCTCGGGATGCCCATCTTTTCCGCCGCAGCGGCAATCCGCCCGGCGATGGCAGCTCTCCCACCGGCGGTCGGCGGGATGCCCTTTTCGTCAAGGGTCAGCCCGATTACCGCAGCGCCGTATTTTTTCACGAGAGGGAGTATGCGGCTGATGCTCTTTTCCTCGCCGGAGACGGAATTGACCAGCACTTTGCCGTCTGCAGCCTTGAGCCCCCGCTCAAGCGCTTCAGGGTTGGATGAATCGAGCACGAGCGGTACCGTGACGGCGCCGGTTACGCAGAATACGGCCTTTTCCATGGCAGCGGCCTCGTCGATGCCCGGTGTTCCCACGTTTACGTCCAGCAGGGTGGCGCCGGCATTCGCCTGCTCAAGGGCTTCCCGCCGAATGTAGGATATCTTTCCCTCCCTCAGTTCGGCGGCAAAGGCTTTTTTACCCGTGGGGTTGATGCGTTCGCCGATAACCGCGGCCGGGTGGCTGCTGCCGACAGCCGTGAAACCTGAACGGCTGGAGAGGAAAGTCGTTCCGCGGTCGGGGCCGCAAACCGGGAAGGGCCTGTTTTTGCCCTCGAGCGCCTGGCGGATTGCGGCTATGTGCCGGGGGGTTGTCCCGCAGCAGCCGCCGATGATTCGGACACCGAGCTCCACGAAGCGGTCGTGGTAAGTGGTCATTTCCTCCGGTGTGCCGGGGAACACGGTTTTCCCGTCCTTTAGGACCGGCAGGCCGGCATTTGCCTGGGCTATGAGCGGCAGACCGGTGACCTGGCGCATGGATTTGAGGATTTCATATATACCCGCGACACCAAGACCGCAATTGGAGCCGATTATGTTTGCTCCGACAGCTTCCAGGGTTATGGCCGACGCTTCCGGAGGAGTTCCGAGTACACTTCTTCCCTTGTCGTCGAAGGTGAGCATGGAGATGATGGGGATGGTCGGGGAAAGCTCGCGGATCGCGATTATCGCAGCCCTGATTTCCTTTATGTCCAGGAAAGTTTCCAGGGTGAAGAGGTCTGCGCCTGCTTCCATGAGGATCTCGGCCTGCTCCCTGTATACGGCCGACATCCGGTCGAAAGAGATGTCTCCAAGTGGTTCGACGAACAGGCCGGTGGGACCCATCGATGCGGCGACATAGGCTGACGGCCCCCCGGCTTTCCTTGCCAGGGCTACTCCGGAGCGGTTTATTTCCTGGATCCGGTCTTCCAGGCCGTAGTGGGAAAGTTTTTCCCTGTTGCCGCCGAACGTGTTGGTTACGATGATGTCGGCGCCTGCCTGGCGGTATTCCAGGTGCACGGCCTGCACGACTTCGGGAGCGGTCAGGTTCATTTCCTCCGGGGGCTGGCCCGGCCTCAGGCCCCGTTCCTGGAGCATGGTTCCTTTGGCGCCGTCCAGTACCAGGATTTTGTTCCTGATCTCGTCAAGAAAAGGGGTTTTCATAATCGGTGTTCTCCACGTGGCGGGTGATTTTGGTTCCGTGCTGCAACTGGCAGTAAGTCATCCCTCTTTTCTGCCGGGCAGGTAATCCGGTTCCAGGGGTTTATGCAGGTCCAGGTGACCGCCCAGGGTGGTTGCCTCATTTCCTTCGATCAGAAGTTTTACTCTTTTGACGGAAGGGAAATTGTAGCTTACAGTATTGACTATGGAATATGCGGCCGTCATTTCCGCGGAGCTTCCATGGGGCAACCCGTCCACGAACCCCCTGCCCATGTCCACAATTGCCGTATCGTTCAGAATCTGGACGGAACGGACGGTGCTGGTCGGGGGGATGGTGGGCGACAGGTCTCCCAGCGGGCCGTTCGCCAGTTCTTCGAGAGCCTTCCTTATGCAGGGGGCAATGTCGCTGCCGCAGGCTTCAATCTCGCGCGTTTCCATGACGAATTCACCTGTGTCGGAGGATGCGAAAAACAGCGATACGGCAATGGTCCCGGCGGGGTGCGGCTGCTGCTGCGCCGTCGGCTTTTCATGTCGTTCCGAGTATTTGAAGAGCATCAGGGCGCCCAATACCAGCGCAACGGCAACGAATGCCGTCAGGAGCAATGCCTTGCCTCCCCTTATTTTCCCGTGGACCCGTTTCATGGCTGTACCTGGAAACCTTCCCTTTCCAGCGATACCTGGTGTACTTCACCGAGGGCGCCGCCGAGAAACCTGTTGCCGACCTTGATGAACCCTGCCGGGACATCAGTGACGAAATAATGATGGTTTCCCTTTTCCGATGCCGGCCGGATCATTGAAGAGTTGCGCAATATCTCGGCAACGGTTCGCGCGGTCTCCTCGGCGGAGTCCACGAGCTGGACTCCGCTTCCCATGCTTTCGCCGATCGTTTTCTTGAGAATCGGGTAATGGGTGCACCCGAGAACAAGCGTGTCCACGCCTTCGTTTTTCAGACCACCGAGATAGATATCGGCGGTCATGCGCGTTACTTCGTTGTCGATCCAGCCTTCCTCAGCCAGGGGGACGAACAGGGGACAGGCCCTCGTTATGACCTCTATGCCGGGATTTATCCGCTTGATGGCCTTTGCGTAAGCGCTGCTCCTTATGGTTCCCTCCGTGCCTATCACTCCGACTTTGCCGGTTCTGGTCGATGAGGCTGCACGGCGGGCTCCCGGTTCGATAACCCCGACGATGGGTATGGAAAAATGCTTCTTGAGGGTTTCCAGGGCGCAGGCAGATGCGGTGTTGCAGGCGACGACCAGCAGCTTGATGTCCCTACTGACCAGGAATGAAGTTATCTCCATGGAGTAACGGGTCACCGTTTCCGGAGATTTGGTGCCGTAGGGCACACGCGCCGTGTCGCCCAGATATATGGTGTCTTCCTGGGGAAGAGCCTTTACTATTTCCTTCAGGACGGTGAGACCGCCGACACCCGAGTCGAATATTCCGATAGCCTTCCAGGACACGCCAGGTGCAAACCTCCTCTCGGGTAGCGTTTCCATCGCTTCCCATGCCGAAACGCCATCTTTTCCACTGATGGCGAATCATTCCATAACCTGTTGACTGATAATATGCTAAATTATATATACTAGTTTCCCAGGGGCAACTTTGTCAAGGCATTTGGGGTGGACGCTCAGTGGCGCTCCCCGGTTCTCGACAATATTCTCCTTTAATTCCAAAGTGAAATTTGCTATTGATACAGGGATGATTTCCGAATTGGAATTGATAGGTTGCCCGCCCGGGGTTACGGGCGGGCAACCTATCCTCTGAAGGAGGAGCAATGGACAAACAGGAGCTGATTAACAGGACAACAGAGCGCCTGACCCCGTTCGAAACGGAAAACGTGATAAAGTTCCTGCAGAATCTGACCCTCAAGAGCGCCATGGAGAATCCATGGATCATCGGGACTTTCCTGGTCATTTTTTTCTATGCGGTGATCAAGCGCTCCAAATTCGTCTTGCTCAGCCTGTTCTGCGTGATCGCCATAATGGTCATGACCCGATACATCTTCCCTCCGCAAGGCGACGAACTCAATCTCTCTTCAACACTTCCCTTTGTCGGGGGCGGACTTGTCATAGGCGCGGTGCTGCTCTATTTCAATTTCATCAAGTCCGAATGAGGATTCGTGAACAGAACCGGATTTACCACAACCATTCCGCTTGAAGTTCTGCTGGCCGCCGACAGGATACCGGTAGATCTGAACAACCTGTTCATAACGGGCGGCAAGGGGCTTGAACTTGTCGAAGATGCCGAGGCCTGCGGTTTCCCGCGCAACACGTGCAGCTGGATCAAGGGCATTTATGCAGCCGTCATGGAAAGCGGCATCCGCGAGATGGTCGCCGTCACTGAAGGGGACTGCAGCAATACCCGAGCCCTTATGGAGGTTCTTTCTCTTGGCGGAATCCGTGTCATTCCCTTTGCCTATCCCCATGACAGGAGCGTCGTCGCGCTCACGGAGCAGATCGAACGGCTGATGGGTGCGTTCGGGGTTGGCTGGGATGCGGTCAACCGGGCCGGAGAGCGCCTTGAATCCATCAGGGAAAAAATCCGCGAAGTGGACAGGCTCACCTGGGAAGAAAACCTGGTGTCGGGCGCGGAAAATCATTGCTTCCAGGTGTCCTCGTCGGACATGAACAGCTTCCCGGACCGCTTTGAGGCGGAAATCGACCGCTTCATGGCCGAAGCGCGTTCACGCGAGCCGTTCCGCGACAGGATACGGCTTGCCTACATAGGCGTTCCTCCCATAATCGAGGGGCTTTACCCGTTCCTGGAATCCCATGGCGCGCGTGTCGTTTTCAACGAGACACAGCGGCAGTTCTCGATGCCGTACGGCATTCACGACCTGGTTGAGCGGTACCGCGCCTACACCTACCCTTATGACATATTCTTCCGCCTGGCGGATATCGAAAGGGAGCTGGAGAAGAGAAGGATAGACGGCGTGATCCACTACGTGCAGTCGTTCTGTTTCCGGCAGATAGAGGACATGATCGTCCGCCGCAGGCTTTCCCTCCCTGTCCTGACCCTGGAGGGAGACAAGCCGGGGCCGCTGGATGCCCGCACTGCCATCCGTATCGAGAGTTTCCTTGAACTGGTGGGGGGGATGAAATGAGGATCGGCATTGATCTCGGGAGCAGGAAAGTGAAGTTCGCCCTCGTGTCCGCGGGGAGCGTCATCCGCCTGGAGACCTTTGACACGATTTCTTTCTACAGGAATTTCGGGCGGATGAAGGGGGATGACCTGACGTTCGACCTGGCTGCAACCGGGCTGTTTTCACCTGCCGAGATTTCAGGGTCCTCCATAGTCGCCACCGGCTACGGACGCAACACGCTGCACCTCAAAAGTGTCCGGGTCATTTCCGAAATAAGGGCGCATACTGCGGGAGCGCTTTTTCAGACCGGGCTCAGGGATTTCACCCTGCTGGACATGGGAGGCCAGGATACCAAGGTGGCGCTGATACGGGACGCTTCGCTCAGGGATTTCGTGATGAACGACAAGTGCGCCGCAAGCAGCGGCCGCTACCTGGAGAACATGGCAGCCGTGCTGGAGGTGGGACTGGAAGAACTTTCCTCCCACTGGGAAAACCCGGTCCGGCTCGATGCCACTTGCGGCATCTTCGGCGAATCGGAGCTTATCGGCCAGATCGTTCGGGGTTATCCCGTTGCCCGGCTCTGTGCCGGAGTCAACCGGACACTGGTGAAAAGGGTTGTTCCCATGCTCAGGCGGTTTCCGTCCGAGAAGATTGTCCTTACCGGCGGAGTTGCCCGCAACGGCGCCCTGGTAAGGCTTTTGGAAGAAGAGGGATATGTGGTGACCGTTCCGGAAAATCCACAGCACAACGGCGCAATCGGCTGCGCGGTCATATCCGGCTGACACCCGTTGGGAAGAAGCATGAAGCTTGTCACGAAAGACCTGTTGTTCGTTGTTTTCGCCGCTGCCGTCCTGGCCGTAGTCATACTGGTTTCCGGCAAGGAAACCACCAAAAAGGTACCCCATGACGCAGCGCATCGGGCAACCTACGAAGTGCTGGAAAAATCCGGCAGCAGGAGGGAGGCCGAGCGCGGCTGCGAGAGATGCCATAATGAAAAGATGAATCCCCTCCCTGCAAACCATCCGCCGAAGGACCGTTGCCTGTTCTGTCACAAAATGGAAAGGGCTGCCCGGTGACCACTCTCAACCTGACCTTATCGCTGGAGAAGCTTGTGGCGGACATCGTCGGCAAGGTCGAGGAACTCGGTCATATCGATCCGTCCCAAGTCTTGCTGTGCGTTTCTTCCACAAGGAGTGGAGGCGTGCATGGTGTTTACGCGAAAATACACCCGCTCCGTTTTGCCGGTGGCGCCCGATCCATGGAAGTCAAAAGGGGACGGCGTTCTGCCCTCCTCACCATGCCCACGGTGGTGCATCGGCGGATCGAGATGCTCTACGTGATTTACTTCCTCGCTCCCCGCTTCTTCGATCTCCCGAAACGCGAGAAGCTGATCACCGTGTTCCACGAGCTTTATCACATATCGCCGCTGTTTGACGGCGATATCAGGCGTTTTCCGGGCCGGAACTTCGCCCATGGCAGTTCGCGCAAGCGGTACAACGCGCTGATGAACTCACTGGTGGAGAAATACCTGTCCCTGCCCGGCTGTTCCGAAACGACCGATTTTCTCGGCAGCGACCTGGAGTCCCTGCGCTCCCGGTACAAAGCCATTGTCGGGCGGAAATTCCCGGTGCCGAAAGTAAGGATCCAAAGGTGAGCAATCGTGCCAGCCACTAGTTAGTGTTCGTCCGGAAACTCAAGACAAGTATTATGCAGTTTCCAGATCGGAATGTCTCCCCGGGTCCGGAGCGGATCTTCCTCGAAGCTCGTGATAATCTGTCAACTCATGACTCACTGGTCGGAGCTTTTACTGGTTTCAAGCGCTTTCCCGGTAATCGATATCTTGCTACTTTCGCCGTATCACGATCTCCTCGGAAGCCCCGCTCCGGCCTTGACTACAGTTTTTCATGGGTTTTCGGATGGACGCTAATTATGCCGATTTTACGAGGTCACTTCATGCCTGTCATAAAAATTGATGATGAGGGCAGGATCCTGCTGCCGCAGGAGATTCTGGAGAGGCTTTGCCTGAAGCCTGGCGACCAGGTCCAAGTGGATGCGCATGGATTGACGGTTGTGCTTTCCCGGGTCAGGCCGGCGGAGAACTCGATTGCCCTAACCGATTCAAGGTCCGTGATAAACCGCAAGAACCTGGAAACAGCAGTCCGCTTCATCAAGGGTGTGGGGCCGAAGATGGCGGCAGCGCTGGCGAAGAAGGGGATTCACACGGTAGAGGATGCGCTTTATCTTCTCCCGTATCGCTACGAAGACCGCAGGCAGCTTCGTTCCCTGGACAGGCTGCGCCCGGGGCAGCTGGAAGTTTTCTGCGCCCAGGTGATGAGCGCCGAGACCAGGATTTCCCGGGGCGGCCGCCGGGTTTTCGAAGCGGTCGTGGGCGATGGTCGTGGCGCGGTGCTTTTGAAGTGGTTCAATTTCAGCCCCCGGCATATGGCCGGAACTTGGCGGGCCGGGAGGAAGGGAATTTTTTCCGGGGAAGTGGTCTGTTACGGCCATGACCGGGAGATTCACCATCCCGAAGTGGATTGGCTTGCGGATGGAGCAGACCCGGCGTCGTTTATGGCCGACGATCCCGTCAATTTCGGACGGACCATACCGGTTTATCCCCTCACGGAAGGGCTGCGGCAGAAGTCGTTGAGGAAAGTGCAGAAGGAAATTGTCGATACCTTTTCGGAATCGGTGGAGACGGCTATCCCGGGAGAAATGCTGGAGCGACTGTCGTTGATTCCCGTAGCCGCTGCTCTTAGGGAGGTCCATTTTCCCGGAAACGACACTGCGGTCGATTTGCTTGAGCGGCGTGCAACCTGCGCCCACCGCACCCTGGCCTTCGACGAATTCTTTTTTCTCCAGTTGGGGCTTGCCCTGAAAAAGCGCGGGGTGTCGATCGAGCAGGGCATACCGTTCCAGGTTACCCACAAATATACCCGCCAGCTGGTAAAGTCCCTTCCCTTCGCCCTGACCGCAGCGCAGAAACGTGTTCTTGCCGAGATCAAGGAGGACCTGGCGGCTCCCCATCCCATGCACCGCCTGGTGCAGGGGGACGTGGGCAGCGGCAAGACCGTGGTGGCCATCCTCACCGCTCTCCTGGCCGTGGAAAACGATTGCCAGGTTGTCATAATGGCGCCCACCGAAATACTGGCGGAACAGCATTTTCTTGCCGTGCGCCGATATTGCGCTCAGCTGGGGATAGCAGCCTGCCTGCTCACCTCCAGGGTCAAGGGCAAGGAAAGGTCCCGTCTGCTCGAAGATGTTGCGTGCGGCAATGTGTCGGTGATCGTAGGCACACACTCCGTGATCCAGGAGAAGGTGGAGTTCAAGCGCCTGGGGTTGGGCATAATCGATGAACAGCACCGTTTCGGCGTGCTGCAGCGTGGCATCCTGAGGAAAAAAGGCCAGAATCCGCATATCATGGTCATGACGGCGACACCCATTCCCCGCACCCTCGCAATGACCGTTTTCGGGGATCTTTCCCTTTCGGTGATAGACGAGCTTCCGCCGGGAAGGAGCCCGGTGGCGACACGGATCTGCCCCGAGTCGCAGCGGCATCGGGTTTACCGCCTGATACGTGAAGAGGTCCGGGCCGGGAGGCAGGCCTATGTCATTTATCCCCTGGTGGAGGAATCGGAAAAATCGGATCTCAAGGCGGCTACCCTGATGGCCGGGCACCTGGCAGGTGATGTTTTTCCGGAACTCCGGGTCGGGTTGCTGCACGGGAAAATGAAGCCGGAGGAGAAGGAGGCGGTCATGGGTGCCTACAAAGACCGCGGGATCGACATCCTGGTTGCGACAACCGTGATCGAGGTGGGAATCGATGTGCCGAACGCAACGGTGATGGTCATTGAACATGCCGAGCGCTTCGGGTTGTCCCAACTCCACCAGCTCCGGGGCAGGGTCGGGCGCGGGACCGCCAGCTCCCACTGCATTCTCCTGTCCGGAGACGATCTTTCAGGGGATGCCGCGAGGAGGCTGAAGGTGCTGGAGCAGACCAACGACGGTTTCCGGATTGCCGAGGCTGATCTCGAGCTGCGCGGCCCCGGCGACTTCCTCGGCACAAGGCAGGCGGGCCTTCCCGAATTCCGCGTGGCTGACATCCTGAGGGACGGGCCCATCATGGAGGAAGCCAGGCAGGAGGCCTTCGCGCTGGTGGAGCGTGACCCTCATCTGTCGTCCCTTGATAACGGGCGGCTTCGGCAGGAACTGGTGAGGCGATGGGGGGGGAGATTGGAACTGGCAGGCTGTTGAAAAACTGCTGCGGAGGTCGGATCGGGGCTTTCACGGGGCCGGTGATACGGCGTCATTGCAGGATCCCGGAAATGGGGAAAGCTCTGGAAGCCAGTGAAAGCTCCGGCCGGAGAGACTTCCTCTGGCAGATTATCACCGGTGACGGGGAAGTTCCGATCCTGCCTGATCGAGAATTCCCGGACGGGACTCTCCCGTTTCCCGCAAAAAAGACCCGCCGGCTGTTGCTGGCGGGTCTTGGTGTCTTGCAAGATGGAAGCAGCTTCGGAGGCTGTTACATCTTCTTGACGTTGGCGGCCTGGAGCCCCTTGGGGCCGCTGACCACGTCAAAGGTTACCT
Source organism: Geobacter sp. (assembly GCA_003314535.1). Taxonomy (GTDB): domain Bacteria; phylum Desulfobacterota; class Desulfuromonadia; order Geobacterales; family Geobacteraceae; genus RPRC01. The sequence continues at coordinate 216,996 of POSG01000004.1, forward strand.
GCTCGCCTTCAGCGAGGGTCTTGAAGCCATCAGCCGCGATGGCCGAGAAGTGGACGAATACGTCTTCGCCGTTCTCCTGCTCGATGAAACCGAACCCCTTTGCGTCGTTGAACCATTTTACTTTACCCTGAGCCATTTTCCTACCTCCTTTCTTGCTTCCGGAACTTCAGTCCCGAAATTTCACGGAACGCTGACATCTTAAGTTTCCGGAGTTTTGAGGCAGAAAAACAACGAAGCGGTTTTGTTCTCCATCGTTCTTTCTTGGCTCTGCAAGAACTTCCGAAACTTACTTAGCGTATGAGTAGCAAGCCGTGAAAAAGATGTCAAGAAAATTTTAACGTCCGGGGCAGTTTTGGTGAAAAAAAATGTAAGGACGGATATGCGCTGTTTCCGTACTGCGGAACCCGAAGACGGAAATTACTCAGAACGTGTTGATTCTCCTGATAAAAGCCAGGAGCAATCCGTAGTGGCGGTGGTCAAAGCTGAGCGAGATCCGGTGGAGATCCAAAAGGTCCGGTTCATCATGCTCTTCGGGCATGGGAGAGCAGTGGCAGATGCGTGAGCCGGGCATGCGGAGTTCCGGGAACTCATCCTCGAGGCATGTTATCTGCTCCCGGGTCAGCTGTTTCGTCAGACGCAGAATCAGGTGGCCGTTGACAAACCTGAGAGAATGGTAGGTCCGGTAGAAATCTTCAATCACCTTGACGGCTTCGTCTTCATCGGGTGTGATCGTGAAAATCGAAAAGTCTTCGCCGGAAATGAATCCCTTGCCGAGCAGGCAATCGGTGACGAATTCGAGCCACCGCTTCCAGTAGCCGTCCTGGTCATCGATGAGCACCAGAGGTTTTGGGGATGTCTTGCCGGTCTGGATCAGGGTGAAGACTTCCATTGCCTCGTCCATGGTGCCGAAACCGCCGGGGAAGATCGCGATGGCATCTGCTTCCTTGACAAAGGCCACTTTTCGGGTGAAGAAATGCTTGTAGGTGATCAGGCGCGGGTTTGCCGTCATCACGTAGTTGGGGACCTGCTCGAACGGCAGCCTTATGTTGACCGCGAAGGAATTCTCCGCGCCGGCGCCCTCGTTCCCCGCTTCCATGATTCCCCCGCCTCCCCCGGTAATTATCATGTACCCTTTTGCCGCGAGCTTGGCGCTGAAGCGTACGCAGGTTTCGAAAACCGGGTCCATCCTTTCCGTCCTTGCGGAACCGAAGATGGTGACCTTCTTTCTCTGGCGGTACGGAGCGAAAATCTTGTTGGTGTAGCGCATCTCTTTCATCGAGCTGCTGAGCAGCTTCAGGTCCGCGGGATAGTCGGTCTCCTGCCCAGCCTTGAGGGACGCGATTATCATTTCCCGGATGTAGGACGGATGATCCACCCATTCCGCTTTTTCGATGAGCCGGTCGATCAGTTCATCGATTTCGCCGTTTTCCCGCGAAAATTTGAGTTCCATAGTCTGGCGCCGCTCCTTGTAAATGAGTGACGAATTATAGCATCGGGCCGAGCCTTAGGCAAACAGGAACCGAGTTGAGGATTATTAATTTGATTTATCGAAGCGTTTTGTTTAAATTATGCAAATAGTTACGACTGCCTTCACGGCTCGAAGCTCCGAGCCTGGCAATCGGCCTGCAAATGAAAGGAATATATCAGATGGGCAAGACGACTGCTGAAAAGATATTTGCCAGCCACCTGGTTGACGAGCCGTTCCCCGGCGCCAAGGTCCTCCGGCTCGACGTGGTGATGTGCCACGAGATAACGACGCCGATCGCCATTGCGGACCTGGTGTCGAGGGGCAAGGACAGGGTCTTCGACAAAACCAAGATAAAGGCGGTCATAGACCATGTCACGCCGAGCAAGGACAGCAAGACCGCGACCCAGGCGAAGATCCTCCGCGACTGGGCCAGGAGGCACGGCATCAGTGACTTTTTCGATGTGGGCGCAAACGGCGTCTGCCATGCGCTTTTCCCGGAGAAGGGTTTTATCCGCCCCGGCTATACGATCATCATGGGCGATTCCCATACCTGCACGCACGGCGCATTCGGAGCTTTCGCGGCCGGAGTCGGCACCACGGACCTGGAGGTGGGCATCCTCAAGGGCGTCTGCGCTTTCCGCGAACCCAGGACGATCCGTTTCAACCTCAACGGGGCATTGCCCAAAGGAGTCTATGCCAAGGACGTCATCCTTCACGTGATCGGCATGATCGGGGTAAACGGCGCCACGGACCGGGTCATGGAATTCAGGGGGCCGGTCGTCGACGCCATGACCATGGAATCCCGCATGACCCTCACCAACATGGCCATCGAAGCGGGAGGCACTTCGGGGATCTGCATGCCCGACCAGGTCACGGTCGACTATCTCTGGCCGTTCATTTCGGGCCAGTATCCGTCGAAGGATGCGGCTCTGGCGGATTTCGGGAAATGGCGCTCCGATGACGACGCCTCGTATGACAAGGTTTACGACATCGATGTTTCGGGTCTGGAGCCCCTCGTGACTTTCGGATACAAGCCGGACCAGGTGAAGACCGCCGCCGAGATGGCCGGGACCCCCATCGACCAGGTATACCTGGGATCCTGCACCAACGGCCGGCTGGAGGATCTGAGAATCGCCGCTGCAATCCTCAAGGGGCGCAAGATCGCCGACGGCGTGCGCGCAATCCTTTCTCCCGCAACGCCCAAGGTCTTCCAGGATGCCCTGAAAGAGGGCCTCATCGAGATCTTCATGGATGCGGGATTCTGCGTCACGAACCCCACCTGCGGCGCCTGCCTCGGCATGAGCACCGGGGTGCTGGCCGAAGGGGAGGTGTGCGCCGCCACCACCAACCGCAATTTCCAGGGGCGCATGGGCAAGGGGGGGATGGTCCATCTCCTGTCGCCGGCTACCGCAGCGGCCGCGGCCATCGAAGGGAAGATCGCCGATCCCAGGAAATACCTGCCCTGACGCAAGACAGTAAACAGGCAGCAAAATCATATCACCATGACTGGAGTTGAAATATGAAAACATTTGGCGGTCCCGTTCTGTTCCTCGACCGTGACGACATAAACACCGATGAAATAATCCCGGCGCGTTACCTGACGGAAATCACCAAGGCGGATCTGCAGCCGTACATCCTGGAAGACCTCAAGCTTCCCGGGTTCGACCCGAAAGGCGAGAAGACGAAGAGCGCGAAGGTCATCGTGACGCGGGCCAATTTCGGCTGCGGCTCTTCCCGGGAGCATGCGCCATGGGTGCTGGAGGTAAACGGCATTACAGTGGTAATAGCCGAATCCTTTGCCCGCATTTTCCGCCAGAACATGTTCAATTGCGGCATGGCCGCCATAGAACTGCCCAAGGAAACGGTGGACAGGCTTTTCACCTATAGTGATTTCCCGGACGCAAGCGTTTCCCTCGACTTTGCCGGCCAGGTACTGACCATAAGCGGCGGCGGCAGGAGCGACAGTTTCCCGTTTCAGATCGCCCCCTTCGACAAGGCTCTGGTCACGGCCGGGGGGTGGGTGGACTATGCGGACCGGAATTATTGATTGAACGATTGCCCGCCCCCTGACGGGGCGGGCGGAAATGATTGAATGCCATGACGGGTAGAGCCCTTATTCTCGCTATCCTGATAATGCTGGCCATGACGCCGCAGCTCCGGGCTGAAGAGGCCGCAGCGCAGGAAGAGGAAGGCTCCGTCATCACGTTCTGGCCGCTTTTCGACTATCGAACCAGCCCTGCCGAGAACTATCGAAACCTCTCGATTCTGGGGCCCCTCTTCAAGTTCCAGAAGAAAGGGGAGACAAGCGACACGGCGATCCGTCCACTGTTCTACCGCACTGAAAACCGGAGCGACGGGGCTGCGTCCAATGAATATCTCTATCCCCTGGCGTCTTCGGAAACCTGGCCGGACGGCAGCTATTTCCAGGTCCTGAAGCTCTTCCAGAAGCGCGATGCGAAGACGGGCGGTGATGAAGAAAGGGACAGGGGAACCATGCTGTTCCCCTTCTACATTTCCGGCAAGTCCGCCAAGTACGGTCCCTACGTGTCCGTCTTTCCTTTTTACGGCGACATCTACGAGCGTTTCTGGAGGGACGAATACCATTACCTCCTTTTCCCGTTCTACGGCCGGACGGTGAAGAAAGGCACCGAAACCCGCAATTTCCTTTATCCGTTTTTCTCCATAATCAGGGGGGACAAGGAAAGCGGCTGGCAGTTTTGGCCCCTCTACGGCCAGTCGGAAAAGGAAGGCGTGTATCGGCGGCGTTTCGCACTCTGGCCGGTCTATTTCAGCGAGGAAAGCGGCCTGGACACCGATTCGCCAACGGAGTCGTTCCACCTGTTTCCGCTTTACACCTCCTCGGAATCGCGGAAGCGGAGCGAACGGCATTATTTGTGGCCTTTTTTCGGCTCTGTCTCCGACCGCGCCAACCAACTGGAGGAACGGGACTATTTCTGGCCATTCGCCGTCACCATCAGGGGGGAAGCGAGAAACCTGAACCGTTTTCTCCCCTTTTACAGTGAAGACCGCCGCAAGGAAAGGCTGAAGCGCTGGTACCTGTGGCCGCTTTACAGCCACGAGGAATTGAATGGCGAGAGCTTCAGGCAGGAGCGGGACAGGGTCCTTTTCTTCCTCTATTCGGACAATCTCGAGACCTGGACCAGGGACGGCGCACAGAGGCGCAGGGTTGCCCTCTGGCCCCTGCTGACCTACCGCAGCGATGAGCGGGGGGTGAAGACATTCACTTTCCCCGCGCCGGTGGAACCGGTCCTCAACAAGGAAGGAATCGAGAAGAACTGGGCCCCACTCTGGAGGATATATGTCCAGAAGTGGAATGATGCGGGAGATTCCGCCGTTTCGTTCCTCTGGAACCTGTACTGGCATGAGAGCCGTAATGACGACCTTGCCTACGAGTTTTTCCCCTTTGTCTCGTACCGCTCGGAGAAAAGGGGAACCGAATTTGCCTTTTTGAAGGGGCTGGTGCGATACCGGGAGAATGACGCGACGAAAAAAGTTCAATTCCTGTGGCTGCCGTTCGGCATCGAGTGGAACAAGAAGCCTGATGGCAAGGGGCGGAACAGGAACGATGAACCGGGGAGCAATCCGTAATGGGAATCCTGGAAAGGATAGGAAGCAAGATCCTGTATTTTGTCCAGATCGTCGGCGAGATGCTGAGGCTTCTCGGCCAGACGGTCTATTTCTTCCGCGAGGCGCCGCGCAATTTCCAGAGCATACTGGCCCAGCTGTCCATTGTCGGCTTCGAGACATTGCCCGTGGCTTCGGTCATGGCTTTTTTCGTGGGCATGGTGCTGGCGCTCCAGACCGGTTCGGAACTGCAGAAGTACGGCACCCAGGATATTATCGGCGCCATCGTCGGCCTGTCCATGGTACGGGAGCTGGGGCCGGTCATGACCAGTTTCCTCGTTGCCGGACGGGTCGGTTCGGCCATGGCTGCGGAAATCGGCGTGATGAAGGTCTACGAGGAGATCGATGCCTTGCGGACGCTCGACATCAACCCGGTGCGCTACCTGTCCATGCCGCGGCTCATCGCCTGCCTGGTCTGTGTGCCTTTGCTGACGCTGTACGCCGACTGTGTCGGCATGGCCGGCGGCGCCCTGATAAGCCATCTTCACCCGAAGATCTTCATTTCCTATGCAACATACTATGACAGTCTGAAAACGGCTCTCAAGTTCAAGGAAATCGGTGCCGGCCTCGTCAAGTCTTTCGTTTTCGGCGGAATAATTTCGCTGGTTGCCTGCTATATCGGTTTCGTTACCTCGGGGGGCGCCCGCGGCATCGGCCGGTCGACCACCAGGGCGGTCGTCCTGTCGTTCATGCTGATCCTGGTGGCGGACTATTTCCTGACACGATTGCTTCTGTAGTTTTCATCCGGAAAGGGTGCTTTTTGATTCGACCTCCGGCCTCACCCTAAAGGGCAGCCCTTGCTGTCCAATCCGGTGAAGCTGGATTGTCGCCCTGGCTGTGTCAATCAGCGGGTTTGCTTGTGCGACATACTAAAGTATGCCTCCGCGCAACCCCTTGATATCTTTGCCAGGACAAAAAATCCCCTCTTTCCGATCTGAAAACTGCACAAGCGTCAATCCGGACTTTCCGGATGAAGACTATGTTACGTTTTTACAACGCCCGGACAACGAAGCCGGGAAAGGAAAGATGGCGTGAAAGCCCTTTCCTGACAGGAGGTGGAACAATGGCGCTGTCTACTGAGAAAAAGGTCGGATTCTTTTTCATAATCGGCCTGGTCCTGTTCGGTCTCATGCTGGAGCTGGGAGGACAGTGGAACCCCTTTGAAAAGGCCGTTTCCTATCACACCTTCCTGACCAGCGTAACGGGTCTCAAGGTGGGCGATCCCGTCCGCCTGGCCGGTGTGGATGTGGGCAAGATCAAGAGCATCGACGTACAGGAGGGAAAGGTCCGTATCGATTTCGAGGTGTCGCCGGACACGCGGCTCAAGACCGATTCCGTGGCCAGCCTGAAGATGACCAATCTGCTGGGCGGGCAGTTCCTGGGCCTGACCTTCGGCTCGTCCGCTGCCGGAGCGCTTCCCCCCGGCAGCGCGGTTCCGGGCAAGGACGTGGCCGGCGTGGATTCCATCATGAACAATCTCGGTGACCTGACTGCGGATGCCAAAACACTTATCACTGACCTCAACCGCAACCAGCAGGAAGTGATGGGCAAGATTTCCGGCATGCTGGACGAGAATCGGGATAACCTGCGCAGCTCCCTTAACAACCTCAACAGCATCACCACCAAGTTCGATCGCGGCAACGGCTCGCTGGCCATGCTCCTCAATGACAAGACCCTCTATGCGAACACCAATGCGGCCACCGCGAGCCTGAAGAACATCACCGCAAAGATAGACAGGGGCCAGGGAACCATCGGCAAGCTGGTCAACGACGACGCGTTTTATGTCGATGCCAAGGGCGCTATCGCCAGCATGAACGCGGGCATGAAGGATGTGAGAGAGATCGCGGGCAAGATCAACCGCGGCGAGGGCACCATGGGCAAGCTGGTCAACGACCAGACCCTGTACAACGAATTGAGCGGCGCGTCGAAGAACGTCAAGGAAATTGCGGAAAAGATCAACAACGGCCAGGGGACCATGGGCAAGCTGGTGAACGAGGACAAGCTGTACCGCGATGCAACGGCAACCCTGAAGAAAACCGAGCAGGCGGTGGACGGCTTGAGCGACAGCGGCGCCATTTCGGTCCTGGGGAGTATAATCGGCACGCTGTTCTAAGTAGTTTCCATCCGGAAAGGGTGCTTTTTGATTCGGCCACAGGCCTCACCCTACGGGCAGCCTATGCTGTCCAATCCGGTGAAGCTGCTTGTGCCTATGCAGGGTTTCCGTATGGGCACTATCTACGAAGGGCGCAGCATCCTGACGCGCTTTTCGCCGTTTTCTGGAGGAATCTATGGACGATTTTCTGAGGATTGCTGTCGGAACGGTTACAATGCGGCCCTATGTGTTCGCATTTTTCGCGTTTTATCTCCTGGCAGCGGTAACTCATATCGGATGGAAAAAGACGGCATGTTTCACCGTCATCGGTTACCTGATTGCTTTCTTGTCGGAATTCAGCTCCATAAACAGCGGCATTCCCTATGGCTGGTATTATTATATCGAAGCTACAAGAGGGAAAGAACTCTGGGTAGCCGGCGTCCCCTTCTTCGATTCACTTTCGTATGTGTTCCTTTCCTACTGCAGCTACACAGCAGCGCTGTTGACCCTGTGCCCCCTGAAGACAGAGCGCTGGAACGTGATCACACTGGAGAGCCGGGCTATCAGGAGGTCTTCTTCTGTTCTCGTCCTTGCCTCCTTCTATCAGGTGTTTCTTGACATCATCATAGACCCGGTCGCCTTGCAGGGCCGCCGCTGGTTCCTCGGCCAGATCTACGGCTATCGTGAAGCAGGGATACATTTCGGAGTTCCCCTGTCAAACTATGCGGGCTGGCTGGTGGTCAGCTTCGTACTGGTTTTCGCGCTGCAGCGTATCGACGCCTGTGTAGCGAAGGGGGTGGAAAGGCCGTCCGGTATCGTCAATCTTCCCTTCCGCTCACTGCTTGGACCGGCTCTCTACCTGTCGGTGATTATTTTCAATCTCACCGTAACCATCTGCCTGGGTGAAAATCTTATGGCTCTATGCGGGATCTTTATTTTTACCCTGCCGGTTTTCATCGTCGGGGTTTTTCAGGCTCGCCGCGTCAACCGTTACAGCAGGGGAGAACTTGCGGAGCATGTGCGGGATTATCCCTATTCACCGGTTGGCGGGGGGGGAAAGTACGTCAGGGACTCCGTTCAAAGCGCCCCAAGCACGATGTAGATCCCGGTTGCCAGGTTTTTCCCTGCCAGGCGGCTGTTTCTCGACAGTCTGAGGAGCTGCGGAAGAATCCGGGGCTTCCGGGCAAGGGTCGCCAGCACCCTGGGGATGCTGACGTTCATTTCCCTGTCGGTAAACTCGGAAATGCTGAAACCAAGCTCTTCGTCGGCGCAGTCGCTGACCGCCCGGATTGACGCGAAGGGAATCCGGGCGGCGGACGCTATCAAGGCCACCGTGCCGGTTTCCATTTCCAGGAGCGGGTTCTCCATTCCCCTGTCGAGCAGTCCCGCCAGTTCCCGCTTGTTTTCAATGCGGTCAGTGGTTATGAATTCTCCCCGGTGCAGTTGGAAGGCTCCGGAAGCCTTATGGCTTTCCAGGGCCTTTTCCGCCCGGGCGGTGAGCTCTCGGTCCGGCCCCTCCAGCTGTGTCAACTCCCCCGCATCGAGCCTGAACAGCCTGCTTGCAAGGACAATGTCGCCCGTTGCAAGGCCCTGCCTGACAGCGCCGCCGAATCCGAAAGAAAGCAGCAGTTGCGGGTTGTGGGCCGAAAGCAGCGCGGCAGCCGCTTCAGCGGCATGAGCTGCTCCCATGCCCGAACGGATAAGGCGAATCTCGTTTCCGCCGACAGTGAAGCTCCACGCGCGGAAACGGCCGATCCCTGCCTTCCTGCATCCGGAAACCCGGCGCAGCAGGGGGCCGCATTCCTCGGGCATGGCCGCCACAAGGCCTATACGCATATATTGCTCCCATGCTTCAGCGTCAAGGCGCTTCAGAAAATTCGAAACGGAACCATGTAACACGTTGCCGCGTTTGAAAACAAGCATATTCTGCATGTGCAAAGCCGTTGCAGGACGAGAGCCCGGAATGACTTTCGACGGGGCAGAAGAGTGTCCAAGTAATGCCGGAAAGCATGAGGCCCCGGTGCCGGTGAACCTTTCCTGTTGACAATCCGGCAAGAAGATAGGATTGTAGTCACGCTCAACATTAGATTTCTCTGCTTTTCGTTGGGGGAAACATGCCGCTGGTTTGTGCCGGAGCGGTTTGGCTCTTTCCAGGGATAGCGCCCTGGCTAACCTTGCCGCACGGACGTTGACCGATAAGGCCAGAAAAAATCAAGGAGGAAGACATGAAGCGTATCGCAATGGCAGTGGCGGTTTTGCTGGTTTCCGTTGTATGGTGCTTTGCAGTCGAACAGCCGGTCCCGGACTTGAAGCAGCCAGTTCAGGTCAAGCCCCAGGACCAGGTCCTCCAGCCCGGACAGCTGAAGCCCGTGGGAATCTGCTGTGTAAGCGGCAAGTATGCCGGGTTCCACCAGGATATCAGCTGCGCCTCCGGCACCAAGCCGAAGAAAGAGAAGTTCACGATGGAAATCAAGCAGACCGGCAAGTGCGGCGGGACCTTCCAGGCCAAGGTTACCGATGAAGGAGGCAAGATTACAGACTTCTCCGGCACCGTTAAACCGGGCGGCCCGAAGGGTTGCTGCCTGATCGAGGGGAAGTCCACCTCGGGGACGGACAATATTCATTTCAAGGGCACCCTGTGCAAAAAGCTCATGAAATGGGAAGGCAAAGGCGACTACCAGTCGAAAAAATGCAAGGGCATCTGGGAAATGCACAAGATATGATGGCCTGATTGATTCGAATCGAGTCAATGAACAGAGGGGCGGCACCGAATGCCGCCCCTTTGTGCAACTTCCATCCTCTGGTCGGATCCTTCCTTTCGCCTTGACAAAAAAGATACCCGGCTTTATTGTAATTGTTTGCCTTATGTCAGAAAAATTCGCGAAACATCGCGGCATGCGGCCGGATGGGCTGAAACGCGACGCATACAGGAGTACCCGATGAAACCGTTATTTTTGAATCCACCCACCTACGAGGATTTCGACGGCGGCGCAGGCGCGCGCTACCAGGCTTCCCGCGAGGTCACCTCTTTCTGGTATCCCACCTGGCTCTGTTTCCCGGCAGGAATGATCGAGGGGAGCCGGGTCGTGGATGCGCCGGTGCAGAAACTGAACCTGGACGACTGCATCCGGATTGCGGCCGATTACGATATGGTAGTGATGTACACCTCCACTCCCACTTTTGCCCTGGATGTGGAGACTGCCCGGCGCATCAAGGAGAGCAAGCCAGGCATGGTGACCGTCCTGACCGGCCCGCACGTAAGCGTGCTGCCGGACGAATCGCTTCAGCGTGCTGCCGGAGCGGTCGACATAGTCTGCCGAGGTGAATTCGACTACTCGGTCAAGGAACTGGCCGAGGGACGCGATTGGGAGAAGGTGGACGGAATCAGTTTTGCCAGGGACGGCAAGGTGGTCAGCAACCCCGACCGTCCGCCCATCACCGACCTGGATGCGCTTCCCTTTGCAAGCCAGGTCTACAAGAGGGACCTGCCGGTAAACGAATACATAATTCCCCATTTCCTGCATCCTTACGTTTCCATCTATTCGAGCCGGGGCTGCCCGTCAAGGTGCATTTACTGCCTCTGGCCCCAGACCTTTTCCGGTCGCACCATGAGGACCCGCAGCGCGGAAAACGTGTACCAGGAAGTGAAGTGGATCATGGAGAACATCCCGGGTCTGCGGGAAATCTCTTTCGATGACGACACCTTCACCGCCAACCGCGAACATGCCCGGGCCGTGGCCGAAAAAATCAGGCCGCTGGGAATATCCTGGACCATCAATGCACGCGCCAACTGCGATTACGAAACATTGAAGATCATGCGGGAAGCGGGTCTGCGTCACGTGGTGGTGGGGTACGAGTCAGGCAACGACCAGATACTGAAGAATGTTAAAAAGGGAGTGACCAAGGCCCAGGCCCTGGAATTCACCAGGAACTGCAAGAAACTGGGGCTGTCGGTGCACGGCGCCTTCGTCATGGGCCTTCCCGGCGAAACCCGGGAGACCATCAGGGAAACCATCGAATTTGCCAAGCGGCTGGACATCAATTCCATACAGGCTTCCCTGGCATCGCCCTATCCCGGCACCGAATTCTACGACCTGGCAAAGAAGGAGGGCTGGATCGCTTCCGATACCTTCCTCGACGATACCGGCCACCAGACTTGCGTCATCAATTACCCCGAGCTTTCAAACGGGGAAATTTTCGATGCGGTCGAGACCATTTACAACAAGTTCTACTTCCGGCCCAAGTACATCGCCCGCAGCATAATGAAAATGATCACCAGCAGCGAGGACCGGCGCAAACTGCTCAAGGAAGGCGCGCAGTACCTGGCGTACATGAAGAAGCGGAAAGAATGCAAGAGCTGCCAGTAACAGCGGGTCATCGCCGCTCAAGATAAACGAATGAAAGAACTTATTGTAAATGCCGATGATTTCGGCCTTTCCAGCGGCGTCAACCGCGCTGTCATACAGGCCTGGAAAGAAGGCGTGCTGACCAGCACATCGCTGATGGTGGGCGGGAAAGGCTTCGAGGAGGCCGTTTCCCTGGCGCGGGAAAACCCCGGGCTCCAGGTCGGCCTCCATCTTACGCTGGTCCAGGGCCGCTCCGTCCTGCCTGCCCATTCGATTCCCGGCCTTGCCGATTATCTCGGGGATTTCCCGGTGAACCCGGTAAGTGCTGGAATGCGCTATTTTTTCCGCAAATCGATCCGTGGCGAGCTGGTCAGGGAGATCGAGGCACAGATCCTCAGGTTCAGTGAAACGGGAATTCCCCTTTCCCATATCGATGGCCACCTCAATATCCACATGCATCCGACCGTGTTTGACATCCTGGCGGAACTGATGCCGAAGCACGGCATTTCCAGCTTCCGGCTGACCAATGAAAGGCTGTCCGAGGACCCCTGCCGCGGCGAGAAGCGCAGGCTCGGCAGGAAAGTGGATGCCTTTATCTTCGGCAGGCTTGCCCGGCGCTGCGCCCCGGTGCTCGGCAGGTTGGGAATTTCCCATGCCGGTCAGGTGAAGGGCCTGCTCAATTCCGGCAGGATGACAGAGGAATACCTGCTGAAGGTGCTGGACAAACTTGAAGACGGCGTGACGGAGATTTATTTCCATCCCGGATGCCTGCCTGATTCCGAGCTCTCGTCCTTGATGCCCGACTATCTCCACGGGGAGGAGTTGCAGGCTCTTACGAGTGTTGCCGTGAAGGAAAAGCTTTCACAACTCGGTATCCGGCTCAGGAATTACCGTGGAGAGGTTAAGGAAAATGTTTAAGACCGTTGTCTTCATGCTGCTGGCTGTTACCGCCGGAACGATCGGAGATATTCTCCTGACCAAGGGGATGAAGGAGCTGGGCGACCTGTCGGCAATGAACCTGCGGGGCATCCTGTCCGTTGCTTTCCAGGCTCTGACCAGTCCCAAGCTGGTTCTGGGGACGTCCATGCTGGCTGTGTTCTTCTTCCTCTGGCTGGCGGTTCTTTCCTGGGAAGACCTTTCGGTTGCGCTGCCCATGCAGGCGCTCAACTATGTGCTGGTCGCCTTCCTTTCCCAGTATTTTCTGAACGAGGTCGTAACCCCTCTCCGCTGGGCCGGCACCATCCTGGTCTGCATCGGAGTCGTACTCATCACCAAGAGCAGCACGGGGTGACACGAGCCTTCCGTGCTTCCTTCCTTTCTTTTTCTCCCCGTTGCGCCTCTTTTCTTCAGGAATCGAAATTTCCCTTTTTGTGGTACACTATCCTCTGCTGCCGGGCAAGAACTGGTAACTGTCTCTCGCACGCTCACTTATTTCGCTAGAGCCCGCAGAGCTCACAGAGAACTTCACGAAAACATTTGTTTTTGCTTTTCTCTGCGTTCTCTGCGAGAGACCGGTTTGTGTTTTTGACTAAGTAATCTCGAGTAATGCGTCTCCATAATCCAGTCCGAAAAAGGGGGTACCATGTCGAAACCGGTTACCGTGGAAATTCTTGTGGTGGGAAACGAAATCCTGATCGGCGACATCCAGGACACCAACACCAACTGGATCTGCAAGCTGATCAACGCCAGGGGGGGGTACGTGGCCCGGGTCACCATGCTGCGCGACATTCCGGAGGAAATCTCGGCGGCGACCCTCGCTGCCATCGAGCGGGGAGTGGATATCCTCATTACGTCCGGCGGTCTCGGTCCCACTGCCGACGACCTGACTGTTGCCGCGGTTGCCGAGGGTGCCGGGGTGGAATTGAGGCTCGACGAACGTGCCCGCCGGATGGTGAAGGACAGCTATGACGATTTCAATGCGAGAGGGATAATCGCCCAGGGCGGACTGAATCCGGCGCGGGAGAAGATGGCCTGGCTGCCGGTTGGTGCGGAACCGCTCCACAACCCCGCGGGGACCGCGCCGGGAGTCCTGTTCCGCGTGGGAAAAACCGCGATCATCTGCCTGCCGGGCGTGCCGTCAGAGCTGAAAGGGATAATGACCTCTTCCCTTGAACCGTTCCTCCGGGAGACCTTGGGGGATGGCGGATCCATTACGAAGGCGATCACGGTGCGCTGCAACGACGAGTCCATCATGGAGCCGGTCCTGAGCAGGGTGGTGCCGTCTCATCCGCGCGTCTATATCAAGTCCCTGGCAAGGACACTGGGTGAAACTCCGGAGCTGGACATTACCCTTACCGTAACCGGAGGGGAGGAGGAAGAGCGGGTTCTGCTCGTCGATGCTGCATATCAGGAATTGCGGGAGGGATTGACGGATATAGGCATCGACAACTGGGACAAGGCCTGACATGCTGCTGAAAAACTACTGCGGAGGCCGTCTGCGGCGTTGCGCGGTGCTCACACCCTCGTCTATCTAAGTGATATGTCTCGGGTGCTGCGCTCCGTGCGCCTTGCATCCGGCCTTCCTCATGACGTTTTTCAACAACATGCTTAAGGCTTGGATTCGATCCTGAAGCGGAACTGCGAGGTAATGAAGCTGTCGGGAGAACCATCGAAAGTTCGTTCGACGAAGGTCACCATGCCATCGTACCCGATCATCAAAACTGTTGAGGAGCGGGTGCCGTAGACAGGCCCGGAAATGAAGATGGGAGCAAGGAGACGTTCCCATTCCGGTCCGATCCCCGTTTCGGGGAGAAGGTTGTCGTCCGGCATGCTCCGGTCTGCCAGCAGCGAGAACATGGCTTCGACAGGGGGGGCGGTTTCCCGCACGAGGATTTCTTCCAGAGCTTTCCTGCCCTTGTTTACTTTCGGCCACGGGGTGTCCAGCAGATGATTGCTTAACCCATGAACCCCCGGTTGTATCAAGGGAGGAGCGTCCTCCCGGTTGGAGAAGCAGAAGAGGCGCTCCGCATTGCCGAAGAGGAGGGTGAAGCCGTTATACCGTCCGGACTTGTTTCTCAGTGTTTCCAGGTAATCGTCCGGTGAAACGCGACTGAGGAGAAATTCGGTGACAAGTTCTCCGCGTGATGGGGCATCATCCTTTCGCGTGCCTGGATCACGGTAATTGACAACGGCAGCGAACCTGCCGTCCGGTGCCATTGCAAGCCATGTCCCGCCGCACTTCAGGTCCCTGCCCCCGAGGATTTCCGGTTCCGTGCCCCAAAAACGGGCCGGAGCGGCGGGCCGGTCATGAAACTCGTCGCGATTGGCAGCCATGACAAGGCTGTAACGCGGATGGCAGTGGTATGCGATCAGAATCAGGCACATGGCATGCCTTGGCTGGATCTCCTGGAAGTACTGGAATTCATGGTTTTTTCAACTTGTCGATGGCTTGCTCGAACATTTCGGGGGTGAATCCCCTCAGGACTGCTTCGTCATTTCCGATCACGATCAGCGGGACGGTATTTGACTGGTATTTGTTCAAAAGGATGTCCGCGGCCTCTTCATCCTGCTCCACGTCCCGGTTCGTGTAGGGGATGTTCCTCTGCGCGAAATATTCCTTGGCCTCCTTGCAGTGGGGGCACCATGAAAGGGAATAGAGAACTATCTTCGGGTAAGATGCGCGGGTCGCAGGCGCCGGAGCCGGGACATTCACCGGTTTTGCCTGAGGCGCGGCGCAACCGGCGGTGGCAGCCAGAACAATCAGGGCCAGTATCATGGTCGTTTTCCACATGTGCAGGGTCTCCTTGTATCCAGGATCTGCGGGATCAGCCAGGGACAGGGAACGTAAGCCATTTGCCTTTCCAGTACATTCATTATAGCGAATCTTCACAACTCCGAAAGGATTTTTCATGCATGTTTTCGCCGCAGTCATGCATCTCCACCTGCAGAGCAACTCGCTCAAGGTCAAGCGCGGGATCGTCAAGAGCATCCTGGCCAGGGCAAGGAACACCTTCAACGTGGCCGCCGCGGAAGTGGACATGCAGGATCTCCACGGCGCTGCGCTCCTCGCCTTTGTGACGGTCTGTGAAAACCGGGCCAAGGCCAGAAGGCTCCTGGAACAGGTCGAAGAGAAAATAGCTGAGGAGCGACCCGACGTGGAGATCTTGTCCTTCGTGATCGAGGAGCGATAGACTGCTCCCGGCCGGGTGGGCTTCCGTTGCGGTTTTTCCCCTGGGGTGCTACCCTGTTGTCAAGGACATCAGAAAGGGTTATGCCCGGAAAGGAGACTCCGGAAATGGGAAAACTTACGACATTCATGATTTGTGCATTTATCTATATGGCAGTTGCAGCAAGCGCTGCTGAACTGAAGGAAGCTTATCAGGCAACGATCGGCGCTGACGGCGTCCAGAGAGTGGAAATCCTGGGGGGAGGATATTTCTTCAAGCCTAATCATGTCGTAGTGAAGGTCAACGTGCCGGTGGAGCTCAAGGTCAGGAAAGAAGGCGGGATAGTCCCCCACGATATCGTGATCGACGCTCCGGATGCGGGCATCGCGGTTCGCGAGAGCCTGTCCACGGAACCGAAAGTGATCCGCTTCACCCCGACAAAGGTCGGCAAGTATCCTTTCTACTGCAGCAAAAAGCCGCCCTTCTTCGCCAGCCACCGGGAAAAAGGGATGGAGGGCCTGCTGGAAGTCGTGGAGTAGCCGGGGTCAGGTGCGATCGGCCTTAACATCTCTTTTGCGTACGGTCAGCTGGATACGTTCCGAGAACTTCCGGATGCGCAATTGATCTGACACACCGCGCCGAGCTGAGTTTCACGCCGAGAAACCTCTCGTAGAAATCATCTGCAATGGTTTCCATGTCAAAAGCGAACAGCTCCGGATGGATGATGTTGGCCATGCGCATCAGGCCGAGAATCCAGTCCGGCCTGCCTGCGGTGTTGTATGGACGCAGGTTGTATACCCGCTTCTCCCTGACGGCTTTGATATCCAGGCCGCGTCGCAGGCAGAAGTCATGGAAATCCCCTGCCGGATAATCCATGGCCCCGGTTATGAGGATAATGTCCGGGTTGAGTCTCTTCAGGGTCTCTTCCCGTATGGTCATGCCCGGCGCGTCGTCGCGTTCCAGCTCCTTGTTGACGCAGCGGCCCCCGGCTATCTCCACCAGGTTGCATTCGAACTTGTCGCCGAACACGGCAATGAGGGGATGCCCCAGGGAAAAATACACGGACGGTCTTTCAACGCCCATTGCGCTGCCCTGTATGATTGAGACATGATGCTCCGTATATTCCCTGAGTTCGCACGCCTCATTGGTCCTGCCCGCAAGCTTTGCGTAATAATCCACGGTATCCAGCCAGGCGTCTATCTGCTTGGTCCTCTGGTACAACCCTTCGATGAACTCCGTCTCCAGGATCCGATGCAATACGGACGCTATGACAGAGGGTTCCCTTTCCCCGAGAAAGGCGAGAACCGTCCGGATCGATTCAAGGCTCACAATGACCTTGTAGCCTCCATTGAAACCGAGGACCTGAGCGCCGCCCGCTGTCTCGAACGCTCCGGCAAAGGGCGGACGGAAGCCGCACCCGCAGATCCCGTTATCCGCATGCTCCGTGACATGGGCGCACATGGGGCCGTTGAAGCCCCTGCGCACCAGCAGTTCGCCGCACTCGGGACACCAGGTGTTCAGGTGCGGTGTTCCGGGTGAATTGAAGAGATAGACATACCTGAGCAGTTTCCTGATTTCCTCGCAGAGGATCTCGGCTTCCCGTATGGAAGGCTCAAGGGAGATATCAGCCGCGCCAAGCGGAATAAAACGCATGACCTGAAACGGGATGTCCCGGGAAATGGAGGCGACCCGTCGTGCCGTCTCCAGGACCTCTCGCTCGCATCCCTTGACATACACGGCCGCCACTTCGGTACACACGCCGCTTTCCGCGCCGAGCCTGAGGTTCCTGAATATGGGCGCCGCTGATGCCGCGCCGAACTCGGCATAGGTTTCGTCCGTGCATCCCTTTATCCCGATATTGATGAAGTCTATGTGCGTGAGGAGTTCCCGGAATGCCTGCTCGGTAAAATAGGCGTTCGTGGCGCATCCGACGAGCAGCCCCTGTTCCCTCGCAAGCGCGGCCAGCCTTTTGAACGTGAAGAATGAGACCGCGGGCTCGTTGAAGCAGAACATGATGCCGCTGCACCCTTCCTCCCGTGCCCTGGCGACAATCTCTTCCGGATTCATTTTGTGAAGCGCGCCCTCAATGGAGTCAACGCTTTCCGTGAGTATCCATGAAACGCAGCCGCTGCACCTGAAGTTGCACCCGATGGTGCAGATCTGCAGGAACTTCGCTCCGGGATTATAGTGGAGCATGGGCATGGATTCTATCTCCGACGGCACCACGACAAGGTACTGGTCGGGATATTTCTCAATCTGAGTGCCCGCGTTATTGGTATACATCCCGCAGATTCCGGTTCCGTTCTCCGGGATCCGGCAGGTGTTCTCACATATGGCGCATTGCATGTACCTTCCTCCATACCAGGTTATGCCGGGGAGCAACCATTTTCCTTTCCCGACATTCACGCTGCCCATTATAACGGCGGGAGATTCCGCAAGATCCTCTCTGCGTCCGTATCCGTTACCGTCTTGCCGTACACCTCGGCATAGAACTCCTGCATCTCCTTCTTCATGTCCCAATTCGGGTTGACCGGCGCCTCCGCTTCATTGCCGCACATATCTTTTACCAGTTTGTACTCCCCTGCATGGAGCGGGGTAACGCCCGGACTTGCGCCAAACCATATCGTCGACAGCAAAACCAGCACGGGGATCGCAAGTTTTTGTCTCATTTCCATTCCTTACGATTTTACTTGAAAACTATTTGCCGCGCTTCGCGGTCCGATAGAGCCCTGTTGAAGAACAGGCGGTAAAAGACCTTGGTCTCTTTCACGATATCCAGGGGATAGCGATCCGGATGGAGCAGGTTGGCCAGCCACTGGATGCCCAGGATATGCATGTGGGACGGCGGCCGGTCGAACCAGTTGAAGGGCACGTAGGGGATGAGAAACACTTTTTTCGCGCGGACGGCGCGCAGGTTTTTCCAGCGCCCGTCATCGAGGATCCGCTCGAAACAACCCTTCTCCTTCACCAGGATAATATCCGGATTGTACATGAGGAGTTGCTCCATGGAGATCTTTTCCAGGCCCATGTAGCTGGTTTCCTTCAGCCGGCAGACGTTTCGTCCTCCGCTCAGCGGGATGAGCTGGGTATGCATGGAGCCCTCGCCTTCGGTCGACAGGCCGTCCACGCCCTCGGCATAGTATACCGAGACCTTCTTCCCGTCGGGAATGCCGGACATGGCCCGGGAGACCTTCCGCAGAGCGTTGACGGCGTAGCGCTCCAGCGCGGCGGCTCGTTCCTTTCTGCCGAGAACGTCACCCAGGAAATGGAAAGCGGCGGGATAATCGTTCACCGAACAGATGCGCACGTAGAGAATCGGGATTCCCAGCGGCTTGACAATCTGCTCGTACTTCCGGTTGATTGTAGTGATATCGTTCCGCTTCAGCTCCCAGAGAAAAACGACATCCGGCTTGACCTTCAAAAGCGTTTCCACGTTGATGCTTTTGCTTTCACCGGCTATGCCTCCAACGACCGGGAGCCTCTTGAACCGGTCCACAGTGTAGAATCTTTCGTCTCCGCGAAGCGGAAAACAGAGGCCGGCCAGTAGATTGGGATCTATGGCGTAGATCAGGTAGGTTGCCGGCGGCGACAAACCGACGACTTTCCTTATCCTGTCCGGGATCGTGACCCTTCTGCCGGTCATGTCGGTGACCACGCGGGAATGGGCGCTGGAAACGAAAAAAACGGATGCAAGCAAAAAAAAGAAGGCATAACGGGGCATGTATCCTCCGGAATCGGGACTTACGGCTGAAGGCCCAGGAAAATGTTCAGGTATCCGGGGCGGGCGCAGGGAAAGAAGCAGTGAAACCGGGCAGGAAAAAAGGCCAATGGCGCGACAGCCCATTGACCTTTTTCAGGCGGTGTGTGCGCTCCTTTCCAAACACGGGAGGCGACGCTGTTTCCGGCGACGCCCATAGCCCGTTCACCGTAGCTGGCGCTGTAGGTGCAACGGGTCGGAGACCTATGTTACAACAGTACGTTGTATAGCATGATACATGACGATCTGTAAAACGATATTATCAATTGTCCTGCACACGAAGTCAGGTTCGGGCGAGATCGAAAAGCTGCTCCGCTTGGAGCGTTTCAAAGGTGAAATATTGCGCATGGAGCATTTCCGCCAGGTTCCGCGCCAGATCGGTCCGGAAAAGGCTCCCCTTTTGTTCCGTATCCACCACGATGAAGTCGCAGCGCGCTTCTTCCCCCAGCATCCTGGCCATGCGCCGGCCTTCATCCAAAGCCGGCTTGCCGCTGATGGAGTGGTTTCCCCTGCCGTCGGTGAGCAGTATGACCAGTATCCGGGTATCGGGACGGTTCCGCAACGTCCGTTTCACCAGCCGGTGGGCTTCGAGCAGCCCGGCCGTCAGCGGGGTTTTCCCGCCCACCGGCAGCAGGGCCAAACGTTTCGCCGCCAGTTCCACGCTTCCGGTGGGCGGCAGGACCAGTTCGGCGCGATCCTTGCGAAAGACGATCATTGCCACTTTGTCCCGCTTGCGGTAGCAGTCCAGGAGAAGCGATTGCGCAGCGCCCTTCACCGCCGTCATTCGCTGCTTTGCGCCCATGGAGCCGGACCCGTCCACCACGAACAGCACCAGGTGGCCGGTCTTGCGTTCGCGCTGCTTGAAGCGCAGGTCGTCGCGCTCGATGATGAGCCGCTCCGTCCTTCCCCGTTCCTGCTGGAACGGGGCGCAGGCGCGCAGGGTCGCGTCCACGGCCACGTCCCGGTCGGCTGACCGGAGCAGGCTCTTCGCGTACCGTCCGCCCCGGCCCACGGTGCGTGTGGTGGTGCGGCGGCCCGTTGCCTTGCGCTTCGCCCGGTCCCTGGGCAGGGCGATGTTCCTGACCGCGAAGGGTTGCCCCGTGGGCTGCACCTCCTCCCGGTCCGAGGATTCCTTCGTGGAACCGGAGGGATCCCGTTCACCCTGTTTCCCCGACTCGTCGGGCGAGTCGCCGTCAACTGAATCCTGCCGCCCCTGACGGGCTTCCCGGTCATCGCCTCGTCCATCTTCCCGCTGCTGGTCGTTGGGCGGCGGGGGTGGCTCCTCCTCGCCGGGGAGCAGCCGCCGGTGGGCGTATGCCAGCCCGGCAGTGCGCTCCACGTGCCTGGCTTCGACCCGGATCATTCCTTCCAGGGCGGCGCAGGCCCGGGACGCGTGGTAGTGGAACAGCTCGGCCCGGTGCCCCTGTGCGGCCGATCGTTCCGCGGTTTCGGCGATGCGGTCCAGCGCCTCGGGTGAGAAACAGACCGATGCCAGAAGCTTCCGGGCTTTGGCGACGTCAAGGCAGGCCGGATCAGTTGGTTCGTCGCTTAAACCGTTGTTTGTCAGGACTGCATGCAGCACTGCCAGGCGCTCTTCCGTGCCGTCCAAGACCTCCATGATCGCGCACAGGCCGAAACGGTCCGCCAGGTGGGGTGAAAGGCCTCCCTCCTCCGGGTTCATGGTGGCGATGACGCTGAAGCGGCATTCCCGCCTCCCGGAGAGACCCTCCCGCTCGATCAGTTCCACGCCCCTGTCCTGCGGCTCCATCAGCAGGGCCGTCAGCTCCGGGGAGAGGAGGTTGATATCGTCCACGAAAACGGTGCCGTCGTGGGCACGGGACAGGATGCCGGGCTGGAGCGCGCGACGGCCGTCGGCAAGGGTGCGTTCCAGGTCGATCCCGCCCAGCAGGGAATCCTCGGTGGCGTTCAGCGGCAGTTCGATGAAAGGGGATTTTCCCGGCATTATTCCCCGGTAGAGCCGCGCCAGGGTGGATTTGCCGCACCCCCGGCCCCCCACCATCAGCAGGCCGCCGCAGCGCGGGTCGACTGCGTTCAGCAGCAGGCCGAGCTTGGCCTCCTCCTGGCCGACGAAGTCGCTCAGGCGCATGGCAGGGCCTCCTCCAGCACGCCGAGCAATTTGTCCTGTTCGTTTCCCATTTCCTCGAAGGGGAGGCGCTTCCGGCGGTGGAGGAGGGCCAGCAGGGCCGCGTCCCGAATATCGGCGTTGCCGATGGCCGCAAGCTCGCGGAATGCTGCCAGGGCACGGGCCGCTTTCATGATCACGATGTCGGCCCGGTGCCCGTCCAGGCGCAGGGCTGCGGTTACCGAGACGATCCGCTCCAGGACTCCGTCGTCCAATGGGACTGCGGGGAGGCGTTTCCGGGCCTGTTCGATCCTTCCGGCGAGCTCCTCCTGCTGCTGGCGCCACTCTTCGCCGAAGCCGGCCGGGTCGTCGTCGAAGGCTGCCTTGCGCCGCAGAATGTCCATCCGCCGTTCACGGTCGTGCAACCCGGCCACTTGAACGCACAGGCCGAAACGGTCCAGAAGCTGGGGCCGCAGGTCTCCCTCTTCCGGGTTCATGGTACCCACCAGGATGAAGCGGGCCGGGTGGCAGAAAGAGATCCCTTCCCTCTCCACAGTGTTGACCCCCATGGCGGCCGAGTCTAGTAGCAGGTCGATAATGTGGTCCTCCAGGAGGTTCACTTCGTCCACGTAGAGGAAATTGCGGTTGGCGTCGCCCAGCAGCCCGGCTTCAAAGCGCTTCTCCCCGTGCCGGAGGGCGTGCTCAATGTCCAGGGTCCCTACCAGCCGGTCTTCGGTTATGCCCAGGGGGAGTTCCACCACCCGCATCTTGTTCCGATCGCGGGGGAGCGGGGCCGCTGCCTCGCGCTCCCGGCAGTCGGTGCACAGGTTGCCGCGCGGGTCGCACTGGAAGCGGCACTCGCGCACCGTTTCCAGCTCCGGCAGGAGTTCGGCCAGCGCCCGCACCGCGGTGCTCTTGGCGGTACCCTTCTCGCCCGTCACCAGCAGGCCGCCGATGCCGGGGTCGATCACGTTCAGGATCAGGGCGGTCTTCAGTTCTTCCTGGCCCACGATTGCGGTAAAGGGAAAGGTCATCCCAGAACCTCCGCCATTTTTTTCTTCCATCCTTGCACATCCTCCATGGTCATGATATCGATGTTCCCCCCTTGGAAATCGCCCTGCATATCTCCCATCCGCTCCTCGATCCATCCTTCGATCTCGATGTAGCGGTTCATCAGTTCCTCGCTCACGTCTTCCGCCGGCTGCCACAGGCCCCGCTGTGCCGCTTCCAGCAGTCTCCGTCCCATCTCTTCCAGGGCCCAGGGGTTGTTCTCCTCGAAGAACTCCCGGTTTTCCCCGTCCATGAGGAAGGTGCGGGCGATGTCGTCGAACACGGCGCCGTCCACCGCTTTGGCAGTGGCCTGCCAGCCATACAGCCGGCCCACCCGCTTGCTGATCTCGCCCGCGCCCTTGTAGCCGTGCTCCTTCATCCCCTCGATCCAGGCGGGGTTGAGGATCTTGCCCCTCGCCACGCGCCTGACCTCCTCTTCCAGGGTGCGCACGCTCACTTCGCCCTGCTCGCGGGTGTCGCCGTAGTAATTCCTGACATTGTTGCCTGACACGACCTTGGCGGCGCTGATCATGCCGCCGTGGGTGCCGAAGTGACAGCAGCAGCCGGTCAGGTCGTACTCATCGGTCACGGTCTTGTTGAAGGTGAGTTTCACTGATTTCAGGCTCTCTCGGAGGCTTCCCTGCGCCTGGTCGCCGAACACCCCCTTGCCGTAGGCGTAGCCGTTCCAGTAGAGGAAAACTTCTGCCAGATCCTGCTCCGTCTTCCAGGCCGAAGCGTAGACCGCCAGTTGTGTGCCTGCCTGATAGGTTCCTGGCATGGAGGCGAAGATGCGGTAGGTTGCGGCGCGCCGGGCCTGTACGTCCGCCGGATCGCTTCCGGCAAGCTTTTGCAGGGTGTGCTTGCGCACGAAGTTCA
This sequence comes from Geobacter sp., assembly GCA_003314535.1. Classification (GTDB taxonomy): domain Bacteria; phylum Desulfobacterota; class Desulfuromonadia; order Geobacterales; family Geobacteraceae; genus RPRC01. The sequence continues at coordinate 240,419 of POSG01000004.1, forward strand.
TCTCCGGCGGTTCAGGCAGGGCCGCGGCGGCCTGCACCGCCTCGTCCAGCAGGTCGATGGCGCAGGGGAAGTTGTCGCGGGTGATGCCCGAGACCCGCACGGTTATGTCAATGCGCGGCCGTCCCAGCTCCTCCGGGGAAATGACGTCAAAGCTCCGCACCCTTCCGTTGGACTGCCATTGGGGCCGCATGCCCAGCAAAAAGAGCATCTGGGCAAGCCCCTCCCCCTCGGACCACATGATGTCGGTGCACTGCCAGTGGAAGGCGATGTTCTCCGGCCAGGTCCCTTCGTCGGTGAGGTACTTCTCCAGGGTCTTCTCCGCCAGCATCCGGCCGGTGGCCCAGGCTGACCGCGAAGGGATCTTCAGCGGGTCCATGGAGAAGAAGTTGCGGCCAGTGGGCATGATCTCCGGGTGTCCGCGGGTGACGAGACCTGACGGTCCGGGTTCCACATACCTGGCGTTGAACCCGTTGAACAGCGCGCCCATCTCGTCCGTGGCCATGATCCGGTCGCGCACTTCGTCGATGAAATTCTCAATCCGTTGGACGGTTTCCTGGTCCGGTTCCATGGAGCAGGCTGCCTGAAAACCAGTCATCAATGCTGTACCCCGTTCCAGGTAGTGTTTGCACAGCAGTTGCGCGGTTTCGTCCACGCGCTCCCTGAACGAAGCGTCGTCTTCTCCCTCACCCGGCTCCAGCATCCGTGCCACCAGGCCGCGCAGCGATTCCGGTCCGTTTTCGTAGCGGACCACGGCATAGACCAACTCGGCCAAGCCTTCCCCCTGCGGCTGGTCGCCGAAGACATGCATCCCCTTGGGAATGCGGGTACCCTTAAGCAGGGCCAGGGCGTCGTGAATCCCGATAACTTTCTCATCGATGTTGTCATGGGTGACCTCCCCTTCCACCAGGGCGAGATTCCTGACCGCGTCGGCGATGAGGTGGGAGATGGTGTGGGCCCGGCCCGGCTCAACGTCCCGGAACCGCCGGTATCCCCCCAGCAGGCGCTCCAGCGCGTCCAGGTCGCCGTACAGCTGCCCAGGCGCCATCACGGTCTGCATATGGTCCACCAGGACTGCGTTGGAGCGCCGCTTGGCGATTGTGCCTTCCGGCGGATTGTCGGCATTGTATATGTAGAGGTGGGGCATGGTGTCGATGCCGATGTCCGGAAAACAGCCCGAGGAGAGGCCGGTGGCCTTTCCCGGCAGGAACTCCAGGTTGCCGTGGGTGCCCACGTGAATGAGCAGGTCGGCCCCGAATTCCCGCGAGAGCCACTTGTAGGTGGCCACGTACTGGTGGGGCGGCGGCACATCCGGGTCGTGGAGGATCTTGCACACCTCGCCGTCGCAGCGGGCCCCGGCGCAGCCCCGCTTGGGCTGGGCGCAGACCACGGCGTTGCCGTAGCTGACGCCGGTCACCAGGATCCCTCCCTCCAGGACCATGGCGGCCGGTATTCCGTCCTTTTCTTCGCCGGGCGGTTTGCCCCATGCCTCGATCAACCGGTTCCGTGTCGCTTCCGGCAGCTCATTGAACCAGGGAAGGTAGCGCCCGACTTCCAGGCGGTCCAGGGCGCCCCCCTTGGCCGCGATCTCTTCCACCGTGGTCCAGCGAAACTCGGAGACCGCCTTGCGGTTCATGATCTCATCGATAAGTGCCTTGCCGTCAACGGGCGGGTCCACTGCGTAGCCCGCCTCGCGCATGGCGGCCATGATGCGGGCAACGCTCTCCAAGGTGTCCAGGTGCGCCCCGCCGCCCACGCTCGCCTCCACAGAAACACAGGGGTTGTTGTGGAGGATGAAGGCAACCTTCCGCTCTGAGGCCGGTTTCCTGCCCAGCCGGAGCCAGGCCGCCACCCGCGCGGCGAAGCGGTCGATGCGATCGGGCAGGGGTTCGTAGCGCTCGTTTTCGGGGTTGGCTGCGCCGCGGGATGCGCCGATCACCATTGGTTCGATGACCCCCTCGAACTCGGGCATGGCGATGCTCCACCCCACCTGGCGTCCCAGTCCTTCCGGGTCGGCCAGCCACTGGTCCGCGTCCTTGTAGTGGGAGATGACCGGGCAAAACAGGGGGATGTCGAGGCGCTTCATCAGCTCCGCCCCGGCCGGGGCGTCCTGTTCGCCGGTGGCTCTCCCGCCGCTGGCGAGAAAGAAGGAGGAGAGCTTGATGATCCCCTGCACCAGGGGTTTCCCTTCGCGGACGAAGAATTCCTCGATGACCTCCGCGCCGCTCCTGTTCCCCAGGTTGACATCCTTGACCGAATAGAAGAATGCAGGTATCACGCCCAGCCCCCGTTGTTCCAGCGAGGCTATGAGAGAGCGCTCCACCTCCATGTTGCGGTTCACCCAGTTGGAGCGGGAAAAGAGGAGCCCCACCCAGCCCTTGTCAGGCTCGCCCAGCGCAGCCCGGTAGGCAGACAGGTATTCCCCGGTGTTGCTGAAAACCCCGTCCAGCCGGGGATGGTGGATTCCCTCCCAGGCTACCGGCATCGGCTCCCGGCAGCCGGTTTTCTCTCCGAACAGGACGGCGCGAAGGTAGCGGAGCAGGTTTTCCAGGTTTTCATCCCCGTTGTAGAGGAGATAGGAGTACACGGTGGCGGAGACCTCCGGCGGAGTGGAGGAAAGACCCCATAGACTCGGATCGCTCCCGGTCACTATCACGTGGCGCTCCTTTCCCGCTTCGCGGATGTCCGGATCCAGTTCATCCCAGAACGGGTCGCTGGTCCGGTAGAGGAGGACGAAGTCGGCCGACTTCATGGCGTCACGGACCGCGTCCAGCAGCTCCGGCCGCAGGTTGAGCTGCTTGTTGGAATACGCGGTCAGCTCCATTCCCTGAGCGGCGCAGACCGCCTTGAGGGAAGGAACGTAATGGGACCACATGATGGTAAACAGTTTCATGGTTATGCTCCAAAAAATTTAATGAATGCGTAGGGGTGCAGCAAGCGGTGCCCCTGCATGTGTCGCATCATAATGACGGCAAATTGGATTCATTCGCTGTATCTCCGTATCAGCCGAGTCCCGATGACCGGGAACAGCAGCGTATACCCCGTCATGACCAGCAGCGACACCATGGTCTCCCCGTTCATGGATGCCCTCTTTTCCGTCTTCAGGATGGTGTGGGATAGAATAGCCGCCGCTTCGCGCCGGACATGACGCCGATGCCGATGCCGTAGAGCCGCTCCAGGTTTTCCGTAGTCAGGACCTGCTCCGGGGGTCCTTCGCCAATGACGCGCCCCTCCTTGAGCAGCACCACCTGGTGAGCGAAGTGGGCGGCCAGGTTCGGGTCGTGCAGTGTCATGAGCACTGTCAGCCCTTTTTCTTCGGCCACCCGGCGCACCATGGACAGCACCTTGTGCTGGTTGCGGAAATCCAGGTGCGAGGTGGGCTCGTCCAGCAGCAGGATCGGCGACTCCTGGGCCAGGGCGCGGGCGATGAGGATCAACTGGCGTTCCCCGCCGCTGACGCGGGTATAGGGCCGATCCGCCAAGTGGCCGACGCCGATGGTTTCCATGGCGGCGCTGGCCTTTTCCATGTCGCCGGAAGTTGGGGTGGCATACATTCCCACATGGGGCGCGCGGCCCATGAGCACCGCCTCCAGCGCCGTGTAGGGGAAGGGCGGGGTGTGGTCCTGGGGCACCATGGCCAACAGCAGGGCGCGCTCCCGGAAGGGGAGGCGGGCCGTATCCGTTCCGTCCAAAAGGATCGCGCCGCCGCACGGCTTCCACAGCCCGGCGATGCACTTGAACAGGGTGGTCTTGCCCGAGCCGTTGGGACCCAGCAGTACTGCGATCCTGCCGTTGGCCACGGAAAAGGAGGCGTTCTTTACCACGTCATCCGTTGTGTGGCGATGGCGGAAGCTCACATCGTCGACCCGTATCATCGTCCCCATCTCTCCTTTCCGTTGCGCTTCATCAGGTAGACGAAAAACGGCGCCCCGGCCACCGCGGTGATGATCCCCACCGGGATATCGAAGTCGGTCAGGTTGCGCGCCGCCGTGTCGGCCAGGATCATGAAGGTGGCGCCGCCCGCCATGGTGAGCGGTATCAGCCGGCGGTGGTCGGGACCGGCCAGCATGCGTACCAGGTGGGGCACCATCAGCCCGGCCCAGCCGATGATGCCGCTCACCGCTACCGCGCTGGTGGCCGCCAGGGTGGCGGCGGTGATGAAGATCAGCCGCTTGCGTGACACGTTGACGCCCATGGTCTGCGCCTCCTCGTCGCCCATGCTGATGACGTTCAGCCTCCAGCGCAGCAGCAGCACCGGCAGGCAGCCCAGCAGGATGCCGACGCCGGCGGAACGCGCCTGGGACCACTCGGCCAGGGAAAAGCTCCCCATGAGCCAGAAAACGATGCTCTGCAGCTTCATGGGCTCCACGAAGAACTTGATCAGGGAGACCATGGCGCTGAAGAAGGCGGACACGATTACCCCGGACAGCACCAGGGAGAGGCGCGACATGCCGCCGTCACCGGTGCTGGCTATCAGACAGGCCGTCAGTACCGCCAGCCCGCCTCCCAGGAAGGCCGCCGCCTGAAGGGGGATGAAGGGCGCGAAACCGATGGTGAGGGCGCAGCCGAAGGCGGCGCCAGAGGAAATGCCGAGGATGAACGGATCCACAAGTGGGTTGCGCAGCACCGCCTGTAACGTCGCGCCCGAGGTGGCCAGGGCCATGCCCGCCAGCCCGGCCAGCGCTATGCGCGGCAGGCGAATGTCCAGGATAATGGAAGCCTCTGGGGAATCAATTCCGGCCAGCCCGTCCCGCAGCGCCGAAAGCACCTGCGGGGGCGAGATGCCGTAGGCGCCGAGGAACAGTGAAAAGAGGGCGGCCAGGAGCGGGGCCGCCATGAGGAGGATGATCCTAGTTCGCAATGCGTGTCACCTTTCCGTAGGGGATGCCGTACACCTTCCGGTAGAAAGCGTCGGTGGTTTTCTCGATACTGACATTCCGGAACCTTTCCGGATAGGCCCTTGACGCCATCCACAGGGCGATGGGCGCGATGCGGGGCGACCATATCGACCAGTGGGGGGACTTGTAGACAGCGCGGTTTTTTACCGCGTTGATGTGCCGCCACTGGGGATTTGCGATGATGTCGGCCGCTCCGTAGCGGGCGTTGCCCCAGATGAACACCAAGTCCGGGTTCCAGGACGCGATTCGCTCCAGGGGCACGTCAGCGGTACGCCCGGCGATGGAACCGGCTGCGTTTTCCAGGTTGATGATGCGGAACAGGTCGCTGGTGACGCCGACCCTGCCGGTGGCCGTGGTCGGCTTGCTGCCGATCCAGACGGCCCGCCTGCGCCCGTTGGTCGGGATGGAGACGGTGCGGGATCGAATCAGGGAAAAGATGCGCTCCATTTCTCGGATGGCGGCTTCCACCTTTCGCTCTTTCCCGAAAAGCTTCCCTTGAAGACGCATCACATCGTAAAGTTCCGTGATGCTCTCCGGGTAGACCGCGATCACCGGGAGTCGGCGGGCCCGCAGGAAAGCGACCGCCTTCGGATTGCTGCTCCAGGTGATGATCACGTCGGGCCTGAGCCGGAACAGGGCCTCGGCGTTCACGTCCATGGCGCTTCCCGCGGAGTTGATGGCGCGGGAGAAGTCGGGCTTCACAGCCCGCAGCAGGTCGTTTTCCGGGGCGAAGCGGCTGATGCCGGCCACCCGGTCCCAGGCGCCGGTCACCGGCAGCAACTCATAGGTTTCGTAGAGGACCGCCCGTTTGACCGGGATCCGGACCATGACGTCAGTCCCGGTCTTGTCGCGCCAGGTAATGGTTGCCGCCGGCGCGTCCAGCGCCGGCAGCAGCAGACAGAGCATGATGAAGATGCAGATCGTCGATTTCATTTTCAGAACTTCAAGTCAAGATTGGCAAAGAAGGAACGGCCGGGCGCGACATAGTAGGTGTAATATTCCCGGTCCAGCAGGTTGTTCACGCTGAAGGAAACGGTCGCCCAGTCCGTCACCTTGTACGCAGCCTTCAAGTCAACAATGAAATAAGGATCGTAGGAACCATAGACACCATTGACGTAGTCGCTGTTGTTGTCGGTATTGTAGCGTCTGGAAACATACCTGCCGGAAATGAAGAGGGATGCTGAGCCGTAGCACGCATCCGCCCCCATTGAGATCATGTGGCGCGGCGCCTGGACCAGTTGCTTGCCTACGAGGCTGGCGTCGGGGCCGTACTCGGTGATTTCCGAATCGGTGTAGGTATAACCTGCAAAAAGCCGCAGGTTCCTGCCGATGCTTTGCTCGAATTCCAGTTCCACCCCCCTGGTTTCGGCGCCGCCCACATTGGAGTACCTCTTGTTGCTGTAGGCCCTGCCGCCGATGGTGGTCGTGCCCGGGGTGGTGAGATTATAGATCATGTCGCTGAGATAGTTCTCGAAGTAAGCCGCTTTGATCTTCGCCCCATTCCAGAGGTTCTGCTCCCCGCTGATATCCCAGGCGAGCACCGTCTCCGGGTTCAGGTCGGGGTTGGAATTGTAGATGGTGTATGTGCTCGTCGAGATCCAGGTTTTGTACAATTGACTGAGGGGCGGCGCGCGGAACGCCTTGCCGCCGGAGACACGGAGCGTGGTTCCTTCCAGCGGCTTCCAGACGATCGCACCCTTGGGATTTAGGGAGTTCTTTGTTTTTTCCGGATAGGTTTCGGTTCTGGCGCCTGTGCCGGTGAAGCCTGCGTAGCCGTCGTTGGATACCCAGTAGTCGTCGCGGAGGCCGGCATAGAGGGTGAGATTTTTCATCAGGGCGATTTCGGCCTGGAGATATGCGGAATAGGTCTGGGTCTTTCCGCCCCCCCACTGGGTGCTGGCGCCGGAGATCGAGTCGGGATCCAGATAAGCGTTCAGAGGATAATTATTGCTGTCTGCAGTGTCATAACGGAAAGAAAACCCCCCGGTCAGTACATGCTTTTCCATGATCGGCGCGGACAGCTGGAGGTCGGTGAAGTAGGTTCTGCTGGGCGAGTCGCTTTTCGTTCCGGGGCCTCCTGCGAGCGTCGCGGAAGTGGGAGTTGTGTACCAGTTTTCTCCCTGGTCGTTGATGCCGAAGAGGAATTTGCCCTCCACAGTGCCGAACAGCGCTTCGGCGTGGATGGAGTACGTATCCATGATGTTGCTGCCGCAGCCGCTCTGGTAACTGCTCTCGGTTATCACATTGGCAGTGTTTGCCGCGTTCCTGTAGGTATAAACCGGCGCTCCCGCCGCGTTTCGCAGGTAGGTGTGAGGGTCGTCGTATGAATATCTGTTGGCGGTGCGCAACCAGGAGAACCGGACATTGGCGGTGTCCGACAGGTCGTACTGCGCCCTGACGGCTGCCGAGTAGTCCCACCAGCCGTTGTCACCGGTGTCGCCGACGAGAAACCTCGTAGCGCCCGTGTTGGACGACGTCCGGGTTGCGCCGGTGATGCCGGATGCGGCCGTCGGAGCGCTGGAAGCCGTTACCAGCCCGGTTGGATATCCATCGGTGCTCCGGTAGCCGAAAGCGGCATAGAGGCGGAATTTCCCGACCCTGTCCCCATAGGATGCGTAGGTGCTCCAGAGATTGGACATGGCGTTGTCGCTGCCCAGTCCGTCACCGTAGCCGAAGGATAGGGAGGACTCCCTTTTTTCGGGCATGCGGCTCATGAAGTTGATGACCCCGCCCATGGCGTTGCCGCCGTAGAGGCTCGAGGAGGGACCCCGCACCACTTCGATTTGGGACATGTCCTGCGCGTAGAGGCCACCCCACGGCTGGCTTGCCGAGTAGGCATCGTTCAGCGGCATGCCGTCCAGGAGCAGCAGGGTGCGCCCGGCGCCTGACAGCCCGCGAAAGGTCACGGTCGAGGTCGTCCCCATCAGGCCCTTGATGCGGTTGTCGAAGACACCCGGCAGCAGGTTGAGCGCTTCGTCCAGCGACTGGATGTTGCGCTTTTTCATTTCCGCTGCGGTAACGACGCTGACCGAGCCCGGCGCGTCCTCGACGGATTTCTCCGTCCTGGTGGCGGTGACGACAATCTCGTCCAGGTCGACCGACTTTTCTTCCCCGTATGCGGGGAGGGTAAGCATCATCCCGAGCAATATCAGGTATATTTTCATCTTGCCCTCCTTGTCGAGCTATCTCGTGGAACTTGAAGAAATTTTCAGCAAGCCTAAAATAGCACATAAATTTATTTAGTAAACAAGAAAACATACTATTTTATATTTCGTGCTATTATTGGTGCGCTGCTCGACTGCAAGGCGGGTGTGAGTATACTATTCAAGTAATGTGAACGCCTGGGCGCTGCGTTCATTGGAACTGAATTAAGAGCTTCACACGTGATGCGAATGATGCTATTTTCGAACGTGATGAATTTCCCATGTGGGGTGATTTCAAGCTTTGCCGAAAGTGGGCTTGCATCATATGGCACAGGAAGACCTCTCCCAATTGAAGATCGACAAGGCCACGGCCACGGCCCGCCCCGCCCGGCGCAGTGCACGGCGTTTCTGGATTGCGGGAGCACTTGTCGTCGCCGTTCTGGCGGTTCTGTTTTTCAGCGGTATACTGAAACCCGCCAGGGAAGTGCAGGTGGTCTCCGTCCAGCAGACCTATCCTTCCCAGGCGATCACCCTGCTCAACGCAAGCGGCTACGTGGTGGCCCAGCGGAAAGCTGCCGTTGCCTCCAAGGCCACCGGACGGCTCGTCTGGCTCGGCGTGGAAGAGGGGAGCAGGGTGAAGAAGGGGGAAGTTCTCGCCCGGCTGGAAAGTGAGGATGTGGCGGCAAGCGAGGCGCAGGCAGCTGAAAACCTGAAGAATTCCCGAACTTCGCTTGACCAGGCCGGGGCCGAGTACCATGACGCGCAGCTTTCCTACAACCGGCAGAAACTGCTCCTTTCCCAGGGAATAGTGGCCCGGGCGGACTTTGATGCGGCGGAAGCCCGCTACCGCAAGGCGAAGGCGGCCGTCGCAGGCGCGCAGGCTGGAATAGGGGCGGCGGCCGCGGCATTGGAAGCCGCCCGCGTGGCAGTGGAATTCACCATGATCAGGGCGCCTTTCGACGCTGTCGTGCTCACAAAGAACGCTGATGTGGGAGATATCGTCACCCCGTTTGCTGCAGCGGCCAATGCCAAGGCAGCCGTGGTGACCCTGGCAGATATGAGCTCCCTGCAGGTCGAGGTGGACGTGGCCGAATCCAACATCGAGCAGGTCAGAAGCGGCCAGCCGTGCGAGATCCAGCTCGATGCGCTGCCGGACACCCGTTTCCGCGGCACGGTTCACATGATCGTACCCACAGCGGACCGGAGCAAGGCAACGGTGCTGGTGAAGGTCCGCTTTGATGAAAGCGACCGGCGGATACTCCCGGAGATGAGCGCCAAGGTGGCGTTTCTATCCAGGCCCCTGCGGGAAGGCGAGCGCAAGCCGAAGATCACTGCCGCTTCCGCCGCCGTGGTGGAACGGCACGGCAGGAAGGTCGTGTTCCTGGTGAAGGATGACCGGGCGGTCGAAACTGCCGTGACCCTTGGGGAGAAACTGGGAGAAGCCGTGGAGATCGTCCGCGGGGTCAAGGCTGGAGACAGGGTGGTGCAAAGCCCTGAAAAAGGCCTCAAAGACGGTTCCCGCATCAAGATATTGGAAAAATGATGGAAAAATCCACAAGCCCCATCGTCAGGATCCGCAACCTCTCGAAATCCTACCGCAGGGGGAGCCAGGTCATCCCGGTCCTGGAGGATATCAGCTTCGATATCCCGGACGGCGAATTCCTGGCACTGATGGGCCCTTCGGGGTCAGGGAAGAGCACGCTCCTCAACCTTCTGGCAGGCATAGACAAGGCGGACAGCGGCGTCATAGAAATCGGCGGGATAGACATCACGACCCTTGACGAATCCACCCTGGCCGGCTGGCGGGCCCTCAACGTCGGCTTCATCTTCCAGTTCTACAACCTGATCCCGGTGCTGACCGCCTTCGAGAACGTGGAACTCCCCCTGCTCCTCACCAGGCTTGCCAAACATGAGCGCCGGGCCCACGTGGAAACCGCCCTGCGGGTGGTGGGGCTTGCCGACCGGATGGCACACTACCCCTCCCAGCTCTCGGGCGGCCAGCAGCAGCGGGTCGCCATTGCCCGGGCCGTGGTCACCGACCCCACCATACTGGTCGCGGACGAGCCCACCGGCGACCTGGACCGTTATTCTGCCGGTGAGATCCTGGACCTGATGGACCGCCTGAACCGCGAATCGGGCAAGACCGTGATCATGGTGACCCACGATCCGCGGGCAGCGGAGAAGGCCCACTCCATCCGCTACCTGGAAAAGGGTGAACTGAAAGATGTTCGCGCTTAAACTCCTCTGGAGAAACGCTTTCCGCCATCGCCTGAGGACGTTCCTTACGGTCCTCGCAATAACCATCGCCATAGTTGCCTTCGGATTGCTGCGCACATTCATAGATGCCTGGTATGCTGGTGTCGAAGCGTCTTCTGCCAGCCGCCTCGTGACCCGCAATGCCATATCCCTGGTTTTTCCCCTCCCCATTTCCTACAAGGACCGCATCCGCCAGGTGGAGGGGGTGAAGATCGTATCCTACGGCAACTGGTTCGGCGGCATCTACATAGACGAAAAGAACCTTTTTGCCAATTTCGCCGTTGACATCGACAGCTACCTGAAGCTCTATCCGGAATTCGTCCTTCCGCCCGATCAGCTTGCGGCAGTGAGCAGGGACCGCAAAGCGTGCGTTGCCGGGCGCAAGCTGGCGGAGCGCTTCGGCTGGAAGATCGGCGATACGATAGTGCTCAAGGGCACGATATTCCCGGGCAACTGGGAGTTCGTGCTGCGCGGCATCTACCACGGCCGGGACAAGACCGCTGACGAGAGCCAGATGTTTTTCCACTGGAACTACCTCAACGAGACCGTGAAAAAGCTCGTTCCCCGCCGGGCCGACCAGGCTGGTTTCTACATGATCGGGATAACCAATCCGTCGCTTGCTTCCCAGGTGACCATGGCCATTGACGAGCTGTTCAGGAATTCCCTTGCCGAGACGCTCACCGAGTCGGAAAAGGCCTTCGCCCTGGGGTTCATTTCCATGACAGAGGCCATTGTGATCGCCATAAAGCTTGTTTCCTTCGTCGTGATCATCATCATAATGGCCGTAGTCGCCAACACCATGGCCATGACTGCCAGGGAACGCATCGGCGAGTATGCGGTGTTCAAGACGCTGGGATTCGGCGCCAGGCATATAGTGGGGATGATTTTCGGCGAATCCATGGTGATAACCCTGACCGGTTGCGCAGTCGGCATAGCGCTGACCTTTCCCCTTGCAAGGGCCTTTGCATCTGCCATGTCGAATTATTTCCCGATTTTCAACGTGTCGAAGGCAACGATTTACATGGATGTCGGCGCTGCCCTGCTGGTGGGGGTGGTTGCCGGGATCTTCCCTGCCTGGCGCGCGGTGAAAATCCGCATTGCCGAGGGACTGAGCAGAATAGGTTGAACAGGATGGGTATCCCTTTTTCATACAGCTTCCGGAATCTCTGGACCCGGCGCCTGACCACGGTGCTCACCGCATCCGGCATGGCCCTCGTGGTGTTCGTCTTTGCGGCGATCCTGATGCTGTCTGCCGGGTTGCGCAAGACACTGGTGGACACCGGCTCGCCCGATAACGTCATCGCCATACGGAAAGGCGCTGGAACTGAGGTGCAGAGCGGTGTGGAAAGGCAACAAGCCGCCATCATCGAGACTTTGCCCGAGATTTCCTATGGAGTGGACGGCAGGAAGCTCCTGGCAAAGGAAATGGTGGTTCTGGTCAACCTGCCGAAAAAGGGGAGCAACAATCCGTCCCACGTGGTCATAAGGGGAATCGGCGCGGAATCGCTGGCGCTCAGGCCGCAGGTGCGGATAGTGGAGGGAAGGATGCGCCGTCCCGGCTCTTCCGAAATCATGGTCGGAACGAGCATTGCCCGCCGTTTCAAGGGTTGCGGTGTGGGGGAATCCCTGCGCTTCGGCATGCGGGACTGGCTGGTGGCCGGCGTATTCGATGCGGGGAACAGCGGCTTCAGTTCCGAGATCTGGGGTGATGCCGACCAGCTCATGCAGGCTTTCCGCAGGCCGGTTTACTCCTCGGTGACCTTCAAGCTTGCCGACACCAGGACTTTCGACGAAGTCAAG
>POSG01000005.1 GCA_003314535.1 Geobacter sp.
TAGGCGGCCATGCCCTTCAGGCCGTAGATGAGGATCTCGATGGCGGAGCGGATGTCCTCGTTCTCGTGCAGCCCGAGGATGCCGTACTGCTCCCCCTGCTTCACCAGGTCGGCAGCGGGCGCCCAGGAGGCCGGTCCAGGCATCGGCTGCGAAGTTTTGCTTTCCTCTCCGGTAAAGAACGCTTTCAGCTTCTGGAAAAACCCACCTTCGGCATCACTGCCGCCCGAGGCTTTCTCATAGAGCGCCCTGGCCTTCTCCTTCATCTCGAAGCATTTTTTTATGGTCGCTTCCAGCCTGGCCGGATCGAAGTCCACGTTGGTGACGGTGGAGAACAGGCCTTCCAGCATGAACACGTCGATGGCCTGGTCTTTCGCGCCAAGCTTGCGGGCTTCATCGGCGTAAACCGCCAGCCCCTTGAGTCCGTATAGCAGGTTGTCCTGCAGGGCCGCGACTTCCGGCTTCTTGCCACACACGCCCATCACGTCACATCCGATCCCTTTTGCCGCCTGCTCGCATTGATGACAGAACATTGACATACCTCCTCCTTACCCTTGATGATCGAAATACACAGGAACACGATTATTATACACCGTATTTTTCCCATGTCTTTCCGCCTCGGCCATGAATAACATCAAAGACCATGTCCCGCTTTGACCTGCATCAAAATTCCCCAGGTTCCAGAACCGGCAATGCAGACGGCTTCTCCATCCGGAACAAACCATACATTTGAAATTGTTGACATTAACATTACAAATGTTGACCATATTATTATATATGTTTAAATATAGTTGATGTATCGTTTCCCAAATACCTTCTCGCGGCACATGGTCATTCTGCAAGGAAAAGGGGATTACGACCGCTGCAGGCGCTCTTCACGGTCATTCCCAAAACCGGAGCATATCAAACGCATTTTCTGGTTGCTCAAGCCGGGGAGGCATTTATGAAAAGAGCAATTCTGCTGATTCCATGCATGTTTTCGGTTATTTCCATCCTGCCGGCAGAAGCCGCGGACAACGGCAGGTTCATTGAATTGACCGTTACAAAAGGCGACAACCTCATCAACATCTGCGGGAAATACCTGGAGAACCCCGGCAAATGGCCGGAAATAGGCCGTGTGAATCACCTGAAAGACTGCAACATGATCCATCCCGGCCAGAAACTCATGATCCCGGTCTGGCTCACGAAGGGAGTTCCGGCAGACGGAACCGTTACCTACGCCAGGGGAGACGTGTCGGTTCTGCCGAAACGCCCAAGTCAGTGGCAGCCCCTGCAGCTGAACGACCAGGTGCGGCAGGGCAGCCTGGTAAGGACCGGGCACGACAGCGGCGTGGAAATCATGTTCGATGACGGAACATCGATACTGCAGAGGCAGGATACCGTCCTGGGCCTGCAGGCATCGGAATGCAAAGGGAAGGACCATCTCCTGCGCCGCCTCAGGCTTTCCGCAGGCAGGGTGCTGACGAGGGTCCGGCGTGCGACCGGGAGGGAAACGCGTTTTGAGATTCATACACCATCCGCGACAGCCGTTGCCAGGGGCACTGATTTCCGCGTAAGCAGCGGCATGCTCCGGGAAACCACATCGGAGGTGCTTGCAGGCTCTATCGATGTCAATGCAATGGGGAAGACCGTGTCCGTTCATGAAGGTGAAGGAACCCGCATCAACAGGGGAAAACCGCCCCTGCCCCCCAGGAAACTGCTTAAACCGCCATCTCCGCCCAGTCTCGCGTCACCATTTAATACCATGCCCCTTGAACTCCCCTACCGGGGAGTTGAGGGGGCTGTTGCCTACCGGTTCCTGCTCTCAAGAGACCCTGAAGGGAAAGAACTTTTGCAGGACAAGGTCTATCCAATGAAAGAGCCCGCAACGGCAAGGGAGCTGGAAGACGGCAGATACTTCATCCAGGCATCGAGCATAGATGAGCAGGGAATCGAAGGGCTGCCGTCACAGCCACTGGAGATAACCGTCCGCGTCCATCCCCTGCCGCCATTCGTCCAGACCCCATCGGAAGGCGCCAGGTACAGGGGGAGCTCCCTGGAATTCAAATGGCTGAAGGTTCAGGACGCCAGGCATTACCAGGTCCAGGCAGCCGCTGACCGAAGGTTCCCGGATGGCACAACGGAGACTGAAGAAACCGGCGGAACTGAGTTCAGGCACCGGTTTGCCGGGTTCGGCGGCTATTTCTTCCGCGTCCGCTCGGTAGCAGCAGACGGCTATGCCGGGGCGTGGTCCGACATCATTTCATTCAACATCGACCCGCCTCCGCCTTCACCCGAACTTGAAAAACCGGAGCTTACCGGAGGCGAATTGCGCATCCGCTGGGGAAACCGCGGCGATAAAAGAAAATATCACTGCCAGGTTTCCATGGACAGGGAATTCAAAAGCACGCTCATCGACACCAGGCTCGACAAGCCGGAGATCACGATGTCGGCGCCTGACAAACCGGGTGCCTATCATGTCCGCATCAGCACCATAGATCCCGATGGATGCGAAGGGGACTTCTCCCCTCCCCAGACTTTCGAGATAAAAAGACGGTGGCCCTATGCGGTTGGCGGCGCTTTGGGCATCGCGGGTGCAATCCTCCTGATTCTGCTGTGATTCTTCTCGCGAATCATCTGTTCCATGCGGGAGAGGCATTTTGAATCATCTTTGGAAGATACTGTTAAGACAGGTGCTGATCATCGCAGCGGGCATCACGATGATCGTCACTGCCGACTATCTCGGATTTTTCCTCAGATTCGACTATGCCTGCAACGACCTGTTCTTCCGCCTCCGCGGGGCAACCGGGGCAGACAGGCGGATACTCATAGCCGCAGTGGACGAGAAATCCCTGAAACGCCTCGGCCGCTGGCCCCTGAAGCGGGCCCACTACGCCAGGCTGCTGGAAGCTCTGCACGAGGCAGATGCAGTCGGTTTCGACATTGTCATGACCGAGCCGACAGAGGATGACGCCTCCCTGGCAATGGCAGCCCGGAAACGCGGGGCCGTGGTCTTCCCCTCTTACCTGGAGCGGTTCAGCGGCGAACTGGATTCCTCGCAGGCAATATCACCACGGCTGACAGGGCATGTCCACCTGGAACAGGATATTGACGGGGTGGTGAGGAGGGTATATCACACCATTCTCGTTAACGGCGCCGGCGTGCAGTCCTTCTCTTCCGCGATCTATGAGGCCGCAACGGGCAGGCGCTTCCGCCACGCGGGCATCTCCGTCCACGACAGCGACGGAACAATGATCCAGGAGGATGAACAGGTCATAAATTACTTCGGCCCTCCCGGGACATTCCCCCACGTATCCATGGTCGACATCCTCGACGGCCGATACCCGCCGGGCTTCTTCGCCCACAGGATAATCCTGGTGGGAGCTACTGCCGAAGGCCTCGAAAGCGGCATCCTGACGCCATTCAGCGAGGAGCGGGGCCGAATGAGCGGGGTGGAGGCGCACGCCAACATTCTCAACAACCTCCTCAACGGCAACGGCATGAAGGAGTCCCCTGACCTTGTCAGGTGGTTCGTTTCCATCCTGCTTTCCCTGCTCGGCCTTCTTTTTTTCAGCCGTGCGGGCAGCAGGTGGCTGCTGGCCGGCTGGATTGTCGGAATCGCTGCGGCGGCGACCGGCTCGGTATGCCTGTTCAGCCGTTTCGACATATGGTTCAGCCCTGTCCTGTTCTCCCTTCTGCTGACATTCATGCTGATAACTGCCCATCTCTTCAGGCTCGAGCAGGCGGGAAGGGAACTGCAGACCGCAAAAGAGGAATGGGAGGAATCCTTCGACACCATAAATGACGCCATAATACTGATGGACTGCCAGGGCCGGACAATCCGCTCGAACAAAGCGGCCGGCCTGCTCCCGGAACATGTGCTGGATGCTCTCTCCCATAAAAGCAGGGAACCGGTGAAGCCCGGAAACGGCTGCAATCCCGCCGGGAACGGCAGGCGCCAGCCGGTCGAGACGGAGGACCCCGACTCCGGGCGTTTTTTTGAGATCAAGTCCCTCCCCCGGTTTGATGGCGATGGTGGAAAGATCGGATTCGTTCACGTAGTGCAGGACGTAAGCACCAGGAAGAAGGCTGAGGCGGAAAAAGAGGCAATCCGCTTCCAGCTGCTCCAGTCGCAGAAAATGGAATCCGTGGGGCGCATGGCGGCAGGCATAACCCACGACTTCAACAACCTGCTGACGGCCATCCTGGGGTTCAGCGAGCTGGCCATCATCAGGATGCCCGCGGACGACCCCATGAGAAACCATATCCAGATCATCCACGACTCCGGGTTGAAGGCAGCCCAGCTGACCCGCCAGCTCCTGGCGTTCAGTCGCAGGCAGGTAATGCATCTGCAGGTGGTAAACCTGCCGAAACTCGTCAACGACCTGTCGAAAATCCTCGCCCGGATGATTGGCGAAGATGTGACTTTGAAGCTCGCCACCGAGTCACCGACAAGCTTCATCAAGGCTGACCCCGGCCACCTTGAGCAGGTGATCATGAACCTGGCCGTAAACGCCCGTGACGCAATGCCCCATGGAGGAACCTTGTCCATTGAAACATCCGATGTCTACCTTGACGAGAATTATGCCCGAAGTCACTTCGGCATGGAGCCGGGTCACTATGTCACTATCCGCGTGACTGACACCGGGGTAGGAATGAGCAAAGAAGTCCAGACGAAAATCTTCGAACCGTTTTTCACTACCAAGAAGCCAGGGGAAGGGACGGGCCTGGGCCTCTCCACGGTATACGGGATTGTCAAGCAGTTATCGGGCCACATCCATGTATACAGCGAAGAGGGCAAGGGAAGCGTTTTCACCATATATATGCCGGCCTGCGGACCGGATGAAGAAAAATCCGCCGAGCAAAAGGCGCCGGCGCCGGCTCGCGGTTCGGAAAACATCCTGGTCGCCGAGGACGACCCCATGGTCCGGCAGCTCGTAGCCGACACGCTCGAGCCGCTTGGATACCGGGTATGGCTCGCCGGCTCGTGCGCGGAATCATTGAAGCTGATCGAAAATGCAGCAGCGGGCTTCCACATTCTCCTGACCGATGTCATCATGCCGGAATCGGGCGGGAAAGAGCTGGCGCAGGCCTTCCGCAAAAGATACCCCTCTGCCGGGGTGATATTCATGTCCGGCTACACCGAGGAGATCATAACCAGGCACGGACTTGACCCGGAGGGGATCTCCTTTATCCAGAAACCATTGATTCCCAACAGGCTGGTCACGAAGATAAGGGAAGTCCTGGACAGAATGCCGGACAAGAGCTGAATCAAGGGCGGGTGTATGTACAGGGGCGGGAACATTTACAAGGGCGGGTTAAAAACCCGCCCTTTCTGCATTACGCACTATTCCGTACATAATGCGGCAATCCTGGCGGACAGGTTCGTCACCCTCCTGGAGGATCTCCTGTTTCTAACGGCCATTGCCAGGGCCTTGACCTGGCCGATGATGATGACCAGTTTCTTGCCCCGTGTGACGGCCGTGTATATCAGGTTCCTTTCAAGGAGCATGTAGTGCTGCATGGCAAGGGGAATGACAACAGCGGGATATTCCGATCCCTGGCTCTTGTGAATAGATGTGGCGTAAGCAAGCGATACTTCGTCCAGTTCGCCGAATTCGTACTCCACCGCCCGCCCGTCGAAGTCGACACGCAGCAGGCCGTTTTCCGGGTCCACGGACTCGATTCTGCCGATATCGCCGTTAAACACCTCCTTGTTGTAATTGTTCACGGTCTGGATCACCTTGTCCCCCGGTGAGAATGTGGTCCCGAAGCGGCTTACGCGCGGCTCCGCGGCGGGATTCAACCGCTTTTGCAGCTCCACGTTGAAGGAGCGGACTCCCAACCCTCCACGGTTCATGGGGGTCAGCACCTGGATGTCCCTCACCGAATGGAAGCCGAAGCGGTTGGGGATGCGCTCGGTAACCACCTGCATGACCTTGTCGTGAATATCCTCCGGACTCTCGGCAGAAATGAAGTAGAAATCCGAAAGGCCAGCGCCCTCTGTTTTAAGCGGCATTTCTCCGCGGTTGATGCGGTGGGCGTTGACGATTATGCGGGAGGCTTCGGCCTGCCTGAATATCTCCGTGAGCCTGACGGTCGGCACAGCGCCGGATTCGATCAAGTCGGAAAGCACGGCCCCGGGCCCAACCGACGGCAACTGGTCGACGTCCCCGACCATGACCAAGGCGGCATGGTCAGGCATTGCGGCAAGCAGGCGGTTGGCAAGGACAATGTCCACCATGGAGAATTCGTCCACCACAACCATGTCGGTTTCGAGAGGAAGTTCCGTTCCTCGTTTGAAGCCGAATGCCTGGGGATCGAACTCAAGGAGCCGGTGGATGGTCTTCGCATCCTGCCCGGTGGACTCGGCGAGCCTCTTGGCCGCCCTTCCCGTCGGAGCGCAGAGAGTGACACTTAAGCCCTTGGCGCGGATAATCATGAGTATGCTGTTGACCAGGGTTGTCTTGCCCACCCCGGGTCCCCCCGTTATGACTGTCACCTTGGAGGACAGGGCCAGGCCGACAGCGCTCTTCTGGGAAGCGGAAAGGGACAGACCGGTCTTTTTCTCCACCCACGGGACAGCCTTTGCCACATCGATATCCCCCCATGGCGGCGCACCCCGCAGCAGCCGCGCCATGTTCGCAGCAGTACCTGTTTCGGCCCTCTGCAGCGGCGCAAGGAACAGGCACTCCCTGTCGCCGATCCTTTCATGGACCAGGTTCCCTTCGGCGATTTCCTCCCGGATCGCCTCCTCTATGATCTGCTGCGGTATGTCCAGGAGTCCGGCAGCCGCTTCGCAAAGCTCCTCGCGCGGCCAGGCGCAATGGCCTTCGCTGGACATCTCCTGCAGGGTGTGCCTTACCCCTGCCCTCGCGCGGATCAGCGAATCCCGGGCGATACCGAGGCGTTCCGCGATGCCGTCCGCTGTCTTGAAGCCGATTCCATGGATATCGAGGGCCAGTCGGTAGGGGTTCTCGGTCACCTTGAATATTGAGTCATCGCCGTAGGTCTTGTAGATACGGACCGCGCGGCCGGTCCCGACGCCGTGGGACTGCAGGAAAACCATGATCTCACGGATGACCTTCTGTTCTGCCCATGCGCCGGTCACCATTTCCATCCGTTTCCTGCCTATGCCCGGAAGGCCCAACAGCCGCAGGGGACAATTCTCGATGACATCGAAGACTTCCTCGCCGAAAGCCCTTACCAGCACCTTGGCGAAGTGGGGACCGATCCCCTTGACCATGCCGCTGGCAAGATATTTTTCTATGCCCTCCCTGGTGCCCGGAAGTACGGCCCTCATCTGCCGGGCCTTGAACTGGAGCCCGTGTGTCCGGTCATTATGCCAGAAACCCAGGCATTCGACGAACTCGCCGGGCGCTATGGAGGCGGCGGAACCGATGACCGTAACGGGGTCCTTCCTGCCCCTGACCTTCACGCGGAGAACACAGAAACCGGTCTCATCGCTGTGGAAGGTGACCCTTTCAACGGAGCCTGAGAGGCGTTCCTGAGGTGAAGTTTCGTTTTCGGACATGACCACCATCTATACCATCATGTACTCCGTTTTTGTAGCAATTTTGCAGCACTTGGTCAAACTCGAGCAGCCGCCAGCACGGATTCCACGACACCCGCAATGTCCTCCATGAGGTTTTCATCCTTGACCAGGCAGCCACTGGCGCCTCTCTCCAGGGCAATGCCGGTCAAGGCCTGATCATCATGTGCGGTCAAAAGCAGGATCGGCACGGCGGCATTAATCTGCCTTATCTCGCCTGTCAGCTTCATGCCGTCCATAATGGGCATGTTCATGTCGGTCAGCACGAGACCGATATCGGGATGACGTCCGAATGCATCAAGCGCCTCTTCGCCGTTCTCAACCGCCACAACAGGGTATCCCTCCTCCTCCAGGAGAATTACCAGCATGTCGAGTACGAACGGGTCGTCATCCACCACCAGAAGCCTGGGCTTGCAATGCGCCATTATTTCACTCCCTTTTCCGGGGCCGAACTGAAGAACACCCCGTTTCGCCCGCTCCGCTTGGCTTCGTACAGAAGCCTGTCCGCTTCCTTGTTAAGGCTCGTGGAATCGGTGAAATCGGGGTAATGGGCGATGCCGCAGCTGAAGGTCACCGCAAAGCCTCCGTCGTCGGATTCATGCCGTATCCTCCCGAAGTTTTCCCGTATTTCGTCCATGACACGACAAGCCTGCTCCGGCTCCGTATCCAGGAGAATAATGGCGAACTCCTCCCCCCCGTAGCGCCCTATCACATCGGATTTCCTCAACCGCTGCTGCAAAAGTCGGGAAAGCATCACTATCACCTGATCACCCGCAAGATGACCGTAAGAATCATTTATTGACTTGAAATTGTCTATATCCACCATGGCTAAGCAGAAGCGGCCGTGGTTTCTCCTCGCCCGCAGAACTGCCAGATCCAGCTGCTCCTTTGTCTTGGAATGATTCAGGAGGCCGGTCAGGCTGTCCTTGTCCATGAATGAACGGATGATGCGCATCCGCTCAGCCCGTATGGTTACGGAGGAAATAAGATGCTCCGGCTTGATGGGCTTGGTCAGGAAATCGTCTGCGCCGATGCGCAGCGCGCTCAGCTGCCGCTCCTTCCTGGTTTCCGACGACAGATAGACAATGGGGATGCTGACGTAGGCCTCCATCTGGCGGATGATCTTCGCCAGTTCATCACCGTGGCACCCCTCCATGTACATGTCCATGAGAATCAGCTCGGGATGGAACTCCACAAGGTGCTCGACGATGTGCATGGGATCGTTTACCACGCGGGTGTTCATGCCGTACTGCTCCAGCGTCAATGCGTAAAACCCTGACAGGTCCTGGTCGTCATCCACTATCAGGATACGGTAGGGATCGTCCTTCCTGTCACCGGTCAGCTGATCAAGCTTCTCGATAAGCGCACATATTCTGAGCGGCTTGGTAAGATACGCGTCGCCTCCGGCTCTTACCGACGCGAGACGCGCAGAGAAGTCATCCAGTTGCGAGATGAAAATAACCGGGATGTGACGCATCGCATCTTTCTGGATGGACGCGATCGCCTCAGCACCGGCGGCTCTTCCCTCCGGGAACATAAGGTCCATGATGATTGCCGCAGGTGGTGTTTCCCCGACGTTCTTCGCCAGTTCTTCAAGCCCCGCAAAAGTCCGGACTTCGTAGCCGAAGCAACCGATCTGCAAACCAAGGTTCTGCAGGAGACATACATCGTCTTCAACAATGAAGACCAGCCTCTTCTGTTCAGAATTGAAAGGAGCTACCGGCACAGATTCTTCAAATCGCTGCCGAGCGAGTTCTTCGCACTTTGATGCTATGCTCGCGGACATCAGGGCTTCCAGGCCGGCATCGATCCTTTCCCACACCTCAGGGTCAAACGGACTATTGTCGTCAAGTATGTCCCTGACCAGAATTTCCGCATTCTTTGCCGCTCGCCCGACCTCGCCGAAACCGAAGGAAGGGGCCGATCCTGCCAGAGTGTGAAGCATGCCGTACAGGGAGTCAGCCACGTCCCTGTCCGTTTTGTTCTCCAGCAGCCGGCTCCATCGAGCCTCGATCCTTCCCAACGTATGGGGAAGCGATCGGATGTACTTGTCCCTCAATGCCCGAAGCTTGTCCCTTGGCGAAATATCGGTCGACTTCTTATCCTTGTTTGAAGCGTTCACAATGATATCTCTTTGCATAAATCTTCCGGTTTCCTATCCCGCCTTTCAGGCAACAAGGTTGTGAATGGTTTCCACAAGGGTTTTCTGGTCAAAGGCTCCTTTGACGATATAGGCGTTGGCCCCTACCATGAGCCCTCTCCTGCGATCATCTTCCCGCTCCCTTGATGTGACAATGATGATGGGTGTATGGCGGTACCTTTCGTCAGTCCTCAGCTTTTCCGTCAGGGCAAACCCGTCCAGGCGGGGCATCTCGATATCGGTGACCACAGCGTCGAACAACCGCTCCCGTGTTTTTTCCAGCGCTTCCAGTCCGTCTCCCGCCACGACCACATGATATCCGTGAGCTTCAATGATGCTCTTCTCGATTTCACGGGTGCTTATCGAATCGTCGACCACCAGCACAGCCAGCTCCTTCCGTGTTACGCCCCCCCCGGAAGCGGGCTTCATACTGCTCGCTTCCCTTGCCGCGATGCACAGCCGGGGAACATTGAGAACTGCAACGACATTTCGTCTCCCTCTTGACGTCACCCCTGAGACCACGCCGATTTTTTCCAGGTGTCCAGGCAGCGGCTTGACCACGGAACTGTCCTCGTTCACCACTTCATCGATCACCAAGCCCAGTTTTTCGTTTCCAGTGGCAACAACAGCGATGAGCATCCGTTCTCTCTCACCGTCACATTTTCCCGGTAGTGAAAGAAGAGAAGCCAGCCCATCTACAGGAATCACTTCGTTGCGCAGGCGGACGGCTCTTTTGTTCACAACATTGATGAGGTCGCTGCGGGACACCAGCAGCACCTCTTCCACCGAATCGGCGAGGAAAGCGAACTCCCTGCCCCCGGCCGAGACGAACAGGAGTCTGAAAAGCGCCAGGTTGAGAGGCAGTTTGAGGTAAAATGCAGTGCCGCGGCCCTCCCGCGAATCGATACGGATGCTGCCCTTCAGATCATCTATGATGTTTTTCCGCACCACATCCAGGCCGACTCCCCGACCCGACACATCGGTGACCATTTCACTGGTGCTGAACCCGGGCAGGAATATGTATTCCCTCAACTGCGCGTCGGACATCGCGTCCAGGGTCTCCCGGTCAGCCAGCCGCCTGCGCAGCGCCCCGTCGCGAACCTTCTCCAGCGGGACTCCTTTTCCGTCATCGCGAACAACGACCATCACGCTTCCCCTCTCGAACCACGCCGAAAGCCGGATGGCGCCTTTTTCGTCCTTTCCCGACCGGAGACGCTCCTCCCTGGTTTCGATGCCATGGTCTAGGGCATTGCGAATCAAATGGAGCAGAGGGGCGCCGATCTTCTCGATGATCAGCTTATCCAGCTCGATCTCGCTGCCTTCGATAATGAACTCCACTTCCTTGCCGAGAGACAGGGCCATGTCACGTACAGTACGCGGAAAACTGTCGAAGACCGTCGACAGCGGCAGAGTACGCAGGGAAAGCGATGCCTCCAGCAGCTGACGCGAAAAGTGCTCGCCCGTAACCCTTTGATCTTTAAGCGATGAATACGCTTCAGCGAGAATGGTGTGCAATTCTTCCAGCGCCCCATCGCTTGGCCCGCGGGTGGAAGCGGCAATCCTTTCCGAAAGCCGGAGCGCCTTGCCGAGGTGGGCAAGAACCTCAGCCGTACGCTTTTCCTGTGTCGCAATCCCCCCCATCAACCGTATCAGTTCGTCAATCTTTCCGGCTGATACGCGGATCGTATCTTCATTCCCCGGTTTCTTCCGGGAAGAGTCATTCCACCCTTCATCGCCCGCATTCCCTGCTTCCCCCCGCAATGGATTCCCGCCGGCAACGGGGCACTCGTCACGCTGTCCAGTGCCGACCCCACCCGCCACCTTTTCCAGTTCGGCGCACAACTCCGCAAATTGCCCGTCGGTCTCCATTCCTCCGGCAGCCCGATCCAGCAAGCAGGAGATAGCATCCACTCCCCGAAACAGCAATGTCCAGACCCCGTGTGAACATGGCGGCATCTTATCGTTCTTCATGGCGTCGAAGACATCCTCCATCCGGTGCGCAACCGTAGAGATGGAAATGAGCTTCAACATCCTCGCCGCCCCCTTGACGGTATGTGCCGAGCGGCAGACGGCATCGAGGGTTCCACGGTCTTCGGGAAATCCCTCCAGGTGAACCAGTCCCTTTTGCATGCCGATGCAATGTTCCCTGGCCTCCTGGATGAAGCGCACCAGAAGTTTGCCGCGATCAAGCGCCATTGCTTGCCCTCTTTAACGTCTGGAGTTTTCGCCGGCACAAAGTTTCCAGTTCTGTCGCCGAGAAAGTGAATGGAGCGTCCGTCAACCCATGATTGTGGAAATCCCCATTGTCAAGGATCTTCAGGATGATCTCGTACTCGCGCCGTGCAGGCTCGATCTCGCCGCGCTCCAGGTGCGTTTCCGCGAGAAAATAGTGGGCAGGCCAGGAAGAAGGCTGAATGTAGACCGATTCACGAAGATGTTCCAGCGCCGACAGGCCATCTCCCTTGATCCGTGAAATCAGACCGAGGGAAAACGCTGCGTCCAGGGAAAACCTGTCGAATGCCTGCACTTTTCGAAACGAAGCCTGAGCATCGTTCAGCATTGAAAGCTTCATCTGGATCAAGCCCTTGAGGGTGTGGGCAAGTATGCTGTCGGGGGAACTCTCTATGACTCTGTCGAGTTGGGCCAAAGTCTCGTAGTGCTCCCCCGCGCAAATCTGGAGCGCCGCTTTTGTGCCCGGCAGGGCCGGTTCCGGGTCACTGGTGCAGGCAATCCTGCGGTTCGGGACGTCGCCCCGAATTGATCCCAGTGACTTGGGTTGGGGGGAGGGCCTGGCCACGGCCGGTTTCCCCGCAGCATGCCCGCATCTCATTTCGCGTGTTCCGCATTCCCCCGCCTTTCGGCGCCCTGCCTCCTTTCTGAAAAGAAATGCGCCCTCAAGTGCAACGATGGAAAGAACGCTCCTGTTGTGGAAAAAAGTTTCTGACGGACTGACAAACAGGTACCCCCCCTCCTTCATAATGCCGGCCAGGCGGTTGAATATACCCTTGCGAACTTCGTGGGAGAAGTAGATGGAAACATTCCGGTAAAATATTACGTCCACCTCCGAGAGTTCCGGGGGATACGTTCCTGCCAAGAGGTTGAGCGGAAGAAATGAGACAGATTCCCGGAGCCATTCGCGAACCCGCCAGACCCCGGGAGAGATTTCATCGAAATACCTCTTGCGCAGATCGTCGGGGAAATCCCGGAACGAGCGCCCGCCGAACACCCCCTCCTTCGCCCGTTTGATGGCTCTGGAATCGATATCGACACCGATCACCGTCATTCCCCTCACATCCTCCCTGCCGAAACATTCCGCAAGCGATATCAGAATTGAATAGGCTTCCTCGCCGGTGGAGCAACCGGCGCTGAGAAAAGTGAGCCTGCCGGATGTTTTGACGTGACCGAGCAACTCGGGAACGACATTTGCCGACAGAAGAGTGAAATGATTCACGTCCCGGAAGAAGTAGGTCTCATTGACGGTGAGAGTTTCGATCAGTTCGGAGAGCTCGTCTCTTTGGGTGTTGAGAATGGACAGGTAGTTATCCGCGGAACAGACCGATCGGACTGCCATCCTGGCGCGAATCCCGGCTTCCAGCAGCAGTGTCTTCTCGTTCTCGAAAACAAGGCCGCACGACTTCTCAAGCAGTTCACGGAAACGGTTGAGATCATTCATTTTGAGGTGCTCCCACATGTGCTGGGCATGGCAGGCAAACCTATCCAGAGGCGTTTCACGATTTCCGCAGAAATCTTGTCCAGGGGAAGGACGATGCTGATGCAACCTTTCCCGATTGCCGCCTTCGGCATGCCGAAGACAGCCGAAGTGCTCTCGTCCTGGGCGATCGTCACGCCACCTGCTTCCCGGATGCGCGACATCCCCTCCGCGCCATCGTTCCCCATCCCGGTCAGTATCACACCGATGGCGCTCGAACCATAAACTTCAGCAACGGATTCCAGGAGCACGTCACAACACGGCCGGTAGATGTCCATACCCCTGCGGTCTGAAAGAACAATCCTGCCGGTACGGCTGACGCTCATGTTCTGTTCCGAGGGAGAAACATATACACGCCCGGGGCATACGGTCTCGCCATTGACCGCAGAGTGAACTGCAATGCGGGAACTCCTGTCGAGCCACTGCACCATAGAGTCCGTGAAGCCTTCCGACATGTGCTGGGCTACCAGCACAGGGGCATTCAGATCAGCCGGAAGCGTTGAAAGGATCAGGGACAGCGCCCTTGGTCCGCCCATGGAGGAAGCTATTGCCACCACCCCCCGGGAGGGTCCGGCAGGAGATGGTGTTTCACGTCCCCCCCGATATCGGCGTCCCGGAATCGTCTGCATCCTCCCGAGGGATGCCGGGACCCTGACTCCGGCGAGCGCTTTTACCTTTCCGGAGAGAAATATGAAAGGTCGGCCGACCCTCGGCTTTTCCATAACCTCCAGCGCACCCTTCGACAGTGCGGCGAACGCTGTGTCCGCATCTTCCAAGGAGGTCAGCACAAGTATCGGCAGTGGATTACGAGCCATTATCTGCTCTATAGCGCAAAGGCCGTCCATCATCGGCATCTGGATATCGATCGTTATCAGGTCCGGCTTCAAATCGAGTGTCTTTTTAAGCGCCTCGACGCCATTTTCCGCCTCACCGACGACTTTTATGCCGCTGTCCCGGGAAAGCTGGGAAACGATCATTCCCCGCGCAACGGCACTGTCGTCCACCACCAGCACCCGGACCCCGCCCTCGTGCAAATCTGCCGCCATGGCTATGCCACCTCTATGGATTCTTCAGCTTGCCTGTCGGCCGACAAGGAGCAGGCAGCTTCATCCCAGGCAAACCTTTTCACCAGCTTCCTCAACTCAACCGCCATCACGGTCAGGTTCCTGCTTATCTCGCTGGTCTGCCGGATTGAATCGGAACTGAACCGGACTCCTTCCTCTATGTCGCGTAGCGCTATCAGCACCTGGCCGCTGGCGGTCTGCTGCTGCTGGGTGGAGAATGAAATCTGCCGTGCTGCGTCCGTGGTGGATTCAGCCCCGGATACCAGGTCGCGCAGCAGCTCAGCTGTATGCACGGAGTAATCCAGCCCGTCCCGGATTCCCTTGGAGCTTTTCTCCGAAGAAACGACAAGCCGGTTCACCGCATCCAGGATCTCCGTCATCTTTCCCTCAATGTCGCTGGTGGATTCGAAGACACTGTCGGCAAGCCGGCGAATCTCCGAAGCCACTACCCCGAAACGCTTTCCGGCCTCGCCCGCGCTTGCAGCCTCCAGGGCGGCATTGAATGCTATCAGCTTGGTCTGGTTGGCTATGCTGTTGATGATATCCATGATCTTGGTTATTTCCTTGGATTTTCTGCCCAGTTCCACAATTTCTCCAATCCCCGTTTCATTGTCGCAGCTGATCTCGTTCATCTTGGCCGTGAGGGTTTCCACTTGTATCGCGCCATCCTTAGTGTCGCGGAGAGTATTGTCCGCAATGTCGACCACACCCTGGCTGTGCCGCGCGATGTCGGTAGCCGTCGAAGTGAACTCCTCCATGGTCGAGGATATCTCCGAAACCGAACTGGAAAGCTGAGAGGAAAAACTCGCCTGCTGATGGACAGTGGTGGAAATTGTACCGGCAAAAGAATTTATTTCCCCGATTGAATCAGCCACATGGGTGATTATGTACTGCATTTTTGCCAGAAGCTCGTTGAATTCCCTCGCCACCAGCCCTATCTCGTCCCGCGCGCCCTCTTCCAGCCTGATGCTCAGGTCCGTGCAATCGTTTTCCGCTTTATGGATCCGGCGCAGCTTTTCAACGATCGTCTTCAGGGGATGGAGGAGTTTGCCCACCATCAGGACCGAAACGAGGCCGAAGAAACCTCCGACCAGCAACGCTATGAGAATCCCTCCTTGTTTCAAACGCTCATACCCTGCATAGTAATCGGATTTCTTGACCCCGACGAACAGGGCGCCGATGATCTCCCCGGCATCATTGCGGATCGGATCATAGGCGGTAAAATAGGGAACGCCCAGGATAACGGCTTCGCCACGGTAAGACTTTCCCTCGCGGAACAATGCATCACGGGGCGCACCATCCAGGATCGTCCCAATGGCCCTGGCACCATTCCCGGTCATTACATTGGTGGACACGCGACGCTCTCCCATGAAAATTGTAGCAGCGCCGCCGAACAGTTCCTTGATTTTGTCCGGGAGTTCGTTATTGCCGTTGACCACATAGTCTCCGGCCAGGAGCTTTCCGTCCCGTATGTGAAACCTGTTTCCCTTGTCCTTGAGCAGTTCCCAGAAAACGCGAAGATGGGATTCCTCGACAACCCTTGCACGAGACACGGCGTCACGTTGGATCTGCATAAGTGAAAAACACGTGGTGATGGCAATAGCCGAGGTTACCAGAATTATGTTCAGCAGGGTGAACTTGGTACGTATCTTCATGTAATTTCTCCTAACGGATGCCACAGGTTTCTCATGCTGGCCAGCATCTCGAGATCGAGTACAAGCAGGATTCCCGCCTTCCAGGGCAACGCGGCCCAGATCCCCCTCTCCTTTGCAAACGATTCGACCAGGAGAGGGAGGGGCTGCAGGAGGCGCATTTCAACGGAAACAAGATCCTCCGGCGACTCTATTATGAACGTGCATTCATTTTCACCCTTTCTTACGACGCAGGTTTCAGGAAACATGCAAGCTGTCGTTGATTCGCCATGCCCGACCGCAAAGTGCAAAGGGACGGCATTGAGCGGCGGATCGTCCCGGTCACATGGCCCGAGCGAGGCAACCTGGTCCGCATCAGCACCGAAGCGGAGTCCCCCGGATGAAAATATCATCAGCCTGAACAGCCGGCTTTCGGCGTGTTTTTCTTCCCTCCCGGATCGCATGACTTCAGGCAACCGTTGCCTTGGCAAAGATACTTGCCAGGTCCAGCAGGATGACGCTCCTGTCACCGCAATCCATGCGGCCTGCCACGTATCCCCTTGTTTCGTCGCCCAAAGTAGCCGGCGCCGGCATGATTGCGCTTTGCGTGACATCGGCCACGTCCTCAACATAATCTACGAGAACACCCGAGCGGATGGAACCGCTTTGTGCCATGAGGATATAGTTTTCCCCCTTTTCAACTGCGGGGAGCCCCAGGACCATTCGCAGATCCAGGACCGATTCTATTTCTCCGCGCAGTTCCATCAGTCCTCTAATGCATTCCGGTGTGCCCGGAATCGGACAGATGTTCCCCGTCGGGACTATTTCCAGCATCTCGCGACCAGGCATTGCGTAGTATTCCCCGGACAGGGTAAATATGACCATCTTTTCCGGTATTTCGTCGATTTCCCGGATTTTTTCCCGATCCTTCATGAGTTTAATTTCGCCCAGGATCATGTCGCTTTTGAAGAATTCGCTTTCGGCAGGCATCACGTCCCCCTGAGGCAAGTAGTCGTCGAACCGAACTGAAGCTTCGTACGCGGAAGCGCATTAATGAAACTATCGGCCGGTAAGAGACAAACTTGAAAGATTAATGAGTAGTTTCGTTCAAGGATTTTCCCGTGGTATGCCCCTGAGCAGTCTTTCGCGTTTCAGTCCCGAAACAGGTAAACACCCCCTTGCATGCATCCCTATCCTCATTTACTATGGATGGTAACCAGACCAATCAAATTACAAGGGGAAACAAATGATCTCTCGTTTCCAGGCTTCTGCGGAGGCAGTCGGTTCAATTGTCAAGCGTTTTCCAACGATTCATGACGCCGCCGCACATGTTCTGGAAAAGGCGGGTCAGGCGGCAGCGGTAACCGGTCTTCCCGCTGAAATCCGACAGGAGCTCTCCGGGCTCGCCTTTGCTTCACCCGAACACTACCGGGACACCCCGACCGGGGTGAGCTTCGCACAGGCAGGAATCGCTTCAACCGGAAGCCTGCTCCTGGATCTTTCCGATCCGGTCGAACGGAGCGCTACCGCGCTTCCACCGGTTCACATGGTGTTTCTCCGTGCTTCCACCATCGTTCCGGACATCAGGGATCTGAGCGCAACCCTTGGAAAACTCATCTCCGACAACCCCCACTCCTACCTGTCCATAACCACCGGCCCAAGCCGAACCGCCGACATAGAGCGCGTGCTTACCATCGGGGTTCACGGCCCAAGGGAACTGCAAATCCTGATCATCGAAGGAGACTGACAGGTGTCGAAAAAAATAATCAGACAGAAGATCAATGATTCTTTCCTCCGTGAGGCACTGCAAAACTTCGCATCCCAATACCCGGCTTCGCGCAGCAAGGCATTCGAGGGAACCGACTTCGAAACCCTCCGCGACAGGATTTCTTCTGCAAGGGGACAATCTCTTAGCAACCTGTCCGGTCTGGTTGAACTATTCCGTGAGAATGCGGAAAAGTCCGGCGCAAAAGTACACGAATGCAAGGGCCAGGAGGAAGCCAGTGAGGCCATACTCGGAATAATAAGGGAAAAAGGCGCAGACTTTGTCGTCAAATCCAAATCCATGACCTCGGAAGAGATCCGGCTCAATCCTTTCCTGGAAAAGGCCGGAATCCGCTGCCTGGAAACGGACCTGGGCGAATGGATCATCCAGCTGGCCGGCGAAAGGCCATCCCACATGGTCATGCCAGCCATCCACAAGAACAGGTATGAAGTCGCAGATCTGTTTTAACACGAGATCGGGGATGACTGCACTGCGCATATCCCCTCTCTGGTCACCCTTGCCCGCAACACCCTGAGAGAGGGGTTCCTGACAGCGGGCATAGGCTTGTCCGGCGCCAATTTCGCCGTGGCCGACTCCGGTACAATCGGCCTGGTCACCAATGAAGGCAATGCCAGGCTGGTCACGACAATTCCCAAAACCCACATCGCTCTTATCGGGATCGAGAAGATCGTCCCCTCCCTTGCCGAGGCCCTGGACATCCTCGACATCCTTCCGAAAAACGCCACCGGCCAGAAAATAACCTCATATGTTTCCCTGATCCGGGGACCTTCCGATGGCAGGGAACTGCATATCGTTCTCCTTGACAACGGCAGGAAAGAGCTTGCCGCGGACCCGCGTTTCAGCGAGGCGTTGAAATGCGTCAAATGCGGGGCCTGTGCCAATGTATGCCCCGTTTACGAGACAGTCGGAGGGCATGTTTTCGGACATGTCTACGTGGGAGGCATCGGGCTCGTCCTGACGCCCTTCTTCCACGGCAGTGAGAACGCGCGGGACATCCTGGGGCTCTGCATCGGATGCCGGCGCTGCAACGAGATCTGCGCGGCAAAGATAGATATCGAAGGACTGATCCTCGACCTGCGCGAGCGGGGCGCCAAGATTCCAGGGCAGAAGGCTCTGTTCGGAACCTTCATGCGGAACCGAACACTGTTCCACGGAGCGCTGCGGGCCGCATACCTGGCGCAGAAGCCTTTTCAGGGAAAAGACGGGCGTATCCGCCATCTTCCCCTCGTGCTGGGGGACGATACGGGGAACCGCTCCCTGCCACCCATCGCGGAAAAGCCTTTCCATGAAATGATGCGTAAGCGGAAAGGACCTGAGACCGGGTCCAATGAAACCCGCCAAAGGGTTCTCTTCTTTTCGGGTTGCCTGGCAGACTTCGTTTTTCCCGGCATGTGCCGTGATACTGTTGAGAGTCTTGAAATGCTCGGATACTCGGTCCATTTCCCCCGGGAACAGCTCTGTTGCGGAATTCCTGCGCGCTACTCGGGGGAAATGGAGATCGCCCGCGACATGGCCCGGCTGAATACCGGAATCCTCATGAGGGAACAGGCAGATTTCGTGGTCACCATCTGCCCCACCTGCACCATGTCCCTGAAGCGCGATTTTGCGAACCTGCTTGAAGCTGAGCCGGAAAATCTCGCCCTGGCAAGGGAGCTGGCATCGAAAGTCATTAATTTCTCGGAACTGGCCGCAGGAAAAGTCCCGGATGCCGTTTTTCCTGAAGACTGCGAATCAGTAACGTACCATGATGCCTGCCATTTGAAGCGGGGTTGCGGCGTCTTTCGCGAACCGCGCGCCGTGCTTGAGGGGATTGCAGGCCGGAAAATCGTAGAAATGGAAGGGTCGGATACCTGTTGTGGCTTCGGCGGATCCTATGCCTTCAAATACCCGGAAATATCAAACGAAATACTCAAGAGAAAAATGGCGGCAGTAGCCGCCACCGGCGCCGGAACTGTCGCAGTGGACTGCCCGGGATGCAAGATGCACATTGAAGGTGGCCTTGAGGGAATAAAGAGCCGGGTCTGCGTGGAACACACGGCTTCAATCGTTGCCCAAAGCTTGCGAAGAAAACGACAAACGGCGAAATGACAACATCATCCATCGCCGTGCCTGCTATGGCATACGATTATTTGCTTCAGAAAACATTCCGAATGTCGACAAGTAATGGTAACGCCACGTTCCGGGTCAATACGCGGATAACCTTTGCGAACATCTCAATGAAATTCTTGCTGTTACGGTTGTCGTGTCCAAATGGCCTTTGAGATATTGCCATGCATCGGCATCCGCACACAACACACTAATGAGTTTGCATTTTATTAAAGAAATGGTAACATTATATTCCTGCCGGACATTGATTGCCTGAAAAACACCGCAAATCATTTGACAGGGAAGGAACCGTTTAGGTAAGCTTCTTGAATGAAAATACGCGACACGCTGCGGAAAGAATGGGAAAACCTCTGCAAGAAATGCGGTTTATGCTGCTTTGAGAAAATCGAGGATGAGCATGGAACTATTTTTTTTACTTCCACTCCCTGCCGGTACCTGGATGTGGTGACGAGGAAATGCAAAATTTATCCGCGAAGGTTCGAAATCTATCCTGAATGCATTCAATTGACGGAAACACTGGTAAGGGAACTTTCCTGGCTCCACGATGAGTGCGGTTATCGCAAGGCGCTCGGCATCAGGAATGCCGGAAAGCCAGGGAGGCGAAAGGCTTCAGATGACAAATGATACAAAAACAACCACGGTCCTGGTTGTCGATGATGATATGTACGTGCTCGAATCGGTCGTTGCACTTCTGGGGCAGTTCGGTTACTCGGTAATTCCTTGCCATAACGGTGAAGAAGCCCTGCAAAAGATACAGTGCTCGGACCTCGACGCCATTCTGACCGACATAAAGATGCCCGTAATGTCCGGCATTGAACTTCTCGAAATAGTCCACAACCTGAACCCCGACATCCCGGTCATCCTGATGACGGCATACGCGGAACTTGACATCGCAGTGGAAGCTGTCAAGAAGGGCGCATTCGATTTCATCATAAAACCGTACAAACCCACCTATCTTCTGCATTCCATAGAAAAGGGCGTCAAGTACAACCGTCTTGTCCAGATGGAGAAGAATTACAAATTCATGCTTCAGGACATGGTGGAGAAAAAGACCCGGGAACTGGCCGATGCCCTGATGATGGTGAAGAACATCAGCATCGAAATCATCGAAAGGCTGACGGCAG
Organism: Geobacter sp.; assembly: GCA_003314535.1. Taxonomy (GTDB): domain Bacteria; phylum Desulfobacterota; class Desulfuromonadia; order Geobacterales; family Geobacteraceae; genus RPRC01. The sequence goes on from POSG01000005.1 coordinate 21,089, forward strand.
TTGCCGAATTCAGGGACACGGATACCGGTTCGCACATCGCGAGGATCGGACTGTACGCCAGCAAAATTTCACGTCATCTTGCCCTTTCTCCCGATTTCATAGAAAATATAACTTTTGCCAGTCCCATGCACGATCTGGGCAAGATCGGCATATCCGACAATATCCTGCTGAAACCCGGGGCCCTTACCAAGGAAGAGTTCGAAATAATGAAAGCACACACGACCATCGGCGAGAAAATGCTTTCCGGGTCGTCATACCCGGTGTTGAGAATGGCCAGTTCAATTGCCTTGAACCACCACGAAAGATGGGACGGCAGCGGCTACCCCCGCGGGCTGAAGGGTGAAGAAATACCCATCGAGGGCAGGATTGTCATGCTGGCGGACCAGTACGACGCACTCAGAAGCAGGCGGCCGTACAAGGATGCCGAAAGCCACGAAAATGTCGTAAGGATAATAACCGCAGGAGATGGAAGGACCAATCCGATACATTTCGACCCCCAGGTACTCGATGCATTCAAGGCACTCTCCGACGAATTCGAGCAGATATACAACGCAAACCAGGATGCGAAATATCCAATCTTTCCAGTGAGGACATGAACGAAAAAACCGGCGCCGCAAAGCGGCGCCGGTTTTTTCGTCCGGGACTATTCTCCCTTATCCAGTCAGTTATTGAGCCCCAGATTAAGCGCATCGTTTTTCAACACATCTTCATCCTTCTCCACGACTATCTCGGTATCAGCGAACAGATCATCAAGTCGTACAGATTCGGGGTTTATCTTGGAATATCTTTTTGCTCCTATGAAGCGCGAGCGGTAATAAGGCGTGTTCATGGACGATATGACAACCTTGCGATCCCTTGAGGAAGCATGGATCATTTTGTTTTCGCCCAGATAGATTCCCACGTGGGAAGGATATGATGCATAGGTATGGAAGAATACCAGATCGCCTTTCTGAAGATCAAAGGAAGTTACCGGCTCACCCGTTCCGTACTGTTCCCGTGCCGTTCGCGGCAGGTTTATGTTCAGGTCACGAAAAACATGCTGGACAAAACTCGAGCAGTCGAGTCCGTTGCGACTGTTTCCGCCAAAGCGGTAGCGGGTACCGAGAAAACTGAACGCTGTCGTCTTGAGCTTCTTTGAAGCATCCGTCGTCAACTCGAGATTCTTGGACAGGTCAACAGCCTGTTCCTGATCGGCACCAGTCAATTCAGCCATCGTACGATCATATTCTTCGTTGGTAAAAAGTCGTGTATTCGTCCGGGCAATCCGGACAGTTTCCCTTGGCGAGCTTTCCTCAACCGGCGCCGTTTCCCTCAGGACGAGGAAGCTGCCGGTCTTGAGCTTCTTTCCGTGGATACGGTTGAGGCGCTTCAGTTCAGCAACAGAAATGCCGGACTTCTGGGCAATCCGGGCTAATGTATCGCCCTTTCTAATTTTGTATACGTTGCCCCTGACCTTCTGGTTCCCGGAATGACGGTCCACCGAAGAAGTAACCGTTTTGGGAGGAATCACGATTCTTGAGCCGGGTTTCAGCTGCTTGTTGACCAGGTTGTTGGCCGATTTTATATCCTGGACGGAAACGTGGTACTTCTTTGCAAGTGCGTGGAGACTGTCTTTCTTTTTTACCACATGAGTCTTTGCTGCCAGAGCAAGAGACGGGAAGGTTACAAGGAATATGCATACTACCATAAATCGAATGCAGTTATTCATTCGCCCCCCTTTCCTTGTTTTACAATGCAAAACGTAATTTTAAAATCCGTGCTTTTATACACCAGAAGCCGGTCTTTGTCAATCCCTATCAGGATACCGGAAAACATTATGAGAAATTCCGGATTAAATCCAGCTATTTACCCAGCACCAGGCGCACCCTGACATGGTCATCATTGACCACCCGGAGCGGGGCCGGCGGATCAAGCCTTTTTTCAACAGTAAAGGACCTTTCCATGCCGCTGATTTGAATTTCTTCCGTCCTGATGCTTTCCAGGCGTGCAAGCACCGACTCGGGTCCTTCCACCATTACCATCGACGGCTGGGTCCTGATTCTCTTTATCCAGAGTCTGTCCGCCGGCGCACCGGAAACACGGGCTTCGACCCGCAGCAGCTTGCGCTGTTTCCTTTCGACCGAAACACGAAGCGCAGCAGGCTTGATTCTTGTGATCTGCACCCCAGAGGGAAGGTTGAAATCCTCTTTCCGGAGAGCTACGAGATTGCTCCCTTCCTTGATTCTGCCCAGATCCACCTGGGCTGCCACTTCCCCTTCCTTTGGAAGGGGAATCAGGCTGGAAACCGATTTAAGCTGCAATTCCACCTGGTCCTGGGAACTCTTGCTGAAGATCATCGACTCGGGAAGGTTTCGGAACTGTATCGGCGCATTGACCGTCACGAGCTCCCCCTGCCGCGCAGTCACGATGAGCCAGCATACGGAAACCAGCCCGACAGTAGCCAGTTTCGGCCAGAAATTCCCGCAGATCCTCTTCGCCAGCGATATGTGAGTCGGCACCTGTGCCTTCGGTTCGAGAAGACCGAGCAGAAGCTCCACGAGCTGAGTGGTTGATTCGACCTTGCGCATTTCGCCGGAAAGCGCCAAAGTCACTTCGCCCCGCTCCTCCGACACTATGATGACAATCGCATCGGACCGCTCGGACAACCCCAATCCGGCCCTGTGACGGGTTCCGAAGTAGTGGGGGATATCGGCCCTTGTGGAAAGGGGAAGGTGGCATGAAGCCTGGGCAATCCTGCCGTTTCTTATGATCAGGGCGCCATCGTGCAAAGGCGATCCCTCGAAAAAAATGCTGCCGATGATCTGCCCGGTAATGGTTGAGTCTATATTGATGCCGTTTGAAAGGTATTCATCTATGGGTTCTTCACGCTGGATGACTATGATGGCGCCGGTTCTGGAAGCAGCAAGAGAGAATACGGCATCGGCAAACTCTCCCGGGTCGAGATGCTGGCCCTGATCCTGGCGGCCGAACAGGCCGTGCAGGGGGCTTATGCGGTAGAGGGCCTGTCGGATCTCAGCCTGAAAAATGACGATTATCAGGACAAAGAGCACAGTTCCCAGTTCCTGGAGTATCCAGCTGGTCATGAAGAAACCCAGGTTCTTGGTTATCAGGTATATGACTCCCAGAAAACCGAGGCCGACAACGACCTGAAAGGCCTTGGTTTTCCTGAACCAGCCGTAAAGGTTATAGGCGATGAAACTCATTATTATGATATCAGCGATATCCTGCCAACGAAATACTGGGATCACGACGGCTCCTCATGGTGCATGCCTGGATAGTGTGTTATGATGCCGTTGCCGGAATCGGCGCCGCATTATATTATTGCAGTTGAACTCTGGATGCCAAGGATTATCACGATGCTCGGAAATTCTGAAAAAACCGGTCAGATCAGGGATATGTTCGGGAAAATAGCTCCCCGCTATGATTTTCTCAACCACTTGCTCAGCTTGGGCATAGACAGGAGATGGCGACGTGCGGCGGTGGGGAAAATGCATACCCGGGAAAATGGCCTGGTTCTTGACATAGCGACCGGCACCGGTGACATGATTCTGGAAGCCGCTTCATTGCTGCCGTCCCGTGCAAGATTTGTAGGAGTGGACATTTGCGGCGAGATGATAGCCCGTGCGAAAGAAAAAACCGCTTCGTCTCCCTACCGGCCGGTAATCAATCTCGGGATGGCATCATGCGAAGCCCTTCCCTTCCGGGAAAACACCTTTGACACCGCAGCAATCAGTTTCGGAATCAGGAACGTTGTGGACAGGGACCTGGGGTTGCGTGAAATCCTCCGCGTGTTGCGCCCGGGGGGCAGGCTCGTAATACTCGAGTTCTCAAAGCCGAATTCTGTTTTTTTCAGGGCCGCTTACTACCTGTACTTTCGCCTCATGCTTCCGGCTATAGGAGGCTTGCTTTCAGATTTCCGCGCATATCGCTACCTGCCGGAGTCGGTGCTCGATTTCCCTGACAGGGAAGGTTTCAAGTCGCAGATGACGGCTTCAGGTTTCACTTATGTCAGCCATGCCGATCTAACCTGCGGAATCGCTACTGTCTATGTAGGTGAAAAGCCTTTCATTTCTTCCTGATGAGCTCTTCAATCTTCAGCTCGAGATCGTCACCGTTCACGACCACCACCTTCGCGCCCCGCTGTTCGCTGCGAACCATGCCTTCTTCAACCCACTTGAGTATCGTGGATTTGGGCACCCCGAATTTCGATTCGGCCTCATCAGGCGTATACCAGGTTTTCGAGATGGACATTTCAACAAATCTCCTTTCCATGCTGGAAAAATCAGTATAACCCGATTAACAACGCTGACAACAAAAAAAATCCTTTTCAGCGCCAATGAACCGCTGGCAGCGGCGCAAGCCCGTGTCGATCTCCCCACCTTACTTGACAGTTTCTGCCGTTTTCTGTATAAAAGTAGCTGTTCTTATTGAATTCAAACGACCCGGGGTGGGCCATTGTTCCTGGCAGCAAATTTTCTTACAGCAGTGGGGAGAGTATTGGAAATAGTACTCACTCTCTATATGTACATCATAATTGCCCGAGCGATTGTCTCCTGGGTAAATGCCGACCCCTACAACCCTATTGTCAACTTTCTCTATAGAGTAACGGAGCCGGTGCTGTACCAGGTCAGAAAAAGGCTTCCCCCCCTGGGAGGAGTCGACCTTTCGCCCCTTGTAGTACTGCTAGTCATCTATTTTCTCCAGAAGTTCGTCGTTGATTCGATTCTTCAACTGAGCGCCCGGATGATGCTCAACATGTGAGGTTTTCAGTGAAAATCACCCCACTCGACATCCAGCAGCAACAATTCAAGGGAAAAGTCTTTGGCGGGCTCAACCCTGACGAAGTGGACACCTTCCTCCAGGCCGTGGCCAGGGAAATGGAAAACCTGAGCAGGGAAAACGCCAGCCTCAGGGAGGCCGTGCAGAGAAGCGCGTCCGAAGCGGAAACCATGGAGCAGCGCGAAAAGGATCTGCGCGACACGTTGCTGGCAGCCAACAAGATCAGCGACGACATGAAGAACAATGCACGGAAGGAAGCGGGTCTGATAATCGCCGAAGCCGAAATCAAGGCGGAAAAAATCGTCGCCGACGCGGAAAACAGGCTGATTCAGCTGGAGAATGACCTACAGGAACTGCGCAGACAGAAAATCCAGTTCGAGAGTTCATTCCGCTCCATGCTCGATTCCTGCCTGAAAATGATCTCTATTAATGAACAAAACGATCAAGCATAAAGTATGCACTGAATTTCCAATCACCCAGGATGACAATGGAGTAAAGTTCCCGATCTACGTTCAGCCAAAAGCTTCACGCAATGAGATCTGCGGCCTGAACGGCAGCGAAATCAAGGTACGTCTGACATCTCCTCCTGTTGACGGTGCGGCAAACAAGCTCTGTCAGGAATTTCTCGCCAAGCTTTTCCGGGTAGCCAAATCGAATGTACGCATCGTTAGTGGAGAGAAGTCGCGCCACAAGACCGTGGCAGTTGAGGGGATCTGCAAAGATACGGTTCTGAAACTGCTCACAACATGCAAGACGGAGGATTGAGTGAAAGCAAAAGATATCATGATTTCGGATGTTCCGACTATTTCCAGGAAAGCATCATTAAAAGAGGCAATCCTGTTGCTGAAAAAAAATTACGGGGACAAGAGCTTCATGAATGCAGCCCCGGGACTGGTGGTCGTAAACGACTGGGGAGAGCTTGCAGGAGTACTGACACCCCTCACGGTAATCACTACTCTCCTGGAGCACGCAAAAACCATGGATCCCGCGAAACAGGACGGGGATGGTTTTTTCGATGTCCTGTGCGAGAGGATTGTCGACAAAACAGTTGAAGACGTGATGGAACGGGAACCTCTTTCAGTCACCGAGGAAGCGCACGCCCTGGAAATAGCCGACCTGTTCGTGAAACATCGCTATCACAGGCTTCCCGTCGTCCGCGACAAAAAGGTGGTGGGGATCATCTACCGGACGCCGCTTCTGTTCTCCATGACAGGGTGTATCTGCAAAAACGGAAACAAGTCGAATTCATCAACCCAAAAGGGTTGACAAAACATGCAGACTCTCCTTATATTTTTAAAGGCAACAACATCAGGAGGTAAATTGCAATGCCCATGTATGAATATCGATGCTCCGACTGCGGCAAGCAGTTCGAGTTGCGCCAGAAATTTTCCGATGAGCCGGTTTGTGAATGCCCGGATTGCGGCGGTCACGTGGAAAAACTGATATCGTTGAATTCCTTTTCCCTGAAGGGCAGCGGATGGTATGCCCAGGGATATTCCAAGGACTTGGGGAACTCAAAGTCTTCGTCATGCCCCAAGGATGGCTCGTGCGCATCCTGCCCCGCGGCAGCCGCCTGATCGGAACCCAGTCAGAAATCCCCCCGTACGGGGGATTTTTTTTGCTGCCTCCAGTCGTATTATTTCAATAACCGTAAACCGGGACGGACAGTCTGTCTGCACCTGGTTCACCAACTATCCGAGGTATATCGTTTCATGACGACCATAATCGACGGTAAAGCCATTTCCAAGAAAATCCGTTCACAGATAGCCGCTGATGTGGCCGAACTGGCAGCAACCGGGCAACGCCCCGGTCTTGCTGTCGTCCTTGTGGGTGACAACCCGGCCAGCAAGGTATATGTCACCATGAAGGAGAAAGCGTGCCACGACGTTGGAATCTTCTCGATCGAGCACACCCTGCCTGCTTCCACGGGCGAAGAGGAACTCCTGGCGCTTATCGAACAGCTCAACAGGGACAAACGCATACATGGCATTCTTGTCCAGCTGCCGCTGCCCAAGCACATCAACGAAGCAAAAATCCTTGAAGCAATTTCGCCGTTCAAGGATGTGGACGGTTTTCATCCCTACAACATGGGAAGGCTCATCACCGGCAAGCCGGTTTTCAAGCCCTGCACCCCCTACGGCATCATGGTAATGCTCCAGGAAATGGGCATCGACCTGACCGGCAAGGAAGTTGTGGTGGTCGGGCGGTCAAACATCGTGGGCAAGCCAGTGGCGTTCATGTGCCTGCAGCAGCACGCCACCGTCACCATCTGCCATACCAGGACCGTCGACCTTCCGGCAAAGATAGGAGCAGCCGACGTTCTGATAGCCGCCGCGGGACGCCCGGAGGTAATTCGCGGCGAATGGATAAAGCAAGGTGCGGTAGTGATCGATGTTGGAGTCAACAGGGTCGGCGACAAGAAACTGGTGGGAGACGTGGAATTCGACGTTGCAGCACAGAGGGCATCTTACATTACGCCAGTACCCGGTGGAGTCGGTCCCATGACAATCACCATGCTCCTGAAAAACACCCTGCAATCAGCCATAATGTCTCAGGCCAAGGATATCAAATGAAAGTGAAAAAAGCCGTTTTCCCCGTCGCAGGCCTGGGAACTCGTTTCCTTCCGGCGACAAAGGCATCCCCGAAAGAGATGCTCCCCCTCATCGACAAGCCACTTGTCCAGTATGTCGTCGAAGAAGCCGTGTCCTCGGGTATCGAACAGATCCTCTTTGTGACAGGCCGCGGCAAAAGAGCCATTGAAGACCACTTCGACATCGCTTTTGAGCTGGAATCCATTCTCAGGCAAAAGGGAAACAGCGAAGCCGCCCAGGAAGTGCGGGATATTGCCGAACTGGTCAGCATTTTTTACGTCAGGCAGAAAGAGGCCTTGGGTCTTGGGCATGCAATCCTTTGCGCGCGGGAATTCGTGGGCGGGGAACCTTTCGCTGTGCTCCTGGGCGACGATATCATTGATTCGCAGACCCCCTGCCTTCGGCAACTGCTGGATGTTTTCAGCCGCTACCATGGTTCAGTCCTGGCACTCGAACAGGTGCCGATTGAAAACATTTCCTCTTACGGTTGCGTGAAGGCAAACACGATTTCGGACAGGGTATACAAAGTTTCCGACCTGGTGGAGAAGCCGAAACAGGAGGAAGCACCATCAGACCTGGCCATCATCGGGCGCTATGTGCTGACGCCGGAAATCTTCCCGATACTCGAAAAGCAGGAAGCTGGAAAAGGCGGAGAGATCCAGCTTACCGATGCCATCAAGAAACTTTCCTCCCGGGAAGCGATTTACGGTTGCAGGTTCGAAGGAACGCGCTATGACTGCGGCAATAAGCTGGGGTTCCTGAAAGCTACTGTGGATATGGCTTTAAAAAGGGAAGAGATGGGCAGCCAGTTCGAAGAGTATCTGAGGGAACGCCTGAAAATCGTTTAAAAATGCAAGGCTTTCAATGAAGCCTGCCCCGTCCCGTACCCTGTATCAGGCCGTACTGGAAGAACGCGATCAGGTGAAAATGTTCCTTGTTGTAGGCCTTGGGAAACCCGCCGATCGGACCGAGGGCCTTGAGAGTCCTGAAAACTTCGCGGTCGAGTAACTGGCTTCCGGATGATTCGAGCAGGTCGATGTTCTCGATCTCACCACTCCGGTTGAATGTTATCTTGACCGGGGTTACGCCCTGGATCCCGGCACGCGCCGCAGCCTCGGGATATTTCCACACGCCGTAAACCGCTGATTCGAACCTGCGCAGGAACGAACCGAAAAAGATATCGTCGCTGTTGAGAAAGCGGGTATCGCCCTCCTCGACATCGTCTTCATACTTCCGGCGGTACCCCTCTTCAAGCTTGGCCAGCCTGCTGGCGCTCGGATAGAGCTTGGACAGCTCGGGCAGCTTCTTACCCCCCGGCCTGCCCTCGGCCGCACTTTGGGCCGGCGCCTTCATCTGCCCCAGCCTGTCCGGCGGCTCGGGCATCCTTTCCGGCGCCGCATGCTTTCGCTGGGCACGACCGGCATCACGGCCGGCCATCGATTTCGGGATGGAAGCTATCTTTTCCCTCGGCATGTTCCCCTTGGGAGCGGTTTCACGTGCTACCCGCCTCCTTTTTTCCGCATACCTCTTTACCTTCGCCTTGCTTTGAACGTCCGGCTGTGCAGGAATGTCGGTCAGGTCGACCATGTAGGCCTCCTGCTTCGGCTCCTTTTTCTTTTCCTGGACTTGCATCAACAGGTACAATCCAACCGCATGAAGAACGATCGAAAGGACAACGAAATAGAGGAATGTTTTTTCGATATATTTTTCTGACATTGATCTCTTCGGCAGGCAGTTTGAAGGTTAAGCTCATTGTAAGGGAATGAGGGGAAAATAGCAACGGGGGACTATGCCAGGGCCTGGTAAAGGAGTACCGCGCCGAAAAGCAGGAAAAGAACGGCGGCCATGCGGTGTATATAACGGAGCGGCATCAGGCGGAGCAGCTGCTTGCCGAGGAATATCCCCAGGAGGGAAACCAGCCAGAGGGCAAGGGTCGATGCAGCGAAAACAACTACGGGAGCGTTGTACTGGGCTGCGAGGCTGAGGGTGACTAACTGCGTCTTGTCACCCAGTTCCGCGAGAAGAATCATCAAGAATGCTGTCCTGACAGCATCAGACGCAGTAACCGCGTGGCCGTCTTCTTCCTTGCCGGAATGAATAAGAGTTGTTACGCCAAAGTACAGGAACAGGAGCGAAGACGCCAGTTTAGTCCACAGAACCGGTAAAATCGCGAAAATCGCCTTTCCCAGGAGAACTGCGCCAAGGTTCAAGAGCGCGAAGGCCAGCGCGATGCCGATGAAAATCTTTTTCCATGGATAGCGTGCGGCAAGGGCCATTGCCGTCAACTGGGTCTTGTCCCCCAGCTCCGCAAGAAAAATAACGCCGAATGTAGTCAGAAATACCGTAGTGTTCAAATATGCTCCCCAGTGCAGCCAGTGGGCGGTTACGTAAGGACATCGTTCTTCAGTTCATCAATGTCGTCTGCCTTGCGGGGAAAATGCCTTGCCAGTTCTTCTCCGCAGGATGCTATCACCGAGCAGAGCGCTTCACACGCGCGTCCCTCGCGTATCCCGCCGGACAACTCTCCGGCAAAGGCAAGCCATGCTTGCTTCGGGATTTTCCTGTCGATTCCCCTGTCCCCCAGGATCCACACCTTGTGCTCCAAAAGGGACATGAAAATCAGTACACCTGTTTCGTCCCTCGTCCTGTACAGCCCCTTTTCATAGAAAGCCCGGACTGCCCTCTCCCTGACCGCTTCGGCAACTCTCACCCTGCCCACGAACAGGAGCTTCATGCTTTCGAACCTCCTGAAAAAAAGGCGAACCGCGAAAAACAGTACGAAAACCAGTGGAATGTAAGTCCAGACCGATATGGCATGCAAAGCGAGACCGGTTTCAAGCCCGCCCTGTGTCCAGTCAGAGCCGGCCTCCCAAAGCAGGTACCCCTGGAACCCCGCCTCTATCGCCAATGCCACGATTCCAGAAACCAGCACTGAACCGAGAACCTCCGCTTCCCGGTAGCTGTCGCTCCTGTCCACCACCATGGGCACGATTTCCCCTGAAGTGTCCGACTCGGCTACGGCAATTGCCGACCTTATGGCATTTATCTCTTCTTTGCTGAAAAAGTTCGCGGCTCTGCCTTTTTTCATGCCATTACCTCGCTTTTAGGAGAAACGGGGCTACCAGTCTCCCGAAGCTCCCCCACCACCAAAATCGCCGCCGCCACCGGAGAAGCCGCCACCGTCCCCGCCAAAAGATCCGCCGCCGAAACCGCCTCCACCACCGAAACCGCCGCCCCAGAAAGGGCCTCCTATGCCCGGTCCACGGCCGCCGCCAAAGAGAAGGGCCAGGGAAATTCCCGCAATCAGGCCGACGAGAACCAGCAGGCCCTTTATGACCAGCGCCAGTCCGGGAAAGGCGAGCGAAGCTGCGAGAGGCAAACCGACTGCTCCTGCCAGCCCGCCGAGTGCCCTGGAGATCGAACCCAGCACGACACAGGCCACCAGCAGGAATATGAGAAGGGTGGTAATGGGAGGGGCTCCCTTTTTCACATGGCTTCCGTCGAGTTCGCTCGGCTTGTATTCCCCCTTAACGACGGCCATTATGGAATTCACTCCAGCAATGACGCCGCCGTCAAAGTCGCCGCTCTTGAAGCGGGGGGCGATCTCGTTGCGGATTATCCTCCCCGAAACCAGATCCGTAAGCTTTTCCTCCAGCCCCCTGCCAACCTCGATACGAACCTTGCGCTCCTTCTTGGCAACCAGCAGGATCACGCCGTTCCCCTTCCCTTCCTGGCCGATTTTCCATGCCTCGGCAACTTTGATGGAAAACTCCTCCACGTTTTCACCTTCAAGTGAAGGGATGGTAAGGACGGCTATCTGCGTGGATTCGCTTTTCTCGAAAGCTGCAAGGTCCGTCTCGATCCTGCTGACGGCTTCCGGCGACAGAAGCCCGGCAAGATCGTTGACCCTGGCTTTGAGCACGGGTACTTCAAGTGCATTGGCAAGGAAAGGGATGACCAGGAAAAGAATAATGAAAATGATCTTTTTCATAGGCTCTTTGGCAATTCGAAACTTTCTCAGAGGCCGGAGCGGAACTTCCTCGTCGTTCGTGATAATCTGTCAACCCATGAATTACTGGTCGAAGCTTTTTCTGGTTTCAAGCGCTTTCCCGGTTTTCGAGATCTTGCAGTGAAGCCGTATCACGATCTCCTCGAAAGCCCCGCTCCGGCCTCAATCAGGCATTACCAGGAGATTCCGGATGGAAACCAGTTAGAATTTGACTTTCGGCGCCGACTTCGCCCCCTCTTCCGCCTTGAAGGGTTCCTTTCTCTTCAGGTGGAGCAGCATGGAATTGGTCATGGAATTGGGAAAGGTCCTGATGCTGACATTGAAGGTTTCAACCGCCTGGTTGTACCGTACCCTGGCCACGTTGATCCGGTTTTCCGTACCTTCCAGCTGGTTCTGCAGATCGAGGAAATTCTGGTTTGCCTTCAGGTCCGGATAGCGCTCCACGACAACCATCAGGCGGGAAAGTGCGCTGGAAAGCTCACCCTGGGCCTGCTGGAACTTGTTGAAGCTTGCCGGATCGTTCAGCACGTCTTTCGTTGCCTGTACCGACCCGACCCTGGATCTCGCCTCGGTCACCGCCTTCAGCGTGTCTGCTTCATGTTTCGCGTACCCTTTCACCACCTCGACCAGATTTGGAATCAGGTCGGCGCGGCGTTGATAGGATGCCTCCACATCGCCCCACGCCTTGATGACCGCCTCTTCGTTGGCCTGCATGGTATTGTAGCCACATCCCGAGAGCCCGAACGTTACAAACCCCAGAATAAAGAAAGCCAGCTTTTTCATTGTCCCTCCCGATAGTCTCTTCTTAATCGAGGGTCGCTGCACGGAAGCATCCCCTCTAGTACAGGCTTTTTGGAAATATAACGCGTGCTCTCTCACTTGTCATCCCTCCCGGTAAAATAATTTCATGGCAATGAGAGCTGCATTGCAGAATATGGAGAAGAAATTGGCAACGATCAGGGGAATGTCCCGTATCATGAGTCCGTAGACCAGCCAGAGGCACATGCCGAATACCAGGATTACCGGCTGCCAGACGGAAATGTCGCGAACGTGCCTCGAGCGGTACGCCTTCACGACCTGGGGGATGACGGCGCAACTGGTTACCGCACCCGCCACCAGCCCGAGTTGGGTTGCAATCACGTCGGCTCCTTCCTGCCCGACATTTCTGCCGCCCAATCAATCTGGGACATCATGCCCCGCATAACAGCAACTTCTCGGGAGTCGAGTTCGGCACGGGAAAGGATACGTCTCAGGGTCCTCATCAGATGGGCCGGATTTGCCGGATCCAGGAAACCTATTCCGAGAAGGGTCTGTTCCATGTGATTGAAAAGCGCTTCCATTTCCTGCGTATCGGACAGTTCCCTCACCTTCGCAGCCGCAACGGCGCCCTCCCTGGCGCCGCGGGTCAGTTCGTAGCAGAAGACGAGCACCGCCTGCGCAAGATTGAGTGATCCGTATTCATCCGAGGCAGGTATGGTTGCCTGCCAGCGGCAAAGAGATAGTTCATGGGTACTCAAGCCGTTGTCCTCCCTGCCGAAGACAAATGCGGCGCGACCGTTGCCGATGCGGGACCGGAGCCTTGAAACCGCCTCATCGGGTTTCATGGTCTCCTGCCGGTACTTGCCCAGGCGGCGGGTAGTGGCAATGGAAATCTCCACGTCCCCAAGCGCCTGCTCCAGGGAGTCGTAACGCACCGCAGCGTCCAGCAGGTCACGCGCCGCGACTGCCATGCGCCGGGCATCCGAATGGTCGGTCCTGCACCCGCGGACCAGCCGCAGATTGTTGAGCCCCATGTTCTTCATGGCGCGGGAGACCATGCCCACGTTGCCAGGGCTCTGGGGTTCGACAAGGATGATGCTTATCCTGTCCCGAAGATTCGATCCGTTCATCTATTGATCCTGTAGTTTATTTGACATGCGCGTCATTCATGGAATGCTGATGGAGAAGTTGCGATTTTTTGTGATCGTAGTCACATGACTGACCGGCTTCAGGCCAGTTATCCCTTTGCAATCTGAACGCCTTGGCTTTAGAATCATGATTCATGAATTTACTGAAAGGAAATTGCCTGCCATGATTAACTTCCGCTTGTTTTCAATTCTGGCGACCACCATTTTTCTGGCTGCCCAAACTGGATGCGCAACTGCTTCCCAGCGAGCGCCTGTTTCCACAGGCAATCGCATAACCGCGGCCGAGAATTACGTTGCGCAAAAGATCAACGAAATACGGGCGGATCATGGTCTTTCCCCCCTCGGCATTTCCGGAAAACTGCGAACGGCTGCGCGAAGGCAAAGCGCTGATATGGCGGCCAACAATTTTCTGGGCCACAAGGACAGCGAGGGGAACGGTCTGCAGGCCAGGCTGGCCATGGCCGGTGTGACAGGCTGGAGTTCCATAGGCGAAAACGTCGGCCAGAGCATGGGCTACAGGAACAACAGCGATGTAATCATTGAAGGATGGATGAAAAGCCCCAATCATCGTGACAACATCCTGAACGGCAGTTACGCCTCCACCGGAATAGGAGCTGCAGTAGCACCGGATGGAACGCTCTACCTGACCCAGGTATTCATGGAGTCCGGGCAAAAAACAGCCAAATCAGATGCCCCCCCCAGCAAGTCAACCCAAAAATCAAGACGGAAGCGGACAGAGTAACGGGGTGCGGCCTACTTCCTGGCAGCCACCGCCTTTTCGTATCCCATCTGGAACGCTTTCCTGTTCAATTCGGAAAAAGCTGCGGGAACTCGCGACAGAACGGCGCGCTCGGCACTCTCGCGGGTAACCGCCTTCGTCAGCGCCACCATCGCACCGAGGGCAACTATATTCGCCACTATGGCGCGACCAACCTCATTCTTTGCAGTTGAAATAATGGGAATGCGTACTACTGTGAAGTCACCTGCGGGGGCATTCTTTACCAGGTCCGAGTCTATCAGCAGCACCCCTCCGCTCTTCAGGTCCGACGAATATTTGTCGCAAGCCTCCTGCGTCAGGGCCAGAAGCGCATCAACCGCAGTGGCTTTGGGGAAGTCTATTGGCTGGTCGGATATGATAACCTCGGATTTGGAAGCGCCGCCACGGGCCTCAGGTCCGTAGCTCTGGGATTGGACCGCCTGCTTGCCGTCATAGATGGCGGCAGCCTCACCCATTATGATACCGGCTAATATCAGCCCCTGGCCGCCGGCCCCTGAAAATCTCATTTCGTACCTGCTGGACATACTGTTCTCCTCTATCCGCCCAAAAACGACTCGTTAATGCCGCCCCCCTCATCCGTCCCTCTGGTCTTCGCTCTGTCGAGCTTTGGCCCGCAAGCCGTGCCACCTTCTCCCTTGAGACAGAAGGGTTTCACATCATGCCCTCTCCCTCAAGGGAGAGGGTGGCGTTTTCGCCGGGTGAGGGGGTACTCTCACCCCGCCTGAACCCGCTCCACGAGCTTTCTGTATTCGGAAGCGTATTCCGGCTTGTTTTCCTTGTACAGCACGCCGGTGATCACTTTCCCCCGGAGCTGTTCGGCGGTCATCTTTTCCGCGGCGGATAGGGGAACCGCCACATCCTTCAAATGGTTCATCATTTCGATCACGGACTTGTACTTGTTGCGCCTTCCATATGTCGTGGGACAGCTGTCCAGGATTTCCACTACGGAAAAACCTTTGTGACGCATCGCTTCGGCAAGCAGCTTGTCGATCTGGGCGGCATGGAACGCGGTACCACGCGCGACGAAAGTCGCACCGGCGCCGATGGCGAGTTTGGCAATGTCGAAGGGCGGGTCCGGATTTCCATAGGGAGTAGTGGACGCCTTGGCGCCGGTGGGAGTGGTCGGGGAGAATTGCCCGCCGGTCATGCCGTAGATGTTGTTGTTCATGATCAGGTACGTGATGTCTATGTTCCTGCGGCAGGCATGAATGAAATGATTGCCGCCGATGGCCACGCCGTCGCCGTCGCCGCCGACGCAGATGACGTTCATTTCAGGTTTGGCCATCTTGATTCCGGTGGCGAACGCAACCCCCCTGCCATGGGTCGTGTGCAGGGTGCAGAAGTCCACGTAACCGGGCAAACGGGAAGCGCAGCCGATTCCGGAAACGATGGAAGTCATGTCCTTGCTGAACCCGACCGAATCGATGGCGCGGATCAGCCCTTTCATGACGATGCCGTGGCCGCAGCCCGGGCACCAGATATGCGGCAGTTTGCCGGGCCGGATATATTTGCCGTAATCAAAACCCATGAGCTACATCACCTCCCTGATGCCGGCCAGAATCTGGGCCGGACCTATAGGTTCGCCGTCCACGCGGAAAATTCCCGACACCGGCGTCATTCCTTTCACGCACCTGCGTACCTCGTGCAACGTCATGCCAAGATTCATCTCCGGTGTTATGATGGCTTTGACACGGGACGCCAGATCAGCGATCTGTTTCTCCGGAAAGGGCCAGTAGGTGATAATCCGGAACAGTCCTGCCCTGATCCCGTGTTTTCTCGCCTCGTTCACGGCAAACCTTGCCGAACGCGACGTGGAACCGAAAGCCACGATGGCTATATCCGCGTCATCAAGCAGATATTCCTCCCAGGTAACGATTTCATCTGTTGCCTTCTCGATCTTGCGCACCTGTCGTTCTTCTTCGGCCTGCACGATTCCGGCGCGCGTTGTGGGGAACCCGTCCTCAGCCTTGTTGAGCCCTGTCACGTGGAAACGATATCCTGAACCGAAGGCCGCCAAAGGCGGCACATCGCCGAAACTCGTGTCGTAAGGCCGGTAATCCGCAGGCGGGACGGTCGGCGCTGGCCGGTTCACAACCTCCAGTTCTCCCGGTTCCGGGAACACGATCCTTTCCCGCATATGGCCGACGATTTCATCGGGCATTACGGTTACGGGTGTGCGGAACTTTTCGGACAGGTTGAACGCCCTGACCGTTTCGGTAAAGAGTTCCTGGACCGATGCCGGAACGAGGCAGATGGCGGGGTGGTCGCCGTGAGTGCCCCATTTCGCCTGCATGACGTCCGACTGGCTGGGGCCGGTGGGCATTCCGGTGGACGGCCCGCCGCGCATCACGTTGATGATCACGCAGGGCACCTCGGTAATGCAGGCATACCCGATGTTTTCCTGCTTGAGGGAGAACCCGGGGCCGGAAGTCGCCGTGAGCGCCTTCACCCCGGTGAGCGAAGCGCCTATGACTGCGGCCATGGCCCCGATCTCGTCTTCCATCTGTATGAATGATCCTCCCACCTTGGGCAGTTCGGCCGACAGCACCTCTGCCACCTCGGTGGACGGCGTTATGGGATAACCCGCAAAAAACCTGCACCCGGCGTATATGGCGCCATGAGCGCAGGCCTCGTTGCCCTGCATGAAAGCCACCTTTTTCGACACGACTTCCCTCCGATTTACTGGCTTACGGTGACCGCGAAATCAGGACACCTCAGTTCACACTGCATGCAGGCAATACATGCCTCCGGGTTCTTGACCACAGCCGTGAAGCCGCGCATTTCGAAAACACTCGTCGGGCAAAACTCGACGCAGATGTGGCAACCCTTGCAGTATCGTTCATTGACTAAAACCACAGGTTTCTTCTTTTCCATTGCCCCATGCCTTTCAAAGCTGGAAATCATAAATTCAGGCCGTCTACCAGTGATTTGACATGGGAAACGGACTCTTCGAACATGCCCCTCTCCTCGTCGTTCAGTTCCAGCTCGATTATTTTCTCGATCCCGGATGCGCCCACGATGCACGGGACCCCGACGAAGTAACCGTCTACACCGTACTCGCCCTCCAAAAGGGCGCAAACCGGCAGCACCCGCTTGCGGTCGCACAGTACGGCCTCGGCCATGGCAAGTGCTGAAAATGCGGGAGATATGAAAGCGGAATTTTTCATCAGCCCCACTATTTCTCCGCCGGCGCGACGAGTTCTGTCCACCAGTTCATTCATGATCTCTCCCGCGCGCTCCGTGCCGAATTTCTGCTCAAGCAGAACGGAAACCGGAATTCCGGAGACATTTGCAAACCGGACCAGCGGGACCATTTCATCGCCATGGCCGCCAAGCACCAGGGCGTGCACATCCTGCACCGACACGCCAAGCTCCGCGGCTATGAAGGCAGCAAAGCGCCCCGAATCGAGGACACCTGCCATGCCCATGATCCTGTTACGCGGAAACCCGGTTATCTTCCTGCACAGGGTCACCATTGCATCGAGCGGGTTGGTCAGCAGGATGACGATCGCATCGGGAGCCTTGTCCCTGATCAGCTCCGACACCCCGGCTATTATCTTGGAGTTTACCGTGATCAGATCGTCTCGGCTCATGCCCGGTTTCCTGGGAAGCCCGGCGGTCACAACGATAAGCTCAGCACCACGTATATCCTCCGGGTCATTGCTGCCCAAGAGGCGACAGTCGTATCCATCCACCGGACCGGCTTCGAATATGTCGAGCATCTTGCCTTGCGGCAGATCCTTCACCACATCGAACAGGACCACATCGCCCAGTTCCCTCTGGGCCAAAAGGTGAGCCAGGGTACCGCCAATCTGGCCACCGCCGATCAGGGCAATTTTCCTCCGTGCCATCGCTCCTCCCGTCATCTGCGCATAGTAATGCAACATCATTCCATGTTCATGATTGATGGATCGGGATGCGGACGTTGCCCTGAAAGCGTTGAAGTTACAGATTGGCTATGAGTTCGTCCGCGAATTCAGAGCATTTCAGCTCTGCCACCCCTTCCATGCCTTCCGCGCGCATCAGCCGCGCGAAATCGTAGGTAACCCTGCGGCTGCCGATAGTACGGTCCAGTGAAGCGTTGATCAGTTCGGCAGCCTCTTTCCAGCCCAGATATTCGAACATCATCACCCCGGAGAGAATGACCGATCCGGGGTTGACCTTGTCCAGGTTGGCGTACTTGGGAGCTGTGCCGTGGGTCGCCTCGAAAATGGCGTGACCCGTGCGGTAATTGATATTGCCTCCCGGAGCTATGCCGATGCCGCCGATCTGGGCAGCCAACGCATCGGAAAGATAATCGCCGTTCAGGTTGGTGGTGGCGATCACGTCGAATTCGTCAGCGCGGGTTATAGTCTGCTGCAGAGTGATGTCCGCGATGGAGTCCTTGATGAGCAGCATGTTTTTCCACTTGCCGTCGCCATGGGAAGGCCACAGGGAAAGCGTGGCCAGCACCTCTTTTACCAGGGACTCCTGTTGCGCGGGCGTCATGTTATCATAACCGGGCTCGATAGAACGAGCATTATCTTCAGCCGACATGTCGGGCTGCCGTTCCTTGTTGCCGATGATCCATGATTCACGCTGGGAAACGGTCCGGTCACGATATCGGGAAGCCGCAAGCTCGTAGCTCCAGTTCTTGAAAGCGCCCTCGGTGTATTTCATGATATTACCTTTGTGGACCAGTGTCACCGATTTTCTGCCGTTTTTCAGGGCGTATTCAATGGCAGCCTCCATGAGCCTGACGGACCCGTCCCTGGAAACCGGCTTGATTCCGATTGCGGAGGACTCGGGAAAGCGGATCTTTGTGACCCCCATTTCCTTGCGGAGAAATTCGATCACCTTTCTGGCCTCGGGCGATTCCGCCTGCCACTCGATACCGGCATAGATGTCTTCGGTGTTCTCGCGGAATATCACCATGTCCACCAGTTCCGGCCTCTTTACCGGCGACGGTACGCCCTTTATGTACCTTACCGGACGGAGACAGACGTAGAGGTCCAGCTCCTGCCGGAGCGCCACGTTGAGTGAACGGATGCCGCCGCCGATCGGGGTCGTGAGGGGCCCTTTGATGCCGACCAGATATTCCCTGAAAGCCGCGAGCGTCTCCTCCGGCAGCCAACCGAGACCCTTGTTGAAGGACTTCTCCCCAGCAAAAACCTCCATCCAGCAGATTTTCCTCTTGCCGGAATATGCCTTGGCCACCGCTGCGTCCAGTACCCGCACTGCCGCGCGCCAGATGTCGGGGCCGGTGCCGTCACCCTCAATGAAAGGTAAGACGGGGTTGTCGGGAACCCGCAGCACCCCGTGATCTATGGTTATTTTTTCGCCGGCGGCGGTAGTGGCATTACTCATGTCTGTCATCACTTCGTACCCTTTCCGTAGAGCTCCGGATTCAAGGCCGGATCATTGTACATTTTGAACTGGCGATATATTTTCATCTTCTTTCTTCCAGCGAGATAATCACCCAGCAGTCTTTCCAGCGCAACAAAAAGATCGGATCTCTGAGCCCGCAGTGTATCAAGCCGCTGTCGGGAACGTTCCCTGTGCTCCGGCGTGATATCCGTCCTCATCGTATCTTCATTCATGTGGTAGATTTTGAGGGTGAGTATGGAAATCCGATCCACGATGCTTCCCGGCGTTTCCGAATTGAAATCCTCTGACAGACCAGGTAGGGACTTTCTTTCGAGCCAGGACGCAATCTGCTCGTCCAGGCGTTCGATCAGATCGTTTCTTTGCTGGTTCAGAACATCGATTTTTCGCTTTACCGAGGCAATAACACCGTCATCCACATCCGTGCGCCGCGCCTTGTCCTCTTCGTGCCACAGGAGGTAGTTCTTGCGGCACAGTTCGAGCGCGAGCGGGTTCATCTCATTACCTGCTTTCGCGTAATCATCCGGCTCATCATGCCAGAATCCGATACAGCAGTCAAAATAATCAGGCAGGCGCGTCAAGCGCAACTCTTCCATTGTTTTCTCCGTCTCGATTTGATTTCAAAGTTAGCCGGATGCCGGCCGATTATCCAACATTCCTGACAGAACCGCAAACACTTCATTCACGGAAATGCTTTCCATGCACAGCCGGAATCTGGGATTCACGCACTTGAAACTGTTGCAGGGGCAGCAGTCCAGTTCATCGTGGATGACGACACGATGCCCGTCACCGATGGGGCCGCTCCTGAGCTGGCTTATGGGACCATAGAGCGCTAGGACCGGCGTTCCGACGGCAGCGGAAATATGCATGGGGCCGGTATCGCCGGTGACCAGGACCGCAACCCTTTTCAGCAGAGCACCCAATTCACCCAGCGTGCAGCCGGTAAAGTCATGAACCGCGTGTCTCATGCCGGCCTGGATCTCTACGGCAAGCTTCTTCTCGGCTGGGCTGCCAAGAATGATTATTTCAGCACCGATCTGCTCGATGATGCGGTCGGCAAGCTGGGAAAACCGGTCGAGCGGCCAGCACTTGCACAAGTGATTGGTCCCCGGATTGAACGCGACAATCCTGCGCCCGGCGAGCCCTGCTCCGTTCAACAGTTCGGCCGCCCTGTCCTCATCCTTCGGCAGAGGGTAAAAATCGAGCGCCCTGTCCGCCTTCCCCGGGTCAATACCGAGGGGCGCCAGCGGCTCAAGGAGGTTTTCCACGGCATGGATCAGGCGCTGGCGCGATTTGTGATAGACCAGCACCCGGCAGGGTAACGCCGCTGACGCCAGGAACCACCCCTTCAGGTTGCTGCGCTGGTAGTTCAGCACCAGGTCGAAACGCCGTGCGCGAAGTTCTTTCCAGAGTCCGACCAACCCCCTGAGTGATTTGTGTGCGCCCTTTTTCTCGAACACGATGGATTCATGGACAAGGGGATTGTTTGCGAAAATCGTCGTACTCAGTCGGGAACCGACCAGCATGGTTATTCTGGCGTGAGGATATTTTTCCTTCAGAGCCCGGATGGCGGGGGTGAGGTGCAGCAGGTCGCCTATTGCCCCGGGTTTGATTATGAGAATTTTTTCAATGCTATCCATAGAAACAGGCTTGAATGAATTATTCCGTTTGATCTTAAAAAACCTCTCCCACATTATGAATTAGACGCCAGCTGCCCTTTTTTCTCTCTCAGCCAGCGCCAGGTCCGAGTCCACCATCATTGCGACCAAGCCATCCAGGTCGGTTTTCGGTATCCAGCCGAGCTTCTGCCGCGCCTTGGTCGAATCACCAAGCAGCAGATCGACCTCCGCAGGCCTGAAATACTTGGGGTCCACCTCGATCACGATCTTTCCGCTCTGGGTATCGATCCCCTTCTCGTGCATTCCCTTACCCTGCCACTCAATCGGCATGCCAAGACGGGCAAAGACTTTTTCCGCGAACTCGCGGACCGAATGGGTTTCTCCTGTGGCCACCACATAATCATCGGGCTCCGACTGTTGCAGCATCAACCACATTGCCTCCACGGAGTCTCCGGCAAATCCCCAGTCTCTCTTGGCATCCAGGTTACCTAGATAAAGACACTGCTGCATGCCAAGTTTGATCTTCGCGGCAGCTCTGGTAATCTTTCTCGTCACGAAGGTTTCGCCACGACGGGGTGATTCGTGGTTGAAAAGAATGCCGTTACAGGCAAACATACCATAACTTTCCCGATAGTTTACCGTTATGTAATACGCATAGGCCTTGGCGCATGCATACGGTGAACGCGGGTAGAATGGTGTGGTCTCGCTCTGTGGAGTCTCGACCACCTTCCCGTAAAGCTCAGAGGAAGACGCTTGATAAAACTTTGTATTCAATTCAGTCTCGCGGATTCCCTCGAGTATTCGCACGGCGCCAAGAGCATCAACTTCACCGGTATATTCCGGCACATCAAAGGAAACTTTGACATGGCTCTGCGCCCCCAGGTTGTATATCTCATCAGGCCGCACGTCGCGTAACACCTTGTTTAGAGAACTGGCATCGTTCAGGTCGCCATAGTGAAGAAACATCCTTACACCCGACTCGTGGGGATCCTGATAAAGATGGTCTATCCTTCCCGTATTGAACGATGAGGACCGGCGGATAACGCCATGAACCTCATACCCCTTGTTGAGAAGCAATTCCGCGAGGTAGGAGCCGTCCTGTCCGGTGATACCTGTAATCAATGCCTTTTTCACTTCCCCCCCCATTTATACAATGTCACGTTATTCTTACTCAGCGCTTTCTTGCCCCGAAATCTCTTCACGGTATCCTGTGCGAATCGGGCAATCTCGTCAATAGGCAAAGCGCTCAGGCCGCAATGGCGGCTCGTGGTTAAAAAGTATGCCTGTGCACACATAGGGATTATGAGCCACCCTTAGTTTGCAACCTCCCCGAGAGCAGCAGCTTTCGCTACTGGAGAGGGGCTCCGCGGATGTAACAGAGCTGCTTCGTCTGCCGCCAGCCCATGGGTGAATCCAAGACATTCGCGGGCACCTGCATCTTCCAAGCGAACCAGAACTTGATTGTTTCAAACAAGTTCGAACCACTTACCGCTCCTTTTTCCAACATGACACTCGCGATACGTCTTTAATGAGCGAAAATCTCAACCATGCCAAGAGATATTCGGGAACCTATTTTTCAAGGAGGTGACATAAACTCTTTCATTCTTGAAATTACTATTGGGATAAAAATTAACTTTCTTTCCCAACAAGGCCGCTCCAATACAATGGTGAAGCCGGTTGGTGTTGATTTCATCCCCCATGTTCAAAAAATAAAGCAGGAGGTTTGATATCAGGCGGGACAGGTTCCGGTCCCCAATTACCTGGCAGAAATCGAACATCAGTATTGCCGAAAGATCCACATTTCCGACAGGCAGTTCAATATCCGTCTTCTCAGCATCGTCCCTGAAACAATTGAGCTCTCGCTTCCCCTGCACAGCGAAACTCCTTTGGAGCCTGCGACTCACTTCAAATAGAGTTTTGCCGATAGTGCGTGAATTTCTCCAGATTTTCTTCGACGCGAAACATCTTACACTGTCCCAGCTCAAGGGATGGATTTTCTTTTTGTCGATACTCAAATGCAAGGCCATGTCTTCCGCAAGATAGACATTTGCCTTCCCTGCTGCCCTGCTGGCGTACGCAAAAGAGAAATCATCCCTGCAGAATATATCCACATTGCTTCCCAGAGCCCCCAGCAGATCGGCATGTCCGCTGATGGTGTGCGGCAGAATGACCAACTTCTTTGCGCGCCGGTGAAAATGACTGATGAAATTCGCGCAATGATCGTAATAATCGACGAAATTCCCCCCACCCCCATACACCATGACCGCATCGTGCACCGAGTCATAGTGCGTCATGACTTCATAGCGCAATCTGTTTTTTCTGAACACCTCATGGGTCGCTCTGGCTATGAGTGCATCGCCCGCATTCCCTGGATTTGGATAATATATTACTTTTTCGTTCCGGAACTGTCTCAAATAATCAGGGATATCGACAAATTCACTCTGTTGTCCGGTTTTTCCGTTATTCATGGTAGACAAGGCATTTCACAAGCACAGCATATAGGTCCATGTGTAGCTTCCTTTTAAACATTTCCTCTGACATTGTGGCTATTTGTTTTAATACTGCCAAAACTGGCAGCAACAATGCCCCACAAAAATCCGATGTTGACGATGGATCTGTAAGCTTTCTTGAATTTCCTTTTGTATGTTATTGGTAATATACCAATACAGGCACCAAGAGGATTTTTCAAGACATTGATCAGTGTTTTCATAGCCATCTTCAACATGCAGGCTTTAGATGGGTTATTTTTCAAGCAATACATAGTTGCATCAGAAACACCCTCTGCAAACCATCTTTTCTTGAACCATGATTGTTTGAGTCGAGCAGAAGGAACAAAGTGCTGCACAAGTATTCCGGGGTCGTAGTATATGGTCCTCCCACTGTCCCTTATTTTTTCGATCAATTCAATTTCTTCACTGGAAATAAGATTGTTTCCTTTCCGTCCGAGCAGGGGTGTAAAAGCACCATAGCGAATCAGCAGGTCCCGGGGAATGGCCATATTGGTGCCAATAAGAAATTGGTCAGTCCCGAGTTCAAGAGGTTCTTCCGACCAGTCGAGAAGTGACAAAGCGAACTGCATAAAGTCACACAACCACGGCGGAGGTGGCACCTCCCAAACAGGTTCCACTTTTCCGCCGACAGCACCGGCACAAGGTATATCACTGAAAGCTTTGAGGATTTTTTCCATCCAGTCAGTTGAAGCAATCGCGTCATCGTCAATAAAAGCGACTATTCGCCCACTCGCCCTGTCAACTCCGGTGTTGCGGGCATAGGACAATCCGAGACGGGGTTCATAAACGTAGGTGAAATTCTCGACAAAGGAAAATTCTCCTGCAATTTCAGCAGTACGGTCAGTGGAAGCATTATCGACGACGATAATTTCATAGAGACTGGCATCCAGAGTCTGATGAATGAGGCTCTGAATTGCATTTTTCAAAGTCTTTTCTCTATTGTGCGTGCAGATAATCGCGGATATTCTGATAGTATCGAACAAATTTATTCCTTGCAATATCCTTCAAATACGTTTCACTGAATACTGTATCCCATCAATTATACGAATCAATATCCTGTTTTACACAGGTTTGGCGAGCGTAACGCATCTTTTCCCAAACCAGCTTATACTTCACGACCGCTGCTTTTCAAACAAACGTTTCAATTTTCGGCAATAGCTCCTCCGCATGAAATAAGGAATAGAATAGTCATGCATGAACGCATTACGATAAACGCCCACCAACTCTTCCTTGCGGCCGATTTGGGCTTCCCTGAGCAGCATGCTGAACAGTTCGTACCCATGCAGGTAGTGGTACTGTTTCAATTGCTCTGCTGCATAAGCAAACAATTTGGCACATCTATGCGTATGCAGGTAATGCACGATATTAGTTTCAAGGCTTCCGAAATAAGAATTGTTGCCATGAGTCCTATATGCAACAAGAGCATCTTTCAGGTAGAATTTTCGCCCATTGTACAAGGATGCAAGCCATACCAGACAATCATCTGCCCGAACACGCCAGTCAGCTTCGTAAGGGATAGGAAAAAATTGCTCAGCGAGCGAACGCTTCAGCGAAATGGTCGACGTTGGCCCGCCAATCCAGACTCGAGTGCAATAAGTAATCAGTCCCGTAAGGCCAATGTCGGTAATCCGGTCGGGATAGTTAGCGATATCTTGGTCGTTAACGTTTCCGAACAGGTCATATCCGCAGAAGAGAAAATCGCATGATGGGTGTTGCTTGTATACCTCGAGCGCTTTCTCGATATAATTTTCTCGATAAAGGTCATCAGCATCAAGAAAGAACAGTACATCACCTCGTGCCATTTGCACACCGGCATTGAACGCAGACAATTGACCGCCATTAGGCTTGAAGATCGGTATGATGTTGGTAAATTGGTAACTCAATTTTTCGATTATCGCTTTCGAACCGTCCGCAGAGCCGTCATCAACGACTATTATCTCGACAAGACCTCGATTTTGTTCGACAGCGGACCGGACCGCGTCCTCCAGATATTCCGCATAATTATAATTTGTCACAATTACGGATACGAACATTGAACCAACTCCTCATTCACTCGATCCGGGAATATGAATGAATACAAATGTCCCGTAGTACCGTCTCATAGGTCCCCAATTGGAGTGCACTCCATAAGGAGTGCAAACCAAACCCATACAATATATCCACTATGAATCAGCAATTATACAAGGACAACTTCGCTTGGCCTTCTAGAAGACCACAAAACCTTTCTTTAAGTTTTAACCATCCATAATGTCTACGAACAAACAGTTGTTGTTCTTCCTGTATTTTCATATTGGTATGTTTTTCCAGGCAATCCTTGACAAGAGCAGCCAGAGAACCAGGTTTCGTAAAATCCGCAAAATAAGGATATTCTGCCAGGATTCCGCGAAACACTTCAGCATCATGCAGCAAACACGGCTTGCCTTCAGCAGCAGCTTCAACGATTGATCGACAAAACCCTTCCGACAATGCTCCGTGAACATACAGATCCGCCGCCCTCAAATAAGCAGAGACGCTCTCAGGTGCGACACTTTTCAGCATAACATCTTCTCCAAGCAATTGAATTGCTTTAGCCTTAATTATTTCTGCTCCACTATCCATTTCCCCCAAAATAACAAAAAAAGGGCGGGGATGGACTTTGGATATTTCGTCAATCAAATAGTCGTGACGCTTGAAATTTTTCCCGATTGCACCAACGGTAATCAGAATTTTGCGATTTCTCGGCAAGCCAAGTGAATCTCTCAACCATAGCACTTCATCAGGCTTTGCTGAATACGCGTCATCATCAAATGTGAACCCTGGAAAGACCAGCGACATTTTGTCATGGTTCACTCCCAGTTTGCGTGCAACAGAATAATGGGTTGGACTTAATTGCTGTACATGATCGCAAAAGTCAAAAGGAGGCTTACAAGGAGCCCCATTACGGAAAAGCACCCGATATTTTGCTCTCAAAAATTTCCGAAGCATGAAGAAGCAGCGAGCCAGCAGTTCGTCGCTCAAATAGAGAACATGAGGTTTGAACTCTTTAACTTTTTTCAATGCAAACAGAAAGAAAGTCAGTTGCTCCAAACTGTAGGCGCGTTCCGGCGAAATCAACTTCCCTGCTCGGAAAAAGATGCTTCGCTTAATACAAGGAATCACCTTGTCGACTGAATTATTTACCCCCCCACCCAAAACCAAAACGTCGAACAACTCCGACTCGTTGAGAATTTCAGCACATTGTGCAAGAGCGGATTCGTAGCCGCGCCGGACGACTCCTAAACCAGGACAGGGGATCAATATCCTGTATTTCAAGCTGCACCTCACAATAAAATGACAAGGGAAAATCTGGCTCAGTTAATAGCGTTGGCATCTAACCGAAGTCAGTTATCGGCAAATATACATGAAAAGCTGAATAATCTCTATCTGGGTAGCATGCATATGCAGCCGACGAGAATTCAAGACGTCAGACGACTCTGTTGTCATCGTTGCCGTCAGACGAGAAATGCTCGGAAAATAGACGCAATCTTTTTTTTAACCTATTTAATTTCCTTCTATGCCATGGAGGACGCAGGTGAAATTTGTCGGTATAGGCATCTGCTTCAGCATTTCGTATCATGAAAAGCGGATGCACCAGTGGAAATGACATGGGAGAATTCGGAACTTCGGCCATTATGTTCGTCTCGAAGCAATGCGTTGCGTCGGAGCCGAAACCGATATTCGTAATGAGGTTGACATTCGGTATCAGCGCCAGGCATCCATTTACCATGCAGGAAAAAGACCATTGGTAGTCCCAGGTATCAATTTCCCCACGGTACAATCTGTCGAATATGTCCGTCCAATGCGCAATCAGCCTGCGGTCTCCCAACAGGTCACACAACCAGTTACCTTCCCGAAGTTCTGGCCAAAGAGCCAAATCAACATCATAATTCAACCATGCCCTTCTCCAGGTTGCCCAACCCCATACATGTGTATAACGGGAAAAATAGTAACTATGCTCTGTCCTCCTGTTGCCGAACTGGAAATTTGCACCACCTATGTGTGCTATTCTCTCGTCATACCTGTAGTAACAGAGCAAATCCTGGCAATAGCGGAAAAACGTCTCATCAGGCAGGCAATCATCCTCAAGGATTATTGCTTCTTCAACCTGCTCGAAAACCCAGTCCAGTCCACTGGATATACGTTTCTTGCATCCGAGGTTTACATCCGAATAGTTTTTCAGAACCTTGCAGGGCCAATCGATTTCTTCAACAACTCTTCTTGCTTTTGCACAACTTTCCGCCTCCCCGGGCCGGTCGGGCCTCGGTCCATCAGCAATCAGTAGAAGCTGGGATGGCCTAGCCAGGCGAATCGCCTCGAAAACTCTTGAAGTAGTGTCAGGACGATTGAACAGAATAAAAACAACAGGAGTATCAGTCATGGCTGTTCTTCTTTCGCTTGTACACCTACAAGCAGATACAGAATATGGACTCGTCATTGCCCATAGCTGCATGCAGTATCAATAGCTAAAAATCCTTTCTGTAAACCTTGTGGCTTAATCAAATGAGATACGTCTACAAAGGAATGAAAGGAAATTTGCAGGCTTATTGAAAACAGATGCACTCAGGGTCAGTACAACGAAGCACTACGGAAAGATTGGTATTGCCGTCTTTTTTCCCGATACCAGCACATATATTTATCCCGAATACAACTTTCTTGGCAAGATTTTATGCTCAACCCATGCGGAACCACGCACTAAGGAATAGTCGAATTGGACATCATGTCTTCCATTGGTCATGCCCGGGAAGCATCCTCTTTGTGGTTTCCATTCATTGTGAACTGCATCGCTCCAACGAAATGTCAACAATTGAAGAGGGCAAATTCGTATGCCCCTGATTTTGCCGTGCGTTCGTGAATTGCGTTCCAACGACACGTTCTTTTCCACAGAATAGCAAAGGGGTATTTAAACCTCGATCAATCATCATATCCGCTCTGCTGCAACCCGGTAGATTTCCATCGTCTGTTGTGCAGTTTTTTTCCAAGAAAAGCACTTCGCACGCGCAATTCCCTTTAAACGCAATTTTTCAATGTGGCCGTCATCATTCCAAACCATCCAAATTTTTTCAACCATATCCTCGTGCGAACAGGGATCAAAGGTTACCGCTGAATCGGCTACAACTTCCGGAATTGATGTTACATTCGAGCAAACAACAGGACATCCGCACGCCATTGCCTCGACCAGTGGTATGCCAAAACCTTCGAACAAGGAAGGGAAGACCAGCATTCGGGCAAGGTTGTACAACATTGGGAGATCTTCATACGGAACATAGCCGAGCATCCGCACTTTTTTCTCAAGCCCCAGACACGATATTTCCTCGCGAAGTTGCCCGTGCGCACTTTTGGTAATTCCGGTGAGAATTAACTCCCCATCGAACCCATGCCGGTCTACAATGAGGCGTAATGCCATCAAAAGCCTTTTATGATTCTTGTGTGGCCATGAGGCAGCAGGATAGTACATGAATGGCTTTGTGAGATCATATTTATTTCTTACATCCTGCAGTTTGCAGACGTCCTCAACAACACAGAAATCTACGCCACACCCAGGATACACAACGTCGATCCTTTCAGGGGGTATATCATAGTTCCCTATCAAGGTATCCTTTACATGGTTTGAAATGGCAATAATTCTAGATGCATGACGTGCCGATGCCTTGTATATTCTGCGCCTGCTTTCGAGTTCCTTCTCGGCAAAGAACTTTGGGTAATACTCGTGCTGCATGTCGTGAAAAGTTAAAACCGTTGGAATTTTTAGGCATAGCGTCGACATTACCGAAAACGGGAAATGAATCACATCAAGCGGCAGCTTATCAAGCGCCAGCTTCATACAATCTATCATCAATGTCTTTTTGCATAGGCTCCTAAGGATTCTTTCTGGGGCTCCTCGTCTGTTTTTGAATACTCTTGTACTGCAAAGTTGTCCACAAATATCGGCAAAGCTTTGACTCTTTTCATCGCAGATCAGAGTGAACGAATGTTCGGTGAAATCTTCACTAATTCCCCTGAAAACATTCCTGAAGTAAGATTCCACTCCGCCCATTGCGCCAGGAACCGCTCCGAATACATCTATCCCGACCCTCACAGGCTTCTTTCCTTCCCAATTTTCTGTTGATAATCGCTCTCCCACAACTTGAGGTTCATCAGAAAGTAATTCATCCCGATAAGCAAAGCGACCGCAAAACCATGGAAACCATCCCGGTAACCCTTATGAATTATATACCTGCCGAAAAATCTTTCAAAAGGTTGAAACAGGAGTTTCCCAAGCTTGAACCGCTTCCCTTCCGAGTAAGCAACCTCTGCATCAATGGAACTGTACCTGTTGAACTTTTCGACAAAAACCTGGATGCTGCTGTAGGAATCATGAAGTATCGGCCCATTGAAGGTGCGTACTTCACCAGTCACCTCAACCCTCTCGTGCACCTTTCCTACCCATGAGCCACAACCTTTCCGATAAAGGCGAAGCTTGCGCTGTGGATACCAGCCGCCATGTTCCATCCATTTCCCGAAAATAAGTTCTTTACGAGGGATATTGGCGGCAGCATATTTCTCATTTTCCCCACTTGCGAAAAAAAGCACCAGTTCCGAAACAAGCTCAGATGATACCGTCTCATCTGCATCAAGATGAAAGATCCATTCGCATTCGGCAAACTTGTCGGCACAGTTTCTCTGCTCCGAAAAATTTCCGTGAAACTCTCGGCAAAAAATCCGGGCGCCCAGCTTTTGCGCTATTTCACAGGTCGCATCGGAACTGCCTGAATCAAGAACGATGACTTCCTTGGCAAACTCCGCTGATGCGATACATTTTTCAATCACACTCTCTTCGTTTTTTGTCAGGACAACGACGCTTATGTCCATAAATTCAACATCTCCAAACTGTCATCCTCTCCACAAAGCCTTAATAGCTCCCTCTATGATATACCAATAATGGGAATAAATGACTTTGTTGATGATATCGTTTGTGTATTTCCGGTTCACCCTTATTTTTTCCAGTGCCATTTTCCTGTAAGATCCGACTGTCTTGGAATCGGCATGAAGACGGTAACCTGAAAGTACAGTGTCACCAAGGTTTATCGATGGCGCTACTTTGTGCAAGCGTATCCACAAGTCGTAGTCCATGCAATACGAAAGGGATTCATCCAGCAAACCTGCTCTGTGCAGGGTTTCATTTCTCAGCAACGAAGATGGTTGGGCAATTGTCGAATGCTTGTGATAAAGAAGCTTGTCCAGTGTCATGTCAGTGTAGCTGTTTTCCTTTATAACTCTGTCCATTCCATCTATAAAAACTACCGATCCATACACCATTCCGGCCGAAGGGTTTTCCTCCAAGGCCTCCACCATGGTGCGGATCGCCCCGGGAAGCAGGACATCGTCGGACCCAAGCCAGGTAACATACTTGCCGTGGGCCCTTCTAACTCCTTTGTTGATGGCCTCGGTCTGGCCTGAATCCTGTTCGCTTACCCACCAAGCCAGTCTATCTTTATATTTTTCTATAATTGCTACAGAATTGTCTGTAGAGCCCCCATCAACTATCAGATATTCGATGTTAGGCCAATCCTGGTTGAGCACGGAAAGCATGGTTCTTTCAAGGAAAGACCCCTGATTAAATGACGGTGTGATGATGGTAACCAAAGGAAGTCCACTGTTTTGTTTATCTTCTCGCAATTCCAACGACTCTTGCGACAGAATTGTCAAATGATTTCCTAGCAATGCATCAATATGAGATACGCAATCAACAGAAATTTTCTCAACCATAAAACATTTTTCCCCAATTCAGTCAGAACGAGCAAACGGCGATATTCTTGTTAAACAAAGGAATTTTCACGTTAATCTACTTTGCGTGGTATCACCATAAGCTCAATATTTTCAAATCTAGACACAATTGCACATTTGTCTCTCTAATACGGGATACGCTACTTGACAGCTACCGTTATTTTTTGAATAGTTGTAAACACTGCAACAACTTGCTTTTCATCATTTATTCTCAGCAGACTTAATCAGGCTCCAAGTTTTTCGTCTGAATTTTGTATTTTCTGAAGTTCATAGAGTTTCAAATACTTAACAAACGTGCCAAATGCACCAACAAGTGCAACAACAAAGCCATGGACTCCATCCAGGAAGCCAAGCCTGAAGAAATAACGATATATGAAGGTATAAACAGGCCGCAAAGTAAAATGCAACAGTCTGACTGTTTTCCTTTTTTCGAAAAGTTCCTGCGCCGATAGACTCGCATAACGAGTCGTGCGAGTAAAATAAGTTTGAATATCAATGTCCTGGCAGTGAATTATATCCGTATGGATTTTCTTCGTGAGGCCACGCGGTACAAACCTCTCATGGATGTTCCCCGCACTCCACACACCGTTACATTTATTGTAGAGTCTCGTCTTGAAATCGGGATACAAAGAGGCATGTCGAATCCATTTACCCCAGAAACGGGTTAACCTTCTGAACTCAAATGAGGAGTATTGTTTCATGTCATCAGTGCTCAGGGAGACAATACTTCGCCGCATGGCTTCTGAAACACGTTCGTCGGCATCCAGTTCCAGAATCCAGTCGTGCCGTGTCAACGACATTGCATAACTCTTCTGGTCTTTAAATCCGGTAAACTTGTGCTGCACGAATTTGACATTGTAAGATCTGCAGATGTCCGGAGTTGCATCAGTACTGAAATCATCCACTATTACTATGTCGTCAACCCAAAGAATAGATTCGATACAGTCGGAGATCTTTGACTCTTCGTTCTTTGTAATGACGAAAGCTGAAATCTTTGGCCTTTCACTGTTTACCATAAGCTTCATTTCCTAGTACTGAATTCATAAGTATCGTGCTCGCTTCAACAACCTCGCCTACAGTTATTACCTCAACGCAATCAGGTCGTTGCCGAATTGTTGGTTTACACTCCTGGAAAAACTTCTGTTTGCAAGGACTGCATGGTAAATTTTTGTAAATCACCCGACATGTTTTCCCCCAAGGGCCAAACTTTACCGGAGACTGGGGACCAAACAACGCAACCAGCGGAACGCGCATTGCTGCAGCAAGATGCATTATGCCACTGTCGTTGCACACCAGCATCCTGCAGCGCCCAAGCAACGCCATGGACTGCCTGAGAGTAGTGGTCCCCACAGCCATTACCGGCTCCGGGCCGATCCCGTTTCGGAGAATTTCTGCCATCGGCGCATCCCTTTTCCCGCCGAATATTAGAACTTTCGCATTGTACAACATTTGCAGCCGGTTGGCCAGCTCTATGAAATTCTCCTGGTGCCATGCCCTGGGAGGATTGGCGGTAAAAGGATGAAGCGCGATCAGGGTATCAGCCTCGGAAACACCGGCAGATTTGAGGTAATCATCTGCAAACGTTTTTTCCTCATCCGTCAGCCAGGCTTCGAGGTAATCGTCTTTTACGGGAACGCCGTCCGCCCTCAGAACATCGAGAAAATTCTGAACCTCGTGCTGGTCATGGCGGTAAGGCACCCTTTTCGTGAGGAGGAATCCCCGCGCCTCGGTGTCGAAACCCACGCGCTCGGAAGCTCCGGAAAGCCGCGCGATGATTGCGCTGGACAGCGAGCGCTTCAATACGTAAACTTTATCGAAACGTCGCCTGCGCAATTCCCTTATGAAATTCAACTTGCTGGACAGCGTCCTGTGCGTGCCCCGGCTGTCGGCATGGATGGTTACCGGGTCCCAGTAAAGCAGTTCGTCAACATACGGCACACCATGCACAACATCCGAAGAGCCGGGCGCCACAACCCACACGATTTCCGCTTCCGGTTCGGCCCTCCGCAGATTCCGCAGAAAGGGAATGGTCAGGATGGTATCGCCGATGAAGCGGTATCGCAGGACCAGGATTTTTTTCTTGAACTCGCTCATTATTTCACGTCCTAATCCAGTGTATTGGCTTCATCGACAAGCATGACCGGGATATCGTCCCTGATGGGGTATCTGAGGCGGCATTTATCGCAGACCAGCGCTTCTCCCTCCTCCAGGGGCCGCAATCCGCCCTTGCAGACCGGGCACGCCAATATTTCGAGCAGTTCTTCAGACAATGGCATACAACCCCCTATCATGCAAACAGTTTATCCAGCTCTGAACAGATTATTTCTGCCTCCGGTATTGAAATATGGAGGATGGCGGCATAAATTCGCTGACAACTCTGGAAATGATCCGGCAGCTTGACCACGTCCTTTTCGGTCGTTATGAGATAGTCTCCCTCCGCCGACTCCATCGCCTTGCCGATCCTCTCCAGCGCTTCATTGTCATAGACGCAGTGATCGGAGAAGGGAATCTCTGCTACCAGTTTGAGACCGGCCTGACGGAGCATGGAGAAAAAGCGGCCAGGGTCGGCAATCC
This sequence comes from Geobacter sp., assembly GCA_003314535.1. GTDB lineage: Bacteria > Desulfobacterota > Desulfuromonadia > Geobacterales > Geobacteraceae > RPRC01. The sequence goes on from POSG01000005.1 coordinate 55,002, forward strand.
CGGCAAAGGCAACGCCCTTCAAGGACCGCACACCGGCAACGGGCTCGGGTGCTTTTTTCCCGTCCAGGGAACGAACCGCCACTATTTCATGATCTGCACGGCAGAAAGGGATTCCCGGGAAGGCATGCACCGGGCTGACGCCCTGGCATCGGGTGTACACGACCAGATCGGCCCTGGAAGCCGCTGAGCGGGGTTCCCTCATGAGACCTGCAGGCAGCACATGACCGTTGCCGAGAGGCCTTTCGGCATCCATCAGGAGAATGTCAAGGTCACGATAGAGCCGCTGGTGCTGGAAGCCGTCATCAAGGATGAAGACGTCAGGCCCCAGCTGCCGTAGAACATCAAGCCCCGAGCGGTAACGATCGGCGCCAACGGCCACAATAAGTCCGGGCACTGTTTCCGCCAGCATGACCGGCTCATCCCCTGCTTCAGCTGCGTGCATCAGAATCCGGCGGCCATCGGACACTATCCCCCCGGTTGCAATCGCCGAACCGCCATATCCGCGTGACAAAACCGCCACCCGCTTGCCTCTTTCGATAAGGTACCGGGCAATCCAGGCTACCATCGGTGACTTGCCGGTGCCGCCGGCAGTGATGTTGCCCACCGAGATGACAGGCCTCGGCAAATGGCGCGTGCGAAGAACCCCGATCCTGAACGCCAGTGATCTCCAGCGCATCAGTATCGCGTAAGGCATTGAAAGGACGAGCAATACCGATTGAATCAGCAGTGCAACCGCCCCCCTGCGTTTGCCTTCCAGCAGTGCTCTGAAATAGTGTTGAAAAGACATTCCATCGCCTTTTATGGGGTGCCGGTCGGACAGTCATCCAGGATACCCGGAAAGGCCTTAACCAGGATACCCCGAATGTTACACAAGGATACCCGCAAGGGGTATCCCTACAAAACCGTTATTTTTGTGCCTCTGTAGGGGTACCCCTCGCGGGTACCCTTTTTGTCCCGGGTACCCATCAAACCATCCATTCTTCCGAATCATTTTCCGATGAAATCTTGCCTGACATGGGGTTTTCTTTATCAAACTCCCATTTTATGGGATTTTCTTTTATGTAACGACGAATACTATCCAATTCTTTTTCACTGCGTATGACATGTTCGAAATAATTTTGCTGCCAGAATTTCGCCCTGGCGTTGACATTTTCCGACTCAATGATGCCAAGCCACGAAACTGCGCATAGAGACTTGAAGGCTCCTATGATTTCACCCAAACGGTTTCTTTTGCGCGAGTTGCATTGTTTTTGATCAATATCCGGATACCCGCAAGGGGTATCCCTACAGTCATCTATAAAAAGAATGCCGTGAAAATGGTTCGGCATAATTACATATTCATCAAGAACAACATTCGGAAATCTATTAGGAATGCAGTACCATTCTTCTTCAACTATTCTCTTCAATCGGGGAAAATGTTCAAAACAGCAACTGCGGTCATAAGTACAAAGCGTTATAAAATACGCCCCATTGCCGGCATAATCATAACCCTTCAACCGAATTGATCGCCGATGATGAATATCAGGGTCGTATGTCATATCTGCACCAGCAGTAATACAGGATACCCGCAAGGGGTATCCCTACAAAATTCATTTTAAACTGTAGGGTGCCCCTTGCGGGTACCCTTTTTATCATGGTTACCCTTTTCCCCTTGCGGCTACCCGAATTCCACCATATTACAGAAACGAAGAAATTATCTCCATGTGTCGCTCAGTCGATCCGCTGTTGCGGCGCAAGACATTCGCACCGTTCATTCCCATCTCTTTCCTTTTGCGCTCATCATTCAGTAATTCGCGTAGCGAACCGGCCAGCGAGTTCTGGTCTGCAACCTCGATGCCGCCGCCATTCTGCAGGACAAGCGACCTTATCTCCCGGAAATTGTTCATGTAGGGGCCGAACAGCACCGGCGCCCCGCACGATGCCGGCTCCAGGAGATTATGCCCCCCGACCGGGACGAGACTTCCGCCTACAAATACCACGTCGGAAAAGGAATACATTTTTGTCAGCTCCCCCACAGTGTCCAGAAGGAGAACTTCCCCGTTTTCCATGGCAGGGGTATTACAATCAAGCGACGATCGAAGCGAATACTTCATCCCCGCTGCCTGCAGCAACTCACCGACTTTGCCGGCCCGTTCCGGATGCCGCGGCGCCAGGACGAGAAAGAGGTCGCGATTTTCCTTAATTAGTTCCTTATAGGCGTCCAGGACCGTTTCTTCTTCCCCCTGGTGCGTGCTGCCCGCTGTAAACACAGTCGCCAAATGGGGAATGCGGTATTCCTTCCGCATGGCTGCCATTTCCTGAGCAGAAAGGCATCTGACCGGCACGTCATACTTGAGATTCCCGGCCACATGCACTTGTGTAGGAACAGCGCCAAGCGACTTGATTCGATGCCCGTCTTCCTCTGTCTGCATGCAAAGAGCCGAAAAATGACCCAGCACGCCCCTGAACGCCCATTCCAGTTTCTTGTAACGGCCGAAAGACCGGTCCGAGATGCGCCCGTTGGCCAGGACCAGCGGAGTTCCCCTCCGTGCCGTCTCTCTGATGAAATTGGGCCATAGTTCAGTCTCAGCAATGACTACAACTGACGGGTTGATGCTTTTCAGAATCTTTCTTACCGCAAAGCGAAAATCAAAGGGGAAATAGATGCACAGATCAATCTCCGGTAATTGCATCGCAACTTTTCTGCCGGTTTCCGTTACGTTTGAAAGCACGATCTTCGATCGCGGATACCTTTTCCTGAGCGCTATCAGGAGTGATTTTACCGCCATGGTTTCACCGACCGAAACCGCGTGGACCCACAGCACCTCATGCCCGGAAACAGCCGCTAGCTGGTCGGCAGGCAGAAAACCCAGGCGTTGCGCAATCGCCGCAGGACGGCCTCTTTGGAATGCGCGGAATGCGTGCCAACCGAGGATGATGGGCGAAAGAAGAATCAACAGGATTTCATAGACGAAATAGAATGCCATGTCGCTCCAGAGGCGTGTTTTCGAAATGACTTAGACAAAGTATCAGGCAAACTGCATCTCGTAGAGCTTCTTGTAAAGCCCTCCCTGTTCAAGCAGTTCCGCGTGCGCTCCTGATTGTACGATTTCACCTCTGTCGATCACGATAATCTTGTCCGCATGGAAGATTGTCGACAGACGATGAGCGATAACCAGCGTGGTGCGGTTTGCCATCAGGTTTTTCAAGGCCTTCTGGACCATCTGCTCGCTTTCGGTATCAAGGGCGCTGGTCGCTTCATCCAGAATGAGGACCGGGGCATCTTTCAGGATGGCACGGGCAATGCAAATGCGCTGTCTCTGGCCTCCCGAGAGCCTTACTCCCCTATCTCCGATGCAGGTTTCATATCCCGCCGGCATCTCAGTAATGAAATCGTGGGCAAAAGCGGCCTGCGCAGCGGCGTACACCTCTTCAAGCGTTGCATCCGGCTTGCCGTAACGGATATTGTTGGCGATCGTGTCGTTGAACAGGAACGTTTCCTGGTCCACCATGGCAATCTGTTCCATCAAAGACTTTAACTTGAGCTTTCTGATGTCAATGCCGTCTATTAAAACCGATCCGGACGTGACATCATAGAAGCGAGGAATAAGGGACACGAGAGTGGTTTTTCCTCCACCGGATGGTCCCACGAAAGCTACCACCTCTCCTTTCCGAACGGAAAGGGACACGTCCTTCAGCACCATTTCTTCATTGTAGCAGAATGAAACCCGGTCGAAATCCAGGATTCCCTGCGCACGTCCCATCGCCATGGAATCCGGGCCGTCCTTGATGTCCGGCTCTTCATCCAGTATCTCGAAAACCCTTTCCGCAGCTCCAAAAGAGCGCTGGATTGCGTTGTAGGTCCCAATCAGGCCTTTTATGGGATTGTACAGCATGACCATGGCGGCCATGAAAGAGATGATATCCGCAGAAGTCATTTTCCCTTTCATGACCATGCTGCCGCCGAACCAGATCACGGAGGCTATCCCAAGCGAGGAAATGACTTCCATGATCGGAGAGGAAAGCGCGCCGTATTTTATGGTTTTCCTCGTTATGCGATAAAATTCCTTGTTGCAGTTGACAAACTTCTCGACTTCCCTGCCTTCGAGCCCGAAAGCCTTGACCACCTTGATGCCAGAAAAAGTCTCCTGCAGAATTCGGGAAATATCACCGATCATGCCAAGGCTCTCTGATGACAGTCGCTTGATGCGTTTACCGATTTTCCTGGCCGGAAAAACGGTAAGCGGGATCACTACTAAAGAAACGAGGGCAAGCTGCCAGTTGCGGTAAAAAATGACGCCTAGAAGCCCAATGACGGAAAAACCATCGCGCAGCAGGCCGGTGACGATATTGGCGACCCCTTCCTGCATCACGCTCACGTCGCTCAGAACCCTGGCCATCAGGGCACCCGTCGGGTTGTTGTTGAAAAAGCGCATGGAGAGTGTCATGTTTTTCCGGTAAAACCCCTCCCGGATGTCCTGGATGGCCAGTTGTCCCGCTGTTGCAATGAAATAATCTGCCGTGAATCGGCATACGCCCTTCACCAGGTAAATGCCGATGACACCCAAGGGCAGAAACAGGAAAATCTTCAGGTCTTTCTGGACGAACATTTTCTCCAGAACAGGTTTTATGAGAAAAGCGATAGCGCCATTCAGACCTGACACGCCCAGTGTGGCAACGAGTGAAATGACTATACGCCACCAATACGGCTTGCTGTATTGCAGCAATCTTCTGAAAAGTTCCATGTTCTATTTATTGATTGAGCATTTCCAGAGCAATGTCCGCCACTCTTGCCGAACACCCGCCAGCGCCCAGTTTCTCCCTCATAATTTTGAATTTATTTCTGATCGATCCGTTATGTTTTGCGTCGCTGATGATTTTTTCGATTTCATCCGCGATCCTATCAGGCCGGGCTTCATCCTGGATCAGCTCTTTGACCACCCTTTCACCCGCCACTATATTGCAGATCCCTATATGGTCCACCTTGATGAGCCGCTTCCCGATCATATAGGTCAGCGGGGAAACCCGGTAGATGATCACCATGGGTATGCCGAGCAGGGCGATTTCCAGCGTCACCGTGCCTGAGACGGTAATTATGGCATCGCAAACCTGGATGACGTCGTGGGTCATGCCTTCGATAACCGAGACGGGGAAATCCACGGATTCAAGAAACGGATCGATATCGTTCCGTTTCAGGCTCGAAGCAAGGGGCAGGATGAACTGAATCTCGGGAAAACGTTTTTTCAACAGCGCAGCCGATTGGAGAATGATCGGGAACAGGTTCCTGATTTCCTGCCTGCGGCTGCCCGGGAAAAGCCCGACCACTTTCCTTAAGGGATCGACTCCGATCCGCTGCCGCGCCTCATTGGGCGAATAAAACGGGTGCACGGCGTCCGCGAGCGGGTGGCCAACGAATGTCACCGGCACGTTTTCCTTTTCATAAAAGGGGACTTCAAAGGGAAACACGACCGCCATGTGGTCGACGACCCGGGCGATCTTCTTCACCCTGCCGACCCGCCAGGCCCATACCTGGGGGCTGATGTAATAGAGGACCTTGACCCCGGCTTTTTTCGCAACGCCGGCAAGTCTCAGGTTGAAATCGGGATAGTCGATGAGTACGAGCAGATCGGGCGGATCCGTGCGCAGAATCTTCCGCATTTGCGAGAAAGCCTGGTAGATGGTTGGGAAATGGGCAGCGACCTCCACCAGGCCAACCACGGCCATGTCAGCTGCATCCACCAGGATATGGACCCCGGCGTCCCTCATCCGCGAGCCGCCGATGCCGAAAAAGGCCACGGACGGATCCCGCTTGAGCACTTCCCCGACGAGATTTGCTCCATGCAGATCGCCGGAAGCTTCACCGGCTATTATCATGACTTTTCTGGCCAATTTCCCGCTACCGCCACCTTTCAAAACAGATGAGACGCTCACCGGAGCGTCTCAGGATTGAATATTCCACGTGAGCAAAGGTTTCCTAAAGCACCTGTTTTACAGCTGACACGACTTCATTTACCTGGTCCTCCGTCATTTCGGGAAATACCGGAAGGGACATGCAGCAGCCGGCCACATCCTCGGCAACAGGCAGGGACACTTGGGCGTAATCTGCGGCAAAAACCTCCTGGCGGTGGAGCGGAATGGGGTAATAGACCGCCGACGCAATCCCGGCTTTTCCCAGGTTCTCCATGATCTTTTCCCGTTGTTCGGTCAGGACCGTGTACTGGTGGTATACGTGCACTCCCTTTCCATCCTCAAATGGGCATTTTATTCCCGTATCCCGCAGCATGGAGGAATACAACCCGGCAACTCTCCGACGGCCCTCATTGAATGCCGATATGCGCTTCAGCTTTGCACGCAGTATCACGGCCTGAATCTCGTCAAGCCTGCTGTTGTATCCTATCTCAGAATGGTGATACCTTATCCTGCTTCCGTGATTTCTCAGGCTCAACAGTCGTGCCGCCATCTCGTCGCAGTTGGTCGTCACCATGCCGCCGTCTCCGTAGCAGCCAAGGTTCTTGCTCGGGAAGAAACTGAAGCAGCCCAGTTTCCCGATAGTGCCCGTCATGCGGTTTCCTGAAGCAGCGCCGAAGGATTGTGCGCAATCCTCTACTATCATCAGGCCCTTTTCGGCGCAGACAGCCTCGATGGCTTCCATGTCGGCAGGCTGCCCGAAAAGATGGACCGGAATCACTGCCCGTGTTGAAGACGTGACCGCTGCTCGAATCTTCCCCGGGTCTATGTTGAAGGTTTTCGGATCTATGTCGACAAAAACCGGTTTGGCGCCAACATACCTTATGGCCTCGGCGGTGGCGATAAACGTGAAGGGGGTTGTAATGACTTCATCACCGGGGCCGATCCCGGCTGCAACAAGAGCGAGATGAAGGGCATCGGTACCGGACGCCACGGCCACGGCATGCTTGGCGCCGAGATAATGCGCAGCTTCTTCTTCAAAAGCGGAAACATTGGGCCCGAGGATAAACTGGCACTTCTCGAGAGTCTCCAATATGCCGCGATCTATTTCGTCCTTCATTGCAAGATACTGGTTCTTCAGGTCAACCATGGGAATCATGTGCTATTGCCTTTCAGTTCTTATTAAAGTTTCCTGTTTATGCGAAGAGCGGTTTCAAGTGCCCTCCTGCCATCTTCTCCCGACACCACGGGTGGCTTTCCCGTTTCCACTGCCTCCAGGAATGATGCAATCTCTTCCTTCAGCGCATCTACCTGTTCGAAAGCCTTTTCCTCTATCTTGATGTTGGGAACGCCGGGGAACATTTCCCCATCCCCCTTGCGGAACACGGCAAACTTCTTGTGCTGGAAATCCAGCGTAATATATGAATCGGGCTGAAAGATACGCATCCGTCTTTCACTCTTGAGGCTGATCCGGCTGGCGGTGACATTGGCAACGCAGCCGTTTTCGAACTCTATCCTTGCGTTGGCGATATCTTCCTCAGGCGTGAAGACCGGCGCCCCTATCGAGTGGATATGCCGCACGGGGGAACGGACAATATTCTGTATGATGTCAATGTCGTGAATCATGAGATCCAGCACCACATTGACATCCGTTCCCCGCGGCTTGAACGGCGCAATCCTTATCGACTCGATGAATCTGGGATCGGTCAGACTGTTTCCAAGCGCCAGAACTGCGGGGTTGAAACGCTCCAGGTGTCCTATCTGGAACACGGCGCCGTTTTCCCGGGCTATCTTGATCAGTTTGTCGGCTTCAGAGAGAGTGACGGTCATGGGCTTTTCCAGGAGTACGCTTACTCCCCGTTCGAGGAAGTCCCTGGCCACCTCGTAGTGGAGATGGGTCGGTACCGCGATACTGACAGCGTCCACCATCTCCAGTATGTCCCGGTAAGAAGTATAAGCGCGGGTCCCGAGCTTGGCCGCAACCTCCTCTGCACGCATTCCGTCAAGGTCAACCACTGCAACCAACTGGGAGTTTTCAAGCTGGGCATACTTTTCGGCATGAAACCCGCCCAGGTAACCAACGCCCACAACCGCAGTCCTGATTATTTTTCTCACCGGCATATGCCCCTTTCCGATTTTTCCACGAATTCAACGAAATGGTTCAGTTGAGGAGATTCGGGCAATTCCCTCCTGATCCTTTCCAGCGCCTCATCAGTCAGAAGCCCTGAACGTATGAGAATTTTATACGCCTTTTTCAATTGCACGAGTATATCCTCGGAAAAACCGGCCCGCTTCAGTCCGACAAGGTTCAGCCCGTGCAGGGTGGCCCTGTCACCCGCCGCAATGGTGTAGGGCGGCACATCCTGACCGACCATTGCCCCGCCTCCGATCATGACGTAAGCGCCTATCCGCACGAACTGGTGAATGGCCGAAAGCCCGCCGAGACGCGCGTGGTCCTCTACGCTGATGTGGCCGGCCAAGGTGGCGCCGTTTGCCATCACCACATTATTGCCGATGTGGCAATCATGGGCAACATGGCAATAAGCCATGAAAAGATTATTGTCCCCAATTGTCGTTTCGCCGTCTCCGGTCACAGTGCCCAGATGTATTGTTGCGAATTCTCGTATGATATTCCCGTTCCCGATCTTCAGGAAGGTTCTCTCTCCCTTGTATTTGAGATCCTGCGGTACGGCGCCGACCGAAGAAAGGTGAAAAATCTGGTTGTTTTCCCCTATCTCCGTCCAGCCTTGGATTACCGCACTCGGACCGATCCTGGTTCCCCGGCCGATCCGGACGTTATTACCTATAACCGCAAAAGGACCTATCTCAACGTCCGGATCAATCTCGGCTCCTGGGAGCACAATGGCTGTCGGATGTATCATGTTATTCTCCTGGGTGATACCAAGTGCAACAGGGATAGCCGGGCTGCCGCTGTCGGTCCTGTCCATCCTGTTTCTCTGTTGGAAAAGTGCCGGATGCTTGTAAATTCATGGGGACGACTTAGCGGGATCAGACACATGGTTGGGATTGCAGGCTCTCGGTGATCCGTTCGCGGACCTCCTCGAGCCTGCCTCTTTGCAGTCGCTCTTTTAGTCGGCAAAAGTTGCCTTCAAATCGGCCTCGGCAGCCAGTTTGTCCTCTACGTACGCCTTGCCGCTGAACCCCCAGATGCCGCGACGGTTCATGGTGGTCACGAGTTCCAGGCGGAGGATGTCGCCCGGCACGACCGGCCTTCTGAACCGAGCGTTATCAATGGCCAGAAAATAGCTCACCTTTTTTCTGATTTCATCATCCGAGGCAAGATAGGCAAGTATTCCTGCCACTTGCGCCATGGCCTCCACGATGAGAACCCCCGGCATGACTGGATGACCGGGAAAATGACCCAGGAAATGCGGTTCATTCATGCTGACATTCTTTATGCCGACTATCCGTTTGCCCGGTTCCATTTCCACTATCCGGTCCACCATGAGGAATGGATACCTGTGCGGCAATATCTTCATGATCTCATTTATATCCAGCATTTATGGCTCCTTCTTGCATATAGGCATACCCTATCAGGTATGACAAGAGCGACAATAGTCTCGAAAAAGGATGATCCATCGGCACGAGCGGGCCAAAAGGGCAGACTGCCGGCGCCCTCGCCTGCCCGGTAATTCATTCTGACGAAGCCAGGTTCAGAAAGCAAGCTTCGGCGAATCAGCCCTTAGCCTCGATCTTCGCTTCGAGTTCCTGTATCTTCTTTTCCAGCGTATTGATAATCTTGCGCATCTCCGGAAGCTTGGGGACCGTAGATGCAGTCTTCAGCCACTCCTTGTGGGGAATGGCGGGTATTCCGCTGTATATCTGCCCCGATGTGATGCTGTTGTGAACACCGGATTTGGCGCCGATCATCACGTTGTCGCCTATTTCGAGATGCCCTACAACGCCGACTTGGCCGCCCAGGGTGACATGCTCCCCGAGCTTGGTGCTTCCCGAAATGCCCGTCTGGGAAACGATGATGCAATTCTCCCCAATGACGCAGTTGTGAGCAACCTGAACAAGGTTGTCTATCTTTGTCCCGCGCCGGATGAGCGTAAGCCCGAGGGCGGCGCGGTCAATGGTTGTGCAGGACCCGATCTCCACGTCATCCTCGATGACGACTATGCCGATTTGGGGGATTTTCTGGTAGGCTTTTCCGTCCGGGGCATAGCCGAAACCGTCGCTGCCGATGACCGCCCCGCTGTGTATGATTACCCGGTTGCCGATCCGGCATCCCTCGCGAACGCTTACGTTGGCGTGCAATATTACGTCATCGCCTATTTCAACACCATCATACAGAGCAACGCCGGGATAAAGAACCACCCTGTTGCCCAGTTTCACTCCGTCGCCTACGAAAGCTCCGGGATACACTGTTATGCCTTCCCCGAGAACGACATTTTCCCCTACGAACGCGCCCGGCATAACTCCCTTCGGTACGATCGACTTGACATGGAACAGCGAGAGCAGCTTAGCAAATGCAAGATAGGGGTTCTTTACCTCGATGACATTGCGGCCGTATCGCTCAGCGCCTGCAGACACTATTACAGCAGTAGCTCTCGTCGTTGCCACCTTGCCGGCATACTTGGGATTCGCCAGAAACGTGATCTGTCCATCCGTCGCCTCGTCCAGGGTCCCCAGGCTCGACACAACGGCATTTTCATCACCGATGACCCGGCCGCCAAGAAGCGCGGCCAGTTCCTTAAGACTCTTTTCCATACACCCTCCGCCTATTTCTTGATTGCATTGACCATTGCAAGGACCTGGTCAGTCAGGTCGGCCTTTTCATCAGCATAAATCATGCTGTCATTCCTGATCAGAATCATTGTGTAGCCGTTTTTCCGACCATAGTCCTGAACTATCTTCTCGATGTTGCCGAGGATCTTTCTCGTCAGCTTCTCGTCCTCGGCCTGCAGGTCATCCTGTGCATCCTTCTGCAGGCGCTGCAAATCCTTCAACAGCTGCTGGTAATCCTTTTCCTTGGCACTCCTGGCGCTTTCCGAGAGAAGCTGTCCCTGTTTTTCAAGCGTATCCTTGAGCCTCTTCAGTTCTTCCTGTTTCCTGTTTATCTCGTCCTGATACTTCTTGACCTTGGCGGTCAGCTGTTCCTTTGCGTCCTTCCCGGAAGCCGACTGGTTCAGTATCTTCTGGATATCCACATAGCCGAGTTTCGCTCCGTCAGCGGCAAACCCCGCGACAGGGAGGATCAACGCAACCGTTGCTGCAATAATCGTGATAAATCCTTTCATCTTCTTTCTCCTTTTAGTAATTCCGCGTTGGTTGGCAGATACGCGATATTATGAACGAACCTAGAAAAATCCACCGATCGAGAACTCGAACCTGCCCCCTTTTTTGTCTATGCCGTCCCTTGGATTCAACGGGAAGCCGTATTCGAGGCGCAGCGGGCCCATGGGAGAGTACCAGCGGAATCCGAGGCCGTAGCTCATGAGCATTTTCGAGAAATACGACTGTCCGGTGTCATAGGAGTTGCCTGCATCAAAGAAGAGAACCCCCTTGAGCCCCGCATCCTTGATTATGGGGAAGACATAATCTACATTGAAAACGGCTTCCTTTACCCCGCCCACGTAGACACCGTTCTTGACCGGGCTCACCGTGCGGGTTTCGTAACCACGAAGCGTATTGATGCCTCCCAGGTAGAATTTTTCGTCAATCGGAATTTCCTTGCCGTCTCTCATGATATAACCCAACTCGCCGCGAAGCGACAACACAGTGCTCCACATAAGGGGGAAGAACACCGATGACTGTCCGATAAAGCGCGAGAAACGCTGGTTTCCGCCAAGGCCGGCATATTCGGCGGAAACGGTGCCGGTATATCCCTTGCTCGGGTCGAGCTTGTAGTCGGTCCTGTCAAGTGTCAGGCTGCCATAGAGGGATCCGGTGGTGCCGCTCGACTCTCCAAGCAGGTCCGGGTTGGCCTGCAGGTTGGTGGAAAGATCGAAAAGCGACTTCTTCTCGAACTTGTACATCCAGAAGGTGGAAAGCTCGTCATTGAACTTGTATCCCGCCTTGAGGTCCGCGCCTGTTACCCTGCGCGAATAGTCTTCATACTCCCGCTCGGAGCGGTAGATGTCAAAACCGAGAGTCCAGTTCGTATCGAGGAAGTAGGGATCACTCAGCCCCAGGGTGTAAAGCTGTGTTTTGCCGCCCAGCGAAGCAGCCAGGGTCCCCTTCAGGCCCAGGCCGAGAAAGTTGTTCTGCTGGATGGACCCTTGTCCTATGATGCCGTCAGACGAGCTGTATCCGGCGCCGAGACTGAACTGGCCGGTGGATTTCTCCTTGACCTCGGTATTGAGGTTCAGGCGGTTGTCGGCGCTGCCCTTGGCCGTGGCTATGGTCGCTTCCTCGAAAAAGCCGAGGTTGGTAAGATTCTGCTTGGTCCTTTTGAGCGCGGTCACACTGTACAGGTCACCCTCCGCAAGCCTGAATTCCCTTCGGATAACCTTGTCCCTTGTCTTGGTGTTGCCGCTAATGTTTATTTTTTCGATATATACCTTCTCGCCTTTTTCGAATTCAAAGGTAATGTCGACTGTTTTCTTGTCCTGGTCCACCTTGGTGAGAGGCACGACATTGGTGAAGGCATAGCCTTTGTCACCATAAAGATCGGTAAATGTGACGACGTCATTGCGCAAAAGTTCGCGGCTGAAAACTTCACCTTTCTTCAGCTTCACCAGAGAGCTCAGCTTTTCCCTGCTCTCAAGCAGATCGCCCTTGAAATCGATGGCTCCGGTCCTGAACTGCTCACCCTCGGTGATGCCGATGGTGACTTCGAGCCCGGACTTGTCGTCAAGCAGCCGCACTTTCGGTTCGCCTACTTTGACGTTGATGTAGCCGTTGTTGTAATAGAGGTCGGCGAGACGGTTCACATCGTTCTTCAAAACCTCTTCCTTGTAGGTGCCGGCCCCGGTGATCCATGAAAGGAACCACTTCTCCTTGGTTTCCATCTGCTTTCGCAGCTTCCGCGCAGAGAAAACCCTGTTTCCCTCGAACTTTATGTTCTTGATCAGGACCTTCTTGCCTTCCTTGATGGAAAAGGACACGCGCTCCCCGTTCTTGCCTACGTTGGTTGCACTGGCGCTCACTTCGGCAAGATAGTACCCCTCGTCCGCATAGAGTTTTTTAATCTTCTTTTCGCTCATTGCAAGAAGGCCGCTTGAAAAGACGCCTTTTGGTTTGAGCGGTATGGCCTCCTTGATTTTGTCCGCTTTGATCTCAACGTTTCCAACAACTATGACTTCGCGAACGGTGGGCTTTTCAGCGACAACGAAGGTCAGGGCCACACCCTTTTCGGTTCCGGTTTTTTCGACCTTTACATCCTGGTAAATGCCGAGGTTGTAGATCGTCTTGATGTCATCGTTTGCTTTTTCTACCGAGAAATCATCGCCCACCTTGCTTTTCAGGAGAGGGGTAAGGGAGGCGGACTCCCTGGTTTCATTGCCCAGGAAGGTAATGGATGAAATCTTCTCTTCGCCAGCAGACAGTTGACAGGGTAAAACCGCGATAATCAGAAGAGCGGCAATCAGTCGCGCTGAACATGAAAAGCAAGCATCACAGATTTTACTGACATGTCGGGATAATAGTTTCACGGGTTACCATTCTCCTGGATGCGGCCGTCCACCAGCCGGATGATTTTGCCCATCCTGCCGGCAAGGCGCTCGTTGTGAGTCACAATAATCAGTGTCAAACCGATTCTTTCCTGGAAACCGGCGAGAAGTTCATGGACCTCCTCGCTGGTCTTCCGGTCAAGGTTACCGGTCGGCTCGTCGGCAAGCAGCAGCAAGGGGGAAAGGACTAGCGCCCTGGCTATGGCGACTCGCTGCTGTTCGCCGCCGGACAGTTCTCCCGGTTTGTGTGCAGCCCTGTGGGTGAGGCCCACATCACGCAGCAGCCCGGCCGACCTGTCCTGGGCCTCGCCCCTGTTCATCCCTCCTATGAGAGCCGGCATCATTATGTTCTCAAGTGCCGAGAACTCGGGAAGGAGATGATGGAACTGGAAGACGAAGCCTATGGAACGGTTTCTGAAAGCGGCAAGCTCGCCCTCCCCGAAACCGAAAACATCGTGTCCGCGAAACATGACCGAACCCGAAGTGGGGTGATCCAAGGTGCCGAGGATGTGGAGAAGTGTGCTTTTGCCGGCTCCGGATGCACCGACAAGAGCTATCGTGTCACCCTCGTCAACAGCCAGATCCACACCGTTCAGGACATCGATGCTGGCTGTTCCCCTGCGGAACGATTTCCTCAGGTCGCTGACCTCCAGCAGCCGGTTACTCATAGCGCAGCGCCTCTGCGGGCGGCAGTCTGGACCCCTGCCAGGACGGATAGAGTGTGGCGAGGAATGATATGAGAACGGCTGTCAGTGAAATGAGGATCACGTCTCCGGGAACGACTTGCGACGGGAAATGGTCGAGGTAGTAAACATCCCGGCTGAAAAGTTCGAATCCGGTCACCTTCTGTATGAAACCAACAATGGTTTCAAGATTCAATGCCACAAGGAGACCGCTGAGCACGCCGATGATCGTTCCCGCAACCCCGATTATGAGTCCCTCCAAAACAAAAATCTTCATGATGCTCATGCCGGTAGCTCCCATCGACTTAAGAATGGCGATGTCTTTAGTCTTTTCCATTACCACCATGAAAAGGGTCGAAGCGATGCCGAATGCGGCAACGAGCACGATCAGCGTAAGGATGATGAACATGACCATTTTCTCGGTCTTCAGCGCGAACAGTATGTTCTTGTTCATCCGCATCCAGTCTCGGGCAAAATAATCGTAGCCGAAACCCTGGTTGATCTGCGTCGCTATCTCATCCGACTTGTAGACATCTTCCACCTTCAGTTGAATGCCGGTTACCGCATCGCCCATGGAGAGGAAGCTCTGCGCCTGCTTGAGCCCGACATAGGCAAGAGTGGAATCATATTCGAACATGCCGGTATTGAAAATTCCCGCGATGCGGAACTGCTTCATCTTGGGAATCATGCCAAAAGGGGTCATGTTGCCGAGCGGAGAAACCACGTTGACCAGGTCGCCCCGGTTGAGGTGGAGGTTTTTCGCCAGCTCCTTCCCCAATATGATGCCAGGTTTTTCGGCTGGGGAACCGGCACCGGGCTCCAGGTCTGCGAGCCCTCCCTCAACCAGCGATTTCTTGAGATTCGTGACCCGGGCATCTGTCAACGGATCGATGCCCCTGAGCACGACACCCGAAACATTGCTCCCGGTGGACAGCATTACCTGGCTGTAGATGAACGGGGTCACCCCGGTTACTCCGGGAACCTTCTTCAGGCGTTCCATGAGGGCCCCGTACCCTTCTATCATGCCGCCGCTCTTCAACACGACCACATCTGCGTTGGTGCCGAGTATCTTGTCCTTGAGATCCTCCTCGAAGCCGGTCATGACGGCCAGCACCACGATCAGGGCCATCACTCCGAGCGCTACACCGGCAGTGGATATGAACGTAATGATGGATATGAAGGTTGACTTCCGCTTTGCCCTCAGATAACGCAATCCTATAAGGAATTCGTAGGGCATTATTTAGTTTCTTTCCTTAATTGCGGAAAAAGTATGACATCCCGGATGGATGCGGAATCGGTCAAAAGCATCACCAGACGGTCTATGCCGATGCCTTCACCTGCCGCAGGCGGCATGCCGTGTTCCAGGGCACGGATATAATCCTCGTCCATGAAGTGGGCTTCCTCGTCCCCCTTGGCTTTCGCCTCGACCTGGGCAAGAAAGCGCTCTTTCTGGTCAACAGGGTCGTTCAGCTCGGAAAACGCATTGGCAATTTCCCGCCCGGCACAGAACAGCTCGAACCGGTCCACAATGTCCGGATCGTTGTCGCTCTTCCTGGAAAGCGGCGACACCTCGGTTGGATATGAAGTGATATATGTCGGCTGGATAAGCTTGGTCTCGGCCACTTCTTCGAAGATCTCAGTGATCAGCTTGCCGTACCCCACATCCTCGGGTAGATCCAGCCCTATGGACTTGGCATAGCTGTATGCGAGATCCCGGTCATCGAGTGACTTGGCGTCTATGTCACCATACTCGAGGATCGCCTCCCTGACCGTGAGACGCTTCCACGGGCGGCGAAAGCTGATCTCCTGCCCCTGGTAAACGATATCCTGCGTTCCCAGGAGATTTTCGACCACATGGCAGAAAAGAGCCTCGGTGAAATCCATCAGGTCATCGAAAGTCGCATAGGCCTGATAGAACTCCATCATGGTGAACTCCGGATTGTGGCGGATGGATATACCTTCGTTGCGGAAGTTCCGGTTTATTTCGAAGACCTTGTCGAAACCGCCAACCAGCAGCCTCTTAAGATAGAGTTCGGGAGCAATGCGAAGGTACAGTTTCCTGTCGAGGGCATTGTGATAGGTCTCGAACGGGCGTGCGGTAGCCCCGCCGGGGATGGGTTGCATCATCGGGGTTTCGACCTCGAGGAAATCCTGTTCAAGCATGAACCTGCGTATCAGCTGGATTATGCGGGCACGCTTGATGAAGACATCCTTGACTTCGGGATTGACAATGAGGTCGACATATCTTTGCCGGTAACGCGTTTCCACATCGGTCAGCCCGTGGAACTTCTCGGGAAGAGGCAGAAGGGACTTGGTGAGAAGCCTTACCTCGTGGGCATGCAGTGACAGCTCACCGGTCTTGGTGCGAAACGGATGGCCTGCTATTCCGACTATGTCCCCTATATCGAGGGTTTCAAAATACTTGTAGTTTTCCTCGCCCAGGGTGTCCTTTTTAACATAAACCTGCACGCGCCCCTTCCTGTCCTGCACCTGAATGAAGGCAGCCTTGCCGAAAGATCTCCGGGCCATTACACGGCCGGCAACGGTGAAAACATCCGCCGGATCTTCTTCGATCGTTTCCCTGTCCCCGCGGGATTTCGCCAGGTCAGCCGAAGTATGCAGGGGTTTGAAGTCGTTGGGATACGGATTTATGCCCGATTCCCATAAAGCATTCACTTTCCTTCTTCTCTGCAATAAAAGTTCACTTAGCTCTTCCAATATTCCATAACCTCTCTAACCTGCCAGCAGGGCATACTGACAGCGTCGCTTAATAAACCCGCAAATTAACCCATTTCACGTCTTTAATCAAGAAAAAAGGACCTCAGGCCTTTCCCGCCCGCCCGGCTCTGCATGGTGATATTGACCCGAATGGCACTGCTTCTACGGTTGGTGGAAGATGGATGGTGAAATTGGTATCCCACCGGGAGAGCGTTGCATTCACGGCTTTCCGAATACCAGCGATGCCGACTCGTTGGGCCGGCAACCGCCGAAAGGGGATTTCCCCATGTACTCGTTCCGCCAGTAGCCGCAGGCTTCACCGGCCGGCAGGCTCTTCCCCGAAGTATTGAGGAAAGTCACGGTGAGAAACGGGACGGGTCCCTTGGTAAGCTCCTCTTTCGACACTGCAATCCTTTGCGTTTCGATAACTGCGCCATCCCTGGAAACCGGGTAAAGGAGCACGTCGCAGCCGAATGCATCCGCAAGCAGCATCGGGGCTACGGATACTGACGCTTTGGCCATGTCGGAGGGAATCCTGGCGCGCAGCGTAACTTCCGCGACCCCCGCATCTGCCAGGCGGAAATCGTATGCAGGCGTCCATTTCAGCCCGTTAACCAGGTAAGCGAACCGAATCCTGCACCCAGGCCTGGAAAGCCAGAGCCTGGCGACACTTCCCCTTGCCTCCATGGCTTTTCGGAGCGATGCCAACCTGGCATCATTGGATGCGATTTCTCTTTCCAGCTTGTTCCTGGCTGCATGGACTGCGGAAAGCTGGGCCAGGGCCAGGTCGGTTCCTTTCCTGGCGGTCTCCACCGGGTCGGGATTGTTCTTTGATTTCCGCAGCGCCCTGCTGCTGTGGGACTTGGCCGCCGCGGCAAATATCTCTTCCCTTTCTTCGAGCACTTCCAGGCGGTCCGCAAGTGCTTTTTTCCGGTCTTCCAGGGCAGAAATCTCGCGGAGCTTTTCCTTTTGCGGTTCCGCCCGGACCACGTCGAAGCGTGTCACCGTTCCATCACCGAGCGGCTTTACCCTCAAGGTACGGTCAATCATGCCCGCCGGCATCAGTACTTCGAGATAAGCCTTGGAAGCAAGAACCTCGCGCTCGATCCTGGCGCCGTCCAGGAAGAGAGTTACCGTTTCTCCGCGAGCCGCAAACGGAACAGCCGAAATGACGAGCAGCAAAAAACCCGTGAGAATCTTCATAATCAACCCTCCCGCCATGGGCCCATCGCCCAGGCAAACCACTCAATTTCATGTTCGCAGATTGATGGAAACGCAAAAAAACCGCTCAACTTTTCTGCTATTCCACAGTGGCAGCAGCTTTATTGAAAGCCACAGAGTCAAGTATTCAGCATTTCATTTTACGGATTTAGTGGTCGTTATCCCCGATTCCACCGAGAGCGAGAATCGTATCCCATTGCTCCAGGTCAACCGGCTGAATGGAAAGCCTGCTGCGCCGGGCCAGCATCATTCCGCCAAGCGTCGGATTGCTCCTGATTTCCGCCAGGGTCACTTCGCGCTCGAATCGCCTGACATACCGAACGTCCACCCTGTACCAGATCGGATCGGCCGGGGTGCTGCGGGGATCGAAGTGTTCGGAGTCAGGATCAAGAGCGGTGGAGTCGGGATACCCGTTCCTGACCACTTCGGCAATCCCGACCACAGCCGGATTCGGGATATTGCTGTGATAAAAGAGCACCCCGTCGCCTTCCCTCACCTGATCGCGCAGGAAGTTTCTCGCCTGATAATTCCTCACGCCATCCCACGGCTCTGTCTGCCCATGCCTTTTTTCCAGGTCGTCAAAGGAAAAGCAGGACGGTTCGGACTTGAACAGCCAGTATCTTCTTTCTCGATCCATAGAGGCTTCCGGGAATGCCCCGCAGCAAGTCGCAGGGGATTTCTCTCAAGGGGACAGCATGTGGACAAACAGCCCGCTGCGCAGCTTCGGTTCGAACCACGTTGACTTGGGCGGCATGATCCTGTCCTGGTCCGCAAGCGACATCAGTTCTTCCATCGAAGTCGGATGAAGCGAAAAAGCGACCTTGTGTTCGCCGCTGTCAACCAGGCGCACCAGCTCTTCGTTTCCCCTGCTGCCGCCGACGAAGTGGATCCTCTGATTCGTTCTGGGGTCATCAATGCCGAGAATCGGCTTCAGGAGGTTGTCCTGGAGGATGGAAACATCCAGGCGCCCTACAGCATCGTTCTCATCCACAATCGAAGTTTTCGCGGTCAAAAGATACCATCTGCCCATGAGGTACATGCCGAACGAATGCCTTTCCCGCGGAGAAACTGCGCTTTCCGCGGGTGACACATCAAAAAGGCCAGAGATGCGGGCAATGAACTCTTCCGGTGAAAGGCCGTTCAGATCCATGACCGCACGGTTGTAAGCCATCACGTTCATTTCGTGATCAGGGAAAATGACCGTCAGGAAAAAGTTGTATTCTTCGTTTCCGTCGTGCTTTCCGTTCGCAGCCTTCCGCAGTTCCCTGACTCTGCTGGCTGCAGCGCTGCGATGGTGGCCATCGGCGACATAGAGCGTATCGATTGCCGAAAACTCTTCGCTCAGCCTGGTGATGACCAACGGATCGGTAACCGCCCACACCGTATGGGTTACCGAATCATCTGCGGTAAAATCATAAACGGGTTTCTCCCTTGTCAGCCTGCCGACCAGATCGTTAATGGACGGACGGTTCCTGTATACATAGAAGACCGGTTCGTCATTGGCGTCCAGACAGTCGATATGCTTGACCCGGTCTTCTTCCTTGTCCGCCCTGGTCAGTTCATGTTTCTTGATGACACCGGTCTGGTAATCGTCCACGCTGGCACATGCCACGAGCCCCGTCTGTTCAACGGCGCCCATTCTCTGACGGTAGATGTAATAGCGCTCCTCGCTGTCCTGAACCAGGATCTTTCCGTCGATGAAGCGCGCGAGATTTTCGCGGCCGGCCCGGTAAACTGACTCGTCATGGGGGTCAAGATCCCGTGCCAGGTCGATTTCCGGGCGGGAAACATGCAGGAAGCTGAAGGGATTGCCCTCGGCCATAGCACGGGCTTCAGCCACATTCA
Organism: Geobacter sp.; assembly: GCA_003314535.1. Classification (GTDB taxonomy): domain Bacteria; phylum Desulfobacterota; class Desulfuromonadia; order Geobacterales; family Geobacteraceae; genus RPRC01. The sequence goes on from POSG01000005.1 coordinate 74,992, forward strand.
TAACGTCATATGGCGGCGCAGCCACCTTGCCTACCAGTTCGCCCCGGGGGCGCAATGCCTTGAATGGTTTAATAAATGCCATACTTACCTTTCCAATACTTAAAAATATCTACGGGCTCCGATGTACTTCTTCGAATAGCCGCTGTCCATAGATGATATCTTTATGTCCTCTCCCCGTCGTGGAGCATGAACGAACTGGTTATTTCCCACATATATGCCGACATGGGATATTTTCTCTTCGGAAGTTCCGAAAAAGACCAGGTCCCCGTCCGCCAGTTCACCCCTGTCCACACCCCTTCCCACGCGGTACTGTTCCCCGGAAGTGCGGGGAATGTTGACCCCGCAGAGGTTGTAGACCGCTCGCACGAAACCGCTGCAATCCATGCCGTCAACGACGGTCGATCCGCCCCACTGGTACGGGATGCCGACAAACCGCTCCGCGGTCCTCGCCGCGATGTAGCCCATGTCGCCCCGCCCGGGTTTCCGTGTCGGCAAGTCCTTGCCCGGAGACTTTTGGTTGTCGCTCCGGACCTTCAGTGGGGCACGCAGGGGGGGAGCGATGAAATAGGAATCGATGCCCTGCTCTGACGCCACCTTGCGCGCATTTTTCTGCGCTTCACTTCGGGTGGGAAAGTCGCCGAAGCGTACGGCAAACAACCCGTTTTCCCGTTTAAAATAGAAGGCTTCGATTCCCTTGTCCTGAAGCTTTGCGGTGAGCCTCTCGGCGTTTTTCACCTCGGAGAATGCGCCCACCTGGATCGAGTAACCCAGCCTGGTAATGCCCTTATCCGGCGCTGCGCAGGCGCTGCAAGCGAAAACAGGCAACCACAGCAAGACTAGAAATGCTATGCGCCGTACCATCATTGGGCGGCCTCCTGTTCGTTGCGCCGCACTCCCATGAGAAAGGCAACAATGAACTCTTCCAGGTCGCCGTCAAGAACTGCGTCGGTATTGCCGGTTTCCACGCCGGTGCGGAGGTCTTTCACCATCCGGTACGGATGCAGCACATAGGAGCGGATCTGGCTTCCCCAGCCGATCTCCTTTTTCTCGCCGCCGATCTCGGCGGTTTTGGCAGCCCTCTCTTCCAGCTCCCTTTCATAGAGCTTGGCCCGGAGCATTCTCATGGCGGTGGCCTTGTTCATGTGCTGGCTGCGCTCGTTCTGGCAGGCGGCGACAATGCCGGTGGGAATATGGGTTATCCTGACGGCCGAATCGGTCACGTTGACATGCTGTCCGCCCGCGCCACCAGACCTGTAGGTGTCTATGCGCAGGTCAGGCTCCGAAATCCTGACCTCGATGTCGTCATCAATCTCCGGGAAGACGAATACCGATGCAAAAGAGGTGTGCCGCCTGGCATTTCCGTCAAACGGTGAAATCCTCACCAGGCGGTGTATCCCGGCTTCGGCCTTCAGGTATCCGTAGCTGTACTCGCCGGCAACAGTAAAAGTGACTCCCTTGATACCGGCTTCGTCCCCTGCCTGGCATTCCGTGATGTCAGTGCGCCAGCCCCTCTTTTCGCAATACCTGAGGTACATCCGCAGGAGCATCTCGACCCAGTCCTGCGACTCGGTGCCTCCGGCGCCGGAAGTTATGGAAACGAAGCAGGAATTCCTGTCATGCGGGCCGGAAAGCATCCTCTGGAATTCCGCCTGCGAAACCCCGGCTTCAAGCTCGTCGTTCAGCTTCTTCACCTCGGTCAGCGTTTCCTCGTCTTCAGCTTCGCTGCCCAGTTCGATCAGCACCTTGGCATCATCAAGGAGGCGAACGAGCCGGTCCCAGCAATCGACAGCCTTCTCCATGGCAGTGCGTTCCCGCAAGACCTTCTGCGCCTCGTCTGAGTCGTCCCAGAAGCCGGGTTCGGCGATCTTCGCCTCCAGTTCCTGGATATCTTCCCTCTTGCGATCTATGTCAAAGAGACCCCCGAAGGGCATTGATTCGAATTCCCAGGCTCTCGACTCGGGCTACTTCTTCTCTAAACATTCCTTACCTCTTTTCTTTTGTCGTACCCGGAGGACTTCCGGGAAAATCACGATATCAACTACGTTTGAAGGCGCGACCGGCAAAGCGATTTCTCAGCGCGTAAACAGCCATGGCAAGTGAAGCCAGGACACAGAGAACCGCAAAAACATCCCCATGACGGGCGTAAAACGTGACTGAATCCCCGAGAATCACCCTGTCGCAAAGATATGCTTCCTTGAACAGCGGAGTTTCCCTCACGATATGTCCATTGCTGTCAATCAACGCAGTAATACCGGTATTGGCCGCCCGTACAAGCGGCATGCGGTTTTCCACAGCCCTGAACGCTGCCATGGAAAGGTGCTGGTAAGGCGCCGAAGACCGGCCGTACCAGGCGTCATTGGTGATGTTCACCAGCAACCGGGCTCCTGCCCTGGCATATTTCCTGGAAAGCTCGGGGAATATCCCCTCGAAGCATACCAGGACCCCGATATTCGCCTTTCCCTGATTCAGGACCACCAGGCGTTCACCGGGAGAGAAATCCCCCACACCCTCAACCAGCTTCCGGACAAAGGGAAGGGCCTTTGCCATGGGTACGTACTCTCCGAACGGGACCAGGTGCATCTTGTCGCTGCGCCCCAGCAGCTTTCCTTCATCAGAGAGGAGAAAAGCGCTGTTGTACAGTTTCCTCACGCCGTCCAAATCGTCGTAAGCGGGGCTTCCGAAGAGGACCGGGGCATGAATCCCAGATGCGAGCGCCGCGATCCGCCAGGATGGCGTGCCCCCATCCTGGAAGAAAAACGGCGCCGCGCTCTCAGGCCAGACCACCAGGTCCACGCCTCCGACCGAAGCCCGTCTGGTGAGCTTCTCGTAAATGCTTATCGTGGCATCCCTGAACTCGGGATCCCATTTGATCGACTGGTCGATATTTCCCTGGATGAGGGCAACCTTTATCGTCTCGCCCTGCGCCGGATGGGACAGGCGCAGGTAACCGTAGCCCAATGCCAGTCCTGCAAGCGCCAGGAAAACGATCCCGCCGAAGACAGGGTATGCTCCTTTTTCGCCGCGGCTCTTGACGTATCCCCTTATGGCCAGGTACACCACCACGTTGCACAGCACCACCAGGAAGCTCAAGCCGTAAACACCGGTTATGTCGGCAATCTGTATCAGCGGCAGGATCCTGTACTGCGAATACCCGAGGCTCGCCCATGGAAAGCCGGTGAACAGGAAAGAACGGGCATATTCAAGGCTGACCCACAGAAACGGCAGCGACAGGACCACCGGTATGCCTTTCCTCTCTCCGAGACGCATCAGGCAGCAGAGGACAGCGAAATAAACTGCCATGTAGGCAACCAGTATTGTGAAAATAATGATACTGACCGCAATGGGCAAATGCCCGTAGGTTGTCACCGCAATATTGATCCAGTAAAGGATTGCCCCATAACAGGCAAGTCCGCAGGCAAAACCCAGCCTTGAAGCCTTCGCTGCGGTTTTATGGCCACAGGCAAGCAGCAGCGGCACCAGCGCAACCCAGGAAAGAACGGCAACACCGGTCTTCGGAAAAGAGAGCGCCAGCAACAGACCGGAGCTCACGGCGAGCAGATAGTCCCTTCTCGGAATGGCGTTGAAGTCGGGCAATTTGAATCTTGAGTAGTCCACTAGGCCTCTCCGTCCCCGGCGGGCACGGTTTTCCGTGTGATCCTGACGCGGCGGATCTTCCGCTCATCGGCGTCAAGGACGGTCATGTGAATGTCGTCGGCATCTATCTCCTCGCCGGCGCGTGGAATCCTGCCGGTCAAATGAAAGATGAATCCGCCGACTGTATCGAACATTTCACGCTCGACTTCGATTCCCAGGTGATCAGTCAGCTCCTCCACCGGAAGCCGCGCGTCAACGATGATCGAGCCGTCGGGCTGCTGCAGGAGCCATTCCTCTTCAAGGTCGTATTCATCCTGGATGTCACCCACGATCTGCTCGAGAAGGTCCTCGATTGTGACCAGTCCCGATGTTCCGCCATATTCATCGATCACTATGGCCATGTGCACCCGTTTGCGCTTGAACTCCTGGAGGAGCTCTTCCAGGTTCTTGGTTTCCGGTATGTAGTAAGGGCTCCTGAGGATTTTTCGCAGGTCTACGGAAGTATCATCCATCCCCCAGTATTTGAGGAGGTCCTTTGCATAGGCCAGCCCGATTATGTTGTCGAGCGTGCCTTCAAACACCGGCAGCCTGGAATGGCCGCTGGCAATTATCTTGACACGGGCATCGTGAATCGTGTCAGCTGCATCGACGCAGGCCATGTCGGTCCGGGGCACCATTATCTCTCTGACAACCGTGTCCCTCAGATGAAGTATCGACCTTATCATGGCGTTTTCCTCCGGGTTGATAAGGCCCTCTTCCTCGCCTGCGGTGATGATTTCCTGGATCTCCTCCTCGGTGATCTTTTTCCGGCCCGAGAGAAAACGCCCGACCAAGTCCCGCAAACCAGTTTTTATCCTGCCAGAACCATCTTCCAATGAAACAGCCCCTCCGTGAACCGTAATAATGTCAATGCAGATTGGAAAAAGCAAACAGCACCGCAATTGTAAGGCCAGTTCCCAGGCAAGCGCCGTAGACCACCTCCCGCGCGGAATGGTGATGGAGTGAGATCCGCGAATTGCCGATCATCACCGCAAGCACGATGGTCAGTAGGGAACTGATGGGATCTTTCGTCGAAAGGGCAACGATGGTGGCCACGGAAAAGGCGAATGCAGCATGGCCGCTTACGCTCCCGCCCTCGAGCGGGGTCCCCCTGCCGGCAAACGCCTTGAGTATCACGGCAGATATTATGACGCCCAATATGGCGACGAGCGGCCCCATTTCACTCGTCTGTCCGACCATGCCGAATCCTTCTTTCAACACCGGGAAGAAGTACCGCGAAAGGATGATATACCCCATGATCGAAGCGCCGATGGCGGCCATGAGCACCGCACCTGCCGCCACATCCTTCGCGGTCTTGGCCAGGGGGTGAAATTCCGGGGAAACCATGTCCACGCAGATCTCGATTGCAGTATTCATCAGTTCGGCAAAGAGGACGAACGATACGGAAATGGCCAGGAGGGTGAATTCCAGGCTGGTGACTCGCAGGAAAAGGACCGCAGCCAGTATTGCGAGCGCAGCCAGGAAATGGTTGCGCATGTGCCTCTGGCTCTTGACTGTGTAAAGTATCCCCTCGATAGCGCAATTCACCGAGTCGGTGAACCGGGTGGGTTTGACGGGACGCCCAGCCGGCTTCAAACCAGGCCTTCCCGCTTCATGAGGCGGAACAGTTCCCGCTGCTTGCGCTCCATTCGCCGGGCTTCATGTTCGCCCGACCTCTCATGGTCATAGCCGCTCACATGGAGGATGCCATGCAGAAGCAGGAAAAGAAACCGCTCCATCAAGGAAATGCCCTCCTCCTCGGCCTCCCTGCATGCCGTATCAGCCGAAATCACCACGTCTCCCAGGAGCTGCGGATTCAGGCCAGGAAATTCCCCTTCTCCCATGGAAAAGGACAGGACATTGGTCGGACGGTCCTGGCCGCGATACTCACGGTTGAGGCGGCGCATGGCACGGTCACCGACTATGGTTACCGACAGTTCGCTATCGGTGAATCCCAAGACGCTTAAGATCCTCTCCGCTACCTTTCTTGCCTTCTTCGACTCTATGCGATGTCGTCTTTGCCTGTTCCCTATCGATATCTTCAACGGGTTTCTTCCTTCCATTGACCTTGAAAGCCGGCTCAGGATAATCGATCCTGTGGTGATAAATCCCCGCCAGTATCCTGTTGAAACTCTTAGCGATATCATGGAGGTTCTTCAGCGTGAGCTCGCATTCGTCCAGCTGGCCGTCAATAAAGATGTTGTTGATTATCTTCTGGACCATGCCCTGGATCCGGGCCGGCGTCGGATCGGTAAGGGTCTTAGAAGCGGCCTCCACGCAGTCGGCAAGCATCACCAGCCCGGCTTCCCGTGTCTGCGGCTTTGGGCCGGGATAGCGAAAGTCCCTTTCATCCACGTTCCGAGCCTCCGGATCGTCGGCTGTCTTTGCCTTCTGGTAGAAAAAGGAGATCAGGGCTGTACCGTGATGCTGGCGGATGATATCGATGATCGGACGCCCGAGACGTTTTTCGCGGGCCAGCTCCGCGCCTTCCTTGACATGGGAAATCAGGATAAGCGCGCTCATGCTGGGTGAAAGCTTGTCGTGTTTGTTCTCGCCGCCGGTCGTGTTCTCGATGAAATAGAGCGGCTTGCTGCTTTTCCCGATGTCGTGATAGTAGGCGGCAACCCTGGCCAGTAACGGATTGGCGTGAATAGCCTCGGCAGCAGCCTCCACCATCGTGCCGACCAGGATGCTGTGATGATAGGACCCCGGAGCACGGATCATGAGTTCCCGAAGCACGGGAGAATTGAAACTCGCGAGTTCCAGCAGCTTGATGTCGGTCGTGTAGTGAAAGAGGTTTTCTATTACCGGTACGGTACCCGCGACGATTACTGCGTTGCCGACCCCTCCTATCAGGGCGAAGATGATAATATAAAGTGATTGGGAGGTAAAGAAATTATCGGAAAACACCTGCAAGGGAAGCGCAAGCGCCAGGTTGGCCACGCTCACCTTGAGTCCGGCGGAGTATATCGTGCCCCGGTACTGGCACTGCCTGACGCCGTGAGCGCCTATGATTCCGCTGAGAAGCGCGTATACGACCACGGGAATACTGTTGCCGAACATAATTCCCAGCAACGGGGCGCAGATGGCGCAATAGACCAGCGCGACCTCGGAATTGAGTATGATCCGCACCAGCATTGCACCGGCAGCAAAGGGAAAAAGGTAGAAGTAATCGTCAATGCCGATCTTGGGCAAAAGGATGCCCATGGCGGTCGAAAACACCATCAGACCCTTCAGAAGCGCGAAGAAGAAGATCGTCACCACCGCGATCAGGAAGAGGTCCTTGCCCGTGGGGCGGAATTTCCTGATGTTTTTGATCCCGAACCGGTATGAGAAGAACGAGAGGGCCAGCACGAGGCCGAAGATGCCCAGGCCGGCAAGGAAGCGTTTCATTCCACTTCCGACCTCGAATATCCTGTTCAGCTTGATCGCCTGCTCCTCGGTGATGCGCTCCCCTTCCCTGACGATCATCTCTCCCCGCTTTATCTGGTAGACAACGGGACGGACCGCGTTGCGGGCTTCCTTCTGCTTCGCCTCGGTGGCGGCAGTGTTCAACTTCAGGTTGGGCCTGAATGCCTTGAGGAGCAGACCTTTCAACACCGCTGAATCATTGCGCGAAACTCCGGGCAGCCTCTGGCTTTTCACCGATCGAGCAAGTTCGGCCCTGTCGATCACGGTAATGGAACGGTCACCCGCACCGATCATTCTCCCCGATGCACTGTCAAGCAGGATGATACCCCGGTTACGCTCGGCATCGAAAGCCGCTTTGTCCTCCACGAGCATTCTTCGATAGGTAACTTCTGCCAGATGGCCTATTTCCGCCAGCAGGGGACGATAACTCCTTACCTTCAAGAGCGAATTGAGCTCCTGCGGGGTCACCTCAACGCCAAGTGCCTCTGAAACGGTATCTCTCAAGGCTTCGAGATCCCCGTCTCCCTTGGCGCGGGCATCCATCGTCAGGGCGAATGCCCTTGCAAAGCCTTTCTTGAGCTCATCGCCCAGGCCGGCAACCAGGTCATAGACACGGGGCACCGCCTGCTCGGCCTCTACTCTCTTTTTCTCGGTCAATAACCGGTCTTCGAGCAGGTAGCTCTGATTTGCCTTGATATCCGTTGAGGCGATATCTCCTGCTGAATATTTTGTTACCAGGAAGTGACGGCTTGGCAGGATGAGGAATGAAAGGATGAAGGCAGTCAACAGAAAGAGAACCACTCGATTGAACGATTCGTTCCTTCTGCCAGCTACTGATTCCAAAATGTAGGAGAGCAGTCGTTTGCCCTGTGAAGCAAGATCAAATGACTTGCTGGTATCCGTATTGTCTTTGGTGGTATCGGATGGCATACCCTGTTTCTGAAACCTCACCGGGTAACCGGAGTGCTGTGATTGCTACAGGAGTTTAACTATAATCTTTATCAGCCTGACCTGTCAACCGAAACCGCTCGTCTACCTAGGATCACCTGATATTTCCCCTGATTCCGTTTCTTCCGGGCATCGGCTGCACTGAATGCGGGAGGTAAGCGCCGCTGATGCCTCCCAGTCGCAGGCCCGATGGCATCATGGATTCAGGTTTTAGTTTAGCTTTTCACATTTTAGTCAAAATATGGTATAACCTGATCGTTTCCATCCGGGCAGGCCGCATGTCGATGCTTCCGGCATAAGGCATGGGGCGGTTGCGGCTGAAAATCACCCACATTCCGAAAAGGGGGCACAGCCCCCAGAGCAAAGGAGAGATCATGGATACAATAGCTGATGTCTATGCACGTGAGATTCTCGATTCACGCGGCAACCCCACCCTGGAGGTCGAAGCGCTCCTCGAGTCGGGAATCACAGCGCGGGCTGCCGTGCCTTCCGGCGCCTCCACGGGAGAACGTGAAGCACTTGAATTGAGGGATGGCGACAAGAGCCGCTACCTCGGTAAAGGCGTCCTCACTGCTGTCGACAACGTTAATTCCAAGATCGCTGACCAGGTAGTGGGAATGGACGCTTTCGACCAGGTCGGCCTGGACCTGCGCATGATCGAACTGGACGGCACGGAAACAAAGAACAGCCTGGGCGCCAATGCCGTGCTCGGCGTGTCCCTTGCCGTGGCCAAGGCCGCCGCGGCTTCCCTTGGGATTCCCCTGTACCGGTACATCGGCGGCTCGAACGCACGGGAATTGCCGGTCCCCATGATGAATATCCTCAACGGCGGCGCCCATGCCGACAACAATGTGGACATCCAGGAATTCATGATCATGCCGGTCGGCGCGCCCGACTTTTCCTCAGCCCTCCGCATGGGCGCGGAAATATTCCATGCGCTGAAGAGCGTGCTGAAAGCGAAAGGGTACAACACGTCGGTCGGCGACGAAGGCGGATTCGCCCCGAACCTCGGCTCGAACGAAGAAGCTCTCCAGGTCATCATGGAGGCCATTGAAAAAGCCGGTTACCGCCCCGGCGACGATGTGCTCCTTGCGCTGGACGTTGCTTCGTCGGAACTGTTCAAGGACGGAAAATACTTCCTCGAAAATGAAGCATCACCGGAAAAGACAGCCGACCAGCTGATCGATTTCTACGAAGACCTGGTGAACCGCTATCCTATCATCTCCATAGAAGACGGGATGGCTGAAAACGACTGGGACGGCTGGAAGAAGATCACCGACCGCCTGGGAGACCGGGTACAGCTCGTTGGCGACGACCTGTTCGTCACCAACGCCAAGACCCTTCAGGAGGGGATAGACCGTGGAGTGGCAAACTCCATTCTTATCAAGCTGAATCAGATAGGAACCCTGAGCGAAACGCTCGATGCCATCGAAACGGCGAAAAGAGCCGGCTATACCGCGGTCGTTTCGCACCGTTCGGGAGAGACCGAGGACACCACCCTTGCCGACCTGGCAGTGGCAGTCAACGCGGGACAGATCAAGACCGGCTCGCTGTGCCGCACCGACCGTGTATGCAAATACAACCAGCTGCTCAGGATAGAGGATGAGCTGGGTTCAGCAGCGCGTTACCGCGGCAAGGAAGTATTCTACAACCTGCGCAGGAAATAGTCCCTTGAAGCAGGCGCGGGAAAACTGCAAATGAAACGGGGCGCGGCCGATCGGTCGCGCCCCGTTTCGTTTGCGCACTGCGCTGCATCATACCAGTTTCGCACTCTTCAGTTCCGACTTCAGCCAGGCATATGCAACCGGAGCTGCCACAAGACCGGGCACGCCGAAGATCGCTTCCATGGTCAGCATCGCGCAAAGCATCTCCCATGCGCGGGCCTGAACTTCGCCTCCGACTATCTTGGCATTGGTGAAATATTCCAGCTTGTGGATCGCCACGAGAAACACCAGGGATGAAACTGCCACAGCGGGGGAGATGCTGAAGCTTATCAAAACGATTGCGGTATTGGAAATCAGGTTTCCCACGACCGGTAACAGCCCGACTATGAAGGTGAGAGGTATCAGCACCGACATGAGTGGCAGCCTGACGCCGAACAGCGGCAGCACGACGAGGAGATACAAAGCCGTCAGGGTCGTGTTCACCGCCGATATCTTGACCTGTGCGAACACGACCTTGTCAAAGGCCTCCGCCAGGGCTCTCGCTCGGTCGTGCAGGGCTGCGGCGAACGATGGCCAGTGCTCGACCCCGTCGAACTGGTGCAGGGCAGTAAGGCCCCCGATCACCATGCCGAACAGAACATGCAGCAGGGTCTTCACCCCCGCGACACCGGCCGCCGATATTTTCTGGCCGTGCTCACGCATCATTTCACGTAGAGGCTCATGCAGATCCTCGAAAGAGTCCGGAATTGCATCGGCCAAGGATGCCGGAATGGCTTGCCTGATCCTGTCGATGGTTTCAGCAGCCGCGAGCAGCAACGCAGCCATCCCTCCCTCACCGCGCAGAAGTGACCACAACCCGAAGGTAACGCCAGTCAGCCCGGAAATAACCAGGACCGCCAAGGCGATCAGAGCTATTTCGTGAGCCCACCCACCCCAGTTGTCCGGCAAACGCCTGGCCAGCTTTCCAGTCAGCACGTGAACTGCAAGCCCTGCAAACACTGCCGGAAGAAGATGGAAATGAAGCACTATCGGAACGGCAAGCGCGGCTAGCAGATAGCTGGCATATACATGTCCCTGTTTCATGTGCGACTCTCCCAAAGAACAAAGAAAAAGCTTCCGGGTTCCCGCGGGCCGATTTTCACTTCTCAATCCCGCGATTCAAGAAACTTTTCTCCGATGAAGTTATGTCATATTCGGCAGATTGTCAACACGTCCGGCCCTTTCCCCGCCACATGAGAACATGCCTATATTTTGCTTGCACATTAACACAACATGCATTATATGTTGCTGATTCAAAAATCCCACCGCTGCCTTCCTCCTCCGTGGGAAGGAGAAGTGTCGTGCAAGAAAAGCAAAATCCCGTTTCACCATCCCCGGAGCGACAAACCGCATCTCGGCACACCTGCGAACATGCCTCCCTGTGCCACCGGGATAGGGAAATGTCGCACAACCGCAGGTTGGAACGCCAGCTTGACGCCATACAGGAGATATCCGGAATCGTCTACTGGGTTTTCGATATGTTTTCGGGCAGAATCTCCTGGTCCAGGCAGATATTCAGCCTCCTGAAGCATGCCGATACATCCGGGTTCCCCGATTTCCATGAATTTCTCGCTTTCTACATGCCCGAGGACTCGCTTCTTTTCAGGAAATCGCTCGTCCTTGCAGTCCGAGATCGCAAAAAGCAGGAATTCGAAATGCATGCGTCCCTTTCCAACGGCGAAGCGGCATGGCACCGCTGCACCATGATCCCCGACACCGACGGCGATGAAGAAATCCTGGCCGTCCTTGGTTATCTCCAGGACATCACGGCTGGCTGCCGCCATGGACAAGACCATCCGAAACCGGTACAGGACACGGCACTGGTCGGCAGGCAGTCCCTCAGCGGCCTGCTACCCATCTGCAGCCACTGCAAGAAGGTCCGCGACGATCAGGGCGCCTGGAAACAGATAGAAACCTACTTGACGGAACGCAGCAACTTGTTCTTCAGTCACGGCATTTGTCCAGAATGCCTGACAATTCACTACTCGGAGTATTTTCCCCTTGGCGTCTCGACGATGCACGACACTGAAGAATGAAGCGCTCCCCCCCACAAAGCTTTCTGAAGTCCCGACCGCCGGTCGATGCGCCTGGAAACCGCCGCACGGAGGATCCCCCCTCCGCACCACAGCTCCACCGATTTCCTGGCACGCGTCAAAGCCGTGTAAAGAAGCTCCCGTGTCAGGACCGGGCTGTCGACCGGCGGCATTACCATGAGCACGCGCTCGAACTCGGACCCCTGGCTCTTGTGCACGGTCATGGCGAACACCGTCTCATGATCCGGGAGCCGAAGCGGCGGGATTTTTCGGACCCCTCCGTTCTCCGCCGGGAAAAACACGGCCAAAGCGCCCGGCCGCTCCGGGTCGGGGAGAGCGATACCGATGTCGCCGTTGAAAAGACGGAGAGCATAGTCGTTGACCCTGATCATGACCGGTCGGCCTGCATACCACATCCTGTCGGGCTCTATCAGGCCGTGCGCTGCCAGGATGCTCTCAACCGCCCTGTTCAGCCCTGAAACGCCATGGTTTCCCCTTCGGACCGCGCACAGGATACGGAAACTGTCAAAGGAAGCAAGCGCAGAGGCCGGGTCTTCCATCTCCAGGCACTCCCTGTACCCCTCCAGAACGCTTTCTTCCAAAGCCGCGGCCAGCGACTGTCCAGCCGGGAGATCCTTCATGACGAGTTCACCATGTCCGGGCATTTCAATCAGGCGGGATACGGCATCCGGGTCTCCCTCGTTGATCGCCCGGCTGATCTGCCCGATTGCCCCGCTGGAGCCAAAACGGTAGTTCTTTCTCAAAACCACGAGAGAGTCGGCAACGGGCGAAATGGCTGCCGCATCTGAAACGCCAACCGGAGCGTGTCCCGTCACTTCCTGCAGGTAAGCCAGCAGTTCCTGCGAAAAGCAATGCGTTCCCTCCCCGCAGCAAAGGTCGCCCAGCACGGCTCCGGGTTCGACAGAGGCAAGCTGGTCCCGGTCACCGAGCAGGATCAGCCTGGCATGCCCGGGCAGCGCAGCCACCAGCCTGGCCATCAAAGGCAATGCAACCATGGAAGCCTCGTCCACTACCACCACGTCATGGTGCAGAGGGTTGGATGCATCGTGCCGGAAGCGGCATGATCCCGGGATAACACCGAGCAGCCGGTGAATGGTTGTCACGTCGTCCGGTATTCTGTCCGTTACAGCGGTAATACCGCGCAAACCTGACTTGGCCGTTCTGATAGCCTCCCGAAGCCGTGCGGCTGCCTTGCCGGTCGGAGCGGCCAGTGCGACATTGCAGCGCCCACCCCTTGCCTGCTCCAGCATGAGGGCGACGATCTTCACCACGGTCGTGGTCTTTCCTGTGCCGGGGCCGCCGGACACGACCGTGAACCTGCTCCGGAGCGCTACGGCTGCCGCAATCTTCTGCCAGTCCGGCCCGCCATCCGCCGGGGCGCCGAAAAAACGCCCGAGGCCTTCCCTCAGCAAATCCCTGTCCACAGGGGCGCCTGCCTCTCCTGCCATGGAACGGAGCGCCTCGGCCAAGTCCCGCTCGTACTTCCAGTAGCGGTACAGGTACAACCGGTAATCCCCGTCAAGCACGAGAGGAGTCTTGTCACCCGGCGCCCCCACCACTGCCGACTCCGACAGGCACGCAGCAATGTCCGCGGCTTCAGCCCCGCAAGCTTCGACAAGGTCGAGGCAGATATGGCCCAGGCCGGTCGCCCTGCTCACTTCCAGCGCAAACCGGCGCAGAATCCCGTCCCCACCACCTGCCAGCCGGCACAGGAAGCCGGCGAACTCACGGTCGATGTCCCGGCAGGCAACCGCTTCTTCAATCATCCGCGCCCCCTTCACGATCCACCAGACATGTGGCGAGTTCCTCGATCATCCCAATCGGGGGCAGGTCGAAATAAATGCCGTTGCCGGGGAGATCCGGAACCATTCCCCTCAGGAACAGGTAGAGCACCCCGCCGAATCGGGCGCCATATGAATAAGCAGGGTCCCGCGCGGAAAGAAAGCGGTTCAGAGCGACGGTGTAAAGCAGATATTGGAGCCGGTACAACTTCAGATTCATTTCACGCGCCAGGGAATCCCGCCGGTAATCTTCCAGCCGGTTTCCCAGGTGATTGGATTTCCAGTCAACCAGGTAATAGCGGCCTTTGTGGCGGAACACCATGTCCATGAAACCGCGCACCATGCCGCGTACCGGCGTGAATTCCAGCCTGTCCGCAAGCGATGCGGCGGCAACGCCGGTGTTGTTTCCTTCCCAGGCTTCGAGTACCCGCGACAGCTTCTCAGCTTCCATGAAACGCAACGGAAAGAAAAACTCCAGCTCTGTGAGCCATTCTCCCTGGGCCAGGTCGCCCAGGCAAAACCTGTTTTCGTCAATGCCCAGGGGGGTCCGGACCACGTTCCGCACCATTGCCGATACAGGCTCTGCCCATTCCCCGCCGAAACCGTGACGGCGCAACTGCCCGGCAACCAGAGCTTCTGTCCCGTTCCCGCCATCTGAAAACCGGAGGCTCTCGAACACCGAATGGAGGAAGGTCCCGGCCCGGGCGCCTCGCGGAAAGGCGAATATGCTGCCCTCGACAGGAGGCGTTTCTTCAACATCCCCGGCAGCTCCACCCCACCCCCCGGGCGCCTCCCGGTCACGATCCGGCAACTCGGCCGTTTCCCGGTGCCCGGCGGCAAAAGAAGTAAAGCTTGCAACACGCCAGTCGGTATCGATCCTGCCCCTGAATCCTGAAAAAACCGGCACTTGCTGCACAGGTCGGGTATCCTCGCAGCGTGCCTCTCGAGGCCTGGGATCCACTGTGAATTGCAGGCAGCCCCCTCCTTTGTCCCGCAACACCTTAAGCGCCTCAACCATTTCGGCATCAGTGATATTTTCCATTGTTTTCGAAAGCAGATCCACCACCATCTCACTTTTCCCGTCGGGCGGATAGTGCAGAATATAGGCAGGCGCTGACGTTTCCGTATGTCGGAACCGCCCCCAGACCAGATAGCATCGGCACCTGGCCCTGGTTAGCGCCACGTAGAGGAGTCGCAGGTTTTCAGCCAGCATTTCCGCGCGGGCTGCCGCACGGTGTTCCCCGAATCTTGACGACCCCAGGTCCGCCACCATCCGGTAACCTTCATGGCAGATGACGGCATCTTCCGTCTCAAAGACCCCTCCCCAGGAAAATGGGCAGAAGACTATGGGGTATTCCAACCCCTTGCTCACATGGATGGTGACGATGCGCACGGCCTTCTCGTCCGATTCGAGGCGGAGCTGGTATTCCTCGTCTTCCGGGGGAACGCTCACACGTTCGCCAAACCATGCGCGCAGGGCATCCATGCCGCGCACATCGTTCACGGCCGCATGGTGGAGCACTTCGCCGCAATGGAGGATATTGGTGAGACGCCGCTCGCCGTCCTGCAGGCCGAGCATGCGTTCCCGCACACCTTCCCGGGAAAGCAGGAAGCGGAACATGGTCATGAATCCCCGCTTGCGCCACAGGTCATGGTAGTCATGAAAGGAGGCGAGCGTTTCTTCCCACGCGTCCGCCTCTTCCAGCAGCCTTGCGATTTCGTTCCCGGAGGCGCCGAAGATGTCTGTCGCCAGCGCGGATCGCACGGCGGTCTCGCGGGAAGGCTCGGCAACTGCTGCCAGGACCCTGCACATATCCACGGCTTCACTGGTCGAAAAGATGCTGGCGGTGGTCTGAACGACAGCCGGAATACCGCGTTGACAAAACGCTTCTTTTACCAGAGACGCCTGATCATGGCTTCTGACAATCACCGCGATATCCTCGGGAAGCACTCCCCGACCGTCCAGGAGGGCTTTGCCCGAGCGTCCGTCTGCCAGCAGGCCTGACACCTCGGCCGCAAGAAGGCCGACTATCCGTGGAATTGCGGCGTTCAGGGGCATGACTTTCCCATTTTCCCCCTCCCTGCCCAGGAACCAGACCTGGAGCGCCGCGGGATCCCTCCCCTCCAGTGCAAGGGGGCGCTCTTCCCGCGCAGCGGCAACAGGAGGGAACCCGATGGAGGGAAAGACAAAGGGAAGCTCCTTGCGCTTTTCGAACAGAAGGTTCACGGCGTCGACCATCTCCGGTGTCGACCTCCAGTTTCTGTCCATGGTGAACCGGTTTTCCTGCGGCACGTGCTCCCTGGCCGCAAGATAGGCGAAGATGTCTGCGCCACGGAAGCTGTAGATTGCCTGCTTGGGGTCTCCGATCAGGAAAAGCGGTGTGCCTCCTTCCGAGAAAACCCTGCGGAATATCCTGTACTGGACCGGATCGGTATCCTGGAACTCATCAATGAGCGCTGCACGATAGCGCTCCCTGAGGCGGGCCGCAAGCGTCTCACCAGACGTGCCGTCAAGGGCGCGCCAGAGATCGGTGAGGAGATCATCATAGAAGCGCACTGAACGCTCAGCTTTCAGCTCGGCGAGCCTGCATCCGGCAAAGTCGAGCAGGACCGATTTGATGGCAACCAGACCCTTCTCTGCCAGGGCCGTCAATTCTCCGCAAAGGTCGAAAAAAGGATGTGCCGGCGGCTCAACGCGCTTCAAGGCATTTTTCTCGATGAAAGAGGCGGTGAACTTCTCGAACCCCTTGAAAAAACCCGCCGGGACGCCTTCGGCGACATAGTGGTCCATACCGTCGAGCAGCGCGGGAACCAGGTCGGGATGGAAATTGCCCCGGGAACGGCTCAGCCCCTGGTGCCCGGCCAAGATCCCCGCAACCTCCTGCCTCTTTTCCAGCCACATCCCGGCAAGCTCCCTGAAGGTGGCATTGAGTTCGCTTTCGATGCGCTTCAACTCTTCCCCGCCACAAGCCGGCAGAACCTCCAGCTCCGGGTTGCCGATCTTTCCGCGCAGGAAGCGCACCAGGGCGCCGGGCAGCCACCCCTTGCGCAGAACGATCGGCAGGAGCGGTGCTTCATCGCCGAAAAATCCCCTGCGCCAGAAATCGTCCACGACCGATTGCACGAGGTCGGTCTGGTCGGCAACCAGTTCCGTCTCGTAAAGAGAACCGCTCTCGAAGGCGTTTTCCTGGAGGGCTCGCGAGCAGAAGCCGTGAATGGTGGAAATGGCAGCGCAGTCAAAAGTTTGCAGGGCCGCGTCGATATGCAGCAGCGCCGCTTCCGTTCCGGGCCAGCGCACGTTTTCCGGCTTGTTCATTCCGGAACAGAAGTCATCTCCTTCGCCGGAACCCGAAAAGAACTCGCGTGCGCTGCGCAAGCGCTCCCTGACCCTCGTGCGCAACTCCTTGGTCGCCGCTTCGGTGAAGGTAACCACAAGGATGTTTTCCGGAAGCAGGCCCTTTTCCACGACCATTCGCAGGTAGAGGCAGGCTATGGCAAAGGTCTTGCCGGTGCCGGCACTTGCCTCGATGAGATTTTCACCAGAGAGTTCAATGGAAAGGTTGTCGTAGGTTTTCATCAACATTTCACCTGGTGCGCCAGAAGCGGTTCCAGAATCGCCAGCGCCACTTCCTCGAACTCGTCATCGAGAGGGTTGCTGTCAGCGAAGCAAATAGCGTAATAAGGGTTGTGATTCTCAGGAAAATGGTCTCCGCACCATGCCGTGCGGGCATGGCTGATCTCCCCTTTTGCGGCAAAAGCGAATGAGGAGCGGGGGAAAAACTTCAACGGTCGGCTGAGTCCCTGCCAGAAGTAGCCCAAAAGCGTGCGGAGGATCGGCAGAGAGTCGCTTACCGGCACGATGCGGACTTCTTCATCCAGCGTCAAAAGGACGCTTTCCACCGGGCGCGGGTCCAAAACGGAAGCAGCCAGGATCAGGTGCTCGATCCAGAGGCGCACCCTATCCTTGCCCGAGCATTTTCCGCACCGGTAGCGTATCAGGCGATCCGGCCAGATCCCTTCGACCCTGCCGACGATCCTGAACCCGTCGATCTCCATATCCACCTGGCGGGGCTCCGGTCGGGAACGCCCTCCTGTCAGGCCGAGGATTCTTTCCGCCAGACCGCCCGCCTCAGCAGCAATCTCTTCGAACAGCATTTCTCCCTGCGATGCCGGGGGAAGCACCCCCCGTGCTTTAACCACTTCCCGGCACTCTTCCAGGGACTTACCCTCGAGCAGCATTTCAAGCATCTCGTCCCTGACCAGGTAGGAATCGAGAGAATCAATCCCGAAGGGTTCCCGGTCCTCCAGCGGGAGCGCCAGCTGGTCGAAGCGGATCCCCAGGCGGGTGACGAGAAGATACCTGGCCGGATTGTCAAAAAAAGCCAGCAGGTTTTCGACGGATACTTCCCGCATCTCATCCGGCGGCACAGGCAGCGGGCCGGCAAAAAAAGGCCTCTGCGGTCGCGCGCCCTCCGCGCGCCGGAGAACGGCCCGGTAATTTTCTTCGGAATAGCTCTGAAGCCCGGCTTCCCCGCTGAAACAGGCCGGGCTGAACGGCTGCAGTGGATGCCTGATCACCAGGTTCGCGGGCAACTCGCGCGAACCGTCGGCGAAACGGCCACCCACGTAGTCAAGAAGCTCATCGATCAGCACTGAGGGTGGCAGGGTCGTATTGTCTCTCAGGCCCTGCCCGGTATAGCTTATGTGGAGCCGTTCACGGGCAGAAAGCAGCACTTCGAGGAACAGGTAGCGGTCTTCGTCCCTCAAGGAGCGATCACCCGGTTTCCTCGTCCTGGCCACCAGATCGAAGCCCAGGGGCCTCTCCTGCCTGGGGAAAGCCCCGTCATCCATTCCGAGCATGGCAATAACGCGGAAGGGAATGCTTCGCATGGGCAGCATGGCGCAGAAAGTCACCCCGCCGCTTAGAAAGCCGAGGCCCCGACCATGCTTCCCCATCCCTGCCGCAAGCCACGAGCGGAAAACCTGGAGGCCAACGGTCCCGATAAAGCCAGAATGCAACGGAAGTGTATCCAGTCCGTCCAGAATTCCGTCAATCATTGCCAGTTCATCGGCGTCGTCATCTGACGGGGAAAAAAAGTCATCCAGTATGCCCCGGCACAGGTGTCCCCATTCCGGCAAGGTGCGGGGCAGTTCCATATCTTCCACCAGAAGGTGAAGCTTCTCGACGAAACGGGAAAACTTTCCGAGCGTCTCGGCTGCTTCCCCTTCCATGTCGTCATAGGGGAGAACGCCCGAGAACAGGCCGGCTTCCTCCGGCATCGCATATCCGAGAAGCAGCCGGTCCAGGCCCGCCCGCCAGCTGTTTTCCCGGTAGGGAGGAAATCCCTCCCGCTGCCGCTCCCCGCCGTCCAGGCCCCACCTGATCCGCGTTTCCTCCAGCCAGGACCTGGCCAGGTCAAGATCGTCCTCATCCAGGCCGAACCGCGCATGGACCGGTCCGGACGCAAGGATGTCCATGACGCCCGTAGCCGGGAAACGCTTGCCGGGCAGATGGAACATGGCCAGCAGGGGACTGCCCAGGCGCCCTTCGCCGCAGATGTTGCGGTCGGCGATGGAGAAGGGAATGCGAACCGAGTGATCGGGGTTTCCCTCGAAAACAGCGGATACATAAGGGGCGTATTTCTCGATGTCGGGAGTCATCACCAGGATATGCCGCGGCAAAAGGCCTTCCATTTCATCAAACATTGCCAGCAGGCTGTCATGCAGGACCTCTACCTCGCGCATCGGCCCATGACAGGAATGGATCCGGAGCGAGCGGTCATCCGGCATGGCACGGATAGGTTCCGTTCCTTCACCGGCGCCTTTCAATCCAAGGATATCGTTCTGCAGGGCCGCAAGCAGAGTGCCACCCTCCACTTCCCGGTAAAGATCGCTTTCACCGCCCCCTGTCGCTCCATGCTCGGCAATGATCTCGGAGAATTCCTTGCCAAGCCTGCCGAGGGAGGCCAGGAGAGGATTCCCCTCCGGGCTGAGGGCCCGGACCGCATCAGGAAGACGGGCCCTCCGGCGTGCCGGCAGGATATCGGCCCAATATTCCCGGCACGGGCTCATGATGAACAGGTTTACCTCGGTGAATTGCGAGATCGCTGCCAGGACATCCAGATGAAATTTCGGCAGCCAGGAAATTCCGAAGACAGCCACCCGGACGGGAAGCTCGCCCCCGCTTTGGAACCATCCGTCCAATTCCCGGAAAAATCTCTTGCAAAAGTTCCATCTGTGGCCGTTTCCGGCAACGTCGACGATGGCACGCCAGAGAACCGCCTGCCAGTGGTCCTCTCTGCCATTTTCCCAGCCCTCCAGCATCTCTCCCCGGAACAGGGTGTACTGATCGAACACATCGGCAAGCCTGCATGCCAGCTGGTACAGCTTCAGCTCATGCCTGCCGCCCGCAAGATACCCTTTAAGGCTTGCGAAAGCGTCAAGCTCCAGAAGCCCGGGAAGGGCCGCCATGATCCGCCATGCCAGCACCGATGGAACATAGGGCGTCTTTTCAGCACTCTCTTGCAGCACTCTGCCGAACAGGTCATCGATGAAACTGTTGGGGAACGGGTAGACGCAGTTCGCCCAGACGCCGAACCTGCGGGCCAGTTCCATGCCGAGCCAGCGCTGCATCCCCCTGCTCTGCACCATTATGATCTCAGGCATGAACGGTGTCGGAAGAGGGCTTGCAACAATTTCGGCAAGGGCCTCAACCAGATTTTCCATCCTGTTGCTGGTATGAATGCGAAGGGGCATGGCAATCCCGATGTATCAATTGAAGTTATGTCGGGCGATGTTCTGTCATGGAAATTGCGACAACGCCGCAATAATATCACGCCAGGCTAAGGAAAGCGATGACAACGAAGAACAGCAACAAAGCAGGGGCGGATCTTGTAAGACACGCCCCTTTATTACGCTCCTTGCTTAATCTGCGATGGGAGCCCTGATATGGGCACTTGGGAGAGAGCCGTGAAATCAGGCGCACGGGACACTAGCCGCCCTTGAGATGCGGTTCTTCAATGGATGTATGAACCTTCCCCTTCTGATCCACGTACCTGACGCCGAGTCCGGTCACGAAACGCCACAGGGGCTCGAAAGGTGACTGGCTCTGCTCCGATGGCTTCCATACAAGAGAGGGCCTGAGTCGCGCCAGCTCACCCTTCGGCATGACGGAACCCGGGGAGGCGGCCAAAATCTTTTTCGCCTCATCCGCGCTCACCGGAGGATAGGCGGAAGGGTGCGGCAGCGGAACGGCCTCGTTGAATTCCCCGGTCCTCGCGTCGATCATGACCAGCAGGGTCGCATCCGCTGCACGTTCGAAGGGCACGATATAGTAAAAGGAATTCTTCCTGTCCAGGCGCTCGACCAGAAGGGGGGCTCCCGCCCGTGCCCCCTTCATTGCACGGGCGTATTCGGGAGGGAATGCCCATGAACGCCGGTTGTAACCGTCAACGGCAGCCTTGCGGGCGCCAGCGGACGACAGGAACTGCTCCCGCCCGGCCGGGGGAGTGCCCATGGCTACTATACCCGCAGGCAGGAGAATCGCCAGGAAAATTACCGGTATGATTTTTTTCATCTCTTTCCGCCATAGATGCGGGCCGGAGACTCCCGGCCCGCATTTCGGATACCCGGTTTCCATCCGAAACCCCTGCTCACTGCTGATTAAGGACGGAGCAGGGCTTTCGGGGAGATCAGGATACGGATCCAGTGCAAGATACCGGAAACCGGGAAAGCGCTTGAAACCAGTGAAAGCTCAGACCAGCGAGTCATGAGCCGACAGATTATCACGAGCTACGAGAAAGTTCCGTCCGGCCCCCGGTAAACTTTCCGGCTGGGAACTACCTGATGCCGCCACCCTTCTGCTCGATGCGGACAGCCTTGGTTATATCCGGAACTACCCGGCCCTTGAAATCCATATATCCGACTGTCTGTTCCCTGGCTTTCCTTACGGTGCCGATTGCCTTCCACAGAGGATAATAAGGGTTCTGTGATTCCGCCGACGGTTCCCACACCAGCTCCATGCGGGAGATCCTGACCTCTTCAGGCTTGATGTTGAGCTCACGGAACGACTTCAATCCCATGTCGGCGGCATGCGCCTCACTCACCAGCGAAGTAGTCCTGGCAGGCTTGATATCCAGCTCCCTCATGATTTCAGGCCTGATTCTCAGGTTCGGCAGGTTTCTCTTGAAGAGCGCAGTGGCGTTACGAATTTCCAGCTTGGGAACGTATTCAAGCGGCCGCTTCACATAAGTCACTTCCTGGAACTGTCCGCTGTAGGCATCCAGCAGGATGGCCCCGGATGTGAGATTACCCTTCTGGAGGGGGGCGATATAATAGGCGTTTTTCTGGTTGTCGCTGCGGCGGACAAGGATCGGCGCGCCCAGAGTTGAGGATTTCAGCACACCCAGGGCCTCCCCGAACTGCTTGCGGAACTCCGGCTGCCCCTCGAACTGCTTCATGATAGCGGATGCCTGTTCGCGTGCCTGCTGGGCAGTCAGCATCTGGGCCCTCCTCGCCAGGACCGCGGGGAATTTCAAAACTACCTTCTGCACCGGTTCGGGATCGACCACGCTTATGTACTTGTTGCCGCCCGGAGAGCCGCACCATCCGCAACCTGTGAAATAATCCGCTTTCCAGTGTGCTATGTCGATGTATTTGTTCTCACCGAGAGAGGTGGAACCGTACCATGGGTCATTGACGAAAAACCCGCTGATGGTATAGGAAGCGGCAGTAGTCGGCTGGACATCGGTTATGACTCCGCGCACCACGACCCAGTGCATGCAGCCATAAATCAGGGAGGCGGGTGGGACACCGTATCTGTCGATGGTATACGCCAGCTTCTTGACCCCGTCATCCTGGCTGGCCAGGGCGGAAAACACGAAATGGGCCTTGCCGGCCGCATAATTGTTCAAGGCATCGCGCAGGCCCTTGGGATCGGTGGCCCACCCTGCACATTGGTTGCGGGGATGGATGTAGTTGTAGAGGGTTGCCTGGGATGGAACGTAGATGCCGATCTTTTCGCTGTTCAGAATCATCTGGGCGCTTGCCGCGCCGCAGTAGTAAGATGTCGTCTGGGTATAATAGGGCGTAGTAATGTTCTTCACCCAGCAACCCAGGGCGAGGATGACGACCACTGCGGGAAAAATCCATTTCCATGACAGATAACGCCTGTTACCAGTGCCTGTTCTCATGACCATTCCTCCTTTGGTTGATGACAGATCCATGCCGGAAACGAAGGCAGCTCCGGCCGAACACCGCACAGTGGTGGACATAAACCGGCATCAGATGAAAAGGGCTGAATGAATCACCACTGATAATCATAAGGTTTATTCATGATCAGGCATTTGTCAAGCAGGAGTGTTGAAAAGTTCAAAACGAAAGGGAGGCAACAGCTGATTCGCCAGGTTTCATACCCGTGCGGGTGCGGAGGCAGGCCGGTGCGGGGATTGCTCCCCGCACCTTTTGGTAATGGAAAATCATACTACGCTATCAGATCCAGCAATCGCCGCCTTCGTAATAATAGGCATCGCGCTTGGTCTTGGGGCTGAGCTTGAACCTTGCTTCACGGGCGCATTTCTTCAGTTTGCCCACTGCCTCATCCGTGATGTCCCCAAGGTCTTCCCGGACCTGCCGTCCGGTCTTCGGGCTTAACAGCAGGGTCAAACCTGCGGCAATGACTGCACCGGCAAAAAACGCGGCTACCTGACTCGCCTCACTGCATCTCTTTCTTGACATGGCAAAATCCCCGGCCTTGTGAATATGAGGTCGCATACGCGAACCTTGAAACCCATGCAATAGTCTCACTATATTCATACCACAGTTATTCCGCCGTGAAAACCAAAATCCTTCCGGTGACTTCGGGATGTTTTCAGTTTTATCTTCCAGCTGCTCAGTATGCCTGGGGGTCTTCCAAAACATCTTCCTCCGTGACCTTGCCTCTGAACACCCGGTATACCCATATTTTGTACGCTATGACTATCGGTACGAAAACGAGCGCGACTGCGGTCATTATCTTCAGTGTGTATCGGC
This sequence comes from Geobacter sp., assembly GCA_003314535.1. Taxonomy (GTDB): domain Bacteria; phylum Desulfobacterota; class Desulfuromonadia; order Geobacterales; family Geobacteraceae; genus RPRC01. The sequence goes on from POSG01000005.1 coordinate 98,551, forward strand.
TTGATGAGGAATTGAAGATCGTCAGGCTTGAAGCGGGATCAAGGCTCGAAGGGATCAGGTTGGGAAACAACCCGATTACTCCGGTTGAGACAACCAGAACGATAGTTGCGCAGGAAGCGGCAAAAGCTCTGAGGATGCGGCGTTTTGCAGAGAACATCCTTGTTGCCAGGAGAGCCGCCACGGCAAGAAAGGGAACCGCAAACAACAAAGGCGCGCGAAAAAAATTGTCGTAGAGACTGGTGGAAAGATAAACGGCGGCAAGAAAAACGGCTGCGGCCAGCAGAAGGGCGGGCCAGACCCGGTCGGCAACTGCCTTTGCCCTGCTGCTCAGGTCTCCTTCAGTCTTTGCTGATAGGTACAGTGCCCCGTGCACCAGGAACAGGAGCACGAAAAGCAGGCCGGTAAGAAGGCCGAAAGGGTTCAGCAGGGAGAGCAGCGAACCATGGTAACCCGCACGGTCCATGGGGAGTCCCTTGAAGATATTGCCGAACGCGACCCCGAAAAGCAGGGCCGGCAGGAAACTGCTGACAAGTATCGCGGTATCCCAGGCGCCCTTCCAACGCTCGCTTTCCAGTTTGCCGCGGAATTCGAACGACACGCCCCGCACGATCAGGGAGAACAGCAGGAGAAGGAGTGCTGTGTAAAGATAACTGAACATGAGGGCATAGGTAGTCGGAAATGCGGCAAAGGTAGCTCCCCCGGCCGTGATGAGCCAGACTTCGTTGCCGTCCCACACAGGTCCGACCGTATTTATGATCACTCTTCTTTCGCCGTCTGTACGCCCGACGAATTTATGCAGCATGCCCGCGCCGAGGACGAACCCGTCTAGCATGAAGTAGACAGTCCAGAGCACTCCCCAAAGCACAAACCAGGTAACCTGCAGTTCCATCTCACACCTCCTGTCCGGCACCGGTTTTCACGGCTCCGCTCAAATCGTCCCCAGGCCCCTTCCGGGCATACTTGAACAGCAGAAAGATGTCCACTGCGCCCAGGAATCCGTAAAGCAGGGTGAAACCGACAAGAGAACCCGCTACTTGCGCAGCGGATATGGACCTTGAAACCGCATCGGATGTCTTGAGGACGCCATATACGATCCACGGCTGCCTCCCCACTTCGGCCATGAGCCATCCCAGCTGGATGGCCAAGTAAGGTATCGGGATTGAATACACAAGAACCCTGAGCAGCAGGCTGTTTTTTTCAACCGTTCCACGGACCGAAACCATCACGGCGTAAAGCGCCAGCACGACCATGAGAAATCCCATCCCCACCATGGCCCTGAAGCTGTAGAACACCGGCGCTACAGGCGGACGTTCGCTTTTCGGGTATTCCTTGAGGCCCTTTATCACTCCGTCGGGAGTATGGAAAGCAAGGTAGCTGAGCAGATTGGGAATGCAGAACTTTTCCACCAGGTTGCATTCGTTTTTCGCGTCGGGGATCACGAAGATGTTGATCCCCGCCCCTTTCCGCGTTTCCCATACCGCCTCGGAGGCCGCGAACTTGGCCGGCTGGATCCTGGCAACCAGCACTGCGGAGTAATCACCGGTGGCAAAGACGAGCAGGATGGATATCAACCCGAAAAAAGCCCCGATGCGGAAAGAGCTCCTGAAGAAATCGGGCTGGTTCTTCCTCAACAGATGCCAGGCCGAAATGCCGAGAACGAAGAAAGCGGCGAGCACATATCCCGATGCCAGCGTGTGGCCGAACTTCAACAAGCCGTACGGGTTGGTGACCATGGCGGCAAAATCAACCATCTCCGCCCTGCCGTTGCGAATGGCATATCCCACCGGATTCTGCATCCAGCCGTTGGCCAACAGGATCCAGAGCGCAGACAGATTGGTGGCCAGCGCCACTATCCAGATGGAAACTGCGTGGAACGTACTGGAGACCTTGTTCCATCCGAACAGCCAGACGCCGATGAACACCGATTCGAGAAAAAATGCCAGTGTCGCTTCGATGGCCAGCGGAGCGCCGAAGATGTCGCCGACATACCGCGAGTATTCGGCCCAGTTCATGCCGAACTGGAACTCCAGGGTAATGCCGGTAACCACTCCCAGGGCGAAATTGATGAGAAACAGCTTGCCCCAGAATTTGGCCATGCGCAGATAGAGCGCATTTCCGGTGCGGACGTAGCGTGTTTCCATGAACGCGACCAGGATCGAAAGTCCCAGGGTAAGCGGCACGAAGATGAAATGAAACATGCTCGTGATCGCAAACTGCAGCCTGCTCAATGCAACGACATCCATACTCGAACCTCCTTGGACCGAATATCAACTGCTCTTTGCCAAGCCATCCCCTGCAGATCCTTCCCTGGCTCGCGCCAGCTCTTCGATGGTGACACCTGCCAGGATCGAGACCATCTCGTCCCTCACCCTTCCCCAGACCTCGTGAACCCGGCACGTGCCGTCCCGTTCGCACGTCCCCTCGCCAACGAGGCAGCGGTTCGGGAGCACCGGGCCTTCGATCGCTTCGACCACCTCGAGCAGGGTTATGCCGGCAGGATCCCTGGCAAGCGTGAAGCCGCCGCCCGTCCCCCTGAAAGAGGAGACCAGGCCTGTCCGGGTGAATTGCTGGAGAATCTTCGAGAGAAAAGTCCTGGGAACCCCGGCGGACCCGGCGATTTCCCCCACCAGGGACAGCCTCCCCGTGGGTTGCCGGGCCAGATACAGAATTGCCCTTATTGCGTATTCGCCCTTGCGGGTCAGTTCCATCATATTCAGTACCTATTGGACCTTTTTTGTCTTTTTATAGCGCATAATAAATTTTTGTCAATCATAAATATTGCTTTTCTAATGGGACTGCTCCTCAACCGTCAGCGCGGCCGGAGAGAAATTGCCTGACGGAACGGGCTATGCCATCCGCGTCAAGGCCGTACATGGCCCGCAGTTCGCTCTGCTCCCCCTGTTCCACATACCGGTCCGGATATCCGAGACACTTGATCTGCACGCCATCGAGACCCTCTTCCTCGAGCAGCTCCAGAACAGCACTGCCGAAGCCTCCGTCGAGGGCGTTCTCTTCAACCGTGACGAGTTTTCCGGTGCTGCGTGCCATGTCAAGTATCAGCTGGCAGTCGAGAGGCTTGGCGAAACGCGCATTTACAACCGACAGGCGGATCCCTTCATCGGCCAGCATATCGGCGACCGACAATGCCGGTCGAACCATGGTGCCGATAGCCAGGATCGCTCCATCGCACCCTTCCCTGAGAAGCTCCCCCCTGCCTATTTCCAGTGGACTCAGGCACTGGTCAAGCGGCACTCCATAGCCGTTCCCCCGTGGATAGCGGACGGCGACGGGACCGGGATGGAGCAGGGCAGTCAGCAACATGTGCTGCAGCTCGTTTTCATCCTTGGGCGCCATGATGGTAATGCCCGGGAACACGCGCAGGTAGGAGATATCGAACATGCCGTGATGGGTCGGCCCGTCATTGCCCACCGGCCCGGCCCTGTCGACGGCAAAGACGACGGGCAGGTTCTGCAGGCAGACATCGAACACCTGGTCATAAGCCCGCTGGAGAAAAGAGGAGTAGACAGCGAAAACCGGGCGGAATCCCTCGGCGGCAAGTCCCGCGGCAAACGTGACGCCGTGCTGTTCGGAAATCCCCACATCGAAAAACCTGTCAGGATATTCAGCGGCGAACGAACTCAATCCCGTCCCATCGGGCATTGCAGCGGTTATTGCCAGGACCAGTTCGTCATCGGCCGCGATCTTTTTCAGAGTCTCGCCGAAAATCCCGGTGTATGAGGCTGCGCACCCTTTGGAAGAACGGACCTTGCCGCTGGCGCGGTCAAAGGGGCCCACCCCGTGGAACAGCGAAGGGTTTGCTTCGGCCGGTGGGTACCCCTTGCCCTTTTTCGTTATGACATGAATGAGCACCGCGTTATCGAAATGCTTGACATGCTCCAGTGTCTGCACCAGCCGCTCCGTGTTGTGGCCGTCGATAGGGCCCACATACTCGAATCCGAAGGCCTGGAACAGCATGCCCGGCGTGAAGAGACCCTTCAGTGACTCTTCCGCCCTGCGCGCGATGTGCAGGACACTCCTGCCGAACCTTTCCCGGTTGCGGAGAAAGCTGCCCACTTCCTTCCGGATCCGGTGGAAGTATTCACTGGTGATGGTGCGGCTGAGAAAGTTCGACAGCGCGCCGACGTTCTCGGCAATGGACATCTCGTTGTCGTTCAGAATAACAACCAGGTCCTTGTTGAGATGCCCGGCATTGTTCAAGCCTTCATACGCCAGCCCGCCGGTCATGGATCCGTCCCCAATAACGGCGATCACCTTGTTGTTCTCGCCCTTCAAGTCGCGAGCAGTCGCAAAGCCGAGGGCAGCGGAAATGGAAGTCGACGAATGGCCCACGTCGAAGGCATCATGGAGTGACTCGACCCGTTTGGGGAAACCGCTTATACCGCCCAGTTTCCGCAAAGTGGGGAAACGCCCGTAACGTCCGGTGAGAAGCTTGTGGGCATAGGCCTGGTGACCCACGTCCCAGATGATCCTGTCGCGGGGCGAATCAAAGACCCGGTGAAGCGCGATCGTCAACTCGACCACGCCGAGAGAGGGCGCGACATGGCCTCCGTTGACGGAGCAGACATCCAGGATGGCCTGCCTGATCTCCTCCGCAATGGCTTCAAGATCATTGAAGTTCAGCTTCTTCAGGTCATCCGGCAGTTTGAGGGATGAAAGCATGCCGTTCATCAGGATTTCCGTCTGACTATGTAACGGGCGATCTCCCGGAGGGGATCGGCCTTTTCGTCAAAGCAGTCGAGCGCCGTGAGCGCCACGTCCACGAGCTCTTCAGCCCTTTGCTTGGAAGCTGCCATGCCCATGACCGCGGGATACGTCGCCTTGCCCCTGGCCTGGTCGCTGCCGGCGTCCTTCCCTATCTGCTCGGTGGTACCCTCGATGTCCAGGATATCGTCAGCAATCTGGAATGCGAGGCCGACTGCTTCGCCATACCTGACAATGGCATCGAGTTCCCCGCCGGAAGCTCCACCGAGCAATGCGCCACTCTTCACCGAGGCCTTTATGAGCGCTCCGGTCTTGTGCGTGTGGATGTACAGGACCGTGGCCAGATCCACTTCCTTGCTCCCCTCGCTCTCCATGTCCACGACCTGCCCGCCGATCATCCCCCTGGATCCTGCACTCACGGCGATTTCCTGGATCACCCCCAGCAATGCGCCGCAATCCGGGGAACTGTTCCTTTCGGGAGAGCTGAGCAGAATGAAAGCCTCAGTCAGAAGGGCGTCCCCGGCAAGAATAGCCGTTGCCTCGCCGAACACCTTGTGGCTGGTCGGGATGCCGCGCCGGAAATCGTCGTCGTCCATGGCAGGAAGGTCGTCGTGGATCAGCGAGTATGTGTGGATCATTTCCATGGCACAGGCTGCCGGCATGGCCTTTTGCATGTCACCACCAACGGAATCGCAGGCAGCGAGCAAAAGAATGGGCCGCACCCTCTTGCCCCCGGCGAACACCGAATAGCGCATGGCCTTGTGTACCGACGAAGGCAGCTCGTCAGCGGCCGGCAGATATCTTTCCAGCGCTTCGTCGACAAGCTGCTGCATGTTTTTCAGGTAATGCTTCAAATCCATAAGTTCTCCCGCTCCCCATCAGTTTTCAAAGTTCGTCTTCCTGCGAGAACTCTTTCTTCACGAATGAACCGTCACGCTGCTTCAGCAGGATTTCGACCTTTTTCTCCGCCTCATCGAGCTTCTTCACGCAGAAATTCGCGCAGCGTACCCCTTCCTCGAAAGTTTTCAAGGAATCTTCCAGGGAAAGGTCGCCACTTTCCAGGCGTTCCACCGCATCTTCAAGCTTTTTCATCATGGTTTCGAACTTCTCTGCAGCCATGCGTACCACCTTCCCCATTCACGGCAATTGAGCCATTATACGTATTACCATATCCCAGTCAAGGCTTCACGCCCCCGGGGCGCTTTTATCCTGGCCCGACAGCGTCTTCTCCACGATGCACTCAGCGCTGCCGCGGCCGAACAGGACCTCGATACGGTCACCCGAATTCAGCTGGCGGCTGTCACGGACAACTGTTCCGTCTTCCGGCATCCTTACTATGGAATACCCCCGCTGCAGGGTTGCAAGCGGCGAAAACGCATGCAGCCTGGCCGCGGCCACGGACGCGCGTTCCCGGAAACCATCCATGATACGGTTCATTGCGGTGCCCATCCGGCCGTCAAGGGACTGAACTTTCTCCCGGCAACGCTCCACCGCCAGTGCGGGATGGCAGAGCCTCAGCCTGTGCATGTTCCCGGCAAGTCCCTCCCTGAGCAGGCGAAGATCCCCGGTCAAAGCCCTTTGCATCCTGTCCCGCAGGTCGTCGGTCCGCTGGAAAAGGTTGCCCACCAGGAGCATCGGGTCCTTCAGCGCCCTCAGCAGCCCGGAAAGCCGTTCTCCGAAAGCGGCCATCCGTCGGTCGAGGGCATTGGAAAGGCGGCGGGAAAGATGCCGGAGGTTGCTCTCCAACTCCTCCCTGCTCTTCACGACCATCTCTGCAGCTGCCGAAGGAGTAGGCGCCCGCAGGTCCGCCGCAAGATCGGCAATGGTGAAGTCCACTTCATGCCCCACGGCGGAAATCACCGGTATCCGCGACGAGAAAACGGCTCTCGCCACCACCTCTTCGTTGAACGCCCAAAGGTCCTCCATGGAACCGCCGCCACGTCCCACGATCAGAACGTCCACGTCTCCGTACCTGTTGAAATCACGGATTGCGCCCGCAATCTCTTCAGCAGCGCCCTCGCCCTGCACCTTGACGGGAGAGATCAGCACGTCGACACAGGCATGGCGGCGGCGCAGAACGGTCAGGATATCGTGGAGCGCTGCACCGCTGGTCGAAGTCACTATGCCGATCTTCTGCGGCAGCCCCGGCAGGCGTTTTTTCCGCGATTCGTCGAAAAGCCCTTCCTTTGCCAGCTTCTCCTTCAGCTGCATGAACGCCAACTGAAGCGCGCCGACTCCTTTCGGTTCAAGGTATTCGACAAGGAACTGGTACTCCCCGCGCTGCTCATACACCGAAACCCGGCCGCGCACGACAAGCATCATGCCGTTTTGCAGCCTGAAACGCAGGGCCCTGGCGGAGGCGCGGAACATGACGCAGCGGATCTGCGCTCCTGCATCCTTGAGAGTGAAATAGAGATGCCCCGAAGAAGGCAGCGCAAGGTTGGAAACTTCACCCTCCACCCATACATGCTCGAAATTTTCCTCAAGCACGCCCCGGATCAACCCGGTCAGCCGGCTTACGGTCAGTATGGTTCTTTCCCCGAACAAGCTCATATCCACCTGTTATTGAAACCTTTCGAAAAAAACTGTTGTTTCCTATAGGCTTTTTCCCTTTGCCCCTTGCCTCTTGCCCAAACTATTGACCGGCACCGAAACTTTATAGTACCATCACGGCCTATGCAAAGATATCCCTATGTAATAACCATATCGTCCGAAAAAGGGGGCGTGGGCAAGACAACCCTCGCAACCAACCTGGCAATATACCTGAAAGCCCTGGCCGAAGACCTGCCGGTAACCATCTTCTCCCTCGATAATCATTTCACCATAGACAAGATGTTCGCCATAAAGGGGCAGAATCCGTCCGGGGACATAGCCGACCTTCTCCGGGGAGCTCCGGGGGCGGACTTGGTCCACACGGGACAATACGGTGTCGGCTACATTCCTTCGTCGCTGGCCTTGGACGAAATCAGGGAATCGGTAAAGGGTTCGATGATCATGACCCGCCTGCTGTCCCTTTCGGGCATAGCGGGCATCCTCATCATCGACACCAGGCCGGAGCTCAACATCCTGACCCAGAACGCCCTGTATGCGTCCGACCGGGTCATCATCCCGGTCAAGGACATGCCCAGCCTGGAAAACTGCCGCAACATCTTCGATCTCTTCGACAAGCGCGGACTGGACAAGAAGAGCCTCACCATCATCCCCTGCCTGGTGGATGCGCGCATCAAGTACCATGGCCCGTTCAAGGACCACAAGTCGCTTCTCAGGGCATTTGCCATCAACCGGGGCTACCGCTGCCTCGACGGATACATCTCGAAGAGCCCCAAGGTGGAGAGCCTCAACACCAACCCGGAGGGAAAGATTTATCCCATCCTGACCCACGCCCGGGGAACCGATGTCTACAGCCAGTATGCCAGGCTTGCCAAAAACATCCTTGAGGAGTACCGGCTCGCCGAAGACCCCCGCGCCAAACTTTACCACCAATGGCTCCTCGCCGAGGAAGAACGGAAAAAGGAATCCTTCGAGGTCCGCCTATCGCGACTCAAGAAGGGCTGCATCCTGTGCGATGGCCAAGGGTCACGCGAAGTTGCAGGCGGGTTTTCCTTCTACTACGAAGCCTCGGACGGCGGCGCCTGCGGCTTCCTCGAGGACCGATGCTGTTCGGGTTTCCTTCTCGAATATCTCTACGACGCGCGGAAACAGCTCGAAGATGACGACCCCCTTCTGCTCATGTTCAGAGAGGCAGCCAGAGAATCGGTTTTTGCCATGAGGCCGGTGACTGCCAACGGAGAAACCGCGGTTGAAGTGCACCGGTTCACCATGGATGGCAACCTGGTCATGAAGAAGACCCACACCTTGAAGGAATTCGACGGGAACAGCTTTGCCCGCTCGCGGAACGGCATGTATTCCTTCCTGTCGGAAACTCTCGGGGAGACCCCAGGCAGAATGCGCGACGCGTTTTTACTGATCCATCCGGCCAACCCGCAGAAACCCGAATCCATCCTTTTTGAAGAGAACTACAAGAGGCTGCTCAGGACAATGCAGCAGGTGTCACAACTCCTTTAGCCGTATCCGCAGGCTGTAGAAAAACGTCATGAGGAAGGCCGGATGCAAGGCGCACGGAGCGCTAGCTAACGAGACATATCACTTAGATAGGCGAGGGTGTGAGCACCGCGCAACGCCGCAGACGGCCTTCGCAGTAGTTTTTCAACAGCCTGTCGCCGTCACCTGGCCAGTTTCGAGACATACACAAAGTGCACGCCGCGCCCCTTGAGCACCGGCAGTTCTTCTTCCAGCGCCTGTATGGTGGCCCGATGCGGGTGACAGATACCCACTGCGCTCCCCTTTTTGGCAGCCAGCCTGGCAAGGGTCCACAACTGCGCCTTTATGGTATTGACGTCGGTGCTGTTGTCGATGAAAACATTTCTCGCAACCGACCTGACGCCCATTTCGCGCGACAGAGGGATCCCGACGGAACCGGATGTGGTCAGGCTGTCGACGAAAAACAACCCTCTACCCTTAAGCACTCCCAGGACCTCGCGCATCCGCTCCCTGTCTTCGGTAAAACGCGAGCCCATGTGGTTGTTGGCGCCGACCGCATGCGGCACCTGGCGCAGATATCCCGCCATTCTGTCCTGAATTTCAGCGTTGTCCTGGGAAAGCAGCAGGCCGTTCGCTTCGAGACGCCGTCGCGGATAGTCTTTCGGCTCCATCGGGACATGGAGCAGGACCTGGTATCCCCCGCTGTTTGCCGCCTGCGCGACCTGCTCCGACTGGCGCAGTCCGGGGATCACCGCAAAAGTCAGGGGCACGCCGATTGCCATCAGTTCGCGCACTTCGGACGTACTGGTTCCCATGTCATCGATGATTATAGCCACGGCGCCCCTTCCGACCGGCGCCTCGGGCTTCTTCTCGGCAGGAGTCGCAACCGGCTGCGAGGTGTATCTCTTGTGAACCGGCGGCAGCTTCACCGTCTCGACAGGTTTTCCTTTTTCCGCCGGCTTTGCCGTTGGCTCCGGAACGCCGGGTTTCGGCACGGCAGGCCGTGGAGGAGATACGGCCCGCTTCTTCCCTGCCACAATCGGCGGTTTTCTCTCTGGAGCGTGGACTGCGGGCTTCTTGAATTTTTCCAGCAGCAGGAGAACCCCGCCTGCAAGCAAGAGCGCCACCAGCAGGTACACCAGCGGGGTGAGCCCCCCTTTACCATTTCTCGTGTTTCTGCGGTTCCTGTTAGCTTTCCTCACGTCTTCCTTCCCTGGCCGGATTTTGCGGGTCCCTTATTCCGGGGTTCCCGTCTGCGTTCATATTGCACACCTTGACGCAGCATGATAACACAGCGAAGAGATTGAGGAAAGCTGTTTGATCCCCGGGACGGAGGCGCTGAACCGGCGCAACTTCTGCAACCGCACTTTTCCTGATGACATTGCACGCAGCTTCAATGGAAAGGCCCGTTCAGAATGACCGGGCCTTTCTTCATCCATGTGAGACTTTCCGGACGGACACTACTTCGCCACAGACCCCTTTCCGTTCTTCACTTTCCTCATCGCCGCGAGATAGTTGGCAGTAAAGATGTAATCGTCTATGTAATCCCTTTTGCCGTCCCTGTTCAGGTCGTACATGGGAGCATTTGCAGTTCCGCGCTGCCTGAGGAAAACGGCGAAATCCTTTTCCGTAGCCTTCAGACCGGCCGAACCTCCCGCCGTTTCAAGCGGCTGGGCGACAGTTATGGGATATTTCGTGGCCACACTGTCGACAAGCGCGGTAAGGGTCGCCTGATTCACCCCCTTGTCCGGCCTTACTTCGACGACCCATGAATTTCCAGCCCCCCTTTTGATGGAAACGAGCCTCGCGCCTGCAAAAGCGAAATTGGGCGCGGCGTTGCCGCTGCCGAATCGGCTGAGGATCAGTCTCACTGTCGAGCTTCCATCGGACAAGACTACGGATGGTTCCTGCCTCCATCCAGTGTTTGCGGGCTGGTCAAACAGGGCTGTGTATGCCCCTATAGTCCTGCTTCCGCCATAACTGCGGAATCTTTCGAGCACACTGGTCACGGCGGGCAAAAATCTTGCCGCTCCCGGGGCGCCAACGGATTGCGAAGAAGCAGCCGGCATTCCCTGGGCAGGCCCTTCCCCCGGCGGCATGGCCGGCATCCCCTGGGGCATTCCCTGGGCTGCCGCGCCGGCCATCATCTCAGGCATGGGCGAAGGGGCGGGTTTCCCTTCCCGGCCGCTGGCGCCCGAAGGTTTTTCAACTTCCGGCAACGCGACTGTCTGCCCCATTACCGTTCCCGAGGATGCCGAAGTGACTTGCGCTGACTGGCCGGAGACTGTTTCCCCACCGGTTGCAGCCGCGGAAGATTCCGATGATGCCGCTGCACTGGAAGAAGGCGACGCGGCTTCGGTTGAAGCCGAACTTCCCGAAGACGTGCCGGCATCCGTCTGGCCTGAATCGGCAGGATTTATTATCTGGACCTGGGAGTTCAGGCGGGCGCCGTTCTTGTCGATGAGGTTAGCCGCCATGGATTGTATCCTGCCGGGAGAGCTGCCGGTAAGTCGGAAGGTGATAGTGGCTATTACCCCTGATCCGGATATGGGCCTGGTTGTTATGACCGCCATACGGATTCTGCCGGCAATGGATGTATTCGAATCCATCAATGCTCCCGTCACCAGGCTTCCCCTGGCAATCGTGGGGCCGGCCAGGCTGGCGCTGTCATATGATATCTGCAAGTCTATTCCCGCAACCGAGGAGAAATCCGAACCTCTTAGCTCGTAGACACCGCTTCCTGTGGTGGCGATTGTAACCGTAGCCGCCCGGCATGCCATGGCAAATGCCGTAACCAGCAATAAAGCCGACAGGCATGATATGACCGTAATTTTCTTCTGCATTGGCTCCTCCTGGTAAGCTTTCGTTGCCGGGTCCCGTCAGGAAACCTGAAAGAAAGCCCTGCTCCCTGCTCCGCAGACCACGCATTTTTCCGGCGCAGTCTTTTCCACAGTGTGTCCGCAGACGGAACAGACAAAATAGTCGAAAGTTTCCCCTTCCTTGCCCAATGAATCGAGCATCTTCTGGTAGAGGCCCGCGTGAACCTTCTCAACCTCGTTGGCAAAGGTAAAGGTCCGGACGGCCTTTGCGTCTTTTTCCTGCTCGGCTTCTGCGATCATTGCCGGGTACATGATTTCGAATTCATGCGTTTCACCGGCCACCGCCGACTTGAGGTTTTCCTGCGTCGACCCGATGCCTCCCATAACCTTGAGGTGACTGTGGGCATGTACCGTCTCCGCTTCAGCCGCGGCGCGGAACAGCTTTGCAGCCTGCCGGAAGCCTTCAGCGTCAGCCTGTTTCGCAAAGGCGAGATATTTCCTGTTGGCCTGGGACTCTCCGGCAAATGCCTCCTGCAGATTTTCCATGGTTTTGGACATGTCATCCTCCTGTTCGTTGAATTTTCGGAGCTCTAGAGCCTCGTCAGATCGGTGTGCTTTTCATCGTGCGGGTTAATGTGAATCATGACCTCGCCCACGTTGGGAAACATCCTGAATATGCCTTTTTTCACCTGGGTAGAAATATGGTGCGACTGCCTGACGGTCATGTCCGGGTCCATGTCCAGCTTCAGGTCCACGATCAGGAATTGTCCCGTCCTGCGCGCCCTGATATCATGAACGTGCTCCACCCCCTCGTATTGTTCGGCAAGGGCACGGATCTCACCGATCAGCTTCTCAGGCGGCCTCCCGTCCATCAGGTCGTGGGCGGCGCCTTGAAAGGTCTGATAAGCGATGACGAAGATGAAGATCGCGGTAAGTGCCGCCGCAAGCGGATCCATGATGCCGATCCCGAAATATGCTCCGACAACCCCAGCCAGCGTGGCTACGGAAGTAAGGGCATCCTTCCGGTGATCCTTGGCTATGGCAAGCACCGCAGGGCTCTCCAACCGGGCCCCGACACGCTGTGAGAAGCGGTAAAGACACTCCTTGACCACGATGGTGAGCACTGCCGCAATGACTGCAATCAGTTCCGGCCTGGGAAGATTCCCCGACTTGATGGTGAACATCGCCTGAGCCAGGATTCCGAACCCTGACAGGAGAATGATAAGCGAAACAACTATGGCGGAAATGCTTTCCGCTCGACCATGCCCGTAGGGATGGGTTCCGTCCAGGGGCCGCCGCCCGATGCGCAGCGCTATCATGGTCGAGGAAATGGCAATGAAATCGCTGGCGCTCTCCACGCCGTCCGCGAAAACGGCTTCCGACCCGCCGAAATATCCGCACGACAACTTGATCAGCATTAGGGCCGCGTTGATCCAGAAGCCTGCCCTGATCACCCTCTCGGCGCTTGTGAATCTGTCCTGTCTCTGCAAGGCAATACCCCGATGTCGTTGATCAAAAATCCATTATACCAGCATTCAAGCCGTCAGCGGAACCCGCCCGAGGTTTTCCCCGGGAAACATTCTTCTCACCCTGCCGGACGCAGGTCCTTGAGTGTCAGACGGAGCGACCGTTTTCCGTTCCACTGGTTGCAGTCCATGGTAAAGGCGATGTCGATCCGGTCCGCTTGAGGGATCCTGTCGGCCAGGCCGAAGCCCATGGCTTCAAATACCGTCCCTCCGGAAGAAAGGCGCATGCGCACATGCCGCTCCTTCACTATTGACGCCTGCAGCATTTTCAGACCCCGCATGACAAAGAGCGGGCGTGGATTCCCCATTCCGAAAGGCCCCAGGGATTCCAGAAGCTCAACCGTGTCCAGGGTCGCATCGCCAGGCGCAAGCTCGGCATCGATCCTGATTTCCGGCACAAGGTCCTCCGGCGAAATGAGCCCGGCCGCGATCGCGTCAAAGCGGTCGGCGAACTCATCCAGGAGGGATTCGTCAATGGTCAGGCCGGCCGCATGCCTATGCCCTCCGAATCCCGTCAACTGCCCGGCGCAAGCCTTGAGAGCCTCGTGGAGATGAAATCCGGGGATGCTGCGGCCGGATCCCTTTCCATTCCCTTCCCGCAGCGATATGAGAATTGTCGGGCGATGATACAGCTCCACCATGCGCGAGGCCACGATCCCTATCACCCCTGCGTGCCAGGAATCGGAAGCCAGCACGATGCTGCTTCTATCCGCCATAACCGGATCATTCTCCACCATCCTGACCGCATCGCGCAGAATCTCCTGCTCCAGGGCCTGGCGCTCCCCGTTGCTGGCATCCAGCACGCCGGCCAGGGATGCCGCCTTCCGTTCGTCACGGGTCAGCAGCAGTTCCGCCCCAAGGGACGCGTCATCCAGCCTTCCAGCCGCGTTGAGCCGGGGCGCAAGCCTGAATCCCACTGCTCCGCAATCCACGGCATCATTTATGCCCGAAACCTTCTTGAGTTCTCTGATGCCGATCCTTGAACCTGCGGACAGTTCGCGCAGCCCGTAGCTGACAAGGATTCGATTCTCGTCCACGAGCGGCACTATGTCGGCAATTGTCCCAAGGGCGACCAGGTCCAGGCACTCCCTGAGGTTGGGCTCGGGGGCGGCCAGGAAAAAGCCGTCTTCCCTCAATCTCATCCTGAGGGCGACCAGAAGATTGAATACGACGCCTACGCCCGCAAGGACCTTGCAGGGAAAGCCATCGCCCATCCTCAGGGGATTGATGACCGCCAGGGCATTGGGGACAGAACTAGAAGGGGTGTGGTGATCGGTGATTATCAGGTCAATGCCGAGACCGGCGCAAAAATCGGCTTCCCCGAAAGAAGTGATCCCGCAGTCAGCAGTCACGATCACCCTGGCGCCCCGGTCGGCGGCAGAACGGATCCCGTCGACCGACAGGCCATATCCTTCCTCGATGCGGTGCGGGATGTGGTAAAAGCAGTCCGCCCCCAATTTTAGCAGGAAACCAGCCAGGATAGCCACGGATGTCAGCCCGTCCGCATCGTAATCGCCATAGATGCAGATTGTCTCCCGTTTGGTCACGGCAGACACAAGGCGCTGCACTGCAGTCTCCATGTCAAGCAGGAGGAAGGGATCGTGGAGGTCCGAAAGATTTGGGTCCAGAAACCGGCGCGCGCCTTCGGCGTCACATATGCCCCGGTTTACAAGCAGCCCGGCCAGAAGCGGAGAGATCGAGCAGCTTTCCGCCAGTTCGGCGACAAGGGCTTCTTCAGGCTCCGCAAGTGTCCAGCGACGTTCTTTCACCTGCAGCACCAATCCCCTCCTTCCTAAAAAAAAGCCCCCGTTGCCGGGGGCTTCCCAGTATCGGTGCAATACACCTTATGCCTTGGCAGGCTTCGCGCGGTTTTCCAGGACTGCGACAATCGGACTGGCCACGAAAATCGACGAATAGGTCCCCACGACCACACCAACGGCAAGGGCAAACGAGAAATCGTGGATCACTTCGCCTCCGAACAGGAACAGGGAAATGGAGGCGAGAAAAGTGGTCAGGGAAGTAACGATCGTTCGCGACAGCACCTCGTTGATGCTGAGGTTGAAAATGGTGTGCATGGAATCTTTCAGGCTCTTGCGCAGGTTTTCCCTGATCCTGTCGAACACCACGACCGTATCGGTCAGAGAATAGCCGGCAACCGTAAGAACAGCTGTAATCAGGAGCAGGTTCACCTCCTTGTCGAGGAGGAAGAAAACCGCGAAAATCGCCAGCACGTCATGGACCGTTGCCACGACTGCGCCTATGCCGAATTTGAAGTCAAACCGCCATGCGATGTAAAGGATTATTCCCAGGATGGAAATGGCAACCGCGATCAGCGTGTCGTTTCTGAGCTTTTCGCCTATTGACGGGCCAATCTCGCTGGAGCTGTCCACCGTGAAGGGATTGGCCGCAAACTCACGTTTGAAGATCTCCTGGACGGTATCGGATACCTTTCCCATCGCCACGTTGGCTTTTCCGACCTTTATGAGCAACTGGTTGCCCCCCTTGATCTCCTGGAGGCTCACTTCAAGGCCGTTCTTCGTCAGGGCGTGCCGTGCCTGGTCCATGTGGATTGGGTTCTTGAAACGCAGCTGAAGCACTGTCCCGCCGGTAAAGTCGGTCCCCATGTTGGCCGCTCCGCGGGAGATCTGGATAATGCCGATTATGCCGATAATGCCGATGACTGCCGATATGATGAAGGAAATTTTCTTCATCCCTATGAAATCTATTTTGGTTTTGCCGATGAGTTCCATGAATTCCCCCGTTTCCAGACTATATGCTGATCTTGGTCGCCCGGCCGCGGCCGAGGAAGTAGTCGAACACAACCTTGGTTCCCACCAGGGATGTGAACAGGTTTATGATCACCCCGAGGCTTAAGGAGACGGCAAAACCCTTGACCGGACCAGTGCCGAACTGGAACAGAACGGCAGCGGTAATCAACGTGGTGACATGAGAGTCCATGACAGTCAGGAAAGCCTTGTCGTAACCGGAATCAAGGGCTGCCTTGGGGGTTTTGCCCAAGCGCAACTCTTCCCTGATCCGCTCGAAAATCAGCACGTTCGAATCGACCGACATACCGATCAGCAGGACGATCGCCGCAATACCCGGCAGGGTGAGCGCCGCTCCGAATGCCGACAACGCACCCATGAGGTAAACCACGTTCAGAACCATGCCGAGGTTGGCGACCATTCCTGACAGCTTGTAGTAAACCGCCATGAAGCCCACGACCAGCAGGACACCGACCAGGCCGGCTATGAGCCCCTTGTTTATGGAATCCTGCCCCAGGGAAGGCCCGACGGTGATGTTCTGGATTATCTTGACCGGCGCGGGAAGAGCGCCGGCCCTGAGGACTATGGCCAGATCGCTGGCTTCCTTCTCGGTGAAGGACCCGCTGATCTGGGCCTTGCCGCCCGATATCCTTTCCCTGATGACCGGTGCGGAATATATGTTGTTGTCGAGAACGATGGCGAACCGTTTGCCCACGTTTGCCGCGGTCACCTGGTCAAAGAGCCGGGCGCCCACGGGATTGAACTCGATGCCCACATACGGCCGGTTGTATTGTGACTCGATCTGCACCTGGGCATCGGTCAGCAGATCTCCGGTGATAAGGGTTTTTTTCTTCAGGACATACTGCACTTCGTTCACCGCGCCGGTTTCAGGATCGACCCTCTTCTCGATCAGGATCTCGTCCCCTTCCGGAATGGAGCCAGGGGTCGCGGTTTCCTGGTTGATGCTTTCGTCAACCAGCTTGAACTCCAGGCGGGCAGTCCTCCCTATCAGTTCGATGGCGCGTTTGGGATCGCTTATCCCCGGCAGCTGTACAACGATATTCTGCTGGCCTTCCCGTTGTATCGTCGGCTCGGAAACGCCGAACTGGTCGATCCTGTTGCGTATGGTTTCAAGCGCCTGCTGTACCGCCTTGTCCTTGATGCTCTCTATTTCCTTCTCGCCCATGCGCAGCTGCAGGTTGAGGAACCCCCCTTCGTCAAAGGGCGCCTGAACCTGGAAGCGTGGGTACTTTTCCTTGAGCAGCTTCTGCACCTCGTCGGCAGTGCCCTTGTCGAAGAGGACCACGGCCACCCTGTCGCCGCCGAGGCGCGATACCTTCTTGTAGCGGAGATTCTTGCTGTTCAGAGTGTCTTCAAGATCGGTGGAAATGAGGTCCAGCTGGCCCTCCACGGCTTTCTGGGTCTCCACCTCCATCACCAGATGGATCCCTCCCTGAAGGTCCAGGCCAAGGTGGATCTTCTCAGTTGGCAGAAACGCCCCTTTCCACCAGGACGGAAGGCTCGGGGCAAGTGTCGGCGTGAGGTACAGAAGGGAGGTGAGCAGAAACAGAAAAATCAGACTGATGCGCCAGGTAAGTCCCTTGGGCATGACGGACGCTCCTTTCGGTAAAAAAAATCACGGCACTCTAAGTGCAAGACGGCCCGCTCAAACGGGCCGTCTCCGGCCGGATTACTGTTTTTTTGCGATTGTGGCAATAAATCCCTTGTTGATGCGTATGTTGACACCTGTGGCAACCTCGATGGTAACGATCCCTTCGTCGAGAGCGGTCACCTTGCCGTGGATGCCGCCGGCGGTAACGATCTGGTCGCCTTTCTGCAACGATTCGAGGAGCTGCTTGTGCTCCTTTGCCTTCTTCTGCTGCGGGCGGATAAGAAGGAAATAGAAAATCCCGAACATCACCACCATGAGTATAATGCCGTTCCAACCACCTTGTGCCGGAGCCATTTGTCGAACCTCCAAAGTTAAATTTTGTGAACTGACGAATCGATCGATTCAGTATCTGCCGTTACCCGAAAAGCAAGCTTAGCAACTCACCCCTTTTTTGTCATAAAAATCCTTACGAAAAGCATTGTACCTGCCTTCGGAAATGGCCTCGCGAGCCTGCTCCATCAGGTTAAGGTAATAATGCAGATTGTGAAAGGTATTGAACCGTGAAGCAAGGATCTCCCCTGCCCGGTAAAGATGCCTAAGGTACGCCCTCGTGTAATTCCTGCACACGTAACAGTCGCACTCCGGGTCTATGGGAGATCGATCCTCCGCATAGCGTGCATTCTTTATGTTGAGGGTTCCCTCGCTGGTGAACAGCATTCCGTTCCTGGCATTCCTTGTCGGCATGACACAGTCGAACATGTCATAGCCGCGATATACAGCCTCTACAAGGTCCTCGGGAGTGCCTATGCCCATGACGTACCGCGGGAGGTCTTCAGGAAGCAGGGGCTCACATGTTTCCATCACACCGTACATGACGCTCTTTTCCTCGCCGACGGAAAGTCCGCCGAGCGCATATCCGTCAAAGCCGATGTCCCGCAGCCGGCAAACGCTTTCTTTTCGCAACTCGTCAAACCTTCCGCCCTGCACGATCCCGAACAGCGCCCGGTCGTCGCGCCGCCTGGCATCCCTGCAGCGCAATGCCCAACGTGTTGTCATCTCCATTGACTTTTTGACATAGCTGAACTCGGCAGAACTGGGAGGGCACTCGTCAAAACACATCATTATGTCGGAACCGAGTGCTTCCTGGATCGCTATGGAAACCTCGGGCGATATGAAGTGCCGGGAACCGTCAAGGTGCGACTGGAAGGTAACCCCCTCCTCGCGTATCTTGCACAGTTCGCCGAGGCTGAATACCTGAAACCCTCCGCTGTCGGTCAGTATGGGACCGTTCCAGCCCATGAATTCGTGCAGCCCGCCAAGCCTCCCGATGAGCTCATGGCCGGGCCTCATGTACAGGTGATAGGTATTGGCCAGGATGATCTGGGACTTTACCTCCACGAGTTCCTCGCGGGTCATGGCCTTGACCGTGGCCTGGGTGCCCACCGGCATGAAGGCCGGCGTGGCTATCCTGCCGTGTGGCGTGGTGATGCGTCCCAGCCTGGCCGCGCTGTCCCTGTCCTTTGCGATTAACTGAAATTCGAATGCCGCCAAATCTGATCCGTTTTCAACAGCAGTAGCTGGTAGTTAGTTGTTAGTTGTTAGTTGTTAGTTGTTAGTTGTTAGTAAAAGGCTTTACACTTTCCTTTTTACTTTGTGCCGATCATCTGCTTTTATCCTAGTATTCATACGGAAACTTCAATAAACACTTTTCTGTTTCCAGATCGGAAAGAGGGGATTTTTTGTCCTGGCAAGAAACTTTTGCTTGCAAAAGTTGACAGCGCAGGCTGCCCAACGGGCGAGACCTACGGTCGAGTCAAAATCAAGGGATTGCGCGGAGGCATACTCTTGTATGTCGCACAAACAATCCCGCAGATTGACACAGCCAGGGCGACAATCCAGCCTCACCGGATTGGACAGCAAGGGCTGCCCTTTAGGGTGAGGCCGGCGGCCGAATCAAAAAGCACCCTTTCCGGATGGAAACTACCCTATAAACATCGCATCGCCGTAACTGAAGAACCTGAAGCGCCTCCGGACGGCTTCGTTGTATGCCTCCAGGAGGAATTCCCGGCCTGCGAAGGCCGCTACCAGGAGCAGCAGGGTCGAACAGGGCAGATGAAAATTGGTGATCATTGCATCTACGACCTTGAAACGGTAGCCGGGATATATGAAGATGTCGGCTTCCCCGTCGCCGGGACGGACGGCACCATCAATGCCGGCTGCATGCTCCAGCGCTCTGGTGGTGGTAGTGCCGAGGGCAATGACCCTGCCCCCCTTCTTCTTGCATCGTTCGACAGCAGACGCCGTATCAGGGGGAACTGAATAGAACTCCCTGTGCATACGATGCTCATGCACAGCCTCCACCCGAACCGGGAGAAAAGTTCCCAGGCCGACATGAAGGGTGAGCGGTGCGATCTCAACTCCCCGTACCAGCAGCGCATCGAGAATTGCGCGGGTGAAATGGAGCCCGGCCGTCGGTGCGGCAACCGCTCCCCTTGCCCTGGCAAAAACGGTCTGGTACCGTTCCCTGTCCTTTGCCTCCTGGTTTCTGCGGATGTAAGGGGGCAGCGGCATTAATCCCTCTGCTTCCAGCCACTTCTCGAAACCTTCGGCAGGATCGAATGAAACCGTCCAGGTCTCTTCGTCGTCCCTTTGCACTACAGTTGCAGTCATGCCGGAGGGTAAGAGGATTAACGACCCGGGGCAGGGTTTCTTCGATGCCTTGATGAGGCATTTCCAGACCGCTCCGTCTCCCTGGAGCCTTCTCACCAGGAAGACCTCCACGCGCCCCCCGCTTTCCTTCCGGCCCTGAAGCCTGGCAGGTATGACCATGGTATCGTTCAGTACCAGGAGATCTCCGGCGCGAAACAGGTCCGCCACGTCGGAAAACACCGTTTCCCGGACAGTTCGCGACCCGCGGTCCAGCACCATGAGGCGGGATGCGTCCCTGCGAGTGGCAGGCTCCTGGGCGATCAGCTCGGGCGGCAGTTGATAATTGAAATCCCGGAAGCGCATGGCCTATTCTTCAACGATTCTTCCCAGTCCGACCCCGGGATAGTAGTAGGACAGGATTTCCCGGTAGGAAAACCCCTCTTCCGCCTGCATCTTGGCGCCCCATTGGCACAGACCTACTCCGTGACCATAGCCTTTACCGGTGAAAACGAAGCCGTCATCCGCCGTCCGGACCACGAAGTCGGTGCTGCGGATAACGGAATATCCGGCAAGCTTGCGGAATTCCACCGCGGGCAGTACAGTGCTGCCCGATTCGGAAAGGACCTCGAGATCGGCGATCCTGCCGCTCTGGTAACGGTTAACAGGCCTTATCTCCCTGATCCCGCGCACCTGGTAGCCGCCGGCACGGAGCAGCGTCTCGACCTTCTTCTGCGCGAGGCTGACCTCCCACTTTGATGACGGGGAACCAGAGCAGTACCTGCATTCCACCCCTCGAAGATAGGGAAGCTTCAAAGCCCATACATTCTCGGACGCTTCAGTGTGCCCCCCGCACCGGGAATGGAAAAAAGCCTGGACCACTTTTCCGTCGTATATGAGGACTTCATTGCGCGTGGCTTCTACGGCAGCGGCAGCCCGACCGTCCTCTATGTCGCAGCCGTTGTAAACCTGGTCCAAAACCGTGGACTCCAGGTGATAAGGAAGCTTCTTCCTCGCCTCTTTCTGGTAAAGAGCATAGGACCGGGCGATTACCGCCTGCGCCTTTACCGCCTCCATGGGCCACTGGGAGGAGATTTCGCAATTGATGAGACCTACCAGGTACTCTTCCAGGCCTATCTCATTGATTACCAGGAGCCCTTTGCCCGAGGCTATGACTTCCGTTGTCCCGCGATACCCCCTGCCGTTGATTCTCAGGTATCCAGGGGAGGAAACCCGCAGGGCCTTTACCCGCACGCCCCCGGCCAGGACGCTGTTTCCGGCCCTCCTGGCAACAAGGGGAAAATCCACATGTATGGCCGAGCCATTCTCATCCCGGGCCTGGAGTCTCTCGCCGTTGAATCTGACCGTGCCGACATGCTTCTGGATCGCCACCCTGATGGTTACGGGCAGTGCGCAAGCCGCTCCGGGCGCCATGACGAACAGCGAAATTATTATACAGCACAGATGAAGATAATTCACCATTGCCAACAACCGTTTCCAAACTTGTCGATAAAATCAGAAAAGAATCGTGAAGTCAACGTATTTGTCTTCCACCCGGCAGACCCCTGACGCAAGGTGCGGCCATTGCCTGCTCCACAGGTCGGGCCTTTGCCGAAACGGGTATCATAGGAAGTGACTCCTCCCTTGTCAAGCATTTCGACCTTCATCGCAAAGGCAAATCGTTTGCCCGTGCCGAAAATTCGTGTTATAGAAAATGAACAGCGCCGCTTCCCCAGGGGACCGGCGAAACAACCCGGGAGATCCTTTTTTGACCATGCTGCTGCAGGTAACAGGACTATCGACCCATTTTGCAGTGCCGGGCGGCACGGTCAGGGCCGTTGACTGCCTGGACTTTTCGCTTGCCGAAGGCAAGACCCTGTCCATCGTCGGCGAGTCGGGCTGCGGCAAAAGCGCCACCGCTTTCTCGCTGCTCCGGTTGGTGCCTGAACCGGGTAAAATAGTGGCCGGCAGTATCATGTTCGAAGGCCGGGACCTCATGCTCCTCCCTGAAGAAGACATGCGCCGGATCAGGGGCAACCGCATTGCCATGATCTTCCAGGAACCCATGACCTCGCTCAACCCCGTATTCCGCATCGGTGACCAGATAGCGGAAGGACTGCGCCTCCATCGTGGCGTCACGGAGAGCGCGGCGAAAGACATGACGATCAACATGCTGAACATGGTGGGCATCCCGTCTCCCTCATCCCGCTACTATGACTACCCCCACCAGCTCAGCGGCGGAATGCGCCAGAGAGTGATGATCGCCATGGCCCTGATCTGCAGGCCCCGGCTGCTGATCGCGGACGAACCCACCACTGCGCTGGACGTTACCATCCAGGCCCAGATCCTCGAACTCATGGACAGCCTGAAAAAAGAAATGGGCATGAGCCTCATCCTCATCACCCATGACCTGGGCATCGTGGCGGAACGCTCTGAGCACACGGCCATCATGTATGCCGGCAGGATAGTCGAATCCGGCCCTACCGGGGAAGTGTTGGACAACCCGCTCCATCCCTACACCAGCGGACTGCTGGCATCGCTCCCGCAGCATGCCGAAAAAGGCAGGCCGCTCCCGGTGATACCGGGCCAGGTGCCGGCGCTCAATACACCCCTGCCCGGTTGCGGTTTCTGCGACCGCTGCCCGTCCAGGGAATGGAAATGCGGGCAGGAGGCGCCTCCCCTTAAGGAAATGGGAAGCGGACACTCCGTTCGCTGCTGGAAATACTCATGACGCAGCCATTGATAGAAACCGTCGATATCAGGAAATCTTTCCCGGTCAGGCCGCAAGCATTCGCACGGCCGCTCAAACTCAAAGCGGTGGACGGCGTGTCCTTGCGCCTCGAAGAGGGCGACACTCTCGGCCTTGCAGGTGAATCGGGAAGCGGCAAGTCAACCCTTGGGAAACTCCTCCTGGGGCTGCTGCGTCCGGACGAAGGAGAAGTAATTTTCCGTGGCGCCCCCTTGCATCGTGTTTCAGGGAAGGATCTCCTCGGGTTCAGAAAAGAGGTCCAGATGATCTTCCAGGACCCCTTTTCGTCACTCAACCCTCGCATGCGGATCGGAGACGCCATTGCCGAACCTCTCACAATTCACGGTCTTGCGGAGCCATCTGCCCGTAAGGGGATTGCCCGCGATCTGCTGGAAAAAGTCGGGCTCCGCGAGGAACACATGACCCGCTATCCCCATGAGTTTTCGGGCGGACAGCGTCAGCGGATCGGAATCGCCCGGGCACTGGCTGTCGCTCCCAGTCTCCTGATCGCCGACGAACCGGTTTCGGCTCTCGACCTCTCGATACAGGCACAGATCATCAACCTTCTCCAGGACATGAAGAAGCGCTATGCGCTTTCCCTCATCATCATCGCCCACGATCTCTCAGTGCTTCGGCACATGTGCGATCGAATCGCCGTCATGTACCTCGGCAAAATCGTTGAATCCGGCCGGACCGATGATATTTTCAGAAGATTTCTACATCCCTATACGGAAGCCCTGCTTTCCGCGATACCGGGCATCGGGAAAACCGGCCGTCAGGCGCCACCGCCTCTTAAGGGCGACATCCCGAACCCGATCTCTCCTCCCCCGGGTTGCCCCTTTCATACCCGATGTCCATATTCACGCCCTGAATTGTGCGCGTCGGCCATCCCCCCCCTGGAAGAAAAGGAGCCGGGACATTTTGCGGCATGCCATTTCAGTGACGAACTTTTCAGGCACTGATTCATCTCCTTTTCCGCTCGGCCCGACCAACCGGCTATAAAACGATTTTAATGATGTTTTAATTGGTTCCCGTCCGAAACCCTCAGAAAAACACTATACAGTTTCCAGATCGGAAAGAGGGGATTTTTGACTCGGCCATTGGCCGATCCCCTGTGGGGACGCCTTCGCGGTCCAGCCAGCTGTGCTGGTTGTCGTCCTGGCAAGAAACTTTTGCCCGCAAAAGTTGACAGCGAAGGCTGACAAAACCCAAGGGGTTGCGCGGAGACATACTGAAGTATGTCGCACAAACAAGCCCGCTGATTGACACAGCCCTTTAGGGTGAGGCCAGCGGCCGAGTCAAAAAGCGCCCTTTCCGGATGGAAACTAATTGACAAATCACCGAATGAATAATATAGATATATGCGGATTTTATTAATCGTGAGGATTTGGCCATGAAGTTTGACAAGAGCAGAAATTACATCTCTGAAGCGGAAATCTGCAAGGTACTGGGCCACCCGGTCCGCTTGAAAATCGTTGCCGGCCTCTGTTCGCAGGAATGCAACGTAAAGCACATCTGGGAATGCCTTGGTCTCCCGCAAGCAACCGTTTCCCAGCACCTGGCGCTTTTGAAGAACAAGGGCATCATCGAGGGAAAACGGGAAGGGGTTGAAGTTCATTACAGCGTCATCAATCCACTGGCCAAGAGACTGATCGAAATCATGGATTCAATCTGCGAAGTCGCTGGCTGAATCTAAAGCCATGCGAAAGAAGAAGAACTGTCCGACAGCTCTTTTTCACGACTGCCCGCGTAACATATGACATAAACCTTATGAGCCCGCTGCATCTCCTCACCTCTCGCCGGGCATAAGGGCCGTCCCCTTCTTGTTGGAGAGTGCATGCATTGCCTCTCCAACACCTGCAAATCACGCACCCACCCCGAAGACCGGAATGGCGCCGACCATTCCCGCCCTTGCAGACTGATCTTTGCCCAGGTCCAACCGGTCCATCATGAAACCCACGATCTCAATGAATTCCATTCCTTCTTCCAACAACTTCTCACAATCTTTCTCGTTCTCGGGCTGGCGTTCAGGAACGTAAACCAGGGTGCCTTTAGTGTCCACCATATAAAGCGCTATGTACACGCGGGGCTTGCCTTTTTCCTTGACCACGCTCAGAAAGGCGTCGCACGTCCTGGTCGTGTGGTCTTCCATCGCGACCCTGGCCCTGTTCAGTGACTGGTAAATCTCAACCACGTCGTCAGCCGACGCGACTTCAATGCATTTCAACGACCTGTCGATGGCAAACCGCCCCGGAGTCCCGGACGAAACCGCTCCGGCGCCACCCTCCATTGTCGTCGACGCATCACCATTCAGGAAAGCAAACGGGTCCTTATCACCCTCAGACCCGGAAATGGTGGCCGTTTCGCCGAAGTCCGGCCAATCGCTGTCCGAGGTCGGCATGTCAATACCGCCGGCATCCTCCACAGCCAGCAGCTCTTCCGGGTGGAAAACCTCTTCGGCCGCGGAAGGCGCCGTCTCCAGGGTCTCCGCGGTTGCGCCGTCCGCGTGGGCTGTCGGTTGGACAACAGGCTCCTCCGGCGACAAAGGTTCGGACCCTTCCAGGGAAGCATCTCCTTCATCGATCAGGAAAGGTTCGGCAAGTTCTTCAGGCTGCGTTGCCGCTTCCGCAGATTCGGGCTCTGCCACTTCCGCAGCAAGCGACTCCACTTCGGCCCGGAGACCGGCGACCATTTCGGCATTAGTCCTTTCAACTGCGTCCTTTGCGGCCTTCAGCCGCTCCAGGTCGTTCTTGAGGGCATCGATCCGTTCCTTTGCATCCCTTTCCTCGGCAGCCTTTTCCGACTCGATCAGCATGACTTCGGCGGTCAATGCCGCGATTTCCGCTGCAGCAACTTCCCTTGAATCCAGCATGTTCTCCGTCAGCCTGTCAACCTGCGACCGAAGCAAAGCCAGCTCTTCTTCGGCGGCGGCGGTCTCTTCGATTCTCATTTCATCGAGACGTTCGCCCTCTATCCATGCCTCGTCAGCCTCCCCCGATTCATGGTCAGCAGCCTCTCCGGCGACAGCGGACTTGAAGCCGGTAATCGTATCAAACAGCATGCGGGAGGAGGAGCGAATCGAAGCCATGGTTTCGGCAACGGCTCTTTCCGATTTCACAAGGCCGGACGCCAGTTGCAGCACTTGTTGCTGTGCTGCGCAAAACTGCGTCAAAGCCCTGCGCTCGGCCTCTTCCCTGCCTCTCGCCATTTCGGCTATTTCCGACTGGACCGCGGATAGTTTCTTTGAATGCAGGATTTCGTCATCGGATATTTCCTGCTTTGTCTTTTCAAGCTCGGCCCGTTTGGAAGCAAGCTCTTCACGTGACGATGCCTCGAAGGCATTCTTTTCCCACTGCAGCCGCTCGAGCTCCGCATTGAGAACCGTGGTTTCGTTTGTCGAGCGTTCTTCCGCGGCGGCCTTGTCAGCCGCGACTTCTTCGATTTTCCCTCTCAGCCCGGCTATTTCCCTTTCCGCGGTTGCCGCTGCTTCTTCCGTTTCAGCCTGGAGACTGGAAAGCCCATCTGACAGGGAGGAGAGTTCGCGTGCGTGCTTTGCAGCCTGCTCACTGCTTCGCGAGTGCAAAAGCGCCAGTTCCTTTTCCAGCTCTTTTGTTCGATTGGCATGGGAAAGGGTCGCCTGTTCCAGCTGCTCCACATGATCCCGGATTTCTCCCTGGAGGGCCGAACGCTTCTCGTCCGCTAGCCGCTCCGTCTCATCCTTTTCCGAGAGCAGGCGCTCCAGCTCTGCTTGCAGTTCGTCAATCTCTGCCGCCATGGCTTCAGAGGCGGTCTTGCCTTCCTTGATCAGTGCGGAGGCACGATCCTTCAGCGTATCCCGCTCAGCTGCAAGGGCATCCGCTTCGGACCTGAGGCCGGAAAGCTCCTTTTCAGTCGATTCATTGAGTACGTCGATTTCCGACCGCAACGATTCTATTTCGTCACGCAGCGGCCGCGACTCGTTTGCGGCAATCGCGGCTGCTTCTTCCTTATCTCCGGCAAGCCGGTCTCGTTCAGCCACGATGGCGGCACGTTCCTGCTCTGACTCCTTGCGCAGACCCTGGATTTCTTTCTCGAGCCCGTTTATCTCCTCCTTGAGCAAGGCCTTTTCCTCAAGGAAGCGTTTCCTCGATTCCGACATTTCTGCCGTGCGCCGTTTCAAATCCGATTTCAGGTTCTCCAGCTCTTCTTCGTTCCCCCTTTCACCGGACAATGCCTCCAGTTCCACTTTAAGAGCTGCTATTTCCTTTGCAGCGGCCTTTTCATCAGCAGATTTCGCATCTTCAAGGCGGACGAGTTCCGCACGCAAAGCGCCGAGTTCTTCATCCGCGCCCTTTCGGGCTTCCTCAATGTCACCCTGCAGCGACTCTATTTCCTTTTTCAAGCCGGATGCTTCAGCATCTGCGGAAGCCTTGATCGCGCTGTTCTCGGACTTGAGCCGTTCCGCATCCGCCCTGAGTGGAGCCAACTCACGTTGCCTGGACTGCTCCAGTTCCGCGTTTTCTCGTTGCAGCGCCTCGATTTCATCCTTGAGCGCGGAAAGTTCAGCCACTGCAGCCGAGTCATCCTGATTGATCCGTTCCTTGAGAAGATCTCTTTTCGCCTTTGCCGCTGTTACGTTCTCAACTCGAGCGTTTTCCCGGTCCTCAGTTTCGTTCGCGGTTTCAGATGGTTGGTCCGTTTTCAAGGATGCCGCTTTTCCTGTTTCACCGGCAGCTTCTTTCCTGTCAGGTTGAGAAGAAGATCTCCTGCCCTGTTTTGCCGCACTTTCCGTCTCTTGACCCGCTTCGACGGACGCAGCATCCTTGGCATCTGCACCTGTTGCCGCAGATTTCCTGTCAGAAGCGGCATGGGATTCCCTGGCCGCTTTTTCACCGGCGCCTTTACGGTGAGCAGGCCTTTTGCCATTCGCTGGCAGTTGAACAATCCGCAGGTCGCTTATGACGACTTCGCGGAGAGCCTTGCTGTAATTGAGATTTACGCTCTGCATTTCGAACCCGCGTTCCTTAAGAAACTCGAAAGCATCCTCAAGTTCGGATTCGTAGTTCTTCCTGTCGACAGGTTGTTTCTTGGGCGTGAAGACCAGGCAGCTTTTCCCTTTCTGGAACGAAAATGCGATATAAAGGGACATGGCTGTCGGACTCTCCTGAACCGCGCATACGAAGGCTTCGCACGGCTGCTTATCCTTGCCGCCGCGGGCGAGAGGAACAGCCGATGTGGAACGGAATATGGCATACACATCCTGAGCTTCCGCTTCGATGTACTGCAGGGAATCATTCTCAATGAACATCTTTCACCCCACTCGAAGATCACCATTCACTTGTTGGCAAAAGCAAAATTGGAAACGGTTAGGTCAAGGCATCGCCGCCGGCAAAAAAAAACCGGGGCAAAAATATCGGATGATATTTCGGCAACCCGGCAGTCTGCAGGAGACCCTTTAGGCTTTCCGCCCCATTCTCGCGAATGGTTTAGTATTATCGTTTATCGAAGTATTGAATTGTGGTATCCGTCAGTGATGTCATTATCCGGAACATGGCTGTAAAGTCAACAGGTTTTTCTCTTGAAGAGCCAAAATGTGAGCTTCGTCACTTTTCCATCCGGACGGTTCAATTTCTTTTTCATATGTGATAATATTATCGACATGTTTAATGATATCCATAAAGGAGCCTCTTATGCGCAACACTATAAGGTCCGAACACACTGTAACTGAGGAGGAGCTTAATCATATCAAGGAATTGGATTGGGAATCATATTACAGGGAATCCTCACCGGCCGACTATCAGGGCATGGCTACATGCCCCGATTGCGGAGCCATCGTCGTTGCGCGGGAAAACGAGGGAACGGTTTCCTGCTACAGTTGCGGAAGAAAAATCTGACCGTCGCTGCAACGACTCATTACCCTTGTCGCTTTGGCTTTAACATACCTCCACGATTTCCCGGACCAGGCCATAAATTGCCATACCGAAAGCCGTGCTCTATCGCAAAACGATCAGCTGAAAACCGGTAAAGTTTCCATTTACAAAGAATCTTGCATTTTCCATTTCAGGTGATATCATACGAAAAAGATTTAATTTCTTGTATCAGAACCTGTAGCTGCAGTGGACATTGCTTATCATTTTTTCTTAAGGAGGAAGACATGAAAAAAGCAGTAACCGCAGTTGTTTCCCTTTTAGCTGTTGTTTCTCTTACAGGAATGGTTTATGCCGCCGAGGAGAAGTACCCCGAGCAGGATGCGACGGTGACCACCACGGTGTATGATGCTGAAGGCAAGGTCGTCAAGGAAGACAAGGAATCCGACACCACCAAGGGCGCTGACACGACACGCCAGTACAAGGAACTGGAGAAACAGCAGGCGAAAGAGGAAATGAAGGCTGGTGAGAAGAAGGAAGGCGAAAAGAAAGCCTGCCCCGCCAAGAAAAAAGCAGCCAAGAAAAAAGTGAAGAAAGCAAAAGGCAAGGCAAAAACCGCGCCTGAGGCCGCCCCCGAAGCCGCACCCGCTGCGCCTGCCGCGCCGGAAGAAGCCAAGTAATTTATTATTTCACTGCTATTCAAAAAAAGAGACCGCATTCAGATCTGAATGCGGTCTCTTTTTTTTGCCATGCGACCGGCCAATCCCGCAACGCCGCTCATCTTCATATTATCCCGTGCAGCGGCCCGCCCGGCGCGCCCAGTTGATCGACCCGCCTTTCAATGGCCGGGTCGTCCTGAAGAACCGGAGCATGGTGGGGCTTCGCCCGCGCGTCCATTACAAGCGGTCCTCTACACCCCCAGTGCTTGTCGCGGAAGAAGGCGCCGATGCCGTACAGGTCTGCTGCAGGGTTTGACCGGGTGAAGGCGACCCAAAGGAAATTTCCCAGGGTCCGGGCGACGAATTCGCTGTCATCGACAATGACAATCAGGGGAAATGAGCATATGGGGTCCTTTTCGTTGTAGAATGAGCAGAAACCAGCGATGTCGGCTGCCGCGCATTCCAGGTATTCCCCGCATTCCGGACCATTTACTCCCAGTATCCCCGGCAGGCAGACCCGGGGCTCCCCGAATCCTTCCGGGAACCGAAGGCCGGCAGGCAACGAAGTCGGAAGGTCGCGAACCGGTGGGCCTGCAACCGGGATCACGACTTTGGAACCCTGGTTAAGGCCCGTGCCGGTGTAGTCGAGCGTATCGATGGTCGTGCACGTCTGGAAATGCAGATCGCGTCGCCAGTCGGCGCGCTCCAGGACGTGCCGGAACATCGACGTCACATCCCGGGCTTCCAGTGAAGGGGCATCCTCACCGGCGGCAATGAACAGAAACTTTGCCAGGGAAAGTTGACCCTGGCCCAGAATGGCATTGGCCAAGGTCAAAAGCTCCATGGGCCTCTTTCCCGGCTCATAAGGCACATATCTCTCGCTCCCCACTGCAAGCAGGAGCGCATGCACCCCGGCAGCGTCGACCGCATGAACGGTCCGGACGCCCGGGATTACCGAGGGAATCAGTGGACCGGTGAGTTCATGAATGAAGGCGCCGAACTCGGAATCCTCCTGGGGCGGCCTTCCCACCGTGGTGAATGGCCATATGGCGCCATCCCTGTGAAAAACATTTTCAACCCTGATTACCGGAAAATCGTGTCTGAGGCTGTAATAGCCGATGTGATCGCCGAACGGACCTTCCGGCAGGACCCTGCCGGGCTCGATGACACCCGTTATGCAGAAATCGGCTTCCGCGGGGACGGGCAGCATCCCGGGCCTCTTGACCATCCGCACCCTCCGGCCGCCCAAAAGCCCGGCAAAAGCGAGCTCGGGCATCCCCTCCGGCAGCGGCATGACCGCAGCCACGGTCAAGGCCGGCGGACCCCCGATAAAGATATTCACTCTTAAAGGCACTCCCAGGCGGATTGCCTCGGCATGGTGCGCCGCAATGCCGCGCTGGATCTGGTAATGGATGCCGACCTCGGCATCAGGCAAATATTCGCCCCCCGAAAGCTGCACCCGGTACATCCCCATGTTCGAATGCCGCCATCCCGGCTGTTCAGGACTCTCCGAATAGACCTGAGGCAGGGTTATGAAAGCGCCGCCATCCCCAGGCCAGGATTTCAGCATTGGGAGCCGGCTTATGGAGGTCCTCCCTGCCAGGACCGGCCCGCACTTCACCATCCGGGGGAACAAATGCAGAGCATGGTTAGGGATGTGCAGGGCATCAAGCGGGTGGCGAAAAAGAGAAAGCGGATCTCTCTTCAGGTCGACGAAACGCTGCACGGCGTCAAGCGTATCCCGAAACAGAAACCGGAGTCTTTCCCGCGTCCCGAAAAGGTTTCCGAGCATGGGAAAAGCGCAACCCCTGACACGGGTGAAAAGAAGCGCCGGCCCAGCAGTTTTGTAAACCCGTCGCTGTACGGCCCCGATCTCCAGGTCGGGATCGAGCTCCAGGTCTATCCTGACCAGGTCGCCCCGCCGCTCAAGATCACGGACACACTCTCCCAGATTTCTGTATCCCATGGCGCAGCCTCATGTAAGCAAACAGCGCATCCCTGACACCCCCACCGGTCATCTCAAAAACTTCATGGGCCAGACAGGATGCAAGCCGCACGGAGCGAAGCACCCGGGCATATCGCCTTTCCAGGCGGGGTGTGAGCGCCGCGCAACGGAGCAGGCACTCTCCGCTGGGGCTTTCAACAGCCTGCTTATTTCGCGGTTATTGCGGATCACCGAAAGATATGGTATCTGTAACTGTTTTAAATTACCAGCCAAGGCAAGTCAACACAAAAGCCCCTGTTAAAGCGGGGGCGAAACCGGTACGGCATGAAAGGATAAATGCGTTCTCGGCCATTCCCGAAGTAACCGGCTCGAATTGCAGTTCATAACGTAGTCAA
This sequence comes from Geobacter sp., assembly GCA_003314535.1. GTDB lineage: Bacteria > Desulfobacterota > Desulfuromonadia > Geobacterales > Geobacteraceae > RPRC01. The sequence continues at coordinate 130,276 of POSG01000005.1, forward strand.
AGGAGATTGCCGCTATGAAAAACGTCTTTTTGTTGTCACTCCTTGCCCTCTGCCTGGCATCGATGCCGATTTCGACGGCTGAGGCCGCCGTCAAGATCGGGGTCATAAACTCCATGACCGGCCCCGAGGCGCCGATTGGCGAAAACCTGACCAACGGCATCAAGCTCGCCCAGGAAGACCTGAGAAAAAAAGGAATAGCCGTGGAACTGATATGGGAAGACGACACCGGCAAGCCGCCCATCGCCATGAGCGCAATGGAAAAGCTCGCGACCCGCAATGGAGTGGCGGGAGTGGTGGGCCCCTACACCTCGGCATGTTCCAACGCAGTGGCAAAACTCTCCGAAAGATACAAGGTCCCGCTGTTGATCCCGGCCGCGGCAAAGGAAGAAATAACCCGCCAGGGGTACAAGTGGGTTTACCGCATGAACGCACCTGCCGATGTCTATGCCTCTGTCCTCATCGATTCCGTGCTTGCCCTGGGGAAACCGAAAACAATCGCGCTGATCTACGAAAACACCGATTTCGGCACGTCAACCAGCAAAACAGCCAAGGCGTACGCGACAAGGAGGGGAATCAGGGTTGTCGCCGATGAATCTTACCAGAAAGGCTCTCCCGACTACCGTTCAACTCTCACCAAGATCAAGGCCAGGAACCCGGACCTGGTTTTCATGGTTTCCTATGTTGCCGACGCCATCCTGCTCATGCGGCAGGCGCGGGAAATCGGTTTGCAGCCCAAGGCTTTCCTGGGTGGCGGGGCAGGCTTCACCACCGCCGAATTCGCCAGGGAAAAAGACATTTCCAATTGTGTCCTGTCCTCCACCCAGTGGACCGACGATGTGAACTGGGCCGGCGCAGCCGACTTTGCCCGCAGATACAAGGCAAAATTCGGCAAGGAGCCGACCTATCACGCGGCATGCGCCTATGCATCCATGGTCATCATGGCGGAAACAGCCTCCCGGAACGGCGGCAACCGCGACAAGACCAGGGCTGGACTGAAAGCGGGGACCTGGAACGGGATCATGGGCCAGGTGAAGTTTTCCGACTATGCCGGCTTCACCAACCAGAACAATCACCAGATGCTGGTACAGCAACTACAGAAGGGCAGGTACGAAACCGTATTCCCGGCAAAGTTCGCCACAAAGAAACCGGTCTATCCGTTCCCGAAATGGTAAGGAGCGACAGCTTCTCCTGACTGATAATTCCGGACGGGCGGGATATTCGGCAGAGTATCCCGCCGGTACCGGGAGTACGGGACCGGCTTCGCCCCGCTTGCACCCAACTCGAAGCAACACGGAGAAACACATGGACAGCGCCTCCATGCAGCCAGTTCTTCTTTTCCTGCAGTCACTCATAAGTGGCATACTGGTCGGCGGCGTCTACGCGCTGATCGGCATCGGGCTCACGATCATCTTCGGGGTGATGCGGATCATCAACTTCGCCCATGGCGACATAATGATGATCGGGATGTACCTGACGTTCAATCTCTTCAACCTGTTCGGAATTGACCCCTTCGCCTCGGTTCTCATATGCATTCCGCTCATGTTTCTGTTCGGAGGTTTACTCCAGAAACTGTTCGTCAACAGGGTACTGAATGCTCTGCCACAGAACCAGATACTACTGACCATCGGTCTGGGCCTGATTATGAGTAACACCGTCATGCTCATATACACTTCAGACTACAAGATCCTCACGACATCCTATTCATCGGGCAGTTTCAAATTCATGGGGATTTCAATCTCGGAACCGCTGGCAATCTCTTTCATAATAACCGCGGTAATAACCGGGCTTCTCTACTGGTTCCTCATGAAAACCGACATGGGGCAGGCAATCCGCGCTACGGCGCAGGACCGTCAGGCTGCCCAGCTCATGGGGATCGACGTCCGGCGAATGTCCATCATCTCTTTCGGGCTGGGGGCGGCGCTGGCCGGCACTGCCGGAGCCCTCATATCTCCGACCTATTACATATTTCCCCAGATTGGCAGCACATTCACCCTTAAGGCATTTGTCATTACCGTTCTCGGTGGAATGGGAAGCGTCATCGGTGCGACCCTGGGGGGAATTCTGATCGGTATTGCCGAATCACTGGGAGCCGTGTACATTTCATCCGGCTGGAAAGAGGTCCTGGTGTACATGATATTCCTCCTGGTGCTCCTCTTCAAGCCATCGGGCCTGCTCGGAAAATCCAGGGTATAGGCGGTACGGAAGCCATGAGCATGATAAGCGAAGCATTGGTCATCCTGAGGAGCATCAAGCCTGCCGGCCTGCTGGTTTTCCTGGCCGTTCTCATCTCTCTCGCAGCTTTCCCGCTGGTGGTCGAAAGCCCTTACGCCCACCACATAATGATTCTGATATTTCTGAGCGTGATCATGGGACAAAGCTGGAACATCCTGGGCGGCTACACCGGGCAGTATTCCGTGGGCCATGCGGCCTACTTCGGCACAGGCGCCTACACCACCATGATGCTGATGCAGTACCAGCAGGTCCCGCCATGGTTCGGCATGTTCGCGGGCGCAGCCACTGCAATCGCAATGGCTCTTATCATCGGCTCCATCTGCTTCCGCCTCCGGGGCCCCTACTTCGTGCTCGCATCCATAGCCGCAGCGGAAATACTCCGCCTCTCTGCACTCAACACAAAGGAATTGACCAATGGCGCAGAAGGGATACTCGCCACGGACATCCCCCCTCTCAAGATCGGCTCCCTCGTTGTGACTGACTTTCTCACAAAGGTTCCTTTTTATTACACCGCACTCGTTTTCGCACTTTTGATCATCGCCGTGACCTGCATTGTCCAGCATTCCAAGCTGGGCTTTTACTTCCAGGCCATAAGGGAAGACCAGGACGCGGCCCATTCGCTGGGCATCAACCTGAACCTGCACAAGAACCTGTCCCTGGCGATTTCCGCAGCGTTCACCTCTCTGGCGGGCAGTTTCTATGCTGTGTACATCGGCTTCATCGATCCAACGACCGTCCTGTCCATGGACATGTCCGTCCAGATCGTCCTCATCTGCATCATCGGCGGCATAGGGACTATCATGGGCCCGGTGGTAGGATCACTGGTTCTCGTCCCCCTCTCCGAGGCGCTCAGGAGCAACCTGATAACCCAGGGGCTCATCTCCGCGGGGCTGGTCAGCGAAGAATCGCCGGTCGGGGCATTCCTCAAGGAAAACCTGGCACATGCACATGTGTTGATTTACGGTATCCTGGTAGTAGTAGTCATACTGTACATGCCTGAAGGTGTGCTTGGATTCGTCCGGAACATGGTGCGGGCCAGGGAAAGGAGCAACAGCTGATGGCAATCCTGGAACTCAGGCACGTCAGCAAATTCTTCGGCGGCCTTGCAGCCAATTCCGATGTCTCCTTTGCCCTGGAAGAGGGAATGATCAAGGGGCTTATCGGTCCGAACGGCGCGGGCAAGACGACTTTGTTCAATTGCATTACCGGTTACTACCCAACGTCACGGGGGGAGATTTTCTTCAAGGGGAACCCTATAACCGGGTTGCAGCCCGACCGTGTCTGCAGGCTCGGCATGGTAAGGACCTGGCAGAAGGTAAGGCCGCTGGTAAAGATGTCCGTCCTTGACAATGTGATGGTGGGAGCTCTTTGCCGCACCAACTCCCTCTCGGCGGCACGGGAAATCGCCATGGAGCAGCTTCGGGTAGTTGGACTGGATCCAAAGAGCGGTTTCATCGCCGAAGGGCTTCCCATCGGTGAGAGGAAAAAGCTGGAGATGGCCCGCGTGCTGGCGACAAAACCTGAATTGCTGCTGCTGGACGAAGTCATGGGTGGGCTCAACCCTGCCGAGAGCGAGGAGATAATCCAGCTGATCCTGGACATCAAGCAGCGCGGCATAACCCAGATGGTGATCGAACATGACATGAAAGCCATCATGAGAATTTCCGACCGCATAGTGGTGCTCAATTCAGGTGAGAAACTTGCCGAAGGGACTCCGGCTGAAATCGTCTCGAACCAGGAAGTGGTGGATGCATACCTGGGAGAAAGCCATGCTTAGGATTGAAAAGCTCAACTTCAGTTATGACGGACTCCAGGTTCTCTGGGATGTGGACCTGCAGGTGAACGAAGGGGAAATCGTCACCGTTCTCGGCAGCAACGGCGCCGGCAAGTCAACCACGCTCAGCAACATTTCACGCCTGGTCAAACCCGATTCCGGAAAGATAACCTTCCTCGACCGAGATCTTGCCGGGATGGAATCACATGATGTCGTGGAAATGGGAATAATCCAGGTTCCTGAAGGGAGGCGGATATTCCCGGAGCTAACCGTGCTGGAGAATCTCCGCATGGGATCTTATATCCGGAACGCCAGGAAATGGCGTGAAGAGAACATCGAGCGCGTGTTCGACCTCTTTCCGCGGCTCCGGGAACGGCAGAAACAGCTTGGAGGCACCATGTCCGGAGGCGAACAGCAGATGCTGGCGATCGCCCGCGGGCTGATGGCCTGCCCTCGCCTTCTCCTGCTTGACGAACCTTCGCTCGGCTTGGCGCCGCTCCTGGTAAAGAACATCTTCGACATCATCACGGAAATCAATCGTCAGGGGGTGACGATCCTCCTGGTGGAGCAGAACGTGTACCAGTCCCTGCGCATCGCCCACCGGGGCTATGTGCTCGAAACGGGGCGGATCGTCCTGACCGGAAAAGGAGAAGACCTCCTGAACGACGACCATGTGAAAAAGGCGTTCCTGGGAATGTAGCGAGAGGGAGGACAGACCATGACGAAAGTTGCCCGTTGGATGAAAAAGCCGATCACGGTTGAAGACGAGACATCCATAATGGAAGCCGTTCACCTGATGAAGGAGGAGCGCATCCCCTACCTGCCGGTTTTGCACGGCGGGAAACTGACCGGCCTGCTCACCGAAAGCTCCATCAGCAAGTCCACGCCGGGCAAGGCAACCTCGCTTGACACCTGGGAACTGCACTACCTGCTTTCAAAAATACCGGTAAAAGAGGCCATGATACCCGACCCTCTGACCGTATCGGCAACAGCAGACATACGGGAAGCTGCCCAACTGCTCCATGACCGGCGCATCTCATGCCTGTGCGTCGTGGATCAGGCAGGTGGCCTGGAAGGAATCCTGACCGTGACCGATGTTCTTGAAGCGTTTCTTTCATTATGCAAGGACCTTTAGGAGCCCTGCTTCGCCGCTCTTTCGCATCCCCGTGAAAGGCCGGCGGCATGCCCCTTTTTTTTGCAAATCAACCACATACGACCTGAAGGAGAATCACAGATGAACAGTTGTCCATGCGGAAGCGGCAAATCCTATTCAGATTGCTGCGAACCTGTAATTACCGGAGAACGCCCCGCAGAAACCGCGGAGCAACTCATGCGGGCACGCTATTCTGCCTATGTCGGCGTCAAGACGGAATTCATTTTCAACAGCACCCATCCCGACCATAGGAAGGGATATGATCATGAAGGGACAAGAGAATGGGCTGAAAATTCGGAGTGGCTGAGGCTTGAGATTGTTGAAACCCGGCAAGGCGGCATGGATGACGACACCGGTGAAGTCGAGTTCATTGCCAGCTTCCGGGAAAAGGGACTCTCCCGTTCCCATCACGAATGCGCGCAGTTCACGCGCGACAAGGGGTGCTGGTTCTTTACGGACGGCAAGCTTGTTAAACCCAGGCCCGTTTCCGTTGCAAAGATCGGGAGGAATGACCCCTGCATATGCGGAAGCGGCCTCAAGTACAAGAAGTGCTGCGGCAAATGATACCAATTCCTATTTCCAGCCGAGCATAGCAACAAATGGAAAAGGCGGGTCAAGGACCCGCCTTTTCCATTATCAAACGCGTTGTGTTCACCTGCCTTCATCAGATTCGCTGCTATCCTCTCCGCCGCTTTCCTTGTTCTTCCTCTGCCGCACCACCACGAACAGGTAGTAGGCGACGAGAAACGGAAGGGTAGACATGCTCACTTCGAAGTTGCCTAGAAACAGGTGGTATGTCCCATAGCCGATAACGATCAGTATGATCAGTATCTGCACTGCCGCAGAGGTTCTGCGCATCATCGGCCATCATCCCCCGTAATATGCCATGTCGTCATCAAGCCGCTATCTTTCGGGCGATCCCACATCGAAGATTAGTTCGACCTGGCGAGAAATTCGCGCCCGAAGGGGGAAAGTTCACGCAAGTGCGCAATTATCGGCGGCAGCTCCCTAATGATGGTGTCAATGTCATCATCCGTAGTGAAGCGGGAAAGGGAAAACCTGATGGAGCCATGGGCACAGGTAAAGGGTACTCCCATGGCGCGAAGCACGTGGGAAGGCTCCAGGGACCCTGACGTGCAGGCGCTCCCCGAAGATGCGCAGATGCCCTTCTCGCTCAACAGCAACAGGATTGCCTCCCCCTCAACGAATTCGAATGCGACGGAAACGGTGTTCGGGAGCCGCTCGGCCTTGCCTCCGTTAACCTGCACGTTGCTTATGCGGCGCAGGATTTCGCTCTCGAGGCGGTCGCGCATGGCCCTGACCCGGGTATTCTCGAGTTCCAGGTTCTGGCCTGCCAGCTCGCAAGCCTTCCCCAGCGCTATGATACCGGCTGTGTTTTCCGTCCCGGCGCGACGGCTCCTTTCCTGATGGCCGCCGACCATGAAGGGACGGAACGGTACCCCCTTCCGCAGGTAAAGCGAGCCGATACCCTTTGGGGCATGGAGCTTGTGGCCGGACAAGGAAAGCATGTCAATGGTCGAGTCAGCCATGTTCAAAGGGATCTTGCCGACAGCCTGTACTGCATCGGTATGAAAAAGCGCCCCCTTATCCTTCACGATCGCGCCGATCTCCTCGATGGGAAACACGACACCTGTCTCATTGTTTGCATACATGACCGAAACAATGGCGGTATCCTCATCTATGACGGAACGAAGTTCGTTCAGGTCCAGCCTGCCTTCGCCGTCAACCGATAGCTCGGACACCCGGTAGCCGCGCTTGGAGAGATTGCGGCACACGGTCAGGACCGCGGGATGTTCCACTCGGGTAGTAATTATGTGCCTTCGTTCCGGGAAAACTTCCAGTGCCGAGCGTATCGCAGCGTTATCGCTCTCTGTGCCGCAGGCGGTGAAGACTATTTCTTCGGGCTGGGCCCCGAGCAGGTCAGCAGTCCGCCTTCTTGCCTCATCGACTTTTTTCTGCACCTGCCCGCCGAAAAAGTGCATGGAACTCGGGTTGCCGTACAGCTCGCAGAAATAGGGACGCATTTCTTCGAAGACAACTTCATCCACCTTGGTGGTCGCATTATTGTCCGCGTAGATCTCCCTCATCCTTCCACCTCCTCGACCCTGATGTCGTCGGCAACGAATTCGCGCAGCTTCTGTTCGACGAATTTCGCGGTGTACCCGGAAGATACGCAACCAGCGCAGGCCTTTCGGAATGCAATCTGCACCGTGCTGCCGGCAATATCGACCAGTTCGAGGTCGCCGCCGTCAGCCCACAGAAGCGGACGGACCTCCTTTTCCAGGACATCCTGGATAAGCTGCATCTTGCGCAGGTTGGTAAGCTTTTCCGGCCGCTTGTGCTCTTTTTTAGGCTGCTCGCCCATAACTTCCGAGATCAGTTCCTTTATTTTCGGGACGCAGCCGCCGCAACCGCCGCCTGCCTTGGTAAAATGGGTAACCTGCTCGGCGGTGTGCAGATTGTTCTCCTTGATGACCTTTTTCAGAAACTGGTCCGTTATGCCGAAGCACTTGCAGACCACTTCACCTTCCATATCCGGATGGGCGTGGTCATGCCCGGGCAGGGGCCCGCCCCGATACTTGGCTATGGCCACTTCAAGGGCCTCCTGGCCCATGACCGAACAATGCATCTTTTCCTCTGGGAGACCGCCAAGAAATTCAGCGATTTCCTGGTTGGAAACATTAAGCGCCTCATCCAGGGTCTTTCCCTTTATGATCTCGGTGAGAGCCGACGAAGAGGCTATGGCGCTTGCGCATCCGAATGTCTGGAACTTTGCGTCCACAATCCGGTTTTTCGTTTCATCAAGCTTCAGATAGAGCTTCAGGGCATCGCCGCAAGCCAGGCTGCCCACCTCGCCCACTGCATCCGCATCCGGAATTTCCCCCACATTCTTAGGGTTTAGGAAATGCTCGCGAACCTTATCCGTATAATCCCACATAAAATCCTCCAAAAGGTGCATATTCTCTGATCGAATTTTTTATAATAACACCAACTCGCGTTCCGACCAATTAAAAACCGTCAGCCTGAAATTAAGGAAACTGCCGGGCGTCACGCAACCAGCCGGCAGGAGCCAAATCCCTTCCCGCCTTTCATGATGGCAGCTAGCAGCGCGCGAGTCAAGGGAAAGGACCGGCAAGCAGGATTTTCTTATTGACATTTTTCTTTGGAAATTGCTACAGTGCTTCTATACAACGATTAAGGACGAACTTAGAGGAGGTTGTACAATGCAGTGTCAAACGGTACTCCCAGGTACCGAGTGTACTTTCTGGGGTAAACAAGGATGTGTTTTCAGCGAAGGCTCATGCCAGACCGTTGTGGAGGATTGCGAAGGCTGTGACAGAATCGTCGACAGCACAATCGGCAGGGTCTGCAGCGCCTACCCAGCTCCGAGCAAGAAATGGTCGTCCGGTATCTGCAACTTCGCAACCCACGTGAAAGTCGAGATCAAGACCGAAGAACTCAAGATCAATCCTCTCAAGGCATCCAAGAAAGCTGCCGGCAAGAAGTAATAGAAGTCGAGGTAAGGCGCAACCAAATCGAAAGGGGAGAATCGTATTCTCCCCTTTCTTCATTCAGTCATGCTGCAGAAAACGGATTTCAGGCGCCACCCCCAGTACCCCCACTTCCACGGCATCTTCAAAGAACCTCTTGACCCCCTCCACGTGCAGAGGGGTCAGATCGTAGGAAATGTTCTCCCAGTAAGAAATCAAGCCTTCCCTGCTCATCCATGACATCTCTTCGCAGCGGGTTGCAAGCTCATCCAGCATGGTTAATGAAACCCGTTTCGCTTCCAGGAGCCTGGAGCTTAGCAACAGCGCCTCTTCACGTCTTGCTGCCGCACATTCCTTCCTGATAATCCACAACGCGAAAACAAAAGGCAGGCCGGTAAAGGAATACCACAACTCCCCCAAATCATAGCGGTAGAGATTCTCGTAACGGTCATTCCATTTCATTGCCGTATTGCCGATCAGCAAAACGGACTGGCATGATTTGAAGACCTCTGGATAGTCTGGTCGACTGGTGGTGAAATAGGAGTTGGCAAACCCGAAATATTTCTTGAGGAGGATCTTGACAAGCGCAACCGATGTTGCCGATTCAGAGGTCAGACCTATGGGTTCACCGTCAAGTTTTTCCAGCGGGACACGGGAAAAAAGAAAGACACTCTTGACCGGCCCGATCGAACTTATGGAAAGCCCGGGCAAAATCAAATAGTTTTCCGGAAACCTCCCGTACTCGAAAGAAGATGACGGGCAGAGGTCCACGGCCCCCTCTGCCAGCATCCGGTTCAGGTTGGACGGCACATCCTGAATGAAATTGTATTCAGTGCAATCAAACTGCCGTCGGAATGCGGCAAATATGGGAGTGCAATTGGCGTAATTTATGTGGCCTATTCGAAGTGGCATAAAATCCGCCTGTTTTATGAATCGGTAGCCGACAGCCGCCCGGTCCGGTGACCAGGGCGGGACAACCTGGCGCGAGAGGCAGCGCAAAAGGCCATGGGTATCCCCATGGCCTCGGTGAAAACGAGAGCCGCAGGCAGGACATCATTCGAATTCGTCGAGTGTGTCTGCGTACTCGTCTGCCGAAAGCAGCAGTGCCAGTTCTTCCCGGTCGGCAATCGAGATGACGGCGATCCATCCACTGTCGTAAGGATCTTCGTTCATCAGAGCCGGATTGTCGATCAGTTCTTCATTAATTTCCAGAACCGGGCCGCTCAACGGAGCATAGAGGTCCGCAACCGTCTTCCTGGCCTCTATTGAACCGAATGTGTCCTCCTGTTCAACTTCGTCGCCCACTTCCGGGAGTTCTATGGAGGTGATCTTACCCAACTCTTCCTGGGCGAAGTCGGTTATCCCGATAACGGCCCTGTTTCCCTCGACCCGCACCCAGATATGTTCCTTGCTGTATCGCAGTTCTTCCGGGATGTCCATATTAATCCAACACCACCCTTTCGAGGAAACCGGTATCAAAGTTCCCTTCTATAAACTCCTTGTTGGCCATGATTCTTTTATGGAAAGGTATAGTGGTCTTTATGCCTTCTATTATGTATTCATCCAGAGCCCTGCTCATCCTGCGTATCGCATCATCCCTTGTTTCTGCATGGACTATTAGCTTGGCTATTAGCGAATCATAGTGCGGCAGCACAACATACTGGTCATAAACAAAAGAATCCACCCGAACACCCAATCCCCCGGGAGTGTGATATGATGTGATCCTGCCAGGGCACGGAGTGAATTTTACCGGGTCCTCCGCGTTGATCCTGCACTCGATTGCGTGTCCCTTGATCTTGATGTCGCTCTGCTTGTAGCGCAGCTTCATACCTGCGGCAGACCTGATCTGCTCGCGTACGATGTCGACTCCGGTCACCATCTCAGTGACAGGATGCTCCACCTGGATACGGGTATTCATCTCCATGAAATAGAAGTTGTTGTCCTTGTCCACCAGGAACTCGACAGTACCGGCGCTGTTGTATCCGACCGCGGATGCGGCACGAACTGCGGCATCTCCCATCTGCTTGCGCAGCTCGGGTGTTATGACCGTGCAGGGGGATTCCTCGATCAGCTTCTGGTGGCGTCGCTGTATCGAGCAATCGCGCTCGCCGAGATGGACAATGTTGCCGTGCTTGTCGCCGATCACTTGAATTTCAACGTGCCGGGGATTCAGACAATACTTCTCAATGTAGACCTCGGGGTTGCCAAAGCCGGCTTGTGCCTCTGCCCTGGCAGTCGTATAAGCGTTGGGCAGGGCTGCCGGTGAATGGACTATCTTCATGCCCCTTCCGCCCCCGCCTGCCGATGCCTTGATTATTACGGGAAAACCTATCTGCTTTGCCACGTTGATGGCTTCATTCACATCCTTGACGCCTTCCTTGGTGCCGGGCAGAATGGGAACGCCTTCCTTTATCATCGCCTGCCGGGCGCTGATCTTGTCGCCCATGAGCCTCATGCTCTCCGCAGCAGGCCCGATGAATGTTATCCCGCAATTCTCGCATATTTCGGCAAACGCCGTATTCTCGGCAAGGAAACCGTAGCCTGGGTGGATCGCTTCAGCATCCGTCAGCTCGGCGGCGCTGATCAGGGCGTTGACGTTCAGATAGCTCTGAAGGCTTGGCGGCGGCCCGATGCAGACACTTTCGTCTGCCAGCTTGACATGAAGAGAATCACTGTCAGCCGTGGAATAGACCGCTACGGTCCTGATCCCCAGTTCCTTGCAGGCCCTGATGATCCGAAGAGCTATCTCGCCGCGGTTTGCTATGAGAATTTTGTGAAACATCTGTATTATCTCCATTCGGGAGCCGGCATGCACAGCAAATCCCACTCCGAAAGATGCTGTTTCTTTTTACAGCGGCTCAACCACGAACAGTGCATCTCCGTATTCGACCGGCTGTGCGTTTTCCTTGCATATCCTGACTATCTTGCACCTGACTTCCGCTTCGATTTCGTTCATCAGCTTCATTGCTTCAACGATGCAGAGCACCTGGCCCTTCTCAACAACCTGCCCTACTTCGACGTAGGGGGGAGCATCCGGCGCCGGCGCGCGGTACATAGTGCCGACAATCGGTGAAGTAATGGTCAGCTTCCCCTGGTCGGGCTCAACCGCCGGACCCGCCGCTGCCGTATGCTGTGGCTCCGCAGCCTGGGGCGCTGCCTGTGACGGCACCTGCGCCGGTATCAAGGGCGCCGCCTGCGGAAGGGCATAACTGACGATCTCGGGAGCCCTGCCTCTCTGGATTCTGACCTTCTCGCCAGCCGTTTCCATTTCAAATTCGGTAATATCGTTTTCAGTAATGATTTTTATAAGATTTTTCAGATCCTTGATGTCCATGCATCTCTCCTTTTTCGCCAATCGCCCCTTGAAAATCCGCAATTCCGGATCCGTTCCGGACCCATGGTATCACACTATCATAAGATCCTTGGGGACCCGAGTCAGCAGCCTGCAGCCATTCGAGGTAACGCAAACCGTGTCCTCGATGCGAACCCCGCCCAGTCCCGGCAGATATATGCCGGGTTCGATCGTAAAGACCATGCCCTCGATGACGTTTCCTTCGCTGCGGAATGAAACCACCGGCTTTTCATGGACATCCAAGCCTACGCCATGCCCGAGGCCATGGCCGAAAAACTCACCGTACCCCTGCCGGGCGATGAAGTCCCGGGCCACTGCGTCCAGATCCTTCAGGAGAACTCCGGGACGAATCGCCTCAATGGCCAGATCATGCGCTTCCTTGACGATCCCATAGACATCGCGCAGTCGCGGATCCGGTTCCCCCACCGCGACAGTTACCGTTTCATCGGAATGATACCCGTCCAGGACCGCTCCAAAATCGATGGTGACCAAATCTCCATGGAGAAGGACCCTTGACCCGGCCCTGCCATGGGGAAGAGCGCCACGCTCACCGGAAGCGACGATAATGTCGAAAGACTTGTCGTCCGCCCCGGCAGTCCTCATGGCGAATTCCAGCTGAAGAGCAACATCTCTTTCAACCGCACCGGGGCGTATCGATGGAAGGATAACATGAAAAGCGCCGGATGCAATTTCCGCCGTCCTCGCCAGGCAGCTTATCTCGCTGTCATCCTTCACAGCCCTCAACATCGATATTTCAGGTCCGAGCGGCACCAGCTTCACGTCAGGCATGGAGCGTTGAAGCGCATTGAATGTGGAAACATTCAGGCTATCGGGCTGGAACCCCAGCGCCAGCACCTTCATCTCGCCGACAAGCGATGCTATCGTCGGTATCTTTTCCCTGAATTCAACGACCGTGCACCCGGACACTTCCCTCGACGCCTGGCTGGTATAGCGGGAGTCTGTCAGGAAGCTGCCGCCGGAGCTGTTGAGCAGCAAAGATCCCTCGCTGCCGGTAAAGCCGCACAGGTACCTAATGTCGCACAGGTCGGAAAAAAGAATGGCATCAACGTCAAACTGCTCCAGATAGGCTCTGGCCGCAGCGATCCTGTTTTTTAGCACATGGGACCCCTCATTACAACTGTTTTTTCCCACGGGAAGCTCCAGGCACGGCCTTGTTCCCGCCCTGTAAAAAGGAAACGCTCCCCCAGGTTCCAAGCTTTCAATATCATGTTGTTTGTCGTTTTATTCAGGATTTCGAACCGAGGTGGGTCGCCAGCGCACGCAAGCCGAGCAGGTAGCTTTCAGGGCCGAATCCGCTGATCTGTCCGAGAGCCACCGGAGCCACATGGCTTTTCGCCCGGAATTCCTCGCGCTTGTGGATATTTGACAAGTGAACCTCCACAACGGGCAATGCAACGGCTGCCAAGGCATCGCGGATTGCGACGCTGGTATGGGTATACGCGGCGGGATTTATCAGTATCCCGTTAATGGAGTTCAATGATGATTGAATGGCGTCAACTATGGCGCCTTCGGAATTGGACTGGAAGTATTCCAGGGTGCACCCCAGCTGTTGGCCAAGGCTGCCGAGCGCGGCGTTGATGTCGGCCAGAGTCATCTTTCCGTATACCTCGGGCTCGCGGACGCCGAGAAGGTTCAGATTGGGACCATGGATCACCAGTATTTTCATGCTATTCCCACCTCGAAAAACTTTTTCGTGCATGATGCCGGCCGTACAAGGACCTGCCGCCTGCTGGAGCCATCAGCCTGGTCAGCGGAGCAGCTCCAGGATACGGGGCGCGCGGCACCTGAGAATGAAACGCCCCTTTCCGTAGTTTCCGCTATTGTCTATGGCAAAAACGATGAAAAGGTCGTCATTGAGCACTCTGATTATGACGCGGGAAACATCGGTATTTATGGACACCTCTTCCATTTTTCCGGTATTCAGCACGTCGACTGCTTTCCTTATTTCCTTCAGGACCGTGGCATATTCGACAGCAAGCAGCTGCAGGTCGACTGGAGCATCTTCCTTGATGTATTCATCTATCGAAATGCCGTCATAGCCGATAACCACAACTCCAAGCCCCCCATCGACACATTCGACCATTTCCTTGAGAACAGCCTTCATTGACATTCCTTTCTCCTTCTGATGGAATGAAGCCATTGCTCCAGCTCTTCAACAATCGCCATGTCGGCACGGCAAACCCCTTCGTCATCGAAACCGGCGCAATATCGAGCAGATTCCTTTTCCACCACTACCGGCATTTCCTTTGGGGCCGCCGTCGCTGATTCCTGCATCAACATGGAAACTGAAGCGATCCGGTCTTTCAGCTCTAAGTTCCCCGGGTCTTCCCTTTCCATCTGACGGTACACATCCAGCGCCTTGGAGTAAAATCCTTGGGAAACATAGAGCTCGGCCAAGGTGGCGGTCTGCATCGGGACTGCTTCGACCGCATCCTCCCCGGTATCACTCTCCCCGTCCTCCCAAAACCCCTCTATGGAAAAGTCCGGCTCCATTGTCAATCCGGCCTCCACCGGATCTTCAACGTCGCCAGTCGCGAAAGCGGAAAGATCGAACGATTGTGCATGTTCAATTTCAGGCAGTGCTTCATCTTCGGGAAACGGAGCCTCGTCAGCTTCGATCTCCTCGACCAGGCATTCTCCGGCTTCCTGTTCTGCCGATGACCGCCTGATTGCGTCAAGCGCCTCCCTGCTTTCCATGTCTTCGGGATTGAAGGCTACCAGCAGTTGCAAAGCGTTTTCGGCTGCAGGGACATTGCCTTCTTCGTGGTAAATCCTGTACAGCAATTTCTGAGCAAGAAGATTCTCCGGAGTTGCCTTGGCCACTTTTTCCAGGGACTGCTTGGCTTCAGCATTCATTCCCTTCTCGAAGTAAGCCCTGCCCAAGGCAATATGACCGCCAATATACTCAGGATGGACCTCAACGCCGCGTTTGGCAACATTGAGCGCATCATCCAGCAGGCCGAGCTTGCGGTAAAGCTCGGACAGAGGCGCGAAACAATACGAACGAGGGTCTTTTGCCAGCATATCTTCGAATTTCTTGATATCGGTCCAATACGAGGTCGTTTCCTTTTCCATTCCGACTCCTCATTGTACGACGTTCTTTAACAGGCAGTCCCAATCGGTTACACGCTCGATCAGTGAATTGCCCAGTCCCTTGTTGAAAACGAAGTTTATCCCGCCTTCCCTGACTTTCTTGTCCCTGAGCATGACCGAGCGATAATCATCAGATGAAAACCCGGTGAATTCCGTGGGCAGGTGGAGAGACTTGAGCAAGCTCACAATTCGCATGGTGTCTTCTGCTGACGCATAACCCTTGGATTCCGATAGTTTAGCGGAGTGCACCATACCGATTGCAACAGCCTCCCCGTGAAGAAATTGTGAATATTCAGTCAGTTTTTCTATGGCATGAGCAAAGGTGTGGCCGAAATTCAAAACCGCACGATATGACCCTTCCCGCTCGTCCCGCTCCACCACTGAGGCTTTCAGCTCACAGCATTTCCTGACTGTTTCGAGAACGCAATCGCTATCACGCGACAGAAGCTTTTCTACCGAGGATTCGAGGAATTGGAAGAATCGCCCGTCACAGACGACACCATACTTTACCACTTCGGCCAAACCGCTGAGATATTCACGCTCCGGCAGTGTATCCAGCATTGAAGAGTCGATTATTACAAGACGCGGTTGATAAAAGGCCCCTATCAGGTTTTTCCCGAGCCGGTGATTTATACCGGTTTTCCCGCCCACACTGCTGTCCACTTGCGCAAGCAACGTAGTGGGAATTTGTATGAACGGTATGCCCCTCAGGAAAGTGGATGCGGCATATCCGGTAATATCGCCGATCACCCCGCCACCCAGCGCAACGAGAAAAGACTGCCGGTCCAGGCCTTCTTCAATCAGAAAGTCATATATGATATTCAAACTTTCATTGTTCTTGAATGATTCGCCGTCCGGAATCTCCACTTTGTGGACGGTAAAACCTGCCGCCGTGAGAGATTCGAAAATAGGTTTCCCCCAGTATTTCCAAACGGTCGGGTTTGAAACCACTGCAACATGGTTCCCCATGTCGAGGTCACTGCAAAATCGGCCAGCCTGGTTGGCAATGCCGCGACCGAATTTTATGTCATAGCTTCTTTCGCCGAGCTTGACAGTAAGATCACCAGCCATCAATTTCTACCTTCCAGAAACGCGATGATTTCCAAGGCCACATCTTCCAATTTTTTCCAAGATGTGTCAATTCGTATATCAGCATCCGAATAAAAGGACTCCCGTTCCTTCATCAACCCGTCAATAGTTGCAATATCCTTGGATCTCTTGAGCAAGGGTCTCCCTTCATCCTGCGCCAGCCGCTCAAGAATGACCTCCGGAGATGCGGTAAGATTCACGATCAAGCCGTTTCTTCTGAACATATCACGGTTTTGAGGTGAGATGACCGCACCTCCTCCGGTTGATACCACCAACCCGCGATGCTCAGATATGCTGCGAACCGCTTCCTCTTCCAAAGTGCGGAAGTGGCGTTCACCGTATTTTTCAAAGATCTCGTTAATGGAGACTTTCTGCTGGCTGACGATCATCTCATCCAGGTCAATGAACCGGTATCCCAGCCGTCTTGCGAGCAATTTACCCACGCTGCTTTTCCCGGTGCCCATGAACCCGGTAAGTACGATGTTTGTCATGGTCAGATGCTCTGCAGGTATTGTATGTATGAATCGAAATTACGCCTGATTTCCAGCATCGAATCACCGCCGAACTTCTCAATGAAGGCATTGGCTATTTCAAAAGCCACAACCGCCTCAACCACGACAGTGGCCGCTGGCACTGCGCAGACGTCCGATCTTTCCACTGTTGCCGCTATAGGCTCCTTGGTGGAAATATCAACTGTTTGAAGTGGAGCATACAAGGTAGGGATTGGTTTCATCGCAGCCCTTACCACTATGTCTTCCCCATTGGAAATGCCGCCTTCTATTCCTCCGGCATTATTTGTTTTTCTATAAAAGCAGGATATATCGCCCTTGCTGATCCTCGAAGAATCATAGTAAATTTCGTCATGGACCAAAGAACCGGACCTTCGCGCAGACTCCAGGCCCAGTCCGAATTCAACGCACTTGATGGCCTGAATGCTCATCACAGCGAATGAAATACGCGCATCAAGCTTTCTGTCCCAGTGAACATGGGAACCCAGCCCTACAGGCATACCTGTGGCAATTACCTCAATGACACCGCCGACTGAATCCCCCGACTCCCTCGCCCTGTCAACAAGAGTCTTCATACGCGCTTCTGCAGCCCGGTCATAGGTATAGAACGGTGATTCAGCAATCAGTTCCCTCATCGCCTCCTTGTTTACCGAGGGTTTTTCTGCAACAATGCCGCCCAATTCTGCAACATACCCATAAACCTCGACTCCGAATTCGGAAAGAAAAGACTTGGCTATGGCTCCCACCGCAACGCGTATCGCAGTCTCCCTGGCGCTGGAACGCTCCAGAATGTTCCTTACATCCTTGTGGGCGTATTTCATTAAACCGGGAAGATCCGCATGTCCGGGACGCGATTTGGTCACCCTGATTTTTTCATCCCTGCCCGACTCCCGGATGGACATCTTTTCCTGCCAGTTTTCCCAGTCGCGGTTCTTTATGGCAAGAGTAACAGGAGATCCGAGGGTTTCTCCCCAGCGAACACCTGAAAGAATGGACACGGTATCGCTCTCGATCTGCATCCTGCCGCCGCGGCCATATCCCCCCTGCCTCTTAGCCAGATCAACGTTAATTATTTCTTCAGCTATCTTCAACCCGGCAGGCACACCCTCTACAATTGCGGTAAGTTGAGGACCGTGGGACTCCCCGGCCGTCAAATATCGAAGCATATGATCCTCTCCAAATTCAATGTCATTCTTCTCCTAAACAAATGCCAGGGAAACCCTGGCATTTGTCAAACCACTATCTTTCGCTTTTTTCAATGTCCCTGAGATCCCATGATATCATTCAACAATGCGTGGCGTTATGAATATGAGCAATTCCGTTTTAGTTTTCTTTGTTGTATTTGACTTGAAAAGCCAACCCAATACCGGGATATCCTTCAGCAAGGGAACACCTGTGTCAGTAGATGCTTCATCATCCTTGTAAATTCCCCCAATCACAGTAGTTTCGCCATTGGCAACAATCATTTCTGTTGTTGCTTCTTTCTTGTTTATCGGTGGAGCGGTTCCGGTTGGCGCATCACCAACGGTGTCGTTATTTGCCTTGATTTTCATCGAAATCTGGCCGTTGGGGGTGATATGCGGCGTGACCTCCAATTTCAATGCCGCTTCAACAAACTCGGTTTTCGTTCCTTCTGAAGAAGTTGTCTGGTAGGGCTGCATCTTGCCCTGGCTGATCTTCGCCGCCTTGTTATTCAGCGTGAGAACCTTGGGCGAAGAAATTATCTTCGTGTAGCCCAGAGACTCCGCAGCGGACAGCCGCATGTCAAGCTGAAAGTCCCTGGCAAGCTTGCCCAATGTCATTCCCATAGCTGCCCCGTAACCGGTTGCGAACCCGGCAGTTCCGACAAGATTGGTGACTGTGCCGCCGAATCCGGTATTCAAAGTCGCTGTTGTTCCATTATTGTAATGCGTGCCCCACTGAATTCCCAGATCCCGCGTAAGGTCGGAAGTCGCTTCAACAATCCGGGCTTCGATCAGTACCTGCTTTTCGGGTACATCCAGCTCTTTCATCAGGGCTTCCATCTTTTCAATGGCTGGAGTGATATCACTTACGATAACTTTGTTTGTGCGCGTATCAGTCGTTATGGATCCGCGCTCGCTCTTGTAACTTGCGAATTGAGTTGCAATATCTTTCGCGTCAGCATAATTGACATCGAAAATCTTTGTCCTCAATTCCAGCGTTTTTTCGTATGCTTTTTTCGCGGCGACCTCTTCATCTGCCTGGGTCGTCATTTTGTCGCGCGGTCGAATGACCACTATGTTTCCGGAACGCTTCATGGCGAGATTCTTGGTGTCCAGTATCACGTCCAGCGCCTGATCCCAAGGCACGTTCACGAGTTTAATGCTTATGGTGCCCGTCACGTCGTCGCCTACCAGAATATTAAGATTGCTCACTTCGCCGATCAACTGGAATATCTTCCGAATATCTGCGTCGGCAAACTCAAGGGTCACCCTTTTCCCGGTGTACTGCTTCCGCTCCAGCCCCCCCTCAGCCCTTTGCATGGAACTGCGCGGCACACCGGCTTCCTTATTCCCGTTCACCAGAGCGACCGGCTTTGATCCGGCTTCTTGCGATGCAACTTCGTAATGTTTCGGATTGCTGATATCGATCAGAATTTCAGATCCTTCTTTCTTGACCGTATATGGAGCGGACTCCCTTAACACAACGTTGATCTTTGCATTCTTTTTGCCTCTCGTGGCAACCTGGTAGGGCGTCATGTTCTTTACGACACTGTCGAACTTGCTCGTATCATACGGCCTCTGCAGGCTTTTCGGAAGCTGGCAGGACTTGAAAGTCAGCATCAGGCCGGTTGCAGTCCTCACTGGTTCAGCCATATCACAACCACCGGCCACGGAAACCTGTATTCTCGACACACCGTCCAGGACTTTGAAATCGATTGCTTCTATCGACGGCTGCTTCGAGTCGGAAACAGGCACTACCGCGGGAGTCGGCTGCTCTTTCGCTTCAGGGGGTGTCACGGCAACAACCGGAGCGCCTTTTGAAGAAGCTGGCGTGGAAATGTTCAGCTTAAGGCCGGCAGCGGACTTTTCCAAAGTATATTTGGGGAAAGCGGATTCCTTTGAATCGAAGACAATCCTTGTTTTTTCGGCATAAGATCCGATGCGGGCGGTATCGATGCCGAAAGCATCAAGTTTCACCGATCTGCCAAGAGTGTTCTTGATTCCGAACAGGTCGACCACAAGCCGTTGCGGGTTCGACATATTGAAATATCTGAATTTCTGGACCGGCGCGTTGGTGCGGATATCGATACCGTCACTGACCACTTCCAGCCCCGTCAGCGAATGGGTTTTCGCATTTCCTGAAGTCGTTGCAGGGGCTTCAGTATTACCGGCCGTCTTTTCCTGGTCAGGCTTGACGGCGGCCGCAACCGGTGCTGCAGTTTCGGTATCTTTCTTTTCTGCCGCAACTGCAACAGGCTCCGTCGAGGACGTACCAGCAACGCTTGCCTGCGGAGCAGAAGAAGGCTCCGTTTTTTGCTTAGGTGAAGCTGTTACTGTGACAACGGACATATTGGCAGGGTTGCTGTTCACGGTGTAGTCTACATCATCAGCAGCTTCCATGGTTATCCGGACTAAAGAACCGGCAGTGAGCTCGCTTTTCGACACGTCAATCTTCTTGACCAAGAAGGACGGTTCAAGCTGGGGAACCTTCACGGATCCCGGTTCGGCATTCGAAATGTCCAGAACAAGTCTCCGAGGGTCTTTGTCCGAATACGATGTGTAGGTAAGGGGCCGGTCCGCTTCGATTTCAATCTTGGAGGCAGCGCCATCCCCGGATACTCTGATTTCACGTAGAGTCGCCGCTTCTACTGCATCCGTCATGCCTTTCTGAACGGTATAGCTGTTTTCAGCGCAACCACCCAGCAGCACAAGACTGAAAACCACCAGAAACTTGAAGTAGTCATTCGCATTGAAGGCTCTCATCCGTGAATCTCCTTATTGTTTCTTTGGCAATGCAAGTCTTACGTGGTTCTTTACCAGCTTCCCACTTTCGTCCCGATATCTTTCAAAGACCTCTACATAGGTAGGGGTAATCCTGGTAACGCGACCTTCATTCCTGCCCATTTCCATTCCGACCTTGATCACATAGGGTTTCCCGGTCGGGTCGACAACCTGGGCCCTGTTTTGCTTCAGACCGACAATTATGCCGGTAACCCTGAACTGGGCAAGGTCATAGTTGAGTATGGGCAGAGCCTGTCCAAGCCGGTTTCGCCTGACTGCAGGCGCACCGGTTTTCGTATCGGCGACCAGCGGCTTGAACGGATCCTTGTGAGACACGAATTCGGTCGACATAGGAACAGCACCCACTTTCCCGGCAGAGGACATCTGCTTCTGAACCGGCAAGGGTTTCGGCGCTGCCGGCTTTGCGGCCGGATTTTGCGTCGGTGGAACAGGAGACTCCTTCTTTCCGCATCCAGGCAAAACGGGAATCACCATGACAAGGATCAGCGCAACAATTGCCAAATAATTATTTCTTGACTGTTTTCGCATCATTCTGTTCTTTCTTGTCCAGAAAACGGAATGTGGTTGCCAGACAGGTAACTTTCAAGACCGTACGTTCTCCGGCACTCTTGATATCGGAAAAGTTCACATTGCTGATATTCACGATCCTTGGCAGACTACCCACTGCGGCGAAAAAATCACCTACGCTCTTGAAAGAGCCGGCAACAGTTATGTCGACCGGAACCGATGCATAGAAATCCAATTTCACTTCATTTCCGGGCTTGAATACGAGAAAATCCAGGCCTGCCTTTTTCCCCTCGTCCGTGACGCTTGTAAGAAGAGCCGGGATCTCTTTCTGATTCGGCAGCTCGGTCAAAGCAGCTGCCAGCTCCCTGTTGAGCTTGTCATATTCCTTCAGGAGTAGAGGAAGGTTCGCAGCTACTTGCCTGTCTTTCTGGATTTGCTGCTGCAGCGTATCGAGCTTTACCTTCAGATCATTCAACTCGGTGTATTTCGGCTTGATCAGAAAAAAGAAGGAAAGCGCTGCCACTGCAAGCAGCAATGCAACCAAAATGATGATTTTCTGTTTGTTCGGCAGCTTGGCGATTTTGTCAAATCCAAGGTCCATGGTCGTTCCTTGTCACTTTGATGCGTAGAAGCCTGAAGGCACCTACTTCTGGGTCTGGGCGCTGGGCGGCGGCGGTGGCGGTTGCGGCGGCGCTGCCGGGCTCTTTGGGTTCTGGGCCTGGGCGCCGGGCGGCGTTGCCTGGTTCTTAAGGGACATTGACAACTCGAACTTCTTGAGCTTCATGCCGGCCATCTCGAGTTGCTCCGACACTACCAGCTCAACATTGGTAAAATCCTCGGATTCCTGCAGAGAGCGCATGAAGGAAGCTATGAGCTCCTCGGTAAAGGCGACTCCCGTAACCTTCACTCCTGTCGGGCTTTCCGTGTAACCTGTCAGCCACAGCTTGTCCGGAACTGCCGAACTCAGTGTCGACAGGCGATGCACAGGGCCGCTCTTTCCGCGTCGCAGCTGGTTCAGCACGTCAAGCTTTTTCTGAACGTCCGCCTTGAGCTTTTCGAGGTCCTTGATCTTGCCTATTTTCGACTTGAGTTCCTGGATCTCCTGCTCGGATCGTGCAATTTCCTTGTTGGTGGAGCTTATCTTTATCAGAAGGAAAGA
The DNA here is from genome assembly GCA_003314535.1 of Geobacter sp. Classification (GTDB taxonomy): domain Bacteria; phylum Desulfobacterota; class Desulfuromonadia; order Geobacterales; family Geobacteraceae; genus RPRC01. The sequence continues at coordinate 152,663 of POSG01000005.1, forward strand.
GTAAGCGGCCAGCGCTAACCCGACGACTATGAGCAGGGATACGATGAGTATCAGGAGTTGCTGCCGTGCGGATTCTTTCCGCTTGCTGGCCCGGATGGGCAACAGATTGATCTTTATCATTTGTCCCCTAACCTCCTCATCGCTAATCCGGCGGCCACCGCAACAAGAGGTCCTATTTCCTGAAGGTATTCAGGATCGAAATGCTTATCGTTGAAGGTGATTTTCTGCAGGGGATTCAGCAGCTCGACCGCAAGGCCCAGCCTCTGGCTGACAGCCTCGGCCAGCATGGCGACTTTCGAGCAGCCACCGCTCAGGTAGACTTTGGTTATCCTCTGATCCTCGGCGCTCGAATTGTAGAAATCAAGGGATCGGTTGATCTCGATCGATAATGTCTCGTTGATACGCGCGATTGTTTCCTTTAGCCTTTCCTTGTCAGGGTAGTCCAAGGTAACCTTTATCCGTTCGGCATCCTGCCCGCTCAGGGAAAACTGGCGCTGGATCTCTTCCGTGTAGAGATTTCCCCCCATCTGAACGTCCCTGGTAAAAAGCGAAATCCCGTCCTTGACCACATTGAGATTCATTATGCTGGCGCCTATATTGACGAGCGCCACCACATCTCCGGGAGCCGTGTCGTAATTCTGCTCATATATATTCTGGATTGCGAAAGAATCAACGTCGACGACGACCAGTTTCAAACCGGCCTCGTTGAACACCGCGGCATATTCGTTGATTATCTCTTTCTTGCTCGCGACAAGCAGAACCGTCATCTTTCCGGATGCGGCCAGGTCAGTGTCGAGGATTTCAAAGTCGAGATTGACGTCGTTGATATCGAAGGGAATGTACTGTTCGGCCTCCCATGCTATCTGGTCTTCAAGCTCCTCGGGAGTCATGGCCGGGAGGGTTATCTTTCTGATGATCACCGAGTTGCCGGAAATCGAGCAAACCGCATCCTTTGCCTTGATATCCAGGCTTTTTACCAGCGACTTTATGGTCTCGACGATGGAGGTCGTATCCATAAGGCTGTTGTCGACAATGGCCTCGCTGGGCAGCGGCAGGATGCCCGCGTTCCTGAGTTGAAACGAACCCTTCTGCTCATCCAGCTGAACCAGCTTCACAGAACTCGACCCGATGTCGATACCGACGATTTCCCTGCTTTTCATGAAGAGCATGGCAGAACCCTGTCCCTGTTAATCTTTGAAAACCTTGTCCTTATCCGCCAGAGTGTAACCAAGGGCATAAATGATCTTCCTCTTGGTTTCCATGCGGCACAATTCGCCCCGTTCTATGCGGTCGATGGTGGCAGCGGAAATACCCGCCAGGCGGGCAAGTTCCATCTTGCTCATCAACCTTTCCTCTCGAATCTGCCTTACGTTATTTGGATGCTTCATTTATGCAGTCCTAGCAGTTACGGTTTTTGCGAGCAATTTACAACAATTTAAATAAATGTCAAGATAATTTTATTAGTTGATAGTAATTGCTATACCAAAGCATAAAAAAAGTAGCATAAGCTATTGATTTAACGATGTTTTATAATAGTTGTTTATTTTTTTGCCGGGTTAATAGCGATTTCTTAATCAGGCACTTGATATTTAAGCATTTCGCATATCAGAAGCCGGAGCCGGGCCATCCTGGATTTTGAGCTAGCGCGCCGGCGCCTGCGGAGGCTTATCCTGCCTCGTAATCTGCGCCATGGTACCGTGGAGCAGGCTTCTGAATTCGTTGTTCAGCCTGTGATATTTCCCGTCAAGAGCGAGAGCAGATGAAAGGCACTCTCTGGCCTTGTTCTCCTGACCATGTCGGAAATAATACAGGCCGTAAAGGAATTTTGAAAGAACGACATCTTTTCCCTGCAATTCGCCGTACAGCGATTCCTCTTTTCCGAAATCACCCTGAACGTCATAGATGTAGCCGAGGAAGAAATATATTTCCCGAAAGAAGAGGAAGTTGGGTTGCACCCTTGCTTTCAGGTCCTCGAGCTTCAGCCGCGCCTGGGCGTAATCCTTCTTGTCAAGCAATCGCTTCGCCTTGAGAAACTGCTTGATATTTGCCAGGTCCTCACTTCTCTTTGGCGGAAGTTGCTTGCCCATGAGGCGGTAAACTGCTTTGCCCAGGAAATTATGGGGCCAGGACAGCGTCAAATGGGCGCCAGCGATCAAAGTTACAATCAGAGCCGCGGCAATGAAGGCTTTCCTGCGGTACCATGGAATATTAGATGTTTTTTTCACTAAAGCAACTCTATCTGGATAAAATTGTCATGCTCGAAACGAAATAATTCTTATTTTTGAGCCGATACCGCGTAATACTGATCTTCGTCCCTGATGCCAGCTTGTACTTGGCCACGGATGCCGGTTCGCCGTTTATTTCCGTTTCCCTGCAGATCAGGTGCTTCTTTTCGTGCATGATGAACTGGCCGCCTTGCAGCACGGCGTATACCTTGCCCTGGACTTTCTCAGGGAACAGCAGCGTGGATTCCTTTATGCCGTAAAGTGAAAGTGACGGCAGCGAATCGGCGTGCACGACGGTGCAAGGCGCCATGAAAAGCACACACATGATAATTATCGGTAACCAGGGCGCTTTTCTTGAGAAATTTAATTTATCCATAATCAGAATACCTCTCGCCAAGAAATGGGTATTATGCCTGTCGACATGTTGAATACCTGGTTCATGGTTGTTTGGTTGGGACTGCCCGTCGCCGGCGTCAGATCCCTGACGTTTCTCACCCCTCCGCCGGCGCCGACGAACGCCGTAGAGCCGGAAGGCCTGACGACGATCACGACCTCTGTAGGGATACCTACACCCACAGTATAGTACGTATACGTCCCCAAGAGGTAGTTGACGGCGTAAAGCCGGGCATCCCCACCAACGCTGCATACGCCGTTATTGGGTATGAATGTGGTGGCCAGGAGATACTTGTTGAACAGGATGGGAGTCGCAAGCATTTTTTCGCCGGTGCTTGTCAGCCTGAAATACCACCCGTAAGTGGGTGAAGCAAGTGTCGACGAATAAACGACACCAGTCTGGTCAACCATACCGGTTGTGCTTTCGGTTATCGTTGAGAACCCCGTCGTCTGGTTGTAATCCTTGATACCGTATATCCGATCCACGGCGACTGTCGCACGCGGGTTATCCCTGTCCCCGGTTCCGAAAAGCACGATGTCATACCCGTTCTCGCTGCCTATGTCCGGCGCATAGTATATCTTCCTGCCGGTGCTGCCGTCAGCGCCCGGGTTGGACGCGAAGAACTTGCGGACAATCCAGTTGTCAATAAGGTTGTCCTTGCCGTTGGGCGCTCCGATGCGCCACATGTTTCCACCCAGGTCACCCACGTAGATCTTGTCCACATAGCCGTCGTTGGACTTGTCCACTGCGAGCACCGCGCTGGGAATACTGTAGAGCATGGCCGCCACGTTATAATTGTTTGGGGAAGAGGTGGTGGCAGCCGGGGTAAAGCTTTTCAACAATGCGCCGGTAAACACGTCCATAATGAAAACCCCTCTACCCTTCGACGCAACAAGCACGGCAGAATTGTCTGCCTGGGCCGAGTCGAAACCCGCACCAACAATTATGGCATTGTATGTAGTCTCGACTCCGGAATTGTTCATCCTGACCTTGGCTATCAGAGGTTCCGACCAGGTCTGCCCCAGTTCGGAGAAGCCGCTGTAGGAGCTGTCTCTGCTCCATAACAGCCTGGGGTCGGAGGGATCAGTCACATCGAGGGCATAGTAGCAGTTGCCGCCGCCCCGTTCGCCGAAAGTGATTATGGCTCTTGTTATTGTACCCGAGGTAGTGCGTTCCTCGTAGAGCCTGACCGATCCGTCGCAGAAAAGCGGGTGGGTGCTGCCCTCCTTGAACAGCTTCAACCGCGGCAGGACATCGGGCGGTACGAAAGCCCACACTTCTTCTCCATCGGAATCGCGCAGGCAATGGATCATGCCGTCATTGCTGCCGAAGTAGATATACCTGTTCGGGTCGGAGGCGTATGACCCGGCGTAGTCCACCACGAGCGGAACGGAATGGAGAATGTCCCCGAGCACATGCTCCCTCTTGGCGGTATAGCCATAACCTTCTTCATTGTATGCGTCGTAACCGTGAATATAATTGATCAGGTCGTCCTTCGCGGATGTTGCGCTGTCGGCAGTCGAAATCTTGGATGGATTCCCCAGCCACGCCGCAGTCAGTGCCGTGTTGGTCGTGGAAAAACTGTTGTTGGCATGGGACAGGATCGGCGTCGTCCCTAGATAAGTATATATGTTCCGTGCCGAAGTCCGCGCCTTCAATACCGCAGCCGCGCTCCAGTAGGGAACTGCGGTGTCGAGCATCGCGCCCGATGAATCGGTTGCGGCATTGCCGTTGCTGTCAATAATGGCGTTGCTGTTGGAAAGGCCGTACTTCTGGACGTCACCCGGCCAGAACTTGGAGAATGTCAGGGGTTTGAAGAAGGCCAGGTACATCCTGTCGCCGCTCGACGTCCTGGTGACAGGGACAACGGGCGCGGTATAGGTCTGGAGCTTCTTCGCGATGTCGTCCAGCGCCGACAGGAGAGCGCTTTCGAGCTGTTCCGCGTTGCCCGCAAAGTAATACAGCCCACCTCCCTCCTGTGCCGTCTTTTGCAGCAGGGCGCTGGTGTGGGTGAAGCCGATCGTGTAGGTGGTCAGGTTCTGCGTGCCCTGGAGGTCGGGGCGCAGGTCATTGCGGTACAGGTAGCGGGCCACATCGTCAAGGAATGTCTGGGGGACATTGTCGCTGTAAGTATTGTCCGCAACCCACACGTCGTTGTTGAGCGTATCCGTGACCGTGTTGCTGTTCTTGTGGTAGTCTCCATCCTGGTCCCAGTAAAATCCCGGGTCGCTGCCTGTCGGTATGGTCTTGCCCTTTCCCAGGAAATGCCCAAGGATTGTTTTGTTGGTGTCATAGGTGGGCTCGCCGTCGGTCATTATGATCACGAATCCCTTCTGGCACCAGTTGGCACTGGTCCAGGGGCTGTACTGGCCGATATAGGTATCCTCGAAGTACTTGCCCACATCTGTCAGCGCCTCGGCAAGGGGTGTCCAGGTCATGGCGTTGATGGCGCTGATCTGGCCGTGCATGGAAGTCTCGGTGGCGCCGATCTTGTTGATGACGTTGCCGCCGTCTTCCTGGTTGAATTTCATGAAGCCGAAATCCACGTGGGCATACATGAGCGTGACGATGTTGTTCAACACGGATTTGGCCACATCGATCTTCTTTGAGGTGCCTGCATTCTCGAAGTTGAGACGATTGCCGAGCTTGACGGAGGCGTTGTTGTCGTCGATTCCGTCCTGGCCAGTGGTGTCCACTCCAGGGTCACGGTTTATCACGTCGGTATAGCTGCCCGTATAGGCTGTCCAGCTTCCCGCTGTGCAAACGCCGCGCCTCCATCTCGTACAGGTGAAAGTATAGACCGTATTGGAAGCGTAGCTGCCGGAATATGTTGTCCCGCTATCGTAAGGGAGGCCCTCATCCATGCTGCCCGAGTTGTCGATGAGGATCATGACCATCGGTTTCATGGTAGCGCCGGCGGCATATATATCCGTGTCATTGCCCATGGACCCGCCGGGGAACAGGAGGATCATGTTGAGAACAAGCGGCAATATGGAAATTTTGATGATTCTCTTGTATATCCTGTTAGTCAGCACTGCACACCTCCCACGTACCAGACGAAATGTAACTGTATCGCTTCTTGCTGTATTGCTGTCATGGGGCGAGACTAATCCCTTGCAATTCCACGGTCTTGGCATAAAGGCCAACGGTCCCGGTCGAACTGATTCTGCACGGGTATGCCGAAAGCCGCATCGAGGAACTGATCTTGCGGCTGAACCCCGGCGGCAAGAGGTTGTCGTCTTTTTCCCTTGATACGGAAAGGGTGAACCCAGTGTTCGTACTGTCCATTACAGTGGACGGGACTCCAGCCAGGGCGCTCTGATTGTTGATGTAGTCATTTCTGATGGGCAGGTAAGGGTCGTCAGGCGCAACATACGGCGAGTTGAATGGATTGAGCGGATCGTCGTAGCCGACCAGAACAAATGATCCCCGAACGTATTCCACACCCGCATCGGCGCGGGCCAGCGCCATCTTGCTGACCGAGCTCGCCCCTGACATGACCACTTCCATAGTCGCCGAGTTCATGACGATGGCCATCGTTGCCATGAGAACCGCGCTGAGCACCAGCACGGTAATGAGCGCAAAGCCGTTCTCATTTCGGACAGGTCTGAGGAATTTATTTTTGCAGAGAAAATACTGGATCATGAATAACCTCCGGTCACAACTATATTACAGTCCGATATTCCTCGGCCTGACCGTCGTGGTGTATACCCTGCGCCGGAAATGGTCCGCAGCCGGGACTACCGAGACACCGATGCCAGGATGCTGAGCCACGGTTATCCCGGGATTACTATTGATGAAAGAGGGATCGTTGAAGGGCGACCTTATCAGCAGGCTCACCATGACAACGGGCAGCCCGGTGGTCGGATCAGGGTTTATGGTCACCTGCATATCCTCCACATTGCTAGCTATTGTCTCCACTGTATCCGTTGCAGTATCAAGACGGGTCAGGCCGCCTTCCCTGCCGTCAGTGCCGGGAGGTTCTATGTAGTAAAAATATGGGGCATTTATTGCGGTTGGCGTCGTGACGGTATAATGCACGAATAACCCATCTGTATTAGCCGCCATAACCGGAGCGTAAACTCCGCCGGCAGTGACATATGCGTTATTGAGGGCCGTGGTCGTGGTTCTGTCGATCCCGAACCCGGCCATGCGGATATCCCGCTCGAGCATCTCGATTGCTACCTGGGCGCTCAGCTGCAAATCGCTGGTGCCCTGCTGCACCGAAGATGCGCGGTTTTGCAGGATGAACGCGGTAGTTGCCGCCCCGATGAGGAGCATTGCGACGAACATGCCCACCAGGAGCTCAATCAGGGTGAAGCCTCTTGCATCGTCAAGCAGTATGTGATTCATATGAAATCCCCTTGCGGTTTCGGGTTTCAGGGTCAGGGTGAACGCAATCCGTTGATAGTCACGGTATGGCCACCGGCCTTGTCGGTCCATGCCGTTGTAACCGTGAACGCCCGCATCACCGGATTGAGCGGATTAGTGCCGTGGTTGGTGATCGTCCACCTGGTGCGGAAGGTTCGACCGTCGACAGTATTAAGCCGTCCATCAGCAGTATCAGTTGCCAGTGTCGGCGTGTAGTTCGCAATGTTGGCAAAAGGCATTTTCATCAGTTCGTCCACATATCCCTGGGCCACGCTGCTGGCAATGAACCGGCTGTTGCCGCTCACACTTGCTGACATACCGGTAAACAGCATGGTGGCGGTGGCAAGCATCACTATGGAAAAGATGCCCATTGCCACGAGCGCTTCGACCAGCGTGAAACCTTTTTCATCGCGTGCCATGTATTTAAAGACGCACAGTTTCATCGTATACCTCTCAATTGTATGTCGCGCCGTTCCAGGTCCTGATGCTCGGCCTGCCCAATATGTTGACATCGATCCTCCTGCCCTGCGGGTTGGCCCCGGCGCTGCGGAGATAGAACGCCATCCCGGCCCCGCCGTTGGACATGCCGGAGGGCTGGATCTGCAGGGCGTCTCCGGGGAAGGTCCCCGAGTCCGGTGCGGGCGCAGCGGCATTGAGACTGCCGAAGCTGACACCGCCATAATCAGACAGGTTGACAGTTTTCAGCACCACTCCGTTCTGCACTATCTGGTACCTGTCTTGACCGGCAATCTGCTGCAGACTGCATGTTGCCCCCCTTCTGACAGCATGCATCCTCACCATCTGGATATCATTGAAAAGATCGCGAGTCGCTTCCTTGAGTCGTATGGTCGGGAGTTCCCTTATGAGCATCGTCGTGCCTATGGCCGCAAGTACGCCGATGAGACCTATGACCACGAGGATCTCGATCAGCGTCACTCCTCTTTCATTGCCAAATCTCTTCTGTCCCGATATTCTTCTGAACATATGTCCTCGCCGGGTGCGGTTTTCAGGTTTATCCATTGCGGACAAGTCCGTTGCAATAACATTGCCAATGGTTTCAGCCATACACCCCTCCTGTAACATATTGATTTATCTCAAGCTTCGCAATAACATCTCAGGGCATAAATTGTCTCACTATGCAATTTTTGCGTGGTAGGACACAACGTAGGGCACCCCCCTGTGGGTGCCCTTGACTTGGGCAGGCACAGGGACCTGCCCCTACCGGGTCAATATCTGCCCGACCCTGAAAGAAGCGTTTTTCAGCTCAGTCCAGGACTTCCCCTTGCAGATCCGCAGACTGTAGTCGAAATCATGAGTGTTCATGGTCAGCGCCATGGCGGAACCGTTTCCCGACCTGATATAGACCGTACCGGGACTGCCGGTGAATTGGGGATTGCACACCAGCGTGTTGTTGTTGAAAGTTGTCCCGGACTTTGTCGCGGCAAGTTCCGGAACCGGGCCGCACGTGCCATACCCGAATTCAAGCCCGCCCCCCTTGTCCTTAAGGCGTACGGTGCGCTTCACTTCATCGTCCGCAGTATTCCATTTTCCGTCCGCACCCCTTCCGGTTATGAGCTTGATTGTGCCGTGGCCGGGATTGAAGCCGATAGCATAGTACCGTGAATCGAGCGCATTCTGCTTCGCCTCGTGAATCATGCCGCCCAGATCGCACATGACACACTTCAGGCAGACCTCGCTGTAAGTCGAGCTGAATGCGGCAAACGCCAGTGCGGCGATAATGACTGCAATAGCGAGGACGGCCAGCAGTTCCGCCAGGGTGAATCCCGAACAAGAGGATGTTCCGAACGGACCAAAGCGAGCCGAAAGCCTGCGTATATCTGCCGTGACCATTATGCCCTCCCGTAAACAATGAGTACCTGGCAAGATGCCGGAACAATTGTTACACGGGTAAGACATTAATTACAATATATTTATTATTTACATATCATGTTTGACAATCAATCAGTCTTCAGGCTTTCCCCCCTTACCCCGCCTACGGCGACCCTCTCCCTTTATGGCGAGGGTAGTGTTTTTCTAATTCTGTCTCCGTGACGAAGAAAGGAATTTCAATACCCTCTCCATGGAAGGAGAGTAAGCTACGACGTCTCCCTTGTGAGAGAATGTTTTTATATGTACCCTCGCCATTAAGGGAGAGGGGGGCGTGAAACGCCGGGTGAGGGGGTAATCAGGCAGAACCGATGCTTCTCGCACCGGCCGACGGGCACACCCTACTCCAGCCCGTATTCCTTGAGCTTGTACAGCAGCGCACGGTGGCTTATTTCAAGAATCCTGGCCGCATGGGTCCTGTTGCCGCCGGTTTTTTCCAGGGCGCGACGGATGAGATCCCTTTCAAGTCTTTCGCCCGCCTGCTTCAGGGAAAGGCAGTCATCGGGCAACGCTGCCGTTGCCGTGGGCATGGCGGAAGCGCTCCGTCGTATGCCGTCAGGCAGGCACTCCATGCCGATGACCTGTTTCTCGCAGAGCACCAGCCCCCGTTCTATGCAGTTCTCCAGTTCGCGGACGTTCCCCGGCCATCGGTAGTCCATGAACGATTTAAGGACTTCCGTGGAAAGGGCGACGCCCGGCTTGCCGAAGCGTTTGCCGTACTTTTGCAGGAAGTGACCTGTGAGGAGCGGGATATCTTCGACCCTTTCCCTCAGAGGAGGGACCGTTATGGAAAAAACATTCAGGCGATAGAAAAGATCCTCGCGGAACCTTCCCTCCGCCACATCGCGCGCCAGGTCCCGGGAGGTGGCGGAAACGACCCGCACATCAACGGTTCTCGCGGCGCCGGCGCCGACCGGCCTCACTTCCCCCTCCTGAAGCACCCGCAGCAGTTTTACCTGCAGGAAAGGCGGCATTTCGCCTATCTCGTCAAGGAACAGCGTGCCACCGTCAGCCTGCACGAAAAGGCCGGCCTTGTCCCCCACCGCATCGGTAAAAGCCCCCCTCACATGGCCGAAAAGCTCGCTCTCCAGGAGGCTTTCCGGTATGGCCCCGCAATTCAGCGCCACGAAAGGCTCTTTTTTGCGATTACTGTTGTAGTGGATAGCCCGGGCAATAAGTTCCTTGCCCGTTCCGGACTCGCCGAGGATGAGCACTGTCGTCTTGTAGTCACAGACCTTGGAGATAAGGGAGAATATGTCCCGCATGCGGAATGTTTTCCCGATGATGCTGGAAAACGAATACTCCCGGTCCACCTCGGTTCGAAGCTGGCGGTTTTCCTGTTTGAGTCGCTCCCTTTCCTCTGCTTTCTTAAGCACGAGAATGATCTCGTCGTTCTTGAAGGGCTTGGATATGTAATCGTAAGCGCCAAGCTTCATGCATTCGATAGCCGTGTCAACCGTTCCATATGCCGACATCATGATGATGGTCGCTTCAGAACCGGAGGCAATGCTCCTGCGGATGAATTCCGGGCCGTCTATATTAGGCATCCTTATGTCGCATAGAATGAAGTCATACTTGTTCTGCTCAGCCAGCCGCAAAGCATCGCTGCCATCCATGGACTCGTCGACCCGGTACCCCTGCTTCCTCAGTACGACCTGCAGCATATGCCGGAGATTCGCTTCATCATCGACCACCAGAATACGTTTGCCACATTCGCTTGTTTTCATGTCGGCGTTGTCCTCAACAGGTTGCGGAATGCCCGGGACCATTCCCGATTCTAGACCGTGCCCTCGGACCGGTTTCGTTTCACTGCCGGCAACCATAGCGTAAATTTGGTTCCTACTGACAAGGCGCTCTCCACGGTGATCCTGCCGCCCATCGAATCAACGATCCGTGCGGTAACCGCCAGACCGAGGCCGGTACCTTTTCCCGGTTCCTTGGTGGTAAAAAAAGGATCGAAAATCCTCTCCAGGTTTTCCGGGGCGATACCGGCTCCGTTGTCGCCCACTTCTATCCTGACGTATTCCACACTTTCACGAGGATTGATGGCTGCACTGAAAGCACCACGGAAATCGTCCCTGCGCCTCCCCCTTATTGCCTTCGTGGAAATCTTCCGCATTTCTGCCGAAGGGGATGCATTTTCCGCAGACACGCGTACCGAGAGGGCGCCACCCCCAGGCATGGCGTCACGGGCATTTATGAACAGGTTTATGAAAACCTGCTGCAACTGGTGACGGTCGGCATTCAGCAGGGGCACCCCGTCACCGAACACGAGAGAAGTCACCACATTCTTGAATACACCCTGGCCCTCCATCATTTCCATGCAGTGCCGCAGCAACTCGGCTGCATCCACGGCTTCCCGCTCCGAGGAAGTCGGACGGGCATAATCCAGCAAACCGCGAATAATCCGGTCGATGCGGGTCGCCTCTTCCTCGATCCTCCCGAGATAATCGCTCTTCTCCGGGTCCGAAGCCAGTTCTTCCTTCAGGATACCGGCGTAGCCGAGAATTGCGGCCAGCGGGGTGCCGATTTCATGGGCTGTGCCTGCGGCAAGCAACCCTACTGAAGCCATCTTCTCGGAACGGACCGATTCCTCGCGAGCCGATTCCAATTCGCTGTTTATGCGCTCCAGCGCCCTGATGTTGCCTTCGGCTTCATCCCTTTTCTGGCGCAGCGTTCTTGCCATGCAGTTGAAGGATTCCGCCAGTTCGGCCAGTTCCAGGGTCCCATGCACCGGAACCCTGCAGTCGAGGTCGCCTTTTTCGATCCTGACAGTTGCCGCCAGCAGCCTCCTTATCGGGCTGACGATAAGACGGGTCAGGACCGAGGCTCCGAGCCCCAGGAGCAGGAGGAAGTCCAGGATGAAATACACCATGAACATCTGGCGTGAACGGGCCAGGCGACCGTACTCAGGAACGAGAGAGAATGACATGCTTACTGCGCCGTCAATTGATTCACCGTTTCGGATGGGGGCATAACGCGAGATGACGAGCCCGTTCTCGGAGTATGCCGCGCACTCCGCTCCTGTCCGCAAAACGTCCCTGAGCCGGGAGTCTACGGTGCTGTTTTTCGCGTTACGGTACACCTCCCGGCCATTTCGGTCCACTACGATGATCCCCCTGAAACCCTTTTCAGTGGCCAGCCGGTCCGCGAAGCGGTCCGCCCCCGGCGGAGTCCGACCGTCCTGGAATCCGGGGGTGAGGAGATGTACGTATGAGGACAGAAGCAGGCGCGCCGCATCACTTTTCTGGGAAAGAAGATCGTTTTCAGCCGTCTTGAAAGAAATCAGGCTGAGGAGCAGCCAGGTGAGAATCAACAGCAAGGAGAGTGACGTCAGTATCGCAAAGGTCAGACCGAACCTGAAAGTCTTCATGAAGCGTCCTACCCCCTGGGATTTCCCCCCAAACCGAGATACCAGTCAATGATCTGCCTGCCGAAGAAAATGAACATGAACGCGCCGAAAGCCAGGAACGGGCCGAAAGGGATGGAAAGCCGCGAGTCCTTGTGCCGTGCCAGCATCAGTGAAATTCCAACCCCCGAACCGACCAGCGAACTCAGGAATATTATGAAGGGAACCGCCCTCCAGCCCAGGAACGCGCCCATCATGGCCAGAAGCTTGATGTCGCCGCCCCCCATCCCCTCTTTGCGGGTTGCCAGCTGGTATCCGTATGCAACAAGCAGAAGGCTCCCCCCTCCGGCGACGATTCCTGTGAGGGATTCCTTCCAGCCGAGGATTTCATCCGGGCGGTACGGATTCGAGACGAAAAACGACAGGATGAAACCGAGAACAATGCCCGGCAGGCTTATTTCGTCAGGGATGATGCGATGCTCGAGGTCGATGAAAGTAACGACGACCAATGCCGCGCAGAAAAGGAACATGGCGAAGAAAGTGGCCGTGAACTGGAACTTGAAGAAAAGCAGCAATGCAAGGAGGCCGGTGAGTAATTCGACAACGGGATAGCGCGGGGAGATTTTTCCCTTGCAGAAACGGCATTTTCCGCCCAGCAGAAGGAAACCGAAGATCGGGATGTTGTCATACCACGGGATGCGGCTGCCGCATCGGGGGCAACTTGAAGGAGGGAAAACGATCGACTGGCTGCGCGGAAGCCGGTAAATGCAAACATTCATGAAGGAACCGACAACTGAGCCGACCAGAAATACCATGAAAGACCAAAAAAGCAACGGAGTCATCGGTTCCCCTGATAAATGTTCTCATGTAGGGGCAGGCCTTGCGCCGGCCCTAAGAAAGGGCACCCGCAAGGGGTGCCCCTACGGTTTCAATTTCCTGATTTTTTCCAGGCTCTCCAGCAGAACCTGCCGTTTCTTCGTGAACTGCTCCAGCTTCTCCTTCTCCCCGGCAACCACCTTGGCAGGCGCCCGCCCCACAAAGTCGGGATTGTCCAGTTTCCTGCCGAGGAAATCGATGTCCTTATCGACCTTTCCTATTTCCTTCATCAGGCGCTTTTCTTCCTCTTCCACGTTGACCAAGCCCTTCAGAGGCACAACTATCCGCACATCTCCCGCAACCTGTACCGACGAATCGGTCGGGCTCTCCAGGGACATGCCAATGGTCAACTCGGACAGGCGTGCCAGGGCTGTTACATACCCGCGGTTTCTTTCCAGTACTTCAAGGCTTTCCGTGGTCGAGCAATCGAGCATTGCCGCAATTTCCCTGCTTGGTGGGACCTCCACCTCTCCCCTTATGTTGCGGATCCCCCTGATGGCTTCCATCACCAGATCCATCTCCCTGGCGCCGGCGGCAAAACCGGACCAAGCTTCGCGCGGTATAGGGTAGGAAGCGGTCATTATAGTCGGAGTCGGCCGCTCGCCCGGCAGGCTTTGCCAGATTTCCTCGGTTATGAACGGCATGAAGGGATGCAAAAGCCGCAGGAGGTTCTCCAATACCGTCCACAGGACGAAGCGGGCAGCAGCCTTTCTTTCCGGGCTCCCCTTGTAGAGGTCCTCCTTCACCAGCTCGATATACCAGTCGCAGAACTCGCTCCAGGTGAAGCGGTAAAGTGAAGACGCAGCGTCATTGAAACGGAAACCCGAAAGCGCTGAATCGGTCTCCCCTGCCGTTTCACCAAGGCGGAACAGTATCCAGCGATCCGCATTCGACAGCTCCAGGTCGTCCAGGCACATGGCGTCCGGCTCGAAATCCTGCAGATTCATCAGGGTGAAGCGGGACGCATTCCAGATCTTGTTTGCAAAGTTCCGGTAGCCTGCGATGCGCTCCTCCGCCAGCTTTATATCGCGCCCCTGGGCTGCAAAGGCGGCAAGGGTGAAGCGGAAGGCATCAGCGCCATATTCGTCGATGACTGTAAGCGGATCTATGACATTGCCCCGAGACTTGCTCATCTTCTGGCCCTGGGAGTCACGCACCAGCGCATGGATGTATACGTCGCGGAAAGGGACGTCCTCCATGAAATGCAGTCCCATCATCATCATCCTGGCCACCCAGAAAAAGAGGATGTCGAAGCCGGTCACGAGGCAGGCCGTCGGGTAGAACGCCTCCAGCTCGGGAGTCCGCTCGGGCCACCCCATGGTGGAAAAGGGCCAGAGGGCCGACGAAAACCAGGTGTCCAGGACATCGGTTTCCTGGCGGATCTCGTCGCTGCCGCAGGATACGCAGCAGGAAGGATCCTGCTTGGCGACGGTCACCTCGCCGCAGTGGTCGCAGTACCAGGCGGGAATCCTGTGCCCCCACCATATCTGGCGCGAGATGCACCAGTCGCGGATGTTTTCCATCCATTCATAGTAGGTGTTCTCCCACTGCTGGGGGACTATCCGCGTCCGGCCGCCGCGGACGGCGGCAATGGCCTGTTCCGCCAGCGGGCCCACTTTCACGTACCACTGGAGCGAAAGGTACGGCTCTACCGTGGTCTTGCACCGGTAGCACCCACCCACCGCCAGCGTATGGGCCTCTATCTTCTCCAGGAGCCCTTTTTCCTCGAGGTCCGACAGCACCTTCTTGCGTGCAGCGAACCGGTCGAGCCCCTCGTACTGGTGCCCGGCCGAATTGATGATTCCCGATTCGTCGAAAACGTTTATCAGATCAAGCCCATGGCGCCTGCCCACCTCGAAATCGTTGAAATCGTGGGCGGGGGTGATTTTCACCACCCCGGTCCCGAACTCCATGTCGACGTATTCATCGCCAATGATGGGAATTACACGGTTGACCAGCGGAAGGACCACGCTACGCCCTATCAGGTCGCGGTAACGTTCATCAGATGGGTTGACCGCGACTGCAGTGTCGCCCAGCATGGTCTCCGGACGTGTGGTTGCGACAACCAGGAACCTGTCCGAGCCCTCGATGGGATACCGTAGATGCCACAGGCTGCCCTGCTGCTCTTCGTGCTCCACCTCTATATCGGAGAGGGCGGTATGGCAGCGGGGGCACCAGTTGATGAGCCTGTTGTCCCGGTAAATCAGGCCTTCCTCGTAAAGCCTCACGAAAACCTCGCGGACCGCTTTTGAAAGGCCTTCATCCATGGTGAACCGCTCGCGCTCCCAGTCGCAGGACGCGCCAAGGCGCTTCAGTTGCCCGATGATCTGGCCGCCCGATTCTCCCTTCCATTTCCAGACCCTTTCGATAAAGGTATCGCGGCCGATTTCGTGCCTGCTGGACCCCTCGGCTGCAAGCTGCCGCTCGACCACATTCTGTGTGGCTATGCCTGCATGGTCGGTTCCCGGCATCCAGAGCACGTTGGCGCCGGACATGCGCTTCCATCGGCAGAGTATGTCCTGCAGGGTGTTGTTGAGGGCATGCCCCATGTGGAGGACGCCGGTGATATTGGGCGGCGGGATGACGATGCTGTAAGGGACTTTATCGGAAGGAAGCGAAGCATGGAAGTAACCGCGCCGCTCCCATTCGGGATACCATTTCTCTTCTACCGATCTCGGTTCGTAAACCTTTTCAAGATCTCTGTTCGACATGAACTGCACCTCTGTTGGCATGCCCGCGGAAGCGGGCGGAAAATAAAATGGGGATATGCATCCCCATTTTGACCTCCTATCGGACAGCGGCTCCGGAACGATTCGGAGCGCCGGCAATCAACGGCCGATACCTTCCTTGATTTTTCTGATCTCCTCGCGGATTATTGTCTCGGCAAGGTCGGGAACCACGTCCCAGGCAATCTTTTCTATAATCTCGCGGGAGACTTTCGATATAACCGCAGCCAGCTGATCTTCTGAAAGAGTCATGGGCGCGGCTTCTCCGGCAGGAGTTGCGACAGCCGGCGCCGGCTCGACATCGGCAAAGGATTCGGAAACGGGCACATATGCGTCTTCCGGTGCAAAATCGGGTTCGGGCCCGGCATCGGGCAGAGCGGCATCAGCCGGCAATTTGAACTCGTGGAAATCGGTTTCCGCCGTCTCGAGTGAAGGCGAAACAGTCATAGTCTCCGAAACTTCGCCAAGACGGATTTTTTCACCGGCAAGCGGCTCGACGGCGGATATGGCGCTCATTTCATCCACTGCTGCCGGTTCCACAAAGTGTTCGGGTTCTTCGAACCCGATCTCCGCGACATCCACCGGTTCCTCCACCTGGGCTGCTGATTCGACTTCCTCGACCATGCTGGCGAGCTCCTCATCCTCTTCCTCGAGTGCTTCGCCATAGCAGATCTGCTCATCATCCCCGAAAGTCCCCCACGGATCATCGTCAGGGCTGGCCTCCACGATATCCACCGATGTCAGGACAATTACGCCTTCGGGACCTGTGCCTGCATCAAGAGGAGCCAGCGCCTCGACCTGGGGCACGGATTCCGCTGCTTTCATGCCGCCGGTCTCTTCCGATCCAAGATGAATGAAGCCCCTGAAAGGCTCTATGAGGTTTGCCGGAGTAGAGACATCAGCAACATTCTCTTCCTCAGGAGGCATCCCGGCAAACGGCGGCTCGGCTTCCTCAGCAATTGCCGGCGCGGCCATGGACCTCGACGCCCCCAATTCCAGCAGGGCATGCACCTTTTCCAGAAGATTCTGGGATTCGAACGGCTTCGTGATATGTTCATCGATGCCGCTGGTTCGGGCTTTTTCTTCTTCAAACGGCTCGAATGCGCCTACCAGCAGCAGGAGAGGAGTATTCTTCAGGGCGGGGTCGCGGCGTATTTCCGCGCAGACATCATAACCGCTCATGTCAGGCATAAGCGCGTCCACGAGCATCACCGACGGCTTGAGTTCCCGTGCCTTCTCCAACGCGGAATTCCCATTGTCCACCACAACCAGTTCATAGTCCTCATTGGCAAAAATGATGCCGACCACTTTCTGTATGGTTATGCTGTCATCAGCGAGCAGAACTGTAGTACCCATGGAAAATCCTCCGGAGGTAAAGATGGACAGCGGAAAAAACGGATCAGAAACGGGCAAGGGTCCGAATAAAACGCGAAAAAACTAGCATAATCCACATCATGTGTCAAGGTTTTTGCCGAGCGACGGGTCTTTCGCGTTTATAGCGGCCACCCGCGTTTCCATGATCGTGTAATATTCTGGCGGCAAGGGTCGAGATGCTGCTTCGCAGGCGTCCGAAATCCCTGACCCGCCGGTAATCGCTTCGCGAAGTCAAGAGAACCACGAACAGGTCCGATTCCGGGTCTATCCAGACGGAACAGCCGGAATAGCCGGTATGGCCGAATGATGCCGATGAGAAACCGTTCCCCCTCGGTGATGAGTATGGAGACAGGATGTCCCAGCCGAGTCCCCTGACGATGCGACCCTGCTGGAAATAAAAGGGAGAGGCCATCTGCTGCACCGCCCATGGGGAGAAGACCCTTCTGCCTTCCAGTTCCCCTCCCCTGAGCAGCATCCGGCAGAAACGCGCCAGGTCGGTGGCACTGCCGAACAGGCCGGCATGACCGGCGCTCCCTCCCAGTGCGCCGGCATTCAGGTCCTGAACCTTGCCATGGAGAATTTCGCCTGAATCGGCGATAGTAGCGGCGCATCTTGAGCGAAGTGATTCCGGGGGGTTGAATCCCGCGGTTGTCATGCCGAGTGGAAGCAGGATATGCTCGGCCGCATATTTGTCGAGCGACTGGCCTGTCGCCCTGTGGACCAGTTCGCCAAGGAGGATGAAATTGATGTCGGCATAACGGAACCTGCTGCCGGGCCTGCTCTTCAGTTCCTCATCCGCTGCCTGGCGGATGTCAGCCTGGATGGTGCGGGCAGGGGGCAGGGAAACGTCATGCAGGCCGGAGGTATGGGTAAGGAGGTTAAGCAGAAGCAGGTCATCCTTGCCCTTGCCCATGAATTCCGGAAACCATTTTTCAACCGGGTCCAGGAGGTTGAGAACCCCTTCGTCCGCCAGCTTCATGATTGCCGGGGCCGTAGCAATGACCTTGGTGAGAGACGCAAGATCAAATATCGTGTCCGCAATGATTGCGGGAGCGTCAGCCGCCGGGGACATTCTGCCGTACGCTCTGACGAACAGATCCCCATAGCTGTCACCGACAAGAACCACGCCACCGCTGATAAGACCGGATGCAATGGCGCCTTTCATGACGCAATCGATACTGTCGGCATGTAACAGTTCTTCCAGAGGGTCGTCCAACGCCGGAACGGGAGTACTCGTGAAAAGCAGTGCAGCAAGCAGGAAAAGGAGATATTTGGCAGCGGTCCTTTGCGACATCTCAGCCCGTTTCAGGTCCGATAGTCGGCGTTTATCGACACGTAATCGTGGGAAAGGTCACTGGTATAGACCAAGGCGCTCCCCTCGCCGAGCTTCAGGTCAATCGTAACTGAAAACTTCCTTTTCTTCAGTATTTCAGTGCCTCTCGCTTCGGCGTCACCGCCGGCGAAGACACCATCCTTCACCATCTGGACATCATCGAAATATAGGCTGGCCCTGTCCTGGTCTATTTCCGCGCCGGAATAGCCGACCGCCGCAAGGATCCGCCCCCAGTTGGCATCCTGGCCGAAGAAGGCAGTCTTCACCAGCGATGAATTGGCAACTGCCATGGCAGCCTTTTTCGCGTCCGCGGTACTGACTGCTCCGCGGATATTGATCTCGACCATCTTGGTCGCCCCTTCCCCGTCGAGGACGATCTGCTTCGCCAGGCAGAGGAGGATATCGCCCAGCAGGGATTCGAACCTTTCAGCCTCCGGGGTCCCCTCGCATATCGGGGGGTTCCCCGCCATGCCGTTGGCCATCACGGAAGCCATGTCATTGGTGGAAGTATCTCCGTCGACAGTGATGATGTTGAAGGATACATTCACGGCTTTCCTGAAAGCCTTGGTGAGGAATGCGGGCTCGACCGCTGCGTCGGTCACGACAAACGACAACATGGTGGCCATATTGGGCATGATCATGCCCGATCCCTTGGCAACAGCGGAAATGGTGTACTTTACGCCGCCTGCCTCACCTGCCCTGGTTTCGAGCTTGGGAAAAGTGTCGGTCGTCATGATGGCTCGCGCGACATCTTCCATGGACCGGGAAGCGGCGCCGTGGACCAGGGCGGGAATCGCTGCACGCATCCTTTCCATCGGCAGCGGCTTGCCGATCACTCCGGTGGATGCCACCAGCACCAGGTCTTCGGCGATCCCGCACCCTTCCGCGACCAGCCTGGCCGTTTCCGCCGCATCCGCCATTCCCTGGCCGCCAGTGCAGGCATTCGCATTTCCACTGTTGACCACCAGCGCCTGGGAAACACCTTCGGTCACACGCTCCAGGGAAAGGAGCACGGGCGCCGCCTTCACCCTGTTCGTGGTGAACACCGCTGCAGTGACAGTTGGCGCGTCGGAAAGAATCAGCGCCAGGTCCAGCCTGCCCGGCTTCTTTACCGCCGCCTCCACCGCCGAGAACCGGAACCCCTTGACACTCCCGCCGGAACCGCTTTCAAGCATTTCACATCCCATCGCCACCAACCCTCTATTCTTGCCGTTTTCCTTTGGCATTTGGCTCTTAGCCTTTAGCTTTGCCTATTGCCTATCGCCTATCGCCCATTGCCTATTGCCCAGTGCCTTGTGCCTGCCTTAATCATGCCCCGCAGCACTTCTTGTACTTCAGCCCGCTGCCGCACGGGCAGGGGTCGTTGCGCCCCACCTTGCTGCTTTTGACCGGCTGCTGGACAGGTTCGTCCCCGGCCAGGTTGAATACCAGCCGCTGTTTCCGCTGATGCTGCTCCATTCTCTCCACATCGCCCTCATGGGCGATCTGCACCCAGAATATCTTTCCGACAAGTTCCTGGCGGATCCGGGTGATCATGTCGATGAAGAGCTGGTAGGCTTCCTTCTTGTACTCCTGCTTGGGGTCCTTCTGTCCGTATCC
Source organism: Geobacter sp. (assembly GCA_003314535.1). GTDB lineage: Bacteria > Desulfobacterota > Desulfuromonadia > Geobacterales > Geobacteraceae > RPRC01. The sequence continues at coordinate 172,797 of POSG01000005.1, forward strand.
GCGCAGGCCGATGCCTTCCTTCAGGTGGTCGATGGACAGCAGGTGGTCTTTCCACTGGGCGTCGATGGTCTGCAGCATGATCACCTTGATGAGATGATCCATCAGCTCGTCACCGAAGGACTCCAGGCGGACCTGGAAGACTTCGCGCACTTTCTCGCGAAGCACGTCGCGGAAGATTTCCGGTGTCAGGCGGTCCATCACGTCTTCAGGCATTTCAAACTGGAAACCGAATGACTGGTAGGTGGAAGATATTATCCCCTGCCAGTCCCATTCCGTGGCGCTGACCTTTTCAATGGCATATGCTTCCACCAGGTCCTCCACGGTTTCGTCCATCATTTCCGTGAAACTCTCGCGCAGCTCGGCGCCGCCGAGAATCTCGCGCCGCTGGGTGTAGATGACCTCGCGCTGCATGTTCATGACGTCGTCATATTCGATCAGGTGCTTGCGGATCTCGAAGTTGTGGGCCTCGACCTTTTTCTGCGCATTTTCGATGGCGCGACTGATAAGACCATGGGTAATGGCTTCACCCTCGTCGATTTTGAGCATGTCCATGATCTTGGTCACTCTCTCGGCGCCGAATATCCTCAGGAGGTCGTCTTCGAGTGAGAGATAGAAGCGCGACGAACCGGGGTCGCCCTGGCGGCCGGAACGGCCGCGAAGCTGGTTGTCGATGCGTCGGGACTCATGCCTTTCAGTCCCGAGGATATGCAGGCCTCCCAAGTCAACTACTTCAGCATGCTCGGCCGAGCATTGATTCCGGTACTTGTCAAGGACGGCCCGATACTCATCTTCCGGCGCCTCCGGATTGGCGTTGCGCCATTGTTTGGCCAGTCCTTCAGGGTTCCCGCCCAGCAGGATGTCGGTACCGCGGCCAGCCATGTTGGTAGCGATGGTCACCATGCTCTTGCGGCCGGCCTGGGCGACGATTTCCGCTTCCTTCTCGTGCTGCTTGGCGTTGAGGACATTGTGGGGAATGCCCAGCCGCTGCATGAGCGTGGACAGGACCTCGGACTTCTCGATGGAGATCGTGCCGACCAGCACCGGCTGGCCCTTGGAATGGAGTTCCTTGACCTCTTCCACCACCGCCTTGAATTTCTCCTTTTCGGTCTTGTAGACCACGTCGGGAAAGTCCGGGCGCAACAGCGGCCTGTTGGTGGGAATGACAACCACGTCAAGCTTGTAGATTTTGTGGAATTCGGCCGCCTCGGTATCCGCGGTGCCGGTCATGCCCGCAAGCTTTTCGTACATGCGGAAGTAATTCTGGAAGGTGATGGTGGCCAGGGTCTGGTTCTCGTTCTCGATCTCCACCCCTTCTTTCGCTTCGATCGCCTGGTGGAGGCCGTCCGACCAGCGCCTGCCGGGCATGAGACGGCCGGTGAACTCGTCGACGATCAGGACTTCCCCATCCTTGACCACGTAATCCACGTCCAGCTTGAACATGGCATGGGCCCGGAGGGCCTGCTGCACATGATGGAGCGTCTCGATGTTGGCCGGGTCGTAGAGGTTGTCGATCTTGAGCATCTTCTCGACCTTCTGGATACCCTCCTCAGTCAGAGTCGAGGACTTGGCCTTTTCATCGATGGTGTAATCACCGGTATATCGTTTCCTTTTCCCTGAAAGAGTGTTGGCTTCCTCTTCTATCACCTCGCCTTTTTTCAGATAAGGAATGATACGGTCTATTATGTAGTATTTGTCAGTGCTCTCCTCTGTGGGGCCGGATATGATGAGGGGTGTCCGCGCCTCGTCGATGAGTATGGAGTCCACCTCGTCGACGATGGCATAGTGGAACTCGCGCTGGACATAGTCGTCCAGGCTGAATTTCATGTTGTCCCTGAGATAGTCGAAACCGAACTCGTTGTTGGTGCCGTAGGTGATGTCGGCAGCGTAGGCCTCCCGGCGCTCGTCGTCCTCCAGGCCGTGCACGATGACGCCGACCGTCATCCCCAGGAAGCGGTAGATCTGCCCCATCCACTCCGAGTCGCGCTTCGCCAGATAGTCGTTGACGGTAACCACGTGAACACCACGGCCGGTCAGGGCATTGAGGTAGCACGGCAGGGTCGCAACCAGCGTCTTGCCCTCGCCGGTCTTCATCTCGGAAATCTTGCCCTGGTGGAGCACCATGCCGCCGATGAGCTGCACGTCGAAATGGCGCATCTTAAGCACCCGCTTGCCGGCCTCGCGGACCAGCGCGAACGCCTCGGGCAGAATCGAATCCAGGCTCTCGCCGTTTGCCACGCGCTCCTTGTATTCAGCAGTCTTGGCGCGCATCCCGTCATCAGTGAGCGCTGCGATTTGCGGCTCGAGAGAGTTTATTTTTTCAACGATCGGCCAGAGGCGTTTCAGCTCGCGCTCGTTCTTGCTGCCGACGATCTTCTTGATTATCGCTCCGACTCCTAACATGACTGGAAAATCTCCTGACTATTACAGATTGGAATACAATAACATCACAAGGTAGCACACTGGGATAAATTGCTCAACAGAAAAGGGTGTGAACTGCCTGTGGGAGAGATGGAGGCGGGAAGCCCGCCTCATCTCCTCTTGCTGAACGCGATGGCGTGGACCTGCTCGTATTCATCCACGAAATGGGCCTTGATGCCCTTCTTGAGGTATGCCGGAAGCTCTTCGAAATCCTTTCGGTTCCCCTCCGGGAATATGAGGGTGTTGATGCCGGAGCGGCGTGCCGCAATGGTCTTTTCCTTTACGCCTCCGATGGGAAGCACCCGGCCGGTCAGGGTCAACTCGCCGGTCATCGCCATCTTCCTCCGCACCGGCTTCCCGGTTATCATGGAAATCAGCGCAGTGGTCATGGTCACTCCGGCTGAAGGGCCGTCCTTGGGCGTTGCCCCGGCCGGGACGTGCAGGTGGACGAAGTGGTTGTCGAAATAATCTGCGGCAGCACCGTATTTCTCCAGGTGGGCCATGACATAGGAGTAGGCAATTTCCGAACTCTCAACCATGACCGACCCCAGCTGGCCGGTCTGCTTGAAGCCCTTGGTCTTGCTCGGCATGGCGGTTGCCTCCACCTGGAGGGTCGCTCCGCCCATGCTGGTCCAGGCAAGACCGGTCACCACGCCGGCCACATCCTCGAAAACATCATCCGGGTTGAACAGCGGATTGCCCAGGTACTCTTTGACCTCTTTCTCACCCACAATAATGGGATCAGTCCTGTCCTCGGCAAACTCCATAGCAGAACGGCGCATGATCTTCTTGATGCGGTTTTCCAGGCTCCTGACTCCCGCTTCCCTCGCATAGCCGTCGATGATCTTCACCAGAATATCCTTAGGGATCGTCACCTGACCCTTCTTGAGGCCATGATGATCGAGCGCCTTCGGGATGAGGTAGCGGCGGGCGATCTCCACCTTTTCCTCCAGGATATACCCCGCAAGACGAATAATCTCCATGCGGTCCAGGAGGGCCGGCGGGATCGTGTCGAGCTGGTTCGCAGTGGCCACGAACATGACGTTGGAAAGGTCGAAGGGCACATCCAGGTAATGATCGCGGAACGCGGAGTTCTGTTCCGGGTCAAGAACCTCGAGCAGGGCCGATGCAGGATCGCCCTGGAAGGATGCCCCTATCTTGTCGATCTCGTCAAGCATGAGAACCGGGTTGGAAGTGCCGGCCCGCTTCATGGCCTGGATGAACTTTCCCGGCATGGCGCCTATGTAGGTGCGGCGATGCCCCTTTATCTCGGCCTCGTCCCGCATGCCTCCCAGGGAGAACCGGTAGAACTTCCGGCCAAGCGCATCGGCAATGCTCTTGCCCACCGAGGTCTTGCCCACACCCGGGGGCCCGACCAGGCATAGAATGGATCCGGAGATGTTCCCCTTCATCTTGCCTACGGCAATGAATTCGAGGATCCTGTCCTTCACGTCCTTCAGCCCGTAATGGTCCCGGTCCAGCACTTTTCGCGCCCGCTGGATGTTATACGAATCCTCGCTGAACTTCCCCCAGGGAAGAATAGTCAGCCAGTCCAGGTAATTGCGGCTCACGTTGTATTCGGGAGAGGTGGGCTCGATGAGCTGGAGTTTCTCCATCTCCTCCTCCACCGCTTTCTGCGCCTCTTCGTTGAGGGTCAACCCCTGGAGCCGTTCGGTGAACTTCTCCAGCTCCGTGGTCTTGCCTTCTTTCTCCAACCCCAGCTCTTTCTTGATCATCTTCAGCTGTTCACGGAGAAAGAACTCGCGCTGGCGGGCCGATATCTTGTCCTCGACCTGCTTGGTGATCCGGCTCTGGAGACGGTAGACTTCCAGTTCCTTCTTGAGCAGCACCAGCACACGGTCTATGCGGTGTCGCACATCGAATGTCTCCAGGACCTGCTGCAGCTCCTGCCCCTCGGCGCTGGTCAGATTGGCGGCGAAGTCTGCCAGCCGTCCCGGATCGTCCATGCTGGATCGGTTGAGGAAAAGCTTGGTCTCTTCCGAAAACAGGGGATTCAGCTGGATCAGTTCCTTGAGCGTGGATATGACTGCCATCGAGTAGGCCTGCAGCTCAGGGTTCACGGAGAGCTCGGCGCTGAAGTGATACGTAACGCGTGCAATAAGCCCCTCTTCGGTTTTGTTGGCCTGCTCTATGATGAATCGCTCAACGTTGTTGAGCATGAGATGGGCGTTTTCCTCATCAGAGTGTATCACCTGGAGAATTTTCGCTGCTACGCCCACGTGGTGAAGGTTCTCCGGGACCTCTTCACCGTAGGCGTCCTTCATCAGGACGAGCCCTATGGTCCGGTCTCCCAGCTCCATGACACGCTTTATGGCGGCAATCTTCTCGGCGCCCTTGACAACCAGCGGAATGAGGATTCCCGGAAAGGTGGGCCGCATTTTCAATGGAATTATGGGGAGGAATTTCGGCAGGACTTCCGCAGCAACCACGAGCCCGCCCTCGGAATCCTTTTTGTCATCCGCGGGACCGTGGTTGCCGTTTCCATCGGCCATGATTTTTGTTTTAGCCATTTTTCGCACTCCCTCTTCGATAGATTATTAGAAGACTAATCACCGGAGAGGCGAATGTCAATGCAAAGAAGATCACCTGCATGTTTCCAGCCCGGTCACCATGTGGGTCCGACGCCGGAAGGAGGGGCAATGAGGGGAAGATTATAACTGACCGTCTGGTTGGAACCGTTCTGCAACCGAGTCGTGGGCAGGCCGTTTCTCCAGTAATTGTTGCCCAGCGGAATAGTCCAGCCACCGGTCATTGCGCTGAGATCAAGCTGGTTTGGGGAATCGAAGGAATTGAACGAAATCTGTCCGTAATTCACCGGCACGGCAGCCGACTGCTCGAAATCCAGCACATAATTGTAGATGCCGGGGGTCACCGTATTGTTTACCAACTGGAAGCCCGTTGCTGTCTGATCGCCGAAGACCATGGGGCAAAGCCCGACAATTTCACAATGCTCGATAATGGCCCCTGAATGGATTTCGAGGCCTGCATACGAAGTCGCCCCGGGTGTGGCGGAAACATGAAGATTGTATAACCTCGGGCTGCAACCGGAAATGTATATGGAGCTGGATCCGGCCTGCAGGTTGGTTATCCGGGAATTCTGCAAAAACGTTCCGCTATTGCCGCCAGAGGCATAATCCACCGCATTTTCGATTCTCAAGCTGAATCCCTGATTGCCTGTAAGAGCTGCCCCTCCCGCGCCATGGGAGGTGAACAGGGCAGGAGAACCGGTCGACGCCAGCACCCGGAGCAAACCGTTGACCGTGAGACTCTGCCCCTGGACGATGTCGATGCTCCCGCTGTCGAGGAAATAGATCTTCGTGCCGGCCGCAACGTTCAGACCACCGCCGTCAACCGTCACGACCCCTTCGACGACATAGGGACTTGACGCGGCCAGGGTCGTGAAGCCAGCGGGATAGTTACCGCTAAGGCGAGTGCCGTGCACGGTTGCAACCGTGCCGGAAAAGCCCGATTCCCCGGATGAAACAGAAGTGACCCTGTAATAGTAAAGCACCCCGTCTCCAGCGGGAGACGCAATAGGGTCGTCGTAAACGGTCCCGGAAACAGGCGAGGAGTTCAGCTTGGTGAACGCTGCTCCGTCCGTGCTCCTGTAAATGTTGTACCCGGTGACCGACACCCCAGAAGGCGCGGTCCAGCTCAAGCGGATATTGCGGAGGGAGCCGGTGGCGGTCAAACCGTTGGGAGTTGAAGAAGGGGAAGCGTCAGAGCCTCCACCGCCACCGCATGCTGTCAGCCCTGACAGGAAAACAAAGATCATAACGGATGAAATGATGCAGCGCTTCACGGGGCTCCTCCTTTTTCGTAACATGAAATTGGCACGATCATGCGTTCCAGTTTACAGCACCGGAATCATGTATAAATCCAGGCGCGGCCCTTTCACTTTTTCCACTTTGAGTCCGAAACCTGCGGTTTGCCAGATTCAACGAAGCGATTCAGACCCAATAAGGCACGTCAGGTGAAAAGGAATTTTTGCATTGCCCCTGACTAATGTCAACATATTTATAAATTTGCATTCGAAATGTAACAGCCAAGTCCTAACAAAAAAGGCCGGGTCTTCCCCCGGCCTTCCTGCTCGTCTGCCTACGAATTTTCATTTCGGGCGGAATTGACTGCCCGAAACCATACCGTGCCGCCTCACCTGCCGGTCGCAGTCACTCCACTCCCAGGATCACGCTTGAAGCCTGGAACAGGGCACAGGCATGGTCACCTTCCACGAATGCAAGCATTTCGGCGCTCTCATTGGTAATAATTGCCGTAATGGTGTTCTCACCGGAAAGGCCTACCGTAATTTCGGTATTGACTGCCCCAGGCACGATTTTCAAGACCCTTCCGCACAGCATGTTGCTCGCGCTCAGCCTGCAGTTGTGCAAATCCCGTCCCAGTATGACGGATGAAGCCTTGATGATGGCACACGCGTCAGAGCCTTCCACGAGTTCCAGGCTCTCCACGCTTTCATTGGTCACAATGGCGACAATCATGTCTCCGCACGGCAGGGCCAGTTCTATCTCTGAATTCACCGCCCCCTTCTTCACCTTGCTGACAGTGCCCTTGTAGATGTTCCGCGCACTCACCTTGAGCGACATGCGACGCAGGAACCTGTAAAACTTGTCCATGTCCTCGACCTTTTCGGCAAGGTTGCTGAGAAAGGTCCTGTGTTCTTCCTGGACGATCCTGAACGAACTAATGACTTTGTGACCTTCCGGGGTCAGGTGGGTGCCTCCTCCACCTCTTCCGCCGGTCATCCTCACCACCAAAGGCTTGTCGGCCAGATTGTTCATGGCATCCACAATCTCCCACGCTGTCTTGTAGCTTATGCCGACAGCTTTGGCAGCCTTGGTTATGGAACCGAGAGCCTGGATCTTTTCCAGCAGTTCTATTCTGTCGCCGGCGAGAAATTCCCGCTCAGACTTGTCAAGCCATATTTTTCCGGAGACCCGCACCCCATGTTCGTCCTGTTGCATGAAATCCCCCTCGTTCCCACCTTTAACCGCAGGACAGATGACAATGGCCGGGACACCTCCCCCAGCCGCACGATCTTCGCCCCACCGTAATATATTTTCGTAAATAACGAATAGCAGAAAACCGCCCGGAGTGCAAATTCTTTCAGCCGTCAGACATAATGTCACGGCACCTCGGCGCCGTTGGCATTCAATCCTCCATATTATTTTCATTCATGGGGTTGCGGCAGTAACCTGCGTGATGTACATTTAACAATCGAGGAAAGAATTCAGGAAGCTATCAGGGAGGAGACGATATGGCTAACACGCTGGAAATCTACAAATGCGAACTATGCGGAAACATCGTTGAAGTGCTTCATGGCGGCGCGGGTGAGCTCGTATGCTGCGGAGAACCGATGAAACTGCTGGTGGAAAACACCGTTGACGCATCGAAAGAAAAACATGTCCCGGTGATCGAGAGAAGCGGCGACAAGGTACTGGTAAAAATCGGAAGCGTACCCCATCCTATGGAGGAAAAGCACTATATCGAATGGGTTGAAATCATCGCGGACGGCAAGGCATACAGGGAGTTCCTCAAGCCTGGCCAGGCGCCTGAAGCGGAATTCAAGACATCAGCGGCACAGATAACCGCCAGGGAGTACTGCAATATTCATGGCCTCTGGACGGCCAAGGGGTAGGGACACACCGCATCACGCCTTCGGAGAAGGGCCGCCCTCATGATAGAGAGCGGCCCTTCACAGCTGTTTTTCAATCAGCACTATTCGACGATGCGGATGGTTTTTATGACTACCGGCTCCACGGGAACATCCGAATGGCCCATCCTCGAACCGGTCTTCACCTGCCTTATCTGGTCGACCGTCTCCATGCCTTCAACAACCTGGCCGAAAACGGCATAGCCGAAAAGATCAGCAGTCTTGCCACGGTAGTCGAGGAAAGCATTGTCCGTCACATTGATGAAAAACTGTGATGTAGCGCTGTCAATCACATTGGTCCTCGCCATCGCCAGGGTTCCCCTGAGGTTGGACAGACCGTTTGCTGCCTCATTCTTGATGGCAAACTTGGTTTTCTTGGGCTGCATGGAAACATCCATCCCTCCGCCCTGTATCATGAAGTCCTTGATCACGCGGTGAAACACAAGACCGTCATAAAAGCCGTCCTTCACATAGGACAGGAAATTGCGGACGCTTATCGGTGACTTGTCCTTGAACAGTTCGATCGTCACATTGCCCATGGATGTCTCCATGAGGACGCGGGGATTCATTTCTTCGGTCATCTTTCGCTCCTTTTGAGGATAAAATCCTTTCCATCATCTTCTACCACATTTCTCCCCGGATGAGGAATCATTTTCCTGCAAACTTCCATATCGCATTTGCCAATCAGGAATGTTGCGGTAAAATAAAAAGGTTAAACCTCTCAAGCAACAGGCAGTCTCCCACACCTCTCGCAACATGAGTAATTCTTGGAGGTTAAGCCATCAACAACCGGCAGCTGCATACCTGACATTCGACCGAACATCCCTCCAGTTGAGCAATAATGCACGACCGAGCAAGACACTTTTTACCTGGTGACAAGGGTACTGCACATGAAGGAAAAGCATGAAACCATCAAAAGACTTGAAGCGGAAAACTCCTTCCTCCGCCAGCGCATCCAGGAACTAGAAACAGCCGAACGCAAGTACCAGCAGACCAAAAAGACCCTCAAGACACAGCAACTGAGGCTTCTGTCGCTCCTCAACAAGCTGCCGGCCTTTGTCTACCTCCAGGCGCCCGACCATACCATCCGCTTCGCCAACCGATACTTTCGCAAGCATTTTGGAAACCCTGGAGGGCGGAAATGCCACGAAATCCTCCGCGGTCGACGTGAACCTTGCCCGGAATGCCAGACATTCCAGGTTTTCCGAACCAGGACCTTTCAGCAATGGCAATGGGACTGCACGTTGGACGGCCGTTTCTACGAGGTCCTGGACTACCCCTTCATCGATGTGGACGGCACACTTCTCGTCCTGGAGTTGGGAATCGACATCAGCACGCGGAAGAAGGTCGAAAGAGACCTCCTGTCGCTCCAGGCTGACCTGGAACAGCGCGTCGCGAACCAGACGGCGAGATTGACGGAAACAGTTTCACTGCTCCAGGACGAGATCAGCCAGAGAAGGAAAACAGAGGATGCCCTGCGCAGAAGCGAAGAACGGTATGCCCTGGCCGTCGCCGGTGCAAACGACGGCATCTGGGACCGGGACATGGAGACTGGAAGCGTATACTTTTCCAGTCGCTGGAAGAGCATGCTGGGCTATTCGGATCATGAAATCCGCAATGACGTGCTCGAATGGAAGTCAAGGATCCACGAAGAAGACTACCATTCGACCATGGAATGCCTCGAGCAGTACCTGAACGGGCAGTTGCCTTCCTACGAAGTGGAATTCCGCATGCGGGCGAAGGACGGAAGCTATCGATGGATCCGCAGCAAGGGCGCCTGCCTGCGCGATGGCCGTGGCAATCCCGTCAGGATCGCCGGTTCCCATTCGGACATAACCTGCCATAAACAGATGGAGGAAGCGCTCAGCAAATCCGAAAAGAAGTACCGCAAGATATTCCAGGAATCCCACGACATGATTTTCATCTTTGACACCGACAACAGGCTGGTGGATGTAAACCGCGCAGCAGTAGACCTTATCGGTTTCAACAGAGAGGAGATACTGGACCTTGATTTCGCAACAGGCATATGCGTCAGATCCTCGGATATGGACCGCTTTCTCCGGACACTGTTCACGAACGGGCACGTTAAGGGAATCGAGATTGAACTCAGGCGGAAAGGAGGCGATATCCGCACCGTTCATCTCTCTGCTTCCCTTTTGAAGGATGAAATCGATGTCGTGACGGGCTACATGGGAATCGCCCGCGACATTTCCGAGAAGAAGAGGCTTGAGCAGCAATTGTTCCATGCCCAGAAAATGGAATCCATCGGCCTTCTGGCCGGAGGCGTCGCCCATGATTTCAACAACCTGCTGACCGCCATCACCGGTTACGGTGAAACGATCATGGAAAACTGCCCCGAGAACGACATTCTCCTCGGCACAAGCGCAGAGCAGCTGCTTCTTGCCGCCGAACGGGCCCGGGAGCTGACCCACAACCTGCTCGCTGTCAGCCGCAAGCAGATCACCAATCCGAGGCCGCTTTTGATCAATGATGTCATCTCGGCAATGAAGAGGTTTCTGGAAAGGATCATCGGCGAAGATATCGAACTCACGCTGAACCTTTGCACGAAACAGCTAACCATCATGGCTGACCAGGGGCAGCTGGAGCAGGTGTTGATAAATCTGGCTGCAAATGCGCGTGATGCAATGCCGGCAGGCGGCAACATCACCATTGAAACCGAAGATATTTTCATGAAGGAAGACGACAGGATCCTTCACGGGCTGCAGCAACACGGGCAGTACGTCCGTATTCATGTGACCGATACCGGAGAGGGAATGAATGAGCATGTGCGCCGAAAAGCATTCGAACCCTTCTTCACCACCAAAGAAGTTGGAAAGGGCACCGGCCTGGGCTTGTCGATAAGTTACGGCATCATCAGGCAGAACAACGGTGCCATAACGGTTGAAAGCGCGCCGGGCAAAGGCTCTCGATTCAGCATTCTCCTTCCTTTCACCCCCTCCCTTCCGGCAGTTAACAGACCGGACGAAAAAACGTTCCCCATGACCGGATCCGAAACCATCCTGATCGTGGAAGATGAGGAGATAGTCAATACCTTCCTCAAAAGAGTCCTGCTGCGAGCCGGCTACGGGGTCATAACCGCCGCGGACGGAGAGCAGGCAATCGACAGGTTCAGAGAGCATTCTTCAACCATTTCCCTGGTGATATCCGACGTGGTGATGCCCAAGAAGAACGGCAGTGAGATATACGAGGACATCCTCAAAATGCGCAACGACGTGAAATTCATCTTCATGAGCGGGTATACCGCTGACGTCATACTCCGCAAGGGGCTGTTCGATTCCGGCGCTCTCTTCATCACCAAGCCCTTTTCCAAGAACGACATCCTCCAGAAGGTCAGGGAAACGCTGGACCGGCAGGGGATGTAACAGGCTGACCGCGATTGCTTTCATCCGGGTCCTTGTGATATATAATCCGTTATCACATGAAGGGAATTCCCGGGATGACAAAGGAATCCGAAACCAAGCGCATAGGTGAGCTCAGGGCCGCCATCGAATATCACAACCGCCTGTATTACCGTGAAGACGCTCCGGAAATAACGGATGCGGAATACGATTCGCTGATGCGCGAGCTGCTCAGCCTCGAGGAACGCCATCCCGAGCTTGCCACAGAGGACTCGCCCACCACGCGGGTCGGCGCCCCACCCCTGGAAAAATTTTCCCCTGCTCCCCACCGCCTCCCCATGCTTTCGCTGGAAAACGCAATGACAGAGGAGGAAATCATCGACTTCGACGAAAGGACGAAGAGATTCCTCGCCATCACCGGAGAAACAGAGCTCAGCTATGTATGCGAGCCCAAGATGGACGGGTTGGCTGTCGAGCTCGTATACGAGAACGGATCTTTTGCCAGAGGATCGACGAGGGGAGACGGTTTAGTGGGAGAAGACGTCACGCTTAACCTGAAGACGGTGCGGTCGATACCTTTGCGGCTTTTCGCTCAGGAGCCTCCGCGGCTCTTCGAGGTGCGCGGAGAGGTTTACCTCCCCATAAAAGCATTCCAGCGACTTAATTCCGAGCGTTCGGATGAAGGCGAAGCCCCTTTCGCCAACCCGCGCAATGCCGCGGCAGGCTCGCTGCGCCAGTTGGATTCCCGCATAACGGCAAGACGCCCACTCTCCCTGTTCTGTTACGGCCCGGGACAGGTCGACGGTCGTGAGTTCAGCTCCCAAAGCGATTTCCTGGATGTTGCGGCCTCGTGGGGCCTTCCGGTCAATCCCCTCATACGGAAGGTTTCGGGAGTGAAGGGAATCCTTGATTTTTATGGTGAGATGATTGCGGCCAGGGATTCGCTCGACTACGAAATCGACGGAGTAGTGGTCAAAATCGACTCCTATGCCCTGCAAAAGGAGTTGGGAGAAAAGAGCCGTTCTCCCCGATGGGCGATTGCCTTCAAGTTTCCACCGCGACAGGCGTTTACCGTCGTGGAGGATATCGTGCCCCAAGTGGGCAGAACAGGCGCGGTTACACCGGTGGCACACCTTCGGCCGGTGGAAGTGTCCGGGGTGATGGTTTCCCGCGCCACCCTCCACAATTGGGAGGAACTCGGCAAGAAGGACATTCGTATCGGCGACACGGTGCTGGTGGAACGCGCCGGTGACGTAATCCCGGCAGTGGTCAAGAGCCTGCCTGAAAAGCGGACCGGAAGCGAACGCCCGGTTTCCGCCCCTTCGGTCTGCCCCGAATGCGGCTCTGAAATCGTGAAAATCCCCGGGGAGGTCGCGGTGCGATGCCTGGGCCTTTCCTGCCCGGCGCAGATACGCGAATCAATCATTCACTTCTCCTCCCGCAACGGAATGGACATCGAAGGCCTGGGAGAAAAATTCATCGAACAGCTTTTGCGCCTGGGGCTGGTAAAGGATGTGGCAGACATTTTCTCTCTTACCCGGGAAGATTTCATGCGCTTCGACAGGATGGGGGAGAAACTTGCCGAAAATCTCCTCAATGCCATAGACAACTGCAAGGAGCGGGAGCTGTCCCGCTTCGTCTTCGCGCTCGGCATACGCCATGTCGGCGAGCATACCGCGCGCATCCTGGCCTCCGCATTCGGCAGCATCGAAAACCTCATGAAAGCCACCGAAGGGGAACTGTTGTCCCTGAGGGAGATCGGGCCGCAGGTGGCCGGAAGCATAATCAACTTCTTTCACAATCCACGCAACGTCGAGGTGGTTCGCAGGTTGACCGAGCTCGGGGTCCGGCCCGTCGCCGCGCTCAAGCGCGTCGGGGGCAGGTTTACCGGAAAGACTTTCGTTTTCACCGGAGCCCTCAGCCGTTTCAGCAGGGACGAAGCACGGCGCCTGGTCGAGGCGGAAGGCGGCCATGCCGCCGGTTCAGTCTCAAGCAAGACGGACTTTGTAGTTGCAGGCGCAGATGCCGGATCAAAGCTGGAAAAAGCCCGCAAACTAGGAATCAGGGTCATGAACGAAGACGAGTTCCTGGAAATTCTGCAGGGAGACCAACAGTGAAAACAAGAGCCATCGTGACAGTAAAAGGCCTAGTCCAGGGAGTTTCCTTTCGATATCATACTCTCCAGATGGCGACGAGCCTTAATGTTGCGGGTTGGGTCCGCAACATGCCCAACGGAGATGTCCAGGCCTGTTTCGAGGGCGACCAGGAGGATGTCCAGGCTCTCATCGACTGGTGCAGGATCGGCCCGCGGCTGGCCTCGGTTGACCGGGTCATTGTCGAAAAGGAGCCGTTCAGCGGCGAACTCAGAGGTTTCAAAGTCAGGTAATTAGAAAAAAACCGGGGCGGGGCTTTCGAGGAGCTCGTGATACGGCGAAAGCAGCAGGATCCCGAAAACCGGGAAGGCGCTTGGAACCGGTTAAAGCCCCTGTCACAGAGTCATGAGTCGACAGATTATCACGAGCGACGATGAAATTCCGCGCCGGCCGCAGAAAGACTTTCCGGATGGAAACTGATAAAATATTGTCCTCATGTATCCGGAGCGCGGCGACCTTGTTCGCGGACCTCAGCCCAACATCAAGCAATCGAAACCGACCGAAAGAAAGGAAAGAGGGATGACCTTCAAAAGAATGACTGCCTTCAGCTGCCTGGCCGCCTATCTCATGATCGGAGGCGCAGCGTGCGCAGCTTCCAGGAACACCGAACCGCAAGCCCAGGAAACCCTGCGGAAGCTGTTTCCCAAGATGAAGTATACGAAATTCGTCGAAACCGAGATCGAGGGCCTCTACGAAGTCACCACGGATGGAAGGATAATATATTTCCATCCCAAAACCGGCTACCTTTTTGTAGGCGATCTTCTGACAAACGACGGGCGGAGCATCACCCAAGAGAGAATGGCTGCGGAACGGTTCAAGCTTTTTACCGCTGAGGATCTGAAGAAAGCCATCAAGATCGGCCACGGCAAACACACCATTATCGAAATAACCGATCCGGACTGTTCGTTCTGCAGAAAGATGCATTCCTACTGGGGAATGAGAAACGACGTGACACGCTACATTTTCTTCAAGCCATTGGACATGCACCCGGATGCCGTCAAGAAAGCCACATATATTCTTGCAGCCCCGGATACGGAAAAGGCTCTTTTCGAGGTTTACAGCGGAAAACTGGACTCGAACCGCGCGGAACTGGACAAGCCGCACGATGACAGGGGACGCCTTGCAGCGCAGAAAGAGGTCGTGGAAAAACTCCAGGTTGAAGGGACCCCGACCTTCTGGGTGGACGGCAAGTTCGTCAACGGCTCCAACGTCCCCTTGATCGAGAAGTACATCGGCAAAGCGCCGGCGAAGTAAACGACCGCCCCCTTCCTCCCGCAGGGGGTGGGGGGCAATCGAAGATCGGCAACACCGATCAGATTTTCAGCAGGACCATACCCGAACCTGGGTCCAGCTCTCTCCTGGCGGTCACTCCGACTATTTCCTGGACAACAGCTTCCAGCACCAGAAAAGCCTCCGAAGCTTCACGAAGACAGCCGACCCGGACTGCATCCTTTTTTCCAAAGGCTCCATGGAAGTGAACCTTCGGTTGATCACCCTGGCGGAAAATCGTGCCGAACCCCAGGATTTCATGGCTGTCTCCGAACTCGCGCCAGACCGGGACCGGCGGCACCCCATCCCGTTCCGGGCCGACCACGAACCTGCCCCGCTTCATCCCGCCCACAAGGTGAAAGGCAGCCGCTTCGATCCCCTCCCTCGAGGCCATTTCCACCAGACCTCCCAGGACATCGTCCCCATCTTCAAAACGAACCACAAAGACCCTGCCCATTTTCCCGCACTGGTATTTCATAGACAATCACCCCGTTCACAGCATTTATTGGCATCTCCTCAAAGGCATGAGGAATTTTAGGCAAAAGTCGTCGTGCCCTCATGTCCGGTATTCAAACCAAGGCGGCCCGTGCTCATCCTCCCGCCCTCTTCACCCTGAAACCACGCCTTTCCAGGTCTGCAGCCAGGAAATCGCAATGGTCCCCCTGGATCTCGATCGAGCCGTCTTTTACCGTCCCTCCGGTTCCGCAACGGCGTTTCAGCTCCCCGGCCAGCTCCCGCACACACTGTTCGTCCAGCGGCACGCCGAGAATAACGGTTACCGTCTTGCCTCCCCGTCCCTTGTTTTCCCTGCGGACCCGCACAATTCCGTCGCCTGCAACGCCACCTGGTTTCCTCCTGCAGATACAGGCGCCTGCCGGTTTTCCACAGTCCGGGCAGATACGGCCCAAGTCCGATGAATAGACAAGAACGCTATCCCTGGAATTATCTCTCTTCACAATGCCCCTCTCAGCACGCGGCCAAGTCCGCCACCGACCAGCCAGCCGGCTGGCAAAACCACTCCATACAAAAAAGCCCCGGATTTCTCCGGGGCTCCATTTTGAACTCTGGGGGCGATTACCCTCAGATTCTTGTCACGTTGGCTGCCTGCAGCCCTTTGGGGCCCTTAACTATGTCGAACGACACTCTGTCGCCCTCAGCAAGGGTCTTGAATCCTTCGCCGGTGATGGCCGAAAAATGGCAGAACACGTCCTCGCCATTCTCCTGCTCGAGAAAACCAAACCCCTTGCTGTCATTGAACCACTTAACCGTTCCTGTTACCATGTACTTGCTTTCTCCTGATCCTTCTTGTTAGATGTGTCCGGCATATGTACCGGACAGGAACACCCTAGCAGCATTCCTGCCTGGAAGTCAATCTATTTCATCAAGGAGTTTCGGAAAAAACAAAAAAACATTTTGAATCCATCCGAAAACCTGGAAGAATCTACCTCCCAAACCCTGCGCCCGGCAACGGCTTTCCGGAATGAAACGTCATTTCACATCTCCATTCCAACTTCCGTTACACGTTGAAGCGGAAATGACAAATATCGCCATCCTCCATGACATAGTCCTTCCCCTTGAGATGGGCCTTTCCCTGTGCCTTGGCAGCCGCTTCGGTTCCCGCCGCCACCAGGTCGTCGTACTTGATCACCTCGACCCTGATGAAGCCGCGTTCAATGTCGCTGTGGATCTTGCCGCCAGCGGCCGGTGCGGGCGTCCCCTTGCGGATTGTCCACGCCCGGACCTCATCCTTTCCCATGGTGTAGAAGGACATGAGGCCAAGGGCGTCGTAAGCGGCGGCGTTCAGACGGTCGAGGCCGGACGAAGCGAGACCCAGGGCTTTCAGGTATTCGTCGCGTTCATCCGGATCTTCGATCCCCATGATCTCCTTCTCTATTAGGGCGGAAATGAGAAACACGTTCCCTCCCTCCCCTGCCGCGCCTGCCACACGATCCTCGTCCACGTTGTAGATCCAGAGTATCGGCATGAGGGTGACGAGATTGAGGCTGCATATAGCGGAAAGTTCTTCCTCGTTCAAGCCGAGGCTATTGGCTCCCTTTTCATTCTCCACGGCATCCCGGCACTTGAGAAGGACTTCTTCCTCCCTGGCCTGGGCAGCTGTCTTCCCTCCCTTTTTCTCCTTGGCCAGACGCTCCAGGCGTTTTTCGATGAGTTCCAGATCGGCCAGCAGGAGTTCGGTCTCCAGCGACCGCCTGTCCCGGGAAGCATCAACCGAACCGCTCGGATGGTAGACACTCTCAGAGGCGAAGTCGCGGACCACCAGGCAAAGAAGGTCGCAACGCCGGGCAGCATCCAGCCAATCCCTTTTGCCGGTGCCCTCGGACATGTCGGGACACAGCACCACCTTGTTTTCGGCATATTTCGTCTTTTCGGGCTTTGCTATTCCGGACAGCACATCCACACGCGGGTCGCGGATGGGGGCAACACCCTCCAGGGACTCCCCTTCCTTTCCGTGTTCCGGAACCTCCCTGCCGGTGAGGAGGGAGAAAAGGGTCTTCTTGCCCGATTGGGGGAGACCGAGCAGTGCGATTTTCATTGGAAACTCCC
Organism: Geobacter sp.; assembly: GCA_003314535.1. Taxonomy (GTDB): domain Bacteria; phylum Desulfobacterota; class Desulfuromonadia; order Geobacterales; family Geobacteraceae; genus RPRC01. The sequence goes on from POSG01000005.1 coordinate 190,250, forward strand.
GTATTAATGGTTTTCTGGGAAAACAGGTGTACGGTAAACGGTACTGATCTTTTTGTCAATATCGCATGGTGCGGGCAAGAAACGCGGCCACGCAAAAAATTATTCCTGTTCGAAGCGACAGCTTGACGCCACAGCCGCGGCGGCTGCCAGGCATCCACTTTTCCCGCAACGAATTGGTATTGTTCGCCGAGGCGACTTCAGTCCCGCATCATCTGTCGAAAGCAGGCCCTTTCGTCATCTGGCCGATTCAGTTGCTGCCGAAAACCTTGCGCAAAAGTTCGGTGCTGCGAGCCGCAGGATTGGTCCTGATCTTTTTTTCCTCTTCCGCGACCATCTTGAAAAGGCCATCCAGGGCCTTGTTGGTCACGTAGGCGTCCAGATCGAGGGAAGGAATGCCTGCCAGAGCAGCCAATGGAGACATGTCATACTTGCCAAGCATTTCCTTGTAAGCCCGGGTAGTTCCAACCTGATCCATACTCCTGGAAACAGATGGTTTAAATGCATCAAACAGCTGCGGGCGAGTCTTCTTCTCGAAGAATTCGGTTGCCGATGCCCCGCCGCCGCGGAGAATCCCTTCGGCATCCTCAACCGTCATCTTCCGTATGGCATCTCCGAAGAAGGCGGCAGCCTTTGGCGCGGCTTTCTCTGCTGCACGGTTCATGGTCAGCACGACCTCGTCAACTTGCTGCTGGTAGCCGAGCGTCCCCAGAAGATCTGCCGCCCGTTGAACTTTGCTGGGAAGCAGTATCTTGATAAGCTGGTTGCCAAAGTAGCCGTCAGGCTTGGCAACCTCGGCCACGGCCCTCTCGGTTCCCGTGGCCAGAGCTTCCTTGAGGCCCTTGACGACGGTACTGTTATCAAGCTGGGCCTGCTGACGGGCCGGAGAAATCACTTCATGCAAAACATCATCAAAAATTCCCGCCTGGCAGGGAGACTGCATATAAATGAAAAAGACTGCAGCAAGACAACATCCGCGTTTCATGAAAATCCTCCTTGACATAAGATGGTCACTGGAAAAACTTCTGCAGCTTTTTGCAAAAATGGCGGAAACTTGATCGAGTTGTCAAGAAAATTCCAAGAAAATAGCACTATTACCCGATCAAGCTGCGTCCTTGACTGTATGACAAGCTTGCATTTACGGTAAATGATTGGCGGGGGAGGGTTATTGTGACTCAAGCACTATCATTTCCCCACAATATTCATTCTGCGTATGGTCTGAGCTTTTCGTAGTTTCTGGTTAATCGCAGCTACGGGTTCAATTGCCGGAGATGTTCCGTTGCGGGATCTTCCGTAAGGAAGCGACAGACGAATCTCGTGTCCATGCTCAGAATTTCGCATGCTTCGAGCGTAGGGCAGAAATTCATTGAATGAATAACAATGCTGTTTCCAGATCGACTCACGATCGGAGCTTCTACAACCGTTATGCCGAGCCTGGTCAAAAACAGCTGGCAAGCATCATCAATTATTGATGTCAAAGCAGTATTCGCTATAAAAATCAATGACTCCATGCATAAAAAATATTCACCGCTAAATTTTTCTCCGCTGTTTGCGATAAGGTAATGGTGGGTATACCGTACGGGGAGGAATACGAGTGACAGGAATCACTTTCGAGGAAATAATGTTCACCATCATGGCAGCGACGCAGGACACCTTCAAGACCTACATGGGCATGGAAATATACGCCGGCAAGATCGAGAAGAAAATCGAGCCCGTGGAGTCGGATGTGGTGGGAATCGTGGGGGTGGCCGGGGACCGGGTCGGATACATCATGTATGCCACCGGCAAGAAAGCGGCAGTCCACGTGGCCAAGGAACTCCTGATGGTGGAAGAAGCCGACGAGGAAGCCATCCGGGATGCCATAGGCGAGCTGACCAACAACATCGCGGGCGTGTTCAAGAGCAAGTACCATGAACTTTACGGCAGCGTGGCCCTGGGGTTGCCCCTGGTGGTGTCGGGCAAGATACGGCCTTTCAGCGAGCCTCCCGAACCCGCGGAAAAGAGCAGCATGAACATCCAGTGCAAGGGGGTTACCATCCCTTTCACCTCGCTGGACGGTTCCGTATCGTTCTGCGTGATGGTTTACATGTAAGGGGGCAAAACCCGCCCCCCCATTGTCAGAGCAAGTCTGTCATACCGCGGCCCGCAAGTTCGTCGACAACATTCTTCACATCCTGGGCACGATCCCTGGGGCAGACCAGCAGGGCATCTCCCGTATCCACCACGACCAGGTCGCGGACACCCAGCAGCGCAACAAGTTTCCCTCCGCCCAGGACCAGGCATCCTTGACTGTCAAGCGGCACAAGCCGGCTTTTGTCCACAACCACGTTGCCATGCTCATCACCCTCAAGCAAACCGGGCAATGCGCTCCAACTGCCCACATCGCTCCAGCCGAATGAAGAAGGTATCACCACGACACCGTCGGCCTTCTCCATCACACCGTAATCAATGGACTCAGCCGGTATGGCCGCATAAAGAGCCTCTACCTGTCTCGCCATGGAGTGATCGCTCAGTCGTGCCGGAATCCTGAGGCTTTCCAGGCCGGTGTAGAGTTCCGGCATGTGAGTCCTTATGCGGTCCAGGATCACATCGGCCCTCCAGACGAACATGCCGCTGTTCCAGTAGTTGTTGCCCGCGGACAGTAATTCCACCGCTTTCTCACGGCAAGGCTTCTCGATAAAGCGGCTCACCGGGAAAACGCCCTCCTGCCCGGCTTTCAGGTCGGCCTCGATATAGCCGTAGCCGGTTTCCGGGCTTCCCGGCCGGATTCCCAGGGTGACCAGCGTCATGTCGGCTGCGGCCAGCCGCGCCCGCTCCAGGGTGGCCCTGAATTCTTCTTCGCCCTGGATGTAATGGTCAGCCGGAAGCACAGCCATCACTGCTGTCGGGTCCAGTGAAGCTATGATCGCCGCGGCCAGGCCTATGGCCGGCGCGGTATTGCGCGCCAGCGGCTCTTTCACGATCGTGAGCTGATCGTCGGGAACGAAGGAAAGCTGCCGCTCCGTCTCTTCCGCCTGGAGCGCATTCGTGACGACGAGAATACCCTCGGGGTTGAGAGGAATTATCCTCTCGACTGTCCGCTGGAGCATCGATCTGCCGCCGAAGACGGACATGAGCTGTTTCGGCGTCTTTTTCCGCGAAAGGGGCCAGAAACGGGTGCCGGATCCGCCGGCGAGGATTACGATATACATGCGGCCACTCCTTGAGTCAGATTCCATGAAACTAGTGAACAGTCAGCTGCATCCAGGCGGCATGGCTTATCCAAGCGTTATGCAATTGCGTCCCGCCTGCTTGCTCAGGTACATGAGGTTGTCCGCCCTTTTTACGATCGACAGGATGGTATCGTTGTCCCTGGCGATGGTTGCGCCCAGAGAAACCGTCAATTTTATGGATTTTCCGTCCGCATCCAGGAGAGAATTTTCGATCATTATCCTGTAGCGCTCGGCGATCCTCCTCAGGCTGTCGGCATCCACGTTGACAACGGCTGCGACAAACTCTTCTCCACCCCAGCGGCCGACAGTATCGAAGGAACGGGAACTGTGGCGCAGGGAACCGGCAACCATTTTCAGCGCATCATCGCCCACGTCGTGACCGAAACGGTCATTGATGTCCTTGAAGTGGTCGATATCGATGAAGATCAGCCCGAAGCCCCAGTTGTAGCGATGCATCTCATCCAGCCTGGACGTTATGAAACGCTCGAGAAAGCGCCTGTTGGGCAGAGAGGTCAAAGGGTCCTGAAAGACTTTTTCCTTGAGCTCCTCGATCATGGAAAGCGAGGCGATCTTTTCGCTGTTGTCGCTGAAAACCTCAAGTCCGCCGACCACTGAACCGTTGTCGTCATGTATCGGTGTTATTCTCACCCGCACGGGGACCCTGTAGCCCTTCTTGTGGTGAAGGAAGACCTCCGCCTCGCAGGGTACGCCTCCTTGCATTGTTTTAACCGCCGGGCAAGCATCCTGGCACAGTTTCTTACCGTCCATGTCGACATGCATCAGGATATTGTCCCAGCAATGAGTGCCCTCGACCTCGCTCCTGGCATAACCCGTAATCCGCTCGGCAGCCCTGTTCCAGTACAGTATCCTCCTGTCCAGGTCCATGAAATATACACCATCATAGAGATTGTCCAGCAGTGCTTTGTAGAAATTCAGGTTCTTCTTCAAGATTTCCTCGACGCAACAACTGGTATCATGTTAACCGGTATCCGTGACGTCCGAACACCGAACGGGCAGAATGCCGGGGTTCAACGTCGTTGACGTCTCACCTTGAACAGTAAATCAACGATCCTCCACGATCTTTACCGCCACCTTCCTGGAGCGGGGCCCGTCGAACTCGCAGAAAAACACCGCCTGCCACGTCCCCAAAAGAAGCCTACCCGCTTCGATGATGAGGGTCTGTGACGGTCCGGCAAGAGTTGTTTTCACGTGGGCGTCCGAATTGCCTTCGGCATGGGTGAAACCGGCATCCACCGGCACAAGCCGCTTCAGAAAAGCGGCAATGTCCCTTTGCACGGACGGGTCCGCACCTTCGTTGATGGTTATGGCCCCGGTCGTGTGAAGGGAAAATAAGTGGCAGACGCCGCTCGACACCCCTGACTTCCTTACCAGTTCCTCAACCATGCCAGTGATATCCACCAGCTCGCTCCGCGACCTGCTGGTTACGTCTATATACTGTACCATCGACTCACCTGTCCCTTCGACAATTTTATCGGATTTCCTGGCCGGGGCTGACGAATGAAATGCCCAACCCCGAGTATGCGCCGATCATCAGGCATTCGATTATCGGAGTGTTGACCTCGCCGGTTGCATGCCAACGCACCAGGAAACTTGCGCCGAAACCGCCGGTGGTGTCTTTTTCCTTTATGAATATGCTGGTGGAGGCAAGCGGTCCGAGTGACAAGGCCCTGCCCAGCATCCGCCGCATCAGCTTTCCCTCGGAGTTGTAATAATCGGCGCTGTCAATGGTAATGCGGTTCTTCAGATCGGTATTCCGGATGCTCAGGGTGGTGGCGAGATTCACCGGCAAAGCCTTGTTCCCGGTATACACATGTGAATAAACCGGAACGTAAACCGACCTGGCCCTGGTTCCCGTTCGGTCAGCGAAGGATGCAACGGGCTGGATAACCAGCAGAAGCGTCGCAGCCGCGGCGAGTCGCGCCAATCGGGGCATTTTTATAAAGCCGCCCATGATCATCCTCCTTTGAAAAATGGAGAGTAAACAAGCCCGGTTGAAGGACAAATTCCAGGACAGGTTAACAGAAAATCTATCCCTCCACAATGTCAGCCAGCGTTTTCGGAAATAAAAGTTCTCAGGTTGATGCAATGACCTTTTCCCGTGGGATATTTCCCTTTTTCAAAGCTCACCAGTCCGGTATACTGAAACGGCGGACGGCACGAGCATTCCCCGGTGATGATGATCCAGCTGATTACATTGACAATTGAAAGGACTGAAAAGCATGGAACAAATACCTGCATATATCGTTCTGGGGCTGGTGGCGGGAATCCTCAGCGGATTGATCGGTATCGGTGGAGGGATTATCGTAGTCCCCGCCCTGGTTTTTCTTTTCGGCTTCTCCCAGCATTCGGCCCAGGGCACCACCATCGCCCTCATGGTGCCGCCCATCGGAATTCTCGCCGCCTGGGAATACTATTCCAACGGGATGGTCGACCTCAAGGCAGCCGCAATCCTCTGCATAGGTTTTGTCGTCGGCGGATATTTCGGGGCAAAGCTGGCAATCGGACTGCCCAAGTACTACCTGGAGAAATTCTTCGGGCTGGCGCTTCTGCTGGTATCCCTCAAGATGCTTTTCGCAAGATAGCCCGCTTTACCTCGAATTGCCCCGCCGGGGCATCAACCCGCCGGCCTTCCTGCCCACGAGCTCCCTGGAAATCATTGCACGCATGATTTCCAGGAATCTTCCGCTCTCCATGATACCGGTCCGCCTTCATTCCCCGCTCAAGGCAATCCTTTCCAGTTTCTGAAACTTGTGCGATCACACATCCTTTTAAGCATATTCTACTGCCACGAGTTCTGAACGCAAATGGCCGCACAGTTCAATTTCAGGCTCTTACACACGTTCACCAAACTGAGTCTTCACAATTGCGCACTCCATTCTCGCGTATCCATTCTCCCCTCCTTCCGTTCAAGAGACAGCAGTGCCCCCCGAACAGCCAGAACCGTCTTCGACCTGGGCGTCAACCCCGGGTAACCCACTCTGCATAATCCTGCTCGGATCATTCGGCTGATTCCATATTCCCAATGCTGGTGCATCCGCAAAAAGTCAGCATACTCGCGAAAGCGAGTATCCAGGGTTTGTGTAATGCACTGTAATTCCTGGATTTCCGTTTTCACGGAAATGACGAGCAGAGGCTTCCCGGAACTCTTCGCGAGAGCATCAATGCTGCATGTAATAGATTCAGCCAAGATGAAATGTTCCGACGTCCTGCAACCATCGAGGCCCCGATTATATCTGCGTTTACATCTTTCTGAGCGCCTGAAGTGAAAACATTGCGAATTAAATTTTTATTATTGTTAAAAAAATCTTTTAAGTTATGTCAGGAAAGGCCGAAGAAAAAAAACATCGGGAGCCGTACTCCGTTTGCGCTGCGCCATGCAGTTTCGAGCCGTTCCCGTCCCCCAGAAGCAGCTGTCGGCACGATCACGCCATGCAAAACATAAAAAAAAAATCAAAAAGGAGTGGCCATGGAGTCAACGGAAAAAGCAGCAAAGCAGTATCTGACCTTCAAGCTGGCCCACGAGACATTTGCCGTTGATGTCGCCAGGGTGAGGGAAATCCTCGATTTCATTAGCATTACCAGGGTTCCGCGCACACCGGACTTCATGCGTGGAGTCATCAATCTGCGCGGGAGTGTAGTCCCGGTGGTGGACATGAAGCTTAAGTTCGGCATGGAAGCAACTGAAAAAACGGTGGATACATGCATCATCGTGCTGGAAGTGACCATCGAGGGTGAAACCACGATCGTGGGCGCCCTTGCCGACTCGGTCGAGGAAGTGCTTGAGCTGGAGCCGGCACAGATCGAGCCGCCGCCCAGGATAGGCATGAAGCTCAATATCGACTTCATAAGCGGAATGGGCAAACTCGGCGAGGAGTTCGTCATCATCCTCGACACGGACAGGATTTTCTCTTTCGAAGAAGGCATGCTTTTGCAGGAGGCGGGTGAAGCGGAAGTTGCCTAACATCAAGAAGATATTACAGCGAAAGGGAAAAATATTACAGCGAAAGGGAAAAAAATGAGCATGTCGGAAAATTCAAGCGGTCTGAGCCTAAGGACAAAACTCCTGGCCGGTTTCGCATCGGCTGCCGTGGTCGCAGGCATAATAGGAGTTTTCGGATTGATGCAGCTGAACAATATCGATGCTGCGTACTCGAAAGTACAAGAGCAGGAAGCACTGCCGGTTGCCGCTCTGGGAAAGATCTCGGTTGCCACCCAGCAGCAACGCGACGCACTTCGTGATATTTTCGGCGCCAGAAGCGCAGCGGACGCAAAGAAACAGCTCGCATCAGTCCAGGAACTGGACAAGAAGCTCAACGAGGGTGTCACTCTGCTGGAGAAAAAGGCTGCAACCACGGCTGACAAGGAAGAAATCAAATCGCTGAGCGGTGCGCTTGCCACATATGCCTCCTACAAGGAAAAAGCGATCAAGGCGGCGCTCGAAAACAAACAGGAAGAGGCCGCATCAATCATGAACAGCTCTGGAACGACCAAGGCAGCCGCGAATCTGGACGCCTCGATCCAGAAGCTCCTGCAAGACCGGTCGAGCCGTCTTGAAAAGGCTGCCGGCGCAAGCGCGGGCCTGGCCGGCTCCTCGGAAAAATCTTCGCTGATCGTATTGGTCATGGGAGTGCTGGCTGCCGCAGGCCTTGGCATATTCTTCAGCAAAACCGTCGAGAATCAGACCGGCGAGGACGCGGGCAAAGTGGCTGAAATCGCCCGGAGCGTTGCAGCGGGAGATCTTTCCGTTGAAATAGAAATGGATGGCAAGGACGCAGACGGGATTTTCGGTTCCATGAACGAGATGGTACGCGCGATCCGGAGCCTGGTGGCGGACACCCATATGCTGGCAAAGGCTGCCGCCGAGGGAAATCTCAAGGCACGTGCGGACGAAACCAAACACAACGGCGAATTCCGTCGGATCATCGTGGAAGTCAACGGAATGCTCGATGCGGCCCTGAAGCCGGTTCATGATGCTGCAGAGCACATCAGCCAGCTCTCCAGGGGTGAAATCTTCGACGAGATAACCGATGGGTACAAGGGAGATTTCGCAGAACTCAAGGGGAGCCTCAATCGACTGAGAAATGCCCTCGAAGCAGTACGCCTCGACGTCCGCGAAGTCTGCATAGCTTCCTACGAAGGGTATCTTGACACCAGGGTCGACACCACCAAACACGAAGGCTTCTTCTCCAAGGTGGCAGGCGGCATGAACAATATTTTCGAAAACATGACCGCGCCCCTCAGGGTGTCCATGGACTACATCGAGAAAATCAGCAAAGGCGAGTTTCCCGAAAAAATCACCGAGGAATATCGTGGCGATTACAACCGCCTGAAAGACAGCGTCAACACGCTCGTGGATACCATGGGCGGCCTGCGGGGAGAGCTTGGCAATCTCATCCAGGCCAGCAAGAACGGCGATCTCAGCGTCAAGGGAGATGTCACCAAATTCTCCGGCGAATGGGCGGATATGGTGAAAGGCCTCAACGACCTCATCTATGGTTTCGGTGCGCCTATCAGGGTAATCTCCTCCTATCTCGACAAGATCAGCAGGGGTGAAATCCCGCCGAGAATCGTCAATCATTACAGTGGCGCCTTCGAACAGATCAAGAACAACCTCAACAATTGCATAGACGGACTTGGGGGTCTCGTCGAGGCAAACAATGTCCTGCAGAAGATGGCGGTGAACGACAACACCGACAAAGTCGAAGGCCAATACCTGGGTGTATATGCCGAGGTAGGCAAAGCGGTGAACGAAGTCAGGGATCGCCTTCTGAACGCAACGGAAGCCGCACACAGAATCGCCTCCGGCGATCTCAGCGGCCTGGACGAACTGAAGGCAATCAACAACGGCACAGGGAAGCGCTCTGAGAACGACAAGCTGCTGCCCGCCCTCATCGGCATGACCGAAGCGGTCCAGTCCCTGGTCAACGACGTCAACTCGCTCGTGAGCGAAGCGGTGGCGGGACGGCTGCTGAGCCGTGCGGACGCCGAAAAGCACCAGGGAGAGTTCCGTACCATCATAAGCGGCGTTAACAGCGCTTTCGACGCGATCATCGGCCCCCTCTACACCACCGCCCAGTGCGTGGCTCAGATCGGGATGGGACAGATTCCCGACAAGATTGACGCCGAATTCCAGGGTGATTTCGAAGATATCAAAGCCAGCATCAACAACAGCATCGACAACGTAAACAACCTGGTGGCAGACGTCAACATGCTTGTCCAGGCAGCGCTCGACGGTCAATTCGAAACGCGCGCAGACGCCGAACGGCACACCGGCGATTTCCAGAAAATCGTCGAAGGGATCAACAAGACCCTGGACACGGTCATGGAGAAGACTGTCTGGTACGAAGCGATCATAGATGCAGTGCCCTACCCGATCCACGTCACCGACATGGACATGAACTGGACGTTCCTCAACAAGCCGTTCGAGAAACTGCTGATGGAGGCCGGGCAGATCAAGGACCGCGACTCGGCGCTCGGCATGGCCTGCTGCAATGCCGCCGCCAACATCTGCAACACCGATGGCTGCGGCATCAAGCAGCTCAACAAGGGCGTTCCCGAGAGCTTCTTCGACTGGCACGGCTCCAAGTGCAAGCAGGACACCTCGTTCCTCGTCAACAAGAAAGGCGAAAAGATCGGCTACGTCGAGGTGGTCCAGGATCTCACCGGCATCATCAAGGCGCGCGACTACACCAAGGACCAGGTGGACAAGATGGCGGCCAACCTGCTCATGCTGGCAAACGGCGACCTGAACTTCGACCTGACCCTGGCGGAGGCCGACCAGCACACCCGGGAAGCGCATGACAACTTCGTCAAGATCAACAGCAGCTTTACCCAGGTAAAGAACGCCGTCGGCGCCATGATCCACGACACCGAAGCCCTGGTACAGGCGGCTCTCAACGGCGACTTCGACAAGAGGGCAGACGCGGTGAAGCACAGCGGCGAATACCGGACCATCGTCGAAGGCATCAACAAGACCATGGATACGGTCGTCGACAAGAATGTATGGTACGAAGCGATCATCGACGCAGTGCCGTTCCCGATTCATGTCACCGACATGGACATGAACTGGACCTTCATGAACAAGTCGTTCGAGAAGCTCCTGGTGGAAGCCGGCCGCATCAAGGACAGGGTTTCGGCCCAGGGCCTGCCTTGCAGCAATGCGGCGGCCAACATCTGCAACAACGAGGGATGCGGCATCAGGCAGCTTAACCGCGGGGTCACCGAGAGCTTCTTCGACTGGCACGGCTCCAAGTGCAAGCAGGACACCTCGTACCTGCTCAACAAGAAGGGTGAAAAACTTGGTTACGTCGAGGTGGTCCAGGACCTGACCGCAATGATCACCAACAAGGATTACACCAATGAAGAGGTGGACCGCCTGGCCAACAACCTGCTGCTCCTGGCCAAGGGCGATCTGAGCTTCGACCTGAATATCAAGGCGGCAGACAAGCACACCAAGGAAGCTTTCGAGAACTTCTCCAAGATCAACAACAGCCTGAAAGAGGTCAAGGACGCCATGGAGGAAATCACCGAGGTTACCAAGGAAATCGCCGACGGCAACCTGATGGTGGAAGTGAAACCGCGCTCGGCTGAAGACGAACTGATGATCGCCTTGTCAGCCATGGTTGAAAAGCTGAGCGGCGTTGTGAACGATGTAAAAGCCGCAGCAGACAACGTGGCGGCCGGCAGCAGGGAAATGAGCGGCAACTCGGAACAGATGTCCCAGGGCGCCACTGAACAGGCCGCTGCAGCGGAAGAAGCATCATCCTCCATGGAACAGATGTCCGCCAACATCAAGCAGAATGCAGACAACGCGATGCAGACCGAAAAAATCGCCATAAAGTCCTCCGAAGAAGCCAATGAAGGCGGCAAGGCAGTTGCCCAGACCGTAGGGGCAATGAAAGAGATCGCCGATAAAATCAACATAGTGGAGGAAATCGCACGTCAGACAAACATGCTGGCTTTGAACGCCGCCATCGAAGCAGCAAGGGCGGGTGAACACGGCAAGGGCTTCGCGGTTGTCGCGGCGGAAGTTCGCAAACTTGCCGAGCGCAGCCAGTCGGCTGCGGGCGAAATCAGCGAACTGTCGGCAAGCAGTGTAGAAATCGCCGAGAAAGCCGGCAAACTCCTTGGCGACATACTGCCGAGCATCGAACGGACCGCCGACCTGGTCAAGGAAATCACTGCCGCCAGCCGCGAGCAGGATTCCGGCGCCGAGCAGATCAACAAGGCCATCCAGCAGCTCGACCAGGTGATCCAGAAGAATGCAAGCGCCGCAGAGGAAATGTCCTCTACCGCAGAGGAACTCTCGGCTCAGGCGGAACACCTGCAAGGCGCGGTTGCATTCTTCCGCACCGAGGAAACGCGTAAGGGACCTGCCACCAAACCCGGCCAGGCAAGAAGGCCCGAGATTAAAAAGCAGCCGCAGAAAATCACGGCACATGCCGAAGCCAACGGCTATGGAAAAAAGAAAGCTTCCAACGAGGGAGGCTTCATGCTCAACATGGACAATGACTCACTCGACTCGGAATTCGAGCGTTTCTAGACAAGGAGCCTGCCGGTACGGGGTGACCACGCACCGTACCGGCAGGCATGAAAAAGCAGACAATCAGGCCATCACCGAAAAACAATTACCAAAGGAACCACCTAGATGATCAATAACACCAGAAGAGGCGCAACCATAACCAGTTTGCTCATCCTCGCCACTTCCATCACAACGCTGATCCCCGACGGCACAATACGCATCATCGCTGCTGGAGCCGTCTTTGTACTCATAACGACAGTTCTTCACTGGCAGGCATCAAGGCCCGTGAAAGCAGAGATCAATTTCGTTTCTCCTGAAGCCGATCTTTCAGCCGAACCCGCCCCGGACCTGACCCCGATAAGCGAATTGCTCAACAGGAGCAGCCAACTGATCCCTGTGCTTACCAGTCAACTGGAAGCGGTCATGCAGGAAACTGAAAACGCCGTGCTGGAAATCGGGGAAAGGTTCATGGAAATAATTTCCAGGGCCAGGAGCCAGGCCAGCAAGGCGGCAAACGCCTTCGGTGAATTCGCCGCCGGAGACGACAGGGACAGCAAGGCTCTGGTCGAGCTGAGCAGGGAGGCCCTGAGCGCAGTCATGGAAAACCTGAGGTGCGTAAACGGAGTGGCCAGGCATACACTGGAAAACATGCGCAACATAAACACGATCATGGACAGCATAAGGCAAGTGGTTTCGGAAATCGAGTACATAGCAGACCAGACAAACCTGCTGGCGTTGAATGCTTCCATAGAAGCGGCCCGGGCTGGTGAACACGGCAGGGGCTTTGCCGTCGTTGCCGACGAGGTGCGGAAACTGTCGGCCCGTTCCACTGCGGCGGCAAGCGAAATCGGCAAACTCATCCACACGGTGGAAAAAGAAATTACGGGAATATACTGCGAGACGGAAAAGAGCGCAGAAATGACCGAACTGCGCTCCAGGGAATCGGAAGAGATCATGAACGAAACACTGGGCAAGATCAATGAGGTCATGCTTCATGCCAGAAACGAACTGGACGGCCTCTCCGTTGAAACCGAATCCCTCGCGAAAGACATAAGCAGCATCGTAATTTCCATGCAGTTCCAGGACATAACCAGGCAGAAGATAGAGCATGTCATAGAACCGCTTCAGTCCCTCAGGTCGGAATCCATGGAGCTCCTTGGCCGATTGGAGACCGGATGTCTTTCAGACTCTACAGACAGGTCCGAAAGCGACATGACATGGCTGAAAGACATGTACACCATGGAATCGGAAAGGGAAACCTGGAACAGGCGCTCTCTAAAAACGATTCGCAAGCTGCGGTGGAAATTTTCTGATTTCAGACTGAAGTAAGCAAACATTTACGGGGAATAAAATGGCACACACTCTCTTGATAGTTGACGATTCGGCCTCCATGCGGCAAATGGTTTCCTTCACCCTCAAGGACGCCGGGTATGACGTCATCAGCGCCACCAATGGCAAGGACGCGCTGACGAAACTCGACAGCGGCAAGATCGCGATGGTGATCACCGACCTGAACATGCCGGAAATGGACGGCATTGAGCTGATAAAGCAGCTGCGGGGCAAGCCGGGTTTCAAATTCACCCCCATCGTCATGCTGACCACCGAATCGCAGGACAGCAAGAAGCTCGCGGGCAAGCAGGCCGGAGCAAGCGGATGGATTGTCAAACCCTTCAAACCGGACCAGCTGCTCGATACGGTAAAGAAGTTCGTAAAGTAGCGCCTTTCTGAAAGCGCAGCCACCGCCTCTTCCTGCGTGCTCTCCCTGCCGGGGAAAACCAGGCGAAAGCAGCATGGGGGGCTGTCGCGGCAAGGAGAAACGATGAATCATTCATTTCAATTATCAGCAGATACCGGCGTCCTGTCTCTTGCAGGAGCACTGACCATTGAACACGGAGCGGAACTGAAAGCGTCCCTGTCCGGCGCACTCGAAGCTGCCGACCATATAGTATGCGACCTGTCAGGCTTGGAATCAGCCGACATATGCACCCTGCAGCTGTTCTGTTCCGCGCACAAGGCGGCCGCCCGCGCAGGCAAGACCCTTGAATTCCGCGCAACCTGCGAAGGTTTCGATGCAAGCGTCATGGAAGCGGGATTTAGACGCCATGTGGGATGCATGAGCCAGAACAGTGCTGACTGCCTCTGGATTGAAGGTCCAGGGGAGAAGACAGAGGTAGCCCCATGAATGTCAGCGAACTGCATAAAGAGGCCTTCAGGGAAGAAGCCAACGAACTGCTGACCGAACTTGAGTCCTCTCTCCTGGAGCTGGAAGAGAGCCCAGAAGACCAGGAAATCATAGGCCGTACCTTCCGCGCCATGCATACCATAAAAGGTTCCGGGGCGATGTTCGGCTTTACCGACATCGCGGAATTCACCCATGACGTGGAAACCGTCTTCGACAAAGTCCGCGGCGGCATTATGTCGGTCAACAAGGAGTTGATCGACTCGACGCTCAAGTCCTGCGATCTGATCCGCTCCATGCTGGAGGGGTCCGACAGCGTTGACGAAGTGGAAAAGGACAGGCTGAAGGGCATATTTTCGGCCATGTCACGCTCAGGAATGGATGACGGAGGAGAAAGCATAAAGTCTTCCGCGGCAAAACCGGAGAACAGGCCGGCGGTCGAGAAAACGTACCGGATACGCTTCAAGCCGCCGCAGGACATCTATCTGACCGGAACCGACCCAATCCTGTTGCTGAATGAGCTGCGCGAGCTGGGTGAATGCAGTGTAATCGCGCACCTCAACGAAATACCCTTTTTCGAAGACATCGATCCCGAGCACTGCTACACCTACTGGGACATCATTCTTACGACCAGCCGTGACGAGAATGCCATCAGGGACATCTTCATCTTCGTCGAGGAGGACAGCGAACTGCGCATTGACCTGATAGATGAAAGCGGCGGTTTGCTTGACGAACCTGCGCAGAGAAAGCTCGGGGAGATCCTCGTGGAGCGTGGGGAACTGACGCCGGAAGACATGAAGAGGGTTCTGGAAGGCCAGAAGCGCTTCGGTGAAATCCTCGTCGAAACCGGATTGGCAAACCCTTCCCAGGTTCAAGCGGCGCTCGTTGAACAGCAGCAGGTCAGGGAAGTTCACCAGAAAAGGCAGAATACCGATGCCGCATCCAGCATTCGGGTCCCTTCGGAAAAGCTGGACATCCTGGTGAACCTGGTTGGCGAACTGGTGACTGTGCAGGCAAGACTCTCCCAGACGTCTGCCATGAAAAACGATTCGAATCTCACTCTTATCGCAGAGGAAGTGGAACGCCTCACAGCGGAACTTCGCGACAATACTCTCAACATCCGCATGATGCCGTTCGGCAGTACCTTCAGCAAGTTCAAGCGACTGGTCCGCGACCTATCCAACGACCTTGGCAAAGAAGTGGAGATGGTAACCGACGGCGCCAATACCGAGCTGGACAAAACCGTCATCGAGCGGCTGAACGATCCGCTGGTGCACATCATACGCAACAGCATAGACCACGGCATAGAAGACCCGGAAGCACGCGTGGCGGCCGGAAAGCCCCGCCAGGGAACCGTCCGCCTCATGGCAGAGCATTCAGGCGATTGCGTGTTCATCACCATCCAGGACGACGGCGCCGGCCTGGACAGGGACGCCATCCGCACCAAGGCCGTTGAGAAACGCCTGATCTCCGAAACCGCGGAACTCTCGGAAAAAGAGCTGTTCGGCCTCATTTTCGCCCCCGGTTTTTCAACCGCCAAGAAGATCAGCGGGGTTTCCGGGCGAGGCGTCGGCATGGACGTAGTCAAGAAAGCCATCGAAGCGCTGCGCGGCGCCATCGAAATCAGCAGCCGCAAGGGTGAAGGAACCACAATAACCATTCGGCTCCCGCTTACCCTGGCAATCATTGAAAGCCTTCTGGTACAGATAGGTGATGACCGGTATCTGTTGCCGCTTTCCTTCGTGGAGGAATGCGTGGTTCTTACCGGCAAGGATATCGAGGAGGCTCACGGGAAGGAACTGGCCAACGTACGTGGTCATATGGTTCCGTATATACCTTTAAGGAAACAATTCCAACTGACGGGCAGCGTACCCGGCATACAGCAGGTGGTGATCACGCAAATTGACGGAGATCGGATCGGCCTGCTGGTGGACAATGTCATAGGTGAGCACCAGACAGTCATAAAATCACTGGGCAAGGCATATCGCGATGTCCATGGGATTTCAGGAGCCACGATCCTGGGGGACGGCACCGTGGCACTGATCCTCGACATACCGCAACTGGTCAAGTGGGGTTAGGGTGGAAAGTACCCGTTTGGAAAAACACCGGCCAGGCATCCACTCCGTCACCATGTCCGACAGGGACTTCCGGCTCTTCAGCAAGCTCATCGAGAGTACCTGCGGCATAAAGATGCCCGATGTGAAAAAGAACATGCTCGAATCCAGGTTGCGCAAACGCCTGCGTTCCCTGGAGATCGACTCGTTCCGGGACTACTACGATTTCCTGTCGAGCTCGGAGGGTGAACGGACCGAGATGATCATGATGATCGATGCGGTCACCACCAACAAGACGGATTTCTTTCGCGAACCGGCCCATTTCGTATTTCTCGCGGAAAAAGTTCTGCCGGATCTGTTGGGAGGTATTCAGTCCAACCGGGTCAATTTCTGGAGCGCGGGATGTTCCAGCGGAGAAGAGCCCTATACGCTGGCCATGGTATTGAGCGAATATGCCAGCAACCGCGAGCACTTCAACTTTTCCATCCTGGCCACGGACATATGCACCGATGTTTTGCAAAAAGCATATAGGGGCATTTACGAAGAAGACAGGATCGCCCCCATATCCGCTGATCTGCGGAAAAAATATCTGCTGAGAAGCAGGGACAAGAGCCAGGGAGTGGTCAGGCTGGTTCCTGAGGTCCGTTCAAAAATAACCTTCCGGAGATTGAATTTCCTCGACAGTTCATACAGGATAGAGGAAAAGTTCCAGGTCATCTTCTGCCGCAACGTGCTCATTTATTTCGACAGGGCGACCCAGGAAAGGGTGCTGAACAACTTTTGCAGGCACCTGGCGCCTGGCGGACACCTGTTTCTCGGCCATTCGGAAACCATAAACGGACTCGATGTCCCCCTGGTTCAGGTCAATTCAACCATTTACCGGAAACCGGAATGAAAACCGCGAGCATGGGCAGGCCCGGAATTCCCTCTCCCTGTACCGGCAGGCTTCCGGAATCAAGCAGGTCCGCTAAAGAGGCACTAATCGCATGATCAAGAAAATTCGCGTTCTGATAGTCGATGATTCGGCAGTAGTCCGCCAGGCCCTCATGGAAATACTTTCGTCCGATCCGGAGATAGAAATACTGGGCACGGCATCGGACCCGTTCATCGCGGCACAGCGGATACGGGAAGCAGTACCGGACGTCATCACCCTGGATGTGGAAATGCCGAGAATGGACGGAATCACCTTCCTGCAGAAGATCATGAGCCAGCACCCGATTCCGGTCGTCATGTGTTCCAGCCTTACCGAAGAGGGATCGGAGACGGCCCTCAGAGCTCTCGAGTACGGCGCGGTCGAGATAATCCAGAAGCCCAGGCTGGGGGTGAAGCAGTTCCTGGAAGAATCGCACGTTATCATCTGCGATACCGTCAAAGCAGCCGCACAGGCGCGGGTCAGGCGCATCAGGCCCGGGATCAAGCAGGTCGCGCCGAAACTCACCGCCGACGCAGTGATCGCCAAACCGAGCGGAAATGCCATGATCCAGACCACGGAAAAAGTGGTCATGGTCGGCGCATCCACCGGAGGAACGGAAGCCCTGAAAATATTCCTGCAGGCAATGCCCCTCGACGCACCGGGAATCGTCATTGTCCAGCATATGCCGGAGCATTTCACACGCTCTTTTGCCGCGCGTCTTGACAGCATCTGCAGGATTTCAGTCAAAGAAGCGGAGAATAACGACACCGTAGTAAGAGGGCGGGCGCTCATAGCTCCCGGCAACGCCCATGCCCTGCTGAAAAGAAGCGGCGCCAGGTACTACGTTGAAATCAAGGATGGTCCTCTTGTCAGCCGTCACCGGCCGTCGGTTGACGTACTGTTCCGCTCGGCTGCACGGTATGCGGGCAAGAACGCGGTCGGCGTGATCATGACCGGCATGGGTGACGACGGATCCAAGGGACTTCTGGAAATGAAGGAAGCAGGCGCCATCACCATTGCACAGGACGAGCACTCCTGCGTGGTCTACGGCATGCCCAAGGAGGCAGTAAAACTCGGTGCCGCGGGACGTGTACTGCCGCTGGAAAACATTGCCGGAGCTGTAGTGAAGGAGTGCTTTTAATATGAAGGGTGGACGTGCACATGTCTGATTGATATAGTTTAATCCATGGAAAACATGGATCCAATCGTCAGGAGGATCTTCGCCGTTGCGTTAGAGGCGGCAGATCCGGCAAAAGCGGTTGAAAGACAGTGCGAAAGAATCCGTTCGGTCTACCGGTATGGCGGTTTTTCCCGGCTCTTGGTCATCGGTTTCGGTAAAGCCTCGGTTCCCATGGCCAGGGCAATGGAGGAAAACCTCGGTGATATCATCACCGGAGGAGCGGTCATAACCAAATACGGGCACGGATCACGGCATGGGCTGGCAAAAATTTGCGTTCACGAAGCCGGCCACCCCGTCCCGGACGAAAGCGGTCTGAAGGGGACGGAAGCCCTGCTGGACCTGGCCGGCCCCGCCGATGAGAAAACCCTAGTCGTCGTCCTTATCTCCGGCGGAGGTTCCGCGCTTTTCGTCTCACCTTTCCAGGGAATCACACTGGAAGAAAAACAGGAAACCACATCGCTCCTGCTCAAGGCCGGAGCAGAGATCCATGAGCTGAACACAGTCAGGAAACACATCTCCAGGGTAAAAGGCGGCCGCCTCGCTGAAATCCTCCGACCCGCCTTGTCCGTCTCGCTGATTCTCTCGGATGTCATAGGCGACAGCCTCGATGTCATCGCCTCCGGACCGACCTCGCCCGATTCCACCACTTTCGCGGATGCGCTGTACATACTGGTGAAACATGACCTGGCAGACCGCGCCCCCAAGTCGGTCACAAACCTTCTGGAAAAAGGATTGAAGGGACTTGTTCCGGACACGCCGAAAAAGGGAAGCCCGATTTTCCACAAGGTCGAAAACCTCATCATAGGAAGCAACCGACTTGCCCTGGATGCCGCGAAACGCTCAGCAGACGCAATGGGTATGAGGAGTGAGATACTTTCCGCTGAAATCTCCGGCGAAGCTGTTGAAGCAGGGAAGAAACTGGCTTTGAAGGCTCTGGCGGAAAAGCGGGAAAAAAGGGAACAGGGGCCGGTCTGCCTCATATCGGGCGGTGAGACTACCGTGACCGTCACCGGGTCGGGAAAAGGCGGAAGAAACCTGGAACTGGCCCTGGCTTTTGCCATTGCGACAGAAGGAATTCCAGGAATCACGTTGCTCTCCGCCGGGACCGACGGAACGGACGGCCCGACCGATGCCGCAGGCGCTATCGTGGACGGCATGACCATAACCCGTGCAAGATCGCTCGGGCTCGACCCAGAAGAGTATCTGCGCAACAACGATTCCTACAACTTTTTCCGAAAGTCCGGCGGCCTGCTCATCACCGGTCCGACAGGGACCAACGTCATGGACATCCAGATAGTGGTGATCGAATGAAACAGCCCCTTATCTTCACCGATCTAGACGGAACCCTCCTCGACCATGAAACCTATTCCTTCGGACCGGCGCTCCCGGCATTGAACCTCATCAAAGAAAAA
>POSG01000006.1 GCA_003314535.1 Geobacter sp.
TGGGAGAAGCTGCGAACTCGACCAACAGCCTTGATATGTTCAAAATAAACCTGAATTATTACTACAAGGCGTCTTTCGGCCGGATCGGCGGTTCTGCCGCATATTTCCTGATTAGCGGGAGCAACGATCAACTGCGCTACGCTCCCGACCCGGTGGACGGCAGCGGAAACGGCTCCCCGGACAGCAACGGTTTCATCCTCGAAGCCGACTATCTGCCCCTGGATTATCTCAGACTAGCCCTGCAATACACGATGTACAACAAATTCAACGGCGGTCACACGAACTATGACGGGTTCGGCAGGAATGCTTCGGGCAACAACACGCTCTATTTTTTCGTAACTCTTATGTTGTAAGCCTCAATATTCCGTGGGCAAATCGACTCGGAATGCCACCCCGGTCCAATGTGTGGAGCGGGGTGATCCACTATTACGCTTGTCATGCCTACCATCCCATGTTCGGCCTTTCTGGGCAGGAAAAACACTCTGCGGTCGAAAATCCTGTCACCCTTGCAGATATCCACGCCGAAGAGCTGTACTCATCGCCTGCCCCACCGAAACATCGGTTGAAAGCCCTTGGCTGGTTGTCCGACCGGTTTCCCGGTTGTCTTTGTGGAGCGGGCTTGTCCCTTCAAAAAAAGCATTTGATATTGTTGTCGATATTGGCAATGCCTTCTTTGCAAGGGTGTATTGTTGCCGAAAATATGTTGACAAATTTAATTTGTATTCAAATAATATGAACTTGGCTTTTGTACGACGTATCCATGAGGTCAGAAGGTGCAATTCACAAAAATCTGGCGAACTGTCCGGGCCTCTAGACTAGCCCGGTCGGAGGACGTGTCTGGTTGTTTCGGCAGCTTCCCCAATAGAATCTGCAAAGTGGAACCGACTGGCATGTAAAAATTACGGAGCTGCGAGGGGCGAAAACCGAGTGAATGATTAGATGGGAGACATAAGTCTCCAAAAAATATTGGAAGGGATGAGCGTTTGGCATGTGGAAGCCATTTTCGCGCCTTATTGACAAAACAAGATGAAGAAAAAAATCTTCGAAGAAGTGACTCTTTTCGCCAGTGTAGTGAAGTGGACAGCTTACGCATCGGTAGTAGGCGCTCTTTCTGGCCTTGCAACGGCAGGATTTCTAAGGTCTCTTGACTGGGCATCAGGTCTTCTGGGGAGGTATCCCCAGTACTATTTTTCATTGCCGCTGGTAATTGCGGCAAGCAGCTTTCTGGTCAAATGGCTGGCTCCTGATGCTGCGGGGCACGGGACTGAGAAGGTCATCGAGGCTGTACATAAACGCATGGGTAAGATTCCGCTGCGGGTCGTGCCGGTAAAACTGGTGGCAACGGTCATGACTCTGGCCTTTGGCGGCTCGGCGGGAAAAGAGGGCCCATGCGCCCAGATGGGGGCAGGACTCGCTTCGGCTTTCGGTGACCTGTTGCGGCTGGATGATGTCGATCGTCGCAAACTGGTCATATGCGGCATAAGCGGAGGGTTCGCAACGGTTTTCGGAACCCCGGTCGCGGGCGCCCTGTTCGGCATAGAAGTGCTGGTGCTCGGTAGGATGTTGTACGAGGTGCTTTTTCCTTCTTTCGTTGCAGGCATCGTCGGCTACCATGTGGCGACTCTGGTCGGTGTCAGCTATCCATGGCACTCTGTTCCGGTTATCCCGCAACTGACAGGCGGAAGCTTCCTGCAAATGGTTCTGATGGGAATGTTTTGCGGACTGATAGCCCTTTTTCTCATCGAGCTGATGAAGTTCACCAGCAAGTCTTTCAAGCGACTCCCCTGTCATTACCTCCTTAAGTCCATTCTCGGGGGAGGGTTACTCGTCTTGATCGGGTCGCTCGTTTCGACTGATTACCTTGGATTGGGGCTTGGATCCATCGACGCGGGCCTCAACGGCACAGCTCTTCCTGCCGGCGCATTCTTCTGGAAAAGCGTTGCCACCTCCATCACTCTGGGCTCGGGGGGGAGCGGCGGGGTGGTTACCCCGATCTTCTTCATCGGCACGGCGGCAGGCAACCTCTTCGCCCGAATCTTCCACGAACCATATCTTGCCGCATATTCCGCCATCGGCATGACTGCACTTCTTGCGGGCGCCGCCAATACCCCCATCGCGGCTTCGGTGATGGCAATTGAAATGTTCGGCCCGGGAATGGCGCCCCATGCTCCGGTTGCCTGTATGGTGAGTTTCCTGATAGTCGGATATCGGAGCGTCTATCCGAGCCAGGTTCTGGGTACGAAAAAGAGCGCGTCACATAAGCTGGAGACAGGAATGCCGGTCGGGGAAGCTGGACATGCCGAAGTTCTCAGGCGCGAAAAATCCCTTGTCGGTGTTGTCAGCAGAGCGATAGGATATTTTCTTCGTAAAGACAAAGTGGATTGACTGCAATTGCCTGGACACATGAAATTGGGGCAGCCAAATCTTTTTTTACATGGGGATAGTAATGAACATCAAGAGGGCAGCTCATTTGCTGGTGGTCGCATCCTTTGCAGTGTTGATCTCCGGGTGTGCAACCTACGATCAGAACGTAATGCTTATTTACAATCCTGCCGCCAATGCCAAAGGCGGTTCGGGTGAATTGTATCTCACCACGGCCGGCAAATCGTCTGGCATGGAAAAGTCAGGCAAAATCAAGTGGATTATCGGAAAAGCAACCTATGCTGATTGGAGGCAATCGGGTGATGTGGTCAGCAATTCATCTCCTGCAGACATTGTCTCAGATGCTTTGTACGGCGAACTCGGCAATGCCGGATACAGTGTCAGGAGGGTAAGCAGTTTGCCCGGGAATGTCTCGAAAGGGATTGTGCTTACCATGGCCGATATAACGCTCGATGATGACAATTCAATAATAAAAGACGAGGCATCGTGCAGGGTGAACATTTCCCTTGAGTTGTGGAAACACGGAGAGATGGTAAAAAAAGTTGATTATCGGTCAAAGTTTTCAGATGCAACAGTAAATGTAATGGAAATGACTTTCTTGGGCACGATCCTGCAAAATGCCTTGCAGAATGCGATGAAACAGGCCGTTCCAGATATTGTAAGGCAAATGGAAATCTGAAACGATTAAATTGGTCCATTCAAATATCTCAACAAGGTATACATGAATTTTCTCCTCTTACTCTGTTTAAGAGACGGCACCAATAGTTTTGTTTTTTTACCGGCCTATCGTTTTTATGGGAAAAATAATGTTAAAGATAGTTTGTACAAGAATTTTAGTGCTTTGTATTATACTTTATCTTAGCGCCAGTTGCTCAAAAGAACAGGCTGATAGATCATCATGCAGTAGCTCATCTCCAAATACAAAGAAATTTGTAGTCCGATTGCAACGAGGTATTGTCGGGATGGAACTTGGAATGACTACTGATCGAGTTGATCAATTATTTACACTCAAAGAAGATTCTCCTTTCCTTTCAGCATATTTTAAAAAGTACTTCATGCACAATGATGAAAATAATGGAAAAGTAGTTCAAGTACATCATTTCTTGGTTTCTCCTGACAAAGCTAAGCTTCCAGAAGGTGTAATGTGGGCTGAGATTAATACCGTTCAGAACGTAGTCTACCAAATTGTACTTCACTACGATGAGCCGAGCGTAGAAAGGATGGGTTGGAAGGGGGTTACTTCACCTTACATTCTTAAGTACGGAAAGCCTGATAGGGAACAAATTTCAGCATTTACCTGGTGTGACAACTATACACGGCTCGATATTAACTCTACTGGATCGACCATCAGTGTTTTGTTTACTGATAGAGCGATGGAAGCTGAAGTGAGCAAAAAAAAGAGAAGATAAAGAATGTGTTACTTGGTTTCTTAATGGAAGTTCTCTTCTATAGAGCTGTTTAGTATTGAGGCAAATCAATAGCCCGATTTAGAGGCCATATGTATTTTCGAACGTGAAAAAGTCGCCAGCAATGAAATAAATGCTAATTAAAATGGCGTGTGACATAAGCACGCTACCAGTTGTTCCGCAATTCTTCACGGTAAAGGCCCAGTATAACCTCGGCATCATGTATGCCAGAGGTGACGGCGTCGAGCGGGACCGGCACAAGTCACTCTTCTGGATTACCAAGTCAGCGCGCCAGGGAAACCAGCGCGCACTCAAATGTCTCAGAATGAGACTGGAACAAAGTAATAACGCCGGACACACTGCCGAAGGCGCTCAAAAGGGGACATGAAAGTATCTAGGACAGGTTCCAGACGATCATTTCCAGCATGTCTCGCCAGTTCTTGCCCACTTCGCTGACCACCGACGGCTCGAAACCGCAATGCATCATGCATTGTGCGCATCTTTCATCTTTTCCAACCCCGTATTTTTCCCACTCGGTCTTTTCCATCATCTCACGGTACGTTGGATAATGGGCATCGGTAATAAGGTAGCAGGGCGCCTTCCATCCCTGGGTGTTCCGGGTCGGGTTACCCCAGGGGGTGCATTCCAATGCCTTCTCACCTTTCAGGAATCGTAGGTACATGGGGGTCGAGAGGATCCTGTGCCTCTTGCTCATTTCAAAGACTTCGGTGAATTTCTTTTCGATCTCCCTGCGTTCGAGGAAGTGATTCTCGCCTACCGCCTCATAGCCGAAACCGGGAGCGACAAGGAATCCGTCCACGCCGATTTCCTTCAACAGTGTGAATAGTTGATCTATCTCCCCCAGGTCGGTTTCCTTGTAAATCGTGGTATTTGTCCAGACGCGGAAGCCGAGCTGCTTGGCCTTGCGGATACCTGCCAGTGCCGTTTTGAAGGCGCCGTCGCATTCAAGGATCCTGTCGTGGGTCGTTTCCATGCCGTCCATGTGGACGTTCAGGGTGAAGTTGGGGTGGGGCTGCATGCGGTCGAGGGACTCCTGGAGCAGAAGCCCGTTCGTGCAGAAATAGACATGCTTCTTTCGGGCCAGGACGGCGTCGACAAGCTCAAATACATGTGTGTACAGGAGCGGCTCGCCGCCGGTAATGGTAACGACGGGAGCCGGGCATTCATCAACTGACTTCAGGCACTCTTCCAGTGACATTTCCTGATTGATGGTCGATGCGTATTCACGAATGCGGCCACACCCCGAGCACGCCAGGTTGCAGAGGTGAGTCGGTTCCAGCATCAGGACGAGGGGGAATTTTTCCACTTTTCCCATCCTGTTGCGGATAATGTATTTTGTCAGATCGTAATTCAGCTTTAATGGAAACCGCATGTTTGATTCTTTTCCTTTCAAATGCTACTTGATTCTGGCAAGCGCCGGCGTCTCTGCAGCCCGTCCGGCCAGGAAATTCCTTGCCGCCCGTGCAATGCCGGCTGCATCTATGCCCAGGTCCGACCTCAATTGCGACTGGCTGCCGTGTACGATGAAACGGTCCGGAATCCCGATCCTCCGGACTTTTACCCCGGTGATGCCTTCACGTTCCATGAGTTCCAGCACTGCGCTCCCGAATCCTCCCTGCAGGGCGTTTTCTTCGACGGTGAGCAGGTTTCCCGTCGCGGAGGCTGCGCCGATAATGAGCTGCCGGTCCAGGGGCTTGACGAAACGGGCGTTGATCACCGTTACATGAATGCCTTCTGCGGCCAGCAGATTTGCCGCTTCCAAGGCAGGGTAAACCGTGCTGCCGATGGCAACTACCGATAGATCGCGGCCTTCGGACAGGATTTCGCCCTTGCCGATTTCCAGTGAAACCGGATCTGGGTCCATGGATACGCCGTACCCCTGACCGCGGGGGTAGCGTAGTGCGATGGGACGGCCAGAGTAGATCGCGGTCCTGAGCATGTGCTGCAGTTCGTTTTCGTCCTTGGGCGCCATTACGGTCATCTGCGGAAGATGGCGCAGGTAGGAGAGATCGAAGACACCGTGGTGCGTCGGGCCGTCGTCCCCCACCAGGCCGCCCCGGTCAAGGGCCAGGGAGACAGGCAGCTTCTGCAGGCAGATGTCGTGGAAAATCTGGTCGTACGCTCGCTGGGCAAAGGTGGAATAGATGGCGGCGACCGGCAGGAATCCTTCGACGGCCAGTCCGGCGGCAAAGGTGAGGGCATGCTGCTCGGCTATGCCCACGTCGAAGAAGCGTTCCGGGTATTCCCTTGCGAACGACGTCAGGCCGGTGCCGTCCGGCATGGCGGCGGTTATGCCGATGATCCTGTCGTCTTCGCCGGCCAGCCTCACGAGAGTCTGGCCGAAGACCGAGGTATAGGAGGGAGATCCGCCTTTCCCGGATTTGACGGTTCCGGTTTCGACATCGAATGCCCCGACGCCGTGGTAAAGGTCCGGTGTCTTTTCCGCCGGAGGGTACCCCTTGCCTTTCGTGGTCATGACATGGATCAACACCGGCCCGTCGGCTGTGCGGCAGTTGTTGAACACCTCCACCAGCTGGGGCAGGTCATGCCCATGGATAGGGCCGACGTATTCGAATCCCAGGGCTTCGAACAGCGTACCGGGGGTCAGGAATCCCTTCAATGAGTCTTCTGCCTTCTTGGCGAAATGCAGGATATTCGTGCCGATGGCGGGGATGCTTTTCAGCAGGGATTCCATTTCCTTCTTCAGGTCCCTGAAATATTTGCCGGTGAGCTTTCGCGAGATGAATGCCGAAAAGGCGCCGACATTTTTCGATATGGACATCTCATTGTCGTTCAGGACGACAATAAGGTTTTTCCGCAGGTGCCCGGCCTGGTTCAGTGCTTCGAAAGCCATCCCGCCGGTCAGTGACCCGTCCCCGATAACGGAGATGACTTTGCTGTCCTTGCCCCCAAGGCTGTTTGCCACAGCCATCCCGAGACCTGCCGAAATGGATGTGGATGAATGGCCGGCGCCGAAAGCGTCATGGGGCGATTCGCTCCGTTTGGGGAATCCGCTTATGCCGCGGTACTGGCGCTGGGTATTGAAGACGTCGCGCCTGCCGGTGATTATTTTGTGGGTATACGCCTGATGTCCCACATCCCAGATTATCTTGTCCGCGGGGGACTCGAAACAGTAGTGCAGCGCAAGGGTAAGCTCGACGCTGCCGAGGTTGGATGCCAGATGGCCGCCGGTCACCGACACCGTGTCCAGCAGGAAACGGCGCACTTCCTCGGCGAGGGGGATCAGTTCCTCCTCTTTCATGCGCTTAAGGTCTTCAGGTCCGTTTATTTTTTCAAGCAGAGGATACATTGGAAATTCCTCGCGGCAATCCGCACTAGAGAGAACGAAACCTCATGACGCCCGGATTCGAAGTGATCTGTAAAACGCGCTGTTGCAGCGTGCCCCGCCGTATTTCAGGCATATCCTTCGGAGCGAAACCAATCGACAGCTTTTTGAAGCGCACCCTTTACCGGGCCGCACGTCAGCCCCAGTTCTTGTACCGCCTTGGACGAATCGAAGAACATGTGTTTTCCGGCCATCTGCACCCCTGCCAGCGGAATCAGCGGCTCCCTGCCGGTCAATCTGGATATTCCCTCATTGATATATGCAGCGACAAGTATGGGCGTGTAGGGCAGCTTCAACCGCGGCGCCGGAAGGCCGGAAATTTCCTCCAGCAGGGAGAAAATGTCGCGCAGCGTTAGGTTTACATTGCCGAGGATGTACTTTTCGCCCACCCGCCCGTGGAGGGCTGCCAGGATGTGCCCTCTGGCGCAGTCTTCCACATCGATCAGGTTTAGGCCGGTGTCGAGATAGGCGGGCATCTTGCGATTCAGGAAATCAACGATAATTTTGCCGGTGGGGGTGGGCTTGATGTCGTGCGGCCCCACCGGTGTGGAGGGATTGACGATGACCACTGGCAGGCCGCGCTGTATGAACCTCTCCGCTTCACGCTCGGCAAGGAATTTGCTTTTTTTGTAGTGTCCGACCATGTCGGAGAAGGACACGGGCGTCTCCTCCGTGCCGGGTGTGCCGTCGCCGGGATTGCCCAGTG
This sequence comes from Geobacter sp., assembly GCA_003314535.1. Taxonomy (GTDB): domain Bacteria; phylum Desulfobacterota; class Desulfuromonadia; order Geobacterales; family Geobacteraceae; genus RPRC01. The sequence goes on from POSG01000006.1 coordinate 7,862, forward strand.
TGCCGACGCTGCTTGTGTAAACGACGCGGCTGACACCGTTCTGCAGCGCCGCTTCCAGTACCGCGCGTGTTCCGCCAACGTTGACGGCGTACATGGACGAAGGGTCCCTGGTCCAGAGGCGATAGTCAGCGGCGACGTGGAACAGGGTGTCGCAGCCTGAGATGCCTCTGGCGAGGGATTCGCTGTCCAGCAGGTCGCCTTCGCAGAATTCCACGTCCAGTCCTGCCAGGTTTCTCCTGTCGGATCCCGGCCTGGTCAGCACCCTGACCCGGCACCCGAACGAAAGCAGTTCCCGGGAAAGGCATGCTCCAATAAAACCGGTGGCGCCGGTTACGAAAACCTTGTTCATATATCCGTCACTAAAACGCTCATCCCTGTCAACGGCGGCGGTTTTTATCTATTTAGACCCGCCCATGAGGCTGCGGTATCTTCCCAGTGCCATCAGGGGGAAGCAGTTGCGGTAAATGTGATACTTGATCATGAAATATTTGGGGAACCCGGTGCCGGTGAACTGGTCTTCATCCCAGGAGCCGTCGGGTTTCTGGTTGGCTATCAGGTACTGGATGCCCCGTTCGACGGATGTCGAGTTCGCTTCATCGGCAGCCATCAGCGCCAGCAGCGCCCAGGCTGTCTGCGACGGCGTGCTTGCGCCGACTCCGGCTAGCGCCGCGTCATGATATGATTCGCATGTCTCGCCCCAGCCTCCGTCACTGTTCTGTTTCGACTTGAGCCAGTTGGCTGCCTTGCGGATATACGGCTGGCTCGGGTCCTCTCCAATGGCCTGCAACCCGCAAAGGACCGACCAGGTTCCGTAAATGTAGTTCACTCCCCATCTCCCCCACCACGGTCCCTGGGGTTCCTGGGTCTGTTTCACGAATTCGAGTGCGCGGACGGCAGCTGGATAGTCCTGCGGATAGCCGAATGTTCCCATCAGCTCCAGCATCCTGCCGGTCAGGTCCGCGGTCGGCGGGTCGATCAGGGCTTCCAGGTCGGCGAAGGGTATCTTGTTCAGTATGTGCTTGGTATTGTCCTTGTCGAACGCTCCCCATCCGCCGTTCTTGCTCTGCATGCCGAGGCACCAGCGGATTCCCCTTTCGATGGCGGCTTTCATTGCGGCGCCGTCCTTGACCTTAACATCCTTGATCGCCATCATTACAATCCCGGAGTCGTCCACGTCGGGATACCAGTCATTCAGGAATTCAAACGCCCAACCGCCAGGCTCCAGTTCAGGGCACTTGATTTTCCAGTCCCCCGGCTTGCGCACTTCGTGATCCAGCAGCCACTGTGCCGCTTTGGCCAGGGAAGGATGGTCGTTCGGCACTCCGGCGTCTATCAGGCCCTTCAATGCGAGGGCAGTATCCCAGACCGGTGAAATGCAGGACTGGAGCACGATGCTGTCGTCGTTCTCTATGCAGAAGTTGGCCAGAGCATCCAGGCCCTTCTGCACCGCGGGATGGTCATTGGCATACCCCAGGCAGTGGAGGGCAAGGATCGAGTTGAGCATGGCTGGCTGAATGCCGCCCCAGTCGCCGGTCGGCTCCTGGTGATCCAGAACCCACTTTTCGGTCATGGCAATCGCCTTCTTCATGAATGGCCTGATGGGGCTTCGTTCGTAAATCTTCAGCAGGTGGTCGACCCCGATGAAAATGTTTTTCCATGTCAGGATGCCTTCTTCTTTGGTGAACGTATAATCCGTCGGGCGCGGCGGGCGCACGTAGAGTTCCTGGACGCGCGCCCATGGCGGCAGCTTCCGCACCGGCCGCTTGGCCATGACCAGCGAGAGCGGGATGATGGTTGCCCGCGACCAGCTGGAGAACTCGTACATGTTGAGATAGGCCCAGTTGGGAAGGAGGGACAGTTCAATGGGCATCGACGGAACGCCGAACCAGGCGAACTCGCCGAAAAGGGCCAGGAATATCTTGGTGAAAACCCGGCTCTTTATGATGCCGCCCTTGTCAAGGATGAAAGCCCTGGCTTTTTCCATTGCCGGGTGATCCGGTCCGTACCCGGCCAGTTTCAGGGCGAAATAGGCTTCTATGGTGGTGGAAAGGTCGCCAGGCCCTCCGTAGTAGATGGTCCAATAGCCTTCCGCCGTCTGCTTGTTCAGGATATAGTTGGCCAGCTTCCTTTCCCTGTTCTTGTCGACCATGCCCAGGAAATGGAAAAGCATGATGTATTCGGCGCTTATTGTTACGTTTGACTCCAGCTCGGCCCACCAGTATCCCTCCGACATCTGTTCGCGGAAGAAAAACTCGCAGCTTTGCTCTATGGAAACGTCAAGGGGGCTGTTGGTCCCCAAGGTTTTCTTTTTCCAGATGGATGCCGGTAGATGGTTGACTTTGGCCACATGCCGGGAGGGGACCGACTCGGGGTTTTCCGCGGTCACGCCGTTAAAAGATGTCAATGCGTGGGAAATGGGATGTTTGCAGGGTTTCATGCCTGTTAGCTCCATAAAAAACCTTGGGAAGTCGCCATGATTTCATGGGACGCAATTAGCCATTCTATAGAATAATTGTGCATATCTAGCATATTTTTCCGCAAAGGTATACAACTTTTCTGGGCGTCTCCGATAAAGCATAGTTATAATGATAAGTTAAGAAGTTCATGGCCGGGGATGCCGGAGTTGATTTCACGGAACGGCTATGGTACGCTCAAGCGACTGATTCAGGAGGACAAAGAGCATATGATCAACAAGGACGAAAAAGGCAGGGGACTTTTCGGCATCGTCACCCGCTTTCCGCTGGCAACCATTGTGGTTGCTCTGCTTCTTTCCGCACTGGCGCTGAATTATACCAGGAACAATCTGGAAATGCTGACCGGCAGGGACGACCTCATGCCCAAGAACAGCAAGTTCCACCGCGATTACACTGAATACCGGCAGGAATTCGGCGACCAGGAAGAGATCGTCATCGTCGTCGAGAGTGCCGATCCCGAAGCTGCGGGGCGTTTCGGCAGGGAACTCCATGGACGGCTCAGCAAAAGGACTGACTTGTTCAGGGAGGTTTTCTACCCATACGCGCTTCCGTATTTCCAGAAGAACGGCCTGATGTTCATGTCTTATGAGGAACTGCGCTCGTTGCGCGACAAACTCGCCAAGGCAAAGCCGGTTCTCAAGGACCTGGCGGCGTCCCCTTCTGTGCAGACACTTTTCACTTCACTGACCAGGCAGATGGAGGATTACCTGAAAGAACCGCCGGGCAAGCCGGGGGCCGATGAACGCATTGCCGGACTTGCCTTCATGCTCGGCAAGCTGGGCAACGGTTTCGAACGCTTCGGCAAGGATGGCATCGAGCCGGCATCCCTTGACAGCTTTTTTCTCGGCAATGGCCCCGGTGGCGAGGAGTCCGCTCTTGCGAAGGCTGCGAAGCAGCAGATCATCACGGTACTGCCGGTAAAGGATGCCGGCAGCTTCATGCCTGCGGAAAGAGCCATCAGGGCCGTCCGCTCCGAACTCCGCTCGCTGTCTGCCGCTCCCGGGTTCAAGGGGGTCAAGGCAGGCCTTACCGGGGTGCCGGTGCTGGAGTACGAGGAAATTGCCACGAGCCAGCGTGACATTGCCCTGGCCACGGTGATTTCAATCATCCTGACCGTAATACTTCTCCTTTTTGCCTTTCGCGGCGTCGCAAATGCTGTCGCCGCTACGGCGGCGCTGCTCGTGGCCATTGCCCTCTCTTTCGGCATGGCGACCCTGGTTGTCGGCCACCTGAACATACTGTCCATGGTTTTTGCAGTCATGCTGATAGGGATAGGGATCGAGTACGGAATACAGATCGTCCTCCGCTACCAGGAAGAGCTTTGCAATGGCAGGCAGCGGTTCGAGTCGCTGCGGACCGCAGTCAACAGGAACCTCTGGGCCATAACCATGGCTGCCGCCACGGTGGCAGCAGCCTTCCTGACATTCGTACTGACCGATTTCAAGGGTATTGCGGAACTGGGCATCATCGCCGCAATCGGTATCTGCATTTGCGTTCTCGTCACTTTCACAGTCCTCCCAGCCATGCTTGCGCTGCCGATCAGGTACGGAAAGCGGAACCGCAAGATAGCCGTTCAGCCAACTTCGGTACAAGGCGGCATCCCTGCTTCCGCTGTTCATGTCTCCCCCATCAGGAAGACCATAAGGACGGTTCTGTTCGGATACCCGAGGGTTGTTCTCACAGTTACGGCGATCCTCTGCATAGCTTCCCTGTACCCTCTCTCCAGGATGGAATTCGATTACAACCTCCTCAACCTGCAAGCCAAGGGATTGGAGTCTGTCGCCTATGCGCGCAAGCTGATGATAAGTTCTGAAAACTCCGGATATTTCGCTGTGGCCATGGCGCCGTCCCTGCAGGAAGCCGCCCGCCGCGCAAAAGCCCTTTCGGCGCTCCCCACCGTGGATCACGTTGTCAGCCTGGAGTCGTTCATTCCTGACGACCAGGACAGGAAACTGGCGGAGATTGCTGCCATCAGGGCAGACCTCGCCGATGTCAGGTCCGCGGCTTATGAAGAGGACTTGCGGGTCATGGAACTGCCGGCGGTTTTCGAGAACTTCCGTGCCGTTACCGAACGGTTCGTGCAGCGCCTGGAGCGGGAGCAGAAGCCGGAAGCAAAGGAGATGGCCGGTTTCCTGCGGATTCTGGACCGCTTTTTTGCCGGCCTGGAGAAGGAAAAAGACAGGAACGCGCTGGGTATGCTGCGCAATTTCCAGGGAGACATGATGGCCGGCCTGCCGGCCAAGATCGAGACCCTCCGGAACAGCCTCTCGGCTTCGCGGGTCTCCCTTGCCGATGTCCCTGAGGAACTGCGGAAACGCTTCGTGGGCAAGACCGGTAAATACCTGCTCCAGATCGCGCCCAAGCATGAGATTTTTGACCGTGAACCGCTGCAGGCATTTCTCAATGATGTGCGGAAAGTGGCGCCCGGCGCCACGGGGGAACCGGTAATGGTGTACGAATCAATGACCATAATGCGCGACTCGTACCGAGGTGCTTTTGTTTATGCTTTCCTGGCAATAATCGTAATCCTGCTGGTGACCTTCCGCAGCGTGCGATATGCCATGATCGGCCTCGTACCGCTGGTGGTGGGCGTGGTTTTCATGGTCAGCGGCATGTGGCTGTTCGGAATCAGCTTCAATTCCGCGAATATCATCGTGATGCCCCTGGTGCTCGGCATCGCGGTGGATTCGGGAATATACATTATCAACCGTTTCCGCCGCGAGGGCGAAAGCGGGTACGAGGTAGTGGTCAGCAGCACCGGCAGGGGAGTCTTCTATAACACCCTGACCATCATGATCAGCTTCGGAGCCCTGATGGTGGCCCATCACCAGGGAGTCTTCAGTATCGGGGCGGCAATGTCGCTGGGTATGTTGTCCTGCCAGGTGGCTTTCATTGTGACTCTACCGGCTGCCCTGGCGCTGTTCGGCGAAAAACGCCCGGCCAGGGACGGCTTGTGAGAACTGACGGGCTGGGGGGCGCCGTAGGGCTGACCCACCTGCTTCTGCGAACTGTGGTTATTCCGGGGGACGTGGTCGTGGATGCCACCTGCGGCAACGGTTTCGATACGCTGTTTCTCGCGAGGCTGGTGGGCGAGCAGGGCAGGGTGTGGGCATTCGACATACAACCGGAGGCGATCAGGTCTGCCGGGGAAAGGCTTGATGTGGCAGGTTGCCTTTCGCGGGTGAAACTTGTCAATGCAGGACATGAGCGCCTTGGCGACTACCTTGAGGAAAAAGTCCGCGCAGTGGTCTTCAACCTGGGTTACCTTCCCGGGGTTCCGGATGGGGAAGTCACATGCGCTGACTCCACCCTGGCGGCGCTGGACCGGGCTTCGGAACTTCTTCTACCGGGAGGCGTGATTACCGTAGCCCTGTATACCGGGCATCCAGGTGGGGCGGAAGAGGCTGCCATGGTGGAGGAATGGGCTGCATGCCTTCCTCCCCGCGGCTTCAACTCCTGGAAAAGCCGCCAGCTGAACCGCTCCCAACTGGCGCCATATGTCATTGTCGTGGAAAGGCAGCCTTCCTCCAAACGTGGGGCAGACAGAGGCTCGGGCTGCGAAAGTGCTTGAGCGCCACTTTAACGGGATTCGCTTTACTCCCTTTCGATTCTTACCTTGACCATTCCTCCGAAAGTCTTCAGCGTGTCGAAGAGTTGCTGCTTCGACATGGTTTCGCTGTTTTTCCGCATCTGCATCTCTTTTTCCCAGAAATCCTCCCCGAACCTGCCGAAGTAATCCATGAGGAATTTGGACCGCACATAGACCCCGCGTGCAAGAAAGGATTCTCCCAGGTCGGCCATCACCTGGTTGAAAAGTTTCAGTTGAATGACTCCCTCGCTGCCGCTGATGTCTCCCCCTTCATCATGATAGGTGATGGAACTGCGCATCCAGGACAGCCCGTCTCCCCGCATGGCTGCGCCCACTACGCCGGGCATCGAGGCTGAGAGGGCAACTGTTGCGCCGTCCCGAATGGCTGCTTCATCGATGTTGTCAACCGGACTGTAGTTGATGAAAAACACCTTGATGTCCTTCCTGACATATTCGGGATCGATCCCGAACTGATTGCAAAGAAGTTCTCTCAGGCTGCTGCCGGTCCTGACTCTGACGTAACAGCCTTTCTGCAGCAGGGTGCACAATCTCGGCACCAGGTACGCCTCGGGTGTCAATGTAAGGATGAAGGTTTCGTCAGCGGCCCGTACGTCGGCCAATCCCGGGGTGGTTTCGTTTTTCATCGCAATTTCCTCTTGTCGGTTTGATTGGATGCCTTTGTTGATCTTTCCGTCCCTTCATTCCTGAACGGTTTTCCGGAGGACCCGCTCGAAAAAAACGGTGACGAAGTTCCTGAGCGGTACGGGTGATTTCATTACCTTGGAAATCAGCAGTGCGCCTTCGAAGCCGGTAAGGAAATATTCGGCAAGGGCATTGGGATCGCTGTCAGCGGGGATTTCGCCCTCATCTCTGGCTTTGGCCAGGCACCGTTCGAAATGATCCATCCAGGATTGGAATATGCCGGCCAGCTTCAGGCGGAAATCCTCGTTCTGGTCGGCCAGTTCCTGGCCCATGTTGGCTGCAAGGCAGCCGATGCTGCAATTGTTTTTTTCGAAGCGGTCCACGAGGCTTTCCATGCAGTTCCTGAGCCGTGCGAGTGGCGTGAACCCTTCGTCGGCAAGGTATGAGGTGAAGATCCTGTCGATACCCTCGGCAAAATGGTCCAGGACCTGCAGCCCGAAATCCTGCTTGCTTGAAAAATAGTAATAGAAAGAGCCTTTGGGCACATTGGCCTGCTTCAGGATTGCTTCGATACCGGTCGAGTTGAAGCCCTGCCTGGCAATGATTCCCATGCCTGCCTTGATGATCTGTTTTTTTGTTTCACCGGAAGACATGGGGGAATATTAGACCGGTCGTCTATAAAAGTCAAGTTATTGCGTGAGGACGTTCTGGATGGAGGAGGGCATGTTTTTTCTTTACATGGCGTGTTCTCTTTCGTATTTTTCTATCTGGTTTTCATCCGGAAGCACCTCGTAATGGCTGATAATGGCCGGAGCGGGGCTTTCGAGGAGATCGTGATACGGGTTCCGTGCAAGATCCCGAAAACCGGGAAAGCGCTTGAAACCAGTAAAAACTCCGATCAGGGAGTCATGAGTTGACAGATTATCACGAGCGACGAGAAAGTTCCGCTCCGACCCCGGCGAGACTTTCCGTACAGAGACCCATTAACGTTGCCGAGAGGTGTTTTTGCCGGGATTTCCTATGATTCTTGATTTGTTGCCGTTTCTTTTCATAGCTCCGCCCCTGTTTTACGGGTTCGCTGCCATTTTCTGCGCCGGGAAGTTTTTCAGGGACTCATCTGCAGGGGGGGATTTCCATCCTCCCGTCACCATAATCAAGCCTGTCAAGGGGGAAGATGCGGAGAGCTTCGAGAATTTCGCATCCTTCTGCCGGCAGGATTACCCGGTCCACCAGATCGTTTTTGCCGTCAATTCGCCTGGCGACCCGGCGGTCCCCGTAATCAGGCGGCTCATGGAGAAGTTCCCGGGCACCGATCTGGAACTGGTGGTTGACGACAGGATTTACGGCCCGAATTACAAGGTCTCAAACCTGATAAATGCTTATCCGAAAGCAAAGCATGATGTAATCCTGGTCTGCGACAGCGATATACGGGTCGGGCCCCGGTTCCTGCGTGAAGTTGCAAAGCATTTCTCGGATGAGAAAGTGGGCCTTGTTACATCGCTTTACCGCAGCTCCAGGGTGAGAAATATGGCTACTGCCCTTGAGTCGATGGGGTTTACTGCCGATATGATCCCTAACGTGCTGGTAGCCCTGCGCCTGGAAGGCCTGACGTTCGCCCTCGGCGCATCAATGGCGGTGCGCAGGAGCGCGCTGGAAGAGATAGGGGGCTTCCGGGTTCTGGCGGATTACCTGGCTGATGATTACCAGCTGGGAAACATGGTTCACCGTGCAGGTTTCAAACTGGCGCTCTCCGCGTATTTCGTGGAAAGCGTAATGCAGCGTGAAAGCCTGCGGAGCGTCTTGTCTCGCCAGCTTCGCTGGGCGCGCACCATGCGGGCCAGCCGCGCAGGGGGCTATTTCGCCTCGGTGGTCACGCAGCCTGCGCCGGCGATGCTGCTGGCGCTGGCTGCGAGCGGGTTCTCAATGGCGGGCTGGATCGCTGTCTTGACGCTCGGCGCCGCAAGGTTGTCCTGCGCAACCGTATTCAGCAGGTTATTCGTGCAGGACGGTATATTTCCCCGCTACCTGTGGCTTCTTCCGTTTCGGGACCTGCTCGCCTCAGCCGTCTGGCTGCTTTCTTTCCTGGGCAGCAGGGTCGTGTGGCGCTCCAGGGTATACCGGGTTCTCCCCGGGGGGAAAATCCGTGATATTGGGGGACATTTTGCCGGTCCGGGGGGGGTCCGCAACCCGTAAAAGAGCAATAATGTTCAGATAATAGCGTTCAGAGTCTTTACATTTGACCCTGAATTCATATATTATGGTCCATTATTTTTTTCGGAGCGTTTTCTTGTCATCTTTGTTTTCATATCTGGGTAGGCCTGCCGTCTCTGTGTTGCGTGAAATGGGACGAATGGTCCTTTTTCTTTTTTATGCCCTCTGGATGCTGTTCCGGGCGCCCGGCAAGCCGATCCCTATCCTCAAGCAAATCAAGTTCATTGGCGCGAAATCTTTTTTCGTGATTTTTCTCACAGCTGCGTTTACCGGCATGGTACTCGGGCTCCAGGGATACTACACCCTGACGAAAACCGGCACCGAGGGGATGCTTGGTTCCGTCGTGGCCCTTTCCCTGATCCGGGAGCTTGGGCCGGTCCTTGCCGCGCTGATGGTGACGGGCCGGGCCGGGAGCGCCATTACCGCCGAGATTGGCATCATGAGGATAACTGAGCAGATCGACGCTCTTGAGACCATGGCGCTGGAACCCTTCAAGTACCTCATGTCGCCGAAGATTCTGGCCGCCCTCGTTGCGCTGCCGCTTCTCTGCTCGATTTTCGACGTGGTCGGCATTGCCGGCGGCTATCTTGTAGGTGTAAAGATGATGGGATTGAATCCGGGAGCCTATATCAATGGCATGGAGAAGAGTGTCGAGTGGAAGGATGTATACTCGGGGCTTGTGAAATCGGTCTCATTCGGCTTCATTATCTCCTGGGTCTGCTGTTACAAAGGTTTCTACACGACGCGAGGCGCCGAGGGGGTTTCACGATCGACTACCGATGCCGTTGTGATGTCGTCTGTTCTGATACTGATATGGGACTACTTCCTCACTTCAGTAATGATGTAGTCGGTGGATGGCTTACCCTGGAGGAGATTCGGCGGAATGATTGAACTTGTGCGACTGACAAAGTCCTTTGGCAAGCAGCTGGTGCTGAACGATCTCAACCTGAAAATACCGGCGGGGAAGATCACCGCGGTAATCGGTCCCAGCGGCGAGGGGAAGAGCGTCCTCCTGAAACATATGATCGGCCTCATGAAGCCCGACAACGGCAAGGTCATGGTGGACGGCGAGGATATAACCTGGATGGGACGGAGCCAGCTGAACCGCGTCAGGGAAAGATTCGGCATGCTCTTCCAGGGCGTTGCCCTGTTCGATTCGATGACGGTGTTCGAAAACGTGGCTTTTCCGCTTGAGGAAAAGACTCGCCTGTCCAGGGACGAGATTCGTGATCGGGTGCATGAGGCGCTTGAGCATGTCGGCCTTAAGGATGTGGACGAAAAATATCCCGACCAGCTTTCAGGAGGTATGAAAAAGCGGGTCGGCCTGGCCAGGGCGCTGCTCCTCAAGCCGGATATCATTCTCTTCGACGAGCCGACCACCGGACTGGATCCGATCATCTGCAACGCCATGCACCGGCTCATAAAGGAGACCCAGGAGCGTTTCGGCTTTACGGCCGTTATCGTGACCCACGAGGTTCCGTCGATTTTCGAAATCTGCGATTATGTCGCCATGCTGTTCCGGGGCCGGATACAGATGAGAGGGACGCCCGAAGAGATCAGGGGCAGCGAGGACCCCGTGCTCCGGCAGTTCATAACCGGGGAGCTTGAGGGACCTTTGCAGTTTGTATGAATTGAATTTTCGGGGAAATTATTTCTGCTGCGGGTGAATGATGAAAAAGAATGCCAATCTTGAAACAATCGTCGGGGTTTTCGTGCTTGTGGGAATACTTTGCCTTTCCTACCTTTCCGTGAAACTGGGAAAGATGGAAGTTCTCGGAGGCGATACCTACACGGTGTACGCGAACTTCGATTCGATTTCCGGCCTGAAAAACGGCGCGTCCGTTGAAATAGCCGGGGTCGAAGTCGGAAGGGTGGACCGTATTTCTCTGGATGAAAAGGCCGGGTACACGGCCAGGGTGGCATTGAAGGTCGATTCGGGAATCGAACTCCAGGATGACGTAATTGCATCGATACGCACGCGTGGTATCATCGGTGACAAATACATCATGCTGAAACCGGGGGGGTCCGACGTGATCCTCAAGAATGGAGGGAGGATTCGCGAGACCGAATCCGCAATCGATTTCGAGAGCCTGATCAGCAAGTTCATCCACGGCAAGGTTGACTGAGAGGGAGGAAAGGGAGATGAGTCTGTCAATTCGTTCAATACAAGTGTTTTTGTGCCTGGTCATGATTGCCGCGGTTCCGGCTTTCGGCGCGGACGAGAAGCCGGGAAAGCTGGTGCTGGGTCTTGATGAATGCATACGCAGAGCCTTGAACACGGCTCCGGAGCTGGGTGAAGCCAGGGCCGACATAGAGCTTGCGCAGGCGAAACTGGAAGAGGCCAAGTCGCACCGGTTCCCGCAGATCGAGTTCCTGGGCCTGTTCGGCCCGGTTTCCAAGGCCAGGGGGAACCAGGTTTATTCCCAGGACCGGATCGACCACCTGCACGGCCTTACCGTATTCGCCAGGGGCGATGCGACACTTGTCCAGCCGATTTACACCTTCGGCAAGATAAGCGAGCGGATGAAGGCGGCTACGCACGGCATAGCTGTCGACAGAGCCAAGAAGGAACAGAAGGACAACGAGATAGCCCTCAAGGTCAAGGAGTATTATTACGGACTTCTTCTGGCCCGGGAGATGAAGGAACTGGTTTCGGAAGTCGGGGAGACCCTCGACAAGGCCAGGGACAAGGCCAAAGACCTGCTGGACAAGGGCTCCCCCAATGTGGAGTTGCTTGACATCTACAAGCTGGATGCCTTTTCGGGGGAAGTCAGGAAATACACTGAAGAAGCGAGAAAAGGTGAATTGCTGGCCCTTGCGGCGCTCCGCGTCCAGACGGGTCTGCCTGCCGACACGGCCCTGGATGTGGCCACGGAGCGGCTTGTTCCCGAGGGAAAGGGAGCTGAAGGTGACCTGGCGTCCTATCTTGATGCCGCGATGTTCAAGCGTCCTGAATACAAGCAGCTGAAAGAGGGCCTGCAGGCCCGCTCAGCCCTCGTGAAGGCGGTCAGGGCGGACTACTATCCGGACATTTTCCTCGGAGGCTACCTTTCCGCGGCGTACTCCCCTGACCGGGACCGGGTAACCAACCCGTGGGTCCCGGACCAGTTCAACCATTTGTGGGCCGGCATCGCACTTGGCATGAAGTGGAAGATCGATTTCGGCATCACCAGCGCCAAGGTTGCCCAGGAGCAGGCGCAGTATGCCCGGCTCATAAGCACTAACGACTATGCCATGGCCAATATCCCTCTCCAGATCCGCAAGGCTTACCTGGAGCTCCAGGAATCGGAAAAGAGCATAGGCGCCACCAAGGATGCCTACTCCAACGCGAAAAAATGGGCGGTGGCCGCTGTCGCCAATTTCGACCTGGGTATCGGGCCGGCCAAGGAGATCTTCGATGCGCTGCAGAATTACGCCAAGATGCGCTCCGACTATTTCCAGTCCGTCTATAACTACAACATGTCACGCGCAAACCTTGCCTATGCTGTAGGCGAGGCGCCGCTCACGAAGTAGTTTCCGTCCGGAAGCGGTCTTTTTCCGCCCTGACGGTGTCAACCGGCGGGCTTGCTTGTGCGACATACTTAAAGTATGCCTCCGCGCAATCCCTTGGTTTCCTTGTCAGAACGAAAAAATCCCCGTTTCCGAATTGGAAACTGCATTCGTGTCGATCCGGAGTTTCCGGTTGAACACCAAGAAGAAAGGGGTAGGGAAGATGAAAAAGTTGTATGTGGCGGCACTCGCTGTTTTGTTGGCCGGTGCAATTTTCTCCGGCCAGGCCTTGGCGGGCGCGGTTACCGATGATGTCAAGAAAACGGTCGATCAGGTTGTTAGCATTGTGTCGAATCCAGACTTCAAGAAGACCAGGAACGAGTCGAAAAAACGCGCCGCGCTGAAAAGCGCCATAAGCAGGATTTTCGATTACGGTGAAATGGCCAAGAGATCAATGGGCGTCAACTGGAAGGCCAGGACGAAGGCAGAGCAGAAGGAATTCGTGGGTCTTTTTTCCACCCTCCTGGAAAATTCCTATGCGGGAAAGATAGAGTCTTATAACAATGAAAAGATAGTCTATAACGGCGAAACCGTGAACGGCACTTACGCCGAAGTCAAATCGCGGGTCATCACTGCCAAACGGGACGAGTTCACCCTCGACTATCGCCTGATGCGGGAGGGAAACCGCTGGATGGTCTACGATGTCGTAATTGAAGGGGTAAGCCTGGTGTCCAATTACCGCTCACAGTTCAACAAGATCATCGTGAGCCAGGGGTACGGCGAACTGGTGAAGAAGCTCCGTTCCAAGAGCGAGGAGATCAAGGCCCCGTAAAGCGGTTGGCAGAACTCAACCTGGTGGAGGTTCTATGAAGAAGATGCTGATTGTTTTGCTGCTGCTTGTATTGACCGGTTGTGCAACTGCCAACAGACCTTACCCGCTGGTGGAGACCGATTCCGAGGAAGTCCGGAATTGCAGGCAGGTGGCAAGGTTCCGCGGCCCTGACGGTTACAGGTTTTGGGGGCCGCCCGCGGTTATCGGAGATTTCAAGTACGAGTCGGCGGTGAAGGCCAAGGCAATGGGAGCTACCCACATCCATTGGCGGATCGGGGGGCCCGGCATGGAGGGCAACCTCACGGGATGGGCCTATGACTGCACCGGCATTCTGGATGAGAAGGCCACCGACAGGGAAGATAACTGGTAAAATGCCGCGAGTCGGGTGCGAGAGGTTTGTTCAAGTCGTTTCGCACCCGGCTCGTCTTTTGCCTGGTCGGGCAGTCGTATAGGAAACCCCGGCTTTCAGATTACATGCAAACGATCAATTGAGCTCTGAAGTGCAGTGCGGGCAACGGACTGCGCCCACGGGTATCACCGACAGGCAGAACCTGCATTCCTTGGTGTCTGGAGCTGCTGGCGCAGGTTCGGGCTCCCTCCGCATGCGGTTGATCTGGCGGATGAGCAGGAATATGGCAAAGGCGACGATCAGAAAATCCAGGATGGTGTTGAAAAACAAGCCGTAGTTGATCGTGGCTGCGCCGGCCTTTTTGGCTTCCTCCAGGCTGGTGAAGTGATTTCCCGACAGGTCTATGAACAGGTTAGAGAAATTCACCTTGCCGAGCAGCAGACCGATGGGGGGCATGAGGATATCGCTGACGAAAGAAGTGACGATTTTTCCGAATGCGCCACCGATGACGATACCGACCGCCAGATCGACCACGTTTCCCCTCATGACGAATTCCTTGAATTCCTTGAACATTTTCCCCTCCCTTTTCTGAAGTGACATATGGCCATTGGCCGGGGCGACGCATCCTGGTTCGGGTCGTATCCTGGCCCGGAAATGCTGCGCTACCAGCAGAAGATCCGATTGTCGCACATTGGATCCGTTAGAAGTCTGTTATTTACAGCGAGTAACTTATAAAAAGCTTAAAAGGCTGTCAACAGTATTTTGCATAGTATCAAATGGCTTGACGGGTAATATGCTTTTTTGTAATTGTGTTCCTGTGATGGCAACGAAACTCTGCTCCATACCCAATGTCTTGAGCGGTCTCCGGCTTTTGTCGGTGCCGGTGCTGCTTTTTCTCGCCTGGGCGGATCTTGAGGATGAGTTTATCATACTTTTTGCCTGTGCGCTCCTTACTGATATGGCCGACGGTTATCTTGCGCGACGACTGGGCCAGGAGTCCGAATTGGGCGCCAGGCTCGACAGCTGGGGGGATTTCGCGGTTTACACGGCAACGCCGATTTGCGCGTGGATGCTCTGGCCGGGATTGATCCTGAGAGAAATGCCGTACGTCGTTGCCGTGGTCGCGAGCTTCATGCTGCCGGTCGCGGTCGGCTTCTTGAAGTACCGCGGCCTGACGAGTTATCACACCTGGGGGGCAAAACTGTCCGCAGTCCTTATGGGAACGGGCACTCTGCTCCTGTTTGCGGGAATAGCCTGTTGGCCATTCCGTGTTTCGACTGGTATTCTGGTGCTTGCACAACTGGAGGAGATAGCAATAACGTTCATACTGCCCGAACTCCATTCGAACGTGCCGTCCGTCTGGCATGCATTCCGGCTGTCAAGATGCGGACGAAACTAGGGGATGGCATGCTGAATGGTGTTCAATGCGATGGTTGTGGAACCGTATGCCGTATGATGTGGAGCCTGTTCGTGAAAGGAAAAAGGATGAAGGGTCATGACTGAAGAAACAGATGATCGAAAAAGATCGCATCTGAGGCTCGTGGTGAACAACCCCGACAAGCGAAGTCCCCGTCCCTCTGTGGGGGAGGACGATTACCTCACCCTGGAAGAGCTTGTTGCCGGCAAGGAAGGGATTCGCCCTCTGTATTACCGTGATATGGAGAGGCCCGTTATGAAAGCCTGCATGGCAGTGGAACGGTTCCTCGGCAAGAAGGGTTGGGCTTACGGTCTCGATCCTCACCATGGTAAGCCGATAGTCATCCCTGCGGCGGTTGTCTGCCCCGAATCAACGCTTTCTTCGGCAGATCCGAGAGATGAGGTGCTGCTGTTCGTCTCTGATGACGTGACGGGCACGGGGCTGTGCTTTTCCATGGAGATGATTCTGCCGTTTTACAGCGAAGACGAGGCGCTGATGGAGGAGGCGCTTCTCTATTCACCCGTTTTCCAGTACGGAACCCTGTTTCTCGAGGAAAACCGGCAGGACGGATATCTTGACCTGATCTACAGGCTCGGTTTTCCGATTTATCCGCCCGCGTTGACGGGCAGGATCCTTGACAGGCTGTTTGCCGTAGCCGGCCACGAGGTTGGAGAGGCATTGCGCGGGCTGGCCGAGTATCCTGATTCCGAATGACAGATGACCCACCCGCACTTGCCGTGCCAGGTGCAGGGTTACGCCTGCGCCTGGCAAAGAAAAAGCCTGAATTCTTCTTCTCCATTTTCGATGCTGATGAACTTTATTCCCATGCCTGCTTTCCTGACCAGGTGGATCATGGTCGGAGGGACCTTTTTCGACCATCGCACGATTCCCCTGATCTTGACCGGTATTTCTCCCGGGAGCGAGAGTTCTATTGTTATATTGCTTCCAATAGGGTAAATATTGGTGGTTTTTATGAACATGCCCCGGTCGTTTATATCTTCGGTGAATGCGATCCTTGACGACTTGTCTATGCCGAATCGCAGCGAAATCCTTCTCCGCAGCCTCTTGAAACTTCTCTTTTCAGCCATTCGCCAACTCCTTCCCGGTACTCCCGGCAAACAACTTCTATACCGCGCGCTGGCTCATTGATTGTTTGCCGCCTTGTCAAGATGGACGGACGCAAAGATTAGCACAATTTGTTGAAAATGTTAATAATTAAAGTAGGCACAGGCAGGATTTTCTTGTGCCTCTGTAAGCGGAAACCTTGATGAATTTCGGTTTTGTGCCTGTTTTCACGCGCTTTTTCCGGTATGGCAAATGGAAGTAGCGACCATGAAGACCGCTGACCGGACGGAGTCTTGCTGCGTTGCAATTGCCTGGATTGACGCTATTTCGGAGTGACGAGCGCAATGATACCCCGGACTCTTTGCGGTATGTTTGACTGCCCGGATTGGGGAAAGTGTTTTTTTCTTCAAGATTGTTCCCTCTTTGACGAAATGGATTATTGAGGGGGCCCGTTCCCGGTTTATCAGTAATTGATACCGGAATGCAAATCGCCCGATTCGAGCCAGTTGAGGAGTGTCTCTAAGCTATGAAAAGCCGGAATCTGTCTGTGCCTGAGGGTCTGGAATCGACTTCTATGGCGGACGGGCAGGATATCTTCAACAAATCTGCCCTGTTGGACCGTGTCGGAGGCCGAGCTGATTTATTGCCACGCCTGCTGTCCATGTTCCTGCCAACCGTGGATGATATCCTGGTCCGCCTGGATGGAGTCGTTGCTGGAAAGGATAGCGTTGAAGCGAGAAAGCTTTCGCATACGTTGAAAGGTGTTGCGGCGAACATTGGGGCGGAAAGGATGTGTGCTGTCAGCGTGAAACTTGAGGCATTTGCAAGAAAGGAAGAATTGACGAAGTTTGCTGAAGAAATGCAATATCTGCGGGCTGAATACGAATTGTTCAAAAGCGTGGTTCAATTGTGATTTTTGGGATGAGCTCTGCAGCGGGTGTTTGTATTTCCTTTCAGATGCGTCAATACACGGTGATATCCTGAACAATGAGAGATCAGGTTGTAGTGCTTGCTGTCGATGATATAGAGATGAATCGCTACATGGTTCGACTAATGCTCGACGGTTGTAGCGACATTGCAGTCATCGAAGCTGAGAACGGCAGAGAGGCGCTGGAAATACTCGAACGGAAACAGTCAGTCGATATAGTACTGCTGGACCTTGAAATGCCGGTCATGAACGGATATGAGGCGCTGCAGCGTATAAAGGGCGATGACAGGTTCCGGGAAATCCCGGTCATAGTTCTTACCGCTGACAGGTCTGAAGTTACTAAGACCCTTGCAATGGGCGCCAATGATTTCATGGCCAAGCCTTATGATCCGGAAGAGCTGAAGTTGCGTGTCATGAACCATGTCAGGAGCAAGAAGCTCAACGAAATGGTCTGCGACATGAACAGAATTCTCCAGGATGAAATAATTCGCAAGACGTCTGAACTGCAAAAAGCGCTCGATTTTTCCCGGAAGGCCGAATTCGAGATAACCGTGCGGCTCGGCAGGGCGGCCGAATTCCGGGACACTGAAACCGGCTTGCACATACGCCGCATAAGCGAGCTGTCGAGGGAACTGGCTGTCCTGGCAGGGTTGGATGCACAGGAGTGTGACATCCTGAAGCATGCGTCGCCGTTGCACGATGTGGGCAAGATCGGCATACCCGACCGGGTGCTTCTCAAGCCCGGCAAGCTGGATCCCGGCGAGTTCGACCTGATGAAAATGCATACCGTGATCGGCAGCGAGATCCTGTCAGAGGCGGGTGAATTCCCCGTGATCAAGGCCGGGCAGATCGTCGCCCTGCAGCACCATGAAAAGTGGGACGGCAGCGGTTACCCCCATGGCTTGTCGGGTACCGGTATCCACGTTTTCGGCCGCATCGTCATGGTGGCCGACGTTTTCGATGCCCTGACATCCAGCAGGCCATACAAAAAGGCTTTCCCTCTTGAAAAGGCCGTTGAAATAATGCTTGAGGGAAAGGGCACGTTTTTCGACCCCAGACTCCTCGACCTGTTTCTCGACAATCTGAAGGTATTTGTCAATATCAAGGAAAAATACAAAGACTCCGACCATTGTGAGACAACCGGCGACCAGAGCGGAGCGGCCTCGACTTCAGCCATCCTTGTGACCCACGCAGACAACCCGGGGACACGGAACGGAACCAAGCTTCCCAGCAGTCAATCGAAGGGGTCGGGGCTCAAGCAAGCCTCGTCTTGACTGCATCCGGCCCGACACACCATGCCGCTTTCCCTGTTGTGCCTTCGACTTCCACGGAGTTGCCCGCGTAAGGCTTGCTTTCCCGGCGATGCTCGGGGTTCCCATTGACCACAACCTGGTAAACTTTTCCTGATTGCGCCAGAGGCGTAGGCGGTTATCCGGATTCCGCAGGGAAGGATTATGTACTTTTAATCTTTTATCTGCTATTATTCCATAGGCGTCTGACATCGTCCGAATGGGATTGGAGTTTTAAACACACCTTTCCCGGTCCTCGGGTCATGTCGCATTGCCGATATCCGGATTGCCAGGCATACCGCACCTGGAAAGGAGTTTGCCATGAACATTCTTATAAGGCTCAGCAATAATCTGCTGGAAATGGCGTTGCGGGAACTTCTCGCATGCGAGCCGGAAGGGTACCGCGTAGCTATTTCGTCGGAGCTTCAGGAGATCGGCGGCTTTGACCCGGAGTTCATCATCACCGACAGCCATTCGCTCAGGAAGAGCGGTTCTTCCCATGATCCGGCCTCCAAGACCGTGCTTCTGGATTGCGGGCTGGGCGAGGAGGAAATCGCTTCCCTGCTCATTTCGCACAAGATTGAAGGCGTGCTGGCAGCGAACACTGACATGTCGCTATTCAAGAAAGCCCTTCACGCCATGAGCGAGGGACAGGTCTGGATAGACAACCGCAAGATAAAGGCGCTGATCCAGCACGCCGAGTGCACGAAATATCCCAATCCCGAAGAGGGATTCAGCAGAAAGGAGCGGGAGATCATCATTCTTGTTTCGCAAGGGCTTCTCAACAGGGAGATCGCATCCAGGCTCTGCATAAGCGAGCAGACGGTAAAAACCCATATCAGCCGGATCTTTCGGAAGGCCCAGGTCAACAGGAGGTCTCAACTGGTTCCTTTGGCACTGAAGCTTACGGTGCCGACCACGGTGTAGTGTTTTCTCTCAATACAGTATTCACGCATTTCAATTAACCCGTTAGTAGTCACCTGATAATACTGCAAATAAATGACTGAACGGCGTATTCCTCTCTTGTGGTTTTCTGTTAGAAATGAATAATCCCCCGGCTTGATGATCGTTTGGCCGAAACGGCGCTACAGGATGTCGGAGGGACTTCATTCCAGACTGCAAGGAGGAAACTCATGAGCGAAACCCCGAATAAGCCGGGCATGGGATGGCTGCCCGATTATCCTGATTTCAGAGACTATACGCCTGAGCACGGCGCTATTCAAGGCATGCTGGCCAAGGCCAAGGTGGCGACGGCCCTCGCCTCGTTTCCTTCTGCCGTAGACCTGCGCCCATGGTGTTCGCCGGTCGAGAACCAGCTTGACATCGGTTCCTGCACCGCGCACGCAGGTGTGGGGATTTTCGAGTATTTCGAAAGACGCGCCTTTGGCAGGCACATTGACGCTTCCCGGCTCTTCCTTTACAAGACGACCCGAAACCTGTCCCACTGGACAGGTGACACGGGCGCATTCCTGAGGACAACCATGGGCGCCATGGTCCTTCTAGGGGTGCCGCCGGAAGAGTACTGGCCCTATGTTACTGCTGATTTCGACCTGGAGCCGCCCGCGTTCTGCTATGCGTTCGCACAGAATTACCAGGCGCTGAGCTATTACCGGCTCGACCCTCCCGGAATCGACAGGAAGGCACTGCTGTGCAGGATCAAGTCGAACCTGGCGGCGGGGCTCCCTTCCATGTTCGGCTTCACGGTTTACAGTTCCATATCCCAGGCAGGCAAATCAGGATACATCCCGTACCCCGTCCGAGGCGAGAGGATATTGGGGGGTCACGCGGTGGACGCCGTCGGGTATGACGATTTGCTTAAGATCAGGAACAACACTGACGGCGCCGAGGAAACCACGGGCGCTTTGCTCGTGCGTAATTCCTGGGGCGCCGAGTGGGGCGTCGGCGGTTATGGATGGCTCCCCTATGATTATGTATTGCAAGGGCTTGCCGAAGACTGGTGGTCTCTGCTCAAGGCGGAATGGATAGACACGGGAGTTTTCAAGCCGTAGCAGCATGGAACGAACCGCACGGGACACGAGCTTGGAAAATCATGGTTGAATTGTTGCGCCGGCAGGTTGAGGCCGGCGCAACGTGAGCCAAATCACGGCAGCCCGCCAATATTTCCCATCCTTTTGTTGTAACTCTTTCATCGGCCGATTAAATAACTGCATGATGGATGTGCGGCTTCAGCCTTTCTGGTATCAAGGAAACTTCATCCGAAGCTTTCACTTTCTTCGCATAGCATCCCATCCGGATCTTTTGTGGGAGAAGCCCTTGGCGGGAAAGTTGCGAGAGCTGTTTGCCGACCGGGGCCAAATGCATGAACCAGGAGGTGCAAATGTCAACATTGCCTGCCGCCAGGCTGAAAACGACGACGGTCGACTGGCAGAAAATCATCCGGGGCATGGATATGTTCGAACTGCCTGATGATTTTGGCTGGACGCAGATGTCCCCGCTCATACAGGAAAGAAGCTCGTGTTCCGCATTCACCTTAGATGGTAGGATATGGGTCGTGGGGGGGAAGAGGGGAAACGGTGATGATGCGGATATGGAAGTGTTCGATCCGCTTTCGGGGTTGTGGACGCTGGTGAAAAATCCCTTCAGCTGTTCAGGGCAGGTTTTTGCCGCCCTGGACAATGGAAGAATCTATGCCTTTGGCGGGGATCCCATCGGCATGAAAATGCCCACTTCCGTGGAAGAGTACGATATTCATACCGGCGGGCTGAGGAAACTGACGCCAATGCCCGTCGGGTGCTGGCATCCCGCAGTGGCGGCAACAGCTGACGGCAGGATATATCTCATGGGTGGGTATGTGGCTCCTGCGTCAACCATAGATACTGTGCAGGAATACAATACCCTGACGGATAAATGGACGTTGAGAAGATCGATGCTGTCCAGGCGCTTTGATTTTGCAGCTGCAACCGGGGCCGACGGCAAGATATACGCTGCCGGTGGAGTCCGGCATGATGGAAGCGAAACAATGGCGGCACTGGAGATTTTCAACCCCATAACCAATTCCTGGGTCACCAGGGCCCCCATGCCGACACCCAGGAGATGCCTTGCCCTTGCTGCTGTCGCCGGAAACAGGATTCTTGCGATAGGCGGGCTGCACAGCTGTTCGGGAGTGAATATAGTCGAAGAATATGACCCGGAAAGGAACACGTGGACTGCCACGACGCCCATGCCTACCGGGAGATGGTCCCTGGCATCAGCCGTAATGGGCAACATGGTTTTCGTTGCAGGGGGCTACCACCGCCCGGGCGCGTGCATTCCCGGCAATCCCAATGTGGTCACCCTTTGCTGCGTGGAAAAGGGGATTTTTGAGCCGACGCCGTAATATTTACAACCATGGCCGGGCCGCCGGAGCTGACACGGCCCGGCCTGCCGGTTTCAGAGGGCAGTCAGGAACAGTTCGAGGGATATTGTATCGTCCACCAGGTGCATTCCCAGTTTTTCGAACAGTTTGCCCGATCCGTAGCTGACGTTCCAAAGGGTGCGATCAATGTCGAAGAAAGAATGGGCCATTACGCAGCTTTTCTCCCCCGGCGCAACCGAAGCCTTAATCTGGATTTCACGCGAGACGTCCTTGATTGTCAGGGTTCCCCTTATGGAGTAATTTGGAGAACCGGGCGTGGCATCCTCTATGGTGCTGCATTCAGCGATCTCGAACTTCGCGGTGGGGTAGTTTTTGACGTCGAAGAAGTCATCTGAGGATAGGTGGCGAATAAGGAGGCTGTTGAGAACGTTGTCCTGAAGATCCGTATTCTTTATGCTGCCCATGTCGAGACAGAGGGCGCCGCCGGCCAATTTGCCATTTGCAATGCGTATTTCGCCTTCCTTGATGTCGATGGTGCCGTGGTGTCTCCTGCCGACGTTCCTTCCAATCCATTCCAGCCTGCTCTGGCTGCAATCAACCTTATGAAGGCCATCCGTGAGGACGGTTTCCTCTTCCAGCTCGGGGCCAAGAACATCGACCGGGTATCCGGAGCCTTCCCACTCGTCCATTCCGCCGGACAATTCCCAAACCTCCTGGAAGCCTGCCTCGGTCAATTTGCGGGCTGCCCACGTGGAGGCCATCGATCTGTCGCTGGAGTCGTAGACCACGATACATTTCTTCTTGTCCACAATGACTTTGCGAACCTGGTCAAGAAAATCCATTTCGTAAACGCAGGCATTTGTCGCACCGGGGATGTGCCTGGATCCATAGCATTCGGGAAGCAGGACATCAAGGAGGATAAAGTCGCGTCCTTCATTAAGCCACTGATTAAGAACCATGCAGGTGATAATGTTTTTCATATAGGTATCCTCAATAAGATTTGGTGAACATATTTGGTTCCATATTTGTTTCGACTACGATGATCGCAGTTAACAGTATAGCTGATTCCGTTATTCAGGCAACTGATCAGGCAAGGATGGCAACGGCCTCTCGGGTTCTTATTGACATAATTTATTTTGTTCGTGCGTCATTCATGACAGTCGGGCCATGATCCGTAAGGAGGGTGAACGGAAGCCGAAGCAGCCGGTTCCGATTGTTCTTTTCCCCTGGGAAGGATTACGTTTTTGTCTTCGGAAGCATTCAGACGCCGTTGAAATAATAATTAAGAATGATTGGTTACGCTCTGCATGTTTAATGCCATGCACTTGCATGATATCACATGGATAGAATATTTCATTAAAATTGTTGCGACAGGAGTGGCTTTCGGGGTGATCAGTCAACCGCATGCAACTGCCGTCAACCCGATCAGGCTTGCAATTGGGGCGAAAAGAAGCAAGGTCGCAGTTATCGATCAACAGTATGAATCCGGATGGAAACTTATTTGGGAGGTGGTGACTCCATGCATGCGGCAGCCCGCCACGAGACACTTCTACTGTAAACCTCACGGTGTTTGACACGTTTTATAATCCAGGAATATACTGTAGCTGAAGGACCTCATCAGGAGGTGCCCCATGAAAAAGCTAATAATGGCATTTGCGGTTCTTGTATTGCTTGGCGGTTGCGTTGTTTATCCCGACTACTACGGCGATTACAATTATCCCTATTACTATAGCGGGTATGACTATCCATACTATCCGTATTATGGATACTACACCTACCCATTTTGGCCGTGGTTTGGCTATTACTCCTGGGACCATTACCATTACAACCATAACTATTCATATCCGCATGGCGGATATGGCGGACATGGCTGGCAGGGTGGCGGCTATGGTAGCCGGGGTGGTGGACAGGCTGTTCCCCGCAGTGGCGGCCCGAGCGGTGGAAGCGGAGCCCCTCACGGCGGGTGGCGGCGGTAACCGTGGCGGATTCGGAATGATGACGAAGCGGTATGGTGTGTGAGAAAGGCGGATGGAGATGACGGCGAATCTCCTGTCTGCCTTTTTTTTGCTGTGCCGTCAGGACGCTTTCCTGGGGAGAAGGTCGTTGGGACCTTTTCTCAGGACGTTGTATGCCAGGTTGGTGAAGAAGCCGCGCGGGTTCTGGAAAGTCCTGGAAAGGATCGCCGACCACGTGTAGGCCTCTTTCCTGGCCTGCAGCCATCCTTCATAGAGTCGCTCAGGAGACATGAGCCTGGGTTGGAACACGACTTCCGAATGGTTGTACCGCTTCCAGTCCTTGTGGAACAGGCGCCCTTCGTTGTCGAACTGCCTGAACAGCGCGGTGCCCGGATAGGGAGTGAGCAGGTGAAAGGTGGGCAGGCTGGGCTTGCACTCTTCCAGGTAGCGGACCGTCTTTTCGAAAATCCCCTCGTCGTGGTCGTCAAAGCCGAATATGATGGAGGCTTCCAGAACGATTCCCGCATCCCGGATCCTCTTGATGAGATCAGACTGAGAGCATTTATTCCCGGTCTTCGGGTGATGGGCAAGCTTGCCGGTAACGGATTCGATGCCGACGAAGATCCCGATGCATCCCGATTCCGCCACCAGCCTGACAAGCTCCGGGTCTTCCGCGAAGCGCAGGTTGGCCTGTCCCCCCCAGCGCAGCCCGAGTCCTTTCATCCCCTGCAGGATGGGTTTCGCCCGCAGGGGGTCTCCCAGCAGGTTGTCGTCCAGGAACACGGTCAGCGTGCGGTCGAATGAACGGAGTTCAGCCAGGATTTCTTCTGTGTCCCGGTAGCGGAAGGTGTTGCCGAAATAGGGGGTGACGATGCAGAAGGGGCAGTCGTAGGGGCAGCCGCGGCTTGCCTGGAGTGTCTGCGTGGTCAGATACCTCTTGCCATCGTAGATCTCACGCCGGGCGGGTGGGAGTGAGAGCCTGCCGTTGCCCGGCAGCGGCGCACGGTACGTCGTGCGGAGCCGTCCGTTCAGCAGGTCGTCAAGGAGCGTTTCCCAGACCGGCTCCGCTTCCCCGACAACCACGGCATCGGCATGGAGCGCCGCTTCTTCCGGCAGCACGGTCGGATGAATTCCCCCCATCACGACCGGAATCCCTTTTTCCCTGAAATTATCCGCTATTTCGTAGGCCCTGGTTGCCTGGTGCGTCATCGCGGTGATGCCGACCAGCGTGTAGTCGCCATCAAAGGGCACCTGCTCGTGGACTTCGTCGCACAGCACCACGTCCCATGAATGGGGAGTCAGCGCCGCCACCCGCTCCAGCGAATGGGATGGGAGCTGGAAACGCTTTGCCCAGCCCAGTTTGTGGGTGGCGGGGTATACCAGGAGAAGCCTTTGAACGGGGGAGGGTTTTCTCATGTCGGCCTTCCCCCGCACGGGGGTGTCCGGGTCTTAGCCGAACGGCTGGCGGCGTATTCCCGCAGATAGGTTTCCGGTTGCATCATGGCCTGGGTGCTGCGCAGCACCTTGATCATGTACGGTATCTGCAAGGGGCGCACCTGGCGCAGCCAGTCGACGAGTTTTTTCTCTCCGGACGTGTTGAGTATGGAGCGCCGCCAGGTCTCGGCATAGAGCTCGCAGAAACGTTCCGCGCCCAGTTTCGGTTCCCAGAGCAGGTGGTGCATGTCGAAATCGGACCAGGGGTGCCCTTCGGTGCGGTGCCCGATGTCCCGGAAGGATTCGGTTCCCGGGAGCGGCGTCAGCAGGGTGAACCCGGAGCGCTGCAGGCCGTGTGCGGCCACGAAATCCCACAGTTCATGGAAATCATCTTCGTCCCAGTCGGGGTCGATAAGGAAGTTGCCGTTGATGCCGTAGCGGTGGGAGCGCGCCACCCTGACCGCTTCCAGGCTCTCCTTCACGCCCGAATCCTTGGTTATGCCGCTCAGTCCCTTGTCGCTGGCGAACTCGAACCCCAGGAAAATGTCGAAGTCCTTTGCCAGCGGGCGCCAGGCCTCCAGCAGTTTTTCCTGGCGGCTGATGAGATCGGTCCTGCTCTGCACCAGAATCCAGCGCTTGAACACTCCCCGCTTTTTCAACGCCTCGGCCAGCTCCAGGCTGCGGGGCGGGTTGTTCCAGAACAGGTCGTCGGCAACGAAGATCGCATCCCCGGTAGTGGCGAAATCCTCCACCACTGCAGCGATGCTCCGTTCCCGGTAGCTTCGGTCGTACAACTGCCAGACCGAGCAGAAGGAGCAGCGGAAGGGGCAGCCCCGGGCCGTTTCGATGAGCCAGACCGGCTTGAACAGCAGGCAGTGGTAGCCGGAGCGGTGCCTTGCCACGAGGTCGCGGGCCGGCAGAGGGACCAGGTCCAGGCTGGTTCTGGCCGGGAGGGCAGGGGTGGATATCCAGCCGTCCGGAGTCCTGAGACGCAGCGCAGGCGCTTCGATTAGAGGGGTCCCCTTATCCAGCGCCGCCACCAGGGCCGGGACCACTTCC
The DNA here is from genome assembly GCA_003314535.1 of Geobacter sp. Lineage (GTDB taxonomy): Bacteria > Desulfobacterota > Desulfuromonadia > Geobacterales > Geobacteraceae > RPRC01. Next base: position 33,911 of record POSG01000006.1, read on the forward strand.
TCTCCGTCGTCCATCGATATGGCGTCGATGCTGTCGTCTTCCAGGGGGCCGTTGAAGGCCATGGCCGCATGGCCGCCCACCAGTATGAAGACGTCGGGCGCGGCCCGCCGGACCTCGCGCGCGGTTTCCACCACCCGGTCGTATTCCAGCGCGTGCAGGCATGAGATGCCGACGATGCGGGGCCTGGTGCGCCGTACCCAGGCGGAAGCGCCCGGCCGGAAGCGGAGATCCGCTATGGTTACCGAGTGGCCTTGCGCAAGGAGCGCTGCCGCGACGTATTCCAGCCCCAGGGGTTCGACGCGGAAGAACGGCCCCAGCCCGAATTTTTCGCTGCCCGGGTTTGGGCGGAGGAGGAGAATGTTCATTGCTGTCACCTTCGTTTGCAGGCTGCATGTTTGAGCCATGCGCCGGGTTCCGATAGTAGCAACTTTCCATGCTCCTTGACCAGTATTTTTTCCGCGGTATTTCCCGTTCTGCTGGATATTGCTCACTTGTATCGAAACCCTGGGTGCCGGGTGCCCGCTTGTGGAGGTTATATTTGAATGTGTGCCGTTATCAGGCAAATACGGCTTTTTGAATGTTCGGCAAATCGTCAGCTTTGACAAATTTGTTTAAACAGTTGTATATTGCACTTGGTTTATTAGAATGCTCATTCCGATGGGTGAGTTGGGGATGTGCGTTTTGTGAAGGGTTGCGGGATGTTGGCCGGAAAACTTTCCAACATCCCATCTGGAATAATGGCCAATTCGAATGGTAAGCAAAAACAATGAATTATGTTGTTTTGTTGCTTAAGGCAATCCGAGATGTTGTTGGTTGTATGGATGTTGGCCGGATCTGGTCAATAACGAGTTATGTCGAAAAATATGAAGAATAAAAACCTACAAAATGTCATACGTACGATTGGCGGAGTCCTATTTGTAATTTGTATGTTTTTATCATTGTTAGCTTTAAATAAATATGCTGACGTAATCAGCAAATATATGGACATCGGAACGACCATTTTATTAAAACCATTAGATAATGCACCATTATGGGTGACCATATTGGTATTAATAGTGTTCTTTATACTATTTGTCGCCTCTATGATATTTTACGCTCTAATAATTTCCACCGCGCAAACAGGAACAAGGATGACAACGATTTTTAGATCATTACGTGGTTTATTTAATGGCAGAAAAAAATAAAGACATAACCAGGGTTACGACCCGCCAGAAAGCCACGGCGGGTCAATCCCAGCCCCGTTCCAAAACGATGAAAAAGACAATATTCATATTGATAGTGTTTCTCACATTCATGACGGTAAGTGGTTGCGGCCTTGTCGAGAGTAGAGTAGCCAGGTTTACGACTGACTTGCAGGTACTTTCTTCGGACAACCGGATTCTGTATGAAAAAGGTGCCGAAGCTCTCGCAGGGGAAACAGAAAAGCATTTATCACAGGCCATGAAGACGGTTGAGTCGAGGCAATTTGGTGCATTCAAAGAGCCTGTTAAAATCTATGTATTTGCAACTCCAAAAAGTTTTTCCAAATATTCTGGTGTTTCTGAAGCTCTGCTTGGGGCGGGACTGAAAAGTGAAGTTTTTCTCTCCGGAAAGTTATTAAGTGAAATAAACAAAGTACAAGGAATACTCACACACGAATTGTCTCATGTGCAGCTATCTCAGAAACTTGGTGTCATACGATTTAATCGCTCTTTGCCCAGGTGGTTTCGAGAAGGGTTGGCTATTTATGTTGCAGATGGCGGTGGTGCTTCATATGCAACTCAAGCTGAGACAACAGAGAAATTTCTTGAAGGAAAGCATTTTGTCCCAGAAACTGAGGGTACGCTGTTTAATATAAAGCTGGCTGCAACAGGGAATCTGGAACCCAAGATATTCTACCGACAGAGTGGAATGTTTGTTCAGTTTTTGGCACAACACTACCCTCTGCAGTTCGAAACGTTTGTAAGGAACCTGCAAGTGGGAAAAAACTTCGAGTCACAATTTTCAGAGTGCTTTAAGTGCAATGTAAACGCAATGCTACAGTCATTTATAGGCACATTGCGGAGGACATAACCACGGCACAGACACTGTCGCGCCAAACACCGCCGCGGCACGTCAAGCTGAGTATCAGGGGACTTCCCTTGAAGGATACAAAGGGTCAGGGCAACACTTTTCAGTTTTATGAATAATGTAGCCCTGGCACCTCAACTTAAAAGGTAATACACTTATGAAACACCTTTGGCAATACGATGAAACAATTCAAATCGGTACCGACTATAGTGATCCCAAAGAGGTAAACGCTTACGACCAACGAATGCAAAAAATGCGCGATGTAAGCGCTGAAGCTAAAGACATCCAAAGGGCTCTGTCGCTTTCAAGTCATTCCGTCGTCTGGGAGATTGGAACCGGCACAGGAGAGTGTGCCCTTGCTCTCGCCGCTACCGTAAAACAGGTTTATGCTACCGACGTTTCCTCAACTATGCTGGAATATGCCCATAACAAAGCGAAGCAACGCCATGTCAGCAATGTTGTTTTCGAGAAAGGGGGATTCTTGACCGGTTTTCGGCCACTCAATCCGGTAGATGGCGTAGTTACTCAGTTAGCGTTGCATCACCTGCCGGACTTCTGGAAATTCAGGGCCCTCACGATAATTGCAAGTGTCCTTCGCCCAAATGGCAGACTATATCTTCGTGATGTAGTGTTTCCATCATCAACTGGTGACTACGATACTTTTTTCAGGATGGTGATAGACGAAATCAGATCGTTTGCCGGAGACGATGTTGCCCAACAGACAATGCAACACATCAAAACAGAGTACTCTACGTTAGATTGGATACTTGAAGGAATGATAACTCGTAGTGGTCTAAAGATCGTTGAAAAAACTGACAAAGGTTTCTTGTCAGTCTATGTCTGTGAGAAATAGACCGTGGCGAAAGGGGCGTCCCTTTAGATATTTATATTGAGAAATGAAATGTAAGTATATGAAGGGTGTCCTGCTGGCTTCCCCGCGGGTTTTCAAACCGATTCGAGGGCGGGTTATAAACCCGCCCTCATTTCAACCCGCCCTTGTCCGAGAAGGGGGATCTGAAGGGTCAGGCCCCGCCCCCGCCGATCTCCTCCAGCGCCTCCCAGCGCTGGTATGCCTCTTCCAGATCGTTCTCCAGTTCTTCCAGCCTGGCAGTGAGAATCGCCACCTCTGCCCCGGCGGTACGGTAATATTCCGGGTCAGCCAGTTTGCGGTGAATGTCATCCATCTCTTTTTCCATGGCGGCTATCGTGTCCGGCAACGCTTCCAGCTCGCGCTGTTCCTTGAAGGAGAGCTTGCGGGGTTTTCCGGCCTGTGGCCTGGATTTCTCTTTCGGGGGCGGGGGCGGGGACGGTTCTGATGCAGCCAGCTCTGCCGCCGACTGCCGCAACCAGTCATCATACCCGCCCACGTATTCCCTCACCCGTCCGTCTTCGCCGATGGAAAGTGTGCTGGTGACCACGTTGTTGAGGAAATCGCGGTCGTGGCTCACCAGGAGCAGGGTGCCGGAATATTCCAGCAGCAGGTCCTCCAGCAGGTCGAGGGTCTCGGCGTCCAGGTCGTTGGTGGGTTCGTCCATGACCAGCACGTTGGAGGGCTTGGTGAAGAGCTTGGCCAGGAGCAGGCGGTTGCGTTCCCCTCCGGAAAGGATGCGCACCGGGCTCCGCGCCCGTTCCGGGGAAAAAAGGAAGTCCTGCAGGTAGCCGATGATGTGGCGCGGCCTGTCGTTGATGACCACTGTGTCGTTCCCCTCGCCGACGTTTTCCTGGACAGTTCTGTTCAGGTCGAGCTGTTCGCGCATCTGGTCGAAGTAGAGGACTTCGCGACGCGAACCGACCCGGATTTCTCCGCTCTGCGGCTGGAGTTCCCCCAGCAGCAGGCGCAGCAGCGTGCTTTTGCCCGAACCGTTCGGGCCGATGATGCCGATCCGGTCGCTCCGCAGGATGATGGTGGAGAAATCGCGTATCACCGGCTTGTCGCCGTAGGCAAAGGAGACGTTTTCCGCTTCCGCCACAAGCCTGCCGGAACGTTCGGCCTCCTGCAGCTGCATTTTTGCCGCGCCCGTCCGTTCACGGCGCCGGCCCCGCTCCTCGCGCATTTTCTTTAACGCCCGGACGCGTCCCTCGTTGCGGGTGCGACGCGCCTTGATCCCCTGCCGAATCCATGCCTCTTCCTGGGCCAGCTTCTTGTCGAACAGGGCCTGGCGGGTGATTTCCGCTTCGAGGAGTTCCTCGCGGCGCTCCACGAACGAGTCGTACCCGCAGGAAAAGGAGTACAGCGCCCCCCTGTCCAGCTCGGCGACCCGGTTCGCCATGCGGCGGGCGAAGGTCCGGTCGTGGGTCACGAACAGGAAGGTTTTGACCTCGCGCAGGAGAAAGTCCTCAAGCCAGACGATGGTGTCGATATCCAGGTGGTTGGTCGGCTCATCCAGGAGGAGCAGGTCCGGCGCGGCCACCAGCGCGCGAGCCAGGAGCGCGCGCCTCTTCGTGCCGCCGGAGAGGGTCGAAAACTCTGCATCCGGGTCGAGGGAAAGGCGGGCGAGAACCCTTTCCACTTCCTGGTGCAGATGCCATCCGCCCGTTTCCTCCAGGGATTTGTGGAGCTCTTCCAGGCGCTTCAGCAGGTCGTCGCTTCCTTCAACAGCCAGGCGGGTTCCCACGTGATGGTATTCGGCCAGCAGTTCAGCCGCACCGCCCATTCCGCCGGCAACAACGTCGAAGAGCGATCCCGCAAGGCCTGGCGGCGATTCCTGGGAAACCAGGGATATGCGCAGGCCCTGGCGGCGCATGATGTCGCCGGTGTCGGGAGGCAGTTCACCTGCCAGGATCTTCAGCAGGGTTGATTTGCCCGTGCCGTTCCGGCCCAGAAGGCAGAGGCGGTCTCCCTCCTCGATCTGCAGGCTGGCTCCGTCGAGTATGGGCGCTCCACCGAAGGCGATGCCTATGTCACGCAGTGTCAGGAGCGACATGCCCGGCCCCGATCCAAGATAAGGACGGTTCTCATTCCTGGCCCAGCCATGTCTCGATCCGGGCGAACTCTTCCTGCCATCCGGGGCCGAGGCGCATGTCCAGGAACGCTGCATAGAGGCTGTCGAACATCTGCAGGCCGGTTTCCATGATATACATCCGCTCGTAGAACAACGCCTCCCGCTCGCTCATTTCATCAACTCCCTCATCACGTTCTTCCTTGACCTTCGGTCCCTTGAAGGATGCGAAGTGGAACATTTCCCCCTTCAGGGTAAGTTTCCAGGCGTGTTCCCCCTTTTCCAGGTGGATCGTTCCCTCGGTGATCGCCTTGCCGGTCCTGAGTGCCATCCGCACCTCGCCGAACCGGTCCTGGGGGCCGCTTGCGGTTATTTTCTGGGCTCCTTCGTCACCGCCGCCGCACAGGACCATGCGGTCGTTCACGTAGGCGACGAACGATTCTCCCCCGGTGGCGGGGCCGGGGCGGCATATGCGGTATTCGGCGGATTCGTTGAGCGTGCGGTAGGTCACCCAGAGGAGAAAATCCCTGCCCAGCCACTGGTTGCTGCGTATGAGGTCGAGCACGGACTCGGTCGTCGCCATGTTCGCCCTGTTCAGGGCTTCAGCGGTTTCCTGCGAAACCACCATTTCCGCCCTGGAAAAAGGATGGACAGCAACAAGCCTGGTGTCCTCGAAGGTTTTCTTGAAGAGCGTTTCGAACAGATCGACGGACTTGGCGCCGATGGAAGCCAGGGTGAGGATGCCGGAGCGGGTGTCCCATACGGCGTCGATGGTGGACGGAACCGGCAGGGTCCTTTGCAGGAGGGCGCCCCGCACGGCATCGCGCAGCTCTTCGCGTTTCTGCTTCGGGACTCGTGAAAGGCCGGGGTTTTCGGCCAGGAAGTCTTCTTCCGCTTCCTTTTGCCGGGCGCGCAGCAGTGCGCCGGGGATGGCGCGCTTGTCCTGGCGCAGGGTGAAGAACAGGTAGTTGTCGCGCCAGAATGACAGTGGGGTGCTGAAATCCGTCCTGCGATGGTCGTCGGGCGTGACCCAGCCGACGGAGAGTTCGTCGATGCCCTGGTCGATGGATCTGAAGCTGTTGCCGGAAAGGCGCTCCGATACCCAGTTGAAGAGATCTTCGGTCGGGACATCGCCGATGACCTTGAATTGACAGATACTTGCCGTATTGGAAAGAATGCCCATTTGATGCTCCTTTTTGCGCGCGGAAAAATCTCATGGATACACTCTTTTCCCGGTGAGGGCAAGCAAAATATGTGGGGACGGCGGGAGGTTTTTCCAACCTTCAGCAGGGCTTCGGACAACGTGGCGAAATCGCTTTTCGAAGGATACGGGGAAGGAGGGCAGCCTTCAACTCTTGCCGCTGTTTCGGCCCGTCCGGGCCAGGAAATCGGACAGTTCGCCAAGTGAAAGGGGTTTGCTGACATGGTAGCCCTGGACTGCATCGCAACCGTGCTCCTGAAGAAACGACAGCTGCTCCCTGTTTTCCACGCCTTCGGCGACAACACTGAGCCGGAGGATCCTGGCCATGGCTATGATTGCCTGGGTGATGCCCGTGTCTTCCTTGTCTCCCGGAATGCCCTGGATGAAAGACCGGTCGATCTTCAGCTTGTCGATGGGAAATCTCTTCAGGTAGTTCAGGGATGAATAACCGGTGCCGAAATCATCCACCGACAGGCTTACCCCCATCCGTTTCAGGGCATGGAGAAGGGCGATGTTCTCTTCGACATTTTCCATCATGATGCTCTCGGTCAGCTCCAGTTCCAGGCTGGCCGGATTGGCCCCGGTTTCTTCAAGCGCATCTGCGACTGCTTCCAAAAGATTGTATTTCTTGAACTGGCGGCTCGACATGTTGACCGCGACGCAGGGGCACCGGATTCCCCTTTCTTTCAGGGCGCTCATCTCCGAGCAGGCGTTTTTCAGGACCCATTCGCCGATGGGAATGATGAGACCGGTTTCCTCTGCCAGTTGTATGAAGCTGTCCGGGGAAATGATTCCCCGCAACGGGTGGTTCCATCTGAGCAGTGCTTCGACACCGGTGATGCGGCCGGTCCGGAGGTCCATCCATGGCTGGTAGAGGAGAGAAAATTCCTCTCTCTCGATGGCATGGCGCAGGCTCGTTTCCAATGACAGGCGCTCTTCTGCCCGTGCGTTCATCTCCGCGGAGAAGAACTGGAAGGTGTTCCTTCCCCGCTCTTTTGCCAGGTACATGGCCGTATCGGCATTCTTCAGCAGCTTGTCCCCGTCATTGCCGTCAACCGGGTAAATGACTATGCCGATGCTCGTGGTGATGAACACCTCCTGCCCGTCCAGTTCGAAAGGCGGTGAAAGCGTATCGATCAGCAGGGCGGCTATGTGGGAGACATCCCTCGTGCTGGTGATCTGGTTGATTATGATGACGAATTCGTCCCCTCCCATGCGGGCGACCGTATCCGATGAACGGATGTGGCGTGTCAGGCGTTCCGCCACCTTCTTGAGAAGCTGGTCACCTGCGGAATGACCCAGTGTGTCGTTTATGACCTTGAAGTGGTCCAGGTCAAGGAACATGACCGCCAGCATGTGCCGGTTCCTGTCGGATCTCCTGACTGCCTGCTGCAGGCGGTCGTGGAGCAGCAGCCGGTTGGGAAGGTCGGTAAGCGTGTCATAGTAAGCCAGTTTCTGGATGTTTCCCTCGGCTCTTTTCAGGTCTGTTATGTCTTCGTGCACCAGGACTACCCTGGTGGCGCAATTGCCTGGAAAACAGTTGGCTCGGCCCAGGAACCAATGCGCTTCATTACCGGGAGCGCTGGGGTATTCGAGAGAGAACGATTCCCTCTGGCCGCGCAGAACTGAACGGATACCGGTTGCGAAGGAGGACGAGAACTCCGCTGCCCAGCCTTGTGCGGCGTCGCAGGCTACCAGGTAGTTTTCGCCTTCGAGCATATTCTGCAGCACGCACGTGTTGTCGCGGGCAAAATTCCTCCATTGCTGGTTGATCGCAATGATGAGGCCTTCTTCATCCAGGATGGCTATTCGTTCCGGAAGGGCGTCGAGAGTGGAACGGGCGAAGCTCTCGGATTCCTTCAGGACCTTTGCGGCCTGTTTGCTTTCTTCAGCGGCTTCCACGGCAACCGCCACGATCCCCATGAGCTTGCGGTCTTCTTCCGAGGGGAGGAAGTCATGCTGGTAGACGACGCAGAGCGAACCGACGCAATATCCGCTGCATTTGACCGGCACGCCCACGTAAGTCTGCAGGTTGTAGCGGAGCACGTTCGGATCGGAAACCGCGAACCGCGAATTCGGCAGGTCGCGTGCAACGAAAACCCGGTTGCCGCCGAGCTTGATCACTTCGTGGCAGATGTGTCCCTCGGGCCGGTCCACGGTGTTGAAATCGTCCGGGGCATGCCAATGTGCCATGGTGTGCAGCATGCCGTCGTCGAGACGGTTGTAGAGGGCGCAGGCAGCACCCATCAGTGCCCCGCAGAATGAGGTCAGGCGGCTGATGTTTTCGTCAGGGTCGCTGGTGAAGCCGAGGAAGCATTCGTTCAGTTTGGCCAGCCGCTCTTCAGTCCTCTTGCGCTCCGTTATGTCATGGATGACCGCACATACCATGTCCCTGCCTTCCAGTGTCATGCTGCTGAGGCTCATGGAAACGTCGACGGGCAGGCCATCCTGCCGGCTGAGGCGGATTTCCTCGGAAAACGGCTGCTTTTCCCGTTGCACGCGGTCGAGCAGGCGGCCGAGGTCATCGGCGGAGATGCCGGTCAGGGCCGGAAGGCTCGATTGGGGCATCAGATCGGCGCCTATGGCGAACGTGTTGCGAAATGCCTGATTGGCTTCAAGGATTCCATTTCCTGATGCGTCGAAGAGCACGATTCCTTCGGCAGCCTGTTCAACCACGCTCCTGTAGCGCTTTTCCCCTTCATGCCGGCTTTGCTCCGCAGCAAGGAATTTGTCCAGGAAGTGGTAAATCGCCGCACCGAAAGATAGCGCGAGAAACAGCAGCCAGAGAAGGAAATAACGGATAGATGCCAGGCCCTGCCGGTAAAGCCCGCGATGCATCTCCACCCTGAGGATGAGCTGTGGTGTGCCGTAAATGTCGCGAAGGGAGGAATAACCCGCAACAGTGTCATCGGAAAGATGCTTGACGAATATGCCCGCGTTGCCTCGGGGATGTTCCGGAGCTGAACCGTGCCCCGGTGCAAGTCCGGCATCGTTCGCCCGGCGTACATCGATGGACAGGTTAGTGGTTCGTGACAGCTGGCCGATTTCCTCCTTGTCAAGATAACGTCCCATTATGAGCGTGCCGCGGGCTGCCCCCTTCTTGTCCGAAGGGAGAATGGGCCTGGCGACTGCAAGCATTGGACCATCGGGCAGCATGATGATCCCGTCCGGGCTTTTGCCCCTGTCGGCTTGGCGCAGCAAGTGGCTGCCCGGTGGAAGGGACCCGACAAAGGGGCGCGGCAGGGTTGTCTGTCGTTGCGTGTCCAGGTCAAAGCCTTTGGAATACACGATTCGGCCCGCGGAGTCACAGAATACGATCATGTTCAGTTTCAGGCCGTTGAACGTGGTGTCGATGAGATTTGTCGAGATGAACCTGGGATCCCGGTTTCTTACGAAAGCGTAGGAATCATCCCATGCGGCATAATCCCCCGCGACCCTGGCCAGGGAATCCAGCCTGTCGTTCAGTGCGTTCAGCGCTCTCTGGACGTTCTCCCGCACATACTCTTCCTCGAGCCTGGAGAAACTGGAAAGGAGGATTGCCCGGGAGATGATCAACATGGACAGCATCAGGGCCAGGAGCAGCAAGCTGATGATCAGTGCGGGTTTCCATCTGATGGTCATGGACTTGTATCCCTTTGACAGGCAGGATTCGTCCCGTCATGAAATCCCTTTTCAAGAGTGATCCCGGTGGTTGCGGCATGGTCTGCTGTTGCCGGGAGATTCCGGATGGACACAAGTATAACCGATATCACGGTTTAGACAACATTGATGTGCTGAAAGTAATTTGCGTGCTTTATTTATTGCGGGCAGGGAGCGTCGGTGAAGTGCGGTTGCCGGCGGAAAACGGGATTGATCCCAACATGACATTAAGTGTAAATAAAATATTTACTCGTTTGCATGGGAAAGGGATGGCTGGCGCGATGGATAATTGATTTTATTTAAAATAAATATGTGACATCGCGAACAACAAGTACAATTAGGGGGAAATGCAAATTGTAGTGCGATACAATTTGTAAAATATTGAATATATTGTATAAAACTATGTCAAAATTGTGAGTTCTGTGCATGGTGGAAAATACGCATTGGTTGACGACAAAAAAATTACAATATAAATAAAAATAATCTTGCTTCTCGTTAGGTATGATGATATATAACGACGGTAAATAGAAAAAACATGATTTGATTCAAAATAAAATCGGGATTGGCCACTGGCGGGATTCGCTCCAAGGTGAAGCCTCCATCCCCTGCGGAAGAAAAAAAATAAAATAGCTTGATACGCGCCCATTTCGTCCTCTGCGAAGGCAGACTCAACGGAACCCGCAAAGATACCGGCATGATTTCGGTATTGATGCGGGTTTTTTCTTTTTTCTCATGAAAGGTGGACGCCGCAGGGCTACACCTCGCAAAACGCTGACTGCTTTCACTCCGGTATGCTGCAAGACCAGGGGGTGGAACAGGCGGCGCCCTGCAGTTATTAACGGCTAACCGGTTTTCCCGGTTACCTACACCAAAAGGAGGAGATTGTATGATTAAAAAGGTTCTCAAAGTCAATGGCGTAGAGCGGACGCTGATCATTGACCAGGAAGCGTTGCTGTCCGATGTGCTGCGCAAGCAGCTTCATATGACAGGCGTCAAAGTCGGCTGCGGCACTGGCCAGTGCGGCGCCTGCAACGTGATCCTGAACGGCAAACTGGTCCGTTCCTGCACCATGAAGATGAAGCGGGTTGAAAACCTGTCCACTATTACCACGATTGAAGGGATCGGTACGCCGCTCAATCTCCATCCTCTTCAGAAGGCGTTCATCTTCCATCATGCCATCCAGTGCGGTTTCTGTACCCCCGGCTTCATCGTTTCCGCCAAGGCGCTCCTGGACGAAAACCCGAATCCGACCCGTAACGACGTTCGCGACTGGTTCCAGAAGAATCGCAACGCCTGCCGCTGTACCGGCTATAGCATGATCGTCGATGCGGTTATGGATGCCGCCAAGGTGCTCCGCGGCGAACTGTCTGAATCCGCCCTCGAATACAAACATCCGGCCGGCGGCAGAGTGTACGGAACCCGTATGACCCGTCCCTCGTCAGTTGCCAAAGCCTGCGGCCTGTGGGATTTCGGCGAGGACATGGCCACTCAGCTTCCCGAGAACACCCTGCAGTGCGCACTGGTGCAGCCCAAGGTTTCCCACGCCATCATCAAAGGCATCGACACCACCGAAGCGGAAAAAATGCCTGGCGTCTTCAAGGTCGTTACCCACAAGGACGTCAAGGGCAAGAACCGCATCACCGGCCTCATCACTTTCCCGACCAACAAGGGTGACGGCTGGGATCGTCCTATACTGAACGATGACAAGATCTACCAGTACGGCGACGTCTGCGCCATAGTTTGCGCCGACACAAAGGAAAACGCCCTGGCGGCAGCCGAAAAAGTCAAGGTCGACCTGGAAATCCTGCCGGCATACATGAACGCACCGGCAGCCATGGCTGAAGACGCCATTGAGATTCACCCGGGAACCCCGAACGTTTATTACACCTGCTACGGCAAAAAAGGCGCGGACGTTAAACCGATAATCGAAAAGGCGGCCCATACCTTCTCAGCCGAATACTACCTGCAGCGCCAGCCCCATATGCCCATCGAGCCGGATGTCGGATTCGCCTACATCGATGACCAGGGCAGGGTTGTCATTCACTCCAAATCCATCGGTATCCACCTGCACCTGTACATGATCGCCCCGGGTCTCGGCGTTGAGCCTGACCAGATCGTTCTCGTGCAGAACCCCACCGGCGCAACCTTCGGCTACAAGTTCAGCCCGACCATGGAAGCCCTGGTTGGCGCCGCTGCCATGGCGACCGGCCGTCCCTGCTTCCTGGGCTATGACTGGTATCAACAGCAGACTTATACCGGCAAGCGTTCTCCCTCCTATCTCAGGGGCACAATTGCCTGCGACGCGGAAGGCAAGCTGCTCGCCATCGATGCAAGCTGGGACCTCGACCACGGCCCCTATTCGGAGTTCGGCGACCTGGTCACCCTGCGCGGCCAGCAGTTCGTTGGCGCCGGCTATGACATTCCGAACCTGAACACCGAGGGCCACACTGTCTGTACCAACCACGGCTGGGGTTCCGCGTTCCGCGCATACGGTTCGCCTCAGGCATTCATGTTCAGCGAATCCATTGTCGACGAATTGGCAAGGAAAGCCGGCTTCGACCCGTTCGAGTTCCGCTTCAAGAACATTTACCGTCCCGGCGCCACAACCCCTACCGGCCAGGTTCCGGAAGTGTTCTGCTTTGAAGAGATGTTCAACATCATGCGTCCCAAGTACCAGGAGGCAAAGGCCAAGGCCAAACTGGAGTCAACCGACACGGTAAAACGCGGCGTCGGCGTCTCCCTCGGTATCTACGGCTGCGGCCTCGACGGTCCCGACACCTCCGCCGCATGGGCTGAGCTGATGCCGAACGGCGACGTGACGATCGGGAATGCATGGGAAGACCATGGCCAGGGTTCCGACATGGCAACTGTGGCATTCGCCCACGAGGCGCTTCGCGACCTCAAGCTGGAACCGTCACAGATCAAGCTCTGCATGAACGACACCAGCCTTACCCCGAACGCGGGACCTTCAGGCGGCAGCCGTCAGAACACGGTTACCGGCACCGCCATCGTCGCGGCATGCAAACTGCTGCTCAACGCCATGAAGAAAGCAGACGGCACCTTCCGCACCTATGACGAAATGGTGAAAGAAAAGATCGAAACCAAGTACGAGGGGAGCTGGACCACGCCGTGCACCAATCAGGACGAAAACGGAATCGGCAATCCTTTCTGCGTCTACATGTACGCTCTCTTTATGTCCGAAGTTGCCGTCGACATCACCACCGGCAAGGTGCAAGTCGTGAAGATGACATACGCGGGCGACAACGGCACCATCACCAACCGCGGCACCGTTGACGGCCAGGTTTACGGCGCCCTCGCCCAGGGTATCGGCCTTGCCCTCACCGAGGACTTCGAAGACCTGAAGAAACACACCACCCTGATCGGCTCAGGCTTCCCGTTCATCAAGGACGTGCCCGACGATATGGAGCTTATTTTCCTTGAAACACCACGTTCTGCCACCGCATTCGGTCAGGCCGGCGTCGGCGAAGGTCCTCTGACCTCTCCGCATGTTTCTATCATCAACGCAATCGCCGACGCATGCGGTGCACGTATCAGGTCCCTGCCGGCATATCCGGACAAGGTCCTGAAGGCTCTGAAATCCGCCAAGAAAGCATATGACGTCGCCGATGCAATGGCTGACGGCTACATGTCAACCGGTGGTATCGACACGCTGAAATAACAGCTGGCGCCTTGAAGTAGTGTTTTCATGGCATGCATCTCGGGGCGAACACTGAAGTGTCCCGGGTTCGCCCCGCCTTTCATGCTCTGAAAAAGGATAATTATGAATTTTTATAGTATAGATATACGCATACTTCCGAGGAGTCCTCCTCGGGTGGCGTGAATCAAGTGCGAACAGATGGGTGGTCATGAGCCGGGCCGTGGAGGGCTGGGTTTGTCGCTGCCCATTGAAAGTCAGATAAAGGCGGGCACGTTCCGGGCCGTGGAGGGCTGGGAGGGTGCCCGTCTTTTCGTTGTTGGTGGATGACTGGGGGAGGGCGCCCATCAAACGGGCAGGCACGGGCTTGCGCGCCGTTTCAGCCTACGAAGCATAACGCCTCTTCGGCGAAGTAGGCAGCGTTCCAGGCCTCCTCCGCCAAAGCAGTTAAAGCTGTGGCGGGCGGGCACGGAGGCGGGGGAGCTGCCCCTACATGCCGTGGTGCACTCTGTCAAGCAGCTGCTTCAGGGATGCTTTCTCCAGGGCCGGATCGAACTTGTACTTTTCCAGGTTGCACCTTGCTGCCAGCTCGTTGTAATAGGTCTGGTCGGTTTCAGCGCGAAAGAGAAGCTCTGCGAGCCTTTCCGTGCCCTTGACTGGGAAAAGGCCGGGATAATCCTGTCCCAGGAGGCCCCTGGTGCAGGGTATGTCGGACCCGATGACGGGAATGCCGCTTACAACGGCTTCGGATATCACATTGGCGCCACCCTCGCTGAGTGACGAAATCACCATGATCCGGCTGCGCATCAATACTTCCGCGGTGCGCTCCCTGTCCAATTCACCGAGCCAGTGGAACCTGGGGTTTTCCTCGGCTTCCCGTGCAGCTTCCCGGGCCAGTTCATCAGAAAGTGCCGCACCGGCATGGAATACCCTGATCCTTGACCTTGCAGGCAGAAGACGGGCTGCCCGGGCGGTCCGCAGGGGGTCTTTCACTTCCCTCAAGTGGGCGATCACGCATACATCGAAATGATCAGGGTCTTTGACGGCGTCGAAGGTGGGCGGAAGGGCTGACTGAAATATTACCATCGTCTTGTGCCGAAGGGCGGGAGGCAAATCGCGCAGCGCCATCGGCTGGAGAACCACAAGCTGGTCGGCAAGGTAGAGGACATCCTGAGCCGAGGGATCGTTTTTCAGGTCAGCGTACAGGTCGGTTCCGGTCAGGCAGATGACGATGTTCCCGGCAATTCCGCTGTTTCTTGCTTCAAGTATGGCCTGGCGGTTTTTTGATGCGTTGAACGCGACGAGAATATCGCATGGTTTGCGATTCACGCATGCCGAGGAGCTTACGCTGTGCCCCAGTTCCAGGAAGAAATGCCGCCAGCGTTCGCTGGTGACGACGTTTCCGTTACGTATGTTTTGCGAAGGAGCTTCGAGAAAACTGATGTTCATGTGCGTCCTTCACGGTCTGAAGGCAGAGGCAGGCAGTTCGGGCGGGATTCAATGATAACTGAGCTTCTGTTTCGAGGCATATCCTCTGCGTATGTGCTCTTCCTGCGTGAATTGATCCTGGAAATCCGGCTCCATGATGATCACTTCGGCACTGCTTGTCAAGGGGTAGAAGTCGAACGTTCATTACTGATTCTGCAATTTGGACAACTGGCGCAGGAAATTCCTGGTCAGAGCTGGATGGAGTTCTGTGCCGCATATGTCGATCATCATGCCTGCCACCGTGTCGAAGTCAAGGGGACCGCGGTAAATTCGCTTGGTCCTGAGGGCATCGAAATAGTCCGATACCGCAGTCATCTGGCTGACCAGGTTCTGTTGCCATCCTTCGCGCACCCGGGGGTATCCGCTCATGTTGTAGCGCATGTGATGTTCAAAACAGCAGACAACCGCCAGCTTTGGAATTTCCGACATTTCCAACAGGTAATTGGCTCCCGTCAAAGGATGGAGCCTGATCGTTTCCATTTCGTCCGGGGTCAGTTTTCCCGGCTTGGTGAGGATCTCTTCCGGTACGTACAGCTTGCCGATGTCGTGAAGCATTGCTGCCACTCCGATTTCATGCAACAGTCTGCCTTTGACTCCGAACGACATGGCCTGGGCGATGTTGAGGATGCAGACATTGGTGGAGTGGGTATAGGTGTACTCGTCAAGCAGCCGCAGCGGGGTTATGGCGAGAAGCGGCGAAGTGGCCTGTCGAAATGCGCTGATCAGCGAATCTACGATGTCGGAAATTTCGTTTGACGTTATCTTCTCGTGTTTTCTGACCCGCTCGTGAATATCAGCGAATGCTTTGGCTTCATGGAACGGAATATCTTCGAGCGCGATTCTGCCGTGGTTGGCTTCCGGATCACTCCGGTCTTCTGTTTCGTCGGGAGGCTGGATGTCTATTTTCCCGAGTCGGATATGGTCGGTTGACCTTGTGTCCGCATTGGGAGATTCCCTTCCCGAGAGGCTGACCGCCAGGCTGCGGATTTCCTGCAGGGGGACGCCGCGCAGGAACTTGATGTGTCCGATTCCGCGTGAAGCAAGGATCTGGTTGAACTTGCCGAGGGTCATGCTTCCTTCAAGGGGGGTGTTGTCCAGTATGAGCTCGTCCTCTATCCGCAGGAAAACGATTTCCTCGTCCTCGTCCATGGCTTGATCAAGGTTTCCGTGCGCTTTCGAGCAGAGGCGGCCGACCTGCTGGTGGTCGGGCGAATAGAGTGACACGTTGGCGATGGCCGATACCATGTTGCGGATGAAATCATGAATGAATCTCATCTTGTCCGTGGTCATGCTTACTTCTCCCCCATTGAGCGCAATTTTTCCATTGCCGTTTTTGAAAGCAATCCATTGCTTGAACGGGCTGTCTTGTCCAGCAGAGGGATGGCGGCATCATCCGGATAGCGGTCAAGAGAGTTTATGATGTCGATCTGCAGTTGGATGAGCCCGGGTCGGAACAGCGACCTCTTCCTTGAAAGGATGGCTTCCAGCGCCGGAATGGCCTTGCAGTTCCCGATTTCGGCCAGAGCTCCGACTGCCGCTTTTCTTGACGCTCGATGGACGGGGGTTATGCATCTGCGCTGCAACAGGAACAAGAGATGGGAGCATATCGCCGGCCCGCTGCTTTTGCCTGCTAGCTGGATTGCACTGATCCGCGCTTCGGGATCGGATCTCCTCATTTCCCGGAGAAGCAGTCTGTCGCTCTCGGGAGAATTGAAATGGATGTGGGCTTCGATTATGTTCTGCCGGACTTTGGGATGGGGGTGATCGTCCAGTTTGCTGAGGTGCCGCATTACGCTGGCATCATCCGAGTGGCGCAGTATCATGGTCAGGTTGCGCAGCACGTACCATCGCGGGTCGCCGAGCCTTCTGATGGCTGGCTCTTTCGCGGCCTTGGCAAGGTCGATAAGGATAGACAGGTAATAGCGTCTTGCCGACAGGTTCTGCTCACTTGCCAGCCGGTCCAGAAGCGGCTCAACGAATGGTTTGCCGACTTTCCGGATGATCGTGCCGATGTCCGTGTATTTATCCTTGCCCCAAGTGTCGAGCCCGATCAGGATTTCTTCGACGAAATCGTCTTCTGCAAAGAAAGCAAGCAGTTCGTTTCTGGCCTCCACTGCTTCGTCATTGGTCACATCGTTTTCCTGGACGGTCCGGTCGTACAACTTGACGAGCGAAGAATAATCTCCGGTCTGGAGGCAGAATTTGAATATGTCGAGGAGGGTTTCCCTGATTTTGCCCAGGTTCTCAAACAATCCCGAGTTCATTATTTCAATGATTATTTCGCCCAGGGCATAGTCGAGACAGTCACTGTCAAGGGAGACAGCCAGGACTTGCGAGTCTTCTCCCGCATCTTCCATGAAGGCATCCGAATTGACGATCATGCTCAGGGCCTCCAGGTATTGGGGCGGCACGAAGTCATCGGTCCGGTCCTCCCGGAACAGAAGCATGAGCTTTGGCGCCAGTTCATGCATTTCCTGCTGACTGGCGGGAAATGGCGAGCCGGGCGGCTGCTGACCGGTATCGGCATGTTTCGCCAGAACATCGACCAGGTTCTTGACCAGCGGGGGAAGAGTTACGTTGCCCATAATGGTGGAAGGTGCTGAATCGCTTCCCTGCATTTGAGAACTGCTGTCGGATATGTCAGGCCTCTTTACATCGAACGACTTGATTGCGGTCAGGATGAACTGATTCAGCAGTTCAGGATTCAGGTGCCCGGCAAAATTCCCGATTTTACGGAAAAACTCAGTCTGGGTCGCTATGGGGAGCTCTGCGGCGGCCAGTTCGGACAGGAATGCCCGAAGCGATTCAGCCAGGGCATCACATTTCCCGGACAATGACGGGTCATACAGTTTGTTTAGCGCTTCTGCCAGCAAGCGGGGCCCGGTGTCGCCGGCATAGTCCTGCGAGGTTTCGAAATGGGGCGCCAGGAGTTTCCTGGCGAAGATTTCCCAGGGAGACGTCGATGGTTCCCATCTGGCCGGGGATGACAGGATATCCTGCTCCGTCACATGAAATGCATCATACCTGACTTCTGAAACCCTGATTCCCTCTATGCCGGATTGCGAAACCGCCTGCTCGATTCCACCCATGTCACGGATGTCGCAGCGTTTTTCCATCAGCAATTCGTTGAATTTAACTATGTCTTCCGGTTTCAGGCCCTGCCGGAAAATTATCGCTGCAATTCCGTGGCGGAAAAGCGCCCCGGCAAACTCGCGGAATGCGAAGTTGTTCTGGCCCGGCTGGATGCCACGGATCACGATCGTATCCTTGGCAATGCCGATAGTCAGCTCTTCACGGGTATGGAGCAATTGGCCGAGGTGGAGCGCCAGCTTTTCGCAAGACGCAGCAATGACGGGATGTCCCTTGGGATATGCCGAAACATAGTTGCGGGAAATGTTAAGCTCATGAATGACGTCGGAAAGCAGGCCCACGTGAATTCCGAACGAGTTCTCGTTATCCATTCATGCCCCCTCGAGGGTTTTTTCACGGCCGGCCAGTGTCCATGATCCGCATGGCGCAGTCCGGAAAAACAACGGGATATCGCGTCTGTTGGATGGACCTTGTGCTGGCGCATGAAAAGAAAGGATTAATTTAACAAAAATATTGAAACAATGAAAGCCATGATTTGGCTTTTCGGCATTGAAGGAGAAAAACATGCGGGAACAGTTTCTTTTCGCTCAGGGCTGCCGGCAATACCGCTTCATTTGATACTTGTTGAAAACAATCCGTGCACTATGTAGAATGTCAAAATCTGCGGGGAATGAGGTGCTTTATGGTACGGGATGGGGACCTGGTTGCTGTTTTCAACAATATACACCGCGTCATGAAGGCGGAAAAGTATCTTAAGGAACACCGGCTGGATATTCTCCTCATTCCGGTTCCGCGAGCTTTGAGCTCCGATTGCGGTCTCGCGATACGATACGCCGAGTCGGCCAGGGATGACGTGGAGCGCGCCCTGGCCGAAGCGGGACTTCTCCCCGTGGAATGCCATCAGAAGCGGGGCGAATCCTTCGTGCGGGTCGAATCGAGATTGTGCAGATCGTCTTGTGATGGGACAGTTGCGACGGGGGAGTGATTCTCCTTTTCACTTGACTTTAGGAGAATTGTACTATATAAGAGACGGGCACGTGGGGCTGCCGGTTTCCGACAGATTGGCACTGCAGTACGACCCCGGAAGCCGCCGGTATCCCAAAGATGAATCATGCCTCTTTGGTCTTTCCATTGAGGTATTTTTTACCGTGCATTATTCGACAACATCATTTCAGGCGGTGTAGCTCAGCCGGTTAGAGCATGCGGCTCATATCCGCAGTGTCCGGGGTTCAAGTCCCTGCACCGCCACCATATTCCCCCTCTTTCTTTGGAAACGAGGGGTTTTTTGTTTGTTTCACTAAGCTTCACGGTATTCAAAACCCGGTGCGAGGACGCTGGTAAAGGAGCCAGGCGCTACGAATACATTCCTGAAAAAGATTGTTGCATTCATAGAAGACCATTGCATGTTCCGTGAAGGGGAAAAGGTGGTTGTTGCTGTGTCCGGAGGTGTGGACTCGGTTGCTCTGCTGGATATCCTGGCAAACCTGGAGAACCTGCGGCTGGAGCTTGTCGTTGCCCACCTGAACCACAACCTGCGTGGCGAAGAATCGGATGCTGATGCGGCTTTCGTTGCAGACTTGGCTTTGCGTTACGGCCTGCACTTCGAACTTGGCTCCGCGGATGTGCTTTCTCTCAGCCGGGAATGGGGCATGTCCCTCGAGGAGGCGGGACGCGCGGCCCGATATGGATGGCTGGATTCAGTTGCGCTCAGGCATGGGTCTTCAAGGATCGCCTTGGGGCATCACGCTGATGATCAGGGGGAAACCGTTCTCCTCAGGCTTCTGCGCGGCGCCGGGACGACGGGGCTTGCAGGAATGCGTCCCCTGTCTGCGGGAAAGTATGCCAGGCCTCTCCTTTGCGTTGCCCGCTCCGAAATAACCGCCTATGTCCTGGAGAAGGGCCTTCCCTTCCGCAATGACACCAGCAATGATGATACCTTTTTTCTCCGCAACCGCATCCGGCATGAACTTCTTCCCCGTCTGAGGGAGTACAACCCGGCCATTTCGCAACGGCTGAGCGACACCGCAGAAATTCTGGCTGCCGACGAGGAAGTCCTGGAATCCCTGGTGGACGGGGTATTCAATGGAGCGGCCCGTTCAGGGCGGGATGGCGTCATCCTGGCGCTCGACAAAGTGCGCCAGCAGCCTGCAGGCATCCGGTTCCGCCTGTACCGAAGAGCCTTGCTGGAGGCGAACGGCACCCTGGCGAGGATTGCCATGGTCCATCTGCGGCAGGTCGAGCACCTGGCACTTTCCGGCCGCGTGAACGGCCGGCTTCATCTGCCCGGCGGGGTAAGGGTCGGCAGGCGCTACGATGAGCTCGTGTTCAAATGCCCGCGCGTGATTCCGGAGTCCGGCGCTTGGGAGATGCTGCTCAAGGAGCCGGGTTGCTACCTGCTCCCGGACGGCTCGTCCCTGTCGCTGGCCATGGTCCCTCCACCGGAAGACTGGGGGGCAGTGCCTTCGTCTGCGGCATATCTGGACCCGGTGGCGGCGTCGTTCCCCCTTCTGGTGAGGCCCTTCCGTGCCGGCGACCGTCTCAGGCCGATGGGCATGACCGGGTCGAAGAAAGTGAAAGATCTGTTCATCGATGAGAAAGTTCCTGCTGATTTGCGAAGACGGATTCCGCTCCTGTTTGCCGGGGGGATCCTCCTCTGGGTCGGTGGCATGCGGGTAGCCGAGGATGCCAGGGTGCGTCCGGGATCAGGGCTCGTCCTGAAGCTTGAAATTCGGCGACAGGAGACTTAAATTTCTTGTAAAAGAGGCACCCGTGTGGTATTTCATTAATAATGTCGCACTATTTTCAGAAATTACGGGCGTTGGGTCGCAGCGCCCGCCGAAGATCCGGGGGTATAATTGAACCAGTTTTATAAGAATCTCGCACTCTGGCTGGTAATCAGCCTCATGGCCATATTGTTGATCAACATTCTCGGGAAATCAAAAACCAGCGAAGACAAGATCAGCTACACCGATTTCATTGCCGCCCTGGAGGCGGGCAAGGTAGCGTCGGTCACACTGCAGGGGGATGACATCATCGGCAAGTATGCCGACAAGAAGGCCTTCCGGACCTACAAGCCTGAAGACCCGGGACTGACGCAGAAGCTTATCGAAAAGAAAGTGACTGTGGAGGCAAAACCTGCAGAGGAAAGGATCTCCTGGCTTTCCATGTTTCTCACCTGGTTTCCGCTCATACTGCTGGTGGGAGTCTGGATATTCATCATGCGCCAGATGCAGTCCGGCGGCGGCAAGGCCATGGCCTTCGGCAAGAGCCGCGCCAAGCTCCTGACCGAGGCCCAGGGGAGGGTGACTTTCGAGGACGTGGCAGGAGTGGACGAGGCCAAGGAGGAACTGGCCGAGATCATCTCCTTTCTCAAGGACCCGAAGAAGTTCACCAAGCTGGGCGGGCGGCTGCCGAAAGGCGTGCTGCTGGTCGGCCCTCCGGGCACGGGCAAGACCCTTCTCGCCCGTGCCATAGCCGGCGAGGCAGGCGTTCCTTTCTTTTCAATATCCGGGTCCGATTTCGTGGAAATGTTCGTGGGTGTGGGGGCGAGCCGCGTGCGCGACCTGTTCGTGCAGGGCAAGAAGAATGCGCCGTGCATTATCTTCATCGATGAAATCGACGCGGTCGGGCGTCATCGCGGCGCCGGTCTCGGCGGCGGCCATGACGAGCGGGAGCAGACTCTCAACCAGCTTCTCGTGGAGATGGACGGCTTCGAATCGAACGAGGGGGTAATCCTGATATCAGCCACCAACCGCCCCGACGTTCTCGACCCTGCCCTTTTGCGGCCCGGGCGCTTCGACCGGCAGGTGGTTGTTCCCCGGCCCGATGTCAAGGGGCGGGAGGCGATTCTCAAGGTCCATTCCAGGCAGACCCCCCTTGCGCCCAGCGTGGACCTGAGCCTGGTTGCACGCGGGACCCCCGGTTTCTCCGGCGCCGATCTTGCCAACGTGGTCAACGAAGCAGCGCTTTTGGCCGCACGCAAGGACAAGAATTTCGTCGAGATGCAGGACCTTGACGATGCCAAGGACAAGGTCCTCATGGGTGTGGAACGGCGCAGCATGGTCATTTCGGAGGAGGAAAAGCGCAATACCGCCTACCATGAGGCAGGGCATACCCTGGTGGCGAAGCTTATCCCGGGCACTGATCCGGTGCACAAGGTTTCCATCATCCCCCGCGGCAGGGCGCTGGGAATCACCATGCAGCTTCCCATCGAAGACAAGCATTCCTATTCCAGGGAAGCTCTCTGCGCAAGGATTGCCGTGCTCATGGGCGGGCGCGCCGCTGAAGAGCTCGTCTTCGCCACCATGACCACGGGGGCCGGAAACGATATCGAGAATGCCACGGAAATCGCCCGCAAGATGATCTGCGAATGGGGCATGAGCGAGCGCCTGGGCCCGGTGACATTCGGCAAGAAAGACGAGCAGATTTTCCTCGGTCGCGAAATGTCGGTTTCCAAGAACTACAGCGAGGCCACGGCAGTTGAAATCGATGAAGAAATACGCCTTGTCGTCGAGGACAACTATAAACGGGCCCGCACATTGCTTGCGGACAATATTGAATTGCTGCACAAGCTTTCTCTGCTGCTCGTTGAGAAAGAAAACCTGAGCGGGGCGGAGGTCGATGAAATAGTCGGATTCAGTGCTGATCCCGTTTCCCAATCCGATCAACCCATCGAACCGGCGGAAAACTGATCAATCCGCAAGTGCGTATGCCCATCGAATCCTCAACGGATATGCCTGTCCGGTCCCGGATGCCACATCGCGATGCCTGCATCTGGCGGTTTCGCGGGAGGGTAATGGATCTGTCGTCGCGCCCCCATGTCATGGGAATTCTGAATATCACCCCGGACTCCTTTTCCGACGGCGCCCTTTACCTCGACCCTGAACGCGCAGTGGACCGGGCGCTGGAAATGCAGGAAGAGGGCGCGGACATCATCGACATAGGTGGGGAGAGCACGAGGCCGTATTCGGCTCCGGTTGACGCCGGGGAAGAACTGAAGAGGGTCGTTCCCGTAATCGAGCGCATTGCAGCCAGCCTTAGCCTCCCCATTTCCATCGATACCTACAAGTCCGTTGTTGCCCGTGAAGCGCTTCATGCAGGCGCCCATATAGTGAACGATATCAGTGGCTGCACATTCGATCCGGAAATGCCGGAGACGGTTGCTGAGGCCGGAGCAGGGCTGGTCGTGATGCATACGCGGGGCAGGCCGGACGAGATGCAGGCGGAAACAACTTATCAGGCGCTCGTTCCGGAGGTCATCGCATACCTCGGGGACAGGCTTTCTATTCTCGCGTCATCCGGCATCCCGCTGTCCCGCATCGTGGTCGATCCGGGCATAGGCTTCGGCAAGAGCACTGCCGGAAACCTGGAGATCCTGCGCCGTCTCAGGGAGTTCGAATCATTGGGCCGCCCCGTCCTCGTGGGATCCTCGCGAAAAACCTTTATCGGAAAAGTCCTGGGCCGTGACACGGGAGAAAGGATTTTCGGAACGGCGGCCACAGTTGCGCTTGCAGTCGCAAACGGCGCCGCCATCGTAAGAGTGCATGATGTGCGCGAGATGCGCGACGTGGCTTTGATGGCCCACGCCATACAGAACATG
Organism: Geobacter sp.; assembly: GCA_003314535.1. Taxonomy (GTDB): domain Bacteria; phylum Desulfobacterota; class Desulfuromonadia; order Geobacterales; family Geobacteraceae; genus RPRC01. The sequence continues at coordinate 57,571 of POSG01000006.1, forward strand.
ACTTCGGCGGCATCCTGAGCATCCAATCCTATCCCCTGAAGGGGATCTATGTGGTGGTTTCGATGATGACTCCTTTGGGACCGGTTGGCTGGATCGATCTTCTCGACATCCTGTTTGTCGCGGTTTTCGTTTACCAGATCATGCTTCTTATCAAAGGGGCAATCGCCATCCGCCTCCTTATCGGCCTTGTGGGACTGTCCTTTATTTACATCCTGTCCCATCTCTACGGGCTTCGAACGCTCGATTGGATCCTCAGCAGTTTTTTCAACGGTATTATCCTGATCCTGATAGTTGTTTTCCAGCATGACATAAGGCGGGCGCTGTCCGCGATGGGGAGGAGCGGCTTTTTCAGGGAGCAGGCTGATGGCGTTTCCCTTCTGGTTGAAGAGTTGGTGACTTCGGCAGAGCTTCTCTCCGGAAAGAAGATCGGCGCCCTGATAGTAATAGAGCGTGAAATGGAGGTTGACAATTACCTGGAAGTGGGGACAGAGATCGACGCAAAGGTTTCCAGCGAGATAATCATGTCCATCTTTCTTCCATACTCGCCCATTCATGACGGGGCGGTGATTATCCGCCAGGGGAAGCTTACGATGGCGGGTTGTTTCCTCCCGCTTTCACGCAACCCGGATCTGAGCAAGACTCTCGGGACCAGGCACAGGGCGGCGATAGGACTTTCGGAGGTTACCGACGCGGTCGTACTGGTGGTTTCCGAAGAGACCGGCGCCATATCTGTTGCCCACGGGGGCAGAATAAACAGGGGAATTGACCAGAATGCCCTGCGCAAGATGCTGAAGCGTCTTATCCACCTTAAACAGAAGAGGTGGTATCTTCCATGACCTGGCGTGATCTGACCAACAATCTGACAATAAAGCTGCTGGCTCTGTTGCTCGCGGTTACTCTCTGGATGCTGGCCAAGGGGTTCACCAATGTGGAGATGGACATAAAGGTGCCGGTTCATTTGCGAAATGTGCCCCGGGGCCTCGTGGTCGGTGGACGGCTGCCTTCCAGCGTCCAGGTCAGCGTTGTCGGCTCGAGGATCAGGTTTGTGGAATTTCACCCGGAAAGGCTGAAGTTGGAACTGGACGCTTCAAACCTGGATGAAGGGACCGCGACATTCGGCAGCTTGGAGAAACGGCTGGCGCTTCCTCCGGAGATAAGCGTCCTCAGGCTTTATCCGTCGACCATCAGCGTGACCCTTGTGCGACGGTGAAGCGTTAGCAGGCAAGTAGGATTTGGACACATTATCGCTTTTTCAGATATCAATATATTAAACAAGAGGTAAGCTGAATATGAAGAAACTTTTTGGAACCGACGGCGTCCGCGGAGTGGCCAATGTCTATCCCATGACCACCGAAATGGCCATGCAGATCGGGCGGGCCGCAGCCCACATCTTCAAGAAGGATGGCGATGCAAGGAGGCACCGTATCGTCATAGGCAAGGATACGCGACTTTCGGGCTACATGATCGAAAACGCGCTTGCGGCGGGGATATGCTCGATGGGAGTCGATGTCCTGCTGGTCGGCCCCCTGCCCACGCCGGGCATTGCCAACATCACCTCGTCCATGCGCGCGGACGCAGGGGTCGTCATCTCGGCATCCCACAACCCTTTCCAGGACAACGGCATCAAGTTCTTCTCCCGGGACGGCGTGAAGCTTCCGGATGCGGTGGAGCTGACCATAGAGGAGCTGATTTTCTCCAAGGGTATAGACTCGTTGCGCCCCATTGCCACCGAAGTGGGCAAAGCTTTCAGGATCGACGATGCTGCCGGCAGGTATGTTGTGTTCCTCAAGAGCACCTTTCCCAAGGAACTCGATCTTTCCGGCCTGAAGATCGCCCTGGATTGCGCCAACGGAGCTGCCTACAAGGTTGCCCCGGCCGTGTTCGAAGAACTTGGCGCCGAAGTGATCCCCCTGTCCGTAAGGCCGAACGGCTCCAACATCAATGCCGGTTGCGGTTCCCTTCATCCCGAGATCGTGAGCGAGGCGGTCAGGAAGCATGGCGCCCACCTGGGCATTGCCCTGGACGGTGATGCGGACCGGGTCATTTTTGTCGACGAGTATGGCAACCAGGTTGACGGTGACCGCATCATGGCCATCTGCGCCACGGACATGCTGAAAAGAAGAAAGCTCCGGAAAAATACTCTCGTGGCCACTGTCATGAGCAACATGGGGCTGGACATAGCCATCAGGGCTGCCGGCGGCAAGATCGTGAAGACCGCGGTGGGAGACCGTTACGTGGTGGAGGAGATGATGCGCGGTGGTTACAATTTCGGCGGCGAGCAGTCGGGGCACCTGATCTTCCTCGATTACAACACGACCGGGGACGGCATCCAGTCCGCCCTCCAGGTCCTCGCAGTGATGAGAAGGCGGCAGCGCCCCCTGTCGGAGCTGGCTGGCATCATGGAGCCGCTGCCACAGGTCCTGGTCAATGTGCGGGTCAAGAAAAAGAAGGACATAGCCGACTATCCGGAGATCGCTTCTCTCCTCACCGGAATAGAAGATAAAATGAAGGACGAGGGGAGGGTGCTCATTCGCTATTCCGGGACGGAACCCCTGCTTCGCATCATGCTGGAAGGCCGGGACAAGTGCGAAATCGAAACCTGGGCCGAGGAAGTAGCGGACCTTGTCAGGAAACGGATCGGAGGATAAAGGTATGGCCAGGCTTGGAGTCAATATCGACCATGTGGCAACCATTCGTCAGGTGCGGGGAGGTTCGGAACCCGACCCGGTGGCAGCAGCGGCAATCGCTGAACTGGCCGGCGCCGACGGGATAACCATTCACCTGCGCGAGGACCGGCGGCACATACAGGACCGGGATCTGAGGATTCTCCGCCAGACGGTGCGTACAAAACTCAACCTGGAGATGGCGGCCACGGAGGAAATGGTTGCCATTGCCCTTGCGGTGAAACCGGAAATGTGCACCCTCGTTCCTGAAAAACGCCAGGAATTGACCACCGAGGGAGGGTTGGACGTGAGGTTCCACGCCCAATCCCTTGAAAAGGCCATTTCCCGGCTGCAGGACGGTGGGATCGCGGTGAGCCTTTTCATAGACCCGGACCCGGACCAGGTAAAGACAGCCAACCGGATCGGCGCTGACTACATAGAGATACACACCGGTGCGTTCGCCGATGCTCCGGACCTGAAAACCGAGGACGGAGAGCTTATAAAGATCGAGAACGGGATCAGGCTCGCTTCCAAGCTGGGACTTGGCGTGAATGCGGGACACGGCCTGAATTACACCAATGTCAAGAAGGTCGCCGCGCTGGGAGGGGTGGAAGAGTTCAACATCGGGCACTCGATCATATCAAGGGCGGTACTGGTAGGGCTGGACCGCGCCGTGCGGGACATGGTCGACCTGATAAAATACGCCTGAAAATGTTTTGACAAATAAGAAACCGTTCCTTTACTATTGCCCGTGAATCAAACCGAGGTTGCCGCATGGAATCAGCTTTATCACTCATCGAGACGGAACTGAAAAGAGTCGAGCAGCAGTTCAGGAATGATCTGTGCTCAGAGGTCCCTCTCATCCGCAAGGTGGGTGAATACGTACTGTCGAGCGGCGGCAAGAGGATCCGTCCGGCATTGCTTCTCTTGTCCGCCAGGATGTGCGGGTACAGGGGGGAGCGCCATGTTTCGCTGGCCAGCGTGATCGAGTTCATTCACACCGCCACACTGCTGCACGACGACGTGGTGGATAATGCTTCGCTGCGGCGCGGCATTGCCGCCGCCAATACCCTGTGGGGAAATCAGGCTTCAGTACTGGTCGGCGATTACCTTTTCTCGAAATCTTTTTCCATAATGGTTCAGGATGGCGACCTGGACATTCTGCGCGTCATTTCCGCTGCCACCACCAAGATAGCTGAAGGCGAGGTCGTCCAGCTGGTCTGCATGTGCGATCCGGATATCACCGAGGAAAGGTACGTGGAGATAGTAAGATGCAAGACGGCGATCCTGCTGGCCACGGCTTGCCAGGCGGGTGCGATCCTCGGCAACGCAGCCGGAGGCATGGAGGAGGCGCTGAGGGATTTCGGCATGGATTTGGGTATTGCATTCCAGCTGATTGACGATACTCTCGATTATGTGGCCAGTGAAGAACAGCTTGGCAAGGACATCGGCCATGATCTCAAGGAAGGCAAGATCACACTGCCTTTGATCCATACCTTGAGGACCTGCAGCCTGTCCGAAAAGAAATTGGTCTCCGACATCATAGCGAGCGATACCCAGAAAGTTGAAGACCTGCATGAAATCATTTCCCTCGTGCATGCCTATGGGGGGATCGAGTTTGCCGTCGACCGGGCGCGGTCGTATGTGGAGCGGGGCAAATCCCGCCTTGGGATGTTTCCGGATTCCAAAGAGAAGCTTGCCTTGATGGAGCTTGCCGATTACGTTGTCACCCGTCACCGGTAATACCGGTTTGCCGGGAACCTGCCTGGCGGATCCGGAGGGAGTCCAGACGGCTGTTTGACCGTGCCCGTAGACGCCGATCCGGTGGGCGGCTGTAGCAGGATATGGTGTGGAATCATGAAGATCTGCCGTGCAACGCTTGCGATTGTCCTTGCATTGTCATGTTGCTTCCTGTCGGGTTGCGGAAAACCGGGCAATGTTCCGGAAATCGGCCATACAGCTCCCGATTTCGCGCTCAGGGACCTCTCCGGCAAAAGGGTGAGGCTCGCCGATCTTCGCGGCTCGGTGGTTCTTGTCAATTTCTGGGCCACCTGGTGCCCTCCTTGCCGGGAAGAGGCGCCGTCCCTGGCCAGGTTGAACTCCAGGATGACCGGCCGGAACGTCAGGTTGCTGGCCGTGTCCGTGGACGAGGGCGGAGCGGTGGCTGTCGAGCGTTTTTTCGTGCAGGTCGGTATCCGCTTCCCTGCACTGCTCGATACGTCGGGCAACGTTGCACGGATTTACGGCATCAGTGGCATCCCTTCAACCTTCATCCTGGACCGGCAGGGAGTTGTCCGGAAAAAGGTGGTGGGCCCGATCACCTGGGATTACCCAGCCATGGTCTCCTACCTTGAGGACCTGGTTAAACGCTAGGTGTTTCCCGAATTGGGAACCCATGGTTTTTCCACCATGGATTGCCGACGAGAACCCAGGGGCTGCGATATGGAATCTTCCCACATAACCTTTGCCGGCGCGTTCCTGGCGGGCCTGCTTTCTTTCCTTTCACCATGTGTTCTGCCTTTGATCCCGTCCTATATCACATTCATAACCGGGCTCTCCTTTGCCGATCTGCGTGAAGAGCACCCAACCCATGCGGTTCGACGAAAGACCATCATCCATTCGCTGCTTTTCATCTTCGGATTCACGGCCGTTTTTGTGGCTCTCGGCGCTTCCGCCACCTACATCGGGAGTTTCCTCCAGGAGTACATGGGTATCCTTCGCAAGATTGGCGGGGTGCTGATTGTGCTTTTCGGCATCCATGTCACCGGGCTGGTGCCTCTATCCGTGCTGCTCGGGGAGAGGCGTGTGACCATTCACAGGAAGCCGGCCGGTTACGCGGGCAGCATACTGGTCGGCATCGCATTCGCGGCGGGATGGACGCCGTGCATAGGGCCCATACTTGCTTCAATCCTGATGATTGCTGCAGCGGAAGAAACCGTTTACCGCGGGATGGCGCTTCTTTTGGCCTACTCGCTGGGACTCGGGACGCCGTTTTTCGTGTCTTCCCTTGCGCTGCACAAGTTTCTCGTGCTTTTCAACCGGTTCAAAAAAGCGATCAGAATATTCGAAATCACTACCGGCTTGTTTCTGATTGTCGTGGGTGTTCTGATCTTTACCAACTACCTCGCCTCAATTTCCCAGTTCATTACGGTCCCCTTCGGAGGGGAATAGTTAATCAAGATCCGTACACAAGGTTTATTTCACAATAATTCCCGTATCTGATCCCGGGTGATTATTTGTTCAGCGCTGCCTGACGGTTGTGCGAACATTAGTTCGCTCCTTCCCTCCCGGCCCGTAAAACGGCTACTGATACGTCTCCTTACATTGTCTTCAGGTAATACTTCCTACAAAAAAATTGATGCTGTGCATTAGTTCCCATCCGGAAAATCCGGGTTATGTCTGGGAGTCAAGGGTCGACAGATTATCACGAGCGGTGAGGAAATTCCGCTTCGGCACAAGGAAGACTTTCCGGATGGAAATGAATTATTCCGACTTGAACTACAAGCGCCGGTGAATCAGGAATTCGTGACCGTTGCTGATGGTTAAGTTCTTGATGGACGCATTATCGCGTAAAAATTTTTCATGACGGTGCGGATAATGCCCAATAATTAGGCAACGAATGCCGTGTTTGCTGGAAAAACCTGCTCGTTTGAAGGTGTGTAGTTTGTAAGTTGTTGAAATGAAATGAAAATTGTATGGATATGTCGCTTGGCACAGCTGATGCTTTTATATGGTCATACGTAGGAAGCACTACATGACCTGCAGGCATGTATTTCCAGGTATCACGGTGGCGATCAGTATGTCGTGAACAGGATCGGGTAAGAAATTCTTGGGAAACGGGGGTAACTAAATGAAGCTGATAGAAGCGATAATCAAACCGTTCAAGCTGGATGAGGTGAAGGATGCGCTGAACGAAATAGGGGTGATGGGTATTACGGTCAGCGAGGTGAAGGGCTTCGGCAGGCAAAAAGGGCATACGGAGCTGTACCGCGGTGCAGAGTATGTTGTCGATTTCATCCCGAAGGTAAAGCTCGAGATAGCCGTATCCGATGACATGGTGCCGAAAGTTCTCGAGACGATTGAGAACTCCGCCAAGACCGGCCGGATAGGCGACGGCAAGATATTCGTCATGTCACTTGAGGAAGCGGTAAGGATAAGAACCGGCGAAAAAGGCGGAGATGCTCTGTAAATTTATTGAATGAAAAGGAGAATGCCATGAAGAACTTTGCTTTGGTGATCGCTTTTATGACCGTATGTCTTGCAGGTATGTCTTCTGCCGCAAATGCCGAGGTGACTGTTTCGGGAGACGTTTATGCCGGCCTCTACAACAAGTACATCTTCCGGGGGCTTGATTCCAGCGGCAACCAGTGGGTATCCCAGTTCGGGGCGGACCTGTCCTACAAGGGATTCACCCTGGGCTACTGGAGCAACCTCATTACCCACCAGACCCCGGACTCCTTCTACAAGGCGGGTGAAATCACGGAAACGGACATCACCCTGAACTATACTTTTACACCGGTCAAGCTTCTGACCTTCAATGTGGGAAACGTCTTCTATTCCCTGGAAGGCGTTCGCGATACCGATGAACTTTACGCCAAGGCAACGCTCAACACCCTGCTGAGTCCGACTTTTGCAATGTACTGGGACTGCAAGCAGTCCAACAGCACCGGCCTGTTTTATACTTTTTCCGTCGGGCACACGTTCGAACTGACGAAGCAGCTCGGCCTCAATCTGGGAGCCCTGGTGAGCTACAACCAGGCGAATTACTCGGCGCAATTCGGCACCAACAACAATTACAGCAACTGGCATAACTACGAATTCAGCGTAAGCGCCGACTATGCCCTGACTGACAAGATAAAAATATCTCCCACCTATACGTATTCCAACGCCATAAGCAGCAAGGCCCGGGATATCGCCGGTGTCAAAGATGAAAGTGTCTATGGGGTGAAAGCGGCTTTCAATTTCTAGGTTTTCAGGGGCGGAGTCAATAAGAGAGATTATGGAAAAAACAAACCTTACCAGCAATAAACGGAGGCAATTATGAAGCTCAAAGCTTTGGCGACAACAGTCATGGCTGTCTCGGCAGCGCTCATGACACCACTGGCAGCTTTTGCAGCGGAAGCTGCCAAGCCGGCGCCGGTAGCGCCGGTGCTCAATACCGGTGATACCGCATGGATGCTTATTTCGTCCGCTCTGGTACTGCTGATGCTGCCTGGCCTGGCATTTTTCTACGGCGGCATGGTGCGCTCCAAGAACGTGCTGTCCACCATGATGCATTCCTTTGTCGCGATGGGCATCGTTGGAGTGCAGTGGCTCATTATCGGCTATTCGCTTTCCTTCGGCCCTGATATCGGTTACGGCCTGCTGGGCGACCTGAGCAAGGCGATGATGAACGGACTGATATCGTTCAAAGACGGGAACCCGGTATTCACCCTCTTCCAGAACGTGGCAACGGAACCGGGGGCTGTGCCTGAATATGTCTTTTCAATGTTCCAGCTGATGTTCGCCATGATCACCGTGGCACTCATTTCGGGCGCATTGGCGGAAAGGATCAAGTTTTCCGCATACTGCCTTTTCGTCCTGCTTTGGACAACCCTGGTCTATGACCCCCTGGCACACTGGGTCTGGATGGTGGACGGCTGGCTGTTCAAGAAAGGCGCCCTCGATTTCGCAGGCGGCACGGTTGTGCATCTCTCGTCTGGTATCTCCGCTCTGGCGTTGATCATTTTCCTCGGCAAGAGGCACGGTTTCCCCAACGAGCGGATGGCGCCCCATTCCCTTCCCCTGACCCTCCTCGGCGCAGGACTGCTCTGGTTCGGCTGGTACGGATTCAATGCCGGCAGCGCCATCGCGGGCGCGAATACTTCTGATGCTGCCGGCGGCCTTGCGGCTCTCGCATTCACGACGACCACCATAGCTCCTGCCGCTGCGGGCCTGACGTGGATGTTCGCTGAATGGATCCGTTCCGGCAAGCCGAGCGCCCTCGGTTTCGCATCCGGTATCGTCGCCGGCCTGGTCGGCATCACTCCCGCTGCCGGGTTCGTGACCCCTGCGTGGGCCCTGGTGATCGGTGTAGGCGTGGGACTGGTCTGCTACTGCGCCATACTGGTCAAGGCGAAATTCAAGTACGACGATTCCCTTGACGCCTTCGGTGTCCACGGGGTGGGCGGCACGTTCGGCGCAATTGCAACGGGTGTGTTCGCAACGGTCGGCGCGACCGGCCTCATAGCGGGTAACACCGGGCAGTTCGTGACGCAGTTGGTCGCGGTCGGAGCGGCTGGCGCCTATGCTTTCATCGTCACCTGCATCCTGGCATTCATTCTCGACAAGACCATCGGCCTTCGGGTTGACAAGGAAGACGAAATCATGGGTCTCGATCAGACCCAGCACTCGGAATCGGGCTACAACCTTTTCTGAGCGGTCATGTGAAGCAGAAGCAAATAATGAATCTGGTCATGGCAACACGGAAAGCCGCCCGGCAAAGGCGGCTTTCCGTGTGCCGACGGGCAACCGCGGTTCTTTCACCGGGAAACGACATGAAGAGTCCAATCTTGAAACGCCTCCCCCCCATGGACGGCAACGCGGGAAAACTGCTGAAGCAGTTGGCCGGAAACGAGAAAATGGCTGAACTGGGAAGGCTGTCCGCGGGTGTCATTCATGAAATCAACACCCCTCTGTCGGTCATTGCGGCTGCATCACAGATGATACTGGACGAGAAAGGCCTTCCCGTCCATGTCGCCGAAATGGTGGAACGGATATTCCAGGAGGTCTGCCGGCTTTCCCGGCTCACCAAGAGCATCCTCGCATTTTCCCGGGAAGACAATCCTTCCCTTCAAGACACGGATATATCGTTGGTGCTGCGGGATGTTCTCCTTTTCCTCAAGTACGAGATACGGAAACGCTCTGTGACTGTCTTCGAGGAGCTGGAGCCCGAACTCCCCTCGATAGTGGCAGATCCCAACCAGCTGAAACAGGTTTTCCTCAACCTGATTGTCAATGCGCTCCAGGCCATGGGGCAGGGTGGAAGGCTTGCCATTGCAGCATCTTCCTCGGTTGACGGACTGGTCAGGATAGTTGTGAGGGATACGGGGCCGGGCATACCAGAGGAGCTCTTGGAAAGGATTTTCGATCCGTTTTTCACCACCAAGAAGCCGGGTGAGGGTACCGGTCTCGGCCTGTTCGTAACCAAAACCCATGTGGAGAGGTTCGGCGGCAGAATCCAGGTTGTGAGCGAAGTGGGCAGAGGTACCAGTTTCATCCTGCTCTTCCCCGCCAGCGTGCAACACTAGACCCCCACATCCCCTCAACCTGCAACAATCCCTGAGCTCAAATTCCTCTTCGGCTTGGCTGCTGCCATGTTTCCGGCACGGAGAAGTTTCGCAGGGTTGCGGCATAGGGCTTATCTGATACGATTTCATTATAAACAGGATGCATTATCGTCTTGCATGTCAGACCGGATGCGAGCCTCGCACAGGGCGCTCCGGGAAAAGCATGCTCCAGGAATTTGGGAGGAGGTATGACCGTGAATGTTCTGGATGTTGCCGCAGCCAAAGAGAAACAGGTGAAATCGTATTATGAAAAGCTCGCCGGGGAAACCGCCCTTGCAGGGATCAGAAAAATCTTCACGCTCCTGGCGGCAGATGAACAGAAGCACTACGAAATGGTGCTGGCTCTGAAGGGCGGCCGGCTGCCCGATCTCTCGCCGGATTCGACGGTACTTGAATGCGCAAGGGAAACGGTCGGTAAGATGATCGGCAGCAGGGAGGCTGCTGAATTGATCAGAAACGACCTTGAAGGGTACCGTCATGCCCTCGAGGTCGAGGCTGAGAGTGTCCGCTTTTATGGCAGCATCGTGGAGCAGGAGAGTGATGAGGATTCCGGGAAAATACTGCGAAAGATCCTGGAAGAAGAAAAGAAGCATTACAATGTCGTGGAAAACCTGTATGATTTTGCGCTGAAGCCGGAATATTTCCTGGAGTGGTGCGAGTTCAGCAACCTCCGGGAGCTGTAGAGCCTGGAACCTCCGGAAGGGCGGCGGCTGAAATCATGAAAACATGCATGGGGCGTCAGGATGAGCATAAGGGAATACCTTGATGCGGCGATCCGGGCCGCAAGGGAAGCGGGCAGGATCCAGCGGGAAAAATTGTGGGGCGGTTACGGCGGATTCGATTTCAAGGGTGAACGGAATATCGTGACCGACGTGGATAGGGCTTCGGAGGAAATCATCATTGCGGCGCTCAGGGATGCCTGCCCGGGATGTGATTTTATTGCCGAGGAAAGCGGCGCGATTTCGACCGGTTCGCGGTTCCGCTGGATAATCGATCCGCTTGACGGAACGACCAACTTCGCCCATGGATTCCCTTGGTTCGGAGTGTCCATAGCACTGGAAATAGATGGCATCCTGGAAGCGGCAGTCATCCATCATCCTGTGCTGGACGAAGTTTTCCATGCTACGCGGGGCGGAGGGGCGTGGCTCGACGGCAAGCGGATTTACGTCTCCCGGCGCAGCCCGCTTTCGTCATGCCTCCTGGCAACCGGCTTTCCCTATGACAGGACGAGCTGCAACGAGAACAATTTCGCCAAGTTCATCAGGTTTCAGCTGGCCGCACGGGGTGTGCGTCGCGCTGGCGCGGCGGCGCTGGACCTTGCCTATGTGGCTGCAGGCCGGCTTGACGGTTTCTGGGAGTGCAAGCTGAACCCGTGGGATGTGGCTGCCGGCAAGCTGCTCGTGATGGAGGCGGGTGGGAGCGTGAGCAACCATGCCGGCTTTCCCCACCACCTGGATGACCATCGCATCCTGGCGAGCAATGGGCTGATCCACAGGGAAATGCTGGACATACTGTCATTGGGGGATATTCCCCTCACCCTCTGACATCTTTCCCTGCTCTGCGCGGTAATGGGCCGGTTTTGCAGCACGGTTTATTGACCCGCCTGAAGCCTGCCGTGCGAACCACTTTCTCGATATTTTTTCATGAGTCTGCGGGACGCCGTTTTGGCGTCCAGTTCATCTTTCGGTATCAATACGACCGGGAGTCACCACCACATCGCCGCACACCCTGCGCCTGCATACCTTTTTCGGCAAAAATTATTGACAATATAAAGCGTTGCATGTGAATATACTCTGCCGGAGAGGGGTCATATGCACAATATCTTTTTCATTTCCAACGACGACAGGGTGGCAAGGCTCATTGAGTATTACCAACCTCGTTTTCGGTCGAAGATTCGCTGGGCTGACAACTTCGATCATGGATTGAAGGAAGTCTTCGAGAACAGGCCTTCCCTTGTGTTCATCCAGAATTCCATAAATTCCGTATCCGGCGAAACGGTTGCCCGCCACATCAAGTCACTTCTCGGTACGGTTTCCCCAAAGATCGTTTACCTTGACGAGACCGGGTCGAGGACCAGAAAAAACGCCGCCTGGTGTGATGAATGGATGCGAATGGCCGTTTCCGAACAGCAGTTCCGGGAGGATTTCGCTGCTCTCGTGTCGCGGCTTTATCCGGGTGACTGGAACGAGGACATAAAGGAATCCCTTGGCGGGACATCTGGGACAGATGCGGCTTCTTTGAACTTACCGGGGGCAGAAGAGGAAAAGGGCGGGGAAAACCCCTCCGACGATGCTGCCGGCGGAAGCGCGGAAGCCGCTGGCCGTTCACTTCCTCCGGAGATGCCCCAAGGTGCGGCAAAAAGCCTAGACGGCACGGATACTTTTCTGGCACCACCTGCAAAATACGATGCGGATACCGCATTTGACGGCGGAGCATCGAGCGAGAGGTCAGGATCCAGACTGGTGTTGATGCTGGCAGTTTTGCTGGCTGTCGCTGCCTTTGCTGCTTACTACTTGCTGATCAGGGAAGACAAGGTATCATTGCCTTTTATATCCGGGACCAGGGTGGCTGAGAATTCCTCCGCCATGAGTCGGGCGGACAAGGAAAAGCTTCGCGGACAGGTCAGAAAAGGTCTTCCGGCTTTTATCCGCTCTGAATGGCGCGACCGGGCATATTCATCGACGCATACGGGCTGGGAGAGATATGTTTCTCCGCAACTGGACTTTCGGATATTCAGGGAAGCGGGGATGATGAAGGCCCTTCAAATCATTGCCGCGGAAGGGCAGCCGCTGTCAGGTTCCAGCATGGCCTCAATTTTCAGCGGGCTTGGTTACGCGGTCCCGGCGCAGGCCGCAGGAGGTGTGGCCAAAGGCGGCTTCCTCATGGAAAAAGCCGCGTTGGACGATTCCACCGAAATAATCATCTACCGGGATAGCGACGGCCGTGCGATACGGGCCCTTGTCCTCGTTTTTCCGTGACATGCCCAGGCTTTTGATGCCTGGTCGCCTGGCATCCTTCCTCTTGACCAGGGAAGCGTTTTTTTCAGCAATCAGTGAAGTGAGGAGGAATTTCCATGAGGCTTGCTCCATGGAGCCGCTATGTTGTCGCCGGTATGTTTTTGATATTTCTTGCCGCTGAAGCAGATGTGTCCCTGGCCATTGATCCCAAGTTCGACATAGACCTGAAACAGCTCCGGCCTGGTGAAAAAAAGACACAAAAGGATGGCCGGAAGGGCATAAACGGGGTCAAGTCACCTTCGGGGGCGGCTGCCGATGCGTCTGCTCCTTCCAAAGGGGTAAAGCCTGCCGGGGCGCCAGCTTTGGCAGGGCGCAAGCCTTCCAGCAATGTCACCGGATCGTCGGCCACGGCTGCGGACAAACACCGCTCCGGCCGCAAACTGAAGAAGGCCGGGCTGAACAAGCGAAAAAGAGGACGGTCAAGGCATGCCCGGCGCAGCAGGCCTTCCGATGTCGGCTCGAGTGGCGCCCGAACTCTGAACCTTTCCTTGAGGCTGTCTGCTGCAGGTGGGGCTGACCGGGGTGAAACGCTTTTGCAGGCGAGAAATCTGTGGGATACTATCATTCCTGCGAAGCCTGAAAAGGAAGACAGACTGTCACTACAGGACCGGAACTTTTCACTTGCCCTGGATCCTGCTGTTTACCCCGTGTTCAGAGACGTCGATGGCGGCCGGATAATCGTTGATCCCGACGGCGCTCTTCCTCCTCAGGTGAAAGCGATCATCGAGGAAAATGATCCCGCTGTGCTTTTCGTGAAGGCCGACCCGTCCGATCCGAAACGTTTCTTCTCCGCCCTGTTGGGAGCTGCCGGTTTCTATTCCGTAGAGGAGGGGTTCGGAATTTCCTTCGGTTCCGATCCAATGGTGACGGTAAAGTCGGATTTCAAGGTTGAAAAGACCGCTGACAGCCTTTTGAATCACGACGTCGTGCTTCTCAATGTATCGGGTCACCTGCCTGGCCTGCCGCCGTCGCTCCGTTCGATGCTCGAACATGAGGGGTTCAAGGTCATCGACGCCGTGCCGGCGCTTTCCGCGCGTCCTATGACACGGATCAACAGGCTTTACAGCGTCAAGGGTTCCGATCAGCATTCGGCAGTCGATTCTCTGCTGACGGCTGCATCCGTCAGGTTCGAAAAAAACCGCGAGATAAGGCTGGATAACGGTTCACACAGCGGCGTAGCCCTGTCGGTCACGGCAGAGCGGTATTTCCGTGAAGGCGGGAAAAAAGTCGTGGTGTTCTTTTCCAAGACAGACCCGATTCAGCATGCGTTGTTGCAAATCCTTCAGCAAAACGGTTATCATGTGGTAAACATATTCCCGGGAGACAGCTTCAGGAGTATCGCCGAAAAGCTGGCGCCGGTCTTGAAACAGTCCGCCCGCTACGGTTCCCATTATCTCAGGAGCCCGAAGGATGCTCTGTTCAACGTGCGGATGTCGGGAGTGGAGATCTCCGACGGCGGGAGCAATGGAGGAAATGTGTTTGTGACGGACGTCGGAATCGATCCCCTGACCTGTGACCTCCTGGGCTTTATGGGGTATGATGTGATTGGCAGGTAATTCCTCGGCATTCGCAGTTGATCTGGCTGCTTAACGTTTTATTGATGTGTCCCATGAAAATTGCCCGACGGGCGGAACGGCTTCATGTCGAAAAAGAGACTTGGCGAAATCCTGATTGAAAACAAGCTCATAAATGAGCAGCAGCTTGCAGAGGCTCTCAAGCTCCAGGAAACTTCTCCCGGTGAAACGGTTGGAAGGCTTTTGTGCAGGCTCGGATTCCTTCGGGAATCGGACCTCAACTATGTCCTTGAGCAGTCGGGCAAACGGAAAAAACTGGTCGACATTCTGCAGAGCGAATACCATCTGGACGAGAAGCGCCTCGAACAGGCCCGCGTGCTGAGCAGGAAAGACGGCATTCCGCTTGAAAAGTCGCTCCTCAAGCTGTCGTTCCTCACCGAAGACCAGCTTACCAAAGCCATTTCCATCCAGTACGACCTGCCATTTGCCAGCCTGGACAACATGTCCATCGATTCGTCGCTTGCCCGGGTCCTCAATGCCAGTTATGCCCGCAGGCAGCGGGTTGTGCCCATCTCCAAGATCGGGAGCACCGTGACCCTTGCGATGGCATCACCTGTCAAGCTGCATGAACTGATGGAACTGGAGGCTGCCACCCGCCTGAAGGTCATACCGGTAATCGCAAAGGAATCGGAAATACTTATCGCCCAGCAGCGTCTGTACCGCAACGGTTTTCAGCTGGCTTCCCAGAGAGAGGAAGAGGAAGAGCTGGATATCCCGGACAGCATTGCCGAAATTCTGACAAGGGTGGATTTCTCGGAAGAGCCGGAAGTTGAAGACGAAGTCAAGAAGGTCACGGAGCGCGACAGTGTAATCGTCAAGCTGGTCAATAAAATAATCTACGATGCCTATCAGCACCGGGCATCGGACATACACATCGAACCTTACCCGGGAAAGCGCGACGTAATCGTCAGGATGCGTGTAGACGGACGCTGCAAGGTTTACCAGAAGATCCCCTACAAGTACAAGTATGCAATACCCTCGCGCATCAAGATCATGTCTGAGCTGGATATTGCCGAAAGGCGAAAGCCGCAGGACGGAAAAATCAATTTCAAGCGTTTCGGCCCCATCGACGTAGAGTTGCGGGTTGCTACCATGCCCACTGTCGGGCACCTGGAAGACGTGGTCATAAGGATTCTCCATACCGGCGACCCGATTGCCTTCGAAGACCTGGGCATTTCTCCAAGAAACATGGAATTGTTCCAGAAGTCAGTGATGAAACCCTATGGACTGATCCTCGTCGTGGGCCCGACCGGTTCGGGCAAGACTACGACCCTTCACTCGGCGATTACCAAGATAAATCTCCCGGAAACCAAGATATGGACGGCCGAGGACCCGGTGGAGATCACCCAGCGCGGATTGCGCCAGGTCCAGGTGAACCCGCGGATCGGGCTCACGTTCGCAGCCGCATTGCGTTCATTTCTGCGCCTGGATCCCGACGTGATAATGGTCGGCGAGATGAGGGACGAGGAAACGGCCTCGATTGCGGTTGAGGCGTCGCTTACCGGTCATCTCGTGCTTTCCACGCTGCACACCAACAGCGCCGCGGAAACGGTCACACGGCTCCTTGAAATGGGGCTCGACCCGTTCAGCTTTTCCGACTCGCTCATCTGTATCCTTGCCCAGAGACTTGCGCGGAGATTGTGCAAGGGGTGCAGAAGGGTTTACAAGCCGTCGGAGAGGGAACTCGACGAAATTATCAATGAATATGGTGAAGAAGCTTTCCTCGAAACCGGCCTGGCAAAGGATGATATCACCCTGGCCGAACCGGTGGGGTGCGACTTGTGCGACAATACCGGTTACCATGGACGCCTTGGCATTCACGAGCTGCTGAACTGCGATGATGCCATGAAGAGCCTGATCAAGAATAAGCCTGAAACCGACCAGATAAGGGCGCTGGCGGCCGTTGCCGGCATGACGACCCTGAAGCAGGACGGTATCCTCAAGGTCTGCCAGCATCTTACCGACATCCACGAAATCAGAAGAATTTGCATGAAGTGACCTTTTGTCCCACGCTGTGCAGTGCATTGCTGTCCCCACCTTCTGCACGGAGTCTGATTCCCCACTTTAATCGAATTTGAAATCCTTGCCACAGATGAGGCCTTTGCATTTTGGGTGGTTGCCGGCCTATTCTATATATGGTAGACTAATATTGAAAGTGAATATCGATATCATAAATAGCGTCGTCATTGCGGGTAAAGGAGGAAAGGATGAAAGACATATTTGAAACCGTGGTTGCCGACGGATCACTGAGCACGCTGGCTGAAGCCCTGAGAAACGCCGATTTCATCGACAGGATGAAAGGAGAGGGGCCGATTACGCTGTTCGCGCCGGATGACGAGGCGTTCAAGAAACTGGACAATAGCGAGATGCTGGCTGATGCCGGGAAACTAGCTGATACCCTGAGCTACCATGTCGTTGAAGGGAAACTGACGGGAGACGAAATGAGGGAGAGGGATTGTTCCCCGACCCTGAACGGAAAGAACCTCACCATTAAGGTGAAACACGGGGAACTGGTGGTTGACAACGCCAAGGTTGTGAAAACGGATATCGAGTGCACGAACGGAGTCATACATGTGATAGACTCGGTCTTCCGGCCGCTGCTTTCAGGATGGTACGGGGATTGCGGTTGCTGCTGACGCGGAAATGCCAATGAAAGCCATGGCAGGCTATCTGGAGGGAGGTTCCAGGTCTACAGGCAGTGCGCTTCAACCTTGAGGCCTTTTCCGGGTCGCGAGACATAGAAAAAGGTGAGGTGGATGGGGTTTGATGTGCGGGCGGGGAAGGTCCGGTAGTCCCTGGAGAATGCATGGTTGAAAGTTCTGATCCGGCTGCCCGGCGGTATCTGCATGTTTTTCACGAACCGCTCGACTGCTCCACGATCGGAGGGGTGTGACGCTGCATTCCCGCAGATTTCGAAAAACGAAGGGAGCTTTCCCGATACCGGATAATCGGCCATGCAGAAATCGTAGCAGAGGGCGTCCGTGACCGTTTCCCTTCCGGCAGGAGACAAGAACAGGTCGATGAAGCTTGCAAAGATCTCGAAAGCGCTACGGAGTGAGAGATTTCTTTCCTGTTTTCCATGTTTCATGAATCGGGCCATTTCACTGAAGAAGATCGACAGCTGCGAGAATTCCTCAACGGCTTGGAGAGCGGAGGCGAATCTTCCGCTGTTGTGGTATATATCCAGCAGCCTGGCAATTTCTTCGATGTGGGCGATGTCGTGGAATGACAGTTGAGGCGTTTTCAGGATCTTGTAGGGAGGAGACGACGAATAGGCGTAACCTTCCTCCTTCGCTATCCCGACCATGGGGGAGCCTTTGAGGACCTTGAGCGGTTCCACCTGGATGTAGTGGGGGTGAAGTTCAAAGAGGCGCTGCAGTGATACGAGAAATCCGGGCAGGTCTTCGCCGGGAAGCCCGGCGACGAGGTCAAGGTGCAGCGTTACATTGGTTTCGTCCCTGAGCCGCCTGACTTTATCCAGCAGGCGGTCGACGCTGCTCGTGCGGTTGACCCTGTGCAGGGTTTCCTTCCCTGTTGCCTGTATGCCGATCTCGAAGCGGAACCTGTCCACCGGGACATGCTTGAGCGTTGCCAGGTTGCTCTCCGTCAGCAGGCCCGCCGCAATCTCGAAATGAAAACAGCAGGTGGAATTCTGCGACAGGATGAAATTCCAGATTTCGTCGGCCCGTTCTGCATCGTAGTTGAAGGTCCGGTCGACAAGCTTGACCACCTTGGCCTTGTGCTCCATGAGATACGATAGGTCGCTCCGAATCCTGTCCATTGAAAAGGAACGCACGCCCTTTTCCAGTGAAGAGAGGCAGAATGCGCATGAAAAAGGGCAGCCGCGCGAGGTCTCGTAGTAGACCAGGGGTTTGGACATATCGACAAGGCCGAGGGAAAACGGGGATGGCAGGCTGTCCAGTTCGCGAACTGTGCGCCTTGCCGGCGCGGCTTGCGTGCCCCCGGCCGATTGCCAGGTGATTCCTGCGGAGACGGATTCGAGCGCTTCTCCAGCCGGCAGCCCTTTTGCCAGCAAATCGACGAGCTCGGACCAGGTCTGCTCGCCTTCGCCTCGTATCACGCAATCAACGGCCGGGTTTTTCCGCAGCAGCTCCTCGGCGTCATGGGAAACTTCCGGGCCTCCCGCCACAATGACGGTCGAGGGCAGCAGTTTTTTCAGGTCGTCCGCGATCTTCAGGCTCTGCTCGACATTCCAGATATAACACGAAAAAGCGACAAGGTCCGGAACCTCATCCAAAAGG
Source organism: Geobacter sp. (assembly GCA_003314535.1). GTDB lineage: Bacteria > Desulfobacterota > Desulfuromonadia > Geobacterales > Geobacteraceae > RPRC01. The sequence goes on from POSG01000006.1 coordinate 76,415, forward strand.
CGTTCCAGGATGTGTTGCGGCTGCTCGTTGACCGTGAATTCGTGGATCGCCGTAACAATGCCTTTAACGTCCCTGACCGATGCTGCAAGGCAGGGCAGTGCAAGCGAGGCGTGGATGTACTTGGCGTGAAGGGTGGCAAGGACAATCTTCATCGGGCTATTGTATCCGAGAAAGGAAAAAGGTACAAGGCACGGGTATAAGGCGAAAGGCAGAATACAGAAGTCAGAATACAGGAGCCAGAATGAAAAGCGGAAGGAACGGCAGGAAAACCAAAGACTGCGAAACGGGCTATGTCTTGCCCGGAGCCGAGTAATCTGGTACGTTGGACGTGGAGGTGGATGATGAAGAGAAAACGGGCGCCGAAATTACTTTACGCGGATGCGAAGGGAAACATTTACGACCATCCGGAGCTCTGCATGGCGGGCATGAACGGCCCGGAAGCGGTCCTGCCCGAAGGCCGCGAACTGATTCCGCTGCCAGAGGGGAGCCGTCTTTTTACCATACCGGATACGCCTCCCATTGCCTGGGACAGCCGGAGCAGCCGGTTTATCACTGTCGATACCGTCAATGAAGGAAGGAGAAGCAAGACTGTCCAGGCCGTGTCCGCTTTCATGGCGCCGGGCTACGTGCGCACCCTTCTTCCTGCCTGCGATTACAGCCGCAAGCAGGTCCATCTGCCTCTCTGGTCATACACCGCGGTCGGCTGGGACGAGGAAAGAGAGCGGTTCGTGGTTGCCGCCAGCCGGGTCGACACAAACGACAACTGGAATCCGTGCAACTATGACGACCGCAAGCTGGATCCCCTGGTCCGCAGCCGATTGCGGGAAATGCCCGATAACCGGCTCCTGGAGCAGCTGGCCCGCTGCGCCGTGGACTACCACTGCTTTGCGGCGAAAAACCTCTTTTACCGGCGATGGGAAGCGCCGATCCCGACATCGCCGGCCTGCAACTCCCGATGCCTGGGCTGCATCAGCCTGCAGCCTTCCGACTGCTGCCCCTCGAACCACGAGAGGATCTCTTTCGTGCCGACTCCCGATGAGATCGCAGAGCTGGCCGTGCCACATCTTCTCCAGGCCCCCGATCCCATCGTTTCCTATGGCCAGGGCTGCGAGGGTGATCCGATCCTGCAGGCAGACGTGGTTGCGGAGGCAACGCGCAGGATAAAGGCCCTAACCTCGCGCGGAACGGTTAACTTCAACTCCAACGGTTCGATGCCGGACCGGGTACGGATGCTCTGCGATGCGGGCATGGACTCCATGCGTTTTTCAATGAACTCGGCCCGCGAAGAATACTACAATCTCTATTACCGGCCATCCGGATATGCGTTCGGCAACGTGCTGGAATCGCTTTCAACCGCGAAGGAGAAGGGCCTGTTCACCATGATAAACTATCTTGTGTCCCCCGGCCTGAGCGATGACCCCGCTGAAGTTGAGGCGCTCCTCAGGCTCATAGGTCAAACCGGTGTGGACATGATACAGATGCGGAACCTTTCCATAGACCCCCATTTCTACAATGAAAGGATGGGGATTTCGAAAAAGGGTATGGGAATGTACCGGATGCTCCAAGTGCTGAAGAAGGAGTATCCGCGAATCCAGTTCGGCTACTTCAACCGTACCCGGGAAAACTTTTACCCGCCCGATCTGGAGACCGGTTGGCCTATAAAGAGTTAGGTTTCCAACCGGAAAGTCTTTCTCGGGCCGGAACGGAACTTCCGCGTAGCTCGTGATAATCTGTCAACTTTTAGCTCACTGGTCGAAGTTTTTACTGGTTTCAAGCGCTTTCCCGGTTTTCGAGATCTTGCACTGAAGCCGTATCACGATCTCCTCGAAAGCCCCGCTCCGGCCTTGATCAGCCATTACCAGGAGTTACCGAACTGGAAACTGCATTCGTCCCTATCCGTGGTTTCCGGATGAACACTAAATGGAAGAGAGAGTGGAAATGAAAGAGATTAAAGTCGGCCTTCTTGGATGCGGCGTCGTGGGAACCGGCGTCGTCAGGCTGCTCCGGGAGAATTCTTCCATCATCGAAGAAAAGCTTGGAGCAAGGCTTGTGCTGAAAAGCGTTGCCGTGCGCGATACCGGAAAGGACCGTGGTGTTGATCTCGATCCCGGCATGCTCACCGACGATTTCCGGCAGGTTATCGCCGATCCGGACATCTCCATAGTCATCGAGCTTATCGGCGGTTGCGCAACGGCCAGGGAATACGTTCTCAAGGCCATTGAGAACGGGAAGCATGTTGTCACTGCCAACAAGGCACTTCTGGCGGTTCACGGCCGGGAGCTGTACGAGGCGGCTGCCAGGAGCGGGGTTGAAATCCGCTACGAGGCGGCGGTGGCCGGCGGAATACCGGTTTTGTCGGCCATCAAGGGAAACATGGCTGCCAACAGGTTCGGCTCGGTTCTCGGCATATTGAACGGGACCTGCAACTACATACTTACCAGGATGACCGAAGAGGGAGCCGACTTTGCTGCAGCGCTGGGCAGAGCCCAGGAGCTTGGCTACGCGGAAGCCGATCCCACATTCGATGTGGAAGGCATAGATACGGCGCACAAGCTCAGCATCCTCATCTCACTATGTTTCGGCACCTGGGTGGCTTTCAGGGACATCCACGTGGAAGGGATAAGCTCCCTTACGGCCCTCGATGTGAATTTTGCCGGAAGGCTTGGATATCGCATAAAACTCCTTGCAATTGGAAAGCGCGACGGCGATGGGGTTGAAGCTCGGGTTCATCCTGCCATGGTGCCGTTGACGGATCCGCTCGCGGCTATATCCGGCGTCTTCAACGCCGTGCGACTGACCGGGAATTATGTCGGCACGGTCATGTTTTGCGGCAGAGGGGCGGGCATGGAGCCAACTGCGAGCGCGGTAGTCGGCGACCTCATGGCGATCGCCCGCAACATGCTGGTGGGCGTGGGACGGAGAACCGCGCCACTGGGCTTCCTGGACGAGAATATAATCGACGTTCCCATCAAGCCGATGGCCGAAACCGTCTGCAAATACTACCTGCGCTTCAGTGTTGTGGACCGGCCCGGGATTCTGGCGAAAATTGCCGGCGCCCTGGGCGAAAACGGCATCAGCATCAATTCTGCGCTCCAGACCGCCAGGAGCGGCAGCGAGGCCGTGCCCCTGGTCATCGTGACCCATGAAGCGCGGGAGATGGATGTCGGGCGGGCATTGGAGAAAATCGGAACACTGGAAATAACCACGGAAAATCCGAGGCTTGTCCGCATAGTGGATGAGCTGTGACCCGAATCCCTGAATGACGCCATGGATAAGATCGGCGGGCGGATGCCCGGTCGTACCACCTTTGCTTGCCCCGCTTGCTGCCTGTATCATTTCCCTTCGCAGTATAATAAGGAATCCCATAACAGTATCCCGCAGATGTGAAGGAAATAATTTCTGAAACGCTGATATCGGTTTTGTATAATTGCGGGCAGGTAGTAAACTTGTTGTAAACATTCAAGTAAACCGCAAGCATGTAAGCATGGTGAGATCATTCATGAGACGCAACGAAATAATCGACCAGCTTGCTAAACTGGAGCACGAACTGCAGTGCTTGGCCATTGATGGAGAAGATTCCGCCAGGGTCCGTCAAGCTTCCGATTTGTTGCGCCAGGCCCGGCGGGTGGTCGGGCAGGCGAATGAGGCGCTGTCACAGATGAAGAGAGCGGAGGAAAAGCTGGTCGACAGGCAGCGCCAGCTTGAAGAGCTGAACAGGACCCTTGAACAGCGGGTGGCGGAAGAGACGAGAAAATGCAGGGAAAAGGATTATCTCCTCATTCAGCAGAGCCGCCAGGCGGAAATGGGGGATATGATCAATATCATTGCCCACCAGTGGCGGCAGCCGCTGAATGTCATAGGGCTGTATGCCCAGGTGCTGGCGGAAAGCAGCAGGAACGGTCACCTGGATGAAGCAACCCTGGAGAACACGGTCAAGCAGATTCTGGACATCCTGATGCACATGTCCCAAACAATTGACGATTTCAGGAACTTCCTGAAGCCTGACAAGGAGATGAGGCAGTTCAACGTGAAGGAAACCATCGCCAGAACGTATGCTCTTATCTCTGCAAGTTTCAGATCACAGGACATAATAGTCGAAATTGCAGGTGATGATGACCTTTCTCTGACCGGATACGCCAATGAATACGCCCAAGTGGTGATGAACATACTGAACAATGCGAAAGATGCTCTGCAGGATCGGAATGTCGAGAAGCCCCGCATCGGCATAATGATCGCGAGAGAAGGGACAAGGGCTGTGGTTACGATCTCCGACAATGCAGGCGGCATAGACGATGGTTTGCAGGAACGGATTTTCGAGCCCTATTTCACCACCGGGAAAGACAGAACTTGGAGCGGGATCGGATTGTACATGTCCAGGAACATAATCGAAAACAGTATGCAGGGCTGTCTCACCGTGAGGAATACCGGAGCTGGCGCGGAGTTCCGGATCGAGGTATGACATGGGTATACCGAGCGAAGGATTGTCCATTCTGTATGCGGATGACGAGGAGCAGGCAAGGGAAATGATGGCGAAGTTGCTGCGCTGGAAAGGCCTGGTTGTCCATACCGCGGCTGACGGCGGAGAAGCTTGGAACCTTTTCAGGATACACAAACCGGACATCATTGTAACGGATATCAGGATGCCGGTCATGGATGGAGTTGAAGTGTCGCGCAAGGTCAGGGAATTGTGCCCCAGCACAACGATAATTGTTGCGTCTGCTTATCTGCATGAACAACATTTGGCCGATCTCGACAGAATAGGCATACATTCGTACATCCAGAAGCCGATAGAGCTTGAAAAGTTGCTGTCTTCAATTGAAACCGGCTGGGAAAAGATGGCAAGCATAAAGAACTGATCCGGATCCCGATTGTTTGAATAGCATGTTCCCTGCAGGGAACGGCGCATAAAAAAAGACTGCAATCCGTCTGATTGCAGTCTTTTTTTATTACGAGCCGTGATTGTCAATAAATGGCGGGCGCCACTGCCAACAATTCGAACCGCAGACGAAATATCATTCTAGATTGTCATCTTGAGCACAGCGGATCAGCCGATTCGACAGCGGATCGCAGAAAAAGCTCAGCAGCTTTGTCAACTTGATATGAGATGGTTTTTTGATCATGTCATGCCCATGTGCAATTCGGTATTTTTGTGAAATCAAAATTGATTGGGGGATATCCTTTACCATTTTCCTACAAGCCTTATCTGTCTGCCGGAAGCTGAGATCCAGAACTGCCCATTAATCAGCTCGGATGTCAAGGTCCCGGTAAGAGCACCCAAGGCATCATAGCCCAGATCGTCCCAGCCGAAATGGTTGTCGTGCCTATAATTATCAACGATCTCATTGATAATCCCAGGAGCAAAGGCTATACCGGAAGAAACCACTATGCGTTCCATGGTATCCATGCGCTTTGCGTAGTGATATGCGACGGTATCAGCCGCAATCCCCAAAGCTGCACCTGTCCAGAAATGCGGCACATTTGAGTCGTCCATCGCAAAAGATGGGGTGGCAAACAGCAGCGCCGCCAGGATAATCACCGTTCTCATACCCACTCCTTTTTTCAGCACAGTGCCTTCCCTGCGCTGTTACGGGAAGTTTATCATTGAAAGAGAAGGCGTCAATGTTACCGGCCTGCTGCTTCACTAAGCCGATGCCCAGTTCCGGGGCATGCCGAACGTTGCATTGAGGAATCTGTCGATTGTGCCGCAGTTGCTTAGGGTGATGTGCTCCGTTGCCTGCGCCAGCAGCCCGGCAAAGGGGGCAATGCCCTGGAACTGATACCGTTCTCCGTATGACCAAAGTTGTCGCAAGAGGCCTTATTTCACGGTGTAACCGCGGCCTTCCATGCATGCGCCAAAAGCGCGGTTATAGTCATTGCGTTTCGCCTCGTAGACGGCGGATTGCTGCTGCTGCGCCTCGGCGCTCTGCCGTCTTTTCTGTCGTTGTCTCATACCTCCGGCCACGGTCCCGGCGACAGCCCCTGCAGCAGCTCCCTTGCCGGCATCGCCGGCAATGGCCCCGACGGCTGCGCCCGCAGCCGCCCCGCGTGCGGCGCCCCCGACCCGCTCGCCCTGGGGAGGCGGCGGGGCCTGGGTAGCGGGCGGAGGCTGCATGGGGTCGAAACCGGTCTGTTTTTTGGCCCAGCCGTAACAAGCGTATTTGTCTTTTTCCATCTTCTTCTGGCTCTGGCCTTTGGCCGGGTAGATGACCGGCTCGCCGGCGTAAGCCGTCACCGCAAATGCCGCAAGTACTACGAGTGCGAGTTTCTTTTTCATGATGAACTCCTTTTTTGTTGTCTTGCTGCTTGTGGCATAAACCGGACTGTTTGGTGCGAAAGTGAAAAAAACAGATAGACTGATGTGAATAATGTGTAAATTTTCACTCGAAAACAGACTTCACCCTGATGATGTTCAGTGTCTCCTTTGCGGCTCGCACAGTCCGGTGAGTTCCATGAGCTCGGGAAGCGGCTCCGTTGCTTTTTCAAGCCGCCGCGAATACCAGAAAGACAAGGGCTTGGCGGATAAACCGTGACATATCGCGCTGAGCAGGATGGTCCAGGTTGCAACGGCAACCAGCAGGTCTATCGGTTTGCCCGCATCCTTGAAGTTTATGAAGGCCAGCAGGGTAAAGACCACGGAGGCAAGTCCACGAGGACCGAACCAGCCCATGAGGGCAACCGTGTCGCTTCTCAGGCCGGATCCTTTCATGGCCAGAGCGACCGGGATCATCCGGATTACGGTCAGGCTCAGAACTGCATACGTCAACGATCGCCAGTCACTGGTATACAGTATGGCCTTTGGTACGGCAATCGCCCCGAAAATCACCCATATCAGCGCGGAAAGCAAAGCGCCCGCGTTCTCGGTGAACTCCGTCGGTTCGCCAAACCGGTTGCCCGTGGCTGCGCTGAATATGATGCCTCCGGAAAATGCTGCGATGAACCTGTTTCCATGTAGCGCGAGGGAGCCGAAGTAGGAGGTGAGCGCCAGACCGAAAACCGCAATCTGTTCCGATGTCCCTCCCGTCCAGCCATGGTCGACGGTCCTGGTCAAAACCCATCCCCCGGCAACACCTATGACCGTGCCCACCAGAAGGGCGATGGCTATCTCCAGGAGCGCCGACATCAGCCAATTGCCGTGAGAGTGGGTTCCCACCGCTGTGGCAAAGGCAATGAAGAACATGACGAACGGTGCGGCAATTCCGTCATTCAGGCCGCTCTCCACGTTCAAGGCGCGGCGGATGCGGACCGGGATCTTCGGGTTGTTGAAGATCGGCAGGCCGAGAGCCGCATCGGTAGGCGACAGGATAGCTCCCAGCAGTGCGGCAAACGCCAACCCCTCTTCGGGAAGCATCCCCAGGAAACAGGCTGCGCCTAAAAGCATTGTCAGCGGCATGCCTATGCCGAGCAGCCGGGCAATGAGCGCGGGATCCCTGCGTAACTGCCGCAGGTCAAGCGTTGCGGCGTCGGCAAACAGCAGGAGGGCAAGGGTTACCTCGGTGAGGGCCTTCATGCCTTCGGTTCGCGGAGTGAGCTGCAGCAGGTTCATGCCGCCGGGGCCCAGCAGGTAGCCGGCCACCACGAAGATCATCGGCATGGTTATGGACCATCGCCCGAGTTTCAGCGCCATCGCCCCGTATGCGAATATCAGCATTGCCACGATGCCCACACCCAGGAACATTCAATTCACCTCCTCCGGCTTGTTGATGCTGGCGCCATTTCCGCCGTGCTCGAGGCGACGGGAAAATTCACCATGTTACTGCGATGCCGCGGGAACCGCACGGAAACAGATTCCTCCTGGTCATTGCGCCGCCTTCTCTGGCGGTGTCTCGCCCGGTGCGGGGGTGAGGGCTGCCTGCTCCGCCCTGGCGACCCAGCCGCCGCCCATTGACTTGTAGATGTTCACGACGGCCTGGAACAGGCCGCCCTTGGTCTGCGCCTGGGAGAGCTGGGCGTTGAACAGGCTGCGTTCGGCGTCAAGGACCTCGATGTAGCTCGTGTACCCGTTCTCATATCTCAGCCGGGCGATCCTGGCATAGTTGCCCAGCGACTCCACCTGCATTGTCTGGGTCTGGAGCTGTTCCATGGTGCTCTTCCGGTCGACCAGGGCGTCATTGACGTCGCGGAAGGCGCTCTGAATCGTCTTCTGGTAGGTGATCAGGAGCTCCTGCCGGTAGGCTTCAGCTGATTTTACCTGCCCGTAGATGGCGCCCCCTCTGAAAATGGGCGCCATGATCTGGGCCGCCCAGCTCCAGGTCTGGGCCGGTCCCATGAACAGGCGGGAAATGTCGGTGCTCGACCAGCCGAACATGCCGGTCAGGGAGATGCTGGGAAAGTACTGGGCCTTGGCGACCCCGATCTGCGCGTTGGCCGAGATCAGGTTCTGCTCTGCCTGGCGGATATCCGGGCGGCGTTCCAGGAGGTCGGACGGCAGGCCGGACGGGACCGTGGGCAGGACGAGCTGGTCGATGGTCTTGCCCCGCGGGATGGCGCCCGGGTTGCGGCCGAGGAGGATGCTCAAAGCATTCTCCTGCTGGGCTATGTTCTTCTGCAGGACCGGGATGGTGGCAAGGGCCTCTTCGTACTGGGACTTGACCTGGCTCAGCTCGAGATCGGAGACTACCCCGCCCGTGAAGCGGAGCTTGAAGATGTTGTAGGACTCCTCGCGGCTCTTCACGGTCGACTGGGCGATCTCCAACTGCCTGTCCAGGTCGCGCAGATTGACGTACCCCGTCGCAATCGACGATACAAGCGAGAGGATCACACCCATCCTGGCCTCTTCCGAAGCCAGGATGTCGGCGCGCGCGGATTCATTGGCCCTGCGCAGCTTGCCCCACAGGTCGATCTCCCAGCTCGCCGTGAACTGTGCCAGGTAGGAGTCGGCCGGGTTCTGGACGGAGGGGGATATGGGGGCGGCTCCCCTTTCGCTGGAGCGATCCCTGCCGAAGCTGGCGTTGGCGTAGATCTGCGGGAAGAGCGCGGAACGGGTCGTGATGTATTGCCCGATGTACTGCTCGATCCTGGCCGCGGCGATCTTGACGTCCTTGTTTTCGGCCAGGCCGATGCGAATGAGGTCATTGAGCACCGGGTCGTTGAACTGTTCCCACCATGGTGTGTCGGCAAGGTTGCGGGCCTCCTCCTCCTGGATCCGCCAGTTCTGCGGCATATCGACGGTCGGGCGCCGGTAGTCGGGTCCGACCATGCAGCCCGGGATCAAGAGGGCAAGCGCCGTGATGACGACGAGTTTGCGCATGGGCTAATCCTCCTTTCCGTAGGCTGATTCGCCCGCTGCACCCGCACTCTCGCTCCCATGCCCGCCCGGTGGGGCATGAGAGACTTTCGCACCCCTGTGCGCCAGCTTTTCCACCACGTAGAAGGTGACCGGGATCAGGAAAATGGCGATGAAGGATGCCGCGGTCATGCCGAAGATGACCGTGGTGCCCATCACCTGGCGCGAGATGGCGCCCGCACCGCTGGCGATTGCCAGCGGCACGCAGCCGAGGATGAAGGCGAAGGAGGTCATGAGGATCGGCCGCAGCCTGAGCCGTGCGCCCTTGAGGGCCGCATCCATGACCGTTTCTCCCTTCTCGTACTCCATCTTGGCGAACTCGACGATCAGGATGGCATTCTTGGCCGCCAGCCCGATGAGCATGACCAGGCCGATCTGGGCGTAGATGTTGTTCTCGAAGCTGCGGAACAGCAGGCCGGCAAAGGCCCCGGCCACCGCGACCGGGGTGCCCAGGAGGACCGAGAACGGCAGCGACCAGCTCTCGTACTGGGCGGCCAGGATCAGGAAGACGCACAGGAAGGAGAAGGCGAAGATGGCGACCGGCGACACCCCCTGCTGGGCCTTCTTCTCCTGGAACGACATGCCGCTGTAGTCAAATCCCATTTCCCGCGGCATGGTCTCGCCGAACACCTCCTCCAGGGCCTGCATGGCCTGGGCTGAGCTGAACCCGGGCGCGGCCGTGGCATTGATCTGGGCCGAACGGTACAGGTTGAAGCGCAGGGTGAACTCGGGGCCGACGACGTTTTTGACCGAAGTGAGCGTCGACAGCGGAACGGAGCTCCCTTCGTTGTTTCTCACGTAGAACTGGCCGATATTTTCGATGTTGGTCCGGTAATCGCCCTCTGCCTGCAGGAACACCTGCCACTGGCGGCCGAACCGGTTGAAGTAGTTGATGAAGCCGCTACCCATGAAGCTCTGCAGCACCTTGTAGACATCGGCGATGTTGACGCCCTGCTTCAGCACCTTGTCCCGGTCCACGTTCACGAACAGCTGTGGCACGGTGGGGAGGAAGGTGGTGGTGACCCGCGCCAGCTCCGGCCTCTTCTGGGCCGCCTCGATGAACTTTTTCGTGTTGGCTGCCAGAAAGCCGATGTCCTTGCCGGCCCGGTCTTCGAGGATGAAGGTGACCCCGCCCGAGGTGCCGACACCCATGATGGCCGGGGGCGGGAAAGCGAAGCCTATTGCGCCGGGTATGCCGGCCATTTTCCTGGAGACCGACGCCTTGATGGCCTCGTAGCGCTCTTCAGGTTTCTTCCGCTTGTTCCACTCCTCGAGCGTAATGAAGAAGAAGGCGCTGTAGGAATTCTGCACCTGGCTGAGCATGTTGTAGCCGATGACCGTGGAACAGTATTTCACACCGGGAGTCTTGGTGATGATCTCCTCGGCCTGGCGGGCGACCTCGCCGGTTCGCTGGAGCGAGGCGGCATCGGGCAGCTGGATGCCGGCGAATATGAACCCCTGGTCCTCGTCGGGAAGGAAGCTGCTCGGGATGTGCTTGCCGGTGATTCCTGCCAGCAGCGCGATGCCCACAAGGAGGATGAGGCTGATCAGGCTCTTGCGGATGGCGATACTGCAGCCGTTGATGTACCCGTCGGTGGCCCGGCCGAAGATCCGGTTGAACCGGTCGTAGAATTTCTGCAGGGGCCCGGATCCCTTGACCTTGGGTTTCAGCAGCAGCGCGCACAGGGCCGGGGAGAGGGAGAGGGCGTTGAACGCCGAGAAGAGGACCGATATGGCGATGGTCACGGCGAACTGCTGGTAGAGCTGGCCGGTGATCCCCGGTATGAAGGCGGTGGGGACGAACACGGCCGACAGGATGATCGCGATGGCGATGACCGGCCCTGAGACCTCCTCCATGGCCTTCAGAGACGCTTCCTTCGGGGTCATCCCCTGCTCGATGTGGTGCTCGACCGCCTCGACAACGACAATCGCATCGTCAACCACCAGGCCGATGGCGAGCACCAGGCCGAACAGGGAGAGGGTGTTGATGGAGAAACCCAGCATGGGGAACACGATGAAGGTGCCGATCAGCGAAACCGGAACCGCCAGCAGGGGGATGAGAGTGGCGCGCCAGCCCTGCAGGAAAACGAAGACCACTAGGACGACCAGGAACAGGGCCTCGAAGAAAGTCTGCTGGATCTCCTTCATCCCCTCGGTGACTGCCAGCGTGGTGTCCAGGGCCACGGTGTAGTCCAGATCGGGCGGGAACCGATGTTTCAACTCCTCCATCAGCTTCTTGGTACCGTTGGCGGCTTCCAGGGCATTGGTCCCGGGCATCTGGTAGAGGGCGATGAGGGCGCACGGCTTGCCGTTCAGCCGCCCCTCGATGTTGTAGGTCTGGGCGCCAAGCTCGATGCGGGCCACGTCCTTGACGCGGACGATGGAGCCCCCCGGGTCGGCGCGGAGCACGATATCGCCGAATTCCTGCTCGGTCTGCAGGCGGCCCTGGGCCCGCACGGTGTAGGTGAACTCCTGCCCCCTGGGGATCGGCGGCCCGCCCACCTGGCCCGCCGGGTTCACGGTGTTCTGGGAGTTTACGGCATTCATGATCTCGGGGATGGTGATGTTGAGCTTGGCCAGCTGGTCCGGCTTCACCCAGATGCGCATGGCGTACTGGCCAGCGCCGAACACCGTGACGCTTGCGATGCCCTTGATGCGGGTCATCTGGTCATTGATGTTGATATAGGCGTAGTTGGCCAGGAATATGTTGTCGTAGGTTCCCTTGGGAGAGTAGAGAGCGAACATGATCAGGGGCGACGAGGTCGATTTCTGCACCGTGACCCCGTAGTTGCGCACATCGCTCGGCAGCTGGGACTCGGCCTGCCCCTCCCGCATCTGGGCCAGAAGCTGGTCGGTGCTGGCGTCGGTCTTGAGGTCGAAGTAGTTGTAGAGGGTCATGGCACCGTTGTTCGCGTTGATGGAGTACATGTAGTCCAGGTTGTCCACCCCGGACATCTGCTGCTCGATGGGAGTTGCCACCGACTGCTCCAGGGTGAGGGCGTCGGCGCCGGTGTAGGTGGCGTTGACCTGGATCGCCGGCGGGACGATATTGGGGAACTGGGCGACCGGAAGCCGCGTCATGGCCACCAGCCCGCCGATGACCATGAGGATCGCGATCACCATGGCGACTATGGGACGATTAATGAAGAATCTTGACATGGCGGCCTACCTTTTCCCGGCCGGCGCCGCTGCGGTAGCCCCGGCTGCCTTCTGGTCTGCCGATTTGGATTCCATTTCCCCTTGCGGCACGAACGGTATGGGTTTGACCGGCATCCCCTCCTTGACCTTCTGGATGCCTTCTGCCACCACTTTCTCGCCCGGCTGCAGCCCCTTGCTCACCACCTGCAGGGGGCCGACGCGCTGACCCGTTTCCACCGGCCGGATGCTGACCCTGTTGTCGCGGCCGACCACGGCCACCAGGAGTTTCCCCTGCATTTCCGTGACCGCCCGCTGCGGGACCAGCAGCGCGTTGCGCTCGATCCCGACCCTGGCCCTGATTTTGGCGAACTGCCCCGGACGCAGCAGGTTGCCCGGGTTGGGGAACAGGGTGGCGACCTTGATGGTTCCGGTCTTGGGATCGATCTGCCGGTCGGCGAAGCTGATTTTTCCCTTGTGGGGGAAGGTGCTGCCGTCGGCCAGGATCAGTTCCAGCTCGGTACTGTCGGTCCTCTTCGAACGATTCTCCGTGGATTTGAGGTACTGCTGCTCGCTTATGGGCACATAAACCCGGATGGGGTTCACGGTCGAGACCGTGGTCAGTTCACCTCCGTGGTTCGGCCCGACCAGGTCGCCGATCTGGGCCTTGGCGATGCCCGCCACACCGTCGATGAGCGAGGTGACCCTGGTGAACTCCAGGTCGAGCCGGGCTTTCTCCACCTCTGCCCTGGCCGCGATCACCGCCGCGTGGGTGGACTGTTCAGTGCCGGTTGCATCGTCCAGGTCCTTCTGGCTGACCGCATTCTGGGCAGCCAGGGGCTTGACGCGCTTGAGGTTGGCCTTGGCCGTGGCCCAGCGCGCTTCCTGCTGGGCCAGCTGTCCTCTGGCCTGGTCGAGGTTCGTCTGGAAAACCCGGGGATCGATCCGGAACAGCACCTGGCCTTTCCTGACCACGTCACCCTCCCGGTAGTTCTGGCTGATGAGGTAGCCGTCGACCTGGGGCCTGATATTGGCATTGACGGAACCGTCGGTGGAGGCGACCCACTCCATGTAGACCGGGACATCCTGCTGGACGACAGGCGCGACTTCCACCACCGGGGGCGGCGGGGCTGCGGCCTGCTTTCTTTTGCAGCCGGCAACGGAACAGAAGAGCAGGGTGAGCAAGATCGCCGTTACGAGACGGTGCAGCGAATTGAAATGTATCGTGTTGATATGATCCATAACGATCCTCCTCAGGTGACGTCACTATTCAGTTCTCATTGTTCCGGATAGAGCCGGATGCCTCCGGACGGACCTCCGTGGGCATGCTATCGAAACAGCGTGTCAGCCAAATTGTATGTTCATTTGCGTCCCGCAGTCCTGCGGCTGGCATGGGCACTGACCAGCCAGGCAACAATCACGGCCATATAGAACTGTCCGATTGCAGCCTCGAGGATCGAGAGAATCCTGGCAACCGGTAGCCGGGGTACGATGTCGCCGTACCCGAGCGTGGCTATGGTCACGAAGCTGAAATAGCCGAACTCGATATTGGCTGTGTTTCTGCCCGTGATTTCCGGGCCGCTCGGCACGCTGAAGCTGGCCGGTTCGATGACGGCCACTGCCTGGTAGATGGAAGAAAAAGCGAATGCAACCAGGAAATAGGCGACAATGGCGCCGAAGATGGTGTCTACTGTGACTTCATGGCTTGTCAGAACGTAACGAAGAATCATTACGACACATACGACAATGAGCACGGTAGTGACAAGTTCCGATGCAACTTCCAACGTGTCTCCGGCGCGCGTGCCCGGGCTCCAGGCTGCCGACGCCTTCATCAGGGTCCCGGCAATCCACAGGAGCACCAGGGGCCAGCGCCTCCGCACGTCGAATCCGGCGAAGGAGAGGGTCACCAGCAGGATGTTGAGGAAAAATACCGACAGCAACGTTGTCAGCAGCGGTGTCCTCTGCAGGACCGGCGCCAGGAGCATGACCAGGATGACGAAGAGGAAAAGCTGGACGAACCTGACCGGTTTCCACGGGAAGCTTCGGAACAGTCCTGTTCTCTTCTCGCCGTCGATATTCATGGCATCCTCTTGCCGTGCGTTTGTTCAGAGATTTCCTTTCAAAAAGATACCACAGCATCCTGTCCTTCCGTCTATTTCACCAGCGGCACGGCATCCGCCAGTTCGTAGCGCAGAGCGGCGCGGATCTTGTTCTCGATCTGCAGGTAGCGCGCAACCTTGATGGCGGGCAGGGCCTTGTAGAGCTTGGGCGCGAACATTTTCTTGATGGCCGCTTCCGCCTGATCGATGGAAATCAGTTCGGTGACCATTTTCCTGGCCTTGTCGTCCGTCATGGTATTTTTATTGTATTCGGCGGCATAGGCCTGGATCAGATCCGCGACCCTGCCGTTGAGCTTGTCCAGTTCCGCCTGGTATTCGTCATAGACCGGCCAGAATTTCTGGGCTTCTGCCTCGGTCAGCTCCATGTTGGCTGCCACCAGCAGTTTCTTGTCTGCCCTGATCTTTTCCAGCAGGATCTGCATGTCGCTTTGAGTGGGCTCCTGCGCGGCGAATGCGGGCAGTGAAATTGACAAGGCCGAAATGAGGAGGAGAATGATGATCTTTTTCATGGTTCAGAATCCTTTCGTGTCTGGAGATTGCCGTTTTGATTCCGGCGATTCGACTCTTATCCATTCTGTGCCCGGATCGAAGGCCCTGATTGCGGAGGCTTCTTCGGCGGTGTTGCGGCCCAGGTCCTTCTGGTACACGACGCCGTCATGATTGACGATGAAGGTCATGACGCCGGAAGCTCCATACTGCGCGGGATAGGCGATCAACGCTACGCCGCCGATCAGGTGCCCGTTCACCATGTAATCATATGCTCCGCCGTTTGCATGCTCACCCTGGGCGGTCAGTATGCGGTAGAAGTAGCCGTGATAAGGAGAGGGGCCCTCGCCGCTTTTCTTCTTCGAATAGCCCTCGGACTTGGCCTTGGCGAACTGCTCTCCCATCGGGCTCGGCTCCTCGCCTTCGGCTGTCGGCCAGTAGAGCCCGTTCTTCTTGCCCGGATCGCTCCAGAACCTGTCGGCATACTCGAGCAGGCCGTTGCCGTCATGATCGTTCATGGCGTATTCCTGCTCAGCATCGATGAATGCAAGGCAGGTCTGGATGGTGTCCAGCTCGTTGGCGCCGATGCGGCGGTTGATGATCTCCTGCATGCCGGCCTTGGTGTCGAAGCGCCACCGCTTGTCCTTCATGACGATCGGGATGGGGAATGGCCACTCGTTCTTGCCTATGACCAGCACGGCCTTTCTCTTCCCTTCCCGGTCCAGCCGCTGCATCTCGTCGTACGCCGAAAGAAAAAGTTTCCGGATGCGGCGGTCGTTGACCGGGTCTCCCGAAGAAACCAGCTGCTCGCTGCCGGGCCCGAAAATGGCTTTCAGTGATGCCGTGTCAGCCTTTCTCAAGGAATCCGTCAGGGCACTGACCGCCTTTTCGGGGGAAGCGAAGGTCTTCTGCCTGGCCGCGGCAGCGGATGCGGGCAGGGACAGGAAAACCGCAATGAGTATGAGCGCCGCCATGGTGATCATCTGCAGCCAGGCGGGAGAGCCGAATTGTTTCCGTAACAAAGAGAGTTTCATAGTGCCTCCTAAAAGGGTCTCAAGTGCATGCAGTGACAAGCCGGACATGACGCATCCCGTTACCTGCGACGTCCACCGCCTCCGCCACGGGATCCACCTCCGAACCCTCCGCCGCCGCCACGGGACATGCTTTGGCGGCTTTCGCTGCCGCGGCTGCTGAAATCCTTGGCGGAAGAGCCCCTGTCCATTCCCGAGAAGGCGTTCGACCTGCCGCTGTCACGCTGGGAGACGCCCGCTCCCCGGTCCTTGCTGCCGGTCCCCTTGCTTCTGTCCGCCTGGCTCGTGCCGGCGCGCCGGTCAGCCCCGGGGCTTTTGCCCGTCTGGCTCGCTCCGCCCCGTCCCAGGTCACGCTGCACGGCGTCGCTCCGTCCGCGGTAATTCTGCCGGGACTGCACGGCGCCGGGAGAAGCTCCCTTGTTGTACTTGGACGCAGTGGCCCGGTCCCGGTAGGCCACGCCGCCCCGGTGGGCGGAATCGTGCTGCCAGTTGCCTTTGCCGCCCTGGTATTGGTTCGCGTATTTTCCGCGGTTGATGTTGTTGTTGATGTTGATGTTCTGGTTGACGTTGTAGTTGATGGTGCCTCCGCCATGCCAGTCGCAGTGCCCCCAGGCGTAGCCCCAGGCCGCCCCGACCGCAACGCCGGCGGCAAAGGAAAAGGCCGCCGCCCCTGCAACGTAACTCGGCGGGTAGTAGTAGGCAGGAGGGTAAGTCGGGTAGGCCCAGGTCCCGTAAACCACCGTCGGATTGTAGGTCGGGACGTAAATGACCTGCGGGTCGGCCTGCTGGATGATGATGGTCTCCTTCTCCACTATTACCTTCTGTTCCTTGGTGGTACTGAGGTTGCCCGATGCCTTCGCCTTGGCGCGCAGGTTCTGAACCGCCTTCATGACATCCTGCTGCTGCGCCAGGAACGCGTC
Organism: Geobacter sp.; assembly: GCA_003314535.1. Taxonomy (GTDB): domain Bacteria; phylum Desulfobacterota; class Desulfuromonadia; order Geobacterales; family Geobacteraceae; genus RPRC01. Next base: position 93,390 of record POSG01000006.1, read on the forward strand.
ACCCAGTTTCTGCGTCCAGTCGAGCTTCTCGCTCATCATGGTCAGCACCTGGGGGAAGTTGACCAGGGACTTCACGCTCGGGTCCCAGGGCTGCTTCTCCAGCGCGGCGGTCAAAGCACTCCCCTTCAGGCCCTTGTTCTGCTGCGCCCAGCGGTCCGCCTGGACTATTTCCAGGGGATAGGTCGAAGCGATCAGGACCTGGGACAGCACATCATCGGGATAGAGTGCAACGGGAGCCAGAATCTGCTCGACTTCCGGCTGGCTCAAAGGCTTTGCCTGCGGTTCCTGGGCGAACGGCACGGCGGGCAGGGCGAGCAGCAGGGCCAGGGTAACGGCCAGCATTTTCTTGATCTGTCGCATTCCTTTCATTGTTGCTCCTTTCCGGTGTGGGCCGGGAAACTTGGTTTTCATCAAGCCCTGATAGTTTGCCAGGCTCTGGAAGATGCTAATCAGGATATATCCTGGTGATTTTCGTTCCCTGCAGCCCGAGGCCGGCCATGAGGCCCTTCTGGCTGAAGAAGAATGCATAGATCTCCTTCCGGGCTGTCGTGGTCGTGAGCGCCCTGGCGACGCCCGCATCCACGACGACGATGCTGGGGCCGACGCCGATCTCCCATCCGCCGCTTCTGTCAAGATAGTTGACGGCCGAGTCGGACATGAAAATGAGGGCGTAGCCGAATTTCTGGATGCCCGCCTGCAGCCCGTAGGAGGCGGAAGCGGTGTTGTAGTACGCGGTGCTCACGCCTGCTCTGCGCAGAGCGCCGTTGCCTCCCTGGACTCCCACGATGAATCCCAGCTTGACGATGCTCGGGAAAACCAGGATGGCCTTGGCTTCCTGGGCCAGCATCCTCGCCACGGGAGAGCTCTCGAAGAGCTGCTGCATGGCGGCGTCGACCTCGCTGTCGATCTCCGCTTTGCTGGCGGCTTTCGCATTGCCCGGGCCTATGGCCGCAAAGGCGAAGATCCCGGCGATGATGGTAGCTGCCAACGATCTGGTCAAAAATGTCATGGCTTGCTCTCCTTCCGAAAAAATATGTGGATGGGCCTTCGTCATGTTTTCTTTTTTATATTTGCTATCCCATATTTGTGCCAAAAAACAGCCCCTGCGCATTATTGTCCTAAGGGTCGGAAATGATTGGTTAGTGCAGCTGAGCCTGCAGGGTGGACAGGTGGCGTCGGGGAAAGGGAAAGACGATATATCGCACAGAAGGCGATATATCGTCTCCTCTATGGGCCGTGCCTGAAAAACAGGGCATGCGACAGGGAAAAATGGGGTCAAGTCGTCAAATGCTCGGACAGCGGAACTTGTCCTGGGAAATCACGAGTGGCCCGGACGAAATGTCGCCTTGCAATGCGGGTCCGTATTGATAAAATTATCGAATAATGAAATGAATCAGCTGCCCGACGGTGCGTGAAACGAGTAATCTTCGATGTACTCGCAAAAAATGGAAAAATCATTGTTTCCGTCATTCCCGCGCAAGCGGGAATCCTAGGATTCCAAGCTATTACAAAACCACTGGATACCTGCTTGCGGGGATATGACGATTTTTTGCGAAAGCATCTTTAACCTGTACAGGGTGATTCAATGAAACGTTCCGCAGAGGGACAACACCGTAGTTCCGTCACATCGGCAATCATGACGCAGGAGAAGGGCTGCCCGCGTAAAACCGCACCATCGAACGCTTCCCTGATTTCCAGGCTGGCTGGTCTTCAACAAATCACCAGCGAACTGATCGCCTCCTTCATGACCACGTCGGTGGATCAGCTCGATTCGGAAATACGGATCAGCCTGCGAAAAATCGTCCGTTTTCTCTCCCTTGAACGCGCTTATATCGTTCAATCTTCCGAGCGTCTGATGCGGATGGTGTGCACCCACCTCTACGAGACCTCTGACGTCAATAAGGCTGTGAATAGAAATGAGATCACCGTTCCTCCCTGGGGCGTGGAGAAGTTGAAGCGCGGAGAGTGCGTCATTTTTTCCCACGTTGCGGACCTGCCTGAAGCGGCAAACGAGGCCGGGAAGTATTTCAGAAGCGTGGGCACGCAGTCGCATCTTTCGCTCCCCCTGGAAATTGACGGAATCGTGATCGGCTGTCTTTCCCTGGAGAGCACCCGCGCGGAACTTTCCTGGCCGGAGGGGATTGTAAGGGTACTCAAGCCGATTGCGGACGTATTTGCGCTGTCGCTGGAGTGCAAGAGAATAAAGCTTGAAGTCCGGGAAAGAGTCCGTTTCGAGACCCTGATATCCGACATCTCCGCGCGTTTCGTTGCGGCGGAGCCCGCGGATGTGGACAGGGAGATCATTTCGGCCCTGGCGTGTATAGGCGAGTACTTCGCGTGCGATCGCTGCGGAATAATGTCCGTACGACCGGATCTGGTCGAGCTGAAGGTTATCCACTACTGGTTTTGCGAAGGTGTGAATGCGCTTGAAACGGGAGATCTGAACCTGGCTCCCCTGTTTCCCTGGGCTTATGAAATGCTGGTGACGCGGGGACAGGCGATTTGGGTATCGAGGCTGGAGGACTTGCCTCCCGAGGCGGAGAAGGATCGGCAGTCGTGGGTGGAGCAGGGCGTCAGGTCTTTTCTCAATATCCCCCTGTTTTCCGGCGCCGTGGTCACGAAGATGTTCGTGATTCAGAACATGCATGAAGAGAAATTTTGGGAAGGGTACATTCAGCGGTTGCGTCTCATCGGTGAGATTTTTAACAACGCATTGGAGCAGAAAAAGGCCTGTTCCGAAAACAGGGAAAAACAAAAGGAGATCACCGAAAGGGCATGTTTCGAGAATTTGCTGGCGGATATTTCGGCCCGCTTTGTCAATCTTGAACCGGACGATCTGGATGCCCAGATCGAACACTCTTTGGAGATGATAGGGAAATTTTTCCTTGGCGACCGCTGCGGCCTCCTCGAGGCGCATACCGACGAGCTCTATGCCAGGGTAACCAACGCCTGGTATGACGAAGGTTTCGAGCGGATCCCTGGTGATCTCAATATCGCTCCTCTCTTTCCCTGGGGCTACGAGGAGCTCGTGAAGCAAGGCCGGATCCTAAAAGTCACCAATATCAGGGATCTTCCCCGCGAAGCGATGAAGGACGTCGAAACGCATCAGGCTATGGGTGTCCAATCATTCATTAACATTCCTCTGCACACGGCGAATGGCAGATGCAGCATCTTTGTCATAAACAATATCCGGATTGAGCGGCCGTGGCCGGATGAATACGTACAGCGACTGCGTCTCATCGGTGAAGTTTTCATTAACGCATTGGCGCGCAAAAGTGCCGATGCGGAGTTGCGGAGGTCCTTGGTAACGGTCCGGGAGCTGAAGGACAAGCTGCAGGACGAAGCCGATTTTCTAAGGTCCGAGATCAGGGCCTGCCACAACAGGGAAGAGATAATCGGCCAGAGTGAAGCGCTTTCCAGGGTCTTGATACAAGTGGAACAGGTTGCTCCCACCGATTCCACAGTCCTTATTTGCGGGGAAACCGGAACCGGCAAGGAACTCATCGCCAGGGCAATCCACGACATGAGCCTCCACCGGGACAAGACCATGGTGAAAATAAACTGTGCCTCCCTGCCGGCGACCCTGGTGGAAAGCGAGCTGTTCGGCCGGGAGAGGGGGGCCTATACCGGCGCATTGACACGGCAGATCGGCCGGTTCGAGATGGCGGACGGTTCGACGATTTTCCTGGACGAGATCGCCGAACTTCCCCTGGAACTGCAGGCGAAGCTGTTGCGGGTCCTCCAGGAAGGCGCCTTCGAAAGGCTCGGGAGCCCCAAGACCATCCAGGTCCATGCGCGGGTCATCGCCGCAACGAACCGCAATCTCATGGAAGCTGTCAAAACGGGGAAATTCAGGCAGGATCTCTTCTATCGCCTGAACGTCTTCCCCATCACCGTGCCACCGCTCCGCGAAAGGGTCGAGGACATACCCATGCTGGTGTGGGCATTTGTCAACGAATTCTGCGACAAGATGGGCAAGCAGATCCTGAGGATCGAAAAGCGCGACATGGAGGCGCTGCAGCGGTATGCATGGCCGGGCAACGTGCGTGAATTGCGGAATATCATCGAGCACGCCGTCATCATCAGCTCCGGCCCGACCCTTGAGACAAAACTCCCGCAGGATGCCGAAAGGGGAATTTCCTGGGCAAAGACTCTCCAGGAAGTCGAGTACGGTCATATCATGAACGTTCTCCGCCATACGAGCGGCCGCATCAAGGGTGACGCCGGAGCAGCGCGCATTCTCGGGATGATCCCATCCACCCTCACCTCCAGGATAAAGAAACTGGGCATCAAGCTCAGCAACGAGAAGGAAAAGGGCGAAATATCATCCTGAAGCCGGTATTTCGTCCGCCACATCTCCGGCCTCCTCTTCCCACGTTCTTCAAACCATAGTGATTACAATAGCCTGCACTGAGACATGCCTGCGTTTTTCGCTTGGCATGAATCTCGGATATGGATCTGCATATGATGATCCTGTCCATAGTAAAAATCGTGCCGCTACCCGGGAAGAGAGAAGAGCTGCTGTGCGTCCTGGGTTCTATCAAGGGGCCCATAGAGGCGATGAGCGGCTGCCTGGACTGCCGCATCTGCCAGGAAGAAGGCGAAGAAGGGGAGATCATCTTCCTGGAGCACTGGCAGTCCTGGGAAGCCTTCATCCGGCACATCCGATCGGAACTCTACGGGAGGATGCTGGAAGCAATGGAGCTATCCCAGCGCGAGCCGGAAGTGTCCTTCTTCGAGGTATCGTCGATGCGGGGCATGGACCTGCTCAAGGCGGTAAGAAGCCAGAGGACGTGAAACATGGGCGCGATCCAGACTGTCCGGAGCAGTCGGGAGATATGGCCATGTCTCAATAAAAACGGCAAAAGGAGGAGAACCATGAAACAACTGATGAGTATGTGCGTGGCCTTGTCATGTATCGCAACCGGACTGTTGATCGGCGGCTGCGGCGCCAGTTACCAGGCGCGCAGCGTGGACGTCCAAACCGCCACGCTGTTCAACCCGTCCATCCTGCAGAAGGGGGGAGAAGATCAGGCCCTCTATCGCTATGTGAATCCCGACGCGAAAATCAAACAGTACGACAAGGTGATAATCGACCCGGTGATCATCGTCAAGGAAGCGCAGCTTGACGCGGATGAGCTTGGCAACTACCAGAAGCTTGCCACCAATGCCTTTGTCTACCTGACCGATGAGCTCAAGCAGGACTACCAGATCGTGGACAGCCCCGCGCAGGGCACCATGAGGATCCAGCTGGCCATCGTCGATGCTGACAGCTCGAAACCGGGACGCAATGTCCTTTCATCGGTCATGCCCATCGGCATAGGCGTAAATGCCGTGAAATACGCCGCCACCGGTAAACAGTCCGGAGTAGGTGAAATAACCGCGGAATTCAAAGTGACCGACGCCATGAGCGGGGCGCTCCTGGGAGCGGCACTGGATAAGCGCGTCGGCGGCAAGAGCCCGAAAGGCATCACCGATACCTGGTACAACGCGGATGAAGCTCTGAAATACTGGGCGAAAAAGGCCCGCTACGTCATGTGCACCGAGCGGGGCGGGACCGACTGCGTCAAGCCTTAGCATGCTGTAGGAAAACTATTGCGGAGCCCGTCAGCGGCGTTGCGCAGTGCCCACACCCGCGCCTGTCTGAGTGATATGTCCCGGGTGCTGCTCAGTTTGCCTTGCATCCGGCCTTCCTCATAACGTTTTCCACCAGCCTGTCAGACGGGGTATGCATGCCAATCAAAGAGGCGGCCATGGCTGCTCCGGGTCTGCATCAAAAAAAACGGGGATGGAAACCTCCGACTGGCCTGACCGGGGAGTGGACGCTGACCAAGAGTCTTCACTCCCCGAGCGAGACGGGGAGAACTTGGGCCAGTGCGCGCTCCGGAACATTGCCTTGGGCAGGGGAGGGTCTTATTCCGGCGTCAATCGTTTGCGGTCGGATTGAAGGGGGATGCAGCAATGGGCGCGTGCGTGAAAAGAAGTCTCTGGATCTTTCTGTCACTGATATCCCTGGCAGGCGGCTGCGCGAGCAGACAGGATCTCGCTGCTGAAATTGTCAAAGCCCGCAGAATCGGAACTGCCGGAGTTACGAGGGTTTACCCTGTAGATACGAAACAGGCATGGGAAATATCAATGGCCGTGTTCCGCTGGGAAAAGACCGATGCGGTCGAGGAGCATCGCGACGAGAATTACGTGATTACCAGTACCGGGATGGAAATGGTGCTTTACGGATCAGTGATGGGCGTGTGGATTGAACCTGCTGATACGGCTGCCTCGAAAATTACCATTATAGCCAAACGCAGGGTTGAGGGCGACAGGTTTACCAGGCTGGATGCTGAAAATTTCTACAGGAAGTTTGACCAAGGCATCAAAATTCTGAAAGAAGGGAGGAAGCTGCCCATTGCGTCTCCACTGGATACCGAGAAATCCGGCTTGTGATAAATCATGAGAAGAAACGCGCAAATACTTCAGGGCAGGCAAGGGAACCATTGAAACAAGGTATGCCGAGAAATAATAAGGAAAGCAAATGAGCCGGAATTTTGGGCAAAATTGTATCGCAAACCTTGTGTGACCATGTTGTGGATGAAAACTGCCCAGACTCAGCCTGTGCCGAACCCTCGGCGAGAGGCGCTTTGGTGGGAGCGACAATTCAGCAGGAAAGAATGGGACCTGGTTTGTTCCGGGAAAGAGGTAACACATGAACAGAAAACAAATCACAGTTCTGATCGGAGCCCTAGTGGTTGCCGCACTCATTCTTTGGCGCAACCTGCCGATTGAATTTCCGTTGGCAATCGTCAAGATGTTTGTTCTTGCCATGAAGTTGTGCGTGGTCTTGGTCTTGGCGATAATTGCATATGTGGTGGCCGGTGAAAAGAAAAAAACATCCTGAATGAATGGGCTCACTTGTCAGTGATTGTGCATGGCGGAATATGCTTTTGCTATTCCTTGCCGGGAATCGTCTTGTCGTCGACGATGTTATCCAGGACGGCCGATATCTTCCCTCGCAGCTCCCTCTTGATACCGCTGTTGTGTTTCTTCACGGCATTCGCAGAGCCGTAGATGTTTCCCATGTAGAATGGCAGCCCGATGCCTCCGGTCAGCGCGGCCGCAGGATACAGCTCGCTGTTCACTGCAGTGACTGATCCGGCGATGAAAAGGGCGTTCAGGAGAAAGGCGGAGAGCCCGTCACCGTATCGTCCTGCGTAGACATAACCACTGCCAGGCAGGATCGCGGAAAGCACCGCCGCGAGTATCTCCGATTTCTGCGGGAGGTGCTCATAGTCCCGCACAAGGGCCAGCGCTTCCTGAACGTGGGGCTTTTCCGGATGTTCGGGGAATGTTGCAAGAAACAGCTCCAGGTCGCCTGCGGCAAGAGCCGCGTCACCTCTGTCAAGTTCGAGGAGCGAACGCGCCACGAGAGCCCGGGGAGCAAACGATGAATCCGGTCCTTCCTGTACGAGCTTCGTGAACAGGCCGGCTGCGCCGGCATGGTCTTTTCTCTTCCAGCGGCTGAGACCCTCGTAATAAAGGGCATGGCTCAAGTACCTGCTCAGGGGATAGAATTCGGCCAGGCTGCCAAAGGTTCTGGCGGCGGCTTCGTATTCCTCTCCAAGGTAGTAGGCTATGCCGGTCCGAAAGAGTGCAATGTCACCCCGCTCGGAATCAGGGAACAGGATGCGGAATTTCTTGTACTCGGTGATCGCCCGGTAGAACTCCCCTTCGGCGAGAAAAGCGTCGCCCAGCCGCAGCTGCACATCCTGGGAAATATAGACGGCCTGCTCCTCGGCATGGGAGGAGGAGATACAGGGAAAAACCGTGAGGAAAGCTGCTGTCAGCAGTAAGGGCAAATGTTTCATCATTTTGAAAGGAGGTTGTTTTCCACCGGATCGTAGAGCCTGCCGTCAGGGAGGGGCAGGTAAAACGTTCCGGGCCGTTTGAAAGGGTTGCAGCGCATCAGCCGGTCGGCGGTCAGTACAACCCCGGGGAAAACGCCGTTGCTGCTGACCGCTTGGCGGCCGAATGCGGAACACGATGGATAAAACCCGCACCTGCCCCCGTCAGTCGGCGAGATGAATTTCTGGTATGCGGTCACCGCTCCGAGCAGGACGATCCTCGGGAATGATGTTTCGGGATCGGGACTGTCTTTCTGCCGGACGGGGCATGCGTCCGGAGCTCTCATTGCAGACGGAGAGCCGAAAGCGATGGCAAAGGCGAGCAGTACGCAGCAGAAAGCCGGGAATATCGCTGCCGGGAACCGGAGTGTTCGGCGGGAACCCCCAAGTGGTCCGGCGTGGAGTCTCCCGCTGCCATGGGCCGTGACAGGCTGCATGAGAACCTTCGCGGTGTCCTTTTCGTGAACTCGCGAATACACGTGGCTTCCCTACGCCCGATCCTTAACCTGCAAGAAACCAGGCTGAAATCTACTGTGCAGTATGCTGCTCGATTGTCTTCTTCTTAAGTTCATCATACTGGCTTTCGGTTATGGCGCCGCTTTCATAGGCCTTTTTGAGATCGATCAGTTCATCACCCAGTGATTTGGTGGTGGTGATACTCTTGGTTTCGACCGTTGACCCTCGTCCTCCGCAGCAACCGGCGAGGCTGACCAGGGCCAGGACGAGGAACAGAATACATGCTCGATGGAATTTCATGAAAAGACCTCCTTTTCTAAGTATTGATTCAACGCCAGGCTTGCGAGGTTGACGGCTCCAATCGGCAAGACATGCGCTTTCCCACATTAAAATGCAACACAACCTTTTATTTCATTGTATCCTGTTTGCCGCGCGATGCCACTGTTTGAGGCATGAATTGTCGTCAACTCCCTTAACGGGCCATCTTCTCCCGACCAGTAGCACGATCACACTCGAATCCTGCACCATGCGCAAGCGCTCCGGCAGGGGATAGGACTCGGGATCGGCGGGGCCGGGACGCATCATCGGAGCCCCTCAACTCCGTGGCCGTCAAACCGGTTGCATATCGAAAAAATGAAAAGCCCATCCTTCCAGGTCCACGTGCAACCCCTGGCTGAGCATCCCGCTCCCGTCCCTCTCGAATGCATCCCCTGACATGACGTCGTGGAGACGCCATGCGCGTCTGCACAAGTCGTCCCACGGCACCTGGATAAGCCCCTGCGAACGCTGCGGAGACAGGTTCACGACCACGAGGCAGCGGCCTTCCCCCGTTCTCCAGCACCAGGCCACCAGGTGATTGCAGCTCTGGTTGTCGGGCCAGCCGCCCCTCTCGCAGAGGCGCCATTCACCGCTTCTCAAGTCCAGCCCGGCAACGGCGTCCAGAAGGGCATGGTGGAACGCCTGCAGATCCGCGTCAGCCGGCTCGTCGGGGCGGCGGCCGAGAAACACGGGGAGTCTCACCTTTCGCCCTTCGAACTGCCCCTCGTGCAGCAGCAGCGCCCCCGGCAGTGTCATGGTCGCAACGACGACGGCCCGCTCCTGCTCAGGGGTAAAGATGGCAGCAGCCCGGGGTTCGTCGTGGTTTTCGATGAAGCGGACCAGCTTCTCCTGGTAGGCCATGTCGGCGCAGAGGTGAAGCCGGACATGTTCGGCCGGGCCATGCTCGAGCCGGTCGTAGAGCTTCTTGTCGTAGCAGTAGTCGAAGCCCTGCTGCTGCAGCTCCCACTCCAGGTCCCAGTAGGCCTCGGCCATGAAGAGGAAGCCGGGGTGCTTTTTCCTCACCGAGCCGATCACCTCGGGCCAGTAGTCCCCGTCGGGCCGTTCTCCGGCGCGATCCCCCCAGGTGCGCCGGAAGATGTCGTTCATGACCAGCATGGCCATGTCGCAGCGCACTCCGTCGCACTGTTCGGCGATGAAGGCAAGCGTATCGATGACCGCCTCCCGCAGGCCGTCGTTAAAGGCGTTGAGCTGGAGCACGTCCGGCCAGGCCGGGAAATACGGGTCGCGCCCGCAGGCGAACACGTATCCCCCTTCCGCGATGAACGCGGCCGGCTCCCGCACCGAGTCACCGTGATCCCCCTGGATGAAGTAGTCGGGGTGTTCCGACACCCATGGATGATCCGGGGCCACGTGATTGGGGACGAAATCGAGGATCAGGCGCATGCCGCGCTTGGCCAGCTCCCTGCGGGCCTTGGCGAGGCCTTCTCTCCCCCCCAGGTGTTGATCCGCCTCGTAACTGCGGACGCAGTAGGGGGAGCCCACGTTATCCGTCTCGGTGAAGTCGGGGAGGGCGCGGCGGAAGCCGTCAAGAAGGTTCTGGTTGCCCATGGCGATGCGGATTCCGGCGGGGCTCCGCTCCCAGACCCCCATGAGCCAGACGGCATCGAAGCCGAGGGTGGCGATGGCGTCCCATTCCTTTTTCGGGACGTTTGCCAGGGTCACGGGTTTCTTCCTGTTCCTCCCCAGTTCCTGCAACCAGACCCAGGTATTGACCTCGTAAATGACGGGATAGCGCGGCCAGGTGGACATGGGCATCCTCCGTATAGATAATTACCCTGCTTTCGACTTCCCACGGACGAAGCCCGAAGTCTTGCCGGCCTCAAGCGACTTTTCCGGATCGAGCAATCCGAAGAGCTGGATCAGCTTCGCCACCAATCCTGTCCATCCCGTCTGGTGGCTCGCGCCCAGCCCCGCACCGTTATCCCCGTGGAAGTACTCATAGAAGAGGATGTGGTCGCGCCAGTGCGGGTCGGCCTGGAATTTTTCCGTTCCCCCGTACACGGGCCGCCGGCCGTGCTCATCCCGCAGGAAGATGCGGGTAAGCCGATCCGAAATCTCTTTGGCCACCTCGAAGAGGTTCATCATCCGGCCTGAACCGGTCGGGCATTCGATCCTGAAGTTGTCGCCGTAGTACAGGTAGAAGTTCAGGAGCGACCTGATGATGAGGGCATTGACCGGCATCCAGATGGGGCCGCGCCAGTTGGAGTTGCCGCCGAACATGCCGGTGTTCGATTCGGCCGGCAGGTAGTCCACGTGGTACTCCCGGCCGCCCGCATGGAAGACATATGGGTTCCGCTCGTGGAACCTGGAGAGGGCGCGGATGCCATAGGGGCTCAGGAACTCGTCCTCGTCGAGCATCTTGGCAAGGATCCGGCGCAGCCGTTCCGGGTTGATGAGGGCGAATATGCCCCGCTCGGCTACCCCGAGGTGGCCGGGACCCGTGGGGTGGACGGAATCCAGGAGCTCGGGCATCTGCCGCATGCGTTTCTGGATCGCGGCAGCTGCCTGCGGAACGCGTTCGCGCTGCCACTTCTCGATCACCGTCGTGGCGCACAGGGGGAGGAGCCCCACCATGGAGCGCACCTTGAGCCGCGTGGCGCTGCCGTCGGGCAACCGCAGCAGGTCATAGTAGAAGCCGTCCTCCTCGTCCCACATGCCGTCCGGTCCGGGCTTGTTCATGGCCGCGGCGATATAGGCGAAGTGTTCGACGAACTTGAAGACCATGTCCTCGTAGTAGGGGTCATGGGCAGCCAGTTCCACGGCGAGCTCCAGCATGTTCTGCGTGAACAGGGCCATCCACGCCGTGCCGTCCGCCTGCTCCAGGTAGCCTCCCGTCGGCAGCGGGGCGCTGCGGTCGAAGACGCCGATGTTGTCGAGGCCGAGAAAGCCGCCCTCAAAGACGTTCTTGCCGAAGCGGTCCTTGCGGTTCACCCACCACGTGAAGTTCAGCACGAGCTTGTTGAAGGCGGTCTTGAGGAATTCAACATCAGTCTCGCCCCGCAGCGCCTGCTCGGTGCGGTGCAGGAACAGGGTCGCAAAGGCGTGGACCGGGGGGTTCACATCGCTGAAGTTCCACTCGTAGGCGGGGATCTGGCCGCTCGGGTGCAGGTAGCGCCAGCGGAGCATCAGTTTCAGCTGGTCCTTGGCGAAGTCGGGGTCCACGATACCTATGGGCAGCGTGTGGAAGGCGAGGTCCCAGGCAGCGTACCAGGGGTACTCCCACTTGTCGGGCATGGAGATGATGTCGTCGTTCACCATGTGGAACCACTCCCCGTTCCGGAACGCGCGGTAGCCGTGATGGAGGGGGTGGGCGTTGTGTTCTTCCAGCCATGCATCGCCGTCCCAGAAGTAATACTGCTTGGACCAGAGCATGCCGGCGATGGCCTGGCGCATGACGTTGGCGGCATCTTCGCTCACGGATGGGGGCGTCACGGACCGGTAGAATTCGTCAGCCTCACGGAGCCTCGCCGCAAAGACGTCGTCAAAACTCTTCGCAAAGGGTTTGTCCTTTCCGTGTGGAGGTGAATCGGTGAGCCGCAAACGGATCACCGCTGACTTGCCGGCCTTTACGTTTACCCTGTAGTGCGCCGACACTTTGGTTCCCGTCTTTTCGGGATTCACCGCGCCCTGCTGCCCGTTCACCACATGGTTGTTGATTCCGTCCTTGAGGTAGGGGCCGATGTCCGGGTAGTCGAGGCCGAGCTTGGAGTGGTTGGTTGAGTTCTCTGTAAAGAGCAGCGCCGCATCGTCTTCGCTGTACAGGTAGTACGCGCCCAGTACGGAATGCGTTGCCTCCACCGTACTCGCGCCCGACGGTCCTTCGATCTGCTTGAGCACCGGTTTCTCGGAAGGTCTGGATATCCACTCCGCCCAGTCGTTGCGGAACCACAGGGTCGGCAGCAGGTGCAGCTCGGCCGCCTCCGGACCCCGATTGACCGCAGTGATCTTCACCAGGATGTCCTCAGGTGCGGCCTTGGCGTATTCCACGAAGACGTCGAAGTAGCGGTCCTCTTTGAAGATACCCGTGTCGAGGAGCTCGTACTCCATCTCCTCGCGGCTGCGCCGCCGGTTCGTCTCCACCAGGTCGGCGTAGGGAAACGCTGCCTGGGGGTACTTGTACAGGTATTTCATGTAGGAGTGGGTCGGCGTGCTGTCGAGGTAGAAGTAGTACTCCTTGACGTCCTCGCCGTGGTTTGCCTCGCTGTTCGTGAGCCCGAAAAGCCGCTCCTTCAGAATGGCGTCTTTGCCGTTCCACAACGCCAGGGCGAAACAGATCCGCTGCTTGTCGTCGGATATCCCTCCCAGGCCGTCTTCGCCCCAACGGTACGCCCGGGAACGGGCGTGGTCATGGGTGAAGAAATCCCATGCGTCGCCACCCTCGCTGTAGTCCTCCCGCACCGTCCCCCACTGCCGCTCGGAGAGATACGGCCCCCATTTTTTCCAGGGAACGTTCTTTTCACGCGACTCTTCCAGGCGCTGTTTTTCAGGATTCATCCCGGCTGGATCTGCCTTTTTCATGATATCGTTTCCTCCTGTCCGACTTTGCAGCGGAATTTCAATCCGGGTGTATCCTGGTGATCTTGGTCCCCTGCAGGCCGAGTCCGGCCATGAGCCCCTTCTGGCTGAAGAAAAACGCATAGACACCTTTTCTTGCCGTGGTCGTGGTCAACGCCTTCGCCACGCCCGCATCGACGACCACTATGCTCGGGCCGACGCCGATTTCCCATCCTCCGCTTTTGTTCAGGTAGCGGAGGTCCGAATCGGACATGAAGAACAGCGCATAGCCGAATTTCTGGATGCCCGCCTGCAGCCCGTACGATGCGGAAGCGGTGTTGTAGTAGCCGGCAGTCCTGCCATGCCTGCGCAGGGCCCCGTTGCCACCCTGGGCACCGACGACGAATCCGGCTTTCACGATGCTCGGAAATACGAGGATGCCCTTGGCTTCGGAGGCGAGCACCTTTGCAGCTGGCGAGGATGCATAAAGTTCCTGCAGGGCCTTGTCCACGTCGCGGTCTATCTGGGCCTTGCTTGCTGCCGAAGAAGGGCATGGAAATGCGCCCAGGAGGGCAAAGAGCCCCACTATGATCGCAGCTGACAACGAGCGAAAACTTGGTGACATGGCGTGCTCCTTTCTGAATCTGCTGAGAGTGAATATCAAAGCTTCCTGGCTTGGTATGAGAATATCTTCCGAGATTCATGCCAAGTATCCCCATAGGGTGCGTTTCAGCGCAATATGCTGTAATCATTATAATTTTCAGGCAATGCGTTTGGACGTCGGGATTGGGCCGGGGAGCAGGGGGGCGATATTTCGCCCGAGATGCGATATGTCGTCCGCACTGGGCTTCAGGGGTGACCGGGCGTTGGAAAAGCATGGTGCGACCGGCGTCAGGCATCGGGCCGGTTCATTGGTTAAAGGTAATTACGACAGACGTCAGTGAGTCGGTGTCTCTTGACAGAGGGCGCCATCAGCGCCGCGGAAAGCTGCAACCGTGTTATGACGCGCTTGGGAAACCGCCAATTCCTCCATTCCTTTGAAGAGAGTTCTATAGAGCCGACAGTAAGGGTCCTTGGACCGGATATCGCCATGGACCGAGTAGGACCGCACGGGACATCCTCCATGACAGATGCCCAGATAGTCGCATTGAATGCAGTCCTCCTGCTGAATCAGGACCCCGGGCCTTTCCTGGAGCATTCTGCGGGCATCGCTGTTCCGGAGCATGGATGAAAGGTCCGGGCCCTGGAAAATGTTCCCGAAACGGAATCCGGGATAGCTTGCCGCCCAGCAGTCGCACTGGGAGACATGGCCCAGCGGATCGATGCAGACGAAGCCATTGGCGCAGTTGTCCTGCCAGATGCAGAGCAGGTCCTTGTGCCCAAGGACGAAATATTCCATAAGGCTGCTGAAGGGACCTGCATGGACCCCTTTGGCGAGGCCCCTGTCGATCCAGATGGCCGCCAGATCCAGGAGAAAGCCGGCCAGTTGGTCCGAATCCAGCGGGTAGCCCTCCTTCACCTCATTGGACTGCCCACCGGGGAAGGGGGTGTTGACCTGGAACTCGGTGATCTCCAATTCATCGACAAAACGGGAATAGAAGCGCTCCGCGCCCAGCTCCAGGGTTTTTGCGTTTGGTATGGCGATGACGCTGATCCGGATGCCCGCTTGCCGCGCTTCCCGCACTTTTCGGATCCAGAGGGCCTCGTATTCCCCTGGTCCGCCACCCGTGAGCCGACGGTGGAGATTGGGGAAATCCATGGAAGAGCCCACGCTGTTTCCGAACATCTCCGCCATGACCCTGCCCCATTTTCCGGAGTAACCGATCATGTTCGACTGGAGGTAATTGACGACCTCTTTCTTCCGGGCTTCGGCACTCTTGCGTATGATGACATCTGCCCGTTCGAACCACTCCGGCGGCAGCGTCATCACTTCGCCCCCCTGCCAGTAGATGGACAATCGCGCGATGGATTCCTGCTCCAGGAAGTCCATGACCTTTTCCATGAGGACCGCGAGTTGGTCGAGGGTGAGGTGCTGATCGGTTTTGTTCTCGAAACAGTATTCACAGTCGGCATTGCAGGCCAGGGTAGGGAGCAGGATCAGTGAAAAGTTGGTACCGGTCATATCGGCTCTCCTTCCGGAGAAGGCAACGAGGCCATATCCGCCCGCAATTCCTCGGCCGCACTGCGCAGGGTTTGCATCAGCGCCTTCACGCCGCTGCAACGATACTCTCTGCGCGGCCACTTGAAGTATCCCATGCACTGCAAGAGGAACTCGCATCCTGCGCATTCGTCTGTTCCGGTGGCCAGCCCGTTCCGCAATTCTCTCAGGAACGCGAAAAACCCCTGTGTGGATTCCACCCCCGCCAGCCGACCGGGCAGCTTCTCCTCCCCTCGCTCGGTGATGAAGCGGTTCAGGGAAGGGTCTTCCTCCTGGATGGCCCAGAGCGTAACCGGATCCCGGTGGTAGAATGCCATGAACAGGCTGTGAAAGAACTCGACCGGCTCGGAAACCATTGTCTGGTGGAGATAGAATTGTGCTATCCGCTGCATTTCATCCGTCAGCGCCTCGTCGGGCTGCCCGCCCTCCACCTTGACCGCGAAGTTCAGGGAGACCGCCAGCTTCACCACGTTGCCGAATCCGGGAACGAGAGGGACGGAAACCCTGAGGGGATGAACGGCAAGCAGGGGGGCGTACCGGTACAGGAGGGGAAGGTCCCGGCAGGGGTCGGAAACGACCAGGTCCACCGGGATGCCATGCCCCCATGCCATCAGGGCGCCAATTCCGCCATTCAGGGAAAGCAGCTTAATGAAGGAAATATTTCCCAGATCCAAGTCGGTGACGTTTTCCACGAGTTCCGCCGGATCAGGGGAGCGGACAATCGCCTTTCGCCCGTGAAAGGCGGCGACCAGCGAGGCCGGGATGTCGTAGGCAATTGTATTCGTCACGTTCGTTCTCCACCATCTGTTCCGGTAGATATGCGTTTCCCCGGAGATCAACCGCTAATAGCGGTTGACCCAGGCGCCTCCGCGATTGGCCCAGGCACTGCCCCGATTGGCCCATGCGCCGCCCCGGTTCGCCCAGGCGCCTCCGCCTCCGGCCCGGTTCGCCCAGGCGCCGCCCCCGCCTGCCCGGTTCGCCCATGCGCCGCCTCCTACGGGCCGGTTTGCCCAGGCGCCGCCGTACGACTCCTTTCCGCCCGAGAACAGCGCTGCTCCTCCGGCGGCGACTCCGACTACGATTTTTGACCATTTGCCAAGGCTGATAAGCAATTCCCGGCGACTGAACAACCCTCTTTTAGCGGTACCGCACTCTCCGGCATCCTTTGATTTCAACTCATCTTCCATGACTGACCTCCTGTTGGAAAACCGCAGAAGAAAAAGAATACCTTCTTCGCGGTATCTTGATCTGTCCCTTTACTATGTCTCGTTCAGGAACGTTCTACCTCACTTCGGATGCTTCTCATCCAGAACACCCAGCCTGGAAAAGTGCAAGGCAAGGAAGCGCCATTTCCCTTTTTCCTGCTGCAGGGTTCCTGAAACGTTGAAAGCGACCTCTTTCGTCTCGCCCTTTACCTTGCCTTTGACGGTGTACTCGGCGGCAAACCAGGCTACATCATGCCTGGAACCGGCTGAAACCCAATTGTAGGTGAATCCAGCCGTTCCTTTTTCAAATTTGTTGAAGAACTGGGTGTATGCCCCCTCGATCCCTTCCCGCCCCCGATAGATTTCTCCGGGGCCGGTTCCCATCAGGAAGATTTGGTTTCCCGAGACGTAGGTCTTCATTATCCCCTTGATGTCCTGTGCGTCGAATGCCGCGTCATGCTGCTCCAGCAGAGCGGTAACCTGGCCCACCAACTTTGCGCCTTGATCCTCCATACGTTTCTCCTTTCATGTGATAGTGCCCCCTCGACGGAAATCTGCGCCGGCATGATACCCATGGCTGATATCATTGCGCCCTCACCAACTCGACATCAATGGTCTCGCCTGATCACCAGCGGCCCTTTTACCGCATCCATCACGCAGGAAGGAGGGAGCCCGTTCTCAAGCAGCGTGGCCATCACCCGCAGGTACTTGCGTATATGCCTGAAGAACTTCCTGTACCCCGCGCAGAGGTAATGCAGTCCCGGTTCGGAATGGCACGTCTCCAGGAAACGGTGCTTGGGGCACCCACCCCGGCAGGCCGCCAGCACCTCGCATTTTGCGCACTGCCTGGGCAGGGCCGATTCCTTGTTCACTCCGAAACCGGACCTGATCGACTTTTCGACCATGGCGGCCAGATCGTCAACCAGGATGTTTCCGAGCCGGTAGTCCGGGTAGACATGGTGGTCGCAGGAGAACAGGTCGCCGTCATGCTCCAGAACGACCGAACGGCCGCACTGCCGGGCATGGGTGCAGACCGGCGAAGGGTTGCCTATCCAGGCATTGAGCGCCCACTCGAAGTTCATCACAAAGACCGTACCCACGTCCTGGCGGACCCATTCCTCGTAGATCGCTATCAGGAAATCCCCGTATTCTCCGGGGATCACCGACCATGGGGTCGCCTCCCTGTTCCGCTCCTGCCTGTCCAGCGCGGCCGGTGCGGCAAGGCTCAGTCCCAGCTCCCTGGCCGAGTCTCCGGGAAGGCGCTCAATAATTGGGGCGAACTGGATAAACTTCACGCCTTCATCCTTCAGGAAACGGTAGACGTCAAGTGGTTTCGCCGCGGTCTCACGGGCAACGCTGGCCATGACGTTGAACGCTACCCCATGCTTCTTCAACAGCCGCAACCCGCGCATCACGGAATTGAATGTGCCGTTCCCGGCGCGGTCGCGGCGGAAAAGGTCATGAATCTCCCGTGGTCCGTCCAGGCTGATTCCCACCATGAATCCGTGCCGTTTCAGGAAACGGCACCATTCGTCGTCCAGCAGGGTGCCGTTGGTCTGCAGGGAGTTGGTGATGGTTTTGCGGCCGGCGAAGGGGGCCTGCAGCTGGACAACCCTCCTGAAAAAGTCCACCCCCAGAAGGGTCGGCTCGCCCCCCTGCCAGACAAAATCCACATCCGGTGCAGGCTGGGCAGCTACATAGCTCCTGATGAAAGTTGAAAGGACCTCGTCCGGCATCCGGAAATCCTCGCCGGCGCCGTACAGCGCCTGCTTTTCGAGATAAAAGCAGTAGGCGCAATCCAGATTGCACGCCGGCCCTATGGGCTTCGCGACCACGTGGATGCCGTGGGCGACCTGGCCTGATCGATTGTTTTCCTGTCCGGCATTCATGATAAGTAAGTATACCTTTCGTCAATCCATTTGCCGGGCTTTGTGATAAATCATGATTTTTATCACCTCTTCCAGAATTCGGGATATATGAACGACACCCCGGCCGTAATCCCGTATTTCGGAGAAGGCCCATCGGTGGTGATGTTCCAGAACGGCTGCAAGGAACAGCTCACCTGTTGCCGGCCGATGCGGAAAACTCGCCCCACGCCCAGGTCTATCGGCAGCGTCTGCCGGCCGGTCTTCCAATTGAAGAACAACTGGGGCTGCGACCGGATGAACCAGCCGTTGCCCAGTCGATAGGTTATGAAGGGCTGAAGGATCATGGCGTTCGCATCCTTCCGGTCGCTGTCGCCGGCAAATGAGACTGGGTTCTGCAACAACAAGCCCACCAGCCACTTTTCAGGCACGAAAGCGACCAGCGCGGCCGGCCCCACCTGCCATTTGCCCTGTCCGGTCAGGGTTTCGCTGGCTGTCGGGAACACGAACGTCGGACCGACGCCCCAGATGAACCTGCTCCCTGCGTGGAGAATGACTATATCGAGGAACCGCAGGTCGCCGAGCCCGGTCATTTCGCCGGGAACCGTCACCGCCGCTGGAAGGGTCAGGAGTGAAAGCTGCGGGAAGGGAAGCAGGCGATATTTGGGGAACGGCATGGTCACGGCCAGCGTGAAGGTATTGCCGTCGCCGTCCAGTCCCTTGAATTCCGGCACATATGTATCCTGCAGCCGGATCTGCATGATGGACGATATGGGGGCGCTGGCCTGCTTGACGATATTCGGCTGGTCAGTGCCGACCGGTTTGCCCTCGTCGGCATGCGCGCCGCTCAGGATTGCAAAGGCGCTCAGGAACGCGGCAGCCATCATTGTCCATCCTCTATAAGTACCCACCAGTGAGAATACCCCCAACCAGGATTGAGATCATCGGTCCTGAAAAAGTTCTGCCTTATATTGCTCATGTATTGGTGCGGCGGATTGACCGCACCGGCCATTAATGAACCTGTTCATGCATCGCAGCCGGAAGTTCTGGACGTGCCGGCTCTGCTTGCGCGGGCCCGGTAACGTGAACGCCCAGGTGTTCCAGGAGAATCCGCCGCACCTCCTCGATGGTGAAGGGGTGCCCCTGGCATGAGTGCTTGCTCCTGACGATGAACTCGGAATCCATCCCTTCCAGGTGGGCGCTGGTATATTTGACCACACCATCGTCTCCCTCTGGCGGCGTGCTTTCATCCTTTATGGCGATAATCGAATGCCCTTGTATTCCCGGTCCAAGGGGGATATCAGCCAACGCCTTGAGCAACGGGTTGTCCGGAGACATGCCGTCAATACTGGTGGGGGTTTTCCCCTGCAGCTGTCTTTTTACGTCATCGGACAACAGCCCGCCGAAGTCGGTTACTTTGGAGAGCACTGTGCGCGGCAGCCTCACCAGTTTTGTTATGAGCTTCCTTACCAGTTGCGTGCTGAGGAAACTCCCGCGGTGCGGAGTGGCGATGAAAACGACCTGTTCCACGAACGGCAGCGGTTTCAAGACCAGGAACTCACGTATCTGCTTTCTGTTCGTTTCCGAGGTTTTGAGGTCTCCGATGCCTTTCCCGGTCATCGCGCGCACCAGGTTATCGCCCGTATCGACTGCGGTCAATTTGGTCAGCAGCCCCCCCTGGCTATGACCGATGATCACCATCTGCCGCAGTGCCCCATCCTTGCCTTCAGGATCAAGCGTTGCGACCTTTTCCTGCAGGGCGGTCCGCAGGTCGCCTGCCGATATGACAACCGGATTGTTGCTCTTGTAAACAAAGTACCAGAACTGGAATTTTATCCTGATCATCGGATCGCGGTACAGGGTATTGAACATTTCGGCCCACCAGACCGGGCTGCTGGCGGTGCCGTGCACGAGGACCACCGGTATGCGTCCCGGCTGGTAAGGCCCGAGTTGATAGAGACCGCTGGGAATCGAGCTGAACTCCTTGCCCAGGAATGCGCCGATGCCGAAGCTCCACAGTTGCGAGCCTTCCAGCTTGTAGGAGAGAACAGTCGACATGTCGGTTTCAAGCGGAATGCTTTTTCCCTTGACGTCGACATCGCTCACATCAAAGGTCGAGTAGAATTCCAGTGAAGCGTGGGCAGCTCCTGTCTTGAACTCTGCGAGCCTGCTGTCCGCTCTCAGAAAGACGGTCACCGGTTCAGCCACGCCGCCGATGATTGCGCCGGTGCTCGATTTCTTGAGCCCTATCAGCGGCATTCCCATCCCGGGAGCCCTGTTCCGGTTGCTGAGTCCACGCACGGCATACTTCTCTGCAGGCTCGAACCTTTCGAATTCCTCGAATTTCGAGGGGAAGGTTTCAGTGTTGCGGGAAATGGCGAGCCTGCCGATGGGCAGGCTTCGCGTCTGTGCGTCGAGAAAGAGTCTGCCATCATCGCCCGTCGAAAACCCGCGCCAGAGGGAAAAGTTGTAGAGGTTGGCGGCCGTGCGCAGACGCGGATCCAGTTCGTGCGGCGGAGGCTCCGGGCGATCCCCCAGGAGAAACTGGTACGAATATATCGCTGCAAGGAGGAAATAGTCCGCGGCATCTTTCAGTTCGGAAGGATCTTCGCTCTTTGCCAGCTGTTCGCCGTGCAGGTAGGCTGTTTCCGCCAATGCGAAGAGAATGTCCCGGCGATCGTCGGTCAGCGCCTTGTCGTGAAGGTCTGCGATTGCCTCGGCCGGTGAATCCCTGAATTTCTTCGAAAGATTGAACCGGTTCAGGACGATGTTGGTGTCATTGCTGACAACGCCGCTGCTCAGGGGATTCGCGAAAGAGTCATGGTAGGCCTCCCGTGGTGATACGACTTTTACGCCGACCGGCGTAGCGCAGCCAGCCAGAAAGATGAGCAGCATCAACATAAACGGAACAAATCGTCTCATCACTCTCATCCTCCGGCAAATCACGGTCTAGTATCCCGTGCGGTCGTGCAGCAGCCGTGCATCGGGTTATGGCGGAGAAGTCCGGCAGTCGGGCTTCATTGACGACGCACTTCTGCCTTTTCCATGCCTGGCAGCCCCTCGCGGATACGCAGGGAAAAGTCCGGATCCCTGCCCGCCCGCTGGGCCTTGGGATTGATGTAGCTCAGCTTCTTCAATTCGGCGAAGGGCAGGCTGGTGTCCACCGTGCCCCGCTGATACATCATCTCGTCGACGAAACCGTTGACGATTATCCTCCAGTCGAACCTGGCGTTCCGGGCATAGGGCGCGGTGTGCCCACGGATGTTGGTGGTGCAGTTGCTGGTGAGGGCGTTGTACCACTCGGCCCGGTCGTGAATCCGGTTGACCTGCCGCAGGTAATCGAGGAAAACCTTGCGGATAAGCTCCGGTTCCGCCTTGAGCCGGTAGAGGTAGACATCTTCTTTGCGGTAATTTGTCCGCAGCCCCACCACGTCCCGCTCGTCAGCCACGACATAGGTAAGCTCGTATTGCTTGAAGAAGCCCTTAATCGCTGAGTACGCCTCCCCCTTTTCCTTGCGGGTCTCGATGGAGAAGCAGACCTGCCCCTGGCCTTCGAAACCGAAACTGAACATGGTATGGGCGATATACGGGGACCCCCAGTAGACCAGGAAAAGGTCGACACTCTTTAGCCTGTCGAGGTCGAATGTCCGGTCGTAATAATGGCATTCATAGTCGGTTTCGCTCCGGTAGTCGCAGTTCCGGATGTTGTGGATGGTTACTTTGTTGCCAGAGATGGTCGCGCTGGGAAGCACTGCCACGTCAGGCTGCCAGTCCCGGTTGTTGGAAGGGGGAATGGTGAACCACCATGCAAGGACCAGAGCGAAGATGCAGAAGGAGGCGATGGCTCCCCTGCGCCGGGGCTTCACCAGGAGTGGGAGGAGCAGGGCCATGCAGCCGAACGTTCCCGCAGCCCATGGCCGCAGTGACGGAGGGAGGTTGGAGTACCATATGGCCAGCGTTCCCCAACCGGTCGCCATCAGCAGGAGCAGCCAGACGAACATCCAGCCGATTATCCTTCCGGGTCGGGTGGGGCGTCCTGTCTCTTGTGCGCATGAAGGGTTGAGTGACATGTTCTTCCCCGTCATTTATTCAAAGATGCCTGCGGACGCACGGTGCAAGCCTCCCGGGGTGCCTGTCATTAAGCTGCATCATCATCATAAACCGTACCTGAGGTTGCAGGAACCATATCAGGGAGTTTTTCACGACCCTGCCGGACAATTTGATGCTGTCAGGGTTGTAAGCCACTGTTTCAGCAAGATGTCCTATTTCTCGCTGCTCTTCAGCCGTTTGCTTCCTTCGAGGAGCGGGTGCCACCCGTACACGAGCGTGACCATGAAACAATCCATCTTGAGATCATCTGCACCTTTGTCGTCAAGGGTCGTCTTGTAGCCGACGGTGAGGTTTATGTTGTCGTTGATCTGGTACCCGAGCGTAATCCCCATGCCGAAATTGTCGAGCCTCTTCCCGGCGACACCGTTGATGGTTGCTTTGCCGCCATAGTACCAGGAGGCATCGACCGCCCCCCATAAGTGTTCGGTCAGGTCGCGCGTCACGTGCACGTCCAGTTGGAACAACGGATCGGTCTCCATGTTCTGGCCGACATAGTTGTCGTTGTCCCCGAAGAACCATATGGCGGGCAGCAGTTCCAGGGTGGTGCGCCTGCCGGGCACCCAGGGGCCGAGCTGCCAGACGATGGGCAGGCCCACGCGGCCGTACCAGCGGTTCTGTCCGATATTCAGGGGTTTGCCGCTGTCGTATTTGCCGATCGGGAACGCCAGGTCGGCGAGCAGGTCGACGGAGAATCCCGGCTCATAGCGTATGACGTCGGGGATGTTCTTCTGCGCAGGCGGGCCGATGAGGTTGATGTCGAACTCCAGCATCGGGTCCCCGAAGCCATTGGCAGATTGACTGAACGACCTGCCGGCCACCGTGACATCGCCTGAGATATGTCCCATCGGCACGATGAGGGCTGCCATGGTAGCGCGATCGAACAGGGAAAAGGTCCGCGCATAACCCACCAGGGCCAATGTAGCGTCGACATCCGCTCCCGGGGTCACGGTATGGGCGGAATCGAACGGGTTCGTGTTGCTGTTCAACACCTCGACGACGAGCGGCACTGCATTCGCACCCGACAGAGTCTTCCAGTAGAAGCGTGCCGGTAGCTGGGCCAGAGCCTGTGGCGGGCAGAGCACGCCGATGATGAGCATCGTTGCGATGACCAGCGGCATCCAGGCAACCTGCTTCATGGGACTTGTGTTGTTGTTCATGATGTGCCATCCTTTTCAAGTTATTTTTATGCTTGAGTCAGTAACGATCAAGGCTTGGGATCAGCCAACATGTCCTTTGGCGGCACAAACTGTTTCTTGTAGAGGAGCGGCGGGTAGCCCGGGTCATCAGGAACGCGCTGCGGCAGCTTGTCCTTCAGGGCCTCGAACACGGAGCGACTAGGCAGAATCACGTTGTTCGTCCGGACGTAACTATCCCAGAGAGCGAGCAGCGCCTTCACCTTGTCAGGGCGTTCGGCGGCGAGATTCTTGCGCTCTCCCGGATCAGCCGCCAGGTTGTACAGCTCCCACTCGCCCTTGCCGAACGGCTCGTATTCCCACCGGAGCTTCCACTCTCCCTGCCGGACAGCGCGGTTGCCGAAGAGTTCCCATGCGAGGTAATCCTGTTCCGACCGCGGTGTATCCGTCCGCCCCGCCAGCATCGGGACCCAGGACTTTCCGAGCAGTGCGGGCACCTCGTGCCCTCCGTAGGTCTTCGGATAGCTGGCGCCGGCGATTTCGAGCAGGGTCGGCATGAGGTCGGCGACATGCATGAGTCCCCGGTTGATGCCCCCCTTGGGCCGCTTGACGGCCGGACCGCTGATGATGAGCGCGTTCCGGATGCCCCCTTCCGCAAGCCAGCCCTTGTACTGGCTGAAGGGGGTCATCGACACCTGGGCCCACATCGGGCCGTAGCCGACATATGAGCCCGGGTCGCCCCAGGCGTTGGGATGGGTCTGCGACCATTTGATCGCTGCGTAGAGGAAGTCACGCGTGCCTGGCGTCCCGGCAATCATCGCGAAGAGGTCGGTGCCCTCGGCGCCGTTATCGCCGAACACGATGAAAACCGTATTCTCGTATTCGCCGATCTTCTTGAGGTGGTCGATGAGCCTGCCGACGTGGAAGTCCATATTCTCCACCATCCCAGCGTAGAGTTCCATCTTCTTGCCGAGGATTGCCCTGGGCGCCGGGGCGAGTACGATGGGATCGGGAATGAACCACATCCGTTCCGAAAGCTGCGTGTCCGCGGGCATGATGCCGAGCTCGATCTGCCGCTTCAGCCTCTCCTGCCGCACTGTGTCCCATCCCTTGTCGTATTCGCCTACGTGGCGGGTGCGCCAATCCCTCGGCAGGTGGAAGGGATCGTGCGGCGCCTGGTGGGAGACATACGCGAAGAAGGGTTTGCCGTCACCATGGTTTGCATCGATGAACCCGATCAGCTTGTCGGTGTAGGTCTTCGTCGCATAGTAGTCGTCGGGGAGCTTGGACAGATACTTCCCGTCCTCGGTGAAGACCGTCTTCGGCGACGCGGCGGTGAAATTCGTCATGTCCCAGTAGCTGCCAGCCCCGTCCAGCAGCGAGAAGTCGCGCTCGAATCCGCGCGCGGCCGGTATCTGCTTGGGGCTCTTGCCCATGTGCCACTTGCCGACCATGTAGGTGTGGTAGCCGGCATCCCTGAGCATCTGCGGCAGCGTGACCACCTGGTCGTTGAGATATCCTTCGTAGCCGTCATGGCCCCACTGGTTGGGCGCCGTCCACTCGTCCATGTTCCCCAGGCCGTTCAGGTGGGTATCGACGCCGGTCAGCAGCATGGATCGCGTGGGTGAAGAGCTGGCATGCGTGTAGAAGTTGGTGAAGCGCACACCGTCCTTTGCCAGCGAGTCCATGTTTGGCGTCTTGATCTCGCTGCCGTACGAGCCCATGTCCGCAAACCCCATGTCATCGGCCAGGATGATGACGATGTTCGGCCTGCGAGGTTCGTCTGCGGCGGCACAGATGGCCGGGACGGCAAACGCTGCGACATTGACGACGATTCCGACTGTTCTCAACCCCGGACCCAGGTTTACCGGGTTCCCGGCCATTGAACAAGAATACGTAAACTTCTTGGCGAGTGGCGTGGCCCAGCGTGTCAACAGGTGACCGAAAACTTTTTTGCCTTGGTTCATTTCCCTTTCTCCTGTCTTTAGAAGCTGGCTCGACTAGCAAGCTTGCAAAGATTTATCGCTCCCTTCCGACCGTTCTTGATCTCCATTTCCTGTTCAATCTTCAGGGTGACGTTTGCTTCCCCGGTCAGATACGAAACAACGGGAAAGCCGCAATCAAGGCTCATCCTGAAAACGGACTGAACGGGGACATCTCTGTTATCCTGGCCGGTAACACGATGCGGGCGCCGGTTGAAAGACTGTCATCGGTTATGTCGACGACATATTATATTTCGTGATTCGTGCCAAGCGAACAACTGGAGAAAATCAGAAGTAACCTTTTAAAATTTCATGGTATTTATCTGGCATCACATGCCGGTTACGAAATAAAAGGACGAAATATCATCGTAAAGACGATATTTCGTCCTTATTGGTCCTTTTGCTTTTGAGGCTCGTTGCGCTTTTGGTTGCTGTTACTGAGAGTGTATGCATCTGCTGGACAATGGAGTGGATGTATGCCGGAGAGGGGGGCTTCCTTCTTGCAAGCCTGTTGAGGAAGGGAGCCTTTCCGGTGGAGGTTCGATTCAGGACGATCAAACGCTAGCAACTCTGAGATGAAGCCGGTACGAAAGGGAGTGAACACCTTGAGCAGGTTTGAATGAAGGGGTGTTGCGGTTGAGCGTGCTGCTTTACGATACCTTGGTATTGAGGTACTTCAGGAACTCATTCGCTGGTATCTTGCTGCTGAGGTCGGCTGGGATTCTGAGACGGAAGTGGTAGGTGCGGCTTCTGAGGACGAGATGAGAACCGTGGTTCGTGCGAAGAGATGCCATTTTTGCTAGCTCCTTTTGTGTAGCAAAAAAGGTATCAAGGGGCTAGCACTATGTCTAAGTATTTAATATTATTGAATTGGCGGGCGGCATGGGATTCGAACCCACGACCCCAGGCTTCGGAGGCCTGTACTCTATCCAACTGAGCTAACCGCCCGCGAACCTCTATATGTACACTATTTCCGTGCGTTTCTCAAGGTGAAAAAAGCCTGTCGCCGAGCCGGCTTGCCATTCTGTGGCTTATCGCAGCTATTTCTGCAGCACTGCATAGAAGGGGACCGTCTTTTCAGGCCGCGTGGTGCTGTCGGTCCTGATCGTGATGTACCCGCTGATGAAGCGCTGGTTGCCCTGGGGCGTGACTGAAAGGCGGATATTGCAGGACTCCCCCGCCTTCAGCCGGGTTTTGTTCCATGACACGGTTGCGACCGGCGAGGCGGTTTTCACCGACAGAATCCTCAAGGTCTTTGACCCGCTGTTTTCAAGCTTTATCATGGCGTCTTTTCGGACCCCCTTTTTCAGCGCTCCCAGGTCCACCTGCCCCGGTGTTACCACCATATCCTCCGTTACGATGCCCTTCATCGTGAGCGTTATGATGCCTCTGCGAGGATCGTTGGAGTGGACGTAAACCTCCTTCGACACCGGACCGCCGAAATCGCTGGAGTTGAAAGTCGCCTTGATCTCTCCCCTGGCGCCGGGCGGAAGCACTCGGCTGGAGACATTTGCCACGGTGCAGCCGCAGGAAGAATCCACCTTGCTGATGGTGGCCGGGGCGTCGCCGGTGTTGCGGAATGTGAAGACATGTTCGATGTTCTTCCCCTGTGCAACCTTTCCGAAGTCGTAAACCGGCTGGTCGAATAAAAGATTTGGCCCCGCAATCGCCGAGGTTGCCAGCAGCAGGGAAGCGGCCAGGGTCGTGATAGTGGATAGCGCTGCCTTCATTTTATTTCTCCTGTTCTGTTCGTGGATTGATCCCGTTTGTGTTCAGGATGCAAATACGGGTGTAAACGGGTTCCGTTGCGAATTTACAATTTGTATAGCACAATGGATGTGTCCTGGCCATAATGATTTGACACGGTTACCCCTTTTTGCTATAGAAATCTTTGATTTCAAGGCAAAAGAAGGGTTCCTTGAGGATTTCGAATCAGCTGGTTGGGTATTTCCCGGAGACAATCATGATAATCAAGTGCGACAACTGCAGTACAAAGTTCAGGCTCGATGATTCGAGGATCACAGAGCAAGGAGTACGGGTCCGCTGCTCCCGGTGCAGCCACACTTTCATAGTGCGAAAGGAATCACCGGGGGATGATGATTTCGACAATCTCCTTGCGGGATTCGCCAGCTCTCCTGCCGGTGATGAACTCCCTGAGAAGTCTGGCAGTCCTGATGAACACGAGGATGATTCGGAACCTGCCGCCCATGACCATTTTCCAGAACCGCCTGCTCCTTCCGAACCATTTCCCGGTTTTTCCCGGGAAGGAATTTCCTTGCCTCAGTTCGAGGTGAGCGAAACTCCTTCGGAGAAAGGGGAAGGAATTGCTTCCGATGCTCCTGGACCGCCAGCTTCTCCATTAGAACCTGATCCCGCGGCGGGAAAGCCAGCCTCTCCTGAGTTGTCTCACGGGTTTTTCCAGAAGGGGGTTGCTCTGCCCCAGTTTCGGGAGAGCGACGCGCCTGCGGAGAAGACGGGAGAAGATGCCTTCCCGGTTTCCGAACCGGGGGTTTCCGTTCAAGAGACTGAAACCCCGGCCGAGACCCCGGCGGCGAACGAGGCGTTTGCCGGGTTTTTCCAGAAGGGAGTTGCTTTGCCGCAGTTCAGGGAAAGCCAGGGCGTTGCCGACATTGGGGGAGAGCCGGATGAGGAAATCGGCATGGCGCATGGTATTGCAGCTTCCGTGGGACCCGGGGAAGCGGCCGGGCCGGGTCTGCTGGAGGCAGATTCCGGTGGAGAAAGCCGTGAAGTCACTGCTGAAAAGGACTCTTTCAAAGCTGACGAATGGGGAATTCTTGCCGATGCAAAGGCTGCTCCGAAGGATGCGCCCGAGACGGAGATCAATGATCAGCGGGAAATGGCTGCTGAAGATCACGACCTGCCGCCCCTTTCCATAGCTTCCCGACGGCGCGGCTCCCCGCTTCCCGTTCTGCTGCTGGGAGGGGTTCTTGTTCTACTGGCAGGCCTGGCCGCGTCTGCTTTCTTTTGCAAGTGGCCGGTTGACCCTGCTGCAGTGATTCCACCTTCAGTAATGAAGATGATCTCTTCAGCATGCAAGGCAGGGAATTGCGCAGAGATCAGTTCACTGAACGGGGAATTTCTGGTCAACAGGGAGGCAGGGGAAATATTCGCCGTTACTGGGGAGGCTTTGAATACGTCCGGAAGGGCTTTGACAGCTCTTCGCGTGCGGGGCACGGTGTATGATGCCACCGGTCAGGTCCTGGCCCAGCGCACGGTATACTGCGGGAATTCCCTGACCAGGGACCAGATGGCCGGTATGCCTTTTTCGGAACTCGAGAAAGCCATGAACCGCCAGTTCGGCGATTCCCTGGCGAATCTGGATGTGGCGCCCGGGAAGAGCATCCCGTTCATGGTGGTTTTCAAAGGAGTGCCCCGGGGAGGAACCAATTTCGGTGCAGTGGTCGTGGACGGCCAGGGCGCCGTTCAGAAGAAACCATAGGTTCAGGTATATGGACAGGAATAAAAAGGCGCCCATTCCGTGGGGAAAGGGCGCCTCAGTTCACTTTCAATTCAGTGAAGATGTTAGTTGCTGATCGCGTTTACGGGGCAAGTATCCGCACAGGCACCGCAGTCAATGCAGGTGTCGGCATCGATCGCCCTTTTGCTTCCGGATTCGCTGATAGCGCCGACAGGACAGGAATCGTCACATGCGCCACAGTTGATGCACTCGTCAGAAATGGTGTAAGCCAAGCTATTCACCTCCCCTTTTGTTGATTACCGACTAATTTTAGTGAGCTAAAAATATCATAGGTCTGGATAAAAGTCTACAGGAAAGGTGAGCCCTCTCCGCTTCTTTGTAAGATGGTCGGGTGGGCCGGACGGAATCCAATGGAAACCGTTGTCGTTGAAAAATGCACCGGTTATGGGCGAGAGATGGTGAGCCGATGCCTGAGGCGTCTCCTTGCTCCTCTTGGAGGCATGGAGTCCTTTGTAAAGCCGGGCGAGACCGTGCTCCTGAAGCCGAACATGCTTGCTGCAAAGCGGCCCGACAAGGCAGTCACGACCCATCCCGAAGTGGTCAGGGCGGTGATTGAACTGGTTGTGGAAGCCGGCGGCATCCCAATAATTGGCGACAGCCCCGGTGTGGGAGGGTTGGCGAAGGTTGCCGAGAAATGCGGGTTGGCAGCAGTGGCCCGGGAAACAGGCGCCGATCTCGCGGAGTTTGCCGACCCGGTGGAGAAGAGCGGCAAGGGCATTTTCAGGAGTATTGCACTGGCGAGAGCCTATGTCGAGGCCGACAAGGTCATCAATCTGCCAAAGCTGAAGACCCATGGGATGATGACCATGACCTGCGCCGTAAAGAACCTTTTCGGGGCGGTTGTTGGTACGGAAAAGGCCGCGTGGCACCTCAGGGCAGGTGAAGACCGGGAACTGTTCGCCCGCATACTCCTGGAGATATTTCTCCTGCGCAAACCGGATCTGAATATCGTTGATGCAATCGTTGCCATGGAGGGGGACGGTCCGGGAAGCGGTGACCCGCGCCAGGTCGGGCTTCTCCTGGCAGGCGTCAACCCGGTTTCGGTGGACGTGGTGGCTGCCGAAATCCTGGGAATTCCGGCCAGGCTCCTGTTCCTGGAGCAAGCGGCAAAACGCATGGGGATCGTCGGCGCGGAAAGAGATTCAATAACGGTGGCGGGTACTTCGCTTGCGGATGCACGGGTTGACGGTTTCAGGCTCCCTCCAACTGCGGATGTCCAGTGGGGCATTCCAAAGTTTTTGGCCAGGAGGATCCGCAATCTCGTCACGGCGTACCCCTGCCCGCTGCCGGATTTGTGCAAGCTTTGCGGAATATGCCGCGATGCATGCCCACCAGGCGTCATAACCATGGATGACAAGGGAATGCATATCGATTACCACAGGTGCATTCGTTGTTTCTGCTGCAGGGAGCTTTGCCCGAAGGCGGCCATGGGCGTCAGGGAGGGGCGGTTTCTTAGAATAATAAAGAAATTTATATAGAATAATACCGCTATTATTGACAACCGGAATTCCGAGTATTACTATATAGACGATATGGAGAGATGATCAAGGCAATTACCCTGGGAAAGGAGGAATGGAACTATGTGGACGACTCTGTACATGCTCCGCCCCGTAACCCGTTGTAAAGAGGGTTGCCCTAGCTAGCCCGTCGCCCTGGCGCGACGGGCTTTGCCGAAAACGAAAGCCCCTGCGAACATCGTTCCGCAGGGGCTTTCGTTTCAGAGAAAACGCCTGATCGGGTCGCACAGGCGTTCCAGCAGCTTTTCGAACCATCCCCTCGACTCATGCTCTTCAAGCGTAATCCTGCCTGACCGCTCCAGGTCCTCGTCGAACATTCGGTTGACCTGCATGCCGAACTCAGGCTGGTCGACTATCACGTTCACTTCGTAGTTTCTGTGAAAACTCCTGAAATCCAGGTTGGCCGAGCCCGTGGCGGCCCAGCATCCGTCGATCAGCATCACCTTGGCGTGCAGGACTGTTCCTTTCCTTTCGTAGATTTCGATGCCGCCTTTCAGCAAAGCGGAAAGATAGGCCCTGCTGGCTATTTTCACCAGAGGTATGTCGCTTATGGCTGGAAGCAGGATCTGGATTCGAACGCCATGCATGGCTGCCCTGAGCAGTGACCTGACCACGAGGGGACCCGGCACGAAATAGGGGGTGATGATCCGGACGCTCTTCGATGCTCCGGCAATGGCCATGCGGAAGGAGCTTCGGATAAAGGAGCGCGTATGGTGTGGCGTTCCGTTCACGACCATTACATCCGCGGTGCCGTTTACAGTTTCCGGGATGATGGCGGCCGGTAGGCCGGGCGGGGGGGAACCTGTTTCTTCGATCCAAGTCTCGCGAAAAAGCCGCTGGAATTCAAAGGCAACCGGCCCTTCGATCCGCACTCCCACATCGCGCCATTTGTCAATGCTGTCCCCGAATCCCGCGTATTCGTTTCCGATGTTCAATCCCCCGAGGAAAACCCTGTTGCCGTCAATGCAGGCGTATTTGCGGTGGTTGCGCCGGTCGAACCAGCCGAGCCCTTTCCTGAAGGTCGGACGGTTGAAGGGGATGCACCTTATGCCGGATTTTTCCAGTTCCCGGAAATACGAGGCAGGGGTTTCAAGGCAGCCCAGGTAATCATAGATGAGATGGACAGCTATTCCGCGTCCCGCGGCCTCGGCCAGGGACCGGGCAAAAAGATCGCCGATGCGGTCGTTGCGGATGATATAGAATTCGAGGCAGATATGGCTGGTTGCGGTGCTGAATTCCTCCAGCATGGCCGGAAGGAAATCTCCGCCGTGACGGAACAGTTCCACCCGGTTTCCGCTGGTGAAGGCCGCTTCGGTGCTCTTCCTGAAGCGCCTGAGAAACCTGCTGGATCTGAGGAAAGCATGGCCTCTTTTGCGACGGATCGAATGCATAAATGTTTCCATCCGGAAACGGTCTTTTTTCGCCCTGGCGGTGTCAACCCGCGGGCTTGCTTGTGCGACATACTGCAGTATGCCTCCGCGCAACCCCTTGGTTTTGACTCGACCAAAGGTCTCGCCCTTCGGGCAGCCTACGCTTTCAACTTTTGCAAGCAAAAGTTTCTTGCCAGAACGACAACCAGCACAACTGGTTGGACCGCGAAGGCGTCTCCATAGGGGATCGGCCTAAGGCCGAGTCAAAAATCCTCGTTTCCGATCTGGAAACCATCAACCTGTTCGTTCGGGGTTTCGGACTGTGACTGGTTTGGCAGTGCAAGCCTTTTGCTACGGGCAACGATTGTGCAAGCTATCCGGAAAAGCCTGGTGCAATGGCTGCAGTGTGCCCGGGGGGCATGCAAGAAAGGCGCGGGACAACTCCCGCGCCGTCTTGTTCATGCCTGGCGCCTCTCCCTAGTATAACCGGAATCGGCCCATTGTCACCAGATAGTTTATTTTACCTGGACAACTTCCTTCACTCCGGGGATTTTCTCCATCAATGTTTTCTCGATGCCCATCTTCAGGGTCATCGTGGACATGGGGCAGTGGCCGCAAGCGCCGGTCAGTTTCACCTTCACGATGCCGTCTTCAGTGACTTCCACAAGCTCCACGTTGCCGCCGTCCGCCTGCAGGGCGGGGCGGATGGTATCGAGCACTTTCTTCACTTCTTCTATCATTGCTGCTCCTCCTTTGTTTTGGTATCCCTTTTGCCTGAAAGTCCCGGTGTGGTCAACGGATAGGGATCGGTGATCTCCGCGAGGGCTTCGCCAGAGAGAAGCTCCCGCGAGAGAATGATTTCTTTAGCGCTCCTGCCGGTCCTGAGAGATTCCTTGGCGATTTCCGCCGCTGCGGCGTAACCGATGTAAGGAGCCAGCACGGTTGCCATACCCATTGAGCTGTCCAGGTACCGCGAGCACTTCTCAACGTTGGCTGTGATTCCCTCTATGCAGGATTCCCGCATCTTCCGCACGGCATTCTTCAGGATCTC
The DNA here is from genome assembly GCA_003314535.1 of Geobacter sp. GTDB lineage: Bacteria > Desulfobacterota > Desulfuromonadia > Geobacterales > Geobacteraceae > RPRC01. The sequence continues at coordinate 126,464 of POSG01000006.1, forward strand.
CATGGAGAACAGGAGATTGTAGATGATAACCGGCATCATGACATTCAGTTCCAGTTGCCCTGCCTGGGATGCCAGGGTTACTGCGGTGTCGGCGCCGATGACATTGAAGGACACCATGTTTACCATTTCCAGGATGACAGGGTTCACTTTGCCGGGCATGATTGATGACCCGGGCTGCACTGGTGGCAGGTTGATCTCGTTCAGTGCCGTCATCGGGCCTGAAGAGAGCAGGCGCAGGTCGTTGGATATCCTTGTCAGGTTTACTGCGAGCCCCTTTAAAGCCGAACTGAGCACCACGAAGGGGTCCATGTTCTGTGTGGTTTCGACCAGGTTGGCCGCATTGCGCACGGGGAAGCCGGTTTCCCGCCCGATTTGCTCGACGACGAGTTTTATGTAGAGCGGTTCAGCATTGAGGCCGGTTCCTACTGCCGTACCGCCCAGCCCGAGTTCCAGCAGGTTGGGGCGGGTAGCGTCCAGGTTGGAGATGTTCTTTTCGATGGCCACTGCGTATGCCTCGAACTCCTGTCCCAGCCTGATGGGGACTGCGTCCTGGAGATGTGTCCTGCCTGATTTGAGTATGCCGTCGAATTCTTTTCCCTTGAGCCTCAACGCAGCAGCCAGCCCTTCAAGTTCAGGCAGGAGCTGCGTGAGCATGCGCAGCGATGAGAGGCGCATGGCGGTCGGGATTACGTCATTGGTGGACTGGGCCATGTTGACATGGTCGTTGGGATGTACGCGACGGTATTCTCCCCTGGCGCCCCCGAGGATCTCCTCCGAGCGATTGGCCAGTACCTCGTTCACGTTCATGTTGTGGGAGGTGCCGGCGCCTGCCTGGAACGGGTCGATGACGAACTGGTCATGGAATTTCCCCGAGAGGGCTTCTTCGGCAGCCCTGGCCACCGCATCTCCTATTTCACGGCTTAGGCGCCCCGTTTCCATGTTGGCCCTGGCAGCGCACAACTTGATGATCAGGGTTGCCCAGACATGTGCCGGGTGGGGCAGAAGCCCCGAGATGGGGAAATTGGCCATGGCTCTGGCGGTCTGGATTCCGTAATATGCATCCGCCGGGACCTGGAGCGAGCCCAGGGTGTCTTTTTCACTTCTGGTTGTCATAACGTGTATATTTCCTTTGTTAAGCCTTCATGTAGCCGCAATGGTTGCCCAATTTCATGGGGTTTTCCCCCCTGCCGGTATCTCCAGCCTGAAAAGGTCGTCAAGGCTTGAGATCAGCATTACCGCGGAACCCATTTCAGCGGGCAGTCGAAGATCTATATCGTATCGGTCTCCCACGAACAGGCACTCTTCCGGCAGCCTGCCGATGGATGACAAAAGCGACCGCAAAGCGCTCCTGTCAGGCTTGGGGCGCCAGGAATCCTCGATGGTGAAAACCCCGTTGAAGAGATCGGAAATGCCCAGGGTGGAAAGGGTTCTGCTGCTCAGCGTGCTGTTGTTGTTCGTATAGATATAGAGTTCGTATCTTTTCTTGAGGGAAGCGAGAAGATTGACGAGACGTTCGTCCCGCTTCAGGTAAAGCTCCGGGGTCACTGCCGGAGTGATTGCCTCGTGGAACTGTCGCGGGGAACCTCCCAGCTCGGAGCAGACCGTGGTAAGGGGAGTGTCGACTCCGCTGGCAATGCTGAGGCGGGCTCGTGTTTCCCTGATCATGTCTGCCGCGGTATCGGGTTCAATCCCCTTGAGACGGGCAATGAATCTGGTGGCGGCCAGGCTCACTTCCCTTGCCAGCCCGTCACTGAAGTAAAGGGTCCCGTCAAGGTCGAATATGATGGCATGTATTCCCGATAGCACTATGCTTACCCCGAGGTGCTTGTAAGGTACATTGTGCCGGCTCAGGCGCCGGCAGTAACGATCTGTTGTGATGAGTTCGAAATGTTTAACTATAGAGAAGAGGTCATTTTTTGTCAATGCGGTTTCATCTCCGGTATGTTTCGGGAATAATTGACCGGTTGCGGAAATTTTTTTGTGTCCGGAACCTTGATGTCCTGTATAGTATGAGGTAAAGAGGATGTTTTCCCGAGGGGGCGCATGTTCTTCGATACACATTGTCATCTCGACCACCCGTCCCTGTCCGTTCGGATCTCCGACGTCCTTTCCTCTGCAAGGCTGGCAGGTGTGGAAAGATTCGTCGTTCCGGGCGTCGCGCCGGAAGGCTGGGCCGACATCGCGGCAATTGCTTCCCGTGAAGAGGGCGTGTTCGGCGCATTCGGATTGCATCCCATGCTGGCCGGCCGCTATGACGATCAACTGATGGAAAAGCTTGAGCGGTACGCAGGAAGCGGCGTGGCCATAGGGGAGATAGGTCTTGATTCCGAAGCCGTGGGAGTATCGCGCGAGATTCAGATTGCGGCGTTTCGGGGCCAGTTGCGTCTCGCCGCAAGAATGGGCCTTCCCGTGCTCGTTCATTGCCGGGGAGCGTTCCGGGACACCATCGATATCCTCCGCGAGGAAAGGGTGAAGGAAGTTGGAGGGATAATGCACGGGTTTTCCGGCAGCCCCGAGACGGCTCTTCAATTCATCGACATTGGGCTCACGATATCGGTTGCCGGATCTGTCACGTACCGCAATGCCGTTAAACCGCTCCGCCTTGTCGGGAAAGTCCCGCTCGAACATCTGGTGCTGGAAACGGATGCGCCGGACATGACTCCCGAACCATATCGCGGGAGATTCAACGAACCGGCGTTCCTGCCGGAGATTGCCGGTAAGGTCGCAGTCATTAAGGGTGTTTCTGTTGAAGAGGTTGCTGTGGCAACTACTGCCAATGCGATGAGGGTGTTGAGATTATGTTGAACTCGGACTTTCTTGTCTCAACCTTGCGGTTGCACATGCTGCCGGACCCCCTCACCCCGCCTTTGGCGACCCTCTCCCTTGAGGGCGAGGGTATGAAATAATGACAAGTCCCAACTTACCCTCTCCATTGAGGGAGAGGGTGGGCCCAGCCCGGGTGAGGGGGGGGCGAAAAGATTATTGCGAAGAATCTCATGAAGATAATAGGAAAGAACATATGACTGAACTGCACCGCTTTTCCCGCACCGAGCTGCTGATAGGCAGTGAGGGACTGGAAAAGCTCAGGAAATCGACCGTGGCAGTCTTCGGCCTGGGCGGGGTGGGCGGCCATGCCGCCGAAGCCCTGTGCCGCGCCGGTGTAGGCAGGCTGGTGCTGGTTGATTTTGATGATGTCTGCCTGACGAACATAAATCGTCAGATCCTCGCCTTGAGCGATACCGTAGGCAAGGCCAAGGCCCTGCTCATGGCTGAGCGTATGAGGAGGATAAATCCCGATGCGGAAGTCGTTCCCTGCAAGGACTTCTACTCCGCGGAAAGCAGCGGATATCTGCTGTCGGAAAGCTACGATTACGTCCTTGACGCCATTGACAACATAACCAGCAAGCTTCACCTGATCGGCAGCTGCCATGGGCGTGGCATCCCGATCGTTTCCAGCATGGGCGCAGCTGCCAAGCTGGATCCGACGAAGATCAAGGTCGCGGACATTGCGGAAACCCACAAGTGCCGTATGGCACGCATCGTGCGCAAGCTGTTGAAGCGGAAGGGTATCGTAAGAGGGGTCAAAGTGGTGTTCTCCACCGAGGAGCGCCTGGAGTCGGCCTCGACTGACACACGCTGCAGGGACGGATGCGAATGTCCCAACAGCAAGGATGCGGATTTTTCCTGCCGCCACCGAAAAGTCACACTTGGCAGCGTGTCGTTCATTCCCGCCATTTTCGGTTTCACCATGGCGGGCGTAGCCGTTAATGACCTGCTTGCGCCCCCCTCACCCGGTGTTGCACACCACCCTCTCCCTTGATGGCGAGGGTATGCATCGAACCCTTCCCTTTAACCCTCTCCATTGAGGTAGAGGGTGGTGCTGCGGGGCCTACTCCGCCGAAGTAGCCTGGCTACGAAGGCTGGATGAGGGGGCGTGCGAGTGAACGAGCGACATTTCGTTATAATTGATTACCGATAACAGGAGGTTCTGCGATGGGCAAGGAATACACGGTTCAGGAGGCGCTGCGGATGGCCATAAAGGCGGAAAAGGAAAGCAGGGACTTTTACCAGAAAGCCGCCGCGATGACCGCAAATGACAGGGCCAGGAAAGTTTTCAACCTGCTGGCGGGTGAAGAGGAACAACACCTGGAGGCTTTCTTCGGGCTCTACGAAGGGGGCGAGTTCGGTGATCTCCAGGCATACCTGGCGTCTCCGCCGGACAAATCTTCGGCGGGCTATGCCGCGTTGAAGAAGGCCATAGACAGGGAGACGCCGGAACAGAAGGCTCTCGAGATAGCGTTGCGGGAAGAAAAGGCGATTATCGACCGCTATGGCGAATTCGTGCATGATATTGTCGACCCCCTGGTGCGCGGCATTTTCGAGCGTGTTATCAGGGAGACGCAAAAACATTACGAGCTGATCGAGTCTGAATATTCCTTCCTTATGGGGATGGTGCACGAGTCGGACCAGGATATTTATGTGAGAGAATGAATCTGTCACAAGCCTGTTAATTTTGCGTTTCTCTTATATAGTGTTATGAAAATGTCTTGACTTTACATAAAAATGTGGGTATTAAATATCCGACCTAAGAGTTCCAGCCCCTTTTCAACGAGGGGTTTTTTTTGAAGTTCCGTTATGTATGTCCAGACATAATTATTTTCATGCTATTCAATGCAGTCAGCATCCGAAGCCGCGATCATGGGCGAGGGGGCAATTTCACCAAGCAAAAAGGAGGAAGACGTGAGCAAGAGATTTTTGTCTATTGCAGCAGCTCTGGCCGCCTGCGTCCTGGTAGGTCAGGGTGCACAGGCCAAGACCCTTGAGGATATCCTCAAGGAAAAAGGTGTCATCACCGAGGCGGATTACAAGGAAGTGACCAAGAGCAAGCCGATTGATTACAAGCTCGGCAAGGGTTTCACCTTCACTTCCGCGGACGAGAAGTTCCAGTTGAGCGTTGGCGGCAGGACACAGTTCCGGTATACTTATTTTGACACCGACCGCAATACCTCTACCGTCCTGGATTACAGCAAGTTCGAAGCAAAAAGAATTAGGCTGATTTTCCAGGGTTATGCCTACACCAAGGATTTGACCTACAAGATCGAGATTGACCCGTCTGTCCTGGCGCAGGCTGAAGCTCGGGGCGGCTTGCTCGATTGCTTCCTCAACTACAAAGTGATGGACGAACTTCAGTTCCTCGTCGGCCAGACCAAGGTCAAGTACGGCTACACCATGATTCAGGCAGATGCAAACCTGATGTTTGTTGACCGCGTGCCCTGGATCGGCAAGATGGTTCCCGGCTATGAACTCGGTGCATTTGCTTACGGCAAAGTTGCCAATGGCCTTATGGATTACGCATTGTCCGTCACCAACGGCGACGGACAGACCAATGGCGCCAGCACCAATCACAATGCCTTTGCAGCACGGATGGCTTTCAGCCCCCTCGGCGCCATGGCAAACGACGAACCTGATCTTGCCATCAGCAAGAAGCCGGTGTTCACGGTCGGCGCCAATTACCTGTACAACAACCTTAACACCGCTGAGAATTATGCAACGTATGGAACCTGGGCGACCACTCCGGCTGTAGGGTGGAACAATAACCGCGATATCCATAACTATGGTGTTGACGCCCACTTCAAATGGATGGGTTTGGCCCTTCAGGCTGAGGGACTCTTTTCTCAGGGCACAAGCAAAGCAGCAGGCGCTTATAAAAGATGCGCCGTTGGCTGGTATGGCCAGGCTGGCTACATGGTCACCCCGAAAATCGGCCTTGCTTTCCGTTATTCCCAGTTCGATCCGGACAGAGGTCGTGGCAACGATCTTGAGTCCGAGCAGATCGGTTCCGTATCCTACTACTTCGACAAGCACAACCTGAAGCTTCAGGGTGACGTCGCCAACCTCCACACCCAGCGTGGCGCCGCCGGTCCGACGGACGACATGCAGTTCAGGGCTCAGGTACAGCTGGTTTTCTAATCTGAAACTTGCATCAGACACATAATATGGTAACCTTCATCATGGTTTGGGGGGGAGTGAGACTCCTCCCCATTTTTTTGATCGTCGTTGTCAATTTTGCTATATAATTAAAAAACCAGTTGGCAGTACAAACAACCTGATACGGAGGGGAAACATGCTGAAAAAATTGACAAAATCGTTAGCTTGCCTTACCTTCGCACTGCTGTGTGCGTCAATTGCCCAGGCAGGCGATGGGCTGGTATTAATGGCGAGCACAATCGGCCCCATTGATGCCGGGATTGTCCAGGTGCTGGAAGACCAGTTCGAAAAAGAGAGCGGCATCCGGGTCCGTCACGTTGGCGCCGGAACCGGCGAGGCGTTGAAGATCGCCCAGCAGGGCAGCGTGGACCTGGCTCTTGTGCACGCCAAGTCGCTGGAGGAAAAATTCGTCAAGGACGGTTACGGGACCGAGCGGATACCGTTCATGTACAACGATTTCGTCATCGTAGGCCCTGCTGAGGATCCTGCCGGAATCAAGGGGATGAAAAACGGCGCCGAGGCGCTGAAGAAGATCTCCGAAAAGGGCGTCCCTTTCATCAGCCGAGGCGACAAGTCGGGCACCCACGTGGCTGAGATGGAACTGTGGGCCAAGTCGGGAGTCAAGCCGGCCGGAGCCTGGTACACCGTTTTTGAAAAGGGCAGCGAGGGAAATGCGCCGACTCTCAAGTACACCGATGCAAAGTCGGCATACACTTACATGGACCGTGCAACTTATCTTTCGCTCAAAAAAGACATCAAGCTGGTTGTCCTGGTGGAAAACGACGAGGCCATGCTGAACTTCATCAGCCTTATCCCGGTCAGCCAGAAGAAATTCCCGCAGGTGAACTACGAGGACACCATGGTGTTCGTGAAGTGGCTCACCGCTCCCGACAAGGGCCAGAAGATCGTGCAGAGCTTCGGCGTTGAAAAATACGGCGCTCCCATGTTCTTCCCCAACTCCAGCGAGTGGAAGGCTAGCCAGGGCAAGTAGTATTCTCCCGCATCCGTCGCCCAGGGGCACCTTTTTCCTCAATGGAGAAGGGATTGACTTTACCCTCTCCCTCAAGGGAGAGGGTGGTCGAAGAGCGGGTGAGGGGGTCGAAGGTATGTTTTGAGCAGCATCTTTAAGCAGTCTTAATGGAGTGTCCGAAAACCGAAAGGAGAAACAACATGTTCAAATTCGTTCGCAGCATTGCTGCAGCTTTTGCGTTGCTGTTGGCCGCATCCGTAACGTTTGCGGCTCCAACCAAAACGATCATTCTCGCAACCACCACGAGCACCCAGGATTCGGGCCTGCTCGATGAGCTTCTCCCTGTTTTCCAGAAAAACACCGGGTATTTCGTCAAGACCATTTCGGTCGGCTCCGGCCAGGCCATGAAGATGGGCGAAAAGGGCGAGGCGGATGTCCTCCTCGTTCACTCTCCCGATGCGGAGAAAAAGTTCGTCGACCAGGGTTTCGGCATCAACCGCAAGCTGGTCATGCACAACGACTTCATCATCCTCGGTCCGGCAAACGACCCGGCCAAGATCAAGGGTGAGAAATCCGCCAAGGAAGCACTGAAGAAGATCGCTGCTGCCAATGCCCTGTTCCTATCCCGCGGTGACAACTCCGGTACCCACGCCCTTGAGAAGAAGCTCTGGAAGGCAACCGGCATCAAGCAGGAAGGGCAGAAGTGGTACCAGCAGACCGGCCTGGGCATGGGGCAGACCCTGAGCGTTGCTGCCGAGAAGAAAGGATACACGATTGCTGATCGCGGGACTTATCTCGCCCTCAAGAAAAACCTCGGCCTGGTGATCCTGGTGGAAGGCGACGCCTCGCTGCTGAACATCTACCACGTCATCCAGGTCAACCCGGCCAAGTGGCCCAAGGTCAACGCAGCAGGCGCCAAGGCATTCTCCGACTTCATGGTTGCCAAGAAGACGCAGAACATCATCAAGACTTTCGGCGTCAAGAAATTCGGCGCACCCCTGTTCTTCCCGGATGCCGGCAAGGATCCCAAATCACTGGGGCTGTAAATGGACCTCATCCTTGAAGGACTCATCACGGCATGCAAGCTGCTGTGGGCGCTGGACCCGGAAGTACTGGGCATAACCTGGCTGTCCCTCAAGGTATCGGGAATCGCGACGCTCATCTCGGTGGGATTAGGTGTCTCCTCCGGGATGGTCGTCGCGCTCACCCGTTTCCCCGGCAAGAAATTTGTCGTAAGCGTGGTCAACACCGGCATGGGCCTGCCGCCGGTAGTAGTCGGCCTTTTCGTGACCGTTTTTCTCTGGCGCAACGGCCCCTTCGGTTTTCTCGACATCCTCTATACGCCGACAGCCATTATCATTGCCCAATCGGTTATCGCCACTCCGATCGTCATGGGCATATCCATAGCCGCTCTGCAGAACCTGCCCAACAAGCTGCGCCTGCAGATTCTTTCCCTCGGCGCGACCCGCCTGCAGATGGTCTTCATGCTGATCAGGGAAGCCAGGCTGCCGCTCATGGCCGCGGTAATGGCAGGTTTCGGCGGAGTGATTTCCGAAGTCGGCGCCTCAATAATGGTGGGCGGTAACATCAAGGGCTACTCCAGGGTGTTGACGACTGCCACGGTCATGGAGACAGGGAAAGGTGAGTTTGCCACAGCATTTGCTCTTTCCATTATCCTTCTGTTCCTGGTGTTCCTGGTAAATTATCTTTTCACTTTAATTCAGCAGAGAGAGAGACCCCGCTAAACATGTCGGACACCATCCTTGCAATTGACGATCTCAAGGTGGAATTCGGGGGGGTAACGGTATTGGACATCCCCTCCTTTTGCATCAGGGAAAAGGAATTCGTTTCACTCATCGGCCCTAACGGCAGCGGCAAGTCCACTTTGCTCCTGGCCTTGAACCGGCTCCTCAAACCGGTATCCGGACGGCTTTCCTTCAGGGGCAATGAGATAGCTTCACGCGACGATGCCCTCCATTACCGACGAAGGGTGTCGATGGTTTTCCAGGAACCCCTTCTGTTTGATACGACCGTATACAGGAACGTCGCCTCCGGTTTGAAGATTCGGGGCATGGGCGGAGAAGAGATTCGCGAACGCGTAACGAAGTACCTAGCCTGTTTCAACATAGAGCACCTGGCCCACCGTTCCGCTCGCAAGCTTTCGGGCGGGGAGTCCCAGAGGGCCAGCCTCGCCCGGGCGTTTGCCATGGAACCCGAAGTCATTTTTCTCGATGAGCCCTTTTCCGCCCTCGATCCTCCCACCCGCCACTCGCTGACCGATGACCTGGAGAAGATCGTCAGGGAAACCGGCATCACCACCCTGATGGTGACCCACGACCAATCCGAAGCACTGCGCATGTCGGATCGGATTGCTGTCATGCAGGACGGAAAAATCGTCCAGTCGGGGTCTCCTCTCGCCGTGATGAACAACCCGGTGAACGAGTTCGTCGCCAATTTCGTCGGAATGGACACCATCCTGGAGGGAAAAGTCCGGAGGCAGGATGACGGGATCGTGTCGGTGGATGTGTCTGGCAAGGAAATAGATGCGCTTGGGGCAGCGGCTCCCGGTGACGACGTTTATTGCTGCATCAGGCCGGAAAATGTAACCATAGAACTGACCGATCCTGATGACCTGACGAGCGCGCGTAATGTCTTCCCGGCCGTTATCCGCGACATCTTCTCCGTCGGTCCGTTCCTGAAGGTGGTTCTGGACTGCGGTTTCACGCTCACATCCTTTGTTACCCGCGAGGCGTTCGCAATCCTTGATCTCAAGGAGGGGATGCGTGTCTTCGCCTCGTTCAAGGCTACGGCGGTTCACCTTATTTCCCTGCGGAAATGATCGGCTTCGCAAGAGCCCCTCATGAAATGGATTGGCCGGAGACTGCCCGGCGATGAAAGTTGTTTCCCGGAAGGGGGTGGTTTTTGTGCCGCTCCCTTTTTAGTTGGTGAAAGCGTCCCCGGTGCCTGGGCTTGTCCAGGCAAGGGCTCGCAACCCGGGGAGTGCAATTTCTTGACTGGATGCCTGCTTGTCTGGTACAAGGGGTAACCACCTGTTTTCAAGCGAAATATCGCACAATAATTACGCCTGGAGTCGTTAACCATGCCAACATTTGCTGAAGCCAGAAAAATAATACTCGACAGCGTCAAGCCCCTGGGCGTGGAAAGGGTCCAGATCCTGGAGGCTGCCGGACGCGTGCTTGCCGAGGACATCACGGCTCCCTGGGACATGCCCCTGTGGGACAACACTGCCATGGACGGCTATGCCGTCCGCTCCGAAGACTGCAGTTCGCCGACCGTTCTCAAGGTGGCAGGATTCCTCCCGGCAGGCGGGAACATGACCGAGACCCTTCAGCCTGGCACTGCCGTCAAGATCCTTACCGGCGCTCCGATCCCGCCGGGCGCGGATGCCGTCGTCCAGGTCGAGGAAACTGAGGAGTCAGGAGGATCGGTAACGATCCGCATACCGGTCAAAAAGCGGGATCACATCCGCTTCAAAGGCGAAGATGTGAAGGCCGGGGAAATCATCCTTCCCGCGGGTACGGTGATCCGGCCCTCGGAAATAAGCATGCTCGCATCCTTCGGAAAGGTCTTCGTCCCCGTGCACCGCAGGGTGCGCGTAGCCGTCCTATCCACCGGCGACGAGCTGGTTGAGCCTGGAGAAGCGCTTGCTCCGGGCAAGATCATCAACAGCAATTCTCCCGCGCTTGCAGCCTGCGTCAGGCAGGCGGGAGGGATCCCGATCATGCTCGGCATCGCCAGGGACAACCCTGACAGCCTGCGGGAAAAGCTGGCTGAAGGACTGCAGGCCGACGTCCTCATGACATCAGCAGGCGTGTCGGCAGGCGACCGGGACTATGTGCGCGACATCCTTGACGAGCTCGGCCTCAGGCAGCTGTTCTGGAAGGTCGACATCAAGCCGGGCCGTCCGACAGCCTTCGGCCTCCATGGCTCTACTCCGGTTTTTTCCTTGCCGGGCAATCCGGTTTCCAGCCTGCTGACTTTCGAGGAGTTCGTGCGTCCCGCGCTTCTGAGGATGATGGGGCACCAGAGAGTGCTGCGGCCGCTGGTGACCGCCAAGCTCAAGGAAGGCATCCGCAAGAAACCCGGCCGGGTCAACTTCATGCGCGTGGCCGTGGAACAGGATAACGGTCAATTCCTCGCATGGAGCCCGGGGAAGCAGGACACGGGTTACCTTAAAACCCTGCTCCTCGCTGACGGTATCGCGGTGATCCCCGCTGAATGCGGCGATCTCTCTGCCGGGGACCAGGTCGAGGTCCACCTGCTGGATGAGAATACGGGGTTGATGGAAGCATAGGAAAAGCAGGCACAAGGCACAGGGCGCACGGCAATCAACCAACAATCTGCTACTTGTTGCTAACAGGTGCTTATCCGGAAACTCAGGATTCACACTAATGCAGTTTCCAGATCGGAAACGAGGATTTTTTCGTTCTGGCAAGGAAACCAAGGGATTGCGCGGAGGCATACTGCGGTATGTCGCACAAGCAAGCCCGCAGGTTGACACAGCCAGGGCGGAAAAGGACCGTTTCTGGATGGAAACTAACTGGAGATACTATGAGCTTCAATCATTTCGACGATCAGGGCAGGGCGATCATGGTGGACGTAAGCGCCAAGTCGCCGACAATGAGAACCGCGATTGCTACTTCCACGGTTCATCTGAGCAAGGAGATCCTCGGCAACATAATCGAGGGAAAAGTCGCCAAGGGGGACGTGCTCGGGGTTGCCCGGCTGGCCGGGATCGCTGCGGCGAAGAAGACCCCGGATCTCATTCCCCTGTCCCATCCCCTCGCTCTCCATGCAGTTACCGTAGACTTCACCACTGACCTGGACGCGGGGGTGGTCAGGGTCGAGAGCATGGTTCGCGCCTTCGAGCGGACCGGCGTTGAGATGGAGGCCATGGTGTCCGCTTCGGTGGCCGCCCTGACCATCTACGACATGTGCAAGGGCGCGGACAAGAGTATCCGCATTGGCGAGGTGAAGCTGCTCTTCAAGGAAGGCGGCAAGAGCGGCACCTTTCGCAGGGAGGATAAGCCGTGAAAGCAGGAATCCTGACCTTGAGCGACAAGGGCGCTCGAGGGGAACGGGTAGATCTGAGCGGTCCGGCTTTGACCGAATGGCTGAAGCCGAAAGGCGTGGAAACTGAACTCTACGAAATGATCCCGGACGATGAGGATCTGATCGCTGAGAAACTGTCGCAATGGGCTGACAGCGGAAGCCTTGACATCATCCTCACAACCGGGGGCACCGGGGTTTCCCCCCGTGACGTGACCCCCGAGGCGACCATGCGGATACTGGACAAGGTCATACCGGGCCTTGGCGAGCTGATGCGGTTCAAGAGCCTGGCAAAGACGCCGTCCGCGGCCATTTCGCGTGCAGTTGCAGGCATCAGGGGCAGGACACTGATCATCAACCTGCCGGGAAGCCCAAGGGGCGCAGTGGAGAACCTGGAGGCGGTGTGGGATGCCGTGCCGCACGCGGTTGCCAAGATCCAGGGCGACCCCAGCGATTGCGCCCGCTGAGATGGTTTTCCTACCGGGAGGCTGAAACCCTCAACCCGCCGTCGACAACGGTGACGCGACACGCCGAATAGCCGCTTCGTTTCAGGCGAGAGAGGATGAAGGGCGCTGCGAAGGGGTAGACTGAAGGCAGGAAGACGCTGTAGGAGCCTGCCGGGATGCCGATGCCGGATTGCCTGTAAAGGCCCGTCGGGAAGATTTGTTCGAAAGCAGCAGATGGATCGGACATGCTAAGCCCATATGAGTCGCTATAATTGATTCCGGATAGCGATTTTTCAACGGGATGGAAAAAGGATCGAGAAATTACGAGAAGGGTATTGCGGAGGCGATCAAAGGTATTCATGGTGTAAGTCTACTATGAAACCGGGATTGCTGGCAAAGGGAAATATACCATTCCATTTGAGCCCCCCTCACCCGGGTGAGGGGGGAGCGGGACGGCAGGTCCCGTAGAGTTATAAGATTGAATCATCAATTCCATAAAAGGATGGTGCTGCAATGGCGAAACGCAGGGAAATTTACAATAAGCTCCAGGGTGAGACCCTGGTTCGCAAGTCGCTGATGAGAGGACAAGAGAATATTGAGCGCCTGAGGCTTGTCCCCGATCTCAACGTGGTCAAGATAGGCGGCCATGGGGTCATCGACTTCGGCAAGGATGTGGTCCTTCCGCTCATGAAGGAGATCGGCGAGCTATCCGAGAAACACAAGATGCTGATCGTAACCGGGGGCGGGGTGAGAGTGCGGCACATCCTGGACATTGGCATCGACCTGGGTATGCCAACCGGGGTCCTTGCCGAGTTGGCTGCCAAGATCAGCGAACAGAATGCTGAGATCGTGACCCTCCTCCTGTCCCAGTGGCACGGTTCACGGGTCAAGCCGGGCGATCTCCTGGATCTGCCCACCATGCTCCACCTGGGCCTCCTGCCGGTCATCCACGGAACCCCGCCCTACGGACTGTTCGAGCATCCGGCCGAAGAGGGGCTCATACCGCCCCACCGGACCGATACCGGCGCCCTGCTGATGGCCGAGGTGCTGGGGGCGAAGAGCTGCATCCTGGTGAAGAATGTCGACGGGCTTTTCACCGAGGACCCCCGTGTGAATCCGAATGCTGAACTCATCAAGGACATCACCGTTGACGAACTCATTGCCATGGACATGGAAGACATGGTGATGGAGCGCAAGATCCTCTACATTCTGCGTGACGCCGACAACGTCAAGGAAGTGTGGATCATCAACGGCCACAAGCGGGGCATGCTGGAGAGAGCGCTCGAAGGGGAAAACGTGGGCACTATCATCCGCGCATAGTCCTGTTGACAGCTTGCCGTAGAGGGTATATCCTATAATCAAGCCCTCCGAAGTACCCAGGGAGGAAAAAAGGGAAGGAGGTAACCCTTCATGGCAGGCAAGATCTTTTATCGGGAAAGAAGCAAGATGACGGATGGAGCGCATCAGCCGCGTTACATCCTGGTGGCCGTGTCCGGAGTCGACCTGAAAGTGTACGGTCAGCATCTCCGCATGTGCGAAATGAAACAGATCGCAGATGGCGTGGGCGCTGAGCTCGTTGCACTGGGAAGAGGAGAGAAGCACGGCACGAAAGAGCACTAGCAGGAGTGCTCGAAACACAGTAGGGAAGGAAAGGGGGTTGCCGTAAGGCAACCCCCTTTCCTTTTTCATGGTGGAACGGTTATTCACGTCAGGCATGCAGGTCATCCTTTACGACGGGCCGCTCTTTTTGCTTGGTCTGCTTAGGCGGAGCAGGCGAGGGGAGAGGTTGAGAGCTCATATTCGATTGTTTCTTGACATGGGTCATAACGTTCATGACTTCTTCAGGCTATCCTGTGATCATCAAGTAGGTCGATGGACCCGGGAGAATTCAAAATGCCGGTTTCCTTCAGGGAGCTTCGAAAAGGGACAACGGTAAAAGGAGAGACAGGCCATGAAAAGAAAAATCGTTGAGATCGACCATGAGAAATGTGACGGCTGCGGGCTCTGCGTCCCGTCGTGCGCCGAAGGCGCCATACGCATCGTGAACGGGAAGGCGGTTCTTGCTGCCGACAACCTGTGCGACGGCCTCGGGGCTTGCCTTGGCGAATGTCCTCGCGATGCGATCCGCATTGTCGAACGGGAGGCGGATGCCTTCGATGAAACTGCCGTTGCTGCGGAGCTCAGCGGACGGTCAGCCGGAACGGCTGCTCACGGCCACCGGACGGCCCATGCGGTCGGTCACCATGGCGGCGGGTGCCCCGGTTCGCGGGTGCTGTCCCACGTCGAAACTCAACGGGAAAAGGCCGGGGAGGAAACCGGCGCGAGACAGAGCCGCCTCGGACAGTGGCCCGTGCAGCTGAAACTGGTGCCGGTCGACGCCCCCTTTTTCCAGGACGCGGACCTGCTGGTCGCGGCCGACTGCGTTCCCTTTGCCTACGCGGATTTCCACAAGGATTTCCTTTCCGGCAAGGTGTTGCTCGTTGGCTGTCCCAAGCTGGATGACAACCAGTACTATACTGATAAACTAACCGAAATATTCCGCAACTCCTCTTTGGAAAGTGTTACTGTTGCCAGAATGGAAGTTCCCTGCTGCGGCGGCATCGAAACCGCAGTGAAAAGGGCGCTGGTAGCTTCCGGTAGGAATATTCCCTGCAAGGTGGTAACAGTCGGGATAAAAGGGGAGATCAAATAGTTTCCATCCGGAAAGGGTGCTTTTTCGCCCTGGCGGTGTCGATCCGCGGGCTTGCTTGTGCGACATACTGCAGTATGCCTCCGCGCAACCCCTTGATCTCCTTGCCAGGACGCAAAATCCCCTCTTTCCGATCTGGAAACAGCAAAGTGTTTATCCGAAGTTTCCGGATGAACACTAAGTAGTTTGATAATAGGGGAGAACCTATGGACGGTCGAATTGCCGATATCAGGCGCGCCATGGAAGATTATTTCGGTGCGGATGGGAAGAGGATCGGCCATGCCCTGCGGGTAACCGGTTTCGCAGACGAAATACTCCGCAGCGAGCCTGGTGACAGGGAACTGGTGCTTGCGACCGCTCTCTTGCACGACATCGGCATCCGCGAGGCGGAACGGAAATACGGATCGTCCGCTGGCGATCTCCAGGAACGCGAGGGGCCGCCCGTGGCGAGAAAGATCCTCGAAGGGCTGGGGTATGGCGAACCGTTCGTGCAGGAGGTGTGCTCCATAATTGCATCCCACCATTCGCCGGGGGAAGTGGACAGCGACAATTTCAGGGCCATCTGGGACGCGGACTGGCTGGTCAACCTGGCTGACGAAGTGGACTGTTCCGACCGGGAGCGACTGCCGGCGCTGATTGGCAAAATCTTCATGACCGCGACGGGAGAGGCCCTGGCCCGGAAGATCTACCTAGCACCGTGAGCTTCATTCCGGGCTTGCCCGGTTGACAAGGTTGCTGCCTGCTGTTAAGAAATCCATATGAATGACGTGGAGCTGGAGAAATCACAGGTCCTGTTCGGCAGCGATCCTACTGAAAACATCGTTGCAGCGGTTTTGGCCGGACGTTTCATCCGGTTGTTCCTCAGGACCGGGCGGAAGGTCGTGTTCCGCGACGACCCGTTCCACCCCTTCATGCTACTTGAAGCCCCCGATCTTATTGCGGATTTCGGGCGACCTGTGAGCTTCAGGACCCTGTCCGGTCCCGGAGAGTACCGGATCCAGGCAGTTTTCCAGGATTGGGGGGACTGCATGGCCGCCAGGGATTTCCTGTCCAGGCGCACTGGCAAAACTCCCTCTGCCCCTGACGCTCCCTATCTGTTCCTTTCCGACCCCGTGCACCAGCACCTGCTTGTTACCGGCAAGACACTGTTCAAGGGCATGGATTTCGGACAGCTGCGGCGCCTTGCGCTTGACATCGAAACCGATTGTTCCGAGGGCTTCGAATTTTCCAACCCGGAGCGTGAAGATGACAGGATCCTTTCAATAGCCGTGATGGATTCGGACGGATACCAGGAAGTGCTTTCCGGCCATTCCATGGGAGAGGGCCCGATGCTGGAGAGGCTGGGAGAGATCATCCGCGAGAGGGACCCTGATGTGCTTGAAGGGCATAACATATTCCGTTTCGACCTCGAGTACCTGCGGGTGCGCGCAGCCCGTTCAGGTGCCCGGCTCTCCTGGGGCAGGGACGGCAGCGAGCCGAAGGTGCGGGAGTCCCGTTTCACGATAGCCGAGAGAAGCATCGATTACCCGCGTTACGATATCTACGGCCGCCATGTCATTGACACCTATTTCCTGGCCCAGATCCACGACATTGGCGCCAGGGACATGGAAAGCTATGGCCTGAAGTCCGTGGCGGCGCATTTCGGCCTGTCGGCCCCGGAGCGAGTATACCTCGACCGATCCAATATCAGGGAAGCCTTTGAAAATGACCCCGAAACGCTCCGCAGGTACAACCTGGATGATGTGCGTGAAACTCTTGCTCTTTCGGGGCTTCTGTCCCCATCGTATTTCCTTCAGACCCGCATTTTTCCCTATTCATACCAGAACTGCATCATCAGAGGCGCTGCGACGCGGATCAATTCCCTGTTTATAAGGGAATACCTGCGGCAGGGGGTTGCCGTGCCCCGCGCACCCGGAGGAAACGGAGGCTTCGAAGGGGGCTATACTGATGTATTCAGTCACGGCGTTGTCGGGCCTGTCATCCACTGTGACGTGGCGTCGCTCTACCCTTCCCTGATTCTATCCCATGGCGTGAGTCCGGCCAGGGATTCCCTGGGGCTGTTCCTCCCGCTTTTGTCCCGCCTGAGGGATTTTCGACTTGCTGCCAAGCGAAAGATGCGTGAAGCAACGGATCCGGGAGCCATGGAACATTTCAGTGCTTTGCAGCAGACGTTCAAGGTGCTCATCAATTCCTTCTACGGATATCTTGGATCCCCGCTGCACAATTTTTCAGACCCCGAAGCCGCCGCCCTCACTGCCCGCCTGGGCCGGGACACGATAATGGCCATGATTGCCTGGCTCCAGGAACAAAATGCCCGCCCTGTCGAGATTGATACCGACGGAGTCTATTTCATGCCTCCCTTTGGGGTCGATTCACCGGAAAGTGAAGTGGCCTTCGTTGCCCGGTTGTCCGAGACGCTGCCCGCTGGAATCGACGTAGAGGCAGACGGCCGCTATCGTTCCATGTTCTCGTACAAGAGCAAGAACTATGCGCTTCTGGGCTTTGACGGCTCTGTCCAGGTCAAGGGAAGCGCTTTGAAATCCCGCGGCATGGAGCGGTATCTCCGCGATTTTATGAGAGCAGTGATCTGCTGCTTGCTGAAGGGGGAAAGCGCCGGGATAAATGACGTGTACGAGGAATATGGCAGGCGGCTGCGCGATCATCAGTTCCAGATTTCATGGCTCGCCAAGACGGAGACGCTTGGAGAATCTCCGGCAACCTATCGGCAGAAGGTGGCCAAGGGGCGGAGAAACAGGTCGGCAGCATATGAACTGGCGGGCCGGTCGGACCACGAATACAGGGCCGGCGACCAGGTAAGCTATTATGTCACCGGCAGCGGGAAGCGGGTCGTTTCCTATGAGAACTGCAAGCTCGTTTCCTCTTATGATCCGGCCCGGCCGGACGTCAATCTGGAGTTCTACCTTGACAGGCTTGCGCAGGCAAGGGAGAAGTTCAGCTCCTTCGTGGAGCGGGAAAACTCCCTTTTTTCATGATGTTCCGGAGATGAATGGTTGTAAGGCAGGTGTTTTTGTGGTACAAATGGAGCAAGTCCCGGTTTGACATTATTGCCCCTCTAGCTTGTTGTGTGCCGAACACCCGACCTTCCCGAAACATTTTTTCAGCAGCATGCTCGACGGTTTTGCGATTTCCCGAAAAGGAGAGTTTCATGCAGAGAAAAACAGTTCTCGCATATGTGGTGCTTGCAGCAGTGGTGGCCGTTCTTTGGGGTTCCGAGTCTTTTGCCGACGATATGCAACAGGTTGAGGAAAGCTCGCCCCAGGCGGTGGTCGGGGGGATGGGCAACAAGTTCGCGAGGGGCCTGGCCAACACGGCCACCGGGTGGCTGGAGTTGCCCAAGCAGATTTACGTGACCTGCAAGGAGGAAGGAACGGTTCAGGGAATTCTGATAGGTCCCCTCAAGGGGATAGGGATGACATTGGCACGGACCCTGGCAGGAGTCGGCGAAGTTGCCACGTTCTTTGCACCGACGCCGGGGTTCTATGACCCTTTCATGGAGCCGGACTACGTCTGGCAGGAAGAATGAAGCGGTTAATGGCGGAAACAAAAAAGCCGCATCTGACGATGCGGCTTTTTTGTTCGTAGCGAACGTAATTACTTCGCAGCCGGAGCAGCAGGAGCAGCAGGCTCAGCCGGAGCAGCCGGGGCAGCTTCTTTCTTCGGTGCTTTTTTGGCTTTCTTTGCTTTCTTTGCTTTTTTGGCTTTCTTTACAGGCTTCTTGGTTTCTTCTTTTTTCACTTCCGGAGCGGCAGGAGCAGCAGGAGCAGGTGCGGGCTCAGCGGCGCAAACGACACCGGCGAAAGCGATAGCTACGAGAGCGGCAGCGATGGTGGACAGAACTTTTTTCATTTTACTTCCTCCTTGAATTTGTTTACGTTCTTCATATAGCATCTGTCGTGCCAAACCGGATGAAATCTCTATGAGCCCGAATTAGCTGTGTTTTTGTGCCAAGCACGATTTATGACAGGCTTCATGCAGCCGCATTTCATACACATGATACCTCATTTGAGGTATGTGCTGCGTTGCCGGCGTGCAAAAACGGATGCATTGCAGCTACGAAAATAAATAAATATTCCGGAGGACCTTTGCAGTACGATACACTCCTTTCAGTAGAAAAACCCGCCCGGTACATGGGAAATGAATTCGGCTCCGTAGCCAAGGGGCCGGTTGACGTAAAATTCGTGCTCGCTTTCCCCGATGTCTACGAAGTCGGCATGAGCCACCTGGGTTCGCAGATTCTCTATTCCATTCTCAACGGATTCGGCTGGGCGGCTGCGGAACGGGCCTATGCGCCCTGGCCCGACATGGAAGAAGCCATGCGCTCCAGGGGAGAGAGACTTGCCACTTTGGAAACCGGAATGCCCCTGGCCGAGGCTGATATTGTCGGTTTCACACTCCAGTATGAACTGTCGTACACCAATATCCTCAACATGCTCGAGCTGGCGGGAATACCGCTCATGGCAGCCGAGCGCGGAAAGGAATTCCCGCTGGTTCTGGGAGGAGGGCCCTGCGCCGGAAATCCGGAGCCCGTTGCGGAATTTTTCGACGCTGTTCTCTTCGGGGATGGTGAAGAAGCGATCGTGGAGATTGCCGAAGCTTATCGCGAGTGGAAAAAGGGGAATGGTGGCAAAGCTGAGCTTCTCGAACGACTGTCAGCAATTGAAGGTGTTTACATACCTTCTTTTTTCGCTGTCACCAATGACGGACCAAGGGTTTCTGAAATACGCCCGTTGAAAACCGGATACGAAAAGGTGCGGCGCAGGATCGCCCCGGACCTGGATCGCGTGCCATATCCCGTAAATCCCGTGGTCCCGTTTCTGAAAACGGTTCATGACAGGGTGAGCATGGAGATTGCCCGCGGCTGTACCAGGGGATGCCGTTTCTGCCAGGCAGGATACATCTATCGCCCGGTCAGGGAGCGCTCGCCGGAATCGGTGCTGGCCGCTATCCACGCCGTCCTGAGCAACACCGGTTACGAGGAAATCTCCCTGATGTCACTTTCGTCAGCGGACTACGGCTGCATCGACGGTCTTCTCCGTGCCCTGATGGAGAGGTACGCTGATGAGCGGGTGGCAGTTTCCTTCCCCTCTCTCCGCGTGGGCAGCCTGACCAGGGACCTGGTGGAGCAGGTCGCCAGGGTCAGGAAAACCGGCTTCACCCTGGCCCCGGAGGCGGGCAGCGAGCGTATGCGCAGGGTTATAAACAAGGGGATACTGGAAGAAGACCTGGTGAGGAATGCCTTTGATGTCTATCACGCGGGCTGGAGGGTCATAAAACTATATTTCATGATCGGCCTGCCGACGGAAACCAGGGAGGATGTGCTGGGAATCGCGGAATTGTCCGCGAGGGTCCGTCGTGCCGGAAGGGAAGCCGGACAGCATGGCGACGTGAACGTCTCCGTGAGCAATTTCGTTCCAAAGCCCCACACCCCCTTTCAATGGGAGCCCCAGCTGGGCCGCGAAGAGATCGTTGCGCGGCAGCATTTGCTCAGGAACGAGCTGAAGAAGCGGAAACTCGCTTTCAAGTGGCACGATGCAACCCTTTCCCAGCTGGAGGGTGTCTTTGCCCGCGGCGATCGCAGGCTGTCGCGGGTGCTCCTGAAGGCGCGCGAACTGGGATGCAGATTCGACGGCTGGGGCGAGCACGTGGATTTCGGCAAATGGCGCCAGGCTTTCGAGTCCACCGGCATTGATCCGGAATCTTACCTGCGAAGGCGCGAGACGAACGAGATCCTCCCTTGGGACCATCTTGAGAGCGGGGTCGGAAAGGACTTCCTGCGGACGGAAATGGAACGGGCACTTGCCGAGCTTCCGACCGGAGACTGCCGAACCGGCAGCTGTACCTGTTGCGGTGTCTGTGATTTCTCGCGCGTCAGGCCGGTTGTCCACGTGCCCGGGGCCGATTCCCTGCAGGAGGAAGGGGCGGGTTCCGCAAGCATCGGGACGCCTGCGCCGTATCCAGGCGGGGAGGGGGAGCCTGAAGTCCCGGCGGAGAGGATTCGTCTCCGTTTCACAAAGACCGGCGCCATGAGCCTTTTGAGCCACCTGGAAATTATCCACCTGTTCACCAGGGCAGTGCGCCGTGCCGGGATTCCCATACTCTATTCGCGCGGCTTTCATCCCCATCCGAAATTTTCCTTTGCCACGGCCCTGTCGGTCGGCGTTGAATCCCGGGCTGAATACATGGACATGGAAATTGCCACGGGGTTTGGCGCCCAAAGGACGCTGCAGGCACTGAACCTGGCGCTTCCCGCGGGCATCGAGATAGTGGAGGCCCGGGCGGTCCCCCTCAAGAGCCCGTCGCTGAGCGTCATGCTCGCTTCCACGAGCTACCGGGTGACATTACCCCCGGCCCTGGTGTCCGGGCTGCCCTCGCTTGCCGAAGCGTTTCTGCGGCTGGAATCGTTTCCCTACCAGCGTGTCAAGAAGGGCAAGGTAGCTGTCATGGATCTGCGGCGCGAACTCATCAGCCTGCACGCCGACGGCCGCATGCTGGAGATGACCGTCGGAAGGGGCAAGCCTGTCGAGTTCGCCTCGGCCATAACCGGACTGCCCCAGGAGGCTCTCCGTTCCATGGAGATTGAAAAGCTCGGGGTTCATTTTTCCGATGCCGTTGCTGCCGGGGACACAAAAGGTTGCGATACGGATTGTTAATGCTTAAGATTCGAGGTGCGCGTTCAGCGCCGGAGGTCTTGTCAAAAAACGGAGTGAGGTGAGAATGGCAAATGAACTGGTTATCAACACCACTACCCACGAGACGCGTATAGCTCTGATAGAGAACGGCACCATCGCAGAGCTTTACATGGAGAGGAGCAGAGTAAAGGGTATAGTCGGGAACATTTACAAGGGAAGGGTGATCCGTGTACTCCCGGGGATGCAGGCAGCCTTTGTGGATATCGGCATGGAAAAGGCGGCTTTTCTCTACGTGGCCGACGTCTTCGAGGCGATTGAGGATTATGAATCCTTCATGGACGGCAACGGCAAGCAGGAAAACTCCGCTGAAGGGGATGGCCAGCACCTGGGTCCTCTCCACCCGATCGAGGAACTGCTGCAGGAAGGCCAGGAGATCCTGGTGCAGGTTTCCAAGGAGCCCATAGGGACCAAGGGGGCCAGGATTACCTCCCACATTTCCCTTCCCGGCCGACACCTGGTCTACATGCCTACTGTTGACCATGTCGGGGTTTCGCGCCGGATCGAGAACGAGGTTGAGCGGGAGCGCCTCAAGGAGATAGTCGAGCGCATAAAGCCCAATTCGGGCGGCTTCATCATCCGCACCGTGTCCGAGGGGAAGAGTGAGGAGGACCTGCTTACCGACATGCAGTACCTGACGACGCTTTGGGATGAGATTGTCAGGAAGAACGAGAAGTCCCATGCATCTTCCCTGGTGCATTCGGACCTGGACATGACCCAGAAGGTCGTGCGCGACATCCTGAGCGAGGACGTGGACCGTATCGTTGTGGATTCCAAGCCCGAATACGACAAGATCGTCCAGTTCATAACCACTTTCATGCCGAAGATCAAGTATTCCATCGAGCTGTACGAGGAAAGCGAGCCCATTTTCGATCATTTCGGCCTGGAAGTGGAGATAAGCAGGGCGCTGGAGCGCAAGGTGTGGCTCAAATCCGGCGGTTACATCATCATCGAGCAGACCGAAGCCCTTACCGCCGTCGACGTGAATACCGGGCGTTACGTGGGCAAGCACAACCTGGAGGACACGATCCTGAAGACCAACCTGGAGGCGGTCAAGGAAATCGCCTTCCAGTTGCGTCTGCGCAACATAGGCGGTATCATCATCATTGACTTCATCGACATGGAGAAGGAAGTCAACAGGGACAAGGTGTTCGCGGCTCTCGAAGAAGCGATGAAAGCCGATAAGTCCAAGACCAACATCCTGAAGATGTCTGAGCTGGGACTGGTGGAAATGACCCGCAAGAGGGTGCGCGAGAGCATCGGGCGACTGATGTGCGAATCCTGCCCCTACTGCGAGGGGTTGGGCTACATAAAGTCCAAGACCACGGTCTGCCAGGAGATTTTCCGCGAGTTGTGCCGCGAAATGCTTGATGTTCACGGCTCGAAGGTGATGCTGACAGTGCATCCCCAGGTTGCGGATCTTTTGTACGACGAAGAGCGTCGCGGCCTGGAGGACCTGGAAAAACGCTTCAAGAAGAGGATAACCGTCCGGGCCAAGCCCGGTTTCCACCAGGAACAATTCGAGGTAACGATTAATTGAAGCCCGGACAGGGCTGCGGAGGGAGAGAATGATAGGGACACCACTGAAGGGAAGCGCCACCAGGCTCATGATCCTGGGTTCCGGCGAACTGGGCAAGGAAGTGGTCATCGAGGCGCAGCGAATGGGCGTCGAGGTAATCGCGGTCGACCGTTACGCGGACGCTCCCGCAATGCAGGTTGCTCATCGGAGCCACGTAATCAACATGCTGGACGGTGAGGCATTGAAGGAGCTGGTGCGTAAGGAGCAGCCGCGATACATAGTGCCGGAGATCGAGGCCATCCAGACCGAAACGCTGCTGGAGCTGGAAAAGGAGGGTTTTACCGTCATTCCGACCGCACGCGCCACGAACCTGACCATGAACCGTGAGGGCATCCGCAGGCTGGCGGCTGAAGAGCTTGGACTTCCCACTGCCGGCTACTTTTTCGCTTCGACTCTGGAGGAGTTCAGGGAAGGGGTGGCCCGGATCGGCATCCCGTGCGTTGTCAAGCCGACCATGAGTTCCTCGGGAAAGGGGCAAAGCGTTGTCAAGGACGCCGCCGATATCGAGCATGCGTGGAAGTATGCCGTTGAAGGGACCCGCGGCGCAGCCGACAAGGTGATCATAGAGGAGTTCATCTCCTTCGACTACGAGATAACCCTGCTGACGGTGCGTTCGGTGAGCGGCACGCGCTTCTGCCCGCCGATCGGCCACATCCAGGTTAAGGGCGATTACCATGAATCGTGGCAGCCCATGCCCATGACGGACCAGGCCATGGCCGAGGCCCGGAGGCAGGCGAAGATCGTCACCGACGCTCTCGGCGGCTACGGCATCTTCGGCGTGGAGCTCTTCATCAGGGGCAATGACGTGTTTTTCAGCGAGGTCTCGCCCCGCCCCCACGACACCGGCATGGTCACCATGGTGTCCCAGAATCTTTCCGAGTTCGAACTGCATGTCCGGGCTATTCTCGGCCTGCCGGTCCCCGAGATCGTCTGCCTCGCTCCATCGGCATCGCATGTCATCCTGGCGGACAAGGCGGCAACGGATGTGAATTTCGAAGGCCTCGGCGAAGCCCTGTCGGTTCCGGAAACAAAGCTCCGCCTTTTCGGCAAGCCTGATACGCGCCCTGGCCGGAGGATGGGCGTAGCTCTTTCCCTGGGCAAGGATACGGATGAGGCAAGGAAGAGGGCAGAGCAGGCGGCCCACTCAATTGCGATATATAAGGTCGGTTCCGGATTAATATTAAAATGATTGACATGAAATAAAACTCAGATAGAATAGGAAAAGCAGCATCTCCCACCCGCAGATTTTTCCGAGAATGGCAAACCCGGGGGAACCCGGGGACGCAAAGCCCATGGGTCCGAACAACCGGACAGCCGGGCTGCCGAAGAAAATACCTGCCTGTGCCCCGCCTTCAGGTGAAGGCGGGGCTTTTTTTGCCTGAATGCCTAAACCAAGAATCTTCTTGACATGCTGCCGATTATCATTTATTTTGAATCGCTCATATCTATTTCAGCATAAAGGTGGTGAAGTGCATGTACGCAGTGGTTAGAACCGGAGGGAAACAGTACAAAGTTTCCGAGGGCGACCTCTTGAAGGTCGAAAAACTGGAGGGCGCGGTGGGCGACACCGTGGAGCTCACCGAAATCCTGATGGTTGGCGGCGACAAGGTTGCGATCGGAACACCTTTAGTGCCCAGCGCTTCTGTGGTCGGCAAGATTGTCGAACAGGGCAGGGACAAGAAGATTCTTGTCTTCAAGGCCAAGCGGAGAAAGAACTCCAGGAAGCTCAACGGGCACCGTCAGTACAGGACCGTTTTGAAGATAGAAAAGATTAACGCGTAGGGGGATTCCCCGCCAATCGGGAGGTTTTTCAATGGCTCATAAGAAAGCGGGAGGCAGTACACGAAACGGTCGCGATTCGGCCGGCCAGCGGCTCGGCTGTAAGAAGTTCGGCGGAGAGCACGTAAAAGCCGGCAACATCATATACCGTCAGCGCGGCACCAGCATCCACCCGGGCAACAACGTGGGATGCGGCAAGGATTACACCCTGTTCGCCCTGATTGACGGGATCGTCAAGTTTGAACGGATGGGCAGGGACCGGAAAAAGGTTTCCGTTTACCCGGTCTAGAGTTCCAGGATGTGACTGCTGCCGGAGGGACCCGCCCGGCAGCGCGGACGAATGGTTTGCAGGAAAGGGCGCATTGCGCGCGCACTGCAGGGGTCAATCCAGAAGCCTGGGGCCGAAAGCTCCAGGCTTCTGGTCATTTATGCGGATTGTCCGTCAGCGCAGAGGAGACGCATGTTCATAGATGAAGTCAAGATATCGGTGCAGTCCGGCCAGGGCGGCGCCGGGTGCGTTTCCTTCCGCCGGGAGAAGTTCATCCCCCGCGGAGGCCCGGACGGGGGTGACGGCGGCAGGGGCGGCGACGTGGTTTTCGAGGTTTCCGGCAGCATTTCCACCCTGCTGGATCTCAGGCAGCGGCCCCACCTGAAGGCAGGCCGCGGCGGCCACGGCATGGGCAAGGACCGGCACGGCGCCGGTGGCAAGGACCTGCGCATAGCGGTTCCGCCGGGAACCCTGATCAAGGATGCGGAGTCCGGCGAGATTCTGGCAGATCTCCTCGAGCCGGGGGAAAGTGTCGTTCTGCTCAAGGGGGGGCGGGGAGGCCAGGGCAATGCCCGCTTTGCAACGTCAACCAACAAGGCGCCCAAGTTCGCCCAGCCCGGGGAGCCCGGCGAAGAGCGGAAGCTGAAACTCGAGCTGAAGCTGCTGGCGGATGTGGGGCTTTTCGGGTTTCCCAGCGTGGGCAAGTCTTCCTTCATTACCAGGATATCCGCAGCCCGTCCGAAAATTGCCGACTACCCGTTCACTACCCTGACGCCCCATCTCGGAGTGGTGGCATACAAGAATTACCGGTCCTTCGTGGTGGCCGACATTCCCGGCCTGATCGAGGGCGCCCATCAGGGCGCCGGTCTCGGGCACAGGTTTCTAAAGCACGTGGAAAGGACCAGGCTTCTCTTGCATATCCTGGACCTGTCATGGATGCCGGAAAGGGACCCGATCCGCGAATACGAGGCGCTGAACCGGGAGCTTCTGCTGTTCGACGAGGAACTGGCGCGCAAGCCGCAGATCGTGGTCGTGAACAAGCTCGACCTTCCCCAGGTGAGGGATAACCTCGGTAAGGTAATCCCGTATTTCAATAAGCTGGACATAAAGGTCTATCCGGTTTCATCGGTTACCGGAGAAGGGGTGCCGGCGCTCCTCGACGCCATAGCGGAGCGCCTTTGGGGCAGTCACGAGGATACGGAACAGGGAGCGTAGTGTTTGCCATGTAACAACGATCGTGGTAGTATCTTGTTTCTATCCGGGAACCCCTGGTAATGGCTGATAAAGGCCGGAACGGGGCTTTCGAGGAGATCGTGATACGGCTTCAGTGCAAGATCCCGAAAACCGGGAAAGCGCTTGAAACCAGTAAAAGCTCCAGCCAGTGAGTCGTGAGTTGACAGATTATCACGAGCAACGAGGAAGTTCCGCTCCGGCCCCAGGGAGACTTTCCGGATGTAATCCATCTTGATTTTGGTGTTTTCTCCGGGGAAATGGAGTGTCGGATGCGCACGAAGGTACTGGAAAATGTACGGCGGATAGTCATCAAAATCGGAAGCCGCGTCCTGACTGACGATGAGGGCGGCCTGGACCGCGATTTCCTGGAGTCCCTGGCTTGCGAGGTCTTGCAGCAACGAAACAACGGGCGCGAAGTGATAATCGTTTCCTCCGGCGCCATTGCCGCCGGCATCAGTGAACTGGGCCTGCCCGAACGGCCGAAAACCATTCCCCAGAAGCAGGCAACCGCGGCGGTGGGCCAGTCCAGGCTGATGCAGGAATATGAGCACGCCTTTTCCCGTTGCGACATGACGGTTGCCCAGGTCCTCCTGACCGGCGACGACCTTGCGAACCGCCTCCGCTTCCTCAATGCCAGGGCCACCCTGGACGCGCTTCTGGCCTACGGTGTGGTCCCGGTTATAAACGAGAACGACACGGTTGCAGTCGAGGAGATCAAGTTCGGCGACAACGACAATCTTTCCGCACTGGTCACCACTCTTATGGAAGCCGATCTGCTGGTTATCCTGACCGACATAGACGGTTACTACGATGCCGATCCCCGCACGAACCCCGATGCCAGGCTGGTCCCGGAGGTCAGGGCCGTGACCCGGGCCATCGAGAAGGCTGCGGCGGGCAGCGGTTCGAAAGTGGGCACCGGCGGCATGATAACGAAGCTTGCCGCTGCCAAGCGCGTGGGCCGCTTCGGCGCGCCTACAATCATCGCCAACGGCCGGAAACCTGGAACCCTTGCCATGGCCGTCAGCGGGGAGGAAGTGGGCACGCTGTTTCTGCCGTGCGCCGAATGCCTGAACCGGCGCAAGCATTGGATAGCCTACACCCTGAGAGCCCGCGGGCGGCTGTTCGTCGATACCGGGGCGCTGGTCGCCCTTTCCAGGCACGGCAAGAGCCTCCTCCCTTCCGGCATCACCAGGGTCGAGGGGGATTTCGGCCGCGGTTGCTGCGTAAGGATCTGCGGGCCAGATGGAGCAGAATTCGCCAAGGGACTGGTGGATTATTCCAGCCGGGAAATCGGCGCCATTCTCGGCCACAAGACCAACGAAATCGAGAGCGTGCTCGGTTACCGCTATGGTGACGAAATCATACATCGCGACAATCTTGTTATACTCTGAAACGATCGGCAACTTGCCCTGCCGGCCCGTCCGGTGCCAAAGGAGGAAAAACGTATGACTGTAGCCGACAAGATCAGGACCATAGCCGCCGATGCCCGTGCTGCTTCCTATGCCATGGCCAGGCTTTCATCAGCTGAGAAAAACGCCCTGCTTGTTGACATGGCGGGAGCGCTGGAGGAGCGGACCTCCCACCTGCTGGCCGAAAATGCAAGGGACCTGGAGGCTGCGGAGAAAAAAGGCATCTCGACCGCCATGCTCGACCGGTTGATGCTGAACGGCGAACGCATAGGTTCAATGGCTGACGGCCTGCGGGAAGTGGCGGCGCTGCCCGATCCGGTCGGAGAAGTGACTCGTATGTGGAAGCGCCCCAACGGGCTGATGGTCGGCAAGATGAGGATACCTCTGGGTGTCATCGGCATTATTTACGAGGCTCGGCCCAATGTGACCGCCGATGCCGCGGCGCTCTGCCTGAAAGCAGGAAATTCAGTGATCCTCCGTGGCGGGTCCGAGGCGATCAATTCCAACGTGGCCATTTCCGGGATACTGCGTGATGTGATGGAGAAGGCCGGCATTCCTGCCGGCGCCCTGTCCGTCATCCCGTTTGTCGACCGCCAGGGCGTCCTGGAAATGCTCAAGCAGGACGAGTTCATCGACCTGATAATCCCACGGGGGGGCGAAAGCCTGATCCGTTTCGTCGTGGAGCATTCGAAAATACCGGTAATCAAGCATTACAAGGGCGTCTGTCATGTTTTCGTGGATGCGACCGCGGATTTCGACAAGGCGGAAAATATCATCATCAACTCCAAAACCCAGCGCCCGGGCGTCTGCAACGCATTGGAAACCCTTCTCATTCATCGGGAAGCTGCTGAACGTTTCGTGCCCAGGATATTTTCCGTCCTTTCCGGACTGGGGGTGGAGATCAGGGGGGATGAAGCATTTCGCCGGTTTGCGCCGGAGGCGAAAACCGCCACTGAAGAAGACTGGTACGAGGAGTTCCTGGACCTGGTGCTTGCCGTGAGGGTCGTTGACGGCCTGGATGAAGCCATCGAGCATATCAACAGGTATGGGTCGCTCCATACAGAGTCGATAGTGACTTCCGACTACGGGAATGCCCAACGTTTCATACGTGAAGTCAATTCAGGAGTGGTGCTGGTCAACGCGTCGACCCGTTTTTCGGACGGCAACCAGCTCGGCCTCGGTGCGGAGATCGGCATATCGACCACAAAGCTGCATTCTTACGGCCCCATGGGGCTGGAAGACCTGACCACGACGAAATTCATCGTCTACGGAGAAGGTCAGGTCAGGGAGTAAGAGGCAGGCACAGGGCGCAAGGGAAAGGGATTCAGGCATAAGGCGAAGTGTACGAGGAGGGGAGGGTGGAATGAAGATCGGTATTTTCGGCGGCACGTTCAATCCGATCCACTTCGCCCATTTGCGGATCGCCGAGGAAATCCGGGAAGCCTTCAAGCTGGAACGGGTGCTTTTCGTCCCGGCTGCATCGCCGCCGCACAAACCCCTGGCCGATGACCTTTCGTTCGAGGAGCGGATGAGAATGGTCCGGCTTGCCGTGGAAGGCAATCCTTTTTTCTCGGTATCGGACATAGAAGGACGGAGACAGGGAAAGTCCTATTCCATTGACACATTGCAGATTCTTCGGGATGTTTACCCTGAAGACGAGCTGTTCCTCATCATGGGGAGCGACTCCTTTGCCGATTTCACGTCCTGGAAGGATTTCAAGGCGATTTTCTCCTGCTGCAACATCGTCACCATAGCGCGGCCCGGCGCAGCCGTACTCTTCGGAAATTCGGTGCCGGTTGCCATGCAGGACCAGTTTTGCTATCATCAGGCGGAAAACCGGCTGCAGCATTGCTCCGGTTATTCCGTCTACAGTCTGCAAGGAACGCAGCTCGACATATCATCAACCGCGATTCGCGAGCTGATCCGGCAGGGGAAATCCATACGATACCTGGTGCCCGATCAGGTCGAACGCCATATCATGAAACAGAGGTTATATGCCCGCAAGCAGCAAAACGTCACTGACACCCATTGAAAGAGCAACCCGCTGCGCCGAACTGGCGCTTGACAAGAAGGCGGAAGACGTAAAGATCCTTGACATAGGCCGCATTTCTTCAGTAGCTGACTACCTCGTGCTGGCGAGCGGCCACACGGACAGGCAAACCCAGGCCATTGCCGAATCGGTGCGGACCGGCCTGAAGAAATTCGGCAAGGCCCTCGACATCGAGGGGGTTCGTGAGGGCAACTGGATAGTCA
This sequence comes from Geobacter sp., assembly GCA_003314535.1. Lineage (GTDB taxonomy): Bacteria > Desulfobacterota > Desulfuromonadia > Geobacterales > Geobacteraceae > RPRC01. Next base: position 156,855 of record POSG01000006.1, read on the forward strand.
TCGATTATGGAGACGTCATCATGCATGTCTTCAGGGACGAGACGCGGCGATATTACAACCTTGACGAGTTGTGGGCGGCGGCGCCTCTTGTCGAATTGCCCCCGGAACCGCCCGGCGTTGTGAAAAAAGCGTGAAGCTCCGGGTTCTCTGGATCGGGAAAACACAGCAGGAATGGGTCCGGAGCGGGATAGACGAGTACGCGTCGCGCATCCGCCGGTACTGTCCACTTGAGATTGGCGAAGTACGGGAGGAGAAGGCTTCCCGCGAGGAGGCCATGCGGGAGCGCGAATGCGGTCGCCTGCTGAAGCTTCTGCCGAAAGGCGCTCGCCTGGTCCTTCTGGATGAAAAGGGAACGGAACTCAGCTCGACCGACTTCGCGGCCATGCTCGGCCGCAACAGGGACAGCGGGGTGGGGGAGATGGCATTCGCCATCGGCGGTGCATACGGTTTTTCCGCTGCCTTCAGGGAAAAGGCAGATTCAATCATTTCCCTTTCACGCATGACTTTCACCCATCAGATGGTGCGGGTTTTTCTCCTCGAGCAGCTTTATCGCGGGTTCACCATCCTGAACCGGGAGCCCTATCACCATTGACATGCTACTGCAGGCATTTGCATTCTGTCAGAATTTTTCTGCTGGCTGGTTACTGGAGGACCCATGCCGAAACCACTTGTCCTTATGATCCTCGATGGCTGGGGTGTAAGAAACAGCCGTGAAGACAATGCCATAGCCCAGGCGGAAACACCCGTCATGAACAGACTCCGCTCGGAATATCCTTTCACTGAAATCGACGCATCGGGCATGGCTGTGGGGCTGCCGGACGGGCAGATGGGAAATTCCGAGGTCGGGCACCTGAACATTGGCGCCGGCAGGGTGGTCTACCAGGACCTGACACGCATTTCCAAGGCCATTGCAGACGGCCCCTTTTTTACCAATCCCGTTCTCCTGCAGTGCATGGAGAAAACCGGGGCAACCGGCGGCCGGCTCCATCTTGCCGGTCTTCTTTCCGATGGTGGTGTCCATTCCCACAACTCTCATCTCTACGCACTTCTTGAACTGGCAGGGAAAGCAGGTCTGAACGATGTTTTCGTGCACTGCTTCCTCGATGGTCGAGATACCCCCCCACGGAGCGCAGCCGATTACATTTCGGAGCTGGAAGCCGAGATGACCCGCATTGGGACCGGCCGCATCGCTTCCATCATGGGCCGCTATTACGCCATGGACCGGGACAACCGCTGGGACCGGGTGGAAAAGGCATACGACTCCATGGTTCTTGGTAAGGGCAAGGCCTTCGCATCTGCCCGTGAAGCCATCGAGGACAGCTATGGGTCGGACGTGGGCGACGAGTTCGTTTTGCCCTCAGTCATGGTGAACGGCGACTGCCCGGTCGGCACCGTCCGGGATGGTGACGGGTTCATTTTTTTCAATTTCCGCGCTGACCGGGCCAGGGAGATAACACGTGCTTTCACGCAGGCGGATTTCGGCGGTTTCGAACGCAGGATTCATCCTGATCTCGCTTCATATGTGTGCATGACGGAATACGACGTGACTTTCGGCCTGCCGGTGGCTTTCGGTCCGGAAGAGTTGAAGAACATTCTCGGCGGGGCGGTTTCCGCTGCGGGACTCCGCCAGTTGCGGATTGCCGAGACGGAGAAATACGCCCATGTGACCTTCTTCTTCAACGGCGGAAGCGAAGTTCCTTTCCCCGGGGAGGACCGGGTGCTGGTTCCTTCGCCCAAGGATGTGCCCACCTATGATCTCAAGCCGGAGATGAGCGCCTGTCAGGTTGCGGAACAGCTGGTCGAAAAAATCGACGAGGATGTGTACGACCTGATAATCGTTAATTTCGCCAATGCTGACATGGTTGGGCATACCGGCAACCTGGACGCAGCCACCCGGGCCATCGAAGCCGTGGATAAATGCGTCGGCAGGGTTGTGGAAAAGGCCCTTGCAAAGGGCGGATCGCTTCTTGTCACTGCCGACCACGGCAATGCGGAAATGATGAAGGACGAAGAAGGAAGGCCCCATACCGCCCATACCTGCAATCCTGTGCCGTTCATCCTCGTGGATGGATCAAGGAGGAATGTCCGGCTCCATACCGGCATCCTTGCGGATATCGCCCCAACCGTGCTGCAGTTGCTCGGCATTCCACAACCTGCAGACATGACCGGGAGAAGCCTGCTGGAAGGCTAGGGTCGCCGTTTCCTGCAGTTAGAGCGTAGACAGGGGGTATGAAATTTGCTATTATTCCAAACAAATCAATGTTCGGGTGTAAAAATTTTGATATTGTCCTGTTATTGTCTTGCGGCTAAAGTGTTTTACTGTAAAATTAAAACGAACCTTTTCAGGTGAGAAGGATAATGTCCGTATTGTTACAGTTTACAGTGGCTGATTTTGTCCAGGGAAGTAAATACAAAGGAGGGAAATCATGAAAAAATGCTTTTTGCTGTCAGGTTTGATGATGCTTCTGCTGTTTGCAGCGTCCTGCGCCCCGACGTATCACTTCGGTGTACAGGACAGGGCGATGCAGGTACCGGATGAGTTCGGGCAGACCGAGGCGGTCATAGCACAGGCCGAGCAGTCGCCCGGCGCGAAGTACTGCCCGGAGAAGATTGCCAAGGCGAAGGACTTGGGCCGGCAGGCTGCTGAAACCTACTGGGCCTGCAACAATGACGAAGCTATGAGGCTGCTCGCCGAGGCCCGCAAACTTGCCAAAGACGCTGAAGGATGCGCACCGCCTCCTGTTGCTCAGGTAGAGCCGGAAAAGGTTGTCGCTCCTCCACCGCCTCCTCCCGGAAAGGTCTGCATCACTCTGAACGTCCAGTTTGATTACAACAAGGCCGTCGTGAAACCGAAGTATCACAACGTCATAGGTAAAGTGGCTGAGTTCATGAAGAAGTATCCCACTACGACAGCGGAAATCGGTGGCCACACCGACAATCGCGGTACAGCTTCCTACAACATGAAGCTTTCCGAGCGCAGGGCCGTAAGCGTCAAGAACTACCTCGTCGAGAAGTTCGGCATCGAGAGTTCCCGTCTCTCCACGAAGGGATACGGATTCTCCAAGCCTGTCGCGACGAACAAAACCGCTGCAGGCCGTCAGAAAAACCGCCGCATCGAAGCGGTTATCGAATGTGCCGAGGAAAAATGATCAGGCATGACCGTAGGGTCTTGACCGAAGCGCAGAGCTGATTGACATCTGCGTGCCGGTTGCGGAAACGGACCGGTTGCCCTTTGCAGGGTGGCCGGTCCGTTTTTTATTGCCTTGTTTCCGGGGGGGGGGTGATAGTGCATGCGCCTTGGGTGCCTCATGACGGCGCTATGCCGGATATTATGCCTGCCCCATTGGGCAGGGAAACCGGGACGCGACGCAGGTTGCGGAAACCAGCTTCCACGAGCATTTCATTGATCTGGCCTTCGGAGTATGCTTGGCCGGCGGCGGTTCCTGTCAGCATGTTGAGGGAAAAGAGGGCCGGTTGGAGCGGGCTGTCCATGGTGTCGTTCAGGATGAATTCCTGGACGTAGATTCTCCCGCCTTTCTGAAGCGCGGCCGCGACCTTGCCGAGGATCAAGACGCACTCCCCCGGCCCTTCGGCATGGAGGATGTGGGACAGCCATGCAGCATCATGCCCGGTGGGAATCGGGTCTTTGAGGTAGTCTCCTGCCATGAAGCTTATCCTCCCTGACAGCCCGGAAGAGGCGATCTTGTCCTCTGCGAAGCGTCGGGTGGACGGAAGGTCGAAGACGCATGCAGACAGGTCCGGATTTTGACGGCAAAAGTAAATGCTGTAGGTTCCGGGGCCTCCACCGAGGTCAAGAAGGCTGCGGCAACCGCTTAGATCTATGTGGGGGATCACCAGCGGGGCGGCGCGCGTGGCAAGATTGAACATGCCCATTTCGAAGTCTTCCCTCAGCCGCTCTTCTTGGTCTTGCGGGTACTGTTGCCGGACCGGTTTGCCGGTTCTCACCGCCTCGTCCAGGCGTGCCCATTGGAACATCAGGTTATGGTGGTGTCGGATGATATGGCCCAGGTAGCCGGGCGAGGTCCTGGCCAAAAACCCGGCGGAAAATGGCGTCGCTGCATACGCATCACCGTTCTTCTCGAGCAGTCCCAATGCCGCCAGCGCATTCAGGAGCAAGGTGAGCCCCCTTTCATCGACGCCCAGCAGGTCGGCAAGGTTGCCGGCTGAATGCGGGCAGGCCGCAAGCGGGGTGAACAGGTCCAGCTCCACCCCCGCGTGGATCGCGCATGAACTCCAGTATGAATTTGATATCTTAACCAACTCTTCAGGTGTCCAGTTCTTTCTTTCCATCGTCATCTCCCTTTGGCTTTTTTCAGCCGTTTCCCTGAAAATATCCCTAAATCGTATGGAATCTTGCGCTACAGCGTCATGATCAATTGCTTCAGATTATCATTTCCTTTGTCTATCTGTTGTTTTAAAAATAGTGCCTGGCCGATATGCAAGGTCGCATCGCCGGGCATTGAACCGACAACTCTTTCAAAAAGTTTACCGGATTATGGCTTCATTGGACAGATTGGTCCGGCAGTGAAAAGTGATTGGATGTGGGTCCAAGCATATTGGCCATATAGTATTCGCCCTGGTTGACTTGGGCGCAAATTCACCTAATCTCAAGCTATGGAATCCTTTACTCGGGAGGGGCGGAGGAAACAATGACCGTATCGTCAAATTCTGAAGACCTGATTAGGGGGATGCAGCCTGGGGAAGCGAACATCCTGCTGGCATCTCCTCCCAATTCGCAACCCGCATTCCTGGTCCGTGAAAGGACTGCAGTGATCAGGTTCCTGGGTGATTCGGGCGTGGATGCCAGGGGAGGATTGTTCCCGATAGGCAAGGTTGCCGTGACAGCTGTCGTTTTCCGGGTCGGCCGTCATTACCGAAAGGAATACGGCGTCTGGCTGGATTATTATGATCCGCTCAAGGCGGGGTTGTTCCCAGCCATGTCCGGAAGCGAATATCTTTCCTTTTTTTTCCATGGGGACAGCTGCCGCCGCGAAAAGACGGTCATATCCCCAAATCCGCTTGCCGGCTTTTTCTTGAAAGCGGTGGAGAGGCTTAGCCTGATGCCCCCCTGGGACGCCGATCTGTTCAGGGAGGCGGTATCAAGAATTCTGCGCCGCTATCCGACGCCGGCTGAATTGTGGGAAGTTCTTGCTGCGCCCCGGTTTGCCGGTCTGGAAGCCGGATAGGCAATGAAAACTGAAGGCGAAAGGAGGTTGACTGCCATGGAGCTGAAAATGATCCGTTTACGTGATCGGACCTTTGAAAACGCCATGGAATGACTGTTTCCCGTGCTCTCCTGCCCGGCATTTTCCCTGCCATTGGTAGGGTGTGGTTGCCCAACAAACTGGATCGTATCTGGAATATCCCCGCAAAGCCCACTGCTGTCATGTTTATCCCCTGTTGATCAAAAGAATTGATGTTGTTCCCCGCTCACCCAGAATTGCAAATATTAAATAAACATTTATAATAATAAACGACAAACGTGAACCCGGGATTTATCCGGGGTTACGCTGGGGCCGAGCTTAAACTCAGGTTCGTGGTGCGGCGCTGTGCAGCACAAGCGGTCTGGTCGCTCGCGCATCATCTCCGGAAGGTGTGTGCGGGCGGGTGGGATCAGATGAAATCCATGACGATCCCCGAAAGAAAGGAGAGTTTATGGCAACAAAAACCACAAGAAATCCCAAGGGCGTCAAGGGCATGGAGGAGCCTGTGCAAGGAGCTGAAATGCCGTCCGGAAAAATCGAAGAGCACGAGGTGTCCAGTGAAACCCCGGCGACCGGCAAGGGGCTGGCCGGGGAGACCATGCCGGCTCCGGGAATGGGTGAAAGCGGGACGTCTGGAGGTGAAATGCCTGCAGGGGAAATGGCGGAACCAGAAACAACGGCTGCTGATATGCCGGAGGCGGGGATGGCGGAGCCTGCGGCTTCAACACGTGTAATGCCGACAGGGGGAATGGGAGGGTGCGATTCAGCCGTTGACCGTTTCCCGTCGGCCAATTTGCCGCCCGGTGGGACTTTGCCGGGAGGTTTCGAGCCGGGCATCGTGGAGGTCGAATTTCGTGAAGGAGTAAAACCGCAGATCTCTGCAGGCACGACAGGCGCCCCCTGCTCCATATCCAGTCCGTCAGGGGTGGATCTCGGGGGACTGAACCAGATACTCCAGCACTATCAGCTCGAACGTGCTGAATGCAGTTTCCGGACCTCGGAAGAGGATGCTGCCCAGGCCCAGGCTGTTGCGCAACAGCAAGGTGTCGCCATACCCAACATGGGGAATTTCGTCATGCTGCACTTTCCTCTGGATGCGGACACGCAGCGTATTGCCCGGGAGCTCAGCCTTTTGCCCGAGGTGGAGCGCGCTGTCGCGGTTCCGAAAGCGATCCCCCCGCAGACCCCATTGAACGAGCCGCTTGTTGGCAACAGTGACCAGGTAGTCTTGGATCCCGCGACAGGCATGGAAAACCAGTGGTACATATTCCGTTGTCGTGCGGACCGCGCCTGGAGCATGGCATCCGGCAACGGCGTGGTAATAGCCGACATCGACTGGGGATACCGGACCAGTCATCAGGACCTGGCTTCCCGTCTCGACATGGGGCACGCTTACAACGCTTATGACGGCGGCACCAATGTTTCCACCGGCGGGTCTGTTTCCCACGGCACTGCGGTCATGGGCATTGCCGGCGGCGCGGACAACAATCTGGGCATGGCAGGTTTTGCCTTCGGCGCCACTCTGTGGCCGGTGCAGGCGGACAGCGGGCCGGGCACCCCTCTTGGCGGGAATGCATGGGCAAGGGCCATCGACTGGGTTAGAACGGCCAATAGCGGAGGCAAGCGCAAGGTCATCAATCTCGAAGTGCAGACAGGATCATTCGGCAACTACGAGATGGTTCCCTCGGTGAATGCGGCCATTCGCACAGCCATCGCCCATGGCGTGGTGGTGTGCGTCGCGGCCGGCAACGGTGACAGGGATGCCGGCATCGACGATTCGGGCAACCCTATTCCCGAGACGGGATCCATTCTCGTCGGCGCGACTGAATACCATGCAATCCAGAACCGCAGGGCATGGTTCAGCAACTATGGACCAAGGATCGTGGTGTGCGCGCCGGGTGACAGTTCACATGACCTGACGTGCAGCAATTCTTCAGACAGTTCCTATCGCAACGGTTTCGGCGGCACTTCCGGCGCCACGCCCAAGGTGGCCGGCACTGTTGCACTGCTTCTGGATGTCAACCCGGATCTCACACACGAAGATATCCGGACCATACTCAACAGTACTGGAACGGCAGTCGTCACGGACGCCGGAAAGCCTGTGGGAACTTTCCTCAACACCGAGGCTGCAATTCGCAATGCCAGGCGGCTTGCAGGCGGCCGCCTGGAGCTGTTTGTCCGTGGTTCTGACAAGGCCCTGTGGCACAAGTGGCAGGTAGCGCCGAACGACGGCTGGAGCGGCTGGGCCTCGATGGGCGGCTGGATCGATCTGCTTTGCGCGGCGCGAAATGCCGACGGTCGCCTGGAGGTGTTTGTGAGGGGTTCGGATGCCGCCCTGTGGCACAAGTGGCAGGTGGCGCCGAACGACGGCTGGAGCGGCTGGGCCTCGATGGGCGGCTGGATCGACCGCCTGGCTGTCGGGCAGAATGCCGACGGTCGCCTGGAGGTGTTTGCCCGCGGGTCTGACAAGGCCCTGTGGCACAAGTGGCAGGTAGCGCCGAACGACGGCTGGAGCGGCTGGGCCTCGATGGGCGGCTGGGTGGATTCGCCGGTTGTGGCACGGAACGCGGACGGCAGGCTCGAACTCTTTGTCATAGGCTCGGAT
>POSG01000007.1 GCA_003314535.1 Geobacter sp.
ATGATCGTCTTCTGTTGTCAGTTCCGAGACGAAAACGGGCATGGTTTGCAGGGCTGTGGGCAAATGCCACAGGACCACCTGTTTTATCAGCATAAATAACCAAAACTGCTAATGGAAAATCTGGGTTTAAAAAACCCGACTTCTTCAACGCAGAGACGCTAAGGCGCAAAGGTACGCAAAGAAAATCCAAAAATAAGTTAAAAATACCTTTTACTTGTGATACTGCTTGACGCAACCCATGATCGACTTATCGAAAATCATGTTGAAAACCTTTAGATTCACCTTTGCGTCTCTGCGTCTTTGCGTTAACTGATTGAGGGGTATTATGAAAAAATTGAAAGTAATGACAGTCGTAGGCACAAGGCCTGAGATAATCCGCCTTTCCCGAGTGCTGGCCAAGCTGGACCGGTTTGTCGACCACATCCTGGTGCACACCGGCCAGAACTACGATTACGAATTGAACGAGATTTTCTTCACCGACCTGGAAATAAGGAAGCCCGACTATTTCCTGGAAGCAGCCGGAGCCAATGTCGCAGAAACAATCGGCAACACTATCATCAAACTTGACCCGGTGCTGGCAAAAGAGCAGCCCGAGGCGCTCCTGATACTGGGCGACACCAACAGCTGCCTGGCTGCCATTCCTGCCAAGCGGAGAAAGATCCCCATCTTCCACATGGAGGCCGGCAACCGCTGTTTCGACCAGAGGGTGCCGGAGGAAACAAACCGCAAGATTGTGGACCACATCAGCGACATCAACCTGACCTACAGTGACATCGCCCGCGAGTACCTGCTGCGGGAGGGTTTGCAGCCGGACCGGGTCATCAAGACCGGAAGCCCCATGTTCGAAGTGCTCACGCACTACCGGGATAAGATAGATGGGTCCAGTATCCTCTCCCGGCTCGGCCTGCAGCAGCAAGACTACTTCGTGGTCAGCGCCCACCGGGAGGAAAACATCGATTCCGATCGCAACTTCGGAAATCTGGTGCGAATCCTTAACGGCATCGCGGAGACTCACGGAAAACGGGTAATCGTTTCCACTCATCCCAGGACCCGCAAGCGCATCGAATCCGAAGGGGTGAGTTTCCATGGCCTGGTCGAACTCCTGAAACCGCTCGGATTCTCCGACTATGTTCATTTGCAGCAGCACGCATTTGCAGTGCTGTCGGACAGCGGCACCATCACCGAAGAATCATCAATCCTCAATTTCCCCGCGCTCAATATCCGCGAGGCCCACGAGCGGCCCGAAGGGATGGAGGAAGCGAGCGTGATGATGACCGGCCTGGAACCGGAAAGGGTCTTCCAGGCCCTGGAGATCCTTGCCGGCCAGGGCCGCGGAAACGAGCGGCTGCTTCGCCAGGTGGCCGATTACTCCATGCCCAATGTTTCTGACAAAGTGGTCCGGATAATCATGAGCTACACGGATTACATAAACAGGACCGTCTGGTCAAGGCAGCGGTAACGATGAAGAGCAAACGTGTTATCTGGTTTCTGTCCGAAGTGTATTACCCCGACGAGCAGGGTACCGCCTTCTATACAACCGGTATTGCGGAAGGCCTTGCCCGTGATTTCACTGTGAAGGTGCTCTGCAGTTGCCCCACGGTGACGGCCCGCGGCGCCTCGGTTGCCAGGAGAGAAGTCCGCAAGGGGGTGCAGATCGAGCGTTGCATGGGCACGACATTCAACAAAGACATACTGCCCCTGAGACTGATCAACCTATTTTCGTACAGTATTGCCATTTTCTTCATGGCTGTAGCCAGGATAAAAAGGGGCGACATCGTAATCGCCGTTACCAGTCCGCCTTCAGCGCCTTTCATTGCCAAGATGGTATGCGCCCTGCGCGGCGCATCATGCGTGCTGCGTCTCGAGGACGTTTATCCGGAGGTCCTGGTCGCAACGGGCATGATCGGAAAAGAAAGTTTCGCCAACCGCGTGCTCGGACTGCTGAACAAGTGGCTTTACAGAAGCGTTGATCATATTACCGTCCTCGGCCGCGACATGAAAACCCTGGCTGAAAAGAAACTCGGGGGGAAGTGCAGGGACGTACGCTTGATCAGAAGCTGGGCAGATACCGACATCGTGTGTCCCATACCGAAAGAGGACAACGCTCTCCTTGGGGAACTCGGGTTGAGGGACAAATTCATCGTGTCCTGCATAGGCAACATGGGCAGGGCGCAAGCTGTCGAGCTCATGTTCGAAGCTGTTTCGCGGCTGAAGGAACATGACGGCATCCACTTCCTCTTCATCGGTTCGGGAGCGAAAAGAAAATGGATGGAAGACACAATCCGTGACCGCGGGCTTTCCAACATAACGTTTGTAAATCAGCGCCCGAGGGAAGAACAGCCGATTTTCCTCAATGCATGCGACATATCGATAATATCACTGTTGCCGGGCATGACTGGCGCGGGTGTGCCCAGCAGAACCTACAACATCATGGCAGCCGGCAAACCGGTCATCGCCCTCACCTGTGAGCATTCCGAAGTCGCGCTTCTGGTGCAGGAAGAGAACATAGGCTGGGTCGTGCCGCCCGGCGATCCGTCAAAACTCGTACAGGCAATCCTGGACGCGCAGTCGGAACCCGAGAAGTTGAAACATATGGGACAGAGAGCGGCTGCCGCGGCGAACGAAAAATTCTCCCGATCGATCATTATCGAAAAATATCATGATTTGATCGAGGGCATGTGAAGATTCACGAGTGCCGAGCCGTGCGAACGGTCAGGATATCAACTAATTAAATGTTCTGTTGTATAAACAACTAAACAGGAATATTATAACCACTTTTCCGGAGGACATTCTGGTGAACAAGTTGAAAAATATCGCGGGAATCAGGCCGACTTCCTGGCTCAGGGTGGCCGTATACGGACTCCTGCTCTTCCTGGTATACCGTACATCGTTGGCATATCTGTTCCGGAAGTGGCAGGATGAAGATTTTACCTACTGTTATATAATCCCTTTTATAGTCCTCTATCTTGTGTGGGAAAAGAAAGTGCGCCTCGCGGCACTTCCGTCCCAACCTTCCTGGAAAGGGATGTACCTGCTGATACCGGGGCTTCTGCTGTTCTGGCTCGGCGAACTGGGCGGCGAGTTCACCATGCTTTTCCTCTCCCTCTGGCTGGTGATCGTTTCCCTCTGCTGGCTTCATCTCGGATGGCGGAAACTGGCTGTCATAGCCTTTCCACTGGTGTACGGCCTCGCCTCCTTCGTGCCCCCCAACGCACTGTACCTTCCCCTCACCTTCCGCCTGAAACTGGTCTCATCCCAGATCGGCGTGAAACTGATGCAGCTCTACGGACTCTCGGCCTTCCGCGAGGGGAATGTCATCGACCTGGGCTTCACCCGGCTCCAGGTGGTGGACGCCTGCAGCGGGCTGCGCTACGTGATTCCGCTTTTCCTGATGGGGTTGCTGCTTGCCTACTACTACAGGGCGGCACTGTGGAAAAGGATCGTCCTGGTGCTGTCGACGGTGCCGATCTCGGTAATCACCAACAGCCTGCGCATCGCATCGGTCGGCGTCCTCTACCAGTTCATGGGCGCGGCGGCGGCCGAAGGCTTTTTCCATGACTTCTCCGGCTGGTTCATCTTCATCGCGGGGCTTGCCTTCCTCCTCCTGGAGATGTGGCTGATGAACAAGTTGTTCAAGGAAAGGCAGAATTCAGAAGTCAGGAGTCAGGAGTCTGGAGAAAGGCATGAAATCCGGGAATCAATTCCCGCACTCAAGCAATCCGCCGCGGCAATTGTCTTTCTTCTCGCAACTCTTGCTGCATCATACGGCATCGATTTCCGCGAAAAGACCCCGCTGGTTAAGCCGTTCAGCGGCCTGCCCCTGGAGATCGGCGAGTGGAAAGGCACGCAGACAGCCATGGAGCAGCAGTTCCTCGACGCGCTCAAGCTTTCCGACTACGCAATGATCGATTACCGCAACCCGGCGGGCCGGGAAATCAATTTCTACGTTGCCTACAACTCCAGCCAGAGCAAGGGCGAAGCCACCCATTCCCCGGGCACCTGCCTGCCGGGCAGCGGCTGGGATTTCCGGGAGTCGGGCGAAGCCTCTATCGCCGGGACGGCAGGCTCGACAATGCGGGTAAGCAAAGCCTTCATGGAGAAGAGCGGCGTCCGCCAGATGGTCTACTACTGGTTCCCCCAGCGGGGCCGGATTTTGACGAACCTCTACCAGATCAAGCTCTACAACTTCTGGGATGCCCTTACCCGCCAACGGACAGACGGCGCCCTGGTGCGGATCATAACGCCCGTCTACGACAACGAGATGCCGGAAGAGGCGGAAGTGAGGCTGCAGGGGTTTGTGAAAGAAGTAGTGCCGGTACTGAATACTTTTTTACCTCAATAACGAAAACCGGTCTCACGCAGAGCCGCAGAGATCGCAGAGAAAGGCTTGAAAGAATCTATAAACTTAAGGCTTGAACCCCGAACGGGCGTGAGACAGATTTTATAAATTATGAATCTGAATGAGCTTTCTTCTGAGATCATCAATGCTGCGATTACGGTTCACAAAGAACTTGGCCCAGGCCTTCTCGAATCGGTTTATCAATCTTGCATGATCCTGGAGTTGTCAGCAAGGAAGTTGAACTGCAAAAGTGAACTGCCCGTACCAGTTTTCTATCACGGTATAAGAGTGAATAACGAAGGATTCAGGATTGACTTGCTGGTAGAAGAATCAATTGTAGTCGAGTTGAAATCAGTGGAAAAAGTACAACAAGTGCACAAAAAACAGGTACTAACCTACTTGAGATTGTCAAGAAAGCCTCTTGGGCTGCTCATCAATTTCAATGAGAACATTTTGGTAGACGGAGTATCAAGGATAGCAAACAACTTGTAAATCTTTGTGGTCTTTCGCAGAGCCGCAGAGAAAGGCAAATAGCACTGTGTAATCTCAAGACTTTACCCTCTTGGTTCGGTTTTCTCTGCGTTCTCTAGAGAGCATAGCGAACGGGCGTGAGACAGGTTTTCAAATAATGATCTTTCTTTCAACCTTACTATTTTCCGTCTTCACCACCATCGCCCTGACCCCGCTCCTGGGGAACCTGGCAGTGCGGCTTCAGTTCGTCGACATCCCCGACGAGCGAAAGGTTCACCTGCGCCCCATACCCAGGATCGGCGGCATCGCCATGGCGGTGGGCGCGCTGTTGCCGATCCTCTACTGGCTCAAAGATGACCAGCTGGTGCGTTCGTGGCTGGCGGGATCGGCGGTGCTGGTGATTTTCGGCATCATCGACGACCTCCGCGGCCTGGGCCCCAAGGCCAAATTGGTCGGACAAATCATAGCGGCCCTGATAATGGTATTCTACGGCGAACTGACCATCACCAGCCTCGGCTCCCTGCTGCCGGACGGCAGAATCTTGCCGGATCCCGTCGCCATACCCTTGACGCTCCTGGCAATCGTTGGTGTCACCAATGCCATCAACCTGGCAGACGGCCTGGACGGCCTGGCGGGAGGGATCTGCCTGCTCATTTTCAGCGCCATCGGCTTCATGGCCTACCAGGCGGGCATCAGCTCGATAGGTTTCATTGCTCTGGCCATGAGCGGCGCGATCTTCGGATTCCTCAAGTTCAACACGTTCCCGGCCAGCGTCTTCATGGGTGACACCGGCAGCCAGCTGCTCGGTTTTTCCGCCATAACCCTTTCCCTGTCCCTGACCCAGCAATCTGCGGTGCTCAGCCCCATGATTCCCCTGCTGCTCCTCGGATTGCCGGTGCTGGACACGATCTACGTGATGGCCGCCCGGATTGCCCGCGGCGTGTCGCCATTCATCGCCGACCGCAGGCACCTGCACCATCGGCTGCTCGACCTGGGGCTTCATCACACCGAGTCGGTCATGGCAATCTACCTTGTCCAGACCGGCATGATCGTTGCGGCTTACGTCTTCCGCTTTTACCCGGACCCGCTTATCCTTTCAGGATATATCCTTTTCTCTGCGGTTGCGGTTTACCTGTCCATTCATTCGCACGGCATCCGCTGGCGCATCAAGCGGTCCGGATGGTATGACACGGTGTTCAAGCGCGCCCTGAAGCGGCTGCGGGACGAGGGAACCATTATAAGGCACACCTTCCGGATCTTCGAGATCGGCATGCCGCTTTTGCTGCTGTTCTCCTGCCTGATTCCGGCCCGGGTCCCGCAATACATGTCCGTGCTGTCGATTCTCCTTGCCGCCTGCATCCTTGCCGCCCTGCTCCTGGGGAAAAGCTCTCTCGGAACCGTTGTCCGCCTGGCCCTCTACCTGATCATACCATTTGCTGTCTACCTGGGGGAAAAGGACCCCTCCGCCTGGATGGCCGGCGCGCCGATGCATGCTTACAACCTGCTGTTCCCGCTTTTCGTGGTGTTCATCATCGTCATCTCCAAGTTCTCCCGCAGGCGCGAAGGCTTCAAGAGCACGCCGATGGATTTCCTGGTCTTCTTCCTGGCCATCGCCTTCACCAAGCTTCCCCACGCGAAGGGGAGCGACTACCAGACCGGGCTGATGGCCGCCAAGATAATCATTTTCTATTTCTGTTTCGAAGTGATGCTGGCCGAACTGAGGGGCGAAGTGAGGCGCGTGGCCATGGTAACCCTGGGGGCGTTGATAGTTCTAGGAGGTAAAGGATTGTTTTAAGTTTTAAGTTTTAAGTTTTAGGTTTTAGGTTTTAGGTTTTAGGTTTTTACTTAACACTTAAAACTTAAAACCTAACACGATCTTTTTCGGAGGTTTTCCCATGAATTATCGTTTTGTTCGAAGTTTCTGCCTGTTCCTCGCCCTCCTGCTGTTCGTCGGCTGCAGCGGCCCGGAAGCCAAGAAAATGAAGTTCTACAACAAGGGCAAGGCCCTGTATGAGAAAGGCGAGCTTGTCAAGGCAGGCCTGGAGTTCAGGAACGCCCTGCAGATCGACCCCAAGTTCGCCGATGGCTACTACATGCTCGGCATGGTGGAGATGAAGAAAGGCAACCTGAAGGATGCCTTCGGCTATCTCTCCAAGGCCGTGGAGCTGGCGCCGGGCAACCTGAAGGCCCAGGTCGAGATCGGGAAGATCTTCCTGGCGGTCAGGATGCCGGACAAGGCGCTGGAGAAGGCCGAACTCGTACTGAAGAAGGACCCGAAGAACGAAGAGGCGCTTCTCCTCAGGGCAACTGTCGCCCTGGCGAAGAAGGACCCCGACAGCGCCCGCTCCCAATTGGAAGCCATGCTCCGCATGGGGATCAACAAGCCGGACGTCCACCTGCTCCTCGCCACCACCTATGTCTTCAAGAAGGACGCGGCCGGCTTGGAGAAAACACTCCGCACGGGCCTGGCTTCCCATCCCAAATCGGTGCAGCTCAACCTGGCACTGGCCGAGGTCCTTGCCAGGACCGGACGCCTGGCCGAGGCCGAAGGCCTGGTGAGAAGGGTAATCGCGCTTGAGCCGACCCAGACGCGGCACACCTTCACGCTGGCCAATCTCTACTGGAGCACGGGAAAACAGAAGCAGGCAATCGACCTGTTGAACGCCCTGGTGGCCGCAGCCCCCAAGGATGAAGCGCGGCGTTTGCAGACGGCCGGTTTCTATGTCTCAAAGGGAAGGATAGAGGACGCAGAGAGGGAGCTGAAGGCCGGGATCAGCCAGGTGGGCAAGAGCTTCAAAATGCGCTTCGCACTGAGCGATCTCTATGTGAACACGGGCCGGGCCGATCAGGCAGTTGCACAGTTGAAGGAATGCCTGTCCCTGGAACGGAGCAGCTCCAATCCCGATATCATCCTGACAAAAAACGCGCTTGCAAAGCTGTATCTGGCCAAGCAGGACATGGAACAGGCGCGGAAATATTCCGAAGAGGTGATCAAGGAAAGCCCCAAGAACGTGGACGCCCACTTCACCCTCGGAAACATACTCCTTATGAAGGGTGACGGCCCGAAGGCAGTCGCTGAATTCCGCACCGTGGTCAACGAGAGGCCCCAATTCATCCAGGGGTATCTTCGCCTTGCAGATGCACACCTGGCAAGCAGCGAGCCCAAGCTCGCCCAGGACACGCTGCAGAATGCCCTGAAGCTGGCGCCTGAATCCCGTGACCTCCAGCGCGCACTCGGCCGTTTCTCCGCAATGCAGAGGAACTACCGCGACGCCGAGGAGCGCCTGCGCAAAATCCTGGCCAAGAACCCCAACGACCTTGAGGTCCAGGCAGACCTGGGCGACATCCTGCTTGCCGGCGGCAACCAGAAAGGCGCGGAAGCAGAGTATGCCGCCATCCGCAGGAAGGCGCCCCGGATCCCGCTCGGCTATGTCAAGCTCGGCGAACTCTACCTGCGCCAGGGAAAGACTGACCGGGCACTGCCGGAGTTCGAGAAAGCATACCGGGCGAATCCCGGCTCGCCGGAACTCTTGTCGGCGGTTCTGAAACTGGACATAAGGCAGAAAAAATTCGCTTCTGCCATAGCTCTCTGCGACGAACGGATACGACTGAATCCCAGGGACGCCATTGCGTACAATTTCCTGGGCCAGGTCTACGGCGAACAGCGGAATTTCCCCAAGGCCGAAGAAGCGATCTCGAAGGCCATAGCCCTGCAGCCCCACTGGGGGGTCCCGCACACCAACATGGCGCGCCTCTACATTGCTCAGGGCAAAACCTCCCAGGCCATAGGCAAATTCGAGGAAATGATCAGGACCAGCCCGAACGACGCCGTTGCCTACCTGTCCCTTGCCCAAATCTACATACTGGGAGGAGACTA
Organism: Geobacter sp.; assembly: GCA_003314535.1. Taxonomy (GTDB): domain Bacteria; phylum Desulfobacterota; class Desulfuromonadia; order Geobacterales; family Geobacteraceae; genus RPRC01. Next base: position 8,688 of record POSG01000007.1, read on the forward strand.
CAAAAAGGCAATGAGCGTCTACGAACGGCTCCTCGCACGCCGGCCCGACATCTGGCTGGCAGCCAACGACCTGGCGTTCCTGATGGCTGAAACCGCCACCTCGGGAAGCCAGCTGGACAAGGCCATGGGCTGGGCAATCAAGGCCCAGAAGTCGAACCCGCGTGAAGCGACCATCCAGGACACGCTGGGCTGGATATATTATAAAAAAGGTGATATTAAAAAGGCCTATCAATTTATGAGCCCGGCTGCCGCACGTGCGGCTGACAACCCTTCCGTCAACTACCACATGGGCATGGTGCTCTACAAGATGGGCAGGCGCGACCTTGCCAAGCAATACCTGTCGAAGGCCCTGGCGTCGAACCAGGTTTTCATGGGCAGGAACGAAGCACAGAGAATGGCGAAAAGTTTGTAGAAAGCAGGCGCGTGCAAAAAGCGTGAAACAACTTTCATACGTCATTCCCGCGCAGGCGGGAATCCAGAAAAAAACAAACTTTGGCAATGAAAGAATTCTATGTTTATATCCTTTGCAATGAACGGAATGGAACTCTTTATACAGGGGTTACATCCAATCTACTGAAGCGAGTTTATGAACACAAGAACAATCTAGTAGACGGATTTACAAAGAAGTACGGAGTTCATCTTCTGGCTTGGTATGAAGTTCATGAATCTGCTGATTCAGCAATCATAAGAGAAAAGCAGATCAAGAAATGGAACCGTAAATGGAAACTAACTTTAATAGAAAGCAAAAACCCTGACTGGAAGGATTTATACTGCGACATGGCATAATAAACGCTGGATTCCCGCCTGCGCGGGAATGACGAGAGAGAAACAGTGGTTATCCCAAATAAATCTGCATAACGAGTAACAAGGAGCACAAAACATGAAATACTCCATTCGTCATATTCTAACGGCCATTGCGATTTCCCTTGCAATAATGGCCACCACGGCCGGGGCGGCGGATAGCGGCAAACCGGTCAAAGAGGCGGAAACGGCAGCTCCATCCACCCCCACAGCCACCGACCCCAAGTACCTGATCGGCCCGGGAGACCTTCTGGACATTTCCGTGTGGAAGGACGAGGCCCTGACCAAGACGGTCGTGGTACTGCCGGATGGCATGATAGCTTTTCCGCTCATCGGCGAATTGAAGGCCGAAGGCAAGACCGTGGCCGAACTGAAACAGGAAATGGAAAAACCCCTCTCGCGCTACGTGACTGACCTGATCCTGAACCTTGAAGTGCGGCAGAGCAACAGCATGCTGGTCTACGTGATCGGCCGGGTGAACAACCCCGGCCGTCAAGTGCTGAACGCCAACATCAACGTCCTCCAGTCCCTGGCCATGGCGGGTGGGCTCAACCCATTCGCCAAGAAGGACAAGATCAGGGTTTTCCGCCAGGAAGGCTCGTCCACCAGGAGTTTCATCTTCCGCTATGACGACGTGGTTGAAGGGAAGCACCTGGAAGACAACATAGTGCTGAAACGGGGCGACGTGGTTGTGGTGCCGTAAAGAGTCAGGAGTCAGGAGTCAGGAGTCAGGAGTCAGGAGATACTATTAATCTTCATAGATGAAATGCAACAATAAGCTTTTATTCTGTATTCTGACTTCTGACTCCTGAATTCTGCTTTATAGGGGTTCATATTGCGATATATTCACTGGCCAATACTTTTACTGCCGCTCGTGACACTGCTCCTGGGCGGATTCTGCGGGTCCGCGCGGGGTGACGAAATCAAGCTCACCCCGTTCGCTTCGCTGAAAGAGGGATACAACGACAACATATTCCTGGATTCCAGTAACCAGAAGAGTGATTTCATCACCACTTTTTCTCCCGGGCTGGAATTGAGCGACCGGACCGAGCGCCTGGATGCATCCCTTTCGCTGCGCTTCAACGGCATTTTGTATTCCCGGAACAGCAACCTGAACGCCATCGACCAGGATTACCGCGGCAGACTCGGTTACCTGCTGAATCCCAGGACCAGGGTATCCGGCAGCGCCGCCTATACCCTGGACTCCCAACCGGACCGTGACATCGAAACCACCGGCCTGGTGCTGGGCGCCGTCAAGAGGCACCGCCAGTTATACTCCTTCGCAGCAGATCGTTCCCTGACTGAAAAGACATCTCTCGCCTTCAATTATGCTTATGAACAGGACGATTACCACAATCCCCGCTTCACCGACAACATTTGGCACGACGTCGAACTCTCGCTGACCCACGACATGGACTCGCTGGTACGGAACATGAGAGGCAGCCTGAACCTGGGTTATGCCCGCTATGACTTCACCGGCTCCAGCGTCGACAACTACTCTGTCAGCCTTGGAGTGGACAAGGCCCTTACCGAGATTTGGGGCTTCCAGGCATATGTTGGCGGCAGGTATACCGTTTCCAAATACCAGGCCTGGCAGTATGAGTATTACCAGCCCTTCCCTCCCTTTCCATATTACGAAATCATCGCGGTGCCAGTCAGCCAGCGAAGCCAGGAATGGGGGTGGGTCGGGCAAATGGCCGTAACTTACAGGGGCGAAACCACGAACGGCAGCCTGTCTTTCAGCAGCGACGTGCAGCCGGCGTCAGGTCAGTCGTCCGGCACCACTATCCGTACCGGGGTGACCGCAGCTGTGCGAAAAAGGTTCTCTTACGAACTCTCAGCCGCACTTTCAGTCGACTTCTACCACAACAAGTCAAACCCGGGAGCACTTTCCGGGCAGCGCATCAATTACGACACCATACTGGCCACACCAAGCTTCCGCTACGAGTTCAACAAGGACATGTATGTTGAAGCTTCCTACCAGTATACGAAATTGTTTAATAATCTCGCTTCTACCGAAGCTGACCGGAACATGGTCTTTGTCAGGTTTTACATACAGCATCCGATGAATTGGTAGGAAGTCAGGAGTCAGGAGTCAGGAGTCAGGAGTCAGGAGTCAGGAGTCAGGAGTCAGGAGTCAGGAGTCAGGAGTCAGGAGAAAATACCAGATCTCAAAAGCGAAATATAATAATAAAAGCTGTTTCCGTATTCTGGTTTTCAGTTTTATTCAACCCACGCGAGGCTATCCATGCAAAGAGAAGTCAAGAGTCTGAACGACATCATCACCATCATCAAAAGGCGGAGGAGGACGATAACCCTCCCTGCGGCGGCAGTCCTTGCAATCGCCGTGCTCGCGGTCCTTTTCCTTCCGAGGGTCTACAGGTCGACCTCAACCATCCTCATCGAGGAACAGGAGATTCCAAGGGAGTACGTAACCACAACGGTGACCAGCTTTGCAGAGGAGCGGCTGCAAACCATCAACCAGCGGGTCATGAGCTCAACGAAACTGCTGGAGATAATCAACCGCTTCAACCTCTATGCCGACCTCAAGGACAAGTGGACGACAGAGGAAATTGTCGAAAAGTTGCGCAAGGACATCAAATTCGAAACCATCAGCGCCAATGTAATCGACCGGCGCACAGGCAATCCGACAGCTGCCACCATTGCGTTCAGCCTTGCCTACCAAGGCAAGTCCCCCGCAACCGTGCAGCAGATCGCCAATGTCCTTGCTTCCCTGTATCTGGAGGAAAATCTCCGCGTCAGGGAGCAGCAGACCACCGGCGCATCCAAATTCATGGAAGACGAAATGAAGTCAGTGAAAGCTGAGCTGGGAGCCCTGGACGCCAAGATGGCCACCTTCAAGCAGAAGAACCTGAACGCCCTGCCGGAGCTGTCCCAGATCAACCTCCAGGAACTGGACCGCACAGAGGTGAACCTGGACCAGATGCACGACCGCCTGCGCACCCTGAAGGAACAGGAGGGGTATCTCCAGACGCAGCTCGCCAGCATCCCGACCGACGCCGCATCATCCGACAAGACCCGCCTGAACGAACTGCGCGTCAGGCTGGTGGAGCTCAGGAACCGCTATTCCGACGAGTACCCCGATGTCAAGAAGGTCAAGTCCGATATCGCCACCCTGGAAAAGCAGCTCAAGGCTTCGGGCCGCGATTCGCTCACCAAGCCGGACAACCCCGCCTACGTAACCCTTTCCTCGCAATTGGCCAGCACCAGGTCGGAAATCGATTCCACCAAGCGCCAGATCGCCATGCTGCAGGGCAAGCAGGAAGGCTACCGGGGCCGCATCGCGGCATCGCCCCGCGTGGAAGAGGGCTACAAGACGCTCCTGTCCGAGAGGAACAACCTCCAGGCCAAGTACGACGACCTGATGAAGAAATACATGGAAGCCAAGGTTGCCCACGGCCTGGAAAAGGAGCAGATGGGCGAAAAATTCACCATCATCGACGCGGCCCGCCTGCCTGAGAAGCCGGTCAGCCCCAACGTGCCGGCCATACTGCTCATCGGCCTGATCCTGGGCGTCGGCGCCGGAGTCGGGGCCGCCTCCCTGCAGGAATTCGGCGACGATTCGGCACGCACGACGGAAGAGCTCTCCAAGGCAACCGGGTTTCCCGTGCTGGCAGGCATACCGGAAATCGTAACCTGGCAGACAGTGGAACGCAAGAATCCGAAACGGACACTGATCATTATCGGGGTGATTGTGGGACTGCTCGTGGCGCTCCTGATATTCCACTTCTTCATCATGGACCTGGACATCTTCTGGGCAAAGGTGTTGAGGAAGATGGGGATGTAAAAAAGCAGAATTCAGAATTCAGAATTCAGGAGTCAGAAGAAAAGCAAAACCTGAGACATGAACCGGATGTCAATTTTAAGAATTCCGGAGACAGAAGAGATAGAACAGATTGCTTATGGGGCTCAATTGCATATCAACAGTTACATTATCGGAAGCCATGGTCATAAAGATCGAGTAGTGGGATAAAGTTGTAATCGAGCTTTTCTCCTGACTCCTGAATTCTGACTCCTGTCTTCTGCTTTCAAGAGGAATCAAACCATGGAACCAAATTCAATACGCAACCTGATGAAGAGACTGGCAAACGGCATTACCCAGGGTTCGCCGCAACCCATGGACGAGGCCGAACTCATGGCGAACATGCCGAAGATTACCGGAGAAAAGGACAAGGCGGGATGGGTTTCGCCGACGTACTCCATTTCACGGGCGGTAAAGCTGGACCAGAATCTCATCCTCGCAAACCGCTGCGTTGCGGCTCTGCCGAACGCCCCCGAGGTGGAATACTACCGGATGCTCCGCACCCGCATACTCCAGGCTTCCCAGGAATCAGGGGGCAACACGGTGATGATCACCAGCGCCCTGCCCGGAGAAGGCAAGACATTGACCGCCATAAACCTTGCCCTTACCTTTGCCAAGGAGTTCAGCCAGACCGCGCTCCTTGTGGACTGCGACCTGAAACACCAGAGGATACGGGAAACCCTTGGTTTCGAGAGCGACAAGGGCCTGGTGGATCACCTGCTCCATGAAGCACCGCTTTCATCGCTCATGGTGTGGCCGGGGATAGAAAAGCTCACCCTCATCTCCGGGGGGCGCACCATCGCCGGAAGCAGCGAACTGCTGGGCTCCCAGCGGATGAGGGATGTGGTGGCAGATATGAAAAACCGTTACCCGGAGCGCTATGTCTTCTTCGACGTGCCGCCGGTGCTTTCCGGAGCCGACGCCCTCTGCTTCGCGCCGCTCGTGGACCACATCCTGCTGGTCGTCCGGGCCGGCGCGACCTCCACCAGCGAGGTCAAGAAAGCCCTGCAGCTGCTTCCCAGGGAGAAGGTCATCGGTCTGGTGCTGAACCGCCAGGAAGGGCTGCTTTCGGCGAGGTAGGGGAAAATCTGTTGGATTGGTTGAATTAGCTGGATTGGTTGGATTGGTTGCACGTACAAGGGCGAAGCATGTTTCATCTGCTTTGCCCTTCCTTTTGGGCGTGGTCGTCAATGTACCGTATGGGTTGGAACCAGCCCGGTAATGGTGATACCATAGTGATCAACCGCTTTGAAACCGGAAAGGGTGAAATCCGAAGCGGAAAAGGACGCCCCGTTGCGGTTGCAGGTCACTGACACGAATTCTCCAGCGCCGAAACCGGTCGATTTTATCACAGCAATCTTGACGGTTCCCGGTGTCGTGGCGGTGGCAGGTGTGTAATTCCCGATGGTAGAGGCCCCTGCCGCCACACCGGATGCCTTCACGATTCCGCTGCCGGTCTGCCCGGAAGCGTCAGCGTCTACCGTAACTCCTGGCGGAAGGGACAGAGTGATTTCTATGCCGATGATCGGCAGGGATGAAACTGCCCCCGACTCTTCAGTGCTGATGGTCACGACAGCCTGTGTGCCCGCAGTGCTGTTCGTTGCGGCAGGGCTGCTCCCCCCGCCGCTGCCGCACCCGATGAGCATGAATGAAAGCGCTGCCAGACAGAGTATGTTTCTAACCATGGTATGCTTCGCCAAGATGATAACCTCGTTCAAAGAAATCTTCAGCTTTGCAGGATAAGCCGGCTAACACCGCAAATTTTGTCTCACGCCCGCTCGCTACGCTCCCTGGAGAACGCAGAGAAAACCAAGCAATTGGGGTTCGATCCTTCAAATATATTCAATTCATTCTAGTATTTCTCTGCGACCTCTGCGGCTCTGCGTGAAATCGGTTTTGTTCTTTTGTCTTCAGGTGCCGGGTAGTGCTCTGAATCACCAGGAAATCAGACCCACCACCTTCAGCAGCAAGGCTACTGCATCCGATATGTCAATCCTGCCGTCCGGCTGTCTGAGGAGTGTCCCGTCCGGCTGCCGTGCCAAGGGTCCCACGTCGCCGAACATAAGCTGACGCGGAGTCGGAGTTGCCAATCCCACGGCAATTCGCAAGGCAATCTGGACATCAATGATGTTGATATCCCCGCTTTCATTCAGGTCGCCCATTGCCGGGGGAACCGTGGTGAAACTCCAATTCACGGGCGCCGCCAGGTCATTGCCCGCCAGGTCTCTCACACCGCTGACTGTCGCTGTATAAGTGGTATAGAGCGAAAGACCTCCGGTGGGGAAAAATGCGGCGGAATGGAGCAGGCTGTTGTATTCGACGGAACCGGCGACTGTGCCGTCCGGGCTCCTGACGGTAAGCGACGTGCCGGAAAGATTGACAGATTCGCTGAAAGTGACTGTCAGCATACTATCGACAGCCACATTTGAAGAAGCATCAGCCGGAGTTACGGACAATACGGTGGGCGGAGTGTTGTCCACGATGAAAGTGGTGCTCGGTCCGGCCGCGGGGGCATGATAGAGAGCCCCGTCGCTGGCCGTTCCGGCGGCCAGCGAAATCCCCAGGGTTCCGTTGCCGGCAATGTTGCTTATGGTAACAGTACGGGTATTGCCGGTCGCTCCGCTGACCGATACGGTTCCGGTTGCCGTACCCGTACTGTTCAGGGTTATGTCTGCGGACGATAGCGTTATCACCGAAAGGTTGCTGTCGTTATAGGTGACGGGATAGGTTATCGGCCCGCCTGCTGTAATGGCTGCCGACGGCAGGCCGATAGACACGGCCGAGGTTGGAACGGGGGTTCCGGGTGTTGACACCGTATTGTTGAATGTCACAGGTATGTCCAGCGCCGTGGAGTCGTATCCGGTAGCTGACGAATTGTAGGCGACCACATCGGAATAATTGTTATTGGAACCAGTCCGGGTGCTGTTGGTGAAAAAGTTGCCCCAGCCGGGCGCCGAACTGGATCTGAACGTCAGGTCGAAGTTCACGCAATTGGCGAAGACGAAATTGCCGCCCGAGGTGGGATTCAGCCACTGGATACCGTGGAACAGGGTGTTGGTGATGTAATTTTCTCCGGTCGAAGCGTCGGTGTAGCCGGTTTCTCCGGTAAAGTCGCCCACGGTAAGCATTGGTGCGGTTCCGGAAGCCGCCACCGCGCCGGTAGAGGGATTGTACCTGGTCCAGCTCGTGGCATTGCCGGATCCGACCCTTGCCCCGTTGAACTGGTAGGCATTCCACACGGGATCGATGATGTCAGCCAGGGTCATGGTCGAGCCGATCTGGAGGTCCCACGCGGTAACCTGCTTGTTGGTCACATAGGGGTTGCCGGTTCCTGTGCCCCCTCCCCCGGTGCCGTTATTGGCCGGATACCATCCCGGCCCGTAATAGTAATGGTATAAATAGGTTCCGTCACCATTGTTGGAGACTGTCCAGTTCAGCTTCATTCCCAAGTCGTACCAGGCGGCGGTTGCAACCAGCCCGCCGGGAATGTGGCTGGCCAAGGGCCTGAGCGTGGGGTCCGTTATGCCGAAGCTTTGGTCATCGTACAAAATGGGCGTCGACAAGGCCCCGGAAGAGAGGTCTCCCTCTCCCCTGCAAACCGAGGCCAGCAGGTTGAAAAGAATCACGCCCGCGAGCAAGGCATGTCTTGCCACCCGGAAAAGTTTTCCCGGTTCATGTGTAGGAAAATGTAACGCTTGCATGCAATCTCCTGGTTGATTCACGTGGAGAAACCTTTTCAACGGTTCTTGCGAAGATTCACCAGATACTGGCATCGACCACTCTCCTCAGGATCATGAGCACGTCGAGGATATTTATGGTTCCGTTTGAGGCAGGGTGGTTGTTGACAAAAGGCGCGACATCGTACAGCGCGGTATCGTTCGCGTCCGCGGTTATCAGTCCGACAGAGATATGGAGAGCCCTGAGGGCGTCGGCGATTTCATAGTCTTTGGTCGTGAAACTCCAGCTGTATTGAACAGCCAGCGAATTGTCGTGCAGATCCTTGATCCCGGTCGTCAGGGAAGCCGTGTAGTTTGTGCCTGACAATAATGGTGTCTGTGGAATAAAGGTCACGATTCTTGTCGCTGCATCATATGATACCGTTCCAGTTACCTGGCCACCGCCACCGGACAAGGTGAAGTTTGCGGCAATTGCTGTCGACGGTTCAACTGGCTCGCTGAAGGTTGCAGTGACAGCTCTGCCGATGGAAACATCGGCAGAGCTGCTCGCAGGTGAGGTTGAATCCACGGAAGGCGGGACCCCGTCTTGAATTCCTCCCGGGACTGCTACCGTGTAATTGTAGTTCAGCGGTATGTCCAGCGCATTGTACGTGTAACCGGTATCGGAAGCATTATAAGCGACAACGTCGGAATTGTTGTTATTGCTTCCGGTCCGGGTGCTGTTCGCGAAAAAATTGCCCCAGCCCGGTGACAGTGTTGAAGTGAAGGTCAGTTCGAAATTTATGTCGTTTGTAAAAATGAAGTTACCGGGATTACTTGGATTCATTGGATTAAGCCATTGAATGCCATGGAACAGGTTGAAGGTAGTATAGTGCTCCTCTTGAGTCGTCTGGTCGGTATATCCGGTTTCTCCAGTAAAATCACCTACTGTCAACAAAGAGGTGTTGACTACCGACCCAGTTACTGCGCCGGTTAGAGGATTGCATTTCTGATAACTGGCGGCATCACCTGTACCCACCCTTCCGACAAGGCTGCCATTGGGTCCGTTGAACTGATAGACATTCCAGGTGAAATCGGTCAAGTCGGCTAAGGAAGTGACACCTGCCCCCAACTGCATGTCGAAGGCGGTGATGTTCTTGTTGGTGACGTATGGCTCGGTCGGAGGCGTCGTCGTGGAGTCAGCCTTGGGATTGGTTGCCGGGTACCAGCCGGGCCCGAACAGATAATGGTAGGTATAAGTGCCGTTGCCATTATCAGTGACATCCCAACTAAGCTTCATCCCGAAATCATACCAGGCAGCCGTGGCCACCAGACCGCCGGGGACATTTGCCACGGGAGTTCTGGCGGATTGGGGTTGAATCCCGTATGCAGTAGAGTCATACAATATGGGTGTCGACACAGAGCCGGACAAAAGACTCCCCTTTGCCCACGCGCCGGGAGAGGAAACCAGGCACAAGAACATTACCGCCTGCAACGGGTACATGAAAATGCGCAAGTTGCAGCTCAAAGGAAACTTGCCGGGATTTTTTCGCATGGAATCCACCTCCCAACCATCTAACCATTAATCGAACCACGAAACTCAACGGCTCACTCCATGACGCAAAGGACACAAAGGAAAACCCAAACTTTTCATGAAACGCTGCAGCCTGTCCGGGAACCCGGCATTTCCTCATTTCAGACCTATTATCAGGCTGTTTCCGGAGGAGTCGGTCCTTGTCATCACGATCAGGTCCTTGTAGAAAGACAGCGAGCAATGCTCATTATAGTAATTCGAGCTCATGGCCTTGACAGTCCACGTGGCCGGATTGCTCACATCGGTCCCGGTAGTGTAGAAATCGTAATACGTATGGATGGGAACACCGCCGCTATAGTAGCGGCTCGCCGCACCTCCGGCCACATTGGGGGAAACGAAGTTGGCGAAATCGGAATATGCCTTGGTACCCGGGTCGGAATAGTAGGCAAGAGTAAAGGTGTCCCCGTAAGAGATTGACCCGGATACGCTGTCAGTGTAATACGGGAAGCTCGCCACCCCGGATCCGTTAATGGACATGACGCCATAGGCCCAACGCGGCGCCCCGGAAGAGGATGAGAGCTTGTGGAATTTGTAGCTCCCTGACAGGTTATTCATGGTGTAAACCGGCAGGGCTTCATCCACCGGAATGAAGCACAACTGCATGATCCTAAGGAAGTACTGCGGGTTCGCGCCGTTCGCATCAGTCCTGGTGGCCACGCCCACGACTACTGTCTTGTCGGCGGTCATCCGCCCTGTGAACACGACCTCGTGTGGAGTTCTAGGCACAAGGTTGTTGAAGCTCGGGCAGGTAACCGGGTTGACTACGTTTACATAATTCCAGTATTCGGTTATCAGGCCGTCCTGGTCTATCCCGAAACTGGTGGCCTTGGTAAGGAATTCATACCCTGTGGCAATCTTGTAATCGGGAGTAGAATAATCCCAGTATATGGCATCCTTGTATTCTTCCAGCCAGGTGTTTCCATGCTGGCCTATCTTGCCGTTGCCGTATTCCCAGTCTGTTCCGTAGCCGCTGTAGAGCTGATGGTAGGCGAACCTGGTCGGCCCGTTTCCCTGGATGTAGGGGTTGTACGGATTCTGCCCCGACCCGGTCCCGCTGATATCTTCGATTGTGTAATCGGATGCAGCCCTTCTCTTTTGGAATATGGTAATCGCACATGACGTTGCGGACGGGCTCCAGGATGCCACCATCATGTTCTTTCTGGACCCCATGGCCCCGTGGAAATTGCTCCAGAAGCCCGCTCCGGACTGGGTTACCAGACCATCCTGATTCACCGAGAGATTGAACCCTGCCGGAGGCAGGGTGTTGCCTGCGCTGTCAAGAAAATCGGAAACGGTAACGGCACAGGCATTGTCGACCGTAATCGTGCCCTTCTCCCATCGCGCACCGGCCCCGGAAACCAGGGTGTGAAAATACCATATTCCCACCAGGTCGGCATTGCTGGGAGGGCTGGGCGTGGCAAAAACCTGGCTCGATTCGGCGCCTTCACCATCCCTGTTGACCGCTGTAACCTTGAAGTAATAGGTTATATTGTTGTCGAGCCCGTCAATTTTGATTTTTGAACTGGGGGTGTTTATTACTATCGCGTTTTTCTTGTTGACTCCAGATTCGGTGAGAGACGAGACATAATAGACGTTATAGGATTTGGCGCTTGTAACGCCGGTCCAGGAAAGAGACACCAACCCAGACCCCGGCTCTGCCGTAAGTCCGGTAACCTGGCCCGGTATGCCGGGGTCGTACCGCCAGGAGTCGCCGCTGGGGCCGCCCGAGCAACCATTAAGCGCCAACGCGATGAGAGCGATCTGAACTGAAACCATGATTGAGCGGAAAGGATTCTTCAACTAAACCCACCTCATGTAAAGTGATGCGGCCGTCCATCCCGCGCCACCCAGCCATTCAGAACAGTACAATGATTCCGAAATGGCGGACGCATGGGAGGACGATGAACCGCAAAAAAAGTGATTCGGAAAGCGGGAATCCGGAGCGGGGATATCATATACCAAATAGACGGTCTATACACAACTAAATATAGCGGTTTATCTCCTTCAAGCAACTTTTTTCCCCCAGCCACATTGCCCTCATTTTCGCATGAAGTTCCGCGGAAACAACCTGCATGGAATAGCGGATCATTTTCACGCGCAGCAAACCATTGGTTCCTTTTTATCCAACAATCACACCTGTCGAAAACATTTACACTCAATGTCGGTTATATTAACAAAATAATAGCGAAAAACCGACAAGAGCTTCATCGCAGCAATTATCCCTCCAGAGGACCGAGCAGGCCTGATTCACCTCAATCCTTCGCAGTTTCAATCCTTTATGCTTCATTGCCAAAAAATAATTTTGCATATCTTCAGTGAACCTGTATTTTTTCGTTTACTTCGAATATTTCTTGCATATAATTCACGATATCGCTATAGAACTGTTTATATAGTCCGTCCCAAGGGCAATCTTTACAGGATTTTCATTCTGAACGATTACCAGCTTTGATAGGCGTTGCACCATCAATCAAGGGGGGGGTGCTCTCAACAGAAATCGATCGCAGCAGTTTGGAAAAACGGCATATCACTTCAAATGAGTTCATTGATTTTCCGGGAGGTAGTTAAATGAAAAAGATCGCATTACTGCTAAGCATCGTCATGGTTCTCGCCATTGGCACGAGTTCCTGGGCGGGCCTCATGTCGGGGTCGCTGTCCACTCCGATTTTGTATGATTCATCTGCATACGGAATTCAACCCCAGTCCGCCCGCACACCCGTTTCCAACGCGCCGGGAGGCATGGTGGGGATAGCTTCCTGGTACGACTTCGGCATGAAACTGAGCTGGGATGTCACAAATAACGGCAACGGCACTTATACCTACCATTATCTCTTCGGTCCAGGCTGGTATCCGGCCACCAATCCCAAGGCTGACTCCACGACGTCGCCTCCGACCGAGCCATACGTCACCAACAAGAACATCACCGCCTTCGACCTGCAGCTGGGCGCCGGCATCACTTCCCTCTCCCAACTGACCAACCTTACCTGGAACGTTTATCAGTTCAACGGACCCAATGGCAGCGTTGTCGGCAGAGTCGGTACGGGTACCGCCACTACCTATCAGAAGTGCAATCCTTTAACCGGCGCGGTAACCGGGTCGGTAGTCAACACGTCACTTTTCTCAATTGGAAATCTGACCGGAGAAACAGGATACACCAACCCGAGCACTATGGAGGAGCATTATACCTCCAGCAACCTTTTCTACGGCCTGCAGTGGCTCAATCCGCTTTCAGCCGGCAACTTCGTGTTCGGCACTGACGTCAATTTCGAACTGACTTTCACCTCAACCCTCGCCCCTGGGCTGGGCAATTTCTTCACCAACAGCACCCGCACCCAGGCAAACAACAACTATTCTGACGTCGTAGCCTTCAACTCAACCCAAACCGGCTACGATCAATACGCATTCGACCGGGATCTTAACTTCAGCAACGCAGTAACCGTGGCAGGCGGCGCTCCGGTACCCGTTCCGCCGTCTCTCCTGCTCTTGGGCAGCGGGCTATCCGGTCTGTTCTTCTTCAGGAGAAGGAAAAACGTAGCCTGAAAGCAATTATGGTAACCCACGGCGGGGCGGCTCCAAGCAGCCCCGCCCTTTCCCATCTGAAAAGCCACCCCCGCCGCGAGGCGGGTCCGGAAAGCCGCGGGTCCGACGAAGCTTTTAGCGAAGACGGACAGCCGGGCCGCCAGATTGAATTCCACGACCTTTTTTCGGCGTAATTTCATACCGAAAAGACTATTCGCGCGTCGAAATAGCCACAAAAGGTATATTCCAAATCATTCATTGCAGGGGATTCAATTAATAACCAGCCACAATCAATTGATATGTTTAATGTTTTTTTAGTCTTGCGCACGATTAGATATTGACTTGCTATATAATATTTTATATAACTCTTGACAAAAGCTAACCAACCAGGCAGCGGGCACTTTCATCACCAATTCTTCGCCACCACTTGCGACCGTCAGAAACCCAGCCCTGCTGCGACCGGTAAAAAGCGCCTGCCAAGAGTGTGAAATGAATAAGATCCAGAAAATAACGGAATTGCTGAGCATTCTGAAAAACGACGGATTTACCGGATTCATCAGAATCAATTTCAGCCAGGGGGGAATTACCAGGATAGAAAAGAACGAAGAAGTGCTTAAAAAAGTTCGCACCCAAAAAGAAGCATAGACGAAAAACCTCTACCTCACATCGTGGGTCCTTTGCTGACCGCCCAAGCGGCCCCAGAAAGCCCGGGATCAAAACATTGCGGTTTTGACTTGGGTTTTTTCTATTTCTGGCCCCCTTTTTCCCTTAACAGCCATTTTTATCAGCTTTTCCGCTGTGTTTTGCACTATCGGCCGTTATCGGTTTCAGAAATTTCTCCATACTATCTCTGGGGGCTCCATGAAACGTCTGACCGCTGTCATGTTCCTTTTGCTTGCTTGCGTTTTCTCTTCAACTGCATATGCCGATCTCTACTCCGGCTCATTGTCGACTCCGATACTTTTTGATTCCTCCGACTTCACCACACCTCCGACACCATATGAAAGCAGGACTCCCGTCCTCAATCCTCCCGGCGGGCTGACTGCGACTGCAGCCTGGGACCAGTACGGCATGAGACTTGACTGGAGCGTCACCAGGAATGCCGACAATTCCTATACCTATCTCTACAAGTTCGGTCCCGGCTGGTATCCCGACAACAACGGCACCAAGGCAAATCCATGGGTGACCAACAAGCAGGTCACTGCACTTGACCTCCAGCTCGGTGCGGGGATTACCCTGGCTGACATAAGTAACCTGACCTGGTCTGTCTACAACTACAAAAACACTGAACTCGGCTATGGGACCGCAACACAGTTCACCAAGATATCAAATTCCGTCACCGGATCGTCAACTGTCGTTTCTGTCGGTGATCTGGTCGGAGAAACGGGAAGCAGCACTCAAGGCTATGTTACCAACCAGCTGTTCTACGGACTGCAGTGGCTGAATCCGATGGACCCCACGGCGCCCGGCAATTTTCTGTACCCCGATGCAGTGAATTTGACAATATCTTTCACATCGACCGTTGCTCCCGGCTGGGGGAATTTCTTCGCCAACAGCACCCAGACCGGATCCGAAAGGGACTACGAAGACGTTGTTGCCTACAACCCCTTCAACAGCAACACCGTTTCCGTGCCTGGCGGCGCGCCGGTCCCGATCCCGCCGGCGATACTGCTGCTCGGCAGCGGCATTCTGGGCATGGGGATCGTCAGGAGACGTAGAATTGCGGCTTAAGCCGCGCTCTTCCTGGCAACGCCACTTGGAAGCGGCAGCGTGGCGCATGGAATCTTCATTGTATTGTTGAACTTGGAAGGCAGAAACGGAACGAACGAAACAAAGGAGGATGGGAGAATGAAAAAACTATGCTTGGCAGTCGGTTTGATCCTGGCGATGTGCGCCAGCACTTGGGCGGCGCCCGTGAACACTTATTACGGCGCCATTGACAACAGGGTGGTTTCGGTCGACAACTCGACCAGCCCGCCCACACCTACCTACCTCAGCTACATCCCCGGGTTCATCGCCCAGGCCCACGCCTGGCACGCCCTGGGCGGAGCAGGCAAGGGATTCCGCCTCGAATGGACGGTCAGCGGGCCGGACCCGGCGAACGGCAACCTCTGGACTTACAACTACCGGCTGATCCGCGGCTTCTCCTTCAACAAGGCGTTCGCGGTCTTCGACATCGAGACCGGAACTACCTTCACCAAGGCAAACATCAGGAGCTGGAAGACCATCTCGGCCATCGACAGGAACGGCACTACGATCGCTTCCGGGATTTCGTCAATTACCTTGAACGGCCCGATCATGTTCAGGTGCAACCACACTTTCACCCCGGACAGCGAGCTTTCTTATCTCACGGCGCTGAGCAAGAACAATACCTGCCAGATCACCAGCGACCCCGGCATCGAGCCGGTCGGCACGGTTGATGACGGCGTTGCATCGTCCACTCCGACCGAAGGCCCCAAGTCACACCCCTTCTACGGTCTCAGGTGGATCTTCCCCGGCCACGGATTCAACTCCTATGAGCCCTGCGGTTGGGAAGTGCAGCTGGTCACGAACAAGGCGCCCATGTGGGGCAAGTTTTACGCATGGGGCGACCAGACCAGCCTTACGCCCTACTGGTATGCCAACGTGATCAACGAGAAAATGGACACCACCACGAGGCTGACGCTTCCTCCGGCCAGCACGGTTGACCCGACGAAACCCGACGCTAACGGCTATGCGACCATGACTTCCGATTTCGACACTTACAGGGGCTGGATCCTCGTCCCGGGAAACTGACCTGGGCATGAAGGAGCGCAACATGAGGATGTTGATAATTAGTCTTTTGATTTCCATGGTCATTCTGCCGGCCGGCGCTACCGTTCAAGCCGCGGAAAAAAAGGCCCAGTCGCCGGAGGACATCAAGGCGGCGATGGCCGAAGAGATCATCCGGGGCGGCAACGAGGTTTACAATTGTTCCATGGGCCTTAGTTCGGACAAGGAAGTCGTCGAATGCCTGGAACGGGTGCTTGATGTGAACATCCAGAGGGACAGGGACACGGCGCCGTTTCTGGCAGGCGCTTATTTCACGGCCTTTTCGCGCCTCACTGCCAGCAATGCCTCTCAAGGCGTGAAGGAGAAATGGCTCAAGACATGTTTCAAGAGAATCAGTGAAATCGAGCAGGGTATCGGATACACGGACAAGGAATTGGCCGAACTGACACAGAATCTTTCCGCACTGCCTGAAATCACGAAGATGAGACTGAGAGAGGAAAGGAAATAGTGGCTAGTGGCTAGTGGCTAGTGGCTAGTGGCTAGTGGCTAGTGGCTAGTGGCTAGTGGCTAGTGGCTAGTGGCTAGTGGCTAGTGGGATTATAACCCTTCAACCAGCCACCAGCACCAGTTTTTATTTTACCAGCAACTAGCAACCAGCTACTGTTTTTATTCTACCAGCTACAAGCTACTGCATTTTATCAGTCAATGAAAAAGCCACCCCCGCCGAGAGGCGGGTCCGGAAAGCCACGGGTCCGACGAAGCTTTGAGCGAAGTCGGACAGCCGAGCCGCCATTGATGTGATCCATTGAGAGGATCATTCTGGCGGTTTTTTATTTTTGATGGGTTTCTTTTTTCGGGCGGGAAGAGCTCGATGTAATGGAAAGATGGATGTTTCTGATAAATGGGCAAGCAATAGATAGGTAACGAAAGGGGACACTTGGATGAAAATGATCATCAGAAAAATTGCCATCCTGCTCGCAGCACTGGCGTCTCTGGCCATGGGAAGCGGAACCGCCCTGGCAGCGTCCGGCTGGACTATCACAGATCTTGGCGTACTGACAACAGGCGGGATGAGTTACGCAACAGGCATCAACAATAGCGGCCAGGTTGTCGGTTGGTCGGCCGGAAATGATACGACTACGGGCACAACCGCCTTCATATGGCAAAACGGGACGATGAGTTCCCTGGGCACGATGGGCGGCACGAGCAGCGTAGCAACCGCAATCAACAGCACGGGGCAGGTAGTCGGCTACTCGATGGACGCCTCAGGCAGCTATCAGGCTTTCACGACTAACGGCAGTACCTGGCAAACATTGTCTTCTACCTACGGGAAGAACAGTGCAGCATACGCCATAAACAGCAGCGGTCTCATTGGAGGAACAATCCAGACCGATGCCAAGGACACTCAGGGAAAATACACGAACTACCTGGGCGCCACCTGGAGCGGTTCAACAGCCACGGCGCTGAATTCGTTGCAGAATGTGAGCTACAAGGTTTGGGGTGGCCCCGTCAGCCAGGTCTATTCCATAAACGACAGCGGGGTGATGGTGGGCAAATCAAGCGTTGGCGCGCCTTATGGGGATGACAATGGAGATCCGGCTTCCCACGCGGTTCTGTGGAACTCCAACGGGACGGTCACCGACCTGGGGACCCTGGGCCTGTGCAACACCATCTCGGGAGTATGCGCCAGCGCCGCATTCGGTGTAAACAGCGCCGGCCAGGTTGTAGGCGTTTCCGGCGACTCCACGAATACCAACCTCCGTCCCTTCATCTACAGCAACGGGCAGATGACGGACCTGGGGACCCTGGGTTCGTCTACCAACGGATATGCCTATGCCATCAACAACAACGGCCAGGTAGTGGGATATTCTTCCGACTACAAAGCTTCCGATCCCGCGTCGGGAACGATCAGCTCGAGCTTCTCGACAGCAACCCTCTGGACGATCAATGCCGACGGCTCAGCCACGGCAATCGACCTGAACTCGTTGATTGCGGATAGCGGCTGGACATTGTGGGGCGCTACAGGGATCAATGACCAGGGACAGATCGTCGGTTACGGAATGACCGGTGAAGGCGCCGATGCAACCTTCCACGCATTCCTGATGAGCCCGACATCCGCTCCGGTTCCGGTGCCCGCGGCCCTGTACCTGTTCGGATCCGGCCTCATGGGCCTGTTCGGTCTCCGGCGCAGAATACGCGCATAAAACCCGAGCAATGTAAGACGTGAGACGTAAATCCCTCAGGCTTTTACGTCTCCCGTCTTACTTTTTTGAGTATCGTTATATATTTATTTATATAATAAACTGAATAAAGCCGTCCCTGCTGCAAAAGGTTATACACGAATGATTTGCTTTTCTTTGCGACTTTGCGGCTTTGCGTGAGCTTACGACTTTCAGAGTTTATTTCAGGAAATGGAGGAAGTGGAGATGCTAAACTTAAGGAAAAAAATCGCCGCGATCATCACCCTGGTGACCGTTGCTGCCTGGAGCGGCAGCGCCCTGGCCGCCTGGACCGTCACCGATCTGGGTGTCCTGTCCGACTGGGGGACAAGCCGCGCAACCGCCATCAACAACAACGGGCAGATCGTCGGATATGCCAGCACCGGCGAGTTCAACGCATCAGGCCTGGATATAAATCATGCCTTTCTCTGGGAAAACGGCACAATGACCGACCTGGGTGTCATCGGCGGCAGTTCAGCATCTGTGAACAGCTATGCCTACGGTATAAACGATAACGGATCAATTGTCGGCACCTCGCAGGTTTCCGGCGGCGACAGCAACAGTTATGCCTTTCTCTACTCAAGCAGCACCATGCAGAATCTCAACGTGGCCGGTACTGCCTACGGCATCAACAACAGCGGCCAGATAGCCGGTTCAGGATACAACAATCACGCTTTCCGCATCAACAGCGACGGCAGCGTCCAGGACCTGGGAACTCTCTCGACCAACAGCGCAGCCAAAAGCTACGGACGGGCGATAAATGCATCAGGCCAGATTGCCGCATACGACGGCCTCGGCATGGGGCAGTCTGCTACGAACGCGGGTTTCATCTGGACCAACGGAACCAAGCAAGCCACCGGCACACTGGGCGGAACCAACAGCACCATCTATAGCATCAACAACGCCGGCCAGGTGGTCGGCACATCGGAAATAACCGGAAGTTATTATACCCGTGCATTCCTGTACAGCAGCGGAACAAGGACCAACCTCGGCACTCTGGGCACAACCAGCCAGGCCAATCAGATCAACAACAACGGGCAAATCGTCGGGTTCTCGGACGGGGTCTTCGATGACGGGAACTCCACGCATGCCGTTCTCTGGACAGTCAATGCCAACGGCAGCGTTTCCATGATCGACCTGAACAGCCTCGTGGCCGATAGCGGCTGGGTTCTCTCCGAAGCCACCGGAATCAACGACCAGGGACAGATCATCGGCTGGGGCATGGTCGGCGAAGGATTCGACGCCCAGATGCATGCGTTTCTCCTGAGCGATCAGGCGGCCCCGGTACCGTTGCCTCCGGCAATGTACATGTTCGGATCGGCGCTTGTCGGTTTGGCGGGACTTCGCCGCAGGTTCAAAGGCAGCATATAGTGCATAGCGCGTAGGGGCGGCCCCCTGTGGCCGCCCGGTTTTGCCACCCGTTGCACGAAAAAAATATTACTCAACCCAGGGGACACTGTAATGCAAATATCCTCCATGAAAAATGTAATCACTCTGTTGCTCCTTGCCGCCATAACCCTCTTTTGCGGACCTGCCATGGCTGCGACCTACACCCTGACGGACCTCGGCACATTGTCCGGCAATAACGCCACCCAGGCTTGGGACATCAATTCCAGCGGCCAGGTCGTGGGAAGGTCCTACAATACCGCCAGCCCTTCTTACACCGAATTCCTATGGAGCAACGGATCCATGCAGAGCCTGGGCGTAACAGTCACTTCCGACTGCATTCCGGGCATCAATGACAGTGGACAGGTAGTGGGGGACGGCATCAACGGCCACGCCTTCCTGTGGACAAGCGGCTCGTTTCGTGACCTGGGGACGCTGGCAGGGGGAACGGCCAGTTCTGCCAGCGGTGTAAACAACGCCGGCCAGGTCGTGGGCATTTCAGACACCGCAACGGCAGGCGTAAGGCACGCTTTCATCTGGGATGCCGCAAACGGTATGCAGGACCTGGGCTCTCTCGGCGGACTGAGCAGCGCCCGTCGGATGAATGACAGCGGCCAGGCTGTCGGCTATTACATTGGCTCCGACAGCAAACAACACGCGTTCATCTGGAGCCAGGCCACAGGGATGCAGGACCTGGGCGTCGTTGCGAACGGCAGCAAGGCCAACGGCATCAACAACCTCGGCCAGGTGGTCGGTGAATCTGCGGGCGGGTTCGGTTCCTTTTACTGGAGCACTGCAACAGGCTCGGTCAACCTCCAGACCTTCGGCCCCAGCAGACGAATTTACGCCTACGACATAAACAGCAAGGGCCAGATCGTCGGCTATGGCTCCCCTGCTCCGGGAACGGGAGACCGTGCTGTTCTGTGGGACAACTACACCAGCGCACCCATAGACCTCAATTCTCTTTTTCCGGACCTGATAGCCAGCGGCTGGATTCTGTCTGAAGCCACAGGGATCAACGACAATGGTCAAATAACCGGCTGGATGCGCCAGACGAGCGGGTCTGCTCTTCATGCCTTCGTCCTGACCCCGGTACCGCTGCCGCCGGCTCTGCTCTTGTTCGGCTCGGGGCTCGCCGGCCTTGGAATCTTCAGGAGAAGATGCGGAAAACACTCATGACATAAAATGGAAAGGAGGAAATTGTTTCACCTGAGGTGGCTGCTCTCGCTTCAATCTATTTATTGTTTCACATCAATATCTTAGGGGGTATCATGAAAAAGCAGGTACTGGCTTTGGCGCTCGCAGGCGCCATGGCTCTCGCAACATTCGCAGCACCGGCATTTTCAGCCGTTGAGCCGATAACGACGGCCAACCATTTCTGGCTCAACACCGTAAACGATGCACAATTCGGCACCACTGGAAACCAATGGGGCACGCCTACGACTCCGGATGCATACTGGTTCAAGTTCGACGGCGGCGGGCTCAACCAGCTGCGGTTCACCACCGACAATACCTCAGCCGGTACTTACGGAAATGTGACTTCTCTTACCACAGCCTCATCTTCCGGTTCAGGTTCCTTTTACCTCAGCACTACCGGCGGCCGCGGTTACAACGATGACGTCATCCTTGCCGTCTCCGTGCAGGCTTCCAGCCTGTCCCAAATCTCCAACAATTTCAGTCTGAACATCACTTCCAGCGGTTACACATGGACCCCGGCAAGCACCCAGGTCGTTGGCGCCGACAGCCACTTTGTCGCCAATGCAATCAACGAGACCGTAGACAAGAGCGACTTCCAGTATGGTGCGCAGACTTACAGGCCAGGTACCGGCGCATTGGTGCTGCCTTTTTATTCCGGCCAGAGCACCAGCGATCAATCCTACATGATGTTCATAGACCTGCATTGCGGAAATTTCACCTACAACAGCAGTGCTACGAACGGCGGTGAGATCAAGGTCGATTACAGCTTTTCAGGGCTCTACGACACCGTGCTGGCATTCAACGCTTATGCTTACACGCTGACCTCCAATACTGGCGCTGACTCAATCAACTGGACGAATAACTTGTCAACCGATATTGGCGCTGCTAACCAGACCGGCTACTCCATCACATCAACCGCAGCAGCGCCGGTACCGATCCCGGCTGCCTTCTGGCTCCTGGGCAGCGGCTTCTCCGGCCTGTTCTTCATGAGGAGAAGGAAAGTACTGGCCTAAGCAACTCTTGTTGCATTCTTCTTTACACCCGCCCCCTCCTTTCGGAAGGGGGCGGGACATGGAAAAAATTTTGTCATGCTGTAAAAGCCAAACCACCCGCGAGGATGGGACGGAAAGCCACGGGTCTCCATGAGACCGCCGAGCCGCCAGCTGATCGCAAGATCACCACTGGCGGCTTTCTGTTTTTTTCAAACCTGTTGAACAAGTTGTTTCATCCCTTGATCTTAAAAATTAGTTACAAATCCTTTGAGACCACGAAGAACGGGAAACAAAGGATGTAAGTTCTCATACAAAACAAGCAAAGGAGATGAAAATGAAGAAAATTATGTTCCTGACTGCTGCAATCTTATGTTTGAGTGCCAGTACATGGGCCGCAGTGGATAACACTATGAACACCACCCAGTTGCCAAGCAACAGGCATATCTTTTTTGATGTATCAAACACGAATGGCGTTCAATACAACTATGACGGCGCATACTACGGCGGGCCTGACGGCACCTATTACATAAAGGCTGACGGTGGCGGGCTGAACGAGTTGCACATCACTACCAGCAGCGCAGTGGCTGACGCCTATGGCCAGGTGACCAGGGTCAGCACCGCCAGCAACTCTCCGTCCGGGGTTTTCTATCTCTCGAACACCGGCGGCCGGGGTTACACCGATGACCTGATCCTGTGCCTGGCAGTTTCCGGCCCCATTTCCAATGACTTCAGCGTAAGCATCAAATCGAGCGGCTACACCTGGACGCCGCCAACTATCAATGGCTCTTCAGTAACCGGTTACACGTACACCGGGGGAATGCAGGAAACTTTCACCAAAGATGATTTCCTCTATGGACCCAGCAATTACAAACCAGGGCCAGGCGCTTTGGGGGTATGGTCTCTTCCCCTTTACAACGGGCAGGATACCAGCGATGCGTCAACCGCGTCGTACCTGATGTTCATAGACCTTTATGTCGGCAATCTTAAAGACAGCTCATACCCCGGCCTGATCGACCACGGATCTGCCAAGGTCGAATTCAGCTTCACCGGCCTGTACTCTGACGTGGCATTCAACATGTACGGCTGGGGCCTGGCCACGAACCAGGGCGAGGGGATCAGCTGGACGAACCGCACCGACGGCACTACCGGTTTGAGCGGCTATTCCATCGACTACACCGGCGCACCTGTGCCGCTGCCGCCGGCTCTGCTGTTGTTCGGTTCCGGACTGGCGGGTCTGGGTATCTTCAGGAGAAAATCCAGAGTCGATGTTTAGTGAACCGGCAATGTTTGAACTCACAAATGGCTCTTTGTAACTGCCGTTATTGTTTATGTAATTTCTGATTCCATGCTATAAGCGCACATGCAATTGGTCTCCGCTTGCATAGATCTTTTTTCTGGCATGGTTTCAAAGAGTCAAAACCTTCAATATGAAAGGAGGATAATTCATCAGTCTGGGAGATGCTCGTTTTAGTTATTCAAATTTTTTTCCTCATTACACAGGGGGTATTATGAACAGGAAATTTTTAGCTTTGACGCTGGCAAGCGTCATGACACTAGGCACATTTGCAAGCTCAGCATTTGCTGACCTTTCCTCCATTTCTCCGATGACAACCAATAGGCATACCTACATTGAGGTTGCGAATCAGGATGGAGTAAGGTTCGACTACAGTGCTGCTCATAGTGCGCCTGCAGACACTTACTGGATCCAGGCCGATGGCGGGGGGCTCAACCAGCTGCACATCACCACCAGTACGAGCAATGTAAATGGTCAAGTGACAACAAGGGACATCAATACATCAACGTATTCCGACACGTTTTGGGTAACCACAACCGGTGGCCGCGGATACAACGACGACATCATACTGCTTGCATCGGTAAAAGGGCCTATTTCCAACAATTTCAGCTTGACCGTCCAGGCAAGCGGTTACCAGTGGACACCCAATACCACAGGATCGCTCTCGGATGTAACAAATTACACTTATGTCAATAACGCCATAAACCAAACCTTTACGAGTGATGATTTCCTCTATGGACCGCAGACCGCCAAACCCGGCCCAGGAACTCTTGGCGTCTGGACCCTGCCCTTGTACTCCGGCCAGAACATCAGTGATTCATCAACCGCCGAATACCTGATGTTCATCGATCTTTATGTGGGAAATTTCGCCAACTCAAAAGATGCCAGCGCTATCGACCTTGGTGATGTCAAGGTACAGTTCTCTTTTACCGGGCTTTACGACACTACAGCGGCTTTCAACGCCTATGCCTGGTGTCTTGCCTCGAATATCGGGGGTGGGACTATTGACTGGACGAACAAAGTATCTACCAATTTGACAGATGTTGGCCAAAGCGGTTACTCCATTGTTTCCACTGCTGCTGCACCGGTACCGATCCCGGCTGCCTTCTGGCTCCTGGGCAGCGGCTTCTCCGGGCTGTTCTTCATGAGGCGGAAGAAGATAACCGCATAAAAGAAAGCTTTTCATCAGTTCTCAACCGAATCAGCCCCCTCCTTTATGAGGAGGGGGCAAAATACAGAATCAATCCGACCAGGCCGCAAGACCAGAACAACTATATCACGGGATGGAAAACCCCTTGCATCCATGAAACTCCCGATCGTCAATTTGAACGGAATTTCCTCCCGGCTGCCTTCACATTTCTATCCTTGCACTATTCTACGTATACAAAGGAGGGATAATGAAAAAAATTGCTTCAGTATTATTTCTCGTTATCTTGTCAATACCAAACCTGACATGCCTTGCTTCCGCGGCATTGCAACCCATAACGGGCAACCATGTCTTCTTCAACGTCTCCAATGAAAACAGCGTCAAATTCAACTGGGACGCAGCCAAATACGGTGACGCGACAGCCAACAACAACCAGTACTACATCCTGGCGGATGGAGGAGGCCTCAACCAGCTTCACATTACAACGGATGCCGGCAACACCTTCGGCCAGGCGACCACGGTCAACACGATCTCTTCCAGTTCGTCCGGGTCTTTTTACATCAGCACCACAGGCGGTCGCGGTTTCAATGACGACATCATTCTCCTGGCATCCGTAAAGGGGCCTATCTCAAACGATTTCTCGCTCCACATCACATCCAGCGGCTATACCTGGGAAGTATCACCAGTTACGAATATTCTCCCCACCACCTACAGCCATGGGACCGGAATAAGCGAAACCTTCACCAAGGACGATTTCCTCTATGGGCCGCAAACCGTGAAACCGGGCCCGATCAGGGAAGGCACCCTGCCCCTTTACTACGGCCAGGATTATAGCGATGCTTCCACTGCGGAATATCTCATGTTCATTGATCTCTACGTTGGAAACCTGTCATCCAGCGTGATCAGCGGACTGATAGACGGCGGCGCGGTCAAGGTCGATTACAACTTCACCGGCATGGCTTCAGTCGCGGCTTTCAACGCCTATGCCTGGGCGGCGCCCGGAAAGGACCCCCAGGGTGTCAACTGGACAACCAGAACGAACGGCACCGTCAATTACAGCGGGTATGCGATAAACTACACCGGCGCCCCAGTTCCCATCCCTGCGCCTTTCATGCTTTTGGGCAGCGGGCTGTCCGGCCTGCTCTTCCTCAGGCGGAGGAAATTTCAGGCAGGACAAGAGCAAACCCGTTCCATCTAGGGTTGAATGGAGGAAATGCATGAAGAATTATCGAGTTGCATTGATTTCAGCTTCATTGGTTCTCTTGTTCGCCTCTTTTGCCGGCGCCGCACTGGTGGACCCGGTCCAGTTCTGGGTTTACGATGAACCCGGACTGCCGGGCGACGGCCAGGTCACCCTCTCGCTCAGCAACTATGATTTTTCCGGAGCAAATGTCCCGGCAACCCTGCAATACAGCATCGACAACAATACCTCTTGGACAAACGCAGCACCGGTCCTCACCCTTGCAGGTGAGGAGCACCAGCTCTTCTTCAGGCTCATACCGATTGCGGCCCCCGCCATCACCGGCGGCAACCTCGATTTCCAGGGCCAGGACGGGAATTACTACAACGGAGCCACGATAAACTGGGCAGGCTACGCGGATATAACCATCGGAGTCACCGGAGACAAAGACAAGCTCTCGGCAATAAGGGCCACCGGTGTGACCGCGCCCATACCTCCTTCCGTGTTGCTGCTCGGCAGCGGCTGGGCCGGGCTGTGCTTCCTCAGACGGAAGAGAGCCGTGTCCTGACTGATTCACAGGAACCTGCAAGGGTTGCTTGACGCAACCATTCACACGAACACGGTAGTGTTGATTGCACTACATGAACTGGCCGTAAATTCGAAACAGCTGCAAAGCAGCCAAATAATCTGTTGTTGAGGAGATTATGAAGAATACATTTGTCTGCATCATCAGCATTATTTTGTTCAGCATCTTCCTTATTGCCCTCGTTACTTCCTGCAACAAACCCGGCGAAAACCTTTCCTTCAGCACGGAATACCAGGCGGTCTTCCTGGATAACGGACAGGTCTTCTTCGGCAAGCTGGAAAACGGCGGGGCCGAGCATCCCAAGCTTACCGAGGTCTACTATATCGGCCAGCAACCGGCGCCGGACGGCAAGCAAGTGGCCAACATCCTGCTGAAGCGCGGCGGCGAGTGGCACGGCCCCGAATTCATGTACCTCACGAAAAACCACATAGTCATGATCGAACCGGTTTCCCCGACTTCGCGGGTGGCGGAACTGATCAAGGAATTGAAGGCCAAGCAGCCTGCTGCAGAGCCTGCGAAGTAGGATGTCAGGCTAATTTGCCGGTGAGGTAAACGCATTACCGGCAGCATTGTAAATAAGCGGGGTACAATCAAAAAAAAACTGCTGTGGGTCCTTTGCCGACCGTTCATCCGGCCCCGGAAAGCCCAGGCTTTAAGACTGCATGTCTTTGCCTGGGCTTTTATATTTTCGAGCGGAACTGATCAGGTTTGGCAAAAGCTTTTCGAAAAGCTCTAAAGGGACGTAATTCGACTTTGCATCAGTCTTCCATCGACTGCGCCCCTTTCAAATGTGAAAAAATCAACAAGGAGGGAGATGAATCATGAAACACGACAGACTCATCGAGGGAAAAGGCCTAATGCCATCATCATGGCAATCGTTACACAGCAGGCTCCGGCAATTTGCCGCATATGTGCCCAAGCTTCTGCTTCGAACAATGCTGCCGATGGCAGCGACAGGGTTGTTTTCCGTGTCGGCATCACATGCGACGATTACGTGGTCCGGCAACCTTAACTCAGATCCCTCGACCTGGACGAGCAGTTACAGCACTGAAGCCCATATCGGCAATACGGCTTATGGAACGGTGACCGTTGACAGCGGGAGCACCTTGAATTCCTACTGGAGCTATATCGGCTATTCAGCAGGAGTCACCGGTGAGGTTTTCATTGACGGAACCGGATCGACCTGGAACTCTGCCGGTTTGGGCAGGATTTACGTGGGATATGACGGCAACGGCTATCTGACCGCCACCAATGGAGGAATTGTAACTACGAGCCCAGTCTATGTAGGTTTTCATGGTTCCGCCACTGGCTATGTGTCCGTTAATAGCGGCGGGAGTATCAGCAGCAACGAATTTTATGTTGGCTATAGCGGCATCGGCACAGCAACTGTTGATGGAGCAGGTTCGTCAATCACCAGCAGTGGACCCCTCACTGTCGGTTACAGCAGCCAGGGCACGCTCAACATTCTCAATGGGGCTACGGTAACAGTCGCAGGCAACACAACCATCGGTTCCCTGGGCACAGTTAATTTCGGAAACAACGGCGGAGCCATCAATACCGGCAGTCTCCTGTATTCTCCCTCGCAGCTGTCAGGTTCGGGTACCATCAATACTTCCGGCCTGGTCAGCAACGGCGCACTTGTCTTCGACGCCACACACGGCACCAGTCAAACCTTTGCCGTAAATGGCGTTACGATAAATCTGAATCAGGGTAGTTCTGGCTCGCTCGGCACCGGGTACAGCGGTTCAGGAACCCTTACCATTGCAGACGGTGTGAGTGTCGCATCCAGTGCCGGCTATGTCGCCAACCGCTCTGGTTCCACAGGCGCTGCGACCATTACCGGGTCAGGCACGAAGTGGACCAATAGCGGAAGTCTTTATGTTGGCTACTCAGGCACCGGCAACCTGAGCATTAACAATAGCGGCCAAGTCAGCAACACATCCGGATATGTCGGTTACAACTCAGGTTCCGCAGGAACAGTCTCCGTCAGCAACGGCTCGACCTGGATCAATACAAGCACACTTTATGTCGGCTATAACGGCATTGGCAATCTCAGCATCACCAATGGCGGAAAAGTCAGCAACAACAATAGCAGGATCAGCAACAATACCAGTGCCTCAGGCAGCACTGTCTCCGTCAATGGAAGCGGATCAAGCTGGACAAATGCAGGGACACTCTATATCGGCTATACAGGCAGTGGCACAAGAATCGGCAAATTGAGCATCAGCGACGGCGGAACTGTCACGGCGAACACAGTTTCAATCAATGCAGTTTCGTCCTTGACTACCGATTTAGGGAGGGGCAGTTCCCTCACCGTCGGTGGCGGCACGGGTACCATCACCAACAACGGCGTTATCCGCATGGTCGCAGGTGCGGGCGCGGCAAACGGGACATATACTCCGATATCGGCAGGGATATGGGCAGGAACCGGAACCGTGCAGGCTCTTGGCGGGATATGGGATCTCACCAACCACACTGTCACTGTTTCCAGCGCTGCTTCGGCAGCAGCCGGTGCTGCCACCACAATCGACCTTGCCACCACCCAGCGGTTCCTGTTCACCGATGAGGCAAGCGGCAAATCTGTGGGCGCTGCTTTCCAAGCCACTGCAAGTCCAACCGATCTCACCCTGACCGCCTCCGCCGTCAGCGGCAGCGTACTGACATCGCTGCAAAGCCTTCTAGGCTCCGGCCAAGCAGTCCTGAGCGGCTGGGATTTCTCGACAGAGGGCTATACCGCGGGCAATCCGCTCTACCTCTCCCTCTTTGCCGGATCAGGCCACAGCCTTTCCGACCTCACCGTCTGGAATTACGATGGCTCTACGTGGAGCAAGTACGACGCCGCTGACCTTGCCTATGACAACACCTACGCCAGCTTCACCGTCACCGGCTTGAGCGGCTATGCAGTAAGCGGCACAGCACCGGCCCCCATACCTCCGTCTGTGTTCCTCTTTGGCAGCGGATTGTCCGGACTGTTCTTCTTCCGGCGGAAAAAAGCCGTTTCCTGATCGAATCACCACCCCCCGCGAGGGTTGCTCTCCGCAACTCTCCGCCATTATGCGATAAAGCCGCCAGTTGAACAGAAGTATTTGCTGGCGGCTTTACAAATGCCTTTCAAAAGCATGTAACCATTCGCTTTCCCGGTGCGAAATAGATATGTTTCAAGCATCTTGACAATTCCTCTCCATAGTAAAACTTATTTAAGTATTACGTATTGGAGGATTGCAGGATGAAAATCACTACGAAAGGCCAGGTCACCATACCCCGTGATGTCCGTGAGAAACTGGGGCTGTTGCCCCATTCCGAAGTCGAATTCGTCATCGAGGGAAATGCGGTTCGAATAAAAAAAGTGGAACGCTCTGAAAACCGCGGCAAAAAGGTCGTGGAAAGGCTGCGGGGAAAAGCAACCGTGCGTATGTCCACAGACGAAATCATGGCTTTGACGAGGGGTGAGAAATAGTTGAAGAACTTTGTGCTGGTGGACAGCAACGTGCTGTTGGATGTTCTTGAAGATGACCCGGAATGGTACGGGTGGTCTTCGAGTCATCTGTCGGACTGCGCCGAAAATTCCATCCTTGCGGTCAATCCCGTGATCTATTCCGAAGTGTCAATCGGTTTCAACCGGATTGAAGAGTTGGAGGAAGCTCTGACACCGGAGCTGTTCCAACGCCTCCAGTTGCCATGGGAAGCCTGCTTTCTCGCCGGCAAGAGCTTTCTGGAATACCGAAGGGCCGGTGGTCACCGGCATTCACCCCTCCCGGATTTCTTCATAGGCGCCCACGCCATAGTGGAAGGCATGACCCTTCTTACCCGTGATGCGGCACGATACAGGTCTTACTTCCCGAAACTGAAACTCATTTCCCCGTCCTGCAAAGAAAAACCGTAGGCTTAACTTTCCTATCCATGATTTGCTGTGCATTTCATTCGTGTCCATTTTTGACATTCGCGGTTGAAGGTTCAGGTACTACAAGGTACCGGCGATGCTGAAAACCGTTGTCAGCCACGGATGAACACGGATTTCCACGGATAAAGGCTTGAACTGATTGTTGTTAAGCATTTAGTGTTTCATCCGTGACCATTCGTGTTCATCCGTGGCTGAAGGTTTCGGCTTTCGAATTCAACTCTGAAGACAATGACCACGTAAAAAAGGGGAACAGCCAACAGCTGATCCCCTATCCGCATATCCGTAGAATCTCATTCAGCTTTTTCAGCTCTGACTATCTCCCGGCCCGGGGATGAGACGGTTAGCCTGCAGCCTCCGCACCACCGAGGGCACGAGCGCAGCACCCGCAGCACCGAACAGTGAGCTGAAGGTAGTTGTGATGAGAATGTGCTGCACGATGATCTCCTCTTCTATCCCCATGAGAACGTCAAGTGCAACACCGGTGATAGCCTTGGTTGCCGAGGCCAGGGCGCCGACGACGATGCAGGGAATGAGCCGAGCCGGCAGGGCCGGATAAAAAAACGCTGCGCCATCGACGAAAAGAGCCGGCATGACGAAGTTGGCCATTATGAGAGGACCGTTCTTCCCCATGCCAAGCATGAAGCTCACCACACCAGCTATAAGACCAACCAGCGTGGAAGCCCCCAGCTTGGGCACGCACCCCCGCGCCATGACGAGAAAAAACATCATGAAAAACATCGAGTGGCCGGGAAGATTCAGCTTCATCCGGAGCGCAGCCCTGGTTATTACGATGAAGGTGGCGCAGAAACCCAGCAGCAGCGCCTCGCGCAGCGTGAAGCGGTTCCAGAGAAAGGTCGTGTTTTTTTCCATGATATCTCCTTTCAGGAGCAGAATTCGGGAGTCAGAATTCAGAATTCAGAAGAAAGGCAAAAAAAAGCTTCTGTTGCAAAAGTTCAGGTGGCTTCTGAATGCTGTTTTCTTTCAGTCTTCTGCCTCTTCATTCTGACTTCTGTATTCTGACTCCTGACTTCTGTATTCTGACTCCTGACTTCTGTATTCTGTATTCTGACCCCTTCGGGGTCATAATACGTCCTTTCCGGGCGTAAGCCGAACCCGCGCGCCTCTGCGGAAAGGGATGCCTCGTCGGCGGTCTTCAGGGCGCGGATGATCAGGGGTATCATAAGGCAGTGGAACAGGTCACGCCAGCTGCGGGGATTGAGGAGTTCACGGGGCGAAAGGCGCGCTCCCCGGATCCGCTGGGCCATGGCGATTTCCCGGATGTCGCGAGCGAACACCGGCACGAAGCGGAAGCAGATGAATATCAGGAAAGCCAGCCGATACGGCATGATCTTCCGCAGCCCCCGCATGAGCTGGGAAGTCTGGGTTGTGCGGAGGAAGACGATCCCGGGAACGAAGAACAGCACGATCTGGATCGAGGTCCGCGTGCCGGGCCAGAGTCCGGCCATTCCATGCTTGAACAGGTACAGGCCGATGATCAGAGCCATTTGAATGAGAAAAAAACGCACGTCGCGCCAAAGGTCCCAGAGTGTAAGCCTGGCTGCGAAGTAGTAAACTGCGCCAATCAACACCACCACGCCTACTGACCACGGCTCGCGCACCGAGATGGCCGCGGCGCAGAACGCCATTCCTAACAGCAGCTTCCAGCCGGCACCGATGCGATGGACAGGCGAATCGATCTCCCGGAACTGGCAGGCGTAATCGCTGCTGCGGACCTTCTTCGACCGTTTCTGCAGGTCAGCTTTCCCCAATGGCGCCCCCTTCCATGAAAAGCGCCCGGTCAGGCCACGTAGGGTCAGGGAGCGGATCATGCGATGCAATCAGGACGGTGGCCCCGTATTGATCACGGATATCGGTGAGGATGGAGAGAAAACGCCTCCGCTGCCGGACGTCCAGACCGGCGAAAGGTTCGTCCAGGAGCAGCACTTCCGGACGGGGCGCAATGACCGATGCCAGCGTTACCCTGTGCTGCTCGCCGAAACTGAGGGAAAGGGGCAGGCGCTCAGCAAGGTGGCCGGCCTCACAAATGTGCAGGGCCTCGCTCACCGCCGACTGGACCCGATCCTTGGGCATCCGCATTTTGCGCAGGGCAAAGGCAACTTCATCGAAGACGGTGTCCTCGAACAGCTGGCGCTGGGGATTCTGGAACAGGTACCCCACCTTGCCCAGGAGCCTGCCGCTGTGAGGGCCGCGTACGCCCGCGACTTCAACCGATCCGCCATCCGGCTTGGAAATACCCGCCAGGCACCGGAGAAAAGTGGATTTGCCCGAACCGTTGATGCCGTACAGATGGACCAGTTCGCCCCTGTTTATCGTAAGAGAGACATTCCTGAGCACTTCGCCGGTTTCCGGGTAGGAGAGGGTCAGGTTTTCCACGATTACGGCGGGACTGCCCTCCTTTACGCTGCCGCTCCGGACTGATCCTGAAGCTGCAGGCGGCGGCAGGCAGTCAACCGGTATACTGTCGCTCATATCCCTCAACCTTCCCGCCTCCATGACCAGGAAACGGTCGGCAAGCTCCCGGAACGGAAGCAGGTTGTGCTCCACGATCACCAGGGTCATGCCGCGGGACTTGAGCCCTTCAAGAACCGCTGCAAGCTCCTCCTTGCCCACCGCATCAAGTTGGGCGGTGGGTTCGTCCAGAAGCAGCAGGCGGGGCTCCATGGAAAGGACCGACGCAATGGCCAGTCGGTGCTTCTGCCCGGCCGAAAAACGCTCCACGTTGCGGTCGCCGAACGCTGCCAGGCCAACCGCATCAAGAGCGGCTCCGATCCGGTGACAAATCTCCCCGGGAGGCACGCAGAGGTTTTCAGGACCGAAGGCCACTTCATCATAGACCGTCGTGCAGAGTATCTGCGACTCTGCATTCTGAAAGACGAAACCGATTGCCGAGCGGTCGACCCCGCCGGTAATCGCATCACCGTTGAAGCGTATTTCACCAGCCAGGCTCCCCTGGTGGAGGAGCCCCTTTATGGCCATGAGCAAGGTGGTCTTGCCGCATCC
This sequence comes from Geobacter sp., assembly GCA_003314535.1. GTDB lineage: Bacteria > Desulfobacterota > Desulfuromonadia > Geobacterales > Geobacteraceae > RPRC01. Next base: position 41,752 of record POSG01000007.1, read on the forward strand.
CGAATTGCCGGTGATGCAGACGCATTCGCCCGGGCGCACCTGGAAAGAAAACCCGGAAAGGGCCGGGGCGCCCCCTCCGGGATAGGAATATGTCAGATCACTTACCTGCAGCATTGTTATTGATTCTGTGATGCATATTTGATCGCCATGGGGCTCACAGGGTAGAAAAAAGGGAACCCGCCATTCTTGTCTTTTCCGTAATCGGCAATGAATTTCTGGACTTTTTCCGAAAGAAGAAAACTGGAAAGCGCCCTTGCGCCCTTGACATTAGCCTTTGGAAAGACAAGGGGATTGGCTTCCATCACTATATAGGGGCGCTTCATGGTGGGGTCTCTATCGACAAGTATTTTCATATTGTGGCTCGAAACCTTTCCCATGGTAATCGGCATTCTGCCGAACACGAGATAGGCTTTGTGCCTTGCGGCAAACCCGATGAAATCCAGGTGACCTCCACTTTCGTCCTTGAGATACCATTTCCCCTTGGGGTGGATGCCAACACGCTTCCAAAGTGTGTGGGACAATTCACGCGCGCCGATATCCTGTATATCCACGAAATTGGCGCGTGCCCCGGCAATCTTCTTCAGCGCCTCGGCGCCGTCCGTCATGCCGGAAATTTTTGCGGGGTCCGAAGCAGGCCCGACGATCACCAGGTCATTCCGCGTCCACGGGCGCATGTTCACCCCAAAACCGTCGGCCACCAGGTCGGTGGTTATGTCCCCTGAATGCATGGTCAGAAGGTCCACCTCCCCTTTGCGCAAGGATTCGGCAAGCTTGGGCCGCTGGCCTTCGGACACGACCTCGACCTTGTAGCCGGTATCGGCCTCGAACATCCTGGTGATTTCGTCCCACAGGCCCGTGGTTATGGCCATGCCCCCGATCACCGCACATCTGACTGTCCTGCCGCCTGGCGGCTCAGCCGGCACATTATTCTCTGTCGCGGAAGCGGGGCATGCAGCCAAGAGTACTAGAAACAATGCCAAACGTGCAATCATGAAGTCACCTCCCGAAAAAGCTTGATCTGACTACGTGTTATCCGTACTCCGGGCACACGGGTCAACATTCTGTCCATCATAGCCCGAAACGGTACTCGAAGCCGCCATAGATGAACCTGCCGGGGCGCGGTATTCCGTAGCTGTCCTCGTAATCCTTGTTGAAAAGGTTGTCGATCCCGAAGTACGCAACCACCTTCTTGTTGAAAAGTTTCTGGCTGAGTTTCATGTTGACGAGGATGTAATTGGCCATTTGCGCCTTGCCTACCGTGGCGATCTGCTGCTTGGTATAGACGTAGGAATTTGCCACATAGACCACGGAGAGAAACGGCGTCAGGCCGAAATCGAAATCGTACTTCCCGTAAACGGCGACCTTGTCGCGGGGAACATACTGCACTTCATCCCGGCCGACACCCGAACGATCTTCCGACTCATTGCGAGTGTAGCTCGCCTTCAAGGTAAGCCTGGGGAGGAAACTGGTCTCCAGCGAAGTCTCGAAACCGTAGAATCGGTACAAGGAAAAGTTGGTGTTTTTCGGCCGCGGCAGATTCTGGTTCACGGCAATGAAATTATACGCGTCGCTCTTGAACAGGCTGAGCTTGAACTGGCTTCTCCACGGCAGCCTCTGCTCCAGCCCCAGCTGGTAATGGTACACCCTCTCGGTCGTCAGCTGGTTGTTGTCGGTATCCTTCAGGTAAAGCTGGCTCAGCGAGGGAAACCTGATGTTGCGCTGGAAAGCCGCCTTGAGCCGGGTGTTCTTGTAAGGATCATAGGTCAGGCTTGTCGAGATGCTGTAGTCCTCGAGATTCTTTTCATCCCTGAACTGCCAGTGGTGGGCATAGCCCGCCGCAAAGCCGATGTTCCTTGCTACCGGGACTTCATATTCGATCGCCGTGGAACAGATGTACAGGTCGTAATGGCTGTTGGTCGGATGGAGTTCAAAAGGCGGGCTGCCGACCCCTCCCATCTGGCCTCCGTATTTCCACACGCCTGAGTCCTCCCAGGTGTCCCATTCACCGGAAAAACCCAGGGTGACAATCCCGGCCCGGCCCAGATCGTATTTCGGCTGGACCGAAGCGCCTCTGCCCGTTCCCTTGTTCCTGATCTTCATCGATCCCGGCACGTTGGGATCGTCGAACGAGTTATAGTTCTCGTTATCGTACTGGTTGTTGTCCTGGTCCATCCGGTTGTAATAGATCATGGACCGTATATTGAGGTCCTTTGTGGCCGAATAATCTGCGGCAAGCTGCAGGGTGATGCCGGTATAGTCGTCGACCCGTCCGTATTTGGGCGCCGGGGAATAGGGATCGAAAGTGTTGTCGATGGCACTGGCCGGTTTCCCGTATCCACCCTGCACATAATTTCCCGTAAAGGCGAGATAAAGATCGTTGTTGGGATTGAAGCCCACGTTCAGGAAAACATTTCTCCTGGTGCTGTCGCTGTTTTTCCGGTAGCCGGCCCCTTCTTCGGGGGTCGCCGTGAACGACTTGGCAAGGGGAAACCGGTCCCGGTCGTACCCGGATGCGCTGAGGAAGAAGTCGAATTTCCCCTTTCCTCCCGACAGGCTGGCCTTTGCAAGATAGGGAGCGCCATCCCCGGCCTCGTACCCGACCATTCCGCTCAGCCCTTTCCGGCCTTTCTTGGTTATGATGTTGATGACGCCTCCGAGACCGCCCTGGCCGTACAGAACCGAACTCGCTCCCGCGGTAACCTTAATCTTGGCGATATTCTCCACCGGGATCGTCGACGGGTCGAACTGCTGGTCAAATGCCGAGTTCATGGGAATTCCGTCCACCATGAGCAGGACGTGCCTCGTCCGGAAACCGCGGATATCGATGCGCGGAACACCCTCGTTGCCGACCCTGACGTTCACGTCCGACATCAGGACTAAGGCCTCATCGAGTGTTCTCGCGTTGGATTTTTTCAATTCTTCCGCCGTTATCTCATGTACGGTCTCAGCACTCTCGATCCCGCTCAAAGGCGCCGACACCACAACCTCTCCAAGGGTAAATATATCCTCTCCCTGGTCTTCAGGCGAGCCGAAAGCCCACGCATGGGTACCTGAAAGGAGTAAGGCCGCGACAAAAAAAGCAGCGAGGGTTTTATTCATTATCATGATGATCCTCAACGGATACCTGGATTAGAAAACGTTATCAAAATACTTGAAAAGACTCAACGTTATATACTATATTGTATAATTGTTGCGCAATAGAATTATAAAATTACAGATTATATGCTCGGGATATAATGGAACTGGCTTGCCTTGTTCTATCATTCCAAGGCTCAGGCCCACCTTCAACCCGGCGCGAATTTTCCTGTCGCATTTTCCTGCATTGTGTGATAAATAGTAAAATTCATCGTTCGGGAATATTCTTCAGGGGATGTAGCTCAGCTGGGAGAGCGATGCGTTCGCAACGCATAGGTCGACGGTTCGATCCCGTTCATCTCCACCAATAAAAACAAGGGCTTCCATGGTATCATGGAAGCCCTTGTTCGTTTCTTAGGGACAATATAAGCACATTGGCGAATGCAATTTGTCTATCCAGAAATGGATCCAGGCAATGCTTGCAAAGGTATTACCCACGCAATCTCATTTGCTTTTTCGAGTATGAGCGCACAAAGATCAACTTTAGACACGTCTCATTTCAGGGAAAGCTTACGACATGAAGCCGGAACCTGCGTAAAAAAGCCCGCGGGAACGGGCTTTTTTCGATGCGACACGAATATGTATCCGGCCGTGCTGGCCGGCTTCTACTCTTTGGCTTTGGCTTTCTGCAGCCGCTTGTTGAGAGTCTGCCGGGTAATGCCGAGCAAACAGGCGGCAACACCCTGGTTTCCTCTTGACTGCTCCATCGCTTCCTTTATCAGGTAATCTTCAACCTCGCTCAACTTCGGAAGGCGCTGCAGAGCCCCCTGGAGCGCCCCAACCACTGTTTCGGCAAGCTGAGAACCGGCATCGGGAGAAGCAGGGCAATTGCCGATTACCTCCCTGAACCGTTCCTGGGGAAGCAAGCCGGACCGGTGGCGAACCACTGCATCGGAAACCATTGCTTTCAACTCCCGCACATTTCCAGGGAAATCATACGCCTTGAGCAGGGTTACCAACTCATTATTATAGGTGGGTTTCTTCTTTTTCAGGGCACGGGCCGTTTGCTCACTGAAATATTCCAGCAGCAAGGGGATGTCTTCGAGGCGCTCCCGCAACGGGGGAATATGCACCTGGTGAGTGCACAGGCGAAAATAAAGATCATTGCGGAACTTCCCTTTTGTTGTCTGTTCGCGCAGGTCCTTGTTTGTTGCCACGATAATCCTGGCATCGCTGGTCAATGCGGAATCCTCGCCAACGGGATAATATTCCTGCTCCTGCAGCAAGCGCAAAAGCTTCATCTGCGAGATTTCCGTCAGGTCGCCGATTTCATCGAGAAAAAGTGTTCCGCCGGCAGCTTTCGCAATGAGACCGCTGCGCGCCTGGTCAGCACCGGTAAAGGCGCCTTTCCTGTGGCCGAAAAGCGTATCTGAAAACATATTGTCGTCAAGTCCGGCAACATTTACCGGTACGAACTTCCCGCGCACACCGCTCAATTCATGAATGGCCCTGGCCACCAGTTCCTTTCCCACACCTGTCTCACCGGTGATGATGACCGGCAGTTGCGATGGGGCAATGACTTCGCAATACTGGAACATGGACAGCATTTTCGGGCTGGCTGTTATGATGGAAGAAAAAGCGGCAGGGTGCTTGATCCTGTTGCTGAGCAGCTGTTCCCGCAACTGTGTCACCTGGTTTTTCAGGTCACGGATTTCCAGCGCCCGTTTTACGGATGAGATCAGGCGGGAATTTTCCACCGGCTTTACCAGGTAGTCGAAAGCGCCGACTTTCATGCATTCTACAGCAATTTCCACCTCGTCAGACGCAGTCATGACTATTACCGGGATTTGCGGGTAGTCGCGACGAATGTTGTTGAGCAACTCCCTGCCGGATACGTAGGGCATGAGAAGATCAAGTACGATGACGCTTACGTTTTCCGCCTGCAGGAGCGGCAACACCTGGCGACTGTCATCGATGGTCCTTACTTCATGCATGCCGGCCAGACGCAGCAGGGATTTTGATGAAAGCAGAATGTGCTGTTCATCGTCAACCAACAGGATCGGTAATGCATTTTCATTCATCATAAAATGTGATCTCCATTTTGCTGGCTTTTCAATGCCGGAATTTTCACCATGAATGTCGTGCCGTCGCCTGGCCTCGAAAAACATTCAATCGTGCCGTTGTGCTTCTTCACAATGGTGAAACAGATGGACAGTCCAAGGCCGGTTCCTCCGGTGTCTAGCTTGGTTGTAAAAAATGGGTCAAAGATGGTTTTCTGCAGCTCCTCTGTCATGCCGACTCCCTCATCCCGCACATTAATCAGGACCTGATTGAGTTGCTTGATGAAAGATGTCGAGATGTCAATTGCAGATTCCTTGGTTGGTAGTGACTCGAGGGCGTTCACCAACAAATTGACGATTACCTGTTCCAGTTTGCGGAAGCTTCCCTGCACCGGGGGAATATTTTCACCCAGGCTGCAGCTGAAATAGTCGGTGTGTTTCTTTATCTTGTTCTGCAGCATGGTCAGGGCTGCCTCTATGACTTTGTTGACGTCCACTTTCTGGTTCAGCTCGGTCTTTTCCTGGCGGGCAAAATCCTTGAGACCGGCAACAATGGTCTTGATGCGATGCGCCCCTTCGGTGATGCCGTTGATCATCTTCGGGATGAGACTGTCCACCTCGGAGTAAGGCAGTTTGCAGACGAGGAAATCACCTTTATCCTTGATATGCCTTTTGAGGTTTCGGCTGATGGCAGGCCAGGTTTCCGAAAGGAAATGAGAATTTGAAAGAATGAAATTGTTCGGATTGTTTATTTCATGGGCTATTCCTGAAGCCAGGGTACCGATAGCAGCCAGTTTGCTTGCCTGCAGGAGCGTTTCCTGCATTTTCCTGTTTTCTTCTTCCGCTTTCTTGCGTTCCTTGATGTCTCTGGCGACAATCAACACCCTTTTCCTGCCCCCGATTATTGCTCCCTTAACGTTTACTTCTATCCAGAAGAGGCGGCCCGAACTGGTTTTTGCAAGCCATTCCAATAGATACGACTGCCCGGAAAACGCAACCCGATGGATATGCTGCAGAACTTCTGCCTGGGAATAGGGAGGAAAGCCTGCGCTCAACTCTCCCAAATTGTGCTTGAGCGCCTCTTCGTGCGGGTACTCGTACATTTCGCACATTTTCTGGTTCACATCCAGTATTTTGCAGTCTTCCCCCTCCACAACGAATATGGCATCGTTAGCTGCATCAAAAATAGTCCTGTAATTTGCCGCTGATTCCTGCAAGGCCTGTTCCGCTCGCTTTCGCTCCGTTATATCGGCAATGATAACAACATATCCTATAGTTGCGCCAGCAGAGTCCAGCATGGAAGCAATGGAAATGCTGACTTCTATCAGGGTCCCGTCCTTATGCTGGCGGATGGTTTCCTTGCAGCTGCGGAGTTCGCCTTCGTTCAGGCGCGACATGTGGTCGAGCAATTCCCAGCGCATGTCCTCAGATACAATCGGATAGGGTTTACCGAGCACTTCCTCCTGTGTCCAGCCGAACATTCTCTCCGCTGCCGGATTCCAAAGGTTGACCAGGCCTTGTGTGTCCAGAGCGATAATGGCCAGAGGAGATGCGTCTATAATCGCTTCGAGCAATTGGTTCGCACCACGGAGCTCGGTTTCCACATGACTCAAGCCCCGAATGTTACGGTAGTAACCGACAAATTTTCTGGGCACGGATACCGCATTGTTGTTCAATTTGCGTCTTGCCTTGGCAAGCTTCATACAAGCTCTCCCTTTAAAGAAAGCGGCACGCGGAAATCTGCCCGGGAAAAGTGCCAATGCGCATCGATCTCAGGTCATGTATTTTGCTTTCAAACCAACCTTCGCGGATAAACAAAAGGTACATAAATTACTCAAAAAAATAAAGTGAAATGGTTGAATCTTTGTTATCAGGGGGTTCGGCATCATTAATCACTGAGTTTTCTTGCCCGCTCAGTCGAGGGCAATAATATAACAATTCTGTTATGTTATGTACTTTCATGCAAATTTAGCTTTGCATTGTGTTAGATGACCGGATTACCGTCAAATTCGGGATACATTAAAGGACAATAACAAACAGGTAGATGCTTTATTGCGCTGTTCAGTCACAAACTGCGCCTGTCACTATCTTAGACAGCTCCTGAAACATGCCGATAAACGTGGTTTCTCTTGTATGACATTCCCACCTGTAATTTTGTTTACACCCTTCAATTTCCCGGAAAGTACCGTTCAGTGCGCTAACCACACGATAATATGAATATTTTTAATCACTCGTGATTGGGCACGCTCTCTGCTCATATATTTCAGTCAGCACTACTGCGCCGATTTCGTGTGTTCCGGGCGCTTTGCATCAAAATTATCCGGAGAAGGGAGGTGGCTCAGGAACAATCAAGCACCTGGTTCTACATCGAAAGCGGGCAGCATACTTGGACGTATCAGGATTCAACCCTACAAAAACCAAAGGAGGATGTACTCATGGCATTAGCTGACCAGGTTTTCAATTTCCTCATTCCGTCTGTGAGCAAGATGGGTGTAGGCGCAGTGAAACAGCTTGGCGCAACCGCAAAATTTCTCGGCGGCAAAAAGGCTTTGATCGTTACCGACAAGGGACTTTTCGATCTTGGCATAGCTGATAAGATAGCGGAACTGCTTAAGGCCGATGGCGTAGAAGCGGTGATATTCAGCGGCGCCGAACCCAACCCGACCGACCTTAATGTCAGGCAAGGAGTGAAAATATACAAGGAAAGCGGCTGCAACATACTGGTGAGCCTCGGCGGCGGCAGCTCTCACGACTGCACCAAGGGAATCGGGGTCATGGCGAACAATGACGGCGACATACGCGATTTTGCGGGAATCGATACATTCGCCAATCCACTGCCGCCGTTCATCGCCATCAACACTACTGCCGGGACCGGTAGCGAAGTAACCAGCTTTGCCGTTATCACCAACACCGATATCCACGTGAAGATGATTGTTGCGTCGGCAAGGATTACCCCGACTGTTGCCATTAACGACCCGACCATGATGGTTGGGCTACCCGCGGCGTTGACTGCCGCCACCGGTATGGACGCCCTGACTCACGCCATCGAGGCGTACGTGGCAAATCTCGCCAATCCGGTAACCGATTCCTTGGCTCTTGGAGCGATCAAGCTGATTGTTGAATGGCTGCCGCAGGCAGTGGCCAATGGCGAAAACCTCGTAGCACGCGACAAGATGGCATATGCAGAATACATGGCAGGCGCGGCATTCAACAACGCCGGCGTCGGTATCGTCCATGCAATGGCGCACCAGCCTGGAGCCCTTCTGAACAAACCCCATGGAGTCTGCAACGCCATCCTGCTGCCCCATGGGTGTGCGTTCAATCTTATCGCATGTCCCCAGAAGTTCGCCGATGTCGCTGTTGCCATGGGAGTCAACACCGACGGGCTGTCAACCATGGAAGCTGGTGAAAAAGGTATTGAAGCCATCAGGAAGCTGTCCAAAGATGTCGGCATCCCTGCCGGGCTGGGGGAAATCGGAGTCCAGGAAAGTGATATCGAGCGGCTTGCCGATAATGCTATCAAGGATCTGTGCTGCTTCTTCAACCCCCGCAAAATCAAGCTGGAAGATCTGAAACGTATTTTCAAAGAGGCGCTGTAGGTCAGGTTCCCCTCCCCCATGTTGAGGGAGGGGAATCCGCTTCAACCGGCAAAATCTAACTTAATCACTGAATTGATAATCATGACAGTCAGGAGGAAATCGTATGAAGATACTATTTACCGCTGCACTCCTAATTATCTGTTTAGCCACACCCCGAATGTCATCGGCAATCGATGGAAATGCCAGAGACTATATCCCGCTCCCACCCGGAACCAATCTGAGCATCGTCTATTTCCAGCACTTGGATGCCAACAAGTTTATTTCCGATGGGAATGAAGTGCCGGGAGACAACAAGCTCGAAGCTAACGTGCCTCTGTACAGGTTCGTCCATTATACGAACTTATGGGGCATGACAATAGACCCGCAGTTTCTCATACCTGTCTATGGCACTGCACGCACAAAGATAGGCGCGCTCGGCTTGGATCAATCTCACACTTCCATGGGCGATTTGACCATCGGGTGTACCTTCTGGTTTGTCAACAAACCGGAAAAGAATTTCTGGGTCGGGTTCACCCCATGGATCACTTTTCCGACCGGCAACTTCAACCATGACAAATTTGTCGCGAGCAGTGCGATCGCATCGAACCGTTACACTTTTACCTCTCAGTTCGGCCTGGAAAAGGGATTGGGGTATGGCTTCCATCTGTCCGCGTTCGTTGAAGGAGCTTTCTATACGGACAACAGGGACTGGATGTCTGCTACGGGCGGCAAAGCCGTGCAAAGCAAGGATCCGACGTTTCTGTCACAAATCAGCCTGTCGTACAACATTCTGCCCACTACCTTCGCGTCAGTCAAATGGCGTTATTTGGCATGCGGAGAAACCAAAGTCGCCGGTGTGAAGCAGAATGACGGAGCAGATGATCACCGTGTCGATTTGGGCCTATTCCATATGATTACAAAGACTGATCAGCTGATGTTCGAGTACCAGAAATTCGTCAAAGTAAAGAATGGCTATGATTCAGACGGGTTTCTTGCCAGGTGGGTGCACATATTTTAGCTTCCAGGCGAAAACTGGATTTTATGAATCCGGCATTGCCGGATGGGCGCTTTGACAACATTAATATGCGATACGAGGAAAGAGGATTAACTATGGGTGAAAAGATTATCCGAATCAACATGACAAATCTGACAACTTCGGTTGAGGCGGTGCCGGAGGGACTGATGGCTCTGGGCGGCCGCGCACTGACTTCCACCATCGTTGCCATGGAAGTGCCGCCCGCCTGCGAAGCCCTGGGCAAATACAACAAGCTGGTATTCGCTCCGGGACTTTTGACGGCAAGCGCCGCTGCCAACTCAGGCCGGCTTTCCGCAGGCTTCAAAAGCCCGCTTACCGGCGGCATCAAGGAGAGCAGCGCCGGTGGTACCGCGGGGCAGAAAATCGAGCGGCTGGGGATCAAGGCGATAATCATTGAAGGAATGCCGAAGGAAGACAAGTGGTACAGCATTCATATCGACAAAGATGGGGCAACCATCAAGGAAGACCACGAATATGTCGGCAAGGGAAACTATGAGCTGTACAAAATTATCGGCGAGAAAATGGGCAAAAATTTCGGCGTTCTCTCCATCGGCCCTGCCGGTGAATTCAGAATGGCCTCCGCAAACATCTCGGTAAAAGACCCTGACGGCAATGTCCGCAGCCATGGCCGCGGTGGCGGCGGAGCAGTCATGGGGTCGAAAAAGATCAAATACATCACGGTAGATGATACTGGAGGGCCTGGTGTCACCATAGCCGAGCCTGACAAGTTCAAGCAACAGGCCCGCATTTTCGCCAAGGCGCTGCTCGATCATCCGGTTTCCGGGCAAGGCCTGCCGATTTACGGCACCGACATTCTCGTAAATGTGCTTAATGAAGCCGGCGGCTTTCCAACGCACAACTTCCGCCGAGGCCAATGGGAACATGCGGAAAAAATCTGTGGCGAAACCATGCATGACGTGATTGTCTCTCGCGGCGGTAATCCCAGTCACGGCTGCCATCCCGGCTGCATCATCAAGTGTTCCCAAATCTATACTGACAGTGATGGAAAATTCGTAACATCAGGCTTTGAATACGAAACCATCTGGGGCCTGGGGGGAAATGGCCTGGTTGAGGACCTGGATGATATCGCCAGGTGTGACTGGGCCATGGATGACATAGGTATAGATTCAATTGAAGGTGTCGTGACTATAAGTGTTGCCATGGAAGCAGGCATCCTCCCCTGGGGAGACGGCAAGGAATCTTACCGCCTGATCAATGAAGAAATGCGGAACGGGACACCGCTCGGCCGCATCCTCGGCAACGGGGCGGGTTCCGTCGGCAGGACCTATGGCTTGACCAGAATCCCTGTCGTGAAAAATCAAGCAATTCCCGCCTACGACCCGAGGGCCGTCAAAGGGATCGGCATTACCTATGCAACCACAACCATGGGCGCAGACCACACCACCGGCTATGCCGTCGCTACCAACCTCATGCGCATCGGCGGTTTCGTGGACCCTCTGCAGAAGGATGGGCAGGTAGACCTGTCACGGAACCTCCAAATAGCCACGGCAGCTGTCGACAGCACCGGCCTGTGCCTGTTTGTTGCCTTCCCGGCCCTTGATGTGCCTGAGTGTTTTGCGGCAATCTATGAAATGATCAATGCCCGTTATGGGCTTTCTCTGACCGCAAATGATGTTGTGGAGCTTGGAAAGTACGTTCTCAAGACTGAACACGCATTCAACCAGGGCGCCGGCCTGACGAATGCGCACGACCGCCTTCCGGAATTCTTCGAAGAGGCCCTGCCCCCGCATAATACTGCATGGGATTTCAGCGGCGAAGAAATTGATGAATTCTGGAATTTTTGATCAGCTGTTTCCCGCTCTTGCAGGAACGGCATTCAACCGCAAACATAAAGGGCGCCTTGGTCAGCAGGGCGCCCTTTACCATCAATCTATCTGTTCCCTCGTTCCCGGCTACATAGTTCCCATCCGGAAAGTCTCTCTGGGGCCGGAGCGGGACTTCCTCGTAGTTCGTGATAATCTGTCGACTCATGACTCACTGGTCGGAGCTTTTACTGGTTTCAAGCGCTTTCCCGGTTTTCGATATCTTGCACTGAAACCGTATCACGATCTCCTCGAAAGCCCCGCTCCGGCCTTTATCAGCCATTACCAGGAGTTTGCGGATGGAAACTACATGGCAACTCTTTGTTTCAGTTTCTTCCCGGCCCTGAAGACGGGAAGCTTCTTCTGCTTCACGCATATTGGCGACCCTGTCTTCGGGTTCCGCCCCAAATAGGGTTTGTAGTCCTTCACAAAAAAGCTGCCGAATCCGCGCAATTCTATACGTTCCCCTTTATGAAGGGCATCGGACATCGAGTTGAAGATCGTGTTGATCACCGCTTCGGACCTTTTGAGGTTAAGGTCCTTCTTCTCTGCAAGAGCTTCTATAAGCCCATACTTATTCATTTCACACCCTCCTAGGCTTTACAATCATCAATCAAGGTTCACTGCCTCATCACGGCCATATTGCTTTATACCATCTGGTCGGGGCAGCCCAATTCGTATGACAGTTCAAGACGATCCCCTTGTAATGCAAGCTCGGAATTCAGCAAAACAGAATCGGTTATATCCTCAATTTCACAGTGATACTGTGGATAAATGCCATAATCATCATACCTGACGGCAATGTAGCAGCTCATGAAAATAACGGCCCCGTCTCCGCGGACTATACGTACAACAACCGTGCTGCGAACCTTTGTCCTGCCCGTATCAAGAAGATACTTCATAAACATGCTTCTATCACCAGGAGCCATGATTTCGCCGAACCAGCGTCCTATTGATTGATCTCGCTTATAACCGGTCAACTGGAGCCAAGAATGATTGACAGCCTTCAGGCAACCATATTCATCCAATACTTGATAGGCTTTCTGTTGCTGGCATGATGGTGCACTAAACGACTTTATACTGTCGTTATAGGATAGTCGTGTTTCTCGAAACCTGTCAAAACCAACATTCAAGGAGCAATTGCTATTGTTTATTCTCGTTATGTGGCGTCGCTTGCTTGTCGTTTTTACATGATTATTGCGCATGGCTTTTACAACCATAGTCCTCTCTAAAAAGAAGTATACTTTGTTCCACTTGTTACCTGAAAACGATCATGGTAGCTGTCTGGTTGATATGGCCGATAAACTGCTCACCGTAACAATTGAATCCTATCGTTGGATAATCCGCGAATAGCCTGGCATATTCATCGGCAAGATTCTTCTTGTCCAGCTCAATAGCCCTATATACGCAATTGAAGACGACAACGCCGGAGATACTGCCAAGTTTTTCCAGCACACAATCCAGTGCTGCCTTAGTGTCGCCGACCAGGTCGCTGGCTTCGAGCAGTGTCAGCTCCATGCCGTCAACAGAGCTGCAGTTAAAGAAAACACTGTCACCGGCAATCTCCCTTGGGCTGCGCACATAAGGCTCACCCTCAATCAACAATCCCAAAGGGTGACGTGGAAAGCACGTCGCCAGGTCGCTTACGGGAACCCCGAGCGCTTCCGCATAGGCAACTGATGCGGGTTTCCGGTTAAACTCGACGATCTCCCGTTGTTCCGCATTCGCCTTGGTGACAACTAGCCTGGCGCCCAACGGGCTTACGCTTTGGGTCTTGATCAACTCAAACGAAGTTCCAGGCTTGAGCACGGCGAGTACAGCCGCATCAGAGTATGCCTTGCCATTGGCATAGACATGACTGCTGCTGAATTTTAAATCGTCTGCCGCGGATCCGCCGATAAAAGTGATATTCGTTTTGTCACCAATAGTGTCCATCAGTTGTTCTTCCGCGCCGCTCAAACCGTCTACCAAAACGATCCCGAAGAACTGTGACGGGTCCATACTGTCCATTGATTCACCGAAATATTTTCCAAAGGAACAAAAAGCCTCGTTGACAGCCATCATTTTACTCAGGTTCTCAAGCACTTCGACTCTTACTTCGGATATGGATTCCTCGTCGAAAGCCATGGCAACAACTGCTCCTTTCAGCATCCTGCCGCTAATTATCTCGCCGGCTGTTGTGCACCCGAAAACCGTTGCCCCTGCAAAAACCTGCTGCATCGTTGCACTGATTTCTTGAGGCACAAAGTCGGAGGAAGCGAAATAAACAATCATCTTGAGGGGAGTTGCGCCAAAGATGTTCTTCAGTTCAGTCACAGCATCGTCAGCAATATTTTTCTCCGAACAAGCAATTCTAATGCTCATTTCAGTAGACTCCTTTACGACTATAATTCCTGCAGTATCTTCTCCAGCTTGCCAATTATCGCCTGGTCATCTTCGGACCTGATTGTATATTTATCCGGATTTATCCCTTTCAATACCAGTTTGGTCTTCATGGCCTTAACCATGATCTCGTTGCCTTTCGCACGCCGTGCAATTATGTCATCAATCATTAGCTTGATTTTTCCGGCCATGCCTTGTTTCCCCTTTTTCCCATGTGGTATCGCCAAAGCCGTTTTTTTCCTCAATCGTGGCTCTTATTGCTTTTCCGCCATATCTTCATATCTTCCGCTGCCTTGACCAGCTGGTCGCGGAAATCCGGATGCGCGATGGAAATGAGAGCTTCCGCGCGCTGCCAGGTATTCTTCCCTTTCAGATTGACCTTGCCATACTCGGTTACCACCCACTGCGTACAGGTCCTGCTGGCAGTCGTAACACTGCCCGGCTTCAGAGTTGGCACAATCCGCGTCTTGGCTTCGCCTGTTTTGCCATAGGTTGAAGACAGGCAAATGAAGCTTTTTCCTCCCCTGGACAGATAGGCGCCCATTACAAAATCAAGCTGCCCTCCCGTGCCGCTTATCTGTTTGGTACCAGATGATTCGGACGATATCTGGCCGAACAGGTCTATCTCAACAGCGTTATTGATGGATACGAAGTTGTCGATCATGGCAATCCGGTTGACGTCGTTGATATAATCAACCGGACAGCTCATGATTGCGGGATTGTTGTGTACAAAGTCGTAGAGTTTTTGAGTACCTGTCGCAAAGGTGAAAACCTGGCGGAACCGGTCGATGTTCTTCCTCGATCCGTTTATTTTGCCTTGCAGGGACAGATCCACGAAAGCATCGACGTACATTTCCGTGTGCACTCCCAGATCTTTCAGGTCTGACTCGGCTATCAACATGCCAACCGCATTCGGCATTCCGCCTATTCCCAGCTGAAGGCATGCTCCATCAGGTATTTCCTCGACAATAAGCTCCGCCACCTTGCGATCAACTTCGGTGAGGCCGTTTGCCTTCAGTTGAACCAAAGGCGGATTGTCTCCTTCCACGATGAAGTCCACTTTGGAAACATGGATTGCTTCTTCAAAACCGCCCAGGCAACGGGGCATACTCTCATTGACCTCCACTATGATGAGTTTGGCTCGTTCACAGACCGCCATGAGGTGGGATGCCTGGGGCCCGAAGTTAAAAAATCCATGCTCATCCATGGGCGCCACCTGAATCATGGCCACATCGACCCTTTCGATGTTTTCCCGATAGAGTTTCGGGAGCTCTGAATAGCGCATTGGCCCGTAGTAGCCGACTCCCATTTCGAGTATTTTCCTGTCGATACCCGTACAGTGCCATGAATTCCAGGTAAAATGCCTGCCCGGGTCCGGCACGGTGAGGATTTCGGGCATCCACATGGTTATCCCTCCCCGGACTTTCACATCGGACAGTTCCGCCGCGCGGGCAGCCAGCGCCTTGTCGGTAGCAATTGGATGGCCCAGGCAGAGGCCGTAATCCACCCAGTCTCCCGGTTTGACTGCCCTCACGGCTTCTTCAGCCGAAACGAGCTTGCTCCTGTAGGTTGCAAACAAATCCATCGCAGACTCTCCTTTTTGACATGTCAAGGATTTTTCCAATCCAATATCCCCACTGCTCACATAACAGACAATCAAGTTCCGGCAGATATTTTCATATCAAAGAACATGCCATTGCCGGTGAATATATTTCATAACAATAACAGCATGTTATTTATGGCATGCATTTTTCGGAACGTATGGATAGGTGCAATATTTTAACTTGCTGAGCGTTAATTTCGCTGGAACTATGGAGGATTATGGAATATTAAGGCCTGTATGTTAATTTTACAGGTGCAGAAGAATTGACAATTGCCAGTACAAAAGGAAACCTTTATATCTGATTGCTTGACATTGGAAATTTCAGAAAAAAGGTAGTTCCTCTGCCTGGTTCAGTTTCGTATTT
The DNA here is from genome assembly GCA_003314535.1 of Geobacter sp. Lineage (GTDB taxonomy): Bacteria > Desulfobacterota > Desulfuromonadia > Geobacterales > Geobacteraceae > RPRC01. The sequence goes on from POSG01000007.1 coordinate 57,673, forward strand.
TATAATTCCCTTATGAATTTTGATTATAGCTAAGCATATAAAAAGCCCTAGACCTGTGCACCCTCTATGTGATCTTGTCGTAAAAAAGGGGTTATAGATATTTCTCTGAACATCCTCTGTCATACCTGTTCCCTCGTCTCGAACTTTTACAATCACCAGTCCTTCGGTCTCGTCAAAGAAAGTTTCGACAAAGATAGCACTGCTTCTGTCTGGTAGAGCTTGCAGGGCATTCACAATCACATTTACAACAACCTGTTCCAGTTGATGAAAGCTTCCCTTGATTTGTGGAAGATTATCTCTCAGGGTGCAGCAGAAAAAGTCAGTGTATTTTATTATCTTGTTCTGGATCATGTGAAGAGCCGACTCTACAATCTTGTTGATGTCAATATTTCGATTATGCTGCATTGATTCCTGCCAAGTGAAATCCTTCAAGTCGGCAACAATATCCTTTATACGTTTAGCTCCTTCGACAAGCCCGTTAAGCATCTCAGGTATAATAGTATCTACTTCAGAGTATCGTAGCTTTCCAAGAACAAAATCTCCATTGTCCGTGATGTAGCGTTTGAGGTTTCGACTCAGAGTGGGCCATACTTCTGCGAGGAACTGCGCGTTTGCAAGAATGAAATTATTGGGATTATTTATTTCATGCGCGATGGCAGAGGCCAGATTGCCGATAGCAGACATGTTGTATGTCAGCATCAGACCAGCCCACATCATATTTTGCTCTTCAGTAGGCCGGTTGTTTTCAGTTATATCTGCAAGCATTATTATGCTGCCGATAACACACTCTTTCTGGTCTCGGAGCACAGATGTCGACAAGCTTACCGGAATATTGACACCGTCTTTTCTCTTCCGTAATGTCTCTAATTTGGTAACTGCCACACCATCAATCATCTTCTTCAGGTTTTCCTTGAATTCTTCTTTTTTATAATCGGGGATCAAGGGATAATGCTTGTCAATTACTTCCTCTTCCTTCCATCCAAAGGTATTTTCAGCAGCAGGGTTCCAGATTTTGACATTCGCGGAATTGTCCAAAACCACGATTGGCAGCGGACAGGACTTTATTACTGCCTGCAGCATATGGTTGGCTTGTTGCCAGGACCTTCCCGCCCTTTTTTGCGTTCCGACCGAATTGATATTCTCCTGGCGATCCTGCATGGTGTTTTTCTGCATGTCAGCTCCCGGATGCCATCGACTACGACCCACAACATCTTCATACAAAATCACTGTCAACCCAGTTGCTCTTTATTTGTAATGTTGATCCATTTCCTTTTGAATAAATTTCTGTTTCAGTCATTCAGTTTCCATCCGGAAAGGAAGGCGCGGGCGCCTGGGCAACGCCCGCGGGATGGAAACGCACCGCTCAATCATTCACCAGTGCGTTGCCTGGGAGAACTGATAAATTCTTATCATCGCTGAGCCTCGTACTTTATTCAGAAAAAGTAAAACACTGCCAAACGGGCAACATTTGCTGAACCGGAACCAGCTGTACTGTTCATGGTGCTTGAGCCACTTGCTACGGAATTCCCATAGTGAGTATTCAAGTATTCATACTCCGCTGCAATCCTGACTGCGGCATTAAGATCGTAGGAAATGTTCACAAACACATTCTGGTTATATTTCTGGAAATTGTCTGTAGTATGGTCAACATTTGCCCTGTAGTCCGCATAATTGTAGGCATTCCTGCGCAGGTATCCCGCGGAGGCTCCCAAGTCCTGCGTGGGATAGAAAATAATCTGTGCAGCCAGTCCATATCCCTTGGCAGCTGTGGGATTGTCTTTCAAGCCGCAGAAGTTGAAGGCTGTGGCAGAACTGAAAGCCATATTCGCAGCCATATAGGCCTGCCCTTCGAATGACATGGTCATCTTGCGGCTCATACCGTCTTTGGATCTCATAATCGGAATGAAGGCATAGAAACCACCCCCCCACGAATCAACCGGTTTTTCCCCCGCAGAAGGTGTCAGCGCTTTCTGGCTGCCATACAAACCAAAAAAGCCCACGGTAAACGGCGACATCGACATACCGAAATAACCTGGAGAGACGCCCAACGACTTGTTCACCAACATGACCTGACCGGCCAGGTTCACCATTGAGCCGACATTACTGGAGAAGGCTGCTGCTGCAGCATTATTATTGCCGTTCTGGTTGGGATCCTGTACCCCAAGCACGAGCCGGAGGGAATTCTCCGCGTTCAGGCCCAACTTGTGGGTCAATCTGATCTGAGGGACACGCGGGTTATTGGGAGAACCGTATGCAGCTCCCTGGCGGAAATCTATGGTGTTTGACGCCATGGGGCCGAAGATATCCCACGTCTGCCCGAAAAGCAGGGAGGTGTTTGCCCAGTCCAAGGCCCCCCAGGCATGCCGCATTCGCAGCTGCGGACTTTCCGCCGCCGATGAAGTGTCCCCGTAGAAATCGGCCTCGATGAGGGCATTGGTTTTTGCTCCCAGAAATTTCGGACCTTCCACCTTAAGCCAGAAACGAGACTGGCGTGCGGTGAATATGGACTGACTCTGTTCTGCTGCAGTTGAGCCGGCTTTCGGAATCGCTCCGCTGCCAGGCGAAAGAGAACCACTCTGTCCGAAATTTACCGAGTTGTAGGCATAATCAAGCTTTACAAAGCCGCCTATGGAGAGATTGAATTTGCTCGTGACCGGTACGGAAATCTTTCCGTAGACACCCGGGGACACTTCGCAGGACGGAGCAAAATCGCAGTTGTATCCAGGTGCAGCCGGTTGCGGCGTCTCCTGCGCCATTGTCCGAATTGCCACCAGCAAAATAGCCACTACCACAATAGTAATTTTTCTCATGCAATTTCCTCGGGCTTTTTGGGAGCCTTGTGTTTTTCTTTCACTGACAAAATGACGCTGATGAATACGACTATTCGTCTTCTTTGATTCTTCTTGCGACTCTCTTGATGTTCAAAAGGTTTTTGTAGGTGACGTTTTCACTGGTTATATTGCCACCGCGGGCGCCGCAACCCAGGGTAAAAGATGCTGTCAATCCGCTTGTAAGCCCGACAACGGCATGCAACGATGGTTGGTTCCAGATAACTCTTCCAGCTGGAACCTTGAGCGCATATTCCTCGAGGATCTCCTCGCTGCCGGAGAACGCGACGGCCGTATGCCCAGCTCCCCCGAATTCCAGTTGATCAACAGCAGCCTGAATAGCCGTGTCTTTATCCGGCGCCAAATACCAGCCGAGAACCGGGGAGAGCTTCTCGTGGCTCATCCAATCATCGGTTCCTATGGCACTCAGCGGGACCAGAAGCAGCCTGATATCATCGGGAACGGAAAAACCGGCCAACCGGGCTATCTTCTGCGGAGACTGGCCGACAATGGCACCTGAAGCCACTCCTTTTTCCTTGTCGAACATGACAGCTTCCAGCTTGGCTTTCTCGACCTGGTCGCAGAGGTAAGCTCCCCTTTCTTTGAAAATCCCCAGCATTTTTCGTGCAGTATCTTCATCATCGAAGATCACTGACTGCTCTGTCAGGCACAGGGTGCCATTATCGAAGGTCTTGGATGCAATGATGTTGTTCACCGCCATATCGAGGTCCGCAGAACGTTCGACATATACCGGAACATTGCCCGGACCGACCCCAAGAGCCGGATGGCCCGAACTGTAAGCAGCCTTGACCATTGCGCCTCCACCTGTGGCAATGACGATTGCAATGCCTGGGTGTTTCATAAGCATGTTTGTTGCTTCAACTGAAGGATTCCCGATCCATTGAATGCAGTCGGCCGGCGCGCCAGCGGCAACGGCAGCGTCGAGCATTACTTGAGCGGCAGCAGAGCTGCATTTCTGGGCACGCGGATGGAAGGCAAATATAATGACATTGCGACCTTTTAGACTCATCAATGCCTTGGACAACGTCGTGGCAGTCGGGTTTGTAGTTGGGGTAACGGCAGCGACAACGCCGAAAGGCTCGGCTATGTGAATGACTCCATTTTTCTCATCGACAATGCCGACTGAGGTTTCATTTTTCATTTGGTCGTAGGTAACCTGACTTGCAAAGTAGTTTTTGACTGCCTTGTCTTCTACTTTACCTATCCCTGTTTCCTCGACAGCCATCTCAGCCAGCGTCTGTCCGGCTTCTACTCCGGCCTTACACATAGCTTCCGTGATCTTGTCCACCTGTTCCTGGGAGAAAGTCTTCATTACTCCCAGAGCCTTCTGAGCACGCGTTACCATTTGATCAATTTCCTGCATAACTTCTGACATGTAGTACCTCCTCGCAAAATGAATAGTGATGCACAAAGCTAAGCCAATCTGCATTGGCTTAGCAAAAACAGATATTTAATCAATGCAGCAATGATTTCACATTGCTGCAAATTTTCCTTTTAAAAAGGAGGGCGGAAAGTCCGCCCCATTACATGGAGGCTGACTAAGCTGGAAGACATAGTCGGCTTTTCGTGATAAAGGCATTATTCGTGCCTAAACGGCATGCCAGGTTATTCATTAATAATAACAGGCAGTTATCAAGACATCATCGTTTTCTTTGCAGGCCAACAAACATGTAAAGGAATTTAACTCTTGAAGGTTCTACAGGAAGGAAATGTCGCTTACCTAGTATATCTAGAGGAGGTACAACCATTATGGTGCCTGAAAAAAAAGCGCAGGGTTCATGACCTTGGCCTCCATACCGCATCCTATCAATACGAAGGGTACGGCATGCCGATCGGCGGGTTCATTGCCGAACGTTGCATTGAGGAGCCCGCCGATTATGTCGCCGTTGCGCAGGGCGATGTGCTCCGTTGCCTGCACCGGCAGGCCGATAGAGGAGCTGCCTCAGAATCTGCATGTCAAGCCTGCCAACCAAATATCGGCATCCCTGTTGTAATTGGTGATTATGCGGTTCCAGGACACTCTCATTCCCCAGCGCGGGTGAAACCTGTAACCGGCCGACATCGTTGCGATTCCGGACACGCGTACCTGGTGATCATGGGCATGCCGGTGTCATTCAATTTGTCGCTGCCGGTCGGGCTTGTCGCGGTGTCAAGATATAAGAGTCTGATCTGGCCAGGGAATCACCTCAATCCCTGCCGGCCGTGTCCTGGCCTGCCACGGACGTTCCCACGGCTACCCATGATTGGAGGAGGGTGTAGGTGACGGCCAGGAGCACCGGCCCGATGAAGAGGCCGACGACGCCGAAAGCGATCAGTCCGCCGATGACGCCGGCAAAGATCAATACCAGGGGGAGGTCCGCCCCTTTCCTGATCAGGATCGGCCGCATGATGTTGTCGATGACGAGAACCGGTATGCTCCAGATCGCCAGCACGGTTCCCCAGAACGTCTGTCCCGACCAGTAGAGCCAGATGACCGCGGGCAGAAGAACCAGCAGGGGGCCGATCTGTGCCACGCAGAGCAGGAACATGATGCCGGTGAGGATGACGGTGGCCGGAATGCCGGCAATTGCCAGGCCTATACCGCCGAGAACGGACTGTACCAAAGCCGTGAGGACAACACCCAGTGCAACTCCCTTTACTGCTCTGGCGGCCAGCAGAACGGTGTCCTCGCCCATTCTCCCGGCAAGGCGGTTGGCGGCAAGGCGAATCCCGTGGGCGGCCTTTTCGCCGTTGGCGTAAAGGATGGCCGCAATGATCGCGGTGAACAGGAAATTCAGTAGCAGTATGCCCGCATTCCCCGCCTTGGAAATGAACCAGGCAACTATTTTTTTTGCGTAGGGTGTCAGCTGCGATGACAACACTTCGGGCTGTAGGGCGGAAAGCTCACGCCAGCGATGGTCGATATGGGTGCCGACAAAGGGAACCCCGGTCAACCATGCGGGCGGCTGGGGTATGCTGAAAGCTGACAGCGATTTGACCCATGCCACGATATCGTCCGCCCGCTCGAAAATGGACAATAATGCAATGGTGAACGGCAGGAAAAACACCAGCAGGAGGGCGACAGTCATGACCACCACTGCTATCCACCGCCTGCCACCGCACCACGCCTGCACACGCAGCATCACGCTCCAGGTGGCGACGACGATGATTGCGGCCCAGAGTATTGCGCTGAGAAACGGATGAAGTATCCAGAAAGTTCCCGCGGCAAGAGCCGCAATAAACAGCACTGCCAGGGTCGTTCTCGTTATGTCCGGTGACCAGGGTATTTCCCGTCTCATCTTCTGTGCCCCTTTCCAATGCCGGCAGCCGGATGCCGGCTCATTCATGCTGACAGACACGGGCCATAGAAGATGCGCGTCCCTCACATGCTTCACCCCTTGGGACAATCATTGCTGCCCGGTCTCGGATACAGTATACAGCATGATCAAAGGTGCTGCAGGAGCCCTGATTTCACGATATAGGGGTGGCGATCCCGCTCATCTCCACCCCTAACAACAGAGGCCGGGCGATTTCGCCCGGCCCCTTGATCTTACCATGCTTGCGATGCTCCATGCTCAGCAGGGTCCTGCCCAGCCTCCATCAGCATCAATGAATCCCAGCAATTCAGCGGTCTTCCTTTCCATCAACTCCAAATCTCCCCGTGATTCCACATTGAGCCTGAGTACCGGCTCGGTATTGGAACTGCGCAGGTTGAAGCGCCAGTCGGCGAACTCCATGCTCAACCCGTCGGTATGATCGATCGCCACGGATTCAACACGGTACCTCTGGCCGATCCGGTCGATGACATCCCGCGCATCGGCAACGCGCCGGTTGATCTCTCCGCTTGCAGGGAAAATCTTCATCCGCTCCCCGACCAGTGCCGACAGCGGCTTCCCGGTGCGGCTCATCAGCTCCAGGACCAGCAGCCACGGCATCATGCCGCTGTCGCAGTAGGCGAAATCCCGGAAATAGTGGTGGGCGCTCATCTCGCCGCCGTAGACGGCGTCCTCGGCACGCATTCTTTCCTTGATAAATGCATGCCCGGTCTTGCTCATGACCGGAATACCACCTGCCGCCCTGACGATGTCGATCGTGTTCCAGGTCAGCCGCGGGTCATGGATAATCCGTGCGCCCGGGTGCTTTTTCAGCAAAGCCTCGGCAAGCAGGCCGACGATGTAGTAGCCTTCGATGAACCTCCCCTGCTCGTCGAACAGGAAACAGCGGTCGAAGTCCCCGTCCCATGCGATGCCCAGGTCGGCGTGCTGCCGGAGAACCGCCGCCCTGGTCGCCTCGCGGTTTTCCGGCAGCAGGGGGTTGGGAATGCCGTTCGGAAAAGTCCCGTCCGGCTCATGGTTAACCTTAATGAACATAGCCGGAAAGCTTTGCGCTTCCAAAAGGTCGATGACCCTTCCGGCACAACCGTTGCCGGCATTCACGACAATCTTGAAGGGTTTCAAGACATCCCGTTCGATGGTGCCGAGCAGATGGGCTAGGTACTCATCTTCGACCGACAGGGGAATTACGTTCCTGCCTGAAGAGAGCCGCTTGAAATCGTTTTTCCCGACCAGCCCGGCGATCCTGTCCAGCCCGCTGTCGCCGCTGATGGGGCGCGCCCCGGCCCGTACCAGCTTCATGCCGTTGTAGTCAATCGGGTTGTGGCTCGCTGTAACCATTATCCCGCCGTCCATCTCCCGGGCAAAGGTTGCGAAATAGACCTGCTCGGTTCCACACACCCCGATGTCGAACACCTCCACCCCGCCGTCCATCAAGCCCTGGGCCAGCGCTCCTGCAAGTGCCGCACTGGACAGGCGGATGTCGCGGCCGATAACTACTCGCGACGCTTTTTCAGTCTCCGCGTATGCCCGGCCGATACGATAGGCGAGATCTTCATCGAGCTGGTCCGGCACCCGTCCCCGGATGTCATAGGCTTTGAAGCATTCGATGGAATTCATGGGTTCTCCCCGAAATGGTTTCATGCTGCATCATTCTTCTACCCCATTCTTCCCCGTTTTATCAAGCGCCAATAATGCAACGCTCCGGCGCCTTGCCGTCGATTAAAAGTGACTGGCAGCCGGGGCGCATACCTGCACTGCCTTATTCGGGTCGATGAGGAAAAGAAGCAAGCCGTGGCGGAAAACGATTGCACCTCCGTGAACAATAGGGTATATATACATTGACGTACACAAAAGCCACGGGGATGTCCCCGTGGTTTTTGTTTTCCTTGCAGGCGACCTAGAAACGGATCAATGGGGTGACGAATGGCAAAAGAGTTATATGTGGGAAATCTATCGTATGAGACAAACGAGGAGGACCTGAGGCGGATATTTGCCGTAGCGGGCAAGGTCACATCCGTTCACATCATAACCGATCCCGTGACAGGCGCTTCAAAAGGGTGCGCCTATGTGCGCATGGCATCGATCGAGGAAACCATGGAAGCAATCAATTCACTGGACGAGGCCTTGCTGGACAATCGAGTCATTTCGGTGAGCGTGGCCCGCCCGCAAAAACCCCAGGGGCGGCCATCCGCCGGCGGCAAGGGCAAATCCCGACCTTACGGGCGATCCGTCCAGGGAAGCAGGAAAAAACCTTCCCGCTGACCGTACAAGGAAACGCGGAATCGCAGGCGCCGGCAGTTAAAACCCTTGCGCCTTTGCCTGCAATAGTGTATACAATATGGGACTTGAACCACGGGATGAACCCCGTGGTTTTTTATTTTTTCAACAAAAAGGGAGTTTCACCCAATGATCAATGTTTCAAGCGTAACCCTCTCCTACGGCAAGAGGGTTCTCTTTAAAGACGTCAACATGAAGTTCACCCCGGGAAACTGCTACGGGCTGATCGGCGCCAACGGCGCAGGCAAGTCCACCTTCCTGAAAATACTCTCCGGAGAGATCCAGCCCGACCGGGGAGAGATTTCAGTCGGAAACAGGGAAAGGATCGCCGTGTTGCAACAGGACCAGTTCGCCTTCGACGAAGAGACGGTCTTCAATACCGTTTTCATGGGTCACGACCGGCTTTACCGGATCATGGCGGAAAGGGAGGAGATCTATTCCAAGGGGGACTTTTCCGAGGAAGACGGGATCCGCTCCGCGGAACTGGAAGCTGAATTTGCCGAGTTGAACGGTTACGAAGCGGAATCCGAGGCCGCGGTGCTCCTGAACGGGCTGGGCATCCCCGAAGAACTGCGCCATAAAAAGATGAGGGAACTGGAGAGCGGGGAAAAGGTGCGGGTTCTTCTCGCCCAGGCTCTGTTCGGCAATCCGGACGTGCTGCTGCTGGACGAGCCCACCAACCACCTGGACCTGAAATCCGTTTCCTGGCTGGAGGATTTCCTGTTCCGCTTTCCCAACACGGTCATCGTGGTCTCTCACGACCGCCATTTCCTGAACCAGGTCTGCACCCACATCGCAGACATCGATTTCGGCCGTATCCAGGTATATGTGGGTAACTACGATTTCTGGTACCAGGCTAGCCAGCTGAACCTGAAGCAGAAGCAGGACGAGAACAGGAAGATCACCGACAAAGCCAACGAACTGAAGGAATTCATCCAGAGGTTCAGCTCCAACGCATCCAAGGCGAAACAGGCCACATCCAGGAAAAAGCTCCTGGAGAAACTCACCGTCGAAGACATGCCGGTCTCGTCGCGCAAATACCCCTACGTCGTGTTCAAGCCGGAGCGGCCCTGCGGCGATGTAATCCTGGAGATCCGGGGCCTCTCAAAGGCTTTGGACGGGGTACAGGTCCTGAACGACCTGTCACTCACCGTCTGCAAGGGGGACAAGATCGCCTTTGTGGGCGGAAACAGTCTGGCCAGGACGACCCTGTTCCAGATCCTGGCCGGCGAACTGGAACCGGACAGCGGCTCCTATCGCTGGGGAGTGACCATTACTCCGGCCTATTTTCCCAAGGACAACAACGAATACTTTGTCAACGACCTGAGCCTGATAGAATGGCTCGGCCAGTTCTCCCCACCCGCGGAAGGGGAGTCATTCGCCCGGGGATTCCTGGGAAGGATGCTCTTCTCGGGGGAAGAGGCCATGAAGAAGACCAGTGTGCTTTCAGGAGGTGAAAGAGTGCGCTGCATGCTTTCCAGGATGATGCTCTCCGGGGCCAACGCTCTCATTCTCGACGAACCGACCAATCATCTGGACCTGGAATCCATCACCGCCCTGAACAACGGCCTGATCTCGTTCACTGAGGTAGTGCTCTTCTCTTCCCACGACCACGAGTTCGTTTCCACTGTGGCTAACCGGATAGTTGAAATCACCCCTGCCGGCATAATCGACCGGGTGATGGGCTTTGACGAATACCTGGAAAACGTAGATGTGGCCAGGCTGCGGGACGAGCTTTTCAACGGTCACGGGGAGCTGTCCCTGTAAAAAGACTACCGCACCGAAAAACCGGAATACAAACGGCCCCCCCAGCGAACCTTTGCCGGAGAGGGCCGTCCATCCAGCCATGATCGGGTGTCTATCCCCCGGAAGCCTTACTCTTTCCTGGCCTTCATCGCAGCGACCCATTCGGCAAGTTCACGGCCGGCGATCTCACGCCCGCCGAAACCGAAGGCGATGGCGACTGCTATCGCTATCGCGCCGAGCAGCAGGCCGAACGCCAGGTTGACAATTTCGTCGGCCAGGCCCATCTGCCGCAGGGCCATTGCGCCTGCCAGGACAATGATGGCTGCACGGGCTGAAACAGCGAGCAACCTGGCCTGCGCAGTGGTCGTGGAGAGAATCGTCTTGTGGACCAGGTTGGCCAGAAACAGGCCGATGGCAAAAATAACAAGGCCCAGAAGTATGTGGCCGGCCAGAACCGTGAACTGGGCGAAGATCCCTGACAGCATCCTGAAGCCCAACTGCTCGGCCGCCTCCATGAAGGCAAACAGCATGATCCCCACCAGGACCAGGTAACCTATGAACGCTGAGGGGGCCCATTTCCCTTCACTGACCTCGCTGCCTATGCCCAGCCTGGCAAGGATCCCGTTGAAGCCCATGCCTTCCAGCATGTTTGTTACGAGACCAGATACGACACGCCCAATGACATAGGAAACGGCCAGGATCAGCACAGCTGCGAAAATGGTTGGCAATGCTGCCATGATCATACCCAGCATCCTGCTGGCAGGCTCGGTCACCGCATCCAGCTGCAGCGCATTCAGGCCGGCAACAATGATTGGAATAAGTATGAGTACATAGACAACGAGACCCAGCACTCCTGACAGCTTCTGATTACCCAGTACCGGCGAAATACCCAGCCGGTCACTCAGCCGGTCGGTCCCTATGGATTCGAAAATACCGGTAACTATCCGTTGTGCGATGCGGGCTGCCAGCCATCCGACAAGGCCGATCAAAACTGCGGTAAAGATGTTCGGGAGGAAAGCAAGGACCTTGTCCATCATCCCCTGGACCGGCGCAAGAAGGCCTCCAAGTCCCAGCGTGCCCAGGATCGCGGGGAAGAACACCAGAAGAACCAGCCAGAAGACCAGTTCCGAAAGGGTCCTGGTCACCGGGATTTTTTCCGTTTCCACTCCGGCCTTGCCGCCGACCCTCTCGTCGAACTTTGCCGCACCCAGCCCCTTTGCCACCAAAAGCTTCATCAGCTTCGCCACGACCCAGGCAACGATAACCAGTATCAGGGCGCCGAGAAGCTGGGGTGCATATTTGAACAGCTCATTCAGGAGGTTGTTGATGGGTTCGGTAATGAGCGTTATGCCGAGCGCCTGGCAGGAAGCCACGATGACGAAGAGCAATACAAGATAGTAAAGGCCTTTGGATATACCTTTTTCCAGCTCGACCGGCTTTTCCGTTTCATCTGCGCTTACCCATCGGGCAAGGCGCCTGTTAAGCGAAACCCGGTGCAGCACTTTTTCCAGAACGGCGGACAGGACCAGGGCGATCAGCCAGCCGATGATGAAAATGGCCAGCGCACCAAGAATCCTCGGAATGTACGAACCGGTGGTCTGGGTGAACTGCTGAAACAAAGCTTCCATCATCAAACCTCCTTGTCTTTTTTTAAATACCGTTCAGGTGAATCCGATAACAAAAGTATATATACATTCCATTTACGGTCAAATTCCACGTTGACGCGAGTGGATGCCGCCGGGAAAAAACCATTGACAACAAGCCTCGGGATGAAACATAAGTGTAATTTCAAACTTTTAAAAACCGGCAATGCGGCAAAGCAACCGGCTGCAAGGATAGGAGCAATAATGACGATATTTTTTGAAGAATGGCAGGAAATGGAATGCGGCTGCGGCAAATGCGACTGGAAGGGCGCCGCCGGCACGGCGACGCGCGGCAGAATGCATCGCGGACTCTACCTGGACCTGTATTGCCCCGAATGTACCGAGTTTGTCGACCTGATCATCTTCCCGGCAGGAGAAGGCTGTGCTCACAGGGACGAAGGCCTCACTGAAGAACAGCTCAAGGCGAAGCAGGAAGCTGAAAAAGCAGAGCAAGAATACCAGTCGCTGTGTCTCCGCTCGCCGGACCAACTTCCGGATTTCCCGGGGGGAGAGATGTCATTGGCATGGGACCAGGAACAGGGCGAAACGCAGATCAAGTGCGGAAACACCGTCATCTGGAGCGAACCTGTAGCCTATGAAGGCTTTGAAAGGTTCGAACGGATAGCGCTCATCCTCAAGGGAAAATACGGCGCCAGGGTAAAGGACCTGGCGCCGACCGACCGCAGCCTGCTTTTCCTCTACGGGGATTATTACCCTTCGATGTTTCACGTGGCCAAGGTGCGCAAGGAACTCTTCGGAGCCGCCATGACATCATGAGACAAGGAATGCCGGCACGTCTGCCCACGGAGAGCGATCGAGTCATGCGCTCCGTTTTTGCTCACCGGTTCCCAGACGTTCCAGGATCCCCCTTATGATGCTTTTGCGAGCCTTGAGCAAAGTCCTCAATTCCCGGTTGTCCGTGGCCGCAGTCTCGGTCACCAGGTCGCTCAGGGTGTTTTCAAGGACCTCGACAAGCGTCAGTGTTTCCTGTTCAGACAGATCCAGGCGTGTCATGACTGATCCTCCTCTCCCAGGCTGCGTTTGCGTCCATCCTGATCATAATTATACAGGTATTCGGCAGGATTGCACTTCAAGCCGCACGTGCCCGGAAAAGCGTCCAGGCCTGCCGGAACAAACCCCTTGCCTGGCAATGGGGCGCATGGTATTTTATCGCCTGACTTTGGAGGAAATGCATGAAGATTACGATCCTGGGCTGCGGAACCTCCACCGGCGTACCGATGGTCGGGTGCGACTGCCGGGTCTGCAACTCGGCCGATCCGAAAGACAACAGGACCCGGGCATCGATCCTGATCGAGACATCCGGCAGCCGCATCCTGGTGGACACGTCGCCCGACCTCCGTCTCCAGTCTCTCCGGGAGAAGATTCCCGGCATCGATGCGGTTCTGTTCACACATACCCACGCCGACCATGTCAACGGAATCGACGACCTCAGGGGGTTTTACCTGATACATCGTCGAACCGTGCCATGTTATGGATCGCAGGAAACCATAGAAGCACTCTGCCGGAAGCATTCCTACATATTCACCGGCGCGCAGAACGGAGCCTATGCTCCGCTTCTGGAGCCCCACGCAGTTTCCGGGCATTTTCGCCTCCTGGGTCTCATGATACAGCCCGTCCCGCTGATCCACGGCTATTCTCCCTCGACCGGCTACCGCATCGGCAATACCGCATACCTGACGGATTGCAGCGGAATACCCGACACTTCACATGCACTGCTGGAAAACCTGGATGTCCTCATCATGGATGGTCTGCGCTACAAACCCCATCCAAGTCATTTCAACATAGAGGAAGCCCTGCATGTGGTGTCGCAACTGAAACCGGGCCGTGCCATACTGACCCACCTGACCCATGAAGTCGCTTACAGCGACAAGTCCCGCCTCCCCCGGGGGGTGGAATTCGCATATGATGGCATGGTAATTGACTAGTGATGGAACCGGGGCATCGGAAAAACAACGGGCAGGGAACCAGACGCCTGCCCGCGGGGACCGAAGAAAATGCGTAAAGATATTCGCCTGCACGGGGTGACCGAAGGAAAAATCGAATATTACGTGTTCATGGCCGGGGCCGATGCCTGCGAGCGTTTCTCCTACAGCTACGGCGATGACGGGCGCGATGAAGTGCGCTTCTTCTCCCCTGGCAACGAATTCATTATTGCTGATAATGGCATAAGGCACAGGGGAAACGGCGGCTCCTTCTGCGAGTACATGTTCGGTATCGACCAGCCCCTGGCGGACATGATCAAGGGGGACATCCAGAACCGCCTTGCAATGTACGGCGCCGACTACGGGACGGAGACATCCAGGCTTCAGTTCACCGACCGTACGGATGGAACGTTGAGTTATGACCGGGTATTTTTCGAAGGCAACGCTGTCTGCAACTATTTTTTCTTCGTCAGCTCCTCCCTCATAGGCGGGTCGCTCCGGAAACAGCAGAAAGAGCTGGTGCGATTACTGGGAAAGGCTGTCAAGCGTTCCATCTCCGTCGGAAAAGAAGATGACAACGGCATCATCGACCTTATTATCTCCACACTGGAAGACCCCAAGGCCCAGATTTTCCTGTTCAAGCTCATCCACCGGAGCCACCAGCAATACCGGCAGCTCTTCAGAGATCTCTACTACGCAAACAAGAAGATTTCAGACGAAGACTACCAGCAGCTGACCAGCCTTGCCCATGAACTGAACATAGACAGCTACCAGCAGGAGCGCATCCGGGTAGACGTCATGTACAAGCACAGGAAAAACAGGCCCATCGTCGATGAATACCGCAACATACTCGTCGCATGCAGCGCCAGGGGCAACCTCAGCAAAATGGAAAACGCCCGCCTGACCCGCCTGAAGACCCTGGCCGTGAGGACAAAGATCCCCGACGCGCTCTTCTATCATCTGGATGAAAAACTCTTGAAGGACAGCTGGGGCAGAGACCAGGAGGAACACTCATACCTCGCGGAAGTACGGCAAATCCTCGAAGGCCTTTTCCTGAGCGGCAGCCACATAGACAGCCAGGTCAACCGGGAAGACCTGCTGAAACTCCTCAGGGCCAAGCGCAGGGCCACTGAAAGCCGCGACCACCTGTTCGAAGAGATACTCCTTGACACGGGCAGGAGCTGCGACGAGAGAATTCGTGACGGCGCCGACATGGTCATCCTGGAGGAATTCTCCTCAATAATCACCTATTTCGATCGTTACGATGCCACCTCGTCGACCATAAGCAAGATCGCATTCATGGAAAACGTCCGCATCACGGAAGACATGCTGCGCAGCTTTCTCGGCACGAAGAGGGAATTCGATGCCCTCCAGCAGGGATTTTTCGAGGAGCTGTTCATCAACGACCTCTTTTCCGACCGCTACCTGGGCAAATACGGCAAAAGCAAGATCACCATACTCATGAAAGGCCTGAAACTGATAGAAGAGAACCGATTGGCAATGAGCGCCCTGCTCGAACAACTGCAGGCTGTCGACAAGGAAGAGAGTCTTTTCAACCTCCTGCGCAGCCATGTGCGGGAACGGATCAGAAACTTCTACTCCCGTTATACGACACGGGCTCACCAGGAAGAGCTCAAGCAGGAAGTGACCGAAGAACTGCGCAGCGGAGGACTTCTGAAGGAAGAGATCCCCGACCGCCTTTTCCGTGAAACCATCCACACCATCAAGAAGGAAGCCATGTATCTCCAGACCCTTCTTCCGGCAATCATCGAGGAGAAGAACTTTGCCCTGCGCGAAGACTTCATGGACAACTCCGGGCTCGACCGATTCTACGTCGAGGAACTGGAACGGGAATACTGCCAGCTGAACCGCATCAGCGAAGAGGTCCTCACCCCTCTGCGGAAAACCCGCGGTTGAACCGTCACACCCGTAATTTTCCGCTCCGCCCCCCTGCAATGTCTTGACTTCCCCCGCCAATTTTCACTAAGATACATAAGCAGTGTAAACAACTTACTCACCACGCGTAACCCGCTCAAACGTGGAAATCCCTGAACGGTGCGCCGCGATGAGTGAGAATAATGCAGTGCTTTGAAAATCGTGGCCGCCCCTACGATGTTCGTTCGTATCTTCATCAGTTGTGCGTTCTCGACGGAAGGAAACGGGACCCATGGAAATTCTCAACGAACAACTCCAGCTGCTGCAGGACAAAATCGGGAAATACGGCAAGGAAAACCTGGAAGAAATACTGTTCAGCGCCGTGGAAGGGATTCGGCTCGTCTCAGGCCATGAACTGGTCCGGATCTACCTGGAGGATCTGACCGGCGGAGCGCTCTCGTGCGTCTATGCGTCCGGGCCCCACGCGGAAGCCATCAAGGATGTGTCTTTTCCCATCGTCTCCCATCATGCGCTCGTTTCCACGGTATTTGCCAACCAGGCATCCGCTGAGCTGACCGATGCGCGCAAGCGCAGCCTGCCCCTGGACGTGAAGCTCACGGAATCCTGTTCGATCGCTGCGACGCATCTGCTGCCCATCGTTAACCTGGGACGGTCCATCGGAGTCATATGTGTCGACAACCAGTCGCCGGGCGAAGTCCTGGCCGACCCGGTAAAGGACATGCTGGCGGAATTCACCGACGCCATAGCTCCCAGCCTGGATCATGCCCGGAAATACCATCAGCAGATCCTGCTGACCCGTCGGGTAGAGGAATACAAAAAGAGAGAGGCGGCGGCATTCATGGTGAAATCGGCAGTCCGTCTCATAGACCGCCTCTCCCTTGCTTCAGTACTGGTGCCCACTATCGGAGGGCATGGGAAAACCAGGATGGAAGTGCTGGCCAGCTATTCAGCCGATCCCCGGCTGAAGATGCTCTATGACGATCTGGGCTTCATAAGGCTCGGCAGGGGGCGGTCCCTGGTGGCGGAATTCGTGGGAGACGACGGCTGCATTCTCGATGACCAGTTGCTGAAGCCGGTCTTCATACCCGATCTCACCCAGCAGACTCTTCAGAAACGCGCCCTGACCGAAAAGATGTCCCTCCGGTCCCTTTACATGGTCCCGCGCTACGAGCCCGAAACACTGAAGATCATCTGCCTGGTCAACTACTACACCCGGGAAAACTACCGTTTTTCCAATTTCGAGACGGGCCTTCTGCAAACCCACGCGGAAATGGTGGAACGAGTTATCAGGGAAATCGGCGATGAGCACCTGGAAATCCGGGTCCTGGCGGAAATCACCGACCTGCTCCAGGAACGCAACGAGAAGATCCAAACATTCCTGGACAAGGTGCTTTCGAAAGCGACCAAGCTGATCGGAGCCGACACTGGCAGCATTGCCATCCTGCAGGAGAGAGACGGCGACGAATGGCTGGTGGTCGAAGACGATTTCGGCAGCATTATCGGCGCAAAGAACAAGGAATGGCTGAAAAAGAAGATACCGCCATTCAAGATCGGCGGACCTGACCTTCCACGCGAGGAACGAAGCCTGACCGGCTACGTGGCATGGGCCAAGCAGCCGAAAATCATCGCCAACGTGGAAGACGAAAGCGGCGAAGAGGGGTTCCACTATTCCACCAGCGAGCTTATCAAGAGCGAAATAGCAATGCCCATCATTTGCGACGACGTGGTGCTCGGCGTGATCTGTCTCAACTCCCTGAAGCAGGGCTACTTCACAGAGGAGCACAAGAGGATCCTGCAGATCATTGAAAGCCTGACATCCCGGCACATTTCGGACATCCAGCAGATAGAGACCCTGCAAAGCCAGGTTGCGAGGCTGACTAACGACGTCGCCTACAAGGACCCGCTGGTGTCCTCATATCGCCTGGGAAACATAATCGGCAACAGCCGCAAAGCGCAGGAAGTAGTTGACTTCATCAATACCGTGTCCATGCCGCTGTTCAACCGTATCGTCTTCTGGAGCGCAAATGTTGTCCAGGAAGCGACCATAGGTCTTCCCTCGATCCTGGTTCTCGGGCAGACCGGTTCGGGCAAGGAGTTCTTTTTCAACAACCTCTACAACAAGCTGAACCAGATGTACCGGGAGCAGATCAACCCGTCCGGGGAACTGCCGATCAAGAAGACGAATATTGCCGCCTATAGCGGAGATCTGACCTATTCCGAGTTGTTCGGTCACAAGAAAGGCGCATTCACCGGCGCCTACAGCGACCGCAAAGGCATTCTCGAAGAAGCGCACGGCGGCATCGTATTCCTCGACGAAATCGGTGATGCCGACCCCAAGACCCAGGTGCAGCTGCTTCGTTTCCTGGACAATGGAGGATTCATACGCCTGGGAGAGGGCCAGGAACGCTTCAGCCGCGTGCTGCTGGTGGCGGCAACCAACAAGAATCTGCAGGAGGAGATAAAGGCCGGCCGTTTCCGCGAAGACCTGTACCACCGCCTCTCCGAACTCTCCGTGCGCCTGCCTCCACTCAGTGAACGGCGGGAGGACATCACTGACCTGGCCACCCATTTCCTCGGGAAACTGTACCGCACCTATCGCAGCAAGGACGACCCGCAGGACAATCCCCCCACCCTCAGCGACGGCGCCAAAAGCGCGTTGGTCAATCACCATTACGAAGGCAACATCCGGGAACTGCGCAGCATTCTTTTGCGGGCGCTTTTCTTCCACTCGGGAAAAAACATAACGGAGGAAGACATCCGTCGCGCCATCCGCGACGGCGGCGCCGAACAGCCGCAGAATTCGCAGCATCAGCTTCAGGACCGGCTGGCCGCGGATATCCTCAAGGAAATAGAGGCAGGCAGGAATTTCTGGGAGGCGGTGTACGAACCCTATTCTAAAAGCAACATATCGAGAGACGTGGTGGAGTTGATCATCGAGAAGTCTCGCCTCTCAGCCGGACGGACCATGCCGCAGATCGCCCGCTACCTGAAGGCGGTGTCAGGGGATATCCACGAAGACCCGGAAGAGCGAAAAAGATTCTTCAAATTCAAGAATTTCCTCTACAAGACCATTCGTGTTTAGGCAAATTTGAAACGGTTTTCCGTGTCCTACGGCAATGCTGCTTCAAAATCGCGCAGCTTGAAAAGAAGCCGATTTCGCTCCGGCGTCCCTAGACTTGCCAGCGCTTCTGGCCCGGTTGAATTCAACGACGCGGAAAGACTGGCCCTGTTCACCCGGCACAAGGCCCTCGGGGGAATCGGGGAGGCAGCACCACGCAATGCGGTCCTTTCCCGCCGTCTTGGCGTTATACAGGGCAGCATCGGCCGAGGCCAGAAGATCCTCGACCCTTCCAGAAAGGGCCGGCTGGCAACATGCCACACCCATGCTCACCGTTACCTTGCCCAGGGGCGAGCCCAGGTGAGGTATCTGCATCCTGCGGATCGCCAGCAGCATCCTGCGGCCCACGCGAATGGCTCCTTCCCGTCCGGTTTCGGGAAGCAGAACACAGAACTCCTCGCCGCCGAACCGGGTCACCAGGTCTGAAGGCCGTTTGACCGAAGCTTTCAGCTCTGACGCGACCAGCCTCAGGCATGCATCCCCGTCCAGGTGCCCGTAAGTGTCGTTATAAGTCTTGAACCAGTCAATATCTATCATTATCACTGAAAGGGGATGGCTTGAACGGCTCTGCTGCTTCCATTCACGCACGAGTGACATTTCCAGGAAACGCCGGTTGGCAATGTTGGTCAGAGGGTCGAGAAAGGAAAGCTGGTGCAGCCTTTCATTCGACTCCATCAGCTCCCGCTTCTGCCCGGCGATGTACTCCGAATCCCTGAAATTTCGCAGAAGCATCGTGAAATTGATCCTGGAGATGATGCAGGCAAAGAGCGTAGCCGGCAGTATGCTTGAACATGCATGTTCGATACAATTCCCGTCGGCGCCGAAGTAGGCGGCGGAAAACACGAAGAATACCGGGGCCAGAGTGAAAAGTACCATCCCTTGCAGCGTTTCCAGAAAGAGAACCGCTGCGAATGACAAAACCGCAATGAGGTAAGGCCCGCTGCCGGATGTCACCGACAACAGCATTCCCGAAGAGAACGCGACCCAGCACAGGGAAACGAATGCAAAAGCTTTCTCCCATACCCGCCTGCCGGCAAAAACCGGCTTGCAGGGATCACGGGTGGCGTAGAGAAACAGGGCAAGGAAGGCTGCAGTGACAGCCTGGACCATCACTGATACAAAGAGAGCGCCTCGACCCGCAGCCAGGCTCTCCTTCATGAAAAACAGCACCTGTGCACCGAGAACCATGCAGGCAGCGATCATGATCGGCGCAAGAACCCTCTGGCGGCGCATGTTGGTGGACGTGACGGTATCCCTGAAAGCATACGCTTCCTTTTTCGTCGGACCCGGCAGCAGGCTTTCCTTCAAAGTAAAAAATGAAAGACCATCCATAGATTTAATTAAGTAATTATATCAATTTACATATTATTTGAAATTTCTATCATTCGGTTATTACAAGATAGCATCAAACCGAAAAAGCGCAAGTTTTTTAATCTTGCCTCTCAGCTGCAGTCCCCCAATTTCTTCCCGGCGATAAAAGCTTCTTCGAATTCCCGTCGCACCTCTTCTTCCCGAAAACTGTATTTTGGTGAAACATGAAAAATCTCGGGTCGCACGACCCCCGCCATCCCGGCCAATCGCCCGGCCTGGCCAGCGGCGAGGTGACGTTTCTCCCTCGCCATGGCCTGGTCTTCCATCAGGAACATGGCTTCAATGAACAGGTAGTCCGCGCCCCGGGCAAGCTCCACGATACGCCGGGAGTTCCCGTCACTGAACAAAGCATCGGTCACGTAGGAGATCTTCTGACCGGGAACCACCTGCAGGGCATTCTCCCGCAACACCCCCAAAGGAAGCAGGGATTCCCGCGAAATCCCGTCCTCCCGCCAACAGGCCCTGAAAGGCGTATCATCTTCTTCTGCCCTCAGCACCGCGTTTTTCAGTTCGACAAGCCAAGGCCCCACCCCAAGACCCATTTCCAGAAGCCGGTTTTTCATGATGTTCACATGATCCTTCTCCTCCAGTGCAAACGCAAGGCAGGGAATTCCATGATCCAGCAGGACTGCCCGTATCCGGAACGTGTTCTCATCCAGGAGAATGCCGCCAGAAACGGTCGACACCGCCTCGCCCTCCCTTTGAAAACGGTTGCGGCAGCGGAACCTCGCAGAACGGAGACTCGCCTTGCCGTCGAACTCGGCGGACACGATCGTAAAATCAGCCTCGAAACCTTCCACCAGGTTCCATGTATAGGATGCAAGCCTGTGCTCGACCCGGTCGATGAAACCCGGCGGCCCGAACATCCGCAGCACCTTGTCACGGGCGAGCATTATGCGCAGAATCCTATCGAGGCCTACGAAATGGTCCATGTGAGTGTGGGATACGAAGACGTCGCTGATCCTGAGAATTTTCCGCGGAGGAAGCGAATGAAGGTCGCCCAGGTCAAAAAGAACCGCCCGCTTTGCGAAGAGAAAATCTATGTAAAGCGCGGGATCTTCAAAAGGGCCATTGACCAGGCCGGGATGAAAGAGGGGTTTCATGGCGATTGCCCCCATACTTTTCTATTCCTTTCCATTATACCGGGAAACAAGCGCCCCTGCATGCAGCCATCACGCCGGACCACTCTTGACTTGGGCCATGCAGCGGGGTATCTTGGGCTACTTTCGCACACTGCACACGGTATTAACGATGCATCAACAACAGAGCTTTGTCTCAAGGAAAACCATGCCCCCCATACAGCCCGATACAATTGAAATTCGCCTCCCCGAATGGATAAACGATTTCCTGCGTGCCTTTCCTGAACATGTCCACTCGCTTCATGATCGCATGACCTTGGTCGTCGAAGCCGCACGGGTCAATGCATCAAGAGGTACCGGTGGCCCTTTTGCAGCGGCAGTATTCGAGGCGGAATCAGGCAAACTGATCTCACTTGGCGTTAATCTGGTCACCTCTGCTGGCCTGTCCATACTGCACGCGGAAATATTGGCATTGTCTCTCGCGCAAAAGAAAACCGGGGGCTATGATATGGGCAGGCAGGATATGCCCGTTTACGAACTTGTCACCAGCACGGAACCCTGTGCAATGTGCTTCGGCGCTATTCTATGGTCCGGCGTGCGCAGGCTGGTAATCGGCGCTCGCAGTGCCGATGCGGAACGAATCGGCTTCGACGAGGGGCCAAAGAGAAGAAACTGGAAAAGCGAAATAGCCGCCAGAGGAATCGAGGTCATATGCGATGTGGGGCGGAAGGGAGCAGCAAAAGTTCTCCAGGACTATGGCAAGAGCGGTGGAAAAATCTACAACTCGCTGCATGGCAAGAGATGAACATTTCTGTTGCCCTAACCCCCGCAAAAAGTGTAAGGTATGCAGATAGAGTTGCAAATCGGAAAGGCGAAGAGAACCTCTTCGCCTTTCTTCTGTTTCTACCGGCCCGTTTCCCCGCCTGAAACGGACAACTTATCATACAGGAGCAGCCAGTTTGAAAAAGCATAACCAGAAAGAGATCGACAGCAGGAGAACATTCGCCATCATCAGCCACCCGGATGCCGGCAAGACGACCATCACCGAAAAGCTCCTGCTGTTCGGCGGCGCAATCCAGCAGGCAGGTGAGGTCAGGGCGAGAAAGAGCGCCCGTCACGCCACCTCTGACTGGATGGAGATGGAAAAGCAGCGCGGCATCTCCGTCACCTCTTCCGTGATGAAATTCAATTACCGGGATTTCGACATCAACCTCCTGGACACGCCAGGTCACAACGACTTCTCCGAAGATACGTACCGGGTGCTCACGGCGGTCGACTCGGTGCTCATGGTCATCGATTCGGTGAAGGGGGTCGAAAGCCAGACGAAAAAGCTCCTGGAAGTCTGCCGTCTGCGCCACACCCCGATCATGACCTTCATCAACAAGCTGGACCGGGAAGGCCGCGAGCCCCTGGACCTGCTGGACGACATAGAAAAGAACCTGCAGATCCAGTGCGCGCCCATGACCTGGCCAATCGGCATGGGCAAGCGCTTCCGCGGCACCTACCACCTGTATACCCGGGAAGTGGCTTTCTTCAGCCCCGATTCCGAGGAGGGCGCCGGCGAGGTGCTCACCGTGGCCGGCATCGACGACCCCGAACTGGAC
Organism: Geobacter sp.; assembly: GCA_003314535.1. Lineage (GTDB taxonomy): Bacteria > Desulfobacterota > Desulfuromonadia > Geobacterales > Geobacteraceae > RPRC01. The sequence continues at coordinate 80,513 of POSG01000007.1, forward strand.
CGCATCCTGGGTTCCCAGGCAGAGGAGCTGCGGGCCGACGTGGAACTCCTGGAAGGCGCCGCGCACCCCTTCGACCGCGAGGCCTACCTGGCCGGCTTGCAGACCCCGGTCTTCTTCGGCAGCGCCATCAACACGTTCGGTGTCCAGCAACTTCTTGACACCTTCGTGGAGACCGCGCCGGCGCCAAAACCGCGCGAAGCGGTGAACCGCACCGTGTCGCCCTTCGAAGAGCCGTTCACCGGCTTCGTATTCAAGATCCAGGCGAACATGGACCCGGCCCACCGGGACCGGATCGCTTTCTTCCGCATCTGTTCGGGCAAGTTCACCCGCGGCATGAAGGTGCGTCACCTACGCCTGGGCCGAGACATGCAGATCGCCAATGCCACCATCTTCATGGCCCAGGACCGCACCAACGTGGACGAGGCCTTTCCCGGGGACATCATCGGCATCCACAACCACGGAACCATCAAGATCGGTGATACTTTCAGCCAGGGCGAGGATCTTCAGTTCACCGGCATCCCCAACTTCGCTCCCGAACATTTCCGCAAGATCCGTCTCCTGAATCCCCTGAAGTCCAAGGCGCTGGAAAAGGGCCTGGTCCAACTGGCCGAAGAAGGGACCACCCAGGTATTCCGGCCGCTCATGGGCGCCGACTGGATCATCGGCGCGGTCGGCCTGCTCCAGTTCGACGTGGTCATGCACCGGCTGGAGCATGAATACGGTGTCAAGGCAGCCTACGAGCCGGTGTCCTATGTAACGGCCCGATGGGTTACGGGAGAGAAGAAAAAGCTCGACGAGTTCATGAAGCGTGAGGTCATGAACCTGTATAACGACGGGGAAGGAAACCTTGCGTACCTGGCCGGCAGCCAGTGGCGGCTCGACAACACCATGGAGAACTGGAAAGAGCTGGAGTTCCACGCCACGAGGGAGCACAATGCGTAAAAAACCCGGGAATTCAGAAGTCAGAATTCTGGAGTCAGCAGCCTGAAGAAAACCGGAATCAGGGTGAAGAGGCCTTTTTCCGTTCGTACAGGATGAAGGTATGGGGAATCGGCTCCGGGACGAATTCCCTTTTCCCCTCGACGAAATCAGCAGGAATCCCCGGGAAAAACACGTCGCCATCGAAATCCCGGTGGAGCACGGTGAGATAAATCCTGTCCGCCAGGGACATTGCCTGCCGGTAAACCTCCCCCCCGCCGCAGATAAAGACTTCCCGGTCTCCCCCCGCACGTGCAAGAGCCGTTTCCAGGTCACGGGCCGCCAAAACACCTGCCGGCCGATAGCCGGCATCCCGCGACAGGACGATAGTGGTCCTTCCGGGCAGGGGGCAGCCGATTGACTCGAAAGTCCGCCTCCCCATGATGAGCGTGTGCCCCCAGGTGATTTCCCGGAAACGCCGGCGGTCGTCGGCAAGGTCCCAGGGAATGCGATTATCCTTTCCGATCACCCTGTTTTCAGCCATAGCGGCGATGATATTGATCCTCAATTTGCCGGCCTTTCAATATTCGCCATTTACCTTTTCCACTTCGCCTTTGCACTTGGTTTTCTTCTGTATGCTGACTCCTGAATTCTGCATTCTGCATTTGTTCTTACTGCCTTATCCTCACCACCGTCACTCCGCTTCCCCCTTCGAAGGGCTCCCCGTCCCTGAAGGATTCAACCAGGGGATGGCTGTCCAGGTATTCCCTGATGCCACGCATCAGGGCGCCGGTTCCCTTTCCGTGCACGATCCGCACTTCGCCGATCCCGTCAAGGGATGCATGGTTGAGGAACGGCTCCAGTTTCTTGACGGCTTCGTCCACGCGCAGTCCGATGAGATGGAGCTGCAGCGGCGTCTCTTCACGCGTCTCCTCTTTCTTCCGGGTTTTACGGGAAGGTTTGGGCGTTGCGCCCTTTCGCGGAGCGATATCCGCAAGCGCCACCTCCAGCTCCTTTCCCGCGAAGCTCAGCCGGATGCGGCCCGACCTTGCGTCAACGGACCGCACCACCGAGTCGAAGCCGATGGAACGCACGAAAACCGTATCACCCTCGTGAACCTGGTCCAGTGAAAGGGGAGGTTCTCCGCCTAGCTCCCGGAGCTTCTCCTCTATCTTTTCCTCAACACCGGCGATCTTTTTGAGGGAGGCGCGGCTCCGCTCGCGCCTGGCTTCCTCGAGAAGAGCATTTGCCTCGCGCTTGACCCCTGCCACTATCTCCCTGGCATCCCGGTATGCCTTCTCGATGGACTCCTTGCGCTCAACCTCCCAGCCGGACCTGCGCAAAGCGAGCACTTTCTCCTGTTCGGCAAGTATCCTTCCGCGGCGCTCCAGATCGGACAGTGTCCCCTCGCAGGCAAGCCTTTGGGACTTCAGGTCGTCCAGAAGCTGGTGGAACTCGGTCTCCATCCGCCCGAGCATGTGATGCGCCCGTTCGATAACCGCGTTGGGTATGCCGTACTTGCGTGCTATCTCCAGGGCGTGGGACTGGCCCGGCTCGCCCTTCTTCAACCTGTAAAGCGGGGTAAATGTTTCCCGGTCAAACTCCATGGAAGCATTGACCATGCCCTCCCGACGGTGCACGAAGCCCACGATGTCCGTAAGATGAGTCGTGGCTATGACCAGCGCCCCTTTTTCCTTCAGCTCCTGGAGCACTGAACAAGCCAGCGCCGCTCCCTGAAGAGGTTCAGTTCCCGTTCCCAGTTCGTCCAGGAGCACTACCGATCTGCTGCCCGCCGCACCCAGGACCGTTGCAATATTGGCAACGTGCGCGGAAAAGGTTGAGAGGCTGCTCTCGATGGACTGCTCGTCGCCGATGTCGGCCAGCAGGCGGTCGACCAGCGGAAACACCGAAGTCTCATCGGCCGGCACCGGGATGCCGGACAGGGCCATGAGGAGAAGCAGGCCAGCTGTTTTGAGTGCGATGGTCTTGCCCCCTGCATTCGGCCCGGTAATAACCATTACCGAATCTTCGCCGCCCAGGGAGAGATCAAGGGGGACGGTCTCACCCTTTCCCAAGTCCCGCTGGAGGAGCATCAGGATAGGATGCCGGGCATTGACCAGGGTCAACACCTGGCTGTCACCGACAACCGGCACATGGGCATCCAGGGAATCGGCAAACAAGGCAATGGAATTGAGCAGGTCGAGATGAACGAGGATTGCCAGCTGCGACTCGATCTCTTCCCCGTCCTCCCGTATCCAGCCGCAGATCTCGCGCAGGATCCGGATCTCCTCCACCTTTTCCTCGGCAGAGAGGTTTTCCAGTTCGTTGGCCAGGCCGATGATCTCCAGAGGCTCCATGAAGGCGGTTTCGCCGGAATTGGATACGTCGTGCACCACGCCGGGCACCTGGCCCTTGGAATCCATCCGCACCGGGATGACCCATCTGCCGCTTCGCTGGGTAATGAAATCGTCCTGAAGGAAAACCGTGATCTCACGCTCGCGCACGATCTCTTCCAGGCGCTTCCTGATGCGGGCGGTCAACGCTCTCTTCCTGCTCCTCAGGTCGAAAAGCAGCCTGGATGCGTTGTCCAGAATGTTCCCTTCCGAGTCGAGCGACCGCTCCAGGGGTTCCAGGATGTCCGGGAACCCGGTAACTGAGCCGGCAAGATCCTGAAGCAAGGGGATGTCGCTCCGGTATCCCATCTGTGCGGCGACGGCCGACAGCACGCGCAGGAAGGGAAGAAACGACACCAGCTCCAAAGGAGCGAGAATCGCCCCTTGGGGCCGGATCTTGCCCAGGAGAGGCGATATGTCCTCAAAGGTGGACAGTGGAAGCGGCGTTCCCTGTGCCGCAAGGGAGCGAAGCTCCTCCACCATCCCGAAACGGCGCTCGATCTTGCCGATGTCCGCCAGGGGCGAAATGCCCCGTATGGCGTCGCGGGACGCGCCGCTGTGGCCGTAGTCGGAGATCCTTCGCAGTATCCTGTCCAGTTCCAGTGTCCGAATAGCTTCTTTGATGATCATTCCGCCTCTTTGCTCCCTGTCCCGTATTTCATCTTCGCCCTTTTCCTCCTCTTTGCCTTTTGCCTTGCCGCGGCATTCCGCTCCCTGTCGCGGGCTGTCTCCCCGCCGCGAATCCCGGCCAACTTGTCCAGGAGCTCGCGCCTGGCCAGGAACCTGTTCACCGACTGGCTCCGGTCCTTCATGCATTTGACTTCAAGCCCCGTGGGGATATGACGCAGGTGGACACAGGTGGAAGTCTTGTTCACGTGCTGGCCGCCCGCTCCGGAAGAGCGGACGAATTTTTCGGCGAAATCCTCCTCCCGCACCCCGAGGGCCGCCATTCGCTCCCTCAGCCACCTGTTTTTCTCTTCGCTAACCGCAAATATCGGAACAGCCATCCCGCCCCCCGATTCTGCCCGGAAAGATAAAAAAGGGTGCCGCAAAAAGCTTGCGACACATTCTGTCGCACACATCCGGTATGCTGATATCATGAACTGCTAAGGGAGGACTTCCCATGGAACCATTGGTCATTTTCGGCGCGTTTCTGGTCATTTATTGCGGATACCTCTGTGCCTTGGATTCCACGAGAGTGTGGAGAAGGCAGCTGGCGGCCGCCTCAATGAAACGGGAGCGGGCAAAAAAGCGGTCCAAATCGATCCGTTACGTCAGGAACCCGCGCCATGATGCCCGTGTCGCGGTCGGCAGGACACTGCTGCAGCGGGGGTGAAGTCAGACGGAACTTTCCACTAGAAGAAGGTGATGTTCGCCGTTTATTAACCTAAAGACTTCTTGACCTGCCACAGCTTTTCCCCCCTCATCCGGCCCGTTGGGCCACCTTCTCCCTCAATGGAGAAGATGTTGCCGTAGTGCCCTCGCCATCAAGGGAGAGGGCGGGCGCAGCCCGGGTGAGGGGGGCGGACAGTATTCTGTCCTTATTGTTAACTTCCTGCCCTTGTATTCCTTCCCGCCTACTTGTTAATGATCACCTCTCCCGTATCCGTCACCAGCTTGGCCGGCAGGCTGAACAGGCGCTTGAATATGTTGAAGACCCCCTTGGCCAGGGATGTGACGGTGACAGGAGTGACCGTTGGGTTGTCCAGGCTCCCCTTGGCGGTGAAATAGGCGGTGATCAGGCTCTTGTTCTTGCCGGTAAGCACCCATCCCACGATGGGGATCCGGCTGACCACCTTGTCGACGGTCTGAAGCGGCTTTACGCCTATGGTGGCATTCACCCGCTCCTTCACCAAGTCGAAGTCGCCCACAATGGAAATATTCATGGCGTTGCTGTCGATGAACAGGTCATTGGTTGTCACAAGCCCGTCCCTGAAGGAAAAGGTCGCATTTATCTGGTTGTAGGGCATGCCCCCCGAAACCATGTCGGGAAGCCTGAACTTGAACAACTGGGAAACATTCAACACGGAAAACAGCTTGGAAAGAAGCGCAAATTTCCTCAGGCTCCCTTTTTCGCAATGAAGCTTCACGTTCCCCAGTGATGAAGCCTTGATGTCCGCGAGAGAATCACCCTTTGCTGTCAGTTCTCCCTCCAGCGACATGGTTCCGGTCAGCTCCCTCCCCGTATCCAGCATCTGTAGAAAATGTGCAGCCGAAATATTCCGTGCATTGAAAGTAGCCTGGTAACGTGGGCCTCCTGCAGTGCCGAAATCGATCCTCCCCTTGCCGTTGAACGACCCTCCCAGCAAGGCGCATTCGGTACCCTCCAGGTAAAGGATCTTCTGTTCCAGATGAACCGTGCTCCTGAGTTTCCTGAATTCGACCCGGTTGAACTTTCCAGCCTCGGCGGTCACCATTGCATTGAGCGAAAGCCGGCCCGGCTCCTTCGGCCCCTCCTTGTTTCCTTCCAATGCGGCAAGGAGAGCGATGTCATCCATGTCGAGATAGCTTGCGTCAAGCACGAGGTCGGCCTTGGGGTTACGGAGATCATGCACCGTTCCGCTGAGACGCATTGTTGACCTGTTGACCTGGAAAGCAAGATTCTTGACGGCAAGGATGTCATTGCCAAAGGATATCGAGCCATGCACTTTTTGCGCGATTACCGGTTTTTCTCCCGAATGCAGCCCCACGTCCGCAAGGTCAAGGAAAGGTGAAGATATAACCAGGTTGAAAGCGGGGGAAGTAAATCCGGTCATGGCGCCGTTGCCACTTATGTTGGAATTCCCCAGCCTGGCCGTGAAATGTGAGGCTTTCATGGTGTCGCCGTGGAAAACGAAGTTCCCGTTTATTCCGGTCACGGACTTGACAAATTTGCGCGGTTTGAAGGAAGCCCCCGACAGGGCCAGTTCGCCGGTCAAGGCAAAATCTCCGGCCGGTTTCCTGGCCCCTTTGAGATTGATGCGCGCCGTGCCGGATGGCTGGCATCCTGCAATCTTCGGGAATCCGGGCGCAACCGCCTGAATCGGGAACTCATTCGTCAGTATGCTGAACTGGGGCGAATCTTTCCTGGCCGGAAAATGGTCGACAGCGCCGGCCAGCGAAAGGGGCCCCATGTCGTAACGGAACAGGGGAACCCGGGCTCCTTCTTTGTTGAGGAATGACTGGAACGACAGTCTCGCTGTCCGTCCGGCGGTTTTTGCGATCATGTCGCGCCATCTGAAGGATGTCGCCGACAGGTCCCATTTCCCCGAAAGCGAATACCCCGAAGTCTTGCCGCTCCCCTGGAGGGAAAGGATCGAATCGCCCGAAAAAGCGAATTGCCCGTTCTTTTGTTGCCTCAGGAGCCAGGCCACCTCAGGCGGCCGGGGCTTCATGTTCATGGCAAAGGGGTAACTGCACGGGGTGGTCAGGGGATAATCGGTGATCCGCCCTTCCAGGGCAAAGGGAGAAGCGCCGAAGTTGGCACGCATCCCCGAAAGGATGAAGTCTTTCCCCCGCATCTCCAGGTTGCCCTTGATGTCGTTGAATGCGGGCACGCCAGGGCCGTAGCTCAGCAGGCCCTTCTCCACCGTGCCCTTGATGAAGAGCACGTTATAGTTCGTGCCCTTTTCCATGTGGGCGATCTGGCTTACCCTTCCAGACAGGGTCCCCTTTTGAAGCCGGTAAAGCCCACCCTTGATATGTTGCTCGATATACTCCGAAGCATCCTTGGCAATTACCCCGTAGGGAATATACTGGCCGAAATCCTCCAAGCGGAAGGTGGACGTGGTCGCCTTGGCGTCGATGTAAAGATCCTTGCTCTTCAAATCCCGCAGGGCACAACTCCCTTTTACATCGAGCCCGTCAACATTCAGCTGCAGGGACTTGACGTCAAGGTCTTTCTCCGTCAGTTCCATGGTGTAGGAAAGCATGATTCTTTTCGGGTTCAGCACCGCGTGAAAAACCTGGGGATAGTCGAAACGCACCCCTTGCGCCCTGACCTTGCCCTTGGAGGTGAATTGGGCGAGTTTCCCCTTTAAGTTTGCGTCCACCTGGAACAGGCCGTCCACTTTCCTAAACGGCACAAACGGCCGGTAGTAGTCCCAGAAATGGCCGCCGTCAAGATTGTCAACCTCGACCTTCCCGGAAAAAAATGTGTCCGTCAGCGGCTTTCCCTTGTCTGCCGGCGTCACCGTCCCGCTGATCCTGATTTCACCTCGCCGGTTCCCCTGTATCAGGTTGGCGGCTAGTTTCAGATGGGATTTCTTCCCCCAGAAAAGATGGGTCATGGAAAGGTCGATCCCGTCCAGGGCCGTCACCACGTCACCCGGGCCGACGGAACGGTCGACGAAGCTGAGAGCCCCCCCTTTCACCTTGAATCCCCGGATCTGCAGGGACATACCCTTCCCTGCCTCCCCCAGCAGGTCGGCAATGCTGAGCACGCCGGCGGAATTGCGGACGACGGTGGCCGCAGGCCGGTCAAGCTCCACTCCCTTTATGACCAGACGCTTTTCCAGAAGCGGCAGGAGGGCCACCCTGAAGGTAAGGCGGTCCGCTTTCAGGAAAGGACGGGATGCATCCCTGTCCATGATTTCGATCCTGTTGAAGGTGAAGGAAGGCGCCGGTTTGAAGGCAAATGATCCTTTCTCGTATATGACGCGCCGGTGCAATCCCGCCTGAAGCGAATCCAGGATGCCTGCCCGGTAATTCTCCAGGTCAAGGGCATAACGGACGAAGAAAAATCCCCCTCCCAAAAGCAGGAGCAGAAGCGCTGCAAGACACAACAACAGCAGCCGCATCCGGCCTTTTTTCCCTTTGTTCTTTTCCATGGAGGTTCTGTTCTCTTTCAATTGGGGCAGTATAGTCCAAGATTGGCAAAAAACTGGCAAATCGGCGTAAGTATACTATCGTGCGAATGCTGCCGCAAGGTTTACCTGGCCAGCAGCGGATGCCCAGCCAGAGTGGCGCGCTTCCATGAGGCACGAAGATGTGGTATAAGTTACGAAAAAAATCCGCGAGGTGGGAAATGTCCGTGACCAAGAACCTGGTGAATTGGGCCAATGAACGGAAATGCCGGACGGCAGTGGCAGCACTGGAGAAGAACGGCTTTACCGCTTTCTACCTTCAATCAGCCGCAGAAGCTGCCGACTACATCCTTGCGGAGGCGGAAGATGCGCAAACCGTCGGTTTCGGCGGTTCCATGAGCGTCGCCGACCTCCAGCTGGGACCGCGGCTGCTCGAAAAGGGCAAGGAGCTCCTGAACCACGGCGCTCCGGGCCTCTCGTTCGAGGAAAGGCTGGAGATCATGCGCCGCCAGCTGAACTGCGACCTGTTCCTCTCCGGGAGCAACGCCCTGACCCTGTCCGGCTGCCTGGTGAATATCGACGCCATCGGCAACCGGGTCGGTTCCATGTTCTTCGGCCCGAAAAAAGTAATCGTGGTGGTGGGCCGGAACAAGCTGGTGGACGGCAGCACCCAGGATGCGATCAACAGGGTTAAAAACTGGGCTTCGCCGCCCAACGCCAGGCGGCTGAACTACAAGACTCCCTGCGCCGAGACCGGCTTCTGCAGCGACTGCGGCTCGCCGGAACGGATCTGCCGGGTTACCGTCGTGCTGGAGCGGAAGCCCAGGTACACCGATGTTCGGGTGCTGGTGGTCAACGAGGAGATGGGGCTCTGAACCGTTGCTGCTCAAGGCGCTCCTGGACATAATCTTTCCGCCGCTCTGCCATTGCTGCAAAGCTTTCATCCCAGGGCATGCGGTTATTCACATCTGCCCCGATTGCCGGGAGAAAATCCGTGCCGTCACCTCTCCGCTGTGCCCGGTCTGCGGACTGCCCCATGCCAGGGAAGGCGGAATCGACCACCTGTGCGGCACATGCCTGGCCGAACCACGTCCATTCGCAAGGGCACGGGCAGCCGTCGGATTCGACGGACCGGTGCAGGAACTCGTCCACCGCCTCAAATACGGGAAGCAGGCTCACCTGTCCCGCCCGCTGGCTCTTCTCGCGTGCCGTATTCTGGAAAGTTTCAGGGCTGATGCCGCTGCGGACCTGATCGTGCCAGTTCCGCTCCACGACCGGCGCCTGAAAGTGCGCGGCTTCAACCAGTCCCAGCTGCTCGGTGCCGTAGTGGCAAAGGAGTGGGGAATGCCCCTTTCCGTGGACAATCTCCGCCGTCTGCGCTGGACCGAACCCCAGACCGGCCTTGCTGCCGCCGAACGGGAACGGAACGTGCGGGGCGCATTCGGGGTCGCCCGCCCGGAACTCTTTGACGGCAGGCGGCTCCTGCTGGTGGACGATGTCTTCACAACCGGCAGCACGGTCACGGAATGCGCAAGGGCCCTGAAACGGGCCGGCGCCCGCGAAGTCTCAGTCCTGACCGTGGCACGGGCGTTGTCGTGAAATCAGTGCGATGGCGCAGATTCACCGGTTTCGCAGAATTCTCCCAACTCCTTGAAAAACTTTTCCATCCCACTCAGCACCGTCACGCCCGTCCCCCTTGTGACCGTAGCCGTCGGCAATGAATCGAGAAAAATCCTGCCGTAGTTCCTGGAAAGCACCCGCCTGTCGAAGATCATGACGGCGCCCCTGTCGTCCCGGCTCCGAATGAGCCGGCCGAAACCCTGCTTGAACTTTATCACCGCCTGGGGAACCGTGTACTCCATGAACGGATCCCCGCCAGTGAAGGAAATGTGCTCGGCCCTGGCCTCCAGGATCGGTTCCGTGGGCACGCGGAACGGCAGGCGGGTGATCACCACCAGCTCCAGCGCCCTGCCCTGGACATCAACCCCCTCCCAGAAAGAATCGGTGCCGAACAGCACGGCATTGCGCTCCTTCCTGAACCGGCTGAGCAGCAGGTGGCGGTTGATCTCGCCCTGGCGCATCGGCGTCAGCCCTGCCTTTTCCAGGGGCTCACGGAGCCACGAATAAACCCGCGTCAGGAGATCGTAGGAAGTGAAGAGCACAAAGGCCCTTCCCTCTGAGATGATCAGGCACTGCAGCAGGCGCTCCCTGAGCGCTGACGCGAATTCCCGATCAGTGGGCTCCGGCATGTCGTCGGGAATGCCGATGAAAGTCTGGCGCTCATAGTCGAAGGGCGAAGCAAGGAGGAGTTCCGTTACCCTGGACCGGTCAATGAGATCTATGCCGGTCCTCCTTTCCAGGTAATCGAACCGTCCGCCGACCGCCAGCGTGGCAGACGTCAACACAACAGTCCTGAACTTGTCCAGGATGACGGACTTGATGGAATCCGCCACCTCGATCGGCGAGGAGCAAAGTCTTACCGTCATTCCCCCTTTGCCGCCGTTCCTTGCCTCGAACCAGTGGCAGACCTGCTCATCCCGCGCCAGGAACAGCCCCAGGTCGTGCACGATACCCTCCAGCCTGCACCTGATGCCGCGCAAATCGATCAGGCTTCCGGAAAGCTTTGCGAGAACCGGCTCGGGAAGCTGCTCACAGGCGCGGAAAAAGGACTTCAGGCAGGAAACATACTCCGTCAGCTCCCTTATGAGGCCTTGGACGGCCTGTTCGGTCTCCTTCCAGAATCCTTCCCCGTAGAGCGCGCCGGTAACCCTGAGCTTGTGCTCACCCCTGCTGTCGATGCCGCACTTGAGGTAGGAAAGCAGGGCAAGGCCGATGGAATCCAGCACCGACGTGACCCTGTCCGCCAGTGATGCCCGGCCCGGAAGAAGGCTGTTTTCCAGTATTCCCGTAATTTCCAGGTACAATGCCTCCAATTCTTCGGGCATGTCCCTGGAAATCCGCGCGGACAGCTGGGGCAGGATGCCCCGTTGCGGTTTCCTCGGGTGCTGGAGCCTGCCGAGCACCTGGAGGAGCACCTGGCGGGAGATTCGGGAGGAAAAGAAGCTGGTGGCCACATCCTCCACATGGTGGCCTTCATCGAAGATCAGCCGGGTAAAGGGCGGCAGGACGGCAGATGAATCGTAGCCGGTTTCGCTGCGCAGCGCCACGTCGGCCAGGAGAAGCGCATGGTTGACCACAAGGATGTCGGCGCCGGCAGCCTCGCGACGGGCGGTGTAGAAAAAACACTTCCCGTAATTGGAGCACTTTGCCCGGCCGCACTGGTCGGCTTCGCAGCAGACTTCGTCCCAGATCTCACCGGTCGGAATGAAGCTCAGGTCGTTCCTGCACCCTTCAGCGGTCTTTTTACTCCATTCCAGGAGGGCGTCCAGTTCGCCGGCTTTCCCGTCGTCCCTGAAAAGTGAAGGCTCCTTCTCCACCGCGGCCAGCTTGCGCAGGCACAGGTAGTTGGACCGGCCCTTCACCAGCACCGCTCTGAAAGCAAGGTTCCCCTTTTGCTGGAGAAAGGGGATGTCCTTCCTGATAAGCTGCTCCTGAAGATTGATCGTATTGGTCGAGATGACGATCCGCTCACGGTTGCGGATCGCCCACAAAGCAGCGGGGAGCAGGTACGCCAGGGACTTGCCGGTGCCGGTGCCGGCCTCTATGACGGCAACCCTCTCGCCGTTGAACGCTTCGGCCACGGCAAAAGCCATGCGGGTCTGCTCTTCCCGGAATTCGTATCCTTCCAGGCTCCCGGACAGGACGCCGCCCGGAGCAAAGAACTGTTCGATCTCCGGGCAGGAGAGATGTTCGACGGTTCTGCGGGTAAAGGCGCTCACCGCCTGGTAGCAGCGTTCAGCACCGTTATCAACGATGTAGAAGCCCACGCCCTGGTTGCCGAGGATCGAGGCAATCTCCAGGTCGGCGTTCGAGGGTGTAAGATCGCCGGAGGGATGATTGTGGATGACCACATCACCAAAGGATGTGGCGATCATTATGGCGGCGACTGCGTCCCTGCTCCCCCTGGCAAGGGGCTCAGCTTCCACCACGACACCGTTTTCATCGGTGCGTCCGAGGAAAAAGACTTCGTTGCCGTTGGCGGCCCGGATCTCGTCCCGGATTCGCAGCAGCGCTTTTTCAGCGACAAGAGACTTCATTGAAATGATGTATCACCCGGGAGAGAATTAATAGAAACTCAGAAAAGACACCTATAAGTTTCCGGATGGAAACTAACTGACGATTGCCCGGAGAGCTTCGTCAATCTTGGCGGTATCGACAGAGGTGTTGACACAGGGCCCGAAGGGTCGTTCGTTGAGGATTCCCAGCACCGGCAGCGGATAGCAGTCCCTGATGCCGGTAGTGAGATCGCCCTCGCATGCCACGGCGATCACCAGCTTGGGCCGCTTGTCCATGATGACCTTTCTCGCCAGCGTGCCGCCCGTTACGACCGAGATGTGGATGCGGTATTTTTCCGCCAGCCCGGCCAGGCCCGAGATGTCGCACCTGTTACAGCGGGCGCATTTCCCGATGTCGCCGGTCACCTTGATGTCGCAGTCGACCAGCTGCAGGCAGTGTGGAAGGAGAATAAGCACACGGTCGTGCTTGACCCGGGGGCGCTGGGATATCACCAGGCTGTTGTTCATGGATATGAAGGACTGGCGTATCCGGTCCCGGTGGATCCCCGCCATCCTGCCGAGGAATTCTATCAGCGGCAGGAGCAGCCTGATTGCCAGCCCGCGCAACAGGCGGGTCACCAGGATGTCCTTGCCGAGCAGGGTCGTTACCAGGAGAAGGATTGTCCCGGCCACCATGACCATGATCAGGAAACCCAGGAAATAAGAGGTCATGACCGGAAGGAACGGATGCACGGCAGCAAGGCCGGCGCCCTGGACCCACCAGAGAAATACCAGTATGCCGGTTATGAGCAGGCAGGCGGCTGCCATCAATGCCACGAACAATGACTTGCCTGCGAAGTTTCTGCGCGAATCTGCACCGGACATGAAATCAGTCCCCCCTGCCCAGGACCGTTCCAGGCCCGATTCTGCAGCCGGCCAGGAAATCACGGGCAAAAAGCCGTTTCTTGCCTTCCAGCTGAAGTTCCAGAAGAATCAAGCTGCCGCCGTTGCATGCGACCTCTATGCCTTCACGGTCAGCCTTCAAAACAGTACCCGGCACTCCGAGGCCTTCTCCCGTCGCCACCCTGAATACCTTGACCAGCTTGCCGTCCAGGTAGGTGAAGGCGCCGGGCCACGGGTTCATGCCGCGCACCAGGTTCCTGACCGCGACCGGCTCCCGGTTCCAGTCGATCAGGCCGTCTTCCTTCTTCAGCATCGGCGCGTAGCATGACAGCGAATCATCCTGTTTCTCGGGAGAAAGACGGCCGGCCGCAAGCAGTCCCAACGTATCGTCAAGCGCTTCAGCCCCAAGGATCGACAACCGGTCGTGAAGCGACCTGGCATCCTCCTCCGGGTCTATGGGTGTGGCCTTCTTTACCAGCATGTCGCCGGTATCCAGCCCCACGTCCATGAGCATGGTGGTCACTCCGGTCTCGGTCTCGCCGTTGATGATGCACCAGTTTAGGGGAGCGGCGCCCCGATAGCGGGGCAGCAGCGAAGCATGCACATTGATGCATCCGTAGCGGGGGATTTCCAGCAGGGACTTGGGCAGGATCTGCCCGAAGGCGACCACCACGACCAGGTCGGGAGCGATTTCCCGCAACTGTTCGACGAACTCGGGCGCACGGACCCTGGCCGGCTGCAGCACCTGGATCCCGTGGCGCTCAGCCAGTTCCTTTACCGGAGGCGGTACCGGCTTCTGTCCCCTCCCCTTGGGCCTGTCGGGTTGGGTAACCACCGCTACCACTTCGTGCCCCCGTTCCACGAGTCGCTGCAAGGTCGGGCAGGCGAATTCCGGCGTTCCCATGAAAACAACGCGCAGCTTTCCCATCAGGCTCCCACCCGGGCTTCCTCCACCATGTGGCGGTATTTCTTGCGGAAGATGTCCTTTTTCAGGGGAGAAAGATGGTCCACGAACAGGGTGCCGTCCAGATGGTCGATTTCATGCTGGAAAGCGATGGCCAGGAGTCCGTCGACCTGGAAGGTGACCTCCTCACCCTCAAGGTCGAGCGCCTTGACCACGACTTTGGCATGCCTGCGTACATTGGCGGCATACCTGGGCACGGACAGGCAGCCCTCTTCTTCGTATGAGTCGCCTTCGGCATGGACTATTTCCGGGTTGATGGCCACTATCAGGTTCGGCGGCTCATCCTTGGGTGAAACATCTATCACGATCACCCGCTGGTGAACCCCGATCTGGGGAGCGGCAAGGCCGACGCCGGGAGCATCGTACATGGTCTCCGCCATGTCCCGGGCCAGTTCGCGGATCTTGTCGGTTATTATGGTAACCGGCGCTGATTTTTTTTTCAGCTCCGGGTTTGGATAGGTCAATATTGTGCGTATCATATGCTTCCCTGATTATTTGTTGTGTCTTCACTATATAAAATTTACATGCAAAAATGCAAATATTAACGTAAATCTTCCGCAGCGCACCGTATTACCGATTCCGCCTTGCAATCCGGCTGTCGAGCTATTTCCCGGCAATTTCCCTGAGGCGGGGCATGTTGTGGATCACCACCCTGCTCCCTTTTACATCGATCACTCCTTCGTCTTTCAGCTTTTTCAGTGCACGGGAAAGTGTTTCGCTCACCGTGCTGAGATGGGAAGCCAGCTCTCCCTTCCTGATCTCCAGGTCAAGGTAGGTGGTCCCCTGGTAGGTGGTGGACTTTTTCTCCGACATTTCGATCAGGTAGGCGGCCAGCCGGGACGGGACCTCGGCAAAGGTGAGCTCCTCGATCTGGCGGGCGAAACGGCGCACCGAAAGCGAGAGGGTGACGATCAGGTTGAGCGAGAAGCGCGGGTTCCTCTCC
Source organism: Geobacter sp. (assembly GCA_003314535.1). Taxonomy (GTDB): domain Bacteria; phylum Desulfobacterota; class Desulfuromonadia; order Geobacterales; family Geobacteraceae; genus RPRC01. The sequence goes on from POSG01000007.1 coordinate 95,533, forward strand.
AAAAGGCCCATGAACGCATCACGCGGAAAGTAGAGCGTCTCCACCTTCTCAAGGGCTCGGGCCTCGGCCGGGTAGCGACCGTCACCGAAAAAGGCGGCTTCGGCGAACGTTTCCGATGGGTAGGCAAAGTGCAGAACTTTCTCCTTGCCGTCCGACGATATCTTGGACAGTTTCACGCTGCCCGTGGCAACCAGGAAAAACCCGTCCGCGGGCTCGCCTTCGGAAAAAAGCACCTCTCCCTTGGCATAGGTCCGCTTGGTCGCGATGGCCGAAACTTCCGCGAGGTGCTCTTCGTTGAGGCCGGAAAAAAGAAGGGATTTCTTAAGGATCTTCAGGTATTCCATGACACGTCATCCTTCCGTTCACAGGGCGGCGATGAAGTGGAAACTATACACCAGTTTTTCCATGTCTGGCTACTTCTATCTTGAATCTCGGCCCGGCAAGAGAGAAAACAGCCATCATTCCAAGACATTTTTCAACACTGAGCATCATGCAGAAAAGGCGGCCTTTAATAGGCCGCCTTTTCTATGCCGGTATCCTCAGCTTGGGAATCCAGCTGGTATCCATCAGGGGAGTCTCTCCGGGGCCGGAGCGGAACTTCCTCGTAGCTCGTGATAATCTGTCGACTCAATGACTCACTGGTCTGAGCTTTCACAGGTTTCAAAAGCTTTCCCGGTTCTCGAGATCTTGCACTGAACCCGTATCACGATCTCCTCGAAAGCCCCGCTCCGGCCTTCATCAACAGTACCGGGAGTTTCCGGATGAAAACTAGTTGAAGAACACCCTGAAGCCAAAGGTCGTGGAGAAGCTGGTGGGATCGAAATTTCCGACCTTTTCGCCCGTCTGGAGCTTGATATCCGCTTCCGGCGCGAAAACTGCCCTGATCTCAGCGGTCAAAGCGAAATTCCTTGCCAGGAAGTAATCCACGCCGCCGCTTACATGTCCCCCGACAACCGTGTCGATATCGGCTTTGTAACCGGTGAAATCCTTGGTGCCGCTCATGAGGATATCAATCCCCCCGCCCACGTATGGCACCAGTTGCCGTACCGGCAGGTTGGCGAAGCGGTACTGGAGGCCGATCGAAATATTGGTGGTGTCGAAATCGTAATCATCGCCCCACCAATCGTTACCTTCAAACGATGAATAGGTTACATCGAAATCCAGGGCTAAGTTGTTGGGAAGCCCGAAGATTAGTCCGCCTCCGCCGATGAATCCCGCATCGTTTTCAATGGTGCCGAAACGAGTATCCGTATCGGATGGAACCAGCAATCCGAAGCGGCCGGTAAGCCCCAATCTGCCGTTGATGCTGTCTGCCGTTGCGACGGTTGTTGTAAACAACAAGCAGGATAACGCGCATACGAGAACGAGTACCTTTTTCATTTTTCCCTCCTTCACGGCTTGGATGTTGTCAAGGTTTTATTAATTCTATCTCGTAATGCGCAATCCGCAAGATGCACGGAGCGAACGCGTATTTTTGATCCGAAGATATACGGGGATGAGTTACCGCTTTCCCTGCGGAGCTCCATTCCCCTGGCTCGACAATTGGGCATCCCAAAGCTTGCCCGGTTCAGCTGCATACAGCTCAGCGTAGCCGCACTCACCGCAGATATGCGCTTTCAGCTCGAATTCTTTCGCCCCTTTGAACAAAAGCGCCCCCGGTTTCGTCTCGATTCGCACCGAGAGGCTCATGTCCTGGTACTCGCCGTTGCGGTCGATAATCCGGGCATTTGGTATGACCCTGCAGGAGCCGCATTTTGGACACTGCCCGCGTTTCATTCAATCCCCCCCGAAGCCTTGTTCCCGTCACTGTCTTCAACAGCTCGGCCCGTCAATCGTTTTTGTTCATCGAAGCCCTGATCACCCGGTCCCCGTCATGCTCGATTTCACAGACGATGCGCCCCATGATCCCGCTTGCAGTCACCAGTGCTGTCTTCCTGCTGTCGACGGGACCCGAACCGTCGATGAAACGGAACCCGTTCCGTAATGCCCTTTCCCTGGCCCCGGCCAGCGATGTCCCGGCGGTCGTCTCACGGCAATAGTGGGCCAGTTCGCGCTTTGTCTGCAACCACTGGTAAGCAGAGAAAAGAAACAGAAGCAAGATGATGAGAAGAATCACCTTGAACAGCTTCCTGATCATGATATTCCCCCCGCATTTCAGATTGGTTTGTTCAAGGAATACTGGATAACGGAATGTATCAGACGCACTGGCAGCCGTCAATCATGAGACGGAAGACCTAATACAGGAAATATTTCCCGGGACCGCGGTTCTCCCCTTACTATTCGGCTCTCCCCGTGGCGGGTTTCAAAAACAGAAGGTCGACAACCGTCACAACTACGCCGGCAAAGAAGAAAATCCCAAGCGCAAAAGTAGCGCCCATCCAGAACCGCATATAGGATTGGGCGGTCATGTATCCCAGGCCCAGGATACGCTCCAGGTACGTCTGCAGCACACCGGCAATGCCGAAAGTGAGCCCCATGAGCATCATGGCGCAGCACATGGTCCAGAAGCCGAACTTGGCTCGTGTCGGACGGTATGTCTCGATTCCCTTGAGCTTGGGTATGGCATAGTAGAACACTGTCAGGTTGAGCAATGCATACGCTCCGAAGAAGGCCATATGACCGTGGGAGACGGTGACCTGGGAACCGTGGGTGTAATAGTTGATCTGTGGCAGTGTATGCGCAAATCCCCAAACCCCTGCACCGATGAAATGGAAGATTGCGCAGGCAACGGCCAGGGTCCAGGTATGGGGATTTGCGATTTGCTCCCGACGGTGCTTGAGATGGTTCATGGTGTCGATGACCATCAGCAATATGGGCAGGGGTTCCATGGCGGAGAAAACACCGCCCACCCAGAGCCAGTACCGGGGAGCGCCGACCCAGTAGTAGTGGTGTCCGGTTCCGGCGATGCCGGTAAACAGGAACAGGCCGATCTCCACGTACAGCCATTTTTCCACGACACTGCGCTCCACGCCGGTCAGTTTCAGTAGCACGAACGCCATGATGGCGCCGGTTACCAGTTCCCAGGAGCCTTCGACCCAGAGGTGTATGACCCACCACCAGTAATACCAGTCGAGGACTTCGTTCCTGTAAAACGGTATGCCGAAGAGATAGAGGACCGCAATGAAAACAAGGCCTCCGAGGAGCACCCCCTGGATGACGGTCCAGCGTTTCGCCCTGAACATGGTCATCCCGATGTTGAACAGGAAGATCAGCGCTCCAGCAGCAACGACATAATTGAGCGGCGGTGGTATCTCCAGCAGAGGCCGCCCCTTGGTCCAGCCGAAAACAAAACCGGCGATGGCGATCACGCCGGTTGCGACAAAAGCCATGAGCTGCAGCCAGGCCAGTTTCTGCGAGTAGACCTCGCTGGAAGTCTCCTCCGGGATTATGTAATAGGTGCCCCCCATGAATCCCAGCAGCATCCATAGGACCAGCAGGTTGGTGTGGATGGCCCGCGCCGTGGCGAACGGGAAGACGTCAACGATCTGCTGTGGTACGGTAAACGCGTAGTTGAAGGCCAGCCAGAGGCCCATGATGACCTGCAGCACGAAGAGCACGAGAGCGATCCTGAAATACCAGTGGGCGATTTTCTGGGATTGATATTCCATCTGCTGTCTCCCTATTTCAGGCCCGCGAGGAAGCTGGCAACCTCTTCCAGTTCACGGTCCGACAGAGCGGTTTGGGGGGGCATCATGGCATTGGGGTTGACGCTTTTCGGATCCTTCACGTAGTGCTCGATCTGCTCCAGGGTAAGCTTGCGGCCAATGGTGTCCAGTACCGGGCCGAAGGTCCCGCCCGTGCCGTGCAGCGAATGGCAGTTCATGCAGCCCTTTTCCTGGAACACCGCCGCTCCTGGTGTGACTCCCGCCATGGCAACCATCCGCTTCTCGCCGCGGGTTAGGCGCTTCCTGCTGTCCTGTGGCGGCCAGTCGCCGTTGTCGATTCCCCCGACCCAGTTGAAAAAGGACAAGATGTTTTCCGTATCGGCATCGGAAATGTCCTGCCGTGGCATCTTGCGCATCGAAGCTGCAAACGCAAGCTCGGGATGCCTGATCCTGTAACGCACGCCGACTTCGCCGATCCTTTGCATCACCCTCGTCAGGTCGGGTGCATAGTATCCCCCGAAGCCCAGTATGGTGTGGCAATCGTTGCAGTTATGCTTTTCAAATGCTTTTTTCCCCGCCACCACCGTGTCCGACAGCCTGTCGGCATGGGAAAGGGCATCCACCTGGCGGTGCATGTCCCAGGTAAGCCCCAGGAACAGCGCCGCTGACGAAAGAGTGCCCAACAAAAAAATCCAGAAAGCCGCCTTCTTCGTCATCTGCTCTCCTCCTCCGCATATGGATTGATTCAAACAGGTCCAATGCAGTCACGCATTTGGGAATTCCACGTGATTTGGCAACCACCGGTCAAGCCTCGGATAAATAAGGCATCTCCTTCAGACTTTTATAAATTGTATCACCCATATGCCTTCCGTACAGGTCATCCTGAAAAGACAATCGGGTGTTTGACGGGAATTAAAAGATGAACAAGAAGTCGGGACCAGTTTGCGGAAAGGAGTGAGACACCGGAGGGGGAGGGGCGGTTCTGTTGGCATCAGAACCGCCTCCAACAACGAAAGAGAAGATTGACGAATGGGATCCGCCAACTCTGCAAATTACAGCAATACACATGCCAATCAATGAACAATACCGACAGTCAATCCCCAACTATCCGATATTTTGCAGTTTATTAACTTTGAACTTTCGATGTCAGCGCAACAACTGCTCGGTGTTGCCGACCGTAATCCGGCAAATGAGACAGTTGTATCGTGATAACTGTACATTTTCTCCAAGGCGATCAGAGGTTTTCGTCCGGAAAGGAAACTATCAAGCCGTGGGTGTCATCGTTGAAGGTCGCCGGCAGCATTCTCAGGGTTATCAGGCTGGCTTCCCGGCTGCCACCCCTGAGGAGGCAATACATCTGGTACCTGAGTCCATGGGAAGTAAGCAGTTCGCTCTCGGTGCATCCGCCCGCAAAACCGATCTTCAGCTTGGTCGCCGGTACAAAGAACAGATCCCATACCCTTGCATCCTGCTTCTGGTGCCCCTGGCACGCATTGTCCAACTCTGTCCACTGGCAACACAAGTTCCACACCCGCTCGGTCATCAGGACCTGGCAGCAGAACCCGGCTTCCGCAGCTTCTTCGGTCACGTCGACGAAACGGGCTTCGCGCATTGCTACCTCCTCTATTAATGAATTTACCAAGTCCGGGTCAAATGGCAATCGTTTCTTTCCAGGTATTGCCATTGCAATTCGCATGCGAGAGGAAGCTTTTGCAATAATTGAAAAAAATCGCTATCATCGGATTCACCGGAACATCCTCAACCGGAAAAACGGGCTGCAGGTTCCGCTAAAACAAAACCCGCTAAAGCCGCCCTGTCCAGGTCCGGCATTGACCGGTCCCGGAGAAATCCCTTCCAATGGAGAAGACATGCACATCATAGATCTGCGCGGCATCGGCTGTCCGACAAACTTCGTGAAGGCGAAGCTCGCCCTGGAAATGATCGATCCGGGTGAAATCGTCCAGTTCATGCTGGATGACGGCGAACCGGTCAGGAATGTTTCCCGGACCCTCAAGGCGGAGGGGCACAAGATCCTGGGAAAGGAACAGAAGGAAGGATATTCCATCGTGACGCTGGAAGTTTCCTCGCCGGATGCAAGGCCCGAGGAGCCGGTCAGGGAGTATGCTGCCACGAAAATTACCCGCAACGGCAGGGAACCGGCTACCGACCCGGTCATGGTCGAAGAAACCATCGAACTGCTCGTCAACGGTACAAAGCTGTCAGCAATCGTTACGACTCCCGATCTTCACAAGGAGCTTGCCGTCGGCTACATGGTAACGGAGGGAGCGATAAAGGAAAGGGCCGACATCGAAAATGTCGAGGAAAAGGACGGCTGGGTACTATTGACAATACGGTCTTTCGAGCACTTCGACGTATGGTACGAGCTGCGGTCTTCCGGCTGCATCGGCGTAAACTGGGACAAGAGGGATGACGACATCGTGCTGCCGGTGAAACAGACTTTCCGTATCGATATGCTCCTGGACAGTATGAAACACCTGTACGACGCAACCCAGGACAAGACAGGAGGCGCGCACAGCGCAAGCCTGGTGGATGCCAACAGCAACCTCAGGTACAAGGCGCTCGACATCGGCCGCCACAACGCCATCGACAAGGTCGTTGGCATGGCCTTTCTCAATGGTGACGACCTGACCAAAATGTTCCTGGTTTCCTCGGGAAGGCAACCGGCAGGGATGGTCATGAAGGCTGTCCGGGCAGGCATCCCCCTGATCATCTCCAAGTCGGCGCCCATCAGTTCCGGCATCGACAGTGCGCGCCGGGCAAATGTCACCCTGTGCTGCTATGCGACGCGTGAAAAAGTGAAGGTCTTCTCCGCCCCGGAAAGAATAGTTTGAAAATCAGTTTCCCAATGTCAGCCGTTGAGCAGGCTGTCCAACTCCCCGATAAGGCCATCTCCATCCTCCAGCCCGACCGACAGCCGCACCGGGAAAACCTCCATCCTGATATTCTCGCTCCCACATGGCAACCAACCCGCACGCCTTTGTTTCAGTCACATCGCCATTTGTTCGATTTCAAACCGTTTGTCCAAAAATCCCTTGACACAAGCGTAAGTTCATTGATAGTAAACACGTACTTATAATTTGCGTTAATTTTCTGACTTGCATAAAGAGGCCACATGCCCCCCGAAACAGGAATGACAACGCTGATCGGCGAACTGCTGGAAAGGGGCCAGGAGTTCTCCTTCGTCCAGGTCATGCGCCTTGCCCGCCGGCACCTTGACCCGGAAGGGGAAGCCGGCATACCCGGCATCCCCTGGCAGGAGCGGGTCCGCATCCGCCCCGAACTGTCCCTGGCGTTCCCCGCCGCCGACGTGGCAAAGGTGGAGCGCGACGGCGACAACCAGAAGATCACCGCCACCTTCCTCGGCCTCTACGGCCCCGCCTCACCCCTGCCCGCCTTCTTCACCGAAGACCTCATGGACGAAGCGTCAGGCGACGAAAGCGTCTTCCGCGACTTCCTGGACATCATCCACCAGCGGCTCTACCACCTGTACTTCGAGTGCTGGAGCAAATACCGGCTTTTGATCCGCATCGTAGAGGAAAACAACCCCATAGACCGGGAGCGGCTCTTGTGCCTGATCGGCCTTGGCGAAAGAGAGCTGTCCGAAAGAATCGTCAACTGAACGATACGGCGCTGTTATCCATGCCTACTGCCTGATGAGGAACCACTGTCATCTGCGGCTGGTGACGCCGCTTGGAAGCCGGCCACAGATAAAGTCGCACATAAGTGGTGTCAGACTTCCAAGTTATCAATGAGGTAACCTGCTCAAGTCAATGGGCTATTCAAAACATGAAATGTGTAGCCCTGACCCCCCTGGCCCCTGGAGATATTACTTTCAAGTAATTTTTGATTCTCCAATTTCTTGAATGAAAGGAAGAGGCGCACAGCTATGTGTAGGGTAAAACTGACTCTTTTTATATATATTCTCCTGGTGCTTATTTCTACCGGGAAAGCCAGTGCCGCCCCTGTACCCGAGAAATCGGTCTGGAAAGTCACACAAAATTTCCTGAAGAGGCATGTCGCGGCCCACAAAGGATGGAAAGGAAATCATAGCCCCAAAGCAGCATCCGTTGACACCGTGTATTACAAGGGTGAACCAATAGCATACAATGTCTCCGTAAAGCCAAGCGGGCACCTACTGGTAGCCTACCATGATGACTTCAGTCCGGTCTTGTTTTACTCTCCCAGTTCATCCCTGGATCCCTTAAAGGCGGACGATCCTCAAGCAATTGAATCATGGATCATTCCAGAGATTTACAATACCATTCAACAAATCAAAGATATTGAAATAACCGCTGTTTCTTCAACCGGCAAAATTGAGACTGCATCAAGGAAGCATAAATCCGGTGTTGCCGACAGAATTACAGCAGCTTGGAGATTGTTAGAAGGCGAAGCGGCCGACACCGTTACTCCTTCAACAGATGCTCCATCTGCAGGAAGTGGCACATACGCGTCATCAGTAGGACCCCTACTGGAGACAACCTGGAATCAATCGCCTTACTACAATCAGTATACCCCGGCAGCAAGTGGATGCGTCCATACTCTGACAGGATGCTTGGCGACTGCCATGGCGCAAGTGATGAATTATTGGAATTGGCCTAATACGGGTGCGGGAACTCATTCCTATGCGTGGAACAGCACAACATTGAGCGCTGATTTAAATCATTCATATGATTGGGCTTCCATGCCTTCAGCTCTGACAAGCTCTAGCACATCTTCTCAAATAGATGCTGTGGCTCAACTAATGTCTGATGTTGGAATATCCATTGACATGAATTATGGTTGTTCAGCTTCCTCGGCCTACACCTCTAAAATTATACCTAGTTTGGTGAACTACTTTAAATACAAGTCAACCGCAATGGAAATTTATAGAGGCTCCTATACGCCCGCAAGTTGGATGAACTTAATTGAAGGAGAGCTGAATGCACCCGATCCACGGGTTATTCTGTTTTATATAAGTTCAAGTGCAGGAAATCATGAGGTTGTTATAGACGGTTATCAAACCAATGTGTCAGGAACCGATCAGGTTCATATCAATTACGGCTGGGGTGGGTATTCAGATGCTTATTATGACATAACTAATAGCTGGACCGCCGGATATACTTGGAGTGCCAATACTCAGTATCTCGAAGTTGGTATTGAACCCAATAGCACAATACCGGGGCCACCAAGAGATGTGACTGCCATACCTGGGAACAGTCAAGCTACGGTTAATTTCAAGCCGCCAGCTTTTACAGCAGGCGGAAGCATCAATGGCTACACCGTTACGTCATCACCTGGCAACATCACCACCACCGGCACAACAATCCCGATCACTTTTACCGGCCTTACCAACGGCACAGCCTATTCTTTCACCGTAACTGCCTCCAACTCGGCTGGATCAGGTCCAGCGTCTGGTCCGTCAAACAGTGTCACACCAATTGCTGCCCCCGGTTCTCCTACAGGAGTGTCCGCCACTGCCGGCAACGGCCAGGCAACTGTTTCTTTCAGTGCCCCTGCCTCCAACGGCGGCAGCGCCATTACCGGCTACACCGTTACGTCATCACCTGGCAACATCACCGCCGCCGGCACGGCGAGCCCAATCACCGTAACAGGTTTGACAAATGGGACGACTTACACCTTTACAGTTACGGCCACCAATGCGGCAGGAACAGGCCCCGCTTCGAGCCCGTCAAATAGCATAACACCCGAAGTAACTTACTCTCTTTTTGTAAGCTTTAGCGGAAATGGCAACGGTTCAGTTTACAGCACTGCCCCAGGCTCCCCGAGCATAAATTGCGTAAAGGGAATGTCCGATGGATGCAGTGCTGTTTATACGCGTGGCACATCCGTAACTCTCTACGCATCAACCGATTGGAAATCAATTTTTAAGGCTTGGAGTGGTGATTTTGTTGGTACACAAAACTTACTCACGTTAACTATGGATAACGATAAAAATGTTACTGCTTCCTTTGAACCTAACTTTAAGGCATATTTGCTACCGGTTGGTATTTTTTATGATAGTATCCAGGATGCTTTTGACAATGCAGTTAATGGTGCAACCGTCCAGGCTCAGTCATATTCTTTTGCAGAAAGACTTATAGCAGGGAGAAACTCCAGCCTCAATATAAGCCTCAAGGGAGGCTATGATGAAACTTTTACCGCTACAGTAGGTATGACAACAGTGCAAGATCAATTGGTGATCCAGAATGGATCGTTGACGATTGAGAATGTAACAATTAAGTAAACATATCTGCCTCAGTAACAGTGGGTCAATCAGGGACGCTGCTTGCAATCTTTCTAACGGAGCTTTTGGTGAATTAGCAAGCAATGTCCCTCCCCCACCTTTCTCGCCTCTTTTCTCAAAGAGCTACAGGCAACGTCTTTTTACACTATCAATGGGTTGACAATCACCCGTTCAGCAACGTGCCCAGCTCCCCGATCAAGTCATCCGCATTCTCAATCCCGACGGATAGGCGCACCAGGGCATCGCCGCATCATGACCATCGGCAGGGAAGTGGGTTCCGGCCACGGCGACTCGCCAAACAGAAAAAAGGCACAAGCCGCCTGAGTGTTAAATTAGCATTTGACGGCTTGAAGTTATCTGGTATATATTCCTTACTGTTTGAATAGGGTTATTAGCAGCAACTTTACTACATATTTTGTAAATTTAGAACCTCCGTAACGGTCACGCGCCCACTTCGACCTCTGCACCGGCAGACTCACCGAAACCCGCACCGATTGCGACAAAAGTCGCTCTTGGTGCGGGTTTTTTGATGTCAGGCCGCTCAACAAGGAAAAGATGATGCGAAAAATCTACCTGGACAACAACGCCACGACACCGGTTCATGCCGAGGTGCTTGACGCTATGCTCCCTTTTTTCCGTGAAGATTTCGGCAATCCGTCGTCAACACACTGGGCCGGCAGCAAGGTAAGGAAAGCGGTGAACATCGCACGGGAGCAGGTTGCGTCACTCGTCAACTGTTCCCCATCGGAAGTGGTCTTCACTTCGGGCGGCAGCGAATCGGTCAACACTGCCATCAAAGGAATTGCTGCGGCACGACGCAAAGAAGGAAACCACATTGTCAGCACCATGGTCGAGCATCCGGCCGCCTTCAACAGTGCCAGGCATCTTGAAAAGGAGGGATTCAGGACCACTTTCCTCGGCGTTGACGGGGACGGCATGCTTCATGCCGGAGAAGTGGAATCCTCAGTAAGGGACACTACGATCCTCATCTCGGCGATGTATGCCAACAATGAAACGGGTGTCATCTTCCCCATCCGTGAAATCGGCGGAATTGCGGCAGCAAAAGGCATCAGCTTTGTCTGCGACACGGTGCAGGCCGTCGGCAAAGTGCCAATCAACTTCAGGGACCTCCAGGTGGATGCCATGACAGTTTCAGGCCACAAACTCCACGCGCCCAAGGGGATCGGCGCGCTCATCATAAGGAGCGGCACCCGCATTCCGCCCCTCATCCACGGCGGGCCGCAGGAAAAGAACCGGCGGGCAGGGACCGAAAATGTCCCGGGGATTGTCGGGCTCGGCAAAGCGTGTGAATTGGCGCAGAATGACCTGGACAAGGAAGTTGCGAGGATCCGTTCCCTGCGCGATTCACTGGAAAACGGGATCCGCGAAGCTATCCCCGATGTGAAAGTCAACGGCCATTCTGAAAAGCGACTCCCTAATACGCTCAACATCTCATTCAAGGGTGTATATGTCGAACCGCTCCTGGCCGAGCTTGACCGGAACGGGATAGCCGTTTCCGCCGGTTCCGCATGCTCGGCGGAAAGCCGGGAAGTTTCCCGGGTGCTGACCGCAATGGGTCTGGATTCCGCCACGGCGCGTAGCACGATCCGTTTCTCTTTGGGAAGGGAAAACACGCAGGAAGATATCGGCTGCGTGCTTGCCCTGCTGCCGCCGCTCATCGAAAGGCTCAGAAACGAACGGAGCGCACGCACCGCGTGAATGGGAAATCAACTCTCCACGTTCCATAATCCAGACGAAATTAAGGGCTTTCTGGTGTCCGAACCGATCCTGACGCGGGTCCGGAAACGTAGATTTCCCTGGCAGCTGCGCATGAGAGACAGAGTCAGGCATCCCAGCATTATAGGCCATATCGAAAAGAGCCCGCACCCCGCAGCGGCTTCTGGGGGAAAGGATCATACTGTTTCTCCTCTAACCAAATCACAGGACTTCCACTCGTAGCGTTTTGCTATCCTGCAGCCCGCTGCCCCTAGCAATGGCGTTTTCCAACCAACAGCCACTAGCCATATCCTAATTTCTTATCAATTTAAATATTGTGCATACATCGGATATTCACACATTCTTAACTCCACTTGCCGACACGATAAGAGAGGCCAAACAGCACTGAACTGTTATTGTTTGGCCTCCGATAAAAAAAGCACTCTTACTTCTGATATCTGGTCACTGGTCAGCAAAAAGTTGAGTGGAAAGATACCTCTCAGCTCCGTCCGGAAGAACCACCACAATGGTTTTCGCTGCGAATTCCCTTTCGTTCGCCACGCGAAGCGCAGCCGCCACGGCTGCGCCGCAGGAGATGCCCACCAGGATGCCTTCCTCCTTCGCCAGGCGCTGCGCCGTTTCAATGGCTTCTTCACTGCTCACTTTTTCGACCCGGTCGACAACCGACAGATCGAGAGTGTCAGGTATGAACCCGGCGCCGATGCCCTGGATGCGGTGCGGTCCGGGCTGTATGGGCTGGCCTGCGAGGTGCTGGCTGATGACCGGGCTTTCCGCAGGTTCAACGGCCACGGATGTGATCTGCTTGCCTTTCTGTTTCTTTATGAAGCGCGAAACCCCGGTAATCGTGCCGCCGGTGCCCACACCGGCCACCAGCGCGTCTATGCCGCCATCCGTATCATTCCAGATCTCGGGACCGGTGGTCTGCTCGTGAATGGCGGGATTGGCCGGGTTCTTGAACTGCTGGGGAAGAAAATATTTCTCCGGGTCGGAAGCAGCGATTTCCTCGGCCTTGGCAATAGCGCCCTTCATTCCCTGGGTGCCCGGGGTAAGTATGAGGTTGGCGCCCAGGTGCGCCAGGACCCGCCGCCTCTCGATGCTCATGGTTTCCGGCATGGTCAAGGTCAGTTTATAGCCGCGGGCCGCCGCCACATATGCCAAGGCTATACCGGTGTTGCCGCTGGTCGGTTCGATGATCTCCACTCCGGGCTTCAGAACACCCCGCTGCTCGGCATCCCAGATCATGCTGGCGCCGATGCGGCATTTTACCGAATAGGCGGGATTCCGTCCTTCGATTTTCGCCAGGACAGTGCCTCCTGCCCCCTTGGTAATTCTGTTGAGTCTGACCAGCGGGGTGTTGCCGATGGAACGGGAATTGTCTTCGTAGACCTTGCTCATGCTTGCCTCCTTCGTTTTTTGAATATGACCAGCCATTCACGCCTTTTCCACGGTCAGCACGTAATAGGTCCCCACCTTCTCCAGCCCCAGGATTCTGTTCCCCTCCGCTTCGAGGCTGCGTGGAACGTTTTGCACCGGCTCTCCCTCATCCAGGTAGAATTCAAGCACCTCGCCGGAATCCACCATTTCCATGGCAAGCTTGGCCTTGACGAAGTTCGTCGGGCAGGTAACTCCCCGCAGGTCTAATGATTGCATGAACCTCTCCTTGTGCTCCTTGTGCCGGTTTCAGTCCTTCTCAACCTCTATGGCAACCGGATCAATATTTCCGTTTGCAATCAGAAATGCCGATACGTTCGGCTTTTCACGATCTTCCAGCGAGATGATAACGGTTGCCACCTCGGGGTAATACGCCAGCCTGACATCTTCGGCAGATGGATGGGAAGGGCCGGAGGGATGGGAATGATAGAAAGCGACCGTTTCCATTTCCCTCTGCAGGAGATCTCTCAATACATCCGCATGTTCATGAGGGTCCAGCTGGAAGCGGCTGGTGCTGCCGGCAACATTGGTGAGCCGATAAATCCCTGCAACGGTTGTGTCGATACCGCCAAGAATTCCGCACGCCTCAAGCGGCAATTCCTCCCTTGCATGTGCAATGAGAGCATCAATCATGGATTGCGGTATCTTCAGCTTTTCAAGCACCTTTCACACCGCCAGCTTCATCGAGATCACAGACATTCATGGATTCTACCTCGTCCCTGAGCTCGGTTATGACTGGATTCTCGCCGCACAAGGGGCAGCGCTTCTGTCTTGAAAGGGGCGAAATGTAGAAATCCATATCTTCAGCGTCATAAACCAGGAGCCTTCCCGTAAGCAACTTTCCCACACCCAACAGATACTTGATCGCCTCAGTGGCCTGAATGGTTCCGATAACCCCCGGCAGCACCCCGAGCACCCCTGCCTGCGAACAGGTGGGAATGGCGCCCGGCGGTGGAGGCGAGGGAAATATGCAACGGTAGCATGGCGACTGTCCCGGCAGTATGGTCATGGTCTGGCCGATGAAATGCAGGATTCCGGCATGGGAAAACGGTTTTCCGGCCATTACGCAGGCATCGTTGATCAGGAACTTGGAGGCAAAGTTGTCGGTGCCGTCGATGACGAAGTCATACTCCTTGATAAGCTTCATGATGGAATCTGCGTTTATCCATGAGTGATAGGTGACGACATGAACATCCGGATTGATGGCCTCCATCTTTTCCCTGGCGGATTGCACTTTCGGCTTGCCCACGTCGGGGGTCTGGTGGATTACCTGCCGCTGGAGGTTGGAAATCTCCACCACGTCGGCGTCAGCGATCCCGACCATGCCGACTCCGGATGCAGCCAGGTAAAGAGCGGCAGGGGAACCGAGCGCTCCCGCGCCGATGATCAGCACTTTCCCGTTCAGCAGCCTTTTCTGACCCTTGCCCCCCACTTCCTTGAGGATGATATGGCGGGAATACCGTTCGATCTGTTCCTCGGTAAACATGCGTACCTCCTCCCGGCGTTGAGGATTTCATCTTTCGCTTTTTTTGAAGTACTATTATTTACCATTATTGTCAAGTTAAATGCTCTCACAAATCAAGTTATTTAGTATTTTATAAATCCCATTGCATTTAGCGGGCATTCGGTATTATAGGATTTCTCTATACCAACGTTTTTAAAAAAACCGATATTACGGATATTTATGTCCATTATGTTGACACAAAGCCTATATAATAATTTGACAAATTTACTATGGTATGTTATCTGGTAGTCAACAGTTCGGGAAGCTTGGGATAACTGAAAGGCGCGATGCGATTTGGAGCAGATTACTACCTGGAGACGGGAGGAGAGCAAAATCAATGAACGATCTGGTGTACCTGGACAACAACGCGACGACCGCTGTTCACCCGGAAGTGCTCGAAGAGATGCTGCCTTTCTTCCGCGACAGGTTCGGCAACCCTTCCAGTACACATTGGGCCGGCCGGAGGGCAAAGTCGGCAATAGATGAAGCCCGGGGAAAAGTCGCACGCCTGGTGAACTGCGACCCGTCCGAGGTGGTGTTCACCTCCTGCGCCACCGAATCCAACAACACTGCCATCAAGGGGATCGCCGCTGCCCGCCGCTCCAGGGGCAACCATGTCATCGCCACGACTGTCGAGCACCCGTCGGTCCTGACACCCTGTCTCTCCCTTGAAAACCAAGGGTACGATGTCACCTGCCTCGACGTGGACGAAGAGGGAATGCTCGACCTGGAAGTCCTCGAAACTGCCATTACCGACCGTACAATCCTCATTTCGGTCATGTTTGCCAATAACGAGACCGGCACCATTTTCCCCATAAGAAAGATCGGCGAAATCGCAGAGCGTCACGGAATCTGCTTTCACTGCGACGCGGTGCAGGCGGTGGGCAAGATCCCCGTGGACATCCGGGAGTCACGGATCAGCCTGATGTCCATCTCCGGGCACAAGCTTTCCGCCCCTCTGGGCATCGGAGCGCTCATTATCAGGAAGGGCGTCAGGCTGTCCCCACTGTTCCATGGAGGACACCAGGAGAAAAACCTGAGGGCAGGAACCGAAAACGTGGCCGGCATTGTTGGTCTCGGAAAGGCATGTGAAATCGCCCTGAATACCATGGATGGCGAATCCCGGCGACTCAGGGCGCTCCGTGACCGGCTGGAGCGTGGCATCATGGAGACAATCCCGGATTCCAGGCTCAACGGCCACCCGGTTCTGCGTCTCCCAAACACGGCAAACTTTTCATTTCTCAACGTGGAATCGGCCGCTCTCCTTGCAGCCCTCGATCAAGAGGGAATCGCCGTTTCCTCCGGATCCGCGTGCAGCTCGGGAGCACTGAAGGCTTCCCATGTGCTCAAGGCCACGGGCAGCCCGGATGGAACCACAGTGGGAACCATCAGATTTTCACTGGGAAGAGAAAATACCGACGCTGACGTGGACTGCGTGCTTGAAGTCCTGCCGGACCTGGTTGGCAGACTGCGTAAGCATGAAGTCCGAAACGCCTCTCTCTGCAATCTTGCCCGGGCAGGGAAACAATAAATGCCGGGCATGTTTTTCGTACATGGCTGCTTTTCGGTTTTGTCCGCCGGAAATTCCCGCTTCAGTGCATGGGGCACTCACAAAACCTGCCAAGCTCCACGTATTTCAGAACCAGATCAACGCATTTGTCAATTTCAAGCCTGCCTGTATCCAGGGTCAGATCGTACTGTGTCAAATCATTCCAATCACTGCCGGTAAAAACATAAATGTATTGCGACCTCTCGCGATCGCTTTTATGAATCATTCTTTCAGCCACATCCTCTGTTACCTTGTACAGCTCTTGCATACGACGTTTCCTGAAAGCCGTATCCGCATGGAGAAACACGCTTACATGGTTCGGATGATCACAGAGTATCTGCGAAGCGCATCTCCCTATGATCACGGCAGAACCTTCTTTTGCGATTGTCTTTATGATTTTCGATTCAGCATGGAACAATTGCCGGTCTGTTGGCGCGACAATTGGCGGAGTGTATGTTTCCGGAACAACAAACGCGAATGATTCGAGGAATGATTGCCAAAATGAATGAACTTTTTCTTCGCGCGCCTCCAGAACGTCTTCCAAAGCCGAAAGCTGCTCGGCCGCCTTGCAGATGATTTCACGGTCCGCGTAGAACAGGCCCGACCTTTTTGCCAGCATCTGCCCGACATATGCTCCCCCGCTTCCCAACTGCCGGCTGATCGTGATTACCAGCGGTGATGTCACTGTCATTTCCGCCCTCTCATGTCATTCTTAATGTCCTGCCCTGGTTGGATCCACTGCTCGCTGTTGTTTGGGCGCCAGGCAGATGGACACCGACGCAACGAGAAATATCAATCCGATGTCGACCATCAATTCATTCGTCGCCAGCATGAGGCTCTGGTTCGAAACCAGCACTTCCAGGAGTCCCCGCCCCAGGTCGCGGGGCAAGCCTGACCCGTCCAACGACTGAACCGCATAGCCTCCCACGATGCCCGCAAGTTCTTCATGGGCATGGATCGACTTGTTCTGCCAGGCAGTCGCCACCATGGACGTGGCAAAGCCGCCCGAAATGGTGCGGATGAAGTTCATGAGCCCCGATGCGGAGGCAGTTTCGCTTTCATCGACCGCCCCCATTGACACCCCGACCAACGGTATGAAAAAGAGGGGGAACCCGACGCCCATGAAGAACAGCGGTATGCTGATCTGCCAGTAGGTCATGTCAGGAGTTGCAACCGAACGCCACAGGGTGATCACTCCCAATACGGTTACGCCGGAAAAAATCAGCCGACGTGAATCGAAGCGCTCGGCAAGCGAGGCGATGACCGGTGCGCAAAAGGGCGAAAGCAGCCCGCCCCAGGCAACCACCATCCCGGCCCAGGTGGCGGTATAGCCCATGTTGTACTGCAGCCACAGCGGCGTGAGGACATTGACCCCGAAGAAGGCGCCGAAAGCAAGCGCCATCACCACCATGCACGCCGAAAAACCACGGTGGCGGAAGACGCGCAGGTCGACAATCGGGTGCTTCTCGGTCAGCTCCCAGATGAGGAACGCTGCAAAGCCGACAGTCGCCACCAGAGTCAGTACGCAGATCTTGGTGGAAGCAAACCAGTCGAGATCCTTTCCTTCGTCCAGCATGACCTGCAGGGCGCCCACCCAGACAACCAGCAAAATCATGCCCACCAGGTCCACGGGGTTTTTCTCAAGCGGCAGTTCGTAGCGCTTCAGCATTATCATGCTTATCCAGCCGATGACCAGCGCCATGGGCACATTGATGTAGAAGACCCACGACCAGTTGTACTGGTCCGCGAGCCAGCCACCCAGCACCGGGCCGATAACGGGCGCAAGCATGGTCGTCATTGCCCACAGCCCCATGGCCTGCATGGTTTTTTCTTTGGGGAAAATCCTCAGCAGCAGGGTTTGCGACAGCGCCATCAGCGGTCCGCCTGACATTCCCTGGAAGACGCGCATCAGGACCAGCATGGGCAGGGAGGTTGACAGACCGCAGAAAAGCGAAAATACTCCGAAAAATACGACCGACAGCCCGAAGACCCGGACCGCCCCGAAGCGCGCGGACAGCCAGCCGGTAAGGGGAACGGTAATGGCCTCCGCAACCGCATAGGCGGTGATGATCCAGGTCCCCTGGTTCCCGCCTGCGCCAAGTCCGCCCGCCATGTTCGGCACCGTGACATTGGCGATGGTCATGTTGAGGACGGCCAGGAAATTGGCCAGTGCCAGGAGCAGCGCCGCAAGGGCGAGCATCCCGCCGCGCAGGGGCGACTGTCCGTTGTGAGCCGGGGCATGTTCCTTCATTGCGCCGCCCACCCTTATTGCCTAGCGCTTCGCACGTCAATGGTCGTCGACATCGAAAGGCCGACCCGCAAGGGATGCTTGTCCAGCTCGTCAGGTTGCAGCCGGACGCGAACCGGCAGCCTCTGCACGACCTTGATCCAGTTGCCGGTCGCGTTCTGGGCAGGGATCAGGGCGAATGCGGAACCGGTCCCCCCGGAAAAGCCGTCGACGACGCCATGGTAGACAATGTCGTCGCCATACAGGTCCGAAATCAATTTCACTTTTTGACCCGCGCGGACTTTCTTCAGCTCCACTTCCTTGAAGTTGGCATTGACGTACATTTCGCGCAAAGGAACTACGGACAGGAGAGGAACGCTCGGTTGAACGCGCTGCCCGAGCTGAACCTGGCGGCGTGCTATGACCCCATCGATCGGCGAGCGGATGACTGTCCGTCCGAAATCGACTTTCGCCTTGTCGTAGCGCGCCTGTGCCAAGGCAACCGTGGCGCGGGACGATGCCAGCGCCGACCGAGCCGATGCATCACTGTTTTTGGCATGCGTCAGCTCGTCGCCGGAAACCGACCCCGAACCTGCCAAAGCCGCACGACGCTTCAAATCGATTTCGGCACGCTCAAGGTCCGATATCGACGCGGCTATCTTCGCCTCTGCCCGGGCTTTCTCGGCCTCAGCCTGCTTGAGCGCCAAGCTGGTGTCGGTTGGATCGATGAGCACCAGGACATCGCCCTTCTTTACCCTCTGGGTGTCGACTACGCTGATTTCTTTCACTGTGCCGTCTATTTCTGCGGTAACCAATGCGATGTCCGCTGCCGTATAGGCGTTTTCGGTCGAGACATAGCGTGAACCGAAATATTTCCAGTAGAACCAGAATCCAGCCCCGCCGATACAAATGACGACAGCCAGCAGTATGAAGAGCGCCAACCGGCGCTGCTTTGGGTCATCCCATCCCAATTTCCTTTTCAACCACATGTTCAGTCCCTTTCGTTCAGCTTGCGGATTGACGCTATTCCGCTTCGGCGGATTTTTTCCCCTGGTAGCCGCCCCCCAGCGAGCGGACCAGCGCGACATCCAAAGTCAGCGCCCGCGACTGTATGTCAGTCAGGGCATACTGCGCCCCCAGCATGGCATCCTCGGCCGAAAGCACGTCGAGATAATCTGACAGCCCCCCCCGGTAACGGAGGGTAGCGATCCGATGCGCCTCATTCGCACGTTCGTACGCATCCGCATGCGCCTTGAGCTGTCCTCCAAGGTGCTTTCGGCTCGCCGCTGCATCCGCAACCTCACGAAGGGCATTGACCAGCGTCGAGTTGTAGACGGCAACGGCCTGGTCATATTCGGCAAAATCGCCTTCCAATTGTCCCTGCAGCCGCCTGGTGTTCAGTATGGGGAGCGAAACCGCAGGGCCGACACTGCCGATGATCGATGACGACTTCAGCAGCATGTTGAGGCCGAGTGATTGGACCCCGAAAAAAGCCATCAGGTTGATGTTGGGATAAAACTCCGCTTTTCGCTGATCTATGCGCCTTGCAGCCGCTTCGGCGCGCATCCGTGCGGCGACGATGTCCGGCCGGCGGCCGAGGAGGTCCAGGGCCAGCTCCCGGGGGAGGCCGCGCGGGACAGAAAGGTCGATTTTGGGACGTTCGATGGACAGCGCCCGATCAGGAACCGCCCCTGTCAACGCGGCTATGGCGTTCTTCTGCAGAGCGATCCTTTCGTCAAGAGCAACGACCGCCGCTTCTGCTCCCGCGAGCAGTGATTCAACCTGGCGGACGCTGCCCAACGTCTCCAGCCCGTGCCGGTAACGGGAGCGGAAAAGTTCGGCAGTTTTGGCACGAACGTCCATGGCCGATTTCGCAGTATCGCGGGATTTGTAAGAATGGGCCAGTTCCGCATAGGCCGCTGCCACAGCAGTGGACAAGAGAAGACGGGTGTGCGCAAGTTCCGCATGCATGGCCTCGACTTCCGTTATGGCCGCGCTCAGCGCGGAGCGGTTCTTGCCCCAGAAATCAAGCTCCCAGTTGAAATCGATCGTCGTGATTCCGTAATCGTTCCAGCCATGGGGTGTCACTTCCGCAGGAATCAGATAATTGTAGCTTTGCCGTTGCTCGGTGACCGAGGCGTTGAGGTTCATCTGCGGCAGGAGTACGGCGCCCGCCATCCTGGCCATTGAGCCTGCCTTGCGCAGTCGCGACCGTGCCACGGACAGACTCGGAGAATCCTCGAGAGCCTCTTCGACCAGCCGGTCAAGCTGCGGGTCGCCGTAAGCGCGCCACCACTCCTCTTTCGGCCACTCTGCCGGAGGCGATTCAAAGGACTGCATGTTTTTCAAGCCGGCGGAAGACCTCATCTCCGCCTCCGGCTTGAAACCAGGGATCATTGAGCATCCCTGCAAAACCATCACTGCCATCCCCAGCCATACAAATGCAGGAATTAAATACAGCCGCACCGTACGGCCATTTCCTCTTTCCATCGTCACCGCCCCTTGTCTCAACGTCCAGACGATCAAGTTACGACACACTTCCCAAACGCATTGTTCTATTTGGTTTCCATCCGGAAACGGTCTTAGTGTTTATCCGGGGTTTCAGGATGAACACAATTTGGTTTTTCTATGTGCTAAAATTGATAACTTCTGCTTTGCCCAACGACCCAGATTGGCTATACCTGAACCCGTGGCTTCTGAACGCCGAGGCGGGCAGAATGCCGGGGCACTGCGGAAACAGGGGCATACCGCGCAGGAAAGGCGTGAAGACGTTACGGATTCAGGCATATACCAGACGCAGGTTTTATAGCTTGACATTTCCGTCCTGTCAAGGAAAATTAAACCATCCAGTTTAGTTAAAGGGAACCGCATGAGAAAGAAAACCGACAAAAAGAGGAAATCCATTCTTGATGCTGCCTACGAGCTTTTTCGTGACAACGGCTTCGAAGATACCTCCATGGCGCAAATCAAGACCAGGGCAGGCTGCTCCAAGCCGACCCTGTACAGCTACTTTGCGTCGAAAGAGGAACTATTTGTCGACTGCATGTTCGAACTGGCGGAGAATTATCCGGAAGACATCTTCGCAAGCCTCTGGGAACCAGGCCTCGATTTGAGAACCGCCCTGTCGGCACTGGCCGGGAACACCCTTCGGTTGATATGTTCCCCGGATATGCTGGCAGCGCGTCGCTTGATAATTGCGGAAGCGGAACGTTCGGGAATAGGCAAGCGTTTCCATGAAAAACTCAGCTCGCGACTCGACGAGATACGGGCCTATCTCGCCAAGGCCATGGATGACGGATACATGCGTCGTGACGATCCGTGGCTGGCCACGACGCACTTCCGTGCGCTCATTGAGTCCGAAGTCTATGAGCGCTGCCTGCTGGCCGTGTGCGGCAGCCCGCCTGATGACAACGTGATAGGGATTGCTGCAGAACGCGCGGTAAACGCTTTCCTGAGGCTGTATGCGCCCGAATGAGATGGTGGAGGTCAGCTCAACCTTGATCCGGAATGCAGAAACAGGGGCATTCCGCGCTGACGAAGGCTTGAAGGGGCCACGGATTCAGCTTCAACTCTCTTCGTTGACAAACCCGATATAAGGCAAAGCACGATACCTGTCCGCGTAATCCAGCCCATAGCCGACAACCCACAAATCGGGGATATCGAAACCCAGGTAATCGATGTGCACGTCCTTTACCAGGCGATCCGGCTTGCGCAGCAACGTGCAGGTCTTCAATGAAGCAGGTTTTCGCGCACCCAGCATGTCCAGCAGGTAATGCAGCGTTTGACCGGTATCCACAATATCTTCGATTATCAGGACATGTTTGCCTGTGATGTCTGTTCGGGTGTCCATTATGAGACGCAGAGTGCCGGGCGTCGTTTTATGCTCATACGAGGATACCGCGATGAACTCGATGCGTCTCGGAATCTTCAGGCGCCTGGACAGATCGGCAAGGAAAATATAGCATCCCCTGAGCACGCCGATAAGCACCAATTCCTCTGTTTCAGAATAATCCGCGGAAATCCGGCTCGCCAACTCTCTCACACGTTCCTGTATGATCTCTTCAGAAAAAAGCACCTCTGGTTCTTTCAGCATCATCTCATCCTCACTATTTTACAAAGAGTGGCACAATCTTTTGCAGGTTTACATCAACCAGGCCGAGGTCGGTAAGCTTCAGCCAGGGAATGACCTCAAGCCCGAGGAAACTCAATGCCATGAAGGGGTCATCCATGGACAGGCCCTGCTTTTCCATGGCAGCGTCAAGAACGGCTGCCTGGCCAAGCACCACTTCGAGCGGCTTGTCCGACATCAGTCCAGCAATGGGAAGCGGAAGCAGGGCAAGGACAGCATCCCCCTCTGCAACAGCCAATCCGCCGCCGGCTAAGGCAACCGCTTTGGCCGCCGTCATCATCGAGACGTCATCCACGCCCAGTACAATCAGGTTATGATGGTCATGGGCAACCGTGGAGGCCATGGCGCCGCGCTTGAGCCCGATTCCCCTGACAAAACCCATGCCCAACCTTCCAGATGCATGATGGCGTTCGATGACGGCTGTTTTCAAAAGGTCACGGCTAATATCGGACACGGCATTGCCGTGTATTACCAGGGGCTCCATAACAATGCTTTCCGTGATCAGTTGATCCTGCACCGCGCCGATCACCCTGATTCGATTCCCTTCGGCCGGAATCCGGAAATCAACCGCGGACCAGTCAACATGCATGGTGTCCCTCACCCGCGCTTCACGCATGTCATCCGCATCAGCGGGCCAGTCCTTCAGCACGTCACCGCCCCCTGCCACGAGAACCCCATTGCAGAATGTCAGTTCAGGCCGCGGCTCGCCCAGATCCCGAAAAGCCACCATGTCGGCACGCCGCCCGGGAGCGATGAGGCCCCGGTCGTAAAGGCGGTAATGCTCGGCCGGATTCAGGGTGGCCATCCGGATAGCCGTCACCGGGGGCAACCCGCCGGCGATCGCCATGCGGACCAGATGGTCGATTGAGCCTTGCTCCATGATGTCCGAAAGCCTTCTGTCATCCGTGCAGAAACAGAGCCACCTTTCATTGTATGCAGTGACCAGCGGCAACAGAGCTTTCAGATTACGGGCAACGCTCCCCTCCCTGATGAATATCTTCATCCCTTTCCGAAGTTTTTCCCGTGCCTCCTCAACCGTGGTGCACTCATGTTCCGAGGTAATGCCAGCCGCCGCATATGCGTCAAGCTTGCTGCCGCTCAGGCAGGGGCAATGCCCATCAATCGGAAGTCCCCGAAACATCCGGATTTCATCGAGCAAGCGATGCTTCCCATTTACAACCCCCGGAAAATCCATCACTTCGCCCAACCCGACCATCCCCGGTTCCTGCTGAAGGATTTCAATCCCACGCCCCGTCAGCCGGGCTCCGGAGGTTGCAAGGGACGTTGCCGGAATGCACGAGGGAATTGTGAACAGGAGATCGAGCGACGCTTTGCGGGCGTCGTGCTGCATGAATCTGACCCCCTCAACGCCGAGCACATTGGCGATCTCATGAGGATTTGAAACAATGCTGGTCACCCCGCACTGAACCAGCGCACGGGCAAACTCCCGGGGACGGACCAGGGAGCTCTCCACATGTACGTGAGCATCGATAAAACCGGGGCAGACATACCTGCCCCCCAGATCGACAACCTGCGCCCCCCGGTACCCGTCACCAAGGCTGGCAATAAGCCCCCCCGCCACGGCGATCCCGGTCGGGTAAATATCTCCGGAAACGAGATCCACCACTCGCGCGTTGTTTAACACGAGATCTGCGGGCTCTTTGCCGCGTGCCACCGAGATCAGCCGTTTTAGAGCCATGGGCCTCCTTGCGTCCAGTCAGGCTTTAAGTAGTTTCCATCCGGAAACGCTCTTTGAGACCGTTGCGGAACTTCCTCGCAGCTCGTGATAATCTGTCAACCAATGACTCACTGGTCGAAGCTTTCACTGGTTTCAAGCGCTTTCCCTGTTTTCGAGATCTTGCAATGAAGCCGTATCACGATCTCCTCGAAAGCCCCGCCCCGGCCTTTATCAGACATTACCAGGAGTTTCCGGATGAACACTAAGTAGTTTTCAGTAATCGATGCCGGGTTGGGGCTCGATGCCCTGGCGGTAGGCGTGTTTTATCTCCCTGATTTCGCTGACCGTATCTGCCAGCTCGATCACCCGCGGGTGAGCGTCGCGGCCGGTGAGGACCAGGTGCATGAGCGGCGGCTTTTCGTTCAGGATGCCCAGCACCTGGTCCAGGTCGACCAGCTTGATCTTGAGTGCGTTGTTGATCTCGTCGAGTATCATGACGTCAAATTTTCCGGAGGCCATTTTTCCCCGGACCAGGCCGACGGCGTCCTGGGCGTTGTCCCGGTGTTCCGCCCACGGGTAGGGATTGCCCCGGATGCCGCAGAAACCCTTGCCGGTAGTGTGCAGTTCGATATCGCAGTTCATTTTCCTGATGCCGTCCCACTCACCTGCATAGAGGTCCCCCTTCATGAACTGGATGATGCAAACCTTCATGCCATGGCCGCATGCGCGCACCGCCATTCCCAGCGCGGACGTGGTTTTGCCCTTGCCGTAGCCGGTGATGACCACGATCAGCCCCCTGCGCTCCTTCGGTTCGAAACGGTCGATCTTGTCAGGCAGTGTGCCGCGTTTTGGCATGTCACATATCCCAATGAATTTATATTTCGCACCTATTTACCAATACGATTCATATGCCCATTATTTCAATTCGATGAGACAGTACGCCCGGCAAATGGGGAACTGAGCGATAATATCAATCCCTGGTCATTCATTCTTATCAACCATCTTGCGAAAGTTTGCGCGCAATCCGTGCCACATGGGCCCCCTGGAAACGCGCGCCCGCCAGCTCGTTGTCACTCGGGCTCCGAGAACCGTCAGTCCCGGCAATGGTGGAAGCGCCATAGGGAGACCCACCGGTAATCTGACTGTTGTCCATTTGCCCGGCAAATGCGTAAGGCAAGCCCACAACCACCATACCCTGGTGAAGCAGTGTGATGTGGAAGCTGAGAATGGTAGATTCCTGGCCGCCGTGCTGAGTGGCGGAGCTCGTGAAAACGCTCCCGACTTTACCCACCAGGGAACCGTTCAACCATAGCTGGCCGGTTGAGTCGAGGAACTGGCGCATCTGCCCGCACATGTTCCCGAAGCGTGTAGGGGTGCCGAAGATTACCGCGTCGGCCGACGCCAAATCCTCCGGCTGAACCAGGGGGATGTGTTCCATCGCTTTCTGTGCTTCGAGCGCCCCCATCTTCCCCAGCACTTCCCCGGGCAGCGTTTCTGGCACCCTTTTTATCATGACCTCGCAGCCCGGCACCTCCCGGGCGCCTTCGGCAACAGCCTCCGCCATCTTCAAAACATGTCCGTACATGCTGTAGAAAACGATGAGAACCTTTGTCATGAACACCTCCTTGTTGAAGTTCAACTATCAATCAGAAATAGAATTTTCCGGACTATAAATCGAACGGGGATACGGCATGTCTATCTGCTCGACTTAACCGAATTATAGCTGCTGATAAGGTTGCGGTAATCGGGGATGTGGTTGGAAAACAGGGCGCCAAGCCCGGCTATGTCATTGCGCCAGTCACGATGCAGTTCGCACGCAACGCCGAACCAGGTCATCAGTTGGGCGCCGGCAGCCGACATGCGATCCCAGGCGGAATGCCGGGTAACATCGTTGAAAGTTCCCGAGGCATCGGTAACCACAAAGACTTCGAAGCCTTCATCGAGGGCCGACAAAGCGGGGAAGGCGACGCAAACCTCGGTCACCACCCCGGCGATGATGAGCTGTTTCCTGCCGGTCGCCTTCACCGCCTTCACAAAGTCCTCGTTGTCCCAGGCGTTGATCTGGCCGGGGCGTGCGATATAGGGCGCATCAGGGAAGATCTCCTTAAGTTCCGGAACGAGCGGACCATTCGGCCCATCCTCGAAGCTGGTCGTAAGGATGGTTGGCAGGCCGAAATACTTGGACAGGTCGGCAAGGGCGAGCACGTTGTTCTTGAATTTGTCCGGTTCGATATCACGCACAAGCGACAAGAGGCCGGCTTGGTGGTCCACCAAAAGGACAGCGGCATCCTTCTTGTCAAGACGGACGTAAGGTTTGCCCATGGTTCATCTCCTTTCAACTTTCCAGGTTACCCTTCCGGCGACACCCGGTTCAGTCTCTCAAATGCCCTTACCAGCTTCCATTCTTTCAGATCAATTCTACCGTAGAGGATTGGATATACAATAAAAGTTGACTGTGAAAATCAGATTAGTGTTATTCTGTGCATACTCCGCGCGTCGTCTTCCGCGGCGGCACAAACTTGGAAGACCCAACCTATATTTAGTTTCCATCCGGAAATTCCTGGAAATGTCTGAGAAAAGCCGGAGCAGGGCTTTCGAGGAGATCGTGATACGGAGAAAGTAGCAAGATATCGATTACCGGGAAAGCGCTTGAAACCAGTGAAAGCTACGACCAGTGAGTCATGTGTTGACAGATCATCACGAGCTGCGAGGAGGTTCCGCTCCGGCCTCAAAGAGCCTTTGCGGATAAACAATATTGAGGAAAAACATGCTCAATTTCTTGCGAAATCTCAGGCTTCACGTCAAGGTGTCACTGCTGGGAGCAGTCAGCCTGCTGATTACGGCAGCTGCACTCGTGCTGCTTGCCGTGTGGCAAAACAGAGCGTCAACACGTGAGGTTTGCCATGACACATGAATCCCTCTGGGAAAAACTGTGGGAGTTCGACCCGAACAGCCTCGTGGTCGTGGACCGGGAAACGATGATCATTCAGGTCGTGAACCCCTCATTCTGCCAGATGGCCAAGACGGAAAAGTCCCAGGTCCTCGGCTCTCACGCTTCGGCTTTCTTCGACGATCTTTCCGATTTTCATCTGGCGTGGGAAGATGGGACCGTTATCCGCAAGGAAAAGAAGTTCAAGCGCTTTGACACCTATATGCGGCTTCTGATATTTCCATTGCAAAACGAGGATATGGTTGCCTGCATCATGGTGGATCTGACGAGCGAGCACCTCCAGAAAGAGGAAATGCGGCGCATGAAGCAGGAACTGCTCATGGGCTTGAACAAGGTCATCGACAGGCAGATGCACGTCGCCCAGGAAATCGCCAGCATGCTGGGGGAAACCACTGCCGAAGCAAAGGTCAACCTTATCAAGATACGCAACGTACTTAATGAGGAAATCAAGTAAATGAAATTCCTCCTTGATGTCTATCACCAGAGTCTGAACAAGGCTGGTGAGGAACTCTGCGGTGACCAGGTGCGCGTTCTGACTGCCGGCAGCAAGACCAGGGTTGTACTGTGCGATGGCCTCGGAAGCGGCGTGAAAGCGAACATCCTTGCTTCGCTTTCCTCGGAAATCATCATCAACATGCTGCGCGAAGACATTCCCTTGTCTGAAGTGTTCGAAACGGTCATCGCCACCTTGCCCGTGGACAAGAGGGTTAATCTGGCCTATGCAACCAATACGATCATCGAGGTCGATCATTCCGACTTGTCCTACAGGATCTACAATTTCGACAATCCGCCGGTTCTTTTTTTCCGTGAACAAAAAGTCGTGCCCCTGAATTTTCGGGAGATATTGCTTGTAGACAGGGACATCCAGTTCGCCGAAGGTACCCTGAAGCGCGGAGATTTACTGTTCGCCATAAGTGACGGCCTCATACGCGCCGGGCTTGGCGGCGTGCTCAACTATAATTGGGATGTCGAACACGTAGCGGCCTACATTGAAGAACTGTTGCGGTTCCTTCCTTCCGAAGTTCGCCTCGTGGTTGAAAAAACCGTGGCGCATACCAATGAACTGTACGGAAGAAAACCGTTTGATGACGCGACAATGGCAGGTTTGCTCGTTCGGGCGAAATATGCCGCCATGATATTCACCGGTCCCCCGCTTGATCCGGCCGAAGACGGGGTCCTGGCACAAAGGGTTTTGAACTTCGAAGGAACGCGCATCGTATGCGGCGGAACGACCGGCAAGATTGTGGCCGGGCAGAATGGTGAATCTGTTTCAATCGATCCGGACACCGCTCGCCTGGAGGTTCCTCCAATGGGCACCCTCAAGGGAATCGACATCGTAACGGAAGGGATATTTACGCTCACGGCCGTACTCGAATGGCTCGAAGTCACCCAAGGCAATGTCAACCTCTTGCCGAAGAAAGATAAAAGCGGCGCCGTTCAGATTACCACTGCCCTGCTTGATGCAGATGAAATCACGCTGCTTGTCGGCCTGAAAATCAACCCTTCGTACCAGAGCCCGGACCTGCCTCAAAGCATATCAATCCGCAAGAACCTGATGGAAAAAATCGCAGACAATCTGACCCGGTTTGGAAAATCAGTCCTCGTGGAATTTCACTGAAAATGGATTTCCTCCCTTCCGAGCCTGAAAGGATTGTGGCTATGACCCTGATTTTCAGCCTCACATGTCACCGCCATAAGAGTGAACGCGCTTGTCAACGGCCGGCGGCCAGCGCCTTGTCCACTATCTGCCTGGCTTCGGACACGATTGCCTGCAGGTGATTCTCGTCCCTGAAACTCTCCGCATAAATCTTGTATATGTTCTCGGTGCCGGAGGGACGGGCAGCGAACCAGCCACTGCCGGCAACTACCTTGAGGCCGCCGATCGGGGCGCCGTTGCCGGGAGCATGGGTCAATCTGGCCAGTATCGGCTCGCCGGCGAGCATCGATGCGGTGACCTCCTCCGGAGACAGTTTTCCCAGCCTCGACTTCTGCCGGGGCGTCGCCGCCGCATCGATCCTCGTATAATACGGCGTGCCGAACTCGGCCGTCAGTTCGCGGTAATGCTCGCCGGGGTCCTTGCCCGTTCGCCCGGTGATCTCGGCGGCCAGCAGGTCCATGATCAAGCCGTCCTTGTCCGTCGTCCACACAGTTCCGTCATGCCGCAGGAAGCTTGCGCCTGCGCTCTCTTCCCCGCCGAAACAGCACGATCCATCGAAAAGCCCGTCGACGAACCACTTGAAACCGACGGGCACTTCGGACAATTTCCTGCCAAGAGACGCAACGACTTTGTCGATAAGGGCACTGCTGACCAGGGTCTTCCCGACGGCAGCCGTTCCCGGCCATCCCGGCCGGTGACCAAGAAGATATCGTATTGCCACGGCGAGATAATGGTTGGGATTCATCAACCCGGTCGAACAGGTTACGATGCCATGCCGGTCGGAATCGGTGTCGTTGGCAAAGGCTATGTCAAACTTGTCTTTAAGCCCTACCAGTCCTGCCATCGCATAAGGGCTCGAGCAGTCCATCCTGACCTTGCCGTCGTGATCTACCGTCATGAAGGGAAATGTCGGGTCGATCTCCGGATTTACGATCGCGATATCCAGCCCGTAAACCGTGTTGATCGGTTCCCAGTAGGGAACTGACGAGCCTCCCAACGGGTCCACGCCGAGCTTGAGGCCAGCGCCGCGGATCACGTCGATATCGATGACGTTTCGCAGATCCTCGACATAAGGGAGTACGAAGTCTTGGTGGTGCGTGGTCGCCGCCTTGACGGCGTCGGCAAAGGGGATACGCTTTACGCCAGCATTGCCGCCCCGGAGCAATCCGTTGGCCCGGTCCTGGATCCACCTGGTCACGTCCGTATCTGCAGGGCCGCCATTGGGCGGATTGTACTTGAAGCCTCCGTCCTCGGGAGGGTTATGCGACGGTGTTATGACGATACCGTCTGCAAAGCGCTCCCTGCGGCCACGGTTGTAAACGAGGATTGCCCGAGAGACGACCGGCGTCGGGGTAAACCCGTCGTCCTGCTGGATGACTGCCTCCATCCCGTTGGCGGCCAGTACCTCCAACGCCGTGCGCTGGGCCGGTGCGGACAAGGCATGTGTGTCCTTGCCCATGTAAAGGGGACCGTCGATGCCGCAGCTGCGCCGGTAATCGCAGATGGCCTGGGCTATGGCAAGGATGTGGGCCTCGGTGAAAGTGCCTCTCAGCGAGGAGCCGCGGTGACCGCTGGTACCGAAGCTGACCAGCTGGTCCGGGTCTGCCGTGTCCGGCAGACGGTCGTAAAACTCCCGTTCGAGCCTGGAAGGGTCGATGAGCATCTCCTTCGGGACCGGTTTGCCTGCTAAACGAGAAATTGTCATGGGCTGCAATCCTTTCCTTGTCTTTTCATTACTTTCAGTGAGTCCAGTCAAAATCTTCGTTTCAGGACCGACCTTTTTCTCCACCGCCCAACTGATCGCGGAAATCGGCACATCGGGCAATACTCGTCCTTAAAGCAGCAATCGCAATTTCCGGCCCATCAATCTCGACATCTTACACAAGTTGCTCGTTTTTCACGTATTTCCACTGTTTGAATACTACTTTACCCCACCTCCCGTTGCAACCCCATTTCAATACTTCGCAGTTTCAGGCAATAAATCGAGAGAATCGGTCTACCTTCAATATTCATTTCCGGGGTAGGCTGTCATCATCAAGGGAACTGCCCGGTTTGGCGACAATTGGCAGTAAATTGGGCCGGGCAGATAAAGATGTCGCAAACTGGCTCGAAAAACGTGAGTTGGCACCATGAAAAAAAGGGGAAATGGAAATGCAAAAACGTAAATTAGGAAAGTGTTGCCTTGAAGTTTCGGCCCTTGGCCCCGGCTGCATGGGTCTGAGCTTCGGCTATGGTCCGGCAGCCGACAAACAGGAAGACATCTCGCTGCTGCGGGCAGCCGTGGGATGATTTGGAAACCTTTTTGAAGAGTCGTTCAAGCAAAGAAGCCACATCTTTCCGGATGTGGCTTCTTTGCTTCTTGATTCGCAACAGTTACTTTTTAGCAGGAGCGGCCGGAGTTGCGGGGGTTGCCGGAGTTGCGGGGGTTGCGGGTTTTGCTTCTTTTTTCACCGCTTTTTTTGCTTTCGGTGCTTTCTTTTCTTTTTTCACCGGAGCTTTTTCTTTGGTAGCTTTGGCGGCCGGAGTTGCGGGGGTTGCGGGGGTTGCGGGTTTTGCAGGCTCAGCAGCGAAAACCGCACCAGCGAAAGCGACAACAGCGATAGCGGAAACGATTGCGGTCAAAACCTTCTTCATTCTATAGCCTCCTAGGTTTGATGTTGTGTTAATGAAAAAGCAGGAAAAGTGCCAAATCATCATTTCTCATAATTGTACGTAAATATGTATAGTTAGCTGATTCAAGGGAAAAAGCGCCGGGATTCCCCACCGCTGATGATACATTCAGTACCGCAAATAAAGTACAGGTTCTTCTCAAGAACGCGGAACAGCCCCCGCAGACTCCAGGCTGCTCATGAACCTGATAAACTTTCTCCGGTGGAAGATCTATCCGGCATCGCCCCTCACCCCCTCTTTCTGAAACGGCGAGCCGAATGAACTGTCATTATCACAACTCGATAAAACCTGGATGATTCTGGACTGTGACCTTCCCCCTTTTTCAACAACCGGACTTACATTGAAATGAGTCCCACTCTTGGAGTATGGCTCCCAAGCGCTCATACCGCACGGAAAACCGGCTACGCCCTTTATCAATTCTGACTCTGCTCTTTCCCTCTATACAATCTCTCCCCATGCACGGAAGTCAGGTTGTAAAGACAGAACGGGATCATTTTACCATTGGGAGCGACAACGTGGATGCAGCAGTCACGGGTTCTCTCCAAATCAAGGCTCCAGGCATCCTGAAAGGCCATGCAGGAAACGGAAAGCATCCGCGTCTTTACCCGTTCCAGAAAACCATCGAGGGTATCGGTGCCCGTCTCGACGCCCGCGGAGTCGCGACAGCAACAGTCCTGAGCCGTCACGACGGGAGGGGCGGACCACTGCCTGGCCGTGAACGATACGGCATGCGCGTCTTTACCGTCAGACGAACAGCACCCCCCGGCACCATGCCCGGTAAGCGCCTGCAAACCACCTCCAGGTTTCGGAAGAAAGGTGCCATGGAAAGAACAGAGTGAGTTTTCCCACCCCGGAGGGCTGAAGTCTTCAACACGCATCAGGCCGTCGGTCTGTTCCTGAATGAGACGCATCACGTCGGGCATGGTGAGGCGCTTGGTGTTTTCAGGAGTCTCCGGGCAGCGGCCGAAGTATCCCACCGGCTGGAAATGCACACCACGAACCGCGGGTGACAGCTCCAGCGCCAGCTTGATAATGGAGCCAATATTATGGGTGTTGACACCGGGGACGAGAGTGGGCACCAGCACGACACCGATTCCGGCGTCAGCGCACCGTTCGATTGCACGCCGTTTCTCGGCATACAGGGGACGGCCCCTGAGGGTTTCGTAGATGCCGTCTTCCGTGCCATCGAACTGGAGAAAGATTGAAGCAACTCCGGCCTTACGCAGGACCGCAGCATAGGGTTTCTCCTCGGCAATGCGCAGTCCGTTGGTGTTCACCTGAATGAACGGGAAGCCGAAAGAACGGCCCATTTCGATAATGGCCGGCAAATCGTCCCGCACCGTCGGTTCGCCCCCTGAAAGCTGAAGGATAATGTCCGGCCCACTGGTGCGCAGCACCCTCCGATAGGATTCGTCTATGACGGCAAGGTCAAGATCCCGTCCTGCTTCGAGGCCGGAATCGGCAAAACAGACCGGACAGCGGAGGTTGCAGCGGGATGTGACTTCTATTACAGCGGTACAAGCATTTTTGCGGTGCGTCGGGCAGATGCCGCAGTCGAAAGGGCAGCCCTTCATGGTCGATGTCTGGCATCCTTCGGTACGGCTTGCGCCGGTTTTTCTTTTCCATCCCCGGAACTCCGGCCCGCTTCGCCAAATTATGGTGCTAAATTCGCCGTGTTCGGGACATCTTTTCACGAGAAATACGTCACTCCCGCGGATCACTCGTGACGCCGGGATCTTGCACAGACACAGGGGACAGAGGCTTTCCGTTTCAAAAACATTCCCGCAATCGCAGCAATCCATTCCCTCACCTCGTTTCACGAACAGCAACAATCGTCTTTTTCAGCATTTCCCCTATTGAAAATTTTTTCAATTGAAAATCGACTTACGTTATATATAAGACCAAACAACGTAAGGCAAGGTTTTTTGATTCCTGAACTGCAAGGTGTTTTTCCCGTCACCGGAACAAATTCCTGGCAATGAAAAGGGCCATATCCTTTTGGATATGGCCTTGGAAATTTGGCTTCCCATCGCGGACGGATCTGGGCACGGGGAAGAGCGTTTACCGTTGCAACAAAACTCCATTATTAAGAAAACCCACGGAACCGCATGCAAACGGTTCCGTGAGCAGGGCATCACAACTTGCTTCTGCTGTGCTGGTCGCGCATTTCAGCCACTGATTTTGCCAGAGCAGAGGTATCGAGCACCATCTCCATCATGGCAACCTGCTCATCCCAGACGCACTGATCCGTTTCCGCCTTGATCTCTTCTTCAAACACGTGATACACAGGGAGTCCCAACGGGACTCCGGCCAATGGACCCGCAAAGGTCGGGTCGCCGGCTGTTACCGTCTCGGCATACAGCCCGGCCCCTTCGGGATCAGCGGAACCAAGCACCACGACCACGTTTTCCGCGCCGTATTTCCCGGCTGCGTCCATGATCCGCTGCTGGTTTTCCAGGTCCATTGCCCCTGCCGCCGTTCAGACAAAGCACTGCGTTGCCGAAAAAGCGACCTCGGCCCCGCTGCCGGCAAAGCAGGCCTCCATGGCAGGGCTGGGAACACCGTCCCGCTCTCCCAGGAGAATCAGTTTCTTGCCTGTCAATTTCCCCATAATTTCCGTGCACCTCCTCTCTTTCCGTTAATTCTGCAAGCTGTTGTCAAGCTTCCTGAGTTAAAAACAGCCTCCGCAACAGTTTTTCAACAACCTGTCAGAAGCCGCTCCGCTCCGGCGCGGATCGCTTCGATGCTCACCTCGTCACCGGTGATCGTTTCCTTCCGTTCTCCTTTCAAATAGAAGAGGAACGTGGGAACGCTCATAACCTTGAGCGCGATGGCAAGCCGGCGATTCTCCATGACGTTGACCTTGCCGAACCTGACCTTCTGCCCGTACTCCTCTGCCAGCGCCTCCACCTCAGGCATCAAGGCAAGGCAGGGGCCGCACTTGGGTCCCCAAAGGTCCACCACTACGGGTTGTTCACTGTTCGCAACTTCAGCTTCGAAATTGTCCTTGTCGAAAACCAGCATTATCTTTCCTCCTCCATGCATGAACTAGAGAAAGCCGATCTTGCGCAGCGCCTCCTTCGATTCCTCCGCACGGCTTTCCGGAACCTTGATCACCGGCCCGGTGCAGCCCATTCCGGATTCCGCGTATATACCCGCTTTCCAGAGCGCTTTCACGGCATCTTCTATGGCAAGCACGTCAATGCCATGGATCTCGGAGTCCGTGGGTTGCCAGGGAGGCGCGGCAACCTCTTCCCCGGCAGCGGGATTCGAAGCAAGGGCAGCGATAATCTCGTCAAGGCCCGCTCTTCCAGCAGCCTCCAGCTCGGCCTCGACGCGCCGCACAAGTCCTCCCCGGACGAGAGCCGCGGTGTAGCACAGCGCATTGGCTATGACCGGGGCGCCGGAAGCCCGGGAAACGATGCTCACGATCTTGCCCCACTTTTCGCCGACCGAGGGTCCGTACCCCCATCCCAGAGCTTCGTACCCGCCACCCGTGGTGTAAGCGGAAAAGAGCTTCATGAGCACATTGCCGGTGAGCGTGTCGCAGACGCAGACATCCGCGGCGCCGGCCAGCAGGTCGTTGCCCCGCAGGAGACAGCCGCCGTCGGCCCTGACGCTGTCGGCAAAATTGATGGAATAGCCGCTCTCCGCCATGCGCACGAGTGCCCGCTGCACCGAGGCGCCGCCGTCCAGGTTGAGAACGCCGACCGTGGGCTTCTCCATGCCCAAGGCCTTGGCCACGGCAACGCCGTATATCGCGTTTCGCACCATGGCCTCGATCCGGGTGGCCGCCGACATGCCGGTGGTTGCCGCTATGAGCAATGGCCTCCCCATTGCCGGAGTCAGCACACGTCCGACAGTGGTCACCCCAAGGGGAAACGGGTAGTGGAGCGCCACGGCAGCGCTGAGGGAGCCGTCGGCAAGTGCCGATTCCATGGTGCTGACAATCTCCGCCTCGCCGCCTGGTGTTTCCAGCCACTGCACGCTGTCGTAGCCTGGCGCCCTGGGACCGATGGCAACCGCCTGGAGCCGGCAATCCAGCTCCAGGGCCAGCGCCGCCCCGCGCAGGAGTTCCTCCGTGCCGTGTTCGCTTCCCGACGCCATGAGGCCTACACGGACTTTCGGGCCGCCGGTGCGGGCCTGTTCCACCAGTTCCGCCAAGGCTTCACCGATTATGTGGCGCTTGTCCTTCATAATCCCCCCATCATTCTGCGTTCCGCAGGGAATCGGCCAGATCAGCCAGGGCATCAAGCAGGACAGTCTTCACCTCGTCACGGGTGAGGCTCCCGGCCTGTCCGCCCGCCGACGCTTCCACCAGGAACGACGCCCCGTCGGAGAGGCCGGTCATCCGGGCCAGGAAGAGGCTCCCCTTGCCGATGATCATGGCGCGCTTCATGTGGCCTGCGGCTATGGCGTCCACCGCATGGCCGAGAAAGGGTACTCCCGAAGGGATATGGCCCTGGGTGTGGGCAAAACCCACGAGCCCGTGGCTGGCAACGAAATCGGCGATGGCCGCCCGCTCCAGCTGCCCTTTCATGACCGCCAGGGCGGCAATCATTTTCGCGTTGGCCTCGGGAACGTCCCCGGCTCCGGCCGGAAGCGTGATCTCCGGGATCTGGAGCTCAGCCGCATACTTGTCCACATCGGCGAAGTCCAGACCCGCTTTCTGCAAGGGGTCCCACACCAGGGCGGTGGTCACGGCCTGGGGGGAAGCCCCGGCCCCCACCGAATGTTTGCCGAGGGCATCGAGGCGGATGACCGGGGCAGTTCCGTCATCGGGCGTGAGGAGCACCGCGAAATTGCCCAGGCAGCATTCCAGGGCCGGGTGCTCTTTTTTCACATGGTCGCGGGAGTTCATGAACAGCTTGGGCAAGGCCCCGCCCGCCAGCACGACCACGTTCCTGCGGGCGCCCGAAGCAACCAGGGACGCCCCGGTGATGAGCGCGTTGACCGGGGCGGCGCAGAAGGCGCGGACATCGAGTCCGCTGGCATTGACGCAGCCGGCGATCTCGGCAATGGATTTTGCCAGGTTGCCGCCGCCCCGCTGGTTCATGTCACCGACCGCCTCTTCCGAGCACTCCACCAGGAAATCGACCTCTCCAGGCCCCATCCCCGCCTTCTTGAGCAGGTGGAGGAGCGCAAGGACGCTGCCCGCCTTGCAGGCCAGATTCTCCAGGATCACGTGAGAGGCAAGCGTTTCGTCCACTTCGTGGGCGCGCCGGCAGCACCCCACCACTTCGCCGGCGAAGAACAGGGGAAGTGCCCCCTTATTGGCGATCTCACCGCCGATATCGGCAGCAGCCCGCCCTGCCTTCAGGCGCTTCAGAACCTCGGCGTCGAGAACCGGGTGGACGAGGAGCTTTTCGCGAACGGACTCTGCGAACCCTGTTTCGAGCCAGACCAGGTCGAAGACGTCACAGATGTCCAGCAGGCCGAGGAATTCGTCCTCTGGCATGATTTCCCCGTATTTCCCGAAGCGGGTCGGAGCATCCGCCAGGTTCGAGTGCCATGGCCGGGGCTGTTTCTCCAGCTGCCCGATGGTCATGGCGCCGATGTACGCCAGGTTCGGCGCATAGCGGGCCGCGTCCCCGTAGGACTGGATGAACCTGGGCAGATCGGCGAGGAACCGGGAGTCCGGTTTGTCATGGCGTTCCAGGTATGGGGTCGTGCCGTAGTGGAAACCAAGCTCCGGGGTATGGTTGAGGCAATATGCGGTGCTTTTGATGGCTGCGTTAGGCATAGAATCAATCTCCCTCACTTTTTTGCCGGATCGATTACAGGTTTCCCAGGTATTTTTCCGCACTGAAGGCGGCGGTCGCCCCTTCCCCCACGGAAACCGAGACTTGCCGCAACCGTTTGCTGACCACGTCGCCGGCGGCAAAGATGCCGGGGACGTTTGTTTCCATTTCCGTGTTGACCAGGATAAACCCGTCCTTGTCAAGGGATACGATGCCATTCAGGAATTTCGAGCGGGGCTGGGTTCCCACGAAGATAAACACGCCGTCGGTGGCCATTTCCGAGATTTCGCCGCTCTTCACGTTCTTCAGGGTGACGCTCTCCACAAGCTCATCCCCGTTGATGCCGGTGACGACGGTGTCCCAGATGAACCTGATCCCGGGGTTTTCGAAAGCCCGTTCCTGGATAACCTTGGTGGCGCGCAGTTCGTTCCGCCGGTGGACGACGTTCACCTCGCGGCCGAACCGGGTCAGATAGATGGCCTCTTCAACAGCCATGTCTCCGCCGCCGACGACAGTGATCATGCAATCCTCGAAAAAGGCGCCGTCGCAGGTGGCACAGTAGGAGACCCCTTTCCCCCGAAGTTTGCCCTCTCCTTCCACTCCCAGCTTCCGCTCTTGAGCACCGGTCGTCACGATGAGCGCCTTGCAGCGCATCTCTCCGTCCTTCAACCGGATGACCTTTTCGTCGGTATCCGGAAGAACTTCGACGGAACGCGCGGTATCCTTCACGATGTTCAGGCCGAACCTCTTGGCCTGCTCGGCCATTTTGCCGGCCAGTTCCGGCGCTTCGATCCCTTCCGGGAAGCCGGGATAGTTTTCCACCGTCTCGTAGGTCATCATCTGGCCGCCGCAGGAGGCTCCTTCCAGCAGCACCACGTCCAGGCGGGACCGGGCGGCGTACATACCGGCGGTCAGCCCCGCGGGGCCGCCGCCGAGAATCACCAGGTCATGGTAAACAGATGCCATACGTATCTCCATCCTTGCAGGACCTAGCCAAGCAATTGAAAGTCCTTTGGTTTCTGCCACTCTCAACTTCTCTCTTGTGGCATAAGTCGGAAAATCAGCTGTCCACGGTAACCACGGTCGGGCCGTCCACTTCCTCTTGAAGCAACCCCAAGGCTTTCAGGATAAACTTGCGACGTAACTCTTTCTCTTTTTCAGCGTCCAGGGAAGGGTCTCCTACCGGATTCGGAACCGCCCGGCCCTGCACGATCCGGTTCACTCCCACCATCTGCGCGATGTTGGGGATGGCCGTGACCTGGACCACGGGGATGCCCATCTTTTCGAGGCTGGATGCGAGCGTTGCACCG
Organism: Geobacter sp.; assembly: GCA_003314535.1. Lineage (GTDB taxonomy): Bacteria > Desulfobacterota > Desulfuromonadia > Geobacterales > Geobacteraceae > RPRC01. Next base: position 133,965 of record POSG01000007.1, read on the forward strand.
CAACGCGTGGAGGACCCTCAAGTGGAGGTGAGAATGGCTCCGGCAATTGTCCCTCGTCTCAGTATCTCGGCTCCAATCTCTTCTCCGATTTCTCCGCACCTCTTGGTCACCGTGCAGTTGCCGCTGGTGGAAAAGAAGGTTCCGTGGAGCTTGCCGACCTTCCCTTCCTTCACCAGCTCACGCAGCACATCGTAAGGCACCAGGCGGTCAGGCCGGTTCAGGACGTGATCATTGAAATAACCCGCATGGGCCACCTCCCACGCCTGGAAGAGCTCCTCCATATCATACGCCCCCCACTTGAGGTTGCTTCTCGTGGCGAGCCCCGTAGGGTTGCCCTTCGGCACCAGGCCGCCATCGCTGATCAGGGCGATTTCGCACGTGCTCAGGTCCTTGATGGGCGGGGGCGGGGGCACTTTTTCAAAGACCGGCGGGGTAACCTCGCTCTCGAACGGCTTTCCCTGCAGCTTGGCAAGCAGCTTTTCAACTGCCCGTTCCGCAATGCTCTTGTCGCACAGTTCGTTTCGCAGGAGATTGCGGGAAAAATAGTCGTATTCCGATGGCTTCGGCAGGTTTTCCCACGCCACCAGGTCCATCTCCCGTTCGCCGGACAGGAGCCTGAAGGCCAAGCGGGCCATCGTGTTCGCCAGTTCCGGTATCCCTCTGGCGATATTCGGGGCCTTGCAGATAAACGCGTACTTTCGATACAAATCCACGCCCGGATTCTCCTCGTTCATTGAGGTAATGACGGGAATCCCCAGTTGTGCGCCGACCTCCTTGCACATGGCGCCGCAGGCAACACCGTACCTCCCGCCGGCAAATGACGGGCCCGCGAAAAAGATGTCGGGCTTATATGACGCCACCAGCTTCGCGCCTTCCTTTGCGTTCCCGTCCACATTCCCCGCGAAGTAATCGTCGCCGCAGATCACCGTGGCGACAATCTCAGCCCGGTCTCCGAGCGCCTTCTGCAGAGCCAGGCCGGGTCCCACGGGCCCGTCCTTGACCATGAAGCCGACGGTGGCCTTGTCTTCCCCGCCGACCTGCCCGAAAAACTGGTTGAGATAGTTGACCACTCTCAATTTTTTCTCGTCCATGCCTCACTCCTTCCTTAAGAACTCAATATTCCTTGACGATGACCCTGGCATTGCCCGTACAGTCGAGAACTCCGGGAAGCAGGTACTCCTCGATGTCGATTACCGGGTCGCCGGCATACTGAACGATTGGATCGGGGCAGAAGATCCTGGTCTTTGCGGTCCCGCCCAGGAATTTTTCCGCCTTCCAGGGGACCTTGGTCCTCTCGAAGGTGGCCGAAGCCGCGATGATCAGGTCCAGGCACGGCGCGTTGAACAGGATCGTATCTGACAAGGTGCCGAACGGAGTCAATGGCTGCGTGAAGATGGCGGTCTTCACACCGAGTTTTTCGCATTCCTCACCGGCGACTGCCAGGTCGATATGGGGCATCCCCCCCGTTACCTTGGCCAGGATCACCCCGTCGGCCCCCAGGACGTTCTTCACCAGGTTGGCTGCCATGAATGCGCACCTCGTCCTGCTTTCCGGCTCGGTGTTGGCGCAAATGCCGATCACGCCGACAAAATTGAGGTCCTTGCCGTGATGGCGGTACAACTCCTTGATGATCCCGTGGTTCTGGATGCTGTACGTATCGATTGCCTTGACCACGTTCCACCCGACAAGGCCGCCGTCGAGGATTTCGTTGGGGTGGAGGATGGTGGGGGTGAGGGTGCGAACATGGGTGCCGTAAAAACAGGGGTCCGAGGTGGCAAGATAATCGAACTGCGGGGTGTACATCTGGTAGTAGAAAGCCACCCGCGGCAAGGGGGATGCGGGGTCGATCTTCGGGATGTCCAGGTCGAAAATCTCCACCTCGTCAACAGCGTGCCCCTCGGCGGCTCGCGCCAGGTACACGGCGGTCGCCAGTCCTGCAATCTTGACGGCGTCCTCGAAGTCCCGCTCTTCCACCCCGTCGGCAATGGTCGGCGCGATACTGACGTTCTTCATTTTCCCGTAGGGGCTCTTCTCGGCAATGGGCCCGCACATGTCGAGGACGCCGATTTCCTTCCGGTTCGTGCCCGGATTGGAAACGATGATCGCGACACCCCGCAGGGACCTGGTCCGGCCACTGCCGGCGGTCTGAATCCTGCCGATAAAGCCCGGAAAGTCGGCATCCTCGCGGCCGATCTTGCAGCGCGGCTGGACAACATCGCAGATATTCAATAACCTGACATTCTCTCCAGGCTTCACCAGGGCGATCTCCACGGATTTGATTCTGGGGTCCTTGAGGATCAGTTTCTCCAGCTCCTTGAAGTTTATGGAAAGTACTCCATCCGCGGCATACGTCTTCGGGCCCTCGAGGATATCCTTGATGTCTATGGATTCAATCTCAAGTCTCATGCGTTCCTGCCTCCTTTCCTGCGATTGATACCCAAACCAGTGACTTCCAACAACCTTGATCCGATCAGGTTGGATTGTCTCAGGAACCGTTTGCAATAAAATCTCGGCGAGACGCGGCATACCTGCAAATCCCCGGGAAGCGCCCCCATGTGTCCCTTGTCTAAAACACTGCCCGGTGTATGATCCTGTTCTTGACCAGATCCACCGTATAATGAATATGTTTTCTCAGCTCCTCTTTGGCCTGGTCGAAATTGCCATCCCTGACGAGCGCCAGGACCTTGCTGTGATCTTCCAGGGAATGCCGTGCCGCGTCTTCGATATGAAAATAGATGTACTGGTATCGCGCGAGGGTATAGCCGATCGAATCGTAAATGCGGGACAGCATTGAATTCCCCGTAGCCTCGACCAGGCTGATGTGAAATTCGTGCATGACTTTGATTTTCCAGATCAACGCCGCCTCATCCATGCCGTCAGACCGGGATTGCAAAGCAGCCGCTTCCCGGAGGGCTTGTTCGGCTTTGGGCAAATCCCTGACATTGGAAGCTTTCAGCAGATCCATGCTGTAACATTCGATCATTTCCCTCGTCTGGGATACTTCGGTGAAATCCTTCAACGACAGTTCGGATACATACGTCCCTTTTCTGGGGACACTGACCGCCATATTATCTTTTTCCAGAATGCGAAACGCCTCCCGAAGAGGAGGGCGACTTACCCCAAGGTCCATGGAGATATCTATTTCGTTGAGCTTGTGACCGGCTTTCAGTTCGCCGATTATGATCTTTTCCCTCAGTGTTTCCACTACCGTGGATGTCAGGTTTACCCCTTCCATTGAAACACTCCCCTGTTTGCCTGTTTTTTTGTATACAAAATTGTCTACAATATTGAATACAAATATAGTTGAAAAACAAATGCTGTCAAGAATTGATTTTGAAGCTGGAAGTATTATGCAAACTGGACTGAATTGGTTGAAAGTTCGCAAGCCACCCCTAAGCGTATACTTTCGAACTTTCTCTCCTACCACGATGCGCATGGAAACTTTATTCTACGCAACGTCAAAGGCCATGTCTTTGCAGACATGGCCTTTGACGTTTAGCTCCCCAGCGCTGACGGTTCTGGGCACTGGGAAGAGTGTTTATCCCTGTAGCGATGCATGCCGCATGCCGTCACTTGTTCCCGCAGCATCGACCTGACGCAGCTTCATAATATCCCGCAATGGTGGTGCCCCAAATAAGCGGTTGTACTCGCGGCTGAACTGCGACGAGCTCTCGTAGCCTACCCGAAACGCGGCGTTCGTCGCGTCCAGATTTTCCGCCAGCATCAAGCGTCTTGCCTCTTGCAGGCGGAGCTGTTTTTGGTACTGCAGCGGGCTTAAAGAGGTCAACGACCGGAAGTGGTTATGAAAGCTCGATGTGCTCATGTGGGCCTGTTCAGCGAGGTCTTCGATGCGCAACTGCCGAGTGAAGTTCCCCTTCAGCCAATCGATCGCCCGCGCAATCTGATGGCTCCGACTCCCTGATGAAGCAATCTGGCGCAGTCGCGTACCTTGATTCCCCACGAGGAGACGATACAGAATTTCCCTATGAATGATCGGGGCAAGAATCGGAATATCCCCAGGCTCGTCAAGCAGGCCGACCAATCTTTGAAAGGCGCTGAGCAGCGGCAAGGTGACCTCGCCGGTCGCCATGCCGAGGCTTGATTGCTGGGTACGCGGCGAGGGAAGGTTGCTGTCCACCATCAGTTGTGACAACTCCCGCAGATCGAACTTCAACAGGAGCCCCAGGTAAGGCTCGTCATGGCTCGCCGAAAGGACCTGGTACGTCGTTGGCAGATGCACGGATGCGATCAGGTAATTGTTGACGTCGTACACGAAAGAGTCGTTTTCCAGCAGCACTCGCTTGGTTCCTTGCGCGACCAGGCAGATGCTCGGTTCGTGCAGGCCACTCCTCGGTTCGGTCGGTTCATCATGGTGATAGAAGGTCAATCCCGGAACCGGCGTGCGGAACTCTTCACGATCTTTGGTCCATCGAGCAATGCCTGCCACCAACGCCCTGAGCACTACGCCCTTGCCGATCCCATCTCCTGGATAATCAAAGTCTTGTTTTATCATGATTTTCTCCAGCCTCGAACTGTCTAAATGGTACCAACCCCCTATTCTCCAGGCAACATAAATTTAAGCTTTTGGACGATTAGGCAAAAAATAGAAAGGATTGGTATATCCGGACAATTTCACAGCAGGTAACCTGAATTCAGCAGGAAGGTTCCAGCAATGGAGCGCCAAAAAGCCACTACAAAAAATGCGTGAAGGGAGCTGAAAATGAAAATACAACGAAACGGTTCACAAGCTTCGATCAAAGGGCCGGCCGACTGGTTCACCGGCACGGTCCGTATCGATCCGCTGTTCCTTGAGGCAGAAGAGCCGGCACGCGCCACCGGTGCCGGCGTGACGTTCGAGCCCGGTGCCCGTACGGCATGGCATACCCACCCTCTCGGCCAGACCTTGATCGTGACGGCCGGGTGCGGCCTGGCTCAGCGCGAGGGAGGGCCGATCGAGGAGATCCGCCCCGGAGACGTGGTCTGGTTCCCACCGGGCGAGAAGCACTGGCACGGAGCTGCGACAACCACTTTCATGACCCACGTCGCTATCCAGGAACAGCTCGACGGCAAGACGGTGGAGTGGCTGGAAAAGGTCAGTGACGAGCAGTACAACGGAAAATAGGGAACAGTTTACGTATTCGAAAAAGTCGATCGACAGAAGGAGAAAATGAAATGTCGTTCAATTATTTTGTACCTACGAGGATTCTTTTCGGACAGGGGCAGATCAAAAATCTGCATAAACAGCAACTGCCGGGGAAAAAGGCTCTCATCGTTATTTCCAGCGGTACGTCCACAAGGAAATACGGCTATCTGGACACCGTTACAAATGAACTTCGACTGGCTGGCGCGGACTTTACCGTCTTTGACGAGATACAGCCCAACCCCACCAAGAACAACATCATGGACGGCGCGGCCTGCGCCAGGGAAAATGGCTGCGATTTTGTTATCGGCCTTGGCGGCGGCAGCTGTCTCGATGCCTCAAAGGCTATCGCGGCCATGGCGACCAATGAAGGGGATTATTGGGACTATATCCACGGCGGAACCGGCAAAGGGAAGATACTGCAAAACAGTCCGCTGCCCATAGTGGCCATCACCACCACGGCGGGCACCGGTACAGAAGCGGACCCGTGGGCTGTCGTAACCAACGAAGAAACACGTGAGAAAATCGGCTTCGGCATGGATTCCACCTTCCCGGTACTGTCTGTCGTAGACCCGGAAATGATGACGACCGTGCCGCCTCAATTCACGGCTTACCAGGGATTTGATGCGCTCTTTCACAGCGCGGAAGGATATATCTCCAAAGGCGCCAACCCCATGAGTGATATGTTTGCCCTCACGGCCATAGAGAATATCGCAGCTAATCTCGTGCAGGCAGTTGATGGCGGACGTGACATCAACGCACGGGAAAAGGTTGCATTGGGGAATACGCTTTCCGGCTTCGTTGAAAGTATCGGCGCCGTGACCAGTCAACATTCTCTCGAACACGCCCTGTCGGCAGCCCATCCGGACCTGCCCCATGGCGCCGGGCTCATCATGATCAGCCGGGCTTTTTTCACGCATTTTGCCAAGGCCGGTGTCTGCAATGAGCGCATGATCGCCATGGCCAAAGCCATGGGTAGAAAAGAAGCGACAAAGGCCATGGATTTCGTCGAGGCCCTCGAGGAACTACAGGAAGCCTGCGGGGTGGCGGACTTGAAAATGTCCGATTACGGCATCAAAAAAAGCGACCTTGTTCAGTACGCAAAGGACGCACGGATAACCATGGGGAAATTGTTCGATTTCGATCCGGTTCCTTTGTCCGATGAAGACGGCGCCGCCATTCTGGAAGACTCTTATCGTTAGGCGGTTCAGAAGAAAGATGTCCAAAAGGGCAATATCTTGAAACATCAGGCAAGTTCGCAATGAAAAACATTTGGCGACCAAACGAACCCAAACATAACCATGAGCCAGCAGGAAAACCTTTTTATTGAAGGGAATTCAAAATGAATAAAACCATACCCACAGCCATGGCGCTTGGCGTGTTGATATCCACGACTCGCGTTGCCTCCGCGGCAGACATGTCCCATGAAACAGGCAACTTTTACAAGAGCGACAAGGTGACCATGCAGAAGGTTGTGTTCAAAAATCAATACAACATGAAGGTTGTGGGGAACCTTTTTATTCCCAAAGGCTTGAAGCGGAACACCAAAAATCCCGCAATCATTGTCGGGGATCCCATGGGTGCAGTGAAGGAACAAAGTGCGAATCTCTATGCCACGAAAATGGCCGAACTATATCCCTTTTTACAAGCTCGCAGCCTTTTTCACAAAGAATCTGAAATAGGGGGAATGGAACATTGCCGGGGCTCCGCACCTGCATTCTCAGCAACCCGGAGTAGCCCTAAAAGAAACCGGAACACAAGATGTGAAGGAGGAATCGCAATGAAGCTGCCTTTTGAGAACAAAGTAGCACTTATTACCGGCGCCGGTCCCGGCATGGGTCTGGCGACCGCGAAAGCCTTTGCCGATGCGGGAGCGTCGGTGGCGCTGGCCGATATCCGCAAGGATGCGGTTCGTTCCGTGGCAGAAGAACTCGCCGCCGCTGGCCACAAGGCACTGCTGCGCCTTGAGGCGGGTTGAATCTCCCTATGCGAAAAACACGGAGTTCAAGGAAATATCATTTCAAAGAAAATACTACCCGTGATTTTGGCTGGTATTTGGCTGACCGAAGCCCAGTTGAAGGATTTCATCTCCGTGCTCAAATCCGGGGTGGGCAATAAGGAAGCCGAGGCGGCCAATGAAGTATTGAGCGAGATTTTAAGCAAAAGACAAGCGGAGTAGTGCGTCACGACAAATGTGGATCTACCAAAGATGAGTCAGAGAAGGACACTATTATGAAAAAAGAGACAAATGACGCGAACAACGCCGGGACAAGAGTGCTGATCGTCTACTACTCTCATTCCGGCAACACGCGCGAATTGGCCAATCGAATTCACAAAAGGGTCGGCGGCGACATCGTGGAAATCCAGCCAGTCGATTCCTATCCCGACGATTACGAAACCGTTACGAAGCAGGCAAAGCGGGAACTGCATTCAGGGTACAAACCCGCACTGAAAACAAGAATCGAGAATATCGGGTCCTACGATGTCGTCTTCGTGGGCTCGCCCAACTGGTGGCATACCATTGCACCACCGGTCATCACGTTTCTGACCACGTACGATCTGTCCGGAAAAACTGCGGCACCGTTCATTACCCACGGTGGAGGCGGGCTGGGTCGAGCCGTTGCTGACATCGCGGCGCTTTGCCCAAATTCAACCATTTCGGATGGTCTTGCCGTTTGGGGAGGAGAGGCAAAAGCAGAGCAAAACAAGATTTCGGAATGGTTGCATAAACTCGGACTTGAAGACAGCAAACCCTAATGCAGACTCGAACGTATAACTGCTTGAATTCGTGATGCAATTCAGGCACAAACAACGACAGTCGCAGCTGAAGAAAATTAACATGGCCGATTTCATTTAAGAAATCGGCCATGTTAATTTTGGCTCCCCAGCGCGAACGGATCTGGGTACTGGGAAGAGTATATTTCACTATAACGACCCAGTTCACATGTCAGCTATTTGGGTTGCATGGCGAGCTTCGTGAGCCACTTAGGCTAGTTTAACATGTGGTTAGTTCACCGCACAAATTGCATGGACTCGCCCTGCAGCTCGACCTTGTAGGCATTATGCACCAGCTGGTCGAGGATTGCGTCCGCCAACGTCGGATCCTGCATGGCATCGTGCCATGCCTCGATGCGTAGCTGGTAGGTGACGATGGTGGACTTGCGGTAGTACCGTTCCTCAACAATTTTCACCAGTTCCCGCTGGTCGCCAAGCGCGACACCTCGACTTTTTCCCTGACCAGCCGGTACGGCACGCTAAAGAAATGCCCTGCCAACCGACCTCCTGCGCTAACCATGGACCGGACAAACCTTGTGCTGCAAGTCCGGACAGGTATTTGCTTCTGACACCACTTGCATTTAATCTTGACAGGACGTATTATGGATAACAGTTATTGATAGAAATCACTTTTCTTTACTGCGGAAGCGACAATGACAACCAACGATCCTGAAAACCCCCTAGAAGAACGCGTGACCCGGATTCTCTCCAGGATCAGGGAACGCGATTTCCGTCTGACTCCGCAGCGTTTGACAATTATCCGAATCCTGGCTACAAGCAAGGACCACCCCAGTGTAGACGAAGTCTACCAGGAAGTAAGGACCCAGTTTCCCACCACGAGCGTGGCCACGGTGTATAAGACCATAACACTGCTCAAGGAGTTGAATGAGGTTCTGGAACTGGGATTCCCCGACGGCAGCAACCGCTATGACGGCTACAGACCGTATCCCCACCCCCACGCCATCTGCACGAACTGCAGAAAGATCATGGACCCGGAAATTTCCAGTGTCGATGAACTCAGCGAAGAGATGAGGAAGAAGACCGGATATACATTCTCCTTTCACCGCCTCGATTTTTTCGGCCTGTGCCCGGAATGCCAGAGGAAGTCCTGAGGGATAAAATTTTTTACCTCTTTAAGGATAATTATTATTTATAACAATTGACTTTCTTTTGAAGCATCGTAGACTTTATTTTAAATTGGCCTGAATTCGTATCACTAAACGCCCCTACGGCTTCCGGAATAAATCATTGATCCACTCAAAGGAGGTTCGCGTGAAAGACATCATGGAAACAATCAAGGCCGACGCATCACTGGGAAAGCTGGCAAATGCCCTGGAAAAGGCAAATTTTGCGGGAAGGTTGCAGGGAGCGGGTCCCTACACCTTTTTCGCGCCCAACAATGACGCCTTTGCCAGGATGGACATCGAAAAATTTCTTCAGGACCCGAAAGTCCTCGCTGAGACACTGACCTATCACCTGGTTGCCGGGAAGTATTCAGCCAAGGCAATACACGAAATGGGTTCGGGAAAACTCGTCACGGAGACCGGCAAGTCCCTTACCGTGGAACTGGATGAAGGGGAAGCGGTGATCGACAACGGCAAATTCGTCACCACCGACATCGAGTGCTCCAACGGCATTATCCATATCATCGACAACGTCTTCCAACCGCAGCTGTCGGGATGGTACCGGGAGGATTTGTGAAACACCGGCGCGCCGGTCGCACGAAGGCCCGGCTGGCGGATACTGCGAACCGAGGAAACGAATGAAAAGAAGTGGGAATGCATAAGCAGGGACAGACATAGGATGATCTGAAACTGCGCGTCAGCGTACGATAACCGGTGGAGCAGGTCATTCCTTCCAGCATATCGGTACATATTTCATTCTACGAAAGGAGCCAAATTCATGAGTGACGAGAAAAAGAGCCCGGCAACGGGTAAACCAGCCATTCCCATGACCGGCAGAGGCACTACGGCGCAAGACTGGTGGCCGAACCAGCTGAAATTGCATATTCTGCACCAGCATTCCTCCAAGTCCAATCCCATGGGCGAGGACTACAACTATGCCGATGAGTTCAAGAAACTGGACCTTGCTGCCGTGAAAGAGGACCTCTACAAGCTGATGACCGATTCCCAGGAGTGGTGGCCGGCCGACTGGGGTCACTACGGGGGGCTCATGATCCGGATGGCGTGGCACAGCGCCGGCACCTACCGCATCGGCGACGGCCGCGGCGGCGGCGGGACCGGATCCCAGCGCCTGGCGCCCCTCAACAGCTGGCCGGACAACGTGAGTCTGGACAAGGCGCGCCGCCTGCTCTGGCCGATCAAGCAGAAATACGGCAGGAAAATCTCCTGGGCCGACCTGATGATACTCGCCGGCAACTGCGCACTGGAGTCCATGGGCTTCAAGACATTCGGTTTCGCTGGTGGACGCGTGGACGTCTGGGAACCGGAAGAGGACATCTACTGGGGGGCCGAACAGGAATGGCTGGCCACGAGCGACAAACCCAAGAGCCGCTACTCCGGTGACCGGGAGCTGGACAATCCGCTCGCCGCTGTGCAGATGGGGCTGATCTACGTAAACCCGGAAGGGCCGGATGGCAATCCCGATCCGGTGGCGTCGGGTAAGGATGTCCGCACAACTTTCGCGCGCATGGCGATGAACGACGAAGAGACCGTCGCCCTCGTGGCAGGCGGGCACACTTTCGGCAAATGCCACGGCGCCGGACCGGCAACTCACGTGGGGCCTGAGCCCGAAGCCGCCCCCATCGAGGAGCAGGGGCTCGGCTGGAAGAGCAGCTTCAAGAACGGCAAAGGTGGCGATGCGATCAGCAGCGGCCTGGAAGGCGCCTGGAAGCCGAACCCGACCCGATGGGACATGGGCTATCTCAAGGTGCTGTTCAAATACGAATGGGAGCTGGTCAAGAGCCCGGCCGGGGCGAATCAGTGGCTGGCCAAGGACGTGGACGACGAGGACATGGTGGTTGGCGCGCACGATCCGGCAAAGAAAGTCCGGCCGATGATGACCACGGCGGACCTCTCGCTGCGCTTCGACCCGATCTACGAGCCCATCGCCCGGCGCTACCTGGCAAACCCCGAGGAATTCGCCGACGCCTTCGCCCGCGCGTGGTTCAAGCTGACCCACCGCGACATGGGCCCCCGCTCGCGCTATCTCGGCCCGGAAGTCCCCGCCGAGGAGCTCATCTGGCAGGATCCCGTGCCGGCAGTGGATCACGAGCTGATCGACGCGCAGGACATCACCGCCCTCAAGGCCAGGATCCTCGCTTCGGGACTCTCCGTCTCCCAACTGGTCTCCACCGCCTGGGCTTCGGCATCCACCTTCCGCGGTTCCGATAAGCGCGGCGGGGCCAACGGGGCGCGTATCCGTCTCGCCCCGCAGAAGGATTGGGAAGTCAACCAGCCTGAGCAGCTTGCTACCGTGCTGCAGACCCTTGAGGGAATCCGTAAGGAGTTCAACAGCGCCCAGTCCGGCGGGAAGAAGGTGTCGCTTGCCGACCTGATCGTTCTGGGCGGATGCGCAAGTGTCGAGCAGGCGGCGAAGAATGCCGGTCACCATGTGACCGTTCCCTTCACGCCGGGTCGCACGGATGCGACGCAGGAGCAGACCGACGTTGCTTCCTTCGCCGTGCTCGAACCGGCCGCGGACGGGTTCCGCAACTACCTCAAAGGCAAGTACAGCGTATCGGCGGAGGAGCTGCTGGTTGACCGTGCGCAACTGCTGACGCTGACCGCTCCCGAAATGACGGTTCTCGTTGGCGGCATGCGCGTCCTGAATGCCAACTTCGGACAGTCACAGCTCGGCGTCTTCACCAGGACGCCGGAGGCGCTCACCAACGACTTTTTCGTGAATCTGCTCGATATGGGCACGGAGTGGCAGGCAACGGCTGACCCTGACGTGTTCGAGGGTCGTGACCGCAAGAGCGGCGTCCTCAAGTGGGCCGGCAGCCGGGTCGACCTCATCTTCGGGTCGAACTCACAACTGCGGGCCGTCGCGGAAGTCTATGGCTGCGAGGACTCCCAGGAGAAGTTCCTGCACGACTTCGTGGCGGCGTGGCACAAGGTCATGAACCTTGACCGCTTCGACCTCGCCTGAACATGCCGAAAACGTTTTCGACGGTTTCTAAAGCGCACCCTGATCTGCACATCGAGTGATCGGGGTGTGATAAAAGGTAGATTCGTGACAGGGACGCAGCCCCTGTCCACGAGTTCGGGAAGTTCCGAGTGAAACACCAAAACCACACAGGAGGTAGCTCATGTCAACAAAAGAGAATCTGGCGGAATCGTTTGCCGGCGAGAGCCAGGCCAACCGCAAGTACCTTGCATTTGCCAAGCAGGCAGAGGTGGACGGCTTTCCCCAGGTTGCCAAGCTGTTCCGGGCAGCCGCACACGCCGAAACCGTGCACGCCCACGCCCACCTGCGGGCCATGGGAGGCATCAAGAAAACCGCGGAGAACCTGGAAGCAGCAATCAGCGGTGAAGGCTTTGAATTCCAGCAGATGTATCCGCCGTACCTGGAAGAGGCGAAAAAAGAAGGAGACATGATGGCCGAGGTTTCGTTCCGCAATGCGCTGGCGGTGGAAGAGATCCACTACGGGTTGTACCAGAAAGCCGCGGCTGCCGTGAAGAGCGGGGCCGACCTCGCTTCCAGGGCTCTCTTTGTATGTGAAATATGTGGTAACACCGTATATGACGCGGCCCCCGACAAGTGCCAGGTCTGCGGAGTCCCCAAGGACCGTTTCTCCCTGATCGATTGATCCGAATTCCCCGTTAAGTGAGTTTGTTAGATGAGCCGCTACTGGTTCGGTAGCGGCTCGCCTGCCCAGGAGGTTGCTATGGCAAAGGACCATTGGTGTTGTACGGTATGCGGCTATATACAACTGGGGCAGGCTCCGCCTGACTGCTGTCCGGTCTGCGGTGCGACCCAGGATCTGTTCGAGCCGTACACTCCCCTGGCGGCTCCAGCAGCGAGCGTGCCCTGTAAATGGCGCTGTATCAACTGCGACTACATCCACGATGGTGACGCCCCTCCACCGTGTTGCCCGGTCTGTGGGGTCGGACCGGACCAGTTCGAAGCGGTGACGGCAGAGGGTCAAGGTACGGCCAAGCACGACCTGACGGGCGACATTGTGGTCATCGGCGGCGGCATTGCCGGGCTCTCGGCCGCAGAGGCCGCCCGCGCCACCGCGCCGGAAGCGTCCATCACCATGGTCTGCCAGGAGAATGACCTGCCCTACTACCGCCTGAACCTGACCCGATACCTGGCCGGGGAAATAACTGCCAGTGAACTCCCTGTCCACCCGGAGTCGTGGTATGCCGAACAGCGCATCACGATCCTGAACGGTTTGGAGGTCACCGCGATTGACCGGACCTCCAAATTGGTCTCGCTGAAGGGACACCCCAGCCTGGGCTATGACAGACTCGTCCTCGCCATGGGCGCGCACCCAAGCGTTCCTCCCATTCCCGGTGCTCACCGGAAACACGTGTTCACCCTTCGCACCTGCGGCGATGCCGAGATGATCCTGCAGCAAGGCCGGCCCGCTGCCAATTGCGTGGTCATCGGCGGCGGGGTGCTCGGCCTTGAGACTGCGGCCGCACTTGCGCGCCGCAAAGTCAAGGTAACGGTGGTGGAGGGGTTTGATTGGCTCCTGCCACGCCAGCTCAACCGTTCAGCGGGGGAACGCCTGGCTGAAGAGGCCCGGTCACTGGGCATCGCTCTTCTGTTTGGCGGCCGCGTACAGGAACTGGCAGGCCAGGAAGAGGTCCGGCGCGTTGTTTTGGAATCGGGGGAAAGCATCCCCGCAGACTTGGTAATCATTGCCGCCGGAGTCCGCAGCAACAGCTATCTTGCCCGCATGGCCGGACTTGAGGTCAATCATGGGGTTGTCGTCGACCAGCATCTGCGCACTTCCGATCCGGACATCTTTGCCGCGGGAGACCTGGCGGAGCATCAGGGAACGGTCTATGGCACCTGGGCGCCGTCCCAGCTACAGGGAACCATCGCGGGCATGAACGCCGCTGGCGCCGCTGCCGTATTCACCGGCATTCCCCGTTCCAACAGCATCAAGGTTCTGGGCGTGGATCTCTTCAGCATCGGCCTGGTCCATCCGGACGATGCCAGTTACCAGGTCTTCGAGGAAGGGGGTAATCATTTCCGACAGTTCATTTTCCGTGACTCCCATCTGGTGGGAGCCAT
>POSG01000008.1 GCA_003314535.1 Geobacter sp.
CAGTAATAGCTTCTCCCTAGGACACCCACTGCACTCCCTATTTATCTCGTAAATGAACTGGTTGAGGTGCTTGTGAAGATTTCACCTGAGCAAAAACTCCTGGTGGCAGTTTACTCCGAAGTAGTCTTCAAGGGGAAAGTAATCCGACAGGAAACGCCTATGTGTTGCAGCAGGGTTATTGACCTTTATCGGACGCGAGTCTGGTTTAAAGAGATATTCTTGAGGGGCAAGATCTTTGTCCTCCTCGAACCAATCTGCCCCATTTGCAGAAAACGGGTTTCCGCAAGCTATTCAATTATCAACTAGAAGAGATCATTACTTTTCATGTCACGACCTCATATTACCAACCTTTGAAAAAATAGAAAAACATGCCGCGAAGCAGACATTATCTTATATTGATTATCGTTATTTAATATGCTATTTATATTTGTACAAATCAGTTTCCGATGCTGGTATGGCTTTTCCATGGTCGGAGCACAATTATTTGCCGACTTTAGGCATGCGTAACAGACCAGATGTATGGGAGGGCATATGAGAATCACGATTCTTTTGGTCGTGCTGTTTTCTCTCGCTGCATGTGGGACCGTAAATAACGCGTTGGTGGAAAAGCGAAAGACCGTCGAATATTATCGGATTTTCGATATCAAAACCAAGGCTGACCGAGAAGCAGTAATTGATGCTGCCAGCAATGGACTTGGCAAGAACGTCAATGACGCCAACGAAGCAAAGCCTATTTTCATCGACGAAATTCCGGATAAACCAGGTAGATTCAAATTGGTCAATCCATTCAAGAATTCTGCCTTGGGAGCCTTGGCTTCATCCGGTGGAACTCTTGGGTTCAAGGTGGCGACTTGTGACGGATCGGTATGGAATGCCCGAGCAGTAAGAAAAATTTCAGGAAGCAATCAGCTGATACTTACGGCATGCCTCTTCCCCTACAAAGAAGGCTACAATCTCGACCTATATGCGACCTTTACCAAGCTTGAAGGCGGTTTGAGGCAGATAAGCCGCTCCATGGCGAATGCAATGGTCGGAACGCCGGAAGAATGGACGGAAAAAACCTGCCTTGATATTGTCAGGACAATAAACGAGCGAACAAGTGCTGAAATCAAATACCTGGAAGGGTATCCCCAGTTGTCTGGTACCCCTTGGCTCGACACCGGAAAAAATTTGGAATCATTGAGCTCAAAGCAATGAAACAAGAAACGGACTGGTTGCAGATCGGTTTTTCTTCTAAGGGGTGCTGATGCCGACAACATGCAGCAATCCAAGAAATCACAAGGTGCCGCGATGACTACCATGCTCGTTTTGGCGTCAGGGCTATTGCTCGGCGTAAGTCCAATATTGATTCTGGATGCCCTTTCGCACAGAAATTTCCGATGTGTAATTTTTTTCGCATTTATCGCGATTCTTTCGGCCGCGATCTGTTTTTTATGCTTGAATGAATTATCAGGTCCCAACAATCATCCGTATTATTTGAATATTTCAGCTATAGCTATAAATTTATTCATTGGTCTTTTTGCCGCATGGGCCATGTCGACCCCAAAGCGGAAGGAAAAGTGGCATGGCCGGAACAAGGCACGGAAATGAAATATGGAGTGGCGGAATTATACTGAATTGACTGGATTCGGTAAGTCGATATTCATCCACAAAGCCAAAAAAGACTGTATAGCACCATTAACTGGATGACTTGCTCTCCGCATTCACACCACATCCTACGACAAGGCGATTCCACATGAAAAGAAAATGGTTGCTGATCTTGAGATTCTTCAGTGCAAATTCCATCGTAGGGCCGTAACCTCGCACAGTTGCATCGCACATTTTCTCTGCCCTGTAACAGTGTTCACAAAAATCCCAGGAAATGTTCGCTTCGAGTTTGTCAATCTCAAATTCAGGAGGGTGCATATATTCCGGAGGATTTGATAGTTCCTTCATTCGAGAGTAGCAGCCGGGAAAATCTCTCCTGATCGCGTCCATCACAGGCCCATCGATACACATGTTTATTGTGCAAGCTGCCTCTTCAAGATCAAAAGACCATCCGGCACACCATTTTGCGTACGATAAGGATCTCTTCCGTAAATAGGATGCCAAAACTGTGGGTACCAGGCCTTTTCTGGACCGACCCGGTTTGCCACGCTGGATTACCCCATGTTTAACCAATACCGAATGGACATAGTCTGCTTTCCTCGACCCAATGATTCGTGTAATTTCAATAACGGAAAATCCGTTCGCATAGGCTTCACAGATCTTTAATTCTACGAATTCAAAAAGCTCGTTATGACCTGACAGGGAATGGAATCGGTATGCCTCAGCGCCAACTTTTGATGGCATAATTCACCTCCGGAATTTATCACTAATATCACTACTATTATTTCATAATAGTATATTTACGAATATCGCAGGCTATTGCTTGACCTCATCAGCATCCTCATTGTTACCGTGAGCTGCCAGAACTGGCGTGATCACTCTCGCCATTGACCTTATGCTCATGGACTTTTCACGCTCCAGCTCAAGTGTATCAAAGCCGAGTGCTTGAGCTCTGAAAGGAATGAGCCGGATAGGAGACTCATATCTTTTAACCTGCTTCCCGGTTCCTGAGAGTATCGACACTGGGCACATAAAATCATTCGGTGCAATCAGTTCTGTTGCAAGTAAGTCGAACTGCTCTGAAAGCTCCAGGGCAACCGAGTATATTATGTCGAATTTCGCTCGTTTGTGGGCATATGCTGCCAAGAGGGCAGCGGTGTGTGGATGGGCACGACAAAGTATTTTCCAAAGGCCGGAAGAACCGCAGTAGATCAGTCCATCAGGCATTGACACCGCCAGCCACCTTCCCGAGGAAACCACATTCAGGCAGGCACGTAATTGGTCGAAAAAGGCATTTGCTTTGAACCAAGGAGAAATGTCGACACGGCACGGCCTGTAGTCCTTCAGGTCGATTTTTTCCAACTCAAGCCCCAACAATGCAGCGAAATCCTTTTTTCGAAGCGATGGCATTTCCGTTTTGACGCGAATGTTTTCTTTGCCTTCCAAGGTATTGGCCATCAGTTGTTCGGCATGCTCCAATGACCGGACAGCCTCATCACTTTCACGTAAAAGCCTGGAATATAAATGATCATGGGCATTAAAATGGTGACGTTGTATTGCTTTTAGAATTTCGCTATGCACGGAAATCATTCGGAACTCGGGAATTCCGGAAAGAAAAACACACGACAAGAGGGGATGGTCCCCGGTGCAATACATCGCCCCGTGAAACTCGGGGATCTTACCGATGTCATGCGCCAGGCCAATTATGATGCATATCGGAACAACGATATTGTATTCCAGATTGGCAATCATCTGTCTGGCAACGCTTATGCAATGGCGCCACAAAGGCACCCTTGCCAGTAGATGGTACCTGTCAGGTGAGGCACCGTATGATCTGCCGCTCAATACCACGGAAGGGCAGTCGCCAAATTGATCAAGAAGTTCAAGAATCCTGAGGATTACGACAAAACTGACATCCTTGCTTATAAGAGGATATTTGGATTGCATGAAATCAGAAAATTCCGCGATTTCTGGATGGGAAAATTTCGGAATTTCCACAGGTTTTTGATTTGATGGGGGCACAGGGGATTGCGGCGCGGACCGCCATATTGGGCTGATTTCTTTCAGGGAAAACTTCTGCGTCTCGTGCGTGGCGACTTTCTTGGTTTTATGTTTCCAAAGAAGAAAGAAAGCAAATACAACACCAAAAACCCCTGTAACTACAAGCAGATTGCACATTTTTTCACCTCCCCAACTGATCTTAATCGAGTTTCTAAATCATTAATCTTCAGAAAATTAACAGAGCTCTCCCCGAGCATACTTGCCAGCCAATATCATGGTAAAAGGGGCTGTGACATCATCTAACGCTGACGTTGCCAACTCCGAAAGAAATGGAAATTTCTCGCATGCGAGTCGAGCCAGTTCAACTCGCTGCTGGAAAGGTAGCGCCAGCCAAGCGGCTTGGTGTGACAGTGCTTCTTTGCGATCCCGCTCTGATTGCTCTTTCATAGCGGCTTCAATAATCTCGCGCTTGGCATCTGCTGCAGCCTGCGCTTCCTCTTTTTCCCTGATCGCCCCTCTTTCGGCCCGGGCAAAATCATTGATAACGGCTTCGCAGATCATCCCACCAAGCCTCCCCTTTGATGGATCATGGTGCAACAGCGCATAGCGGATGTTGCTTTCAGCCACGCCTCTACCGTGCGTATGGATAGAATCTGCAATCACGGTTTGCATTCGCTTGTTTCTCTCCGCTGGAGGTACAACCTCCATTACCGATTCCACTTCCGGCTGGCCGAAATAAACAACATCTTCGTTCCGTGAGGAATTCGATGTTGTTGTTCCTGAATCTGACTCTATTTTTGTTCTTCCGGACCTCCGCGGACTGTCCGTGGACGCGTCTGCGGACATGTCCACAAAATGCAGTAGCATATTTTTTTTCACAGCCCGCGACTCACGCTTTCTTTCCCTGTCCTTTTTACGCCTTTCTGCAAGCCGGGCCAGCTCACCCGTTGGCTGCAGTCGATCCCATTCCGCAATGGCAATCACGTCGTCCACCATTTCAATGAATTTGAAACGTTCCAGCGTAGCAAGTGCATACTGCACCACCGGAACCGTCCGTCTAAGAACCGCTGTCAACGTGCTGACATCATAGGGAAGCGATTCGTGTAGAAGGAGGAGACCGTCGGAATTGCTCCGCCCTGCCAGCATCAGCATCCTGACGTATATGATCTGGACGGCATCAGCATCAGGTAATTGCTCAATTGCAAGCCAACGAGGATCGTCAAACTCAGAACAGAACATCCGAATCCAGAACACTTCATTCATTCGATTATCGTTTTTCAAATACATAAGTCGTTGTTTTCCTAGCCGGCTTTATTCTGCTTGCTCGCCAGCCATTCAATGATCGTTTGAGTCATATAATAATTCCGCTTCCCGATCACAACCGGTGTCGGCAATTCGCCACGCTTCTTTAACCTCCAAAATCCCGTCGCCGAAATACCCAGGTAATCAACCCGGAACTTTTTCTCAGATATGAGCTTCATTGCACCCTCCTTTTCAAAATTTTTCTCCCTCTACTATATATATTGCGGAGGGGTACAACTAAACTAATGAGAAATTACGAGGCAAATTAGACGCCAGAACCATATATATACGTAATTTCAAATGCTTTGCTTCAATGTAAATTTTATGTAAAATTATTATTCCAGGCTAGCGACAGAGGAAATCGTGACAAAGGAAAGAAAAACCGTGTTGATGAGAAGAGAAAAACCGAGGGTCGGAACGCAATTAATTACTTACAAATTCTGAGTGATATATTGCACACTGCATTAAGCGAATCGGTGGAAGAAACCATTGTTCACGTAACGTAATCTTTTCAATTCCATGTCGGAGGTTACACGAGAGGTTACACGCAAACAAAAAGGGGCCAGGCATATTCGCCTAACCCCTTGATTTTATTGGAGCGGGAAAGGGGATTCGAACCCCCGACCTTCAGCTTGGGAAGCTGACACTCTACCACTGAGTTATTCCCGCGTAGACAAGTTTTTTAACCCGGCGACCCCTGTTTTGTCAACTTGTTTTTCAGCAGGTACTCCCGCGCCTCGGCGGCCGTGGCCACAAGGCCCAGGCTTTCCGCCTCCCGGAGGCGCTCCATCTCCCGCCCGAGCCCAGGCCCCTGTGGAATATTCAGCAGCGTCATGACTTCATCCCCGCCCAGGAGCAGTTCCCCATCATCGGGCCGGTAACTATGGAAATAGAAGGAAATCATCCGTTCAGCGATTTGAGAAGATATAAGTCCCGCCGCCAGGGGCATGAGCAAGAGCTCGGCGCCGGCCGGCTGCCGGTCGCGGAAAAAGCGGTAACAGGGCCGCTCCGCCAAGCCGTCCCCGGGCAAGGCCGGAAAGCCGTCCAGGCATCCGCACAGGGCCCGCAACGCCTCCCGCGCCTTGTTCCCGAGCTTCAGGCGCGAAACCGCGGCCGACACCATTTCCACCCACCCCTCTCCCGCCAGGAGCGCAGCCAGCTTGACCAGCGACAGGACCGGGATATCGCCTTCAGCATTCCGTTGCAGTCGATCCTTGAGCCGCTGCCCGTCGACGTGGAAAAGCCGACCCGCATCCCTGGCCAGCAGCTCGGTCTTCGCGGCAAATGCGATCCGATTTCCGATGCCGCGGGAAAAATCCGCCGCAGGAATGATACGGGCAAGGATTCCTGCGTTGTGAAGCTCTCCCAGGGAACGGCCGATCTCCGGTGCATCCAGGATGAGGAAGAATTCGTCCCGGATCCGCTCGCCGGCGACCCGGTCAAGCAGGGCCGGGTTCCGGGCTATCTCTTCACGGGTTCGGCATTCCACCGCAAAGCCGAGGGTGGCGGCGAAACGGAACGCCCGCAGCATGCGCAGCGGGTCGTCGGCAAACGCCTCAGGGCGGCACATCCGCACGGCGCCGGTGCGTATGTCGTCCATCCCGTCAAGGGGATCAACGAGAAGCAGGTCATCCCGGGTCAGTTCAAGGGCCAGGGAATTGGCGGTGAAATCCCTGAGAAGGAGGTCCTCGCTTATGCCGCTCCCGCGGAGCGGGGCAAAGTCAAAGGTCAGGCGCTCCCCTTCCCTGCCGGCCACCACCCTTGACTGCCGGCGTTCCCGGTCGAGCCAGAAGAACGTCCCTCCGCTCCTGGCGGCGAATTCCTTCGGCAATTCGCAAGCCGCGCCGCCAAGGGCGAAGTCGAAGTCCCGCACCTGCCGCCCCATGACCGCATCGCGTATGGAGCCGCCGACCAGGTATGCAGGGACATGGAAGCGGTCGGCAAGCTCCATCACCAGGCGGATGCGCTCATCCATGACCAGGTTGTCGAAATGATTATCTGCCATTTTCAGGGAATCCCCACGTGCCCCCCTTTCATGAAGGGGGGAGAGAAACTTGACGGAAGAGACAGTATTGGGTCAGGGCGCCAGCGGATTCACACCCAGCTTCCTGAGGATCGAAACCAGGGAGATAAGCGGCAGGCCGATGAGGGAGGTGAAGTCAACGCCTTCGAGCCTTTCCATGAGGGCGATCCCCAGCCCTTCGATCTTGAACGAGCCGGCGCAGCATACGGGGTCGTCACGCCGGATGTATTCGTCGATCTCCTCGTCGACCAATGTCCGGAGGGTAACGGTGAAAGGTACCGACTCGGAAAGCGCTGCACCGGAAGCGGTGTCCACCACGGCGAGGCCTGTATGGAAAGTGTGGGTCCCGCCGGACATCATGCGCAACTGCTGCCGCGCACGTTCCACGCTGCCCGGTTTGCCGATGATCTCGCCCCGCGACACGAATACCTGGTCCGAGCCGATGATCAGCGCATCCGGATATTCCCCGGCCATTGACATCGCCTTTCCCAGGGCAAGGCGCTTCACCAGTTCGCCCGGCTCCTCGCCAGGTTCCACTATCTCCTCGAATACCGGCTCCGCTGTCTCGAACGGTATGCCGAGCCGCTCCATCAACTCCCTGCGGAACGGTGATGTGGAGGCAAGGACTATCCGCCTCATGACCTGTCCCGCAAAGCCGGCACTTCGAGCAGTTCGGGAATCGAGCCTATCCGCCAGGTGGCGTCTTCCAGTTCGGTCATGTCTCCATAGCCGAAGGTGCACCCCACCGTGGCAATCCCGGCAGCATTGCCCGCAGCGATGTCATTGATGCTGTCACCGACCATGAGGGCCCGGTCCGCTGCCACCCCGAGTTTGCGCAGCACCATCAGCAAAGGCTCGGGAGAGGGCTTGCGGAGCGCCGTTGAATCTGCGCCGATTACTGTTGCGAAGAAGCCGTCCGCGTCAAGAGTTGAAAGCACCTTGCGGCAGAGAGCGACATTCTTGTTCGACACCACCGCCATGGTCATGCCGGCTTTCCTGAGCTCAGCCAGCGTTTCCATGGCGCCGGGGTACAGCCGGGTCCGGTCGACTATGTGCGCCTCGTTGTAGGCCAGGAAGATGTTGATCCCGATTTCGATTTCCTCGGCCGTGGCGACAGGCATGGCCCGCTCCACGAGCCGCCGCGCGCCCTGGCCCACGTAGCCCCGCACCTGATCCAGCCCCACCGGTTTCCTCCCCAGGGAGGTGAGCATGTGGTTGGTTGCGGCGGCAAGGTCCTCCAGGGAATCGATGAGGGTCCCGTCCAGGTCGAAGATTATCAGTTGGATTGCTGTCATAATAAGAAAATTTTGAATGCTCGTAGGGGCGAAGCAAGATCCACCTGCTTCGCCCCTACGTGTTTTCTTTCACCTCGTGCCTGGCGCCTGCTTAAATCACTCCCACTCGATGGTTGAGGGCGGTTTCTGGCTGATGTCGTACACCACCCGGTTGACCCCCTTGACCTCGTTGATGATGCGGGAGGAGATGGCGCCCAGGACCTCGTAGGGGAGCTTGACCCAGTCGGCGGTCATGCCGTCCAGCGAGTTCACGGCCCTGAGGGCGATGGTGTAGTCGTAGGTCCGGGCATCGCCCATGACGCCGACGGTCCGCACCGGCAGGAGCACGGCGAAGGACTGCCAGATCTCACGGTACAGCCCGGCTTTCCTGATCTCGTCCAGCACCACGGCGTCCGCTTCCCTGAGGATCTCCAGCCGTTCCGCGGTCACCTCGCCGATGCAGCGGATCGCCAGGCCCGGTCCGGGGAACGGCTGGCGGTGGATCACCTCGTCGGGCATGCCCAGCTCGCGGCCCAGGAGCCGCACCTCGTCCTTGAACAGCTCGCGCACCGGCTCCAGGAGCTTGAGATTCATTTTCTCGGGCAGCCCGCCCACGTTGTGGTGGCTCTTGATGACCGCAGACGGCCCCTTGGTGGACACCGATTCGATCACGTCCGGGTAGAGGGTCCCCTGGGCCAGGTAATCCACCCTGCCCAGTTTTTTTGCCTCTTCCTCGAAAAGGTAGATGAATTCGTTGCCGATTATCTTCCTTTTCTGCTCCGGATCGGTCACGCCCTTGAGCTTGTCCAGGAAGCGGTCGGACGCGTCGACGTATTTCAGGTTGATCTTGAAGTGCTTGCTGAACAGGTTCACGACCTTCTCGGCCTCGCCCTTGCGCAACAGGCCGTTGTTGACGAACACGCAGGTGAGCTGGTCGCCGATGGCCCGGTTGATCAGCACCGCGACAACGGACGAGTCGACCCCGCCCGAAAGGCCGCAGATCACCTGGCCGTCGCCCACCTTGCGGCGGATGTCCCCGCACTCGGTCTCAATGAAGCCGGCCATGGTCCAGGTGGGACGGCAGTCGCACACCGCGAACAGGAAGTTGCCCAGCATCTCCTCTCCCTTCGGGGTGTGGACCACCTCGGGGTGGAACTGGACGCCGAAGAAGCGGCGCTTGCCGTCCTTCATGGCTGCAACCGGGCAGTGCTCGGTGTGGGCGATGCGGGCAAAACCCGCGGGCATGGCTTCGATGCGGTCGCCGTGGGACATCCACACCTCGGCCTTGCCGCCGAAGCCGTCGAACAGGTCGGCGGTGTCATCCAGGGCCATGACCGCCCTGCCGTACTCCCGCTTGTCCGAACGCTCCACCTTGCCCCCCAGCTGATGTGTCATGAGCTGCATGCCGTAGCATATGCCGAGAATCGGTACGCCCAGGTCGTAGACGGCCGGGTCCGAATGGGGCGCATCGCTGTCGTACACGCTGGAGGGGCCGCCGGACAGGATGATCCCCTTGGGGCCGTACTCCCGAATCTTTTCCAGGGAGATATTGTAAGGGTGGATCTCGCAGTAGACGCTCTGCTCCCTGACCCGGCGCGCGATGAGCTGGGTCACCTGCGAGCCGAAGTCAAGTATCAGTATTTTTTCGCTGTGGATATCAGCAGTCATGATCAATTCTCTACCCGGTAATTGGGCGCTTCCTTGGTAATGATGACGTCGTGGACGTGGGACTCCTTGAGGCCCGCCCCGGTGATGCGCACGAAGCGCCTCTTCTGCTGCAGCTCCTTGATGGTGCGGCAGCCGGTATAGCCCATGCCGGCCCTCAGACCGCCCATGAGCTGGTGGATCGTTGCCGACAGGGGTCCGCGCATGGGCACCCTGCCCTCGATCCCTTCGGGAACCAGCTTGGTTTCCACCTCCACCTCGGCCTGGAAGTAGCGGTCCTTGCTCCCCTCCTTCATGGCGCCGATGGAGCCCATGCCGCGATAGGTCTTGTAGGCGCGGCCCTGGTACAGGATGGTGTCGCCGGGTGACTCCTCGGTGCCCGCGAACAGCGACCCGATCATCACCACGTCCGCCCCTGCGGCGATCGCCTTGGTGATGTCTCCGGAATACTTCACCCCGCCGTCGGCTATCACTGGAATGTTGTACTGGCGCGCCACCCTGGCGCATTCGCTGATGGCCGTGATCTGCGGGACTCCGACGCCGGCAACGACCCTGGTGGTACAGATGGAACCGGGGCCTATGCCGACCTTCACGGCATCGACTCCGGCCGTGATGAGGGCTTCGGTGGCTTCTGCCGTCGCTATGTTCCCTGCCACGAGCGTGACAGAGGGGAACTTCTGTTTCAATGCCCTGACAGCGTCGATCACCATCTGGGAGAAACCATGGGCGGTATCGACGACGATCAGGTCGGCCCCCGCCTTGATGAGCGCATCGGCCCTGGCCTCCATGTCCGCGGACGGGCCGACGGCGGCGCCGACCCGGAGACGGCCGAGGCTGTCCTTGCAGGCATTCGGATACTTCCTGACCTTCTCTATGTCCTTGATGGTGATCAGGCCCTTGAGATTCCGCTCATCGTCCACGACCAGCAGCTTTTCGACCCTGGTGCGCTTCAGGTGCTCCTTGGCTTCCTCCAGCGTGGTCCCCACCGGGACCGTGACAAGGTTCCGCTTCGTCATCCGCGCCGAGATCGGCAGATCCAGGTCGGTTTCGAAACGCAGGTCACGGTTGGTGAGAATCCCCACCAGCTTGCCATTGCTCTTAATGATGGGAACGCCGGAGATGCGGTACTGCTCCATGAGGTCGAGGGCCTCGCGGATCCTCTGGTTCGGACGCATGGTTATGGGATCCACGATCATCCCGGACTCGCTCTTCTTTACCTTGTCCACCTCCAGGGCCTGGGCCTCGATGGAAAGGTTCTTGTGGATGATCCCCATCCCCCCCTCGCGGGCCATGCAGATCGCGGTCCGCGATTCGGTGACGGTATCCATGGCAGCGCTTATCAATGGAATGTTCAGGGGGATATTCTTCGAAATGCAGGACGAAAGATCAACCTCCAGCGGCAGCACGTCCGAATAGGCCGGCACGAGGAGCACATCGTCGAAGGTCAAGGCCTCCTGAATGGTATTTTCTGACATCACTCACTCCTTGGGATCTGAAAAAAAGTGTGATAACCAGACATATTACACGCAGTTTGCGAAGTCAAGTTAAAAGGGCTTCAAAAGGGAAAGACAAATTAACGGCTCGCCCATTGTAAGGGCAAGCTAATCAAGAGGGGATATAGGCATCCCTGGATTCGATACGGTAGAGGGTCGCAGTTATGAGGCGCACTGCATTCTCAAGATCGGACAGGGACAGGACTTCCACGGGAGTGTGCATGTAGCGGAGCGGAATCTTCACCAGGGCCGTGGCCACCCCTTTCCTGCTGATCTGCATCACGTTGGCGTCGGTGCCGGTGGCACGCGGGATTCCAGTAATCTGGACCGGTATGCATTCCTTTTCCGCCGTATCAATCAGGAGATCGAACAGCGCAGGATTGATATTGGCGCCCCGGGGCACGATAGGCCCCTTGCCCAGTCCCACGTCGCCGTTCTGTTTCTTGTCCAGGTCGGGCTGGTCGGTGGCGAAGTCGACCTCGACGCAGATGCCGATATCCGGTTTTACCGCGTAGCTGCTGGTGGTGCCGCCTCGCAGGCCGATCTCCTCCTGCACCGACGACACGCCGTACAGGTCAACCGGCAATTCCTTCCCTGCCTCGAAAACCGATCTCAGCACCTCAGCCACCACGAAACTGCCCGCCTTGTCGTCAAACCCCCTGGAAGCGACCCGGTCGCCTGCCAGGCGCTCCAGCCCCACGTGGAACGTCACCGGGTCACCGATGCGCACCAGCTGCTCGGCCTCCTTTTTCGACGCCGCGCCGATGTCGATGTACTGGGCGTCCAGCTTGACCACCGCCTCCCGGTCCTTGGGCTCGATGAGATGGATCGGTTTCTTGCCGATGACACCCGGCACAGTGCCGTTCCTGCCGTGTACCGCCACCCGCAGCCCCTGGGTAATCTGCGGGTCTACCCCGCCGACGGCGCCGAAGAAGATGAAGCCGTTGTCGTCGATGAAGCGCACCAGGAGGCCGATCTCGTCGGAGTGGCCCACCAGCATGACCCGGGCCCTGGATTCGGCAGGGCAATGCGCATGGGCGATGGAGTTGCCCATGACGTCGCCTTCGACCTGGGAAAAAGGCTTTACATATTCACGGAACACCCTCTGGGCCGGCTGCTCGAAACCGGACGGGCTCGGCGCCTCCACCAGGGATTTCAAAAACTGGAAAGATTCTTCACGCATGAAATTTTACTCCGAACCAAATTTGTCTTCTGCTTTTCAGTAAATCTATTTCAGGAGAGAGTTTCCATTCCGTAGGCGAGGATTTTTTCGCTCTGGCTAGGAAATCAATGGATTGCGCGGAGGCGTACTCAAGTACGTCGCACAAGCAATCCAGCAGATTGACAACGCCAGGGCGGAAAAAGACCGTCTACGAATGGAAACTAAATTGGATATTTGCCCATATCCTTGGGATCCAGGCTCTCCAGGAAATCAACGAAGCGCCCGGCGGAGTTGTCGCCGAAGCCGTGCTCGTCACCCACATCCAGCATGGAAGCCTGCTCGAACACATCGTCGGCCACCATGATCGGCATGGAATGCTTCAGGGCCATTACCACGGCCTCACAGGAACGCACCTTCACCCGCACGCTGTTTCCGTCCTGGGAAAACTGCACATATGCGTCAAAGTTTGTCTCGCTCAAGCCTTCTATGGATATACGCTCGATCGTCACCTTCAACTGGTCGAGGAGCAGCGACATGAGGTCGCGCGTACCGCTCTGTGACAAGGCGTCACGGCTTATCAGCTCCGCAGCCACGGTCACCGCCTCCATGGAGCTGATCCAGATGGGGAGCGTGATTTTCCCCTCACAGTCCTTCAGGAGCACCAGCGGGATCTGGGCAATGGAGTCGAGGGCAAAGCCGTGCACGGTCATTTCCCGGTATACCCCGCGCGCCTTTCTTTTCGAGCCTTTCCTGCATGTTGTCATGCCTTCTCTCCCAGGAGCGAGTTGGGCATCGCCTCCACTATTGTAACACGGACCAGGCTTCCGACCAGCGACCGGTCGCCGGTAAAATTGACGATCCTGTTGCCGGATGTCCTGCCGAAGAGCTGCCCCCCCCGCTTGCTGGTCCCTTCCACCAGGACCTCCTGGATCGTGCCCACGAGGCCGCGGCTCATTTCCATGGTCATGCTCCGCTGCAGGGACTGCAAACGGTCGAGGCGCTCCTGCTTTTCCCGGCGGGTCAGTTCGTCCGGGTAGCGTGCCGCCTCCGTTTCCGGCCGGGCTGAGAACGCAAAGGAGAAAAGGTCTGCATAACGCACCTCCTCCATGAGTGACAGGGTCTCCTGGAAATCCTCCTCGGTCTCCCCGGGAAACCCCACGATCATGTCGCCGGTGACCAGGATATCCGGGCGTGCCGCCTTCAGCGCACCGATCCTGGCCAGGTAATCCTTCCTGTCATATCCACGGTTCATCCGTTCCAGGATACCGTCACTCCCTGACTGGGCGGGAAGATGAATATGGCTGCACAACTTTGGCAGCTCGGCAAAGCATGAAACGAGATCCGGCGACATGTCCTTTGGATGGGACGTGGTGAAGCGGATCCTCTCTATGCCTTCTATAGCCGAGACGCTCCTGAGCAGCGCCGCGAAATCCGGTTCGTCAACGCTTTTCAGGCCATAGGAATTGACGTTCTGACCCAGGAGGGTCACCTCTTTCACTCCCGCATCGGCCATTTCCCCGATCTCGCGGAGAATGTCGCCGGATCGGCGGCTCACTTCCCTGCCGCGTACATAGGGCACTATGCAGTAGGAACAGAAGTTGTCGCAGCCCTGCATGACCGTTACGAAACGCGTCACGCCGCCTTCCACATCCTTGCGCGGAAAGAGATCCAACCGGGCTTCGGGGTCGAGGAAATCATTCTGCACAGGGCGCTCGCCCTTTTCGGCTGCGCGCACCATGTCGGGAAGGAGGTGCAGTGAATGGGTGCCGAACACCAGGTCCAGATAAGGTACGCGACGCAGGAGCTTCTCACCTTCCTGCTGGGCGATGCAGCCGCCGATTCCCAGGATGACCCTCTTTTCCCTGGTCTTGAATCTCTTCATCCGGCCCAGCTCGCTGAAGACCTTCTGCTCAGCCTTTGCCCGGATGCTGCACGTGTTCAGGATTATGAGATCCGCTGAAGAAGGGTTGTCAACCGGCTCGTAGTCCAGCTCCCTCAGGAGCGTGACCATCGTGTCCGAGTCGTTGACATTCATCTGGCAGCCGAATGTTTCGATGTAGAGTTTCTTGGCGCTCTGCAATTGCGTTCCTCGCTGTGTCAATCCTGTGATAGTAAGCAATTTTTCCGTCCCCCGTCAACTGCTTTCAGGCAACCGGGATCAGGCGTCCGGAAATGCAGCGCCGGATTCAGGTTGCGAACGGTACTTTTTCCTTGACACGGAACGTCGACAAGTGATAAGTAAATATCTTTCGAAAATCAAGCAACCGTTGAACATATGAGGGAGGTGCAGTTTGGCTCATCACAAGTCGGCCCTGAAGAGAATCAAGCAGAACATCAAGAGGAACGAACGGAACAAGCATGTCCGCTCAACTTTGCGGACTTTCATAAAGCGTGTCCGCGAAGCGGTCGCGGCAAAAGACGTGACCCTGGCAAAAGAATCCCTCGAAGCGGCCATCCCGGTAATCGACTCCGCTGCTTCCAAGGGAGTGATCCACAGGTCAAACGCCTCCCGCAACGTGTCCAGGCTGAACAAGCTGGTAAATACCCTGGGCTAGCGTGCAGCAGGTTGCGCGGGCAGTACCGGCATCCCGCGGACTGTCCCGTTGGAGAAAAAACGAATAGTGAGAAAAGGACCCGAACCGGGTCCTTTTTTTGTCTTCTTTTCTCCCTCACCGGGCGCTCTGCGCTTCCCTCTCCCTAAATGGAGAGGGATATTCTGCAGAACTATCCCCGAAATGAAGGTAATTCTATCCTTCCAGGAATTGCCAACCTTCGACCCCCCTACAGTTTACCGCAGGCATCCATGAGCAACCGCTCGAGCACTATCCTGGGTTTCACGCGCCCCGTCTTCAGCGCCAGATCTGCCTGGAAGATCTTCTCGAAAAGCCGGCGCAGTTCGCCGGGCTCGTAATTGCGCGCCTGCGGGATGATGCCCTGGAGGAAATAGGGGTTGATCCCGGCCGCTTTTCCGATATCGCGGGTCGGGACCTTCCTGTCCAGGAGCTCCCTCACTTTCCACAATTGCCGGTAATGGCGGGTTATCATGGCAAGGACGAGCAGAGGAGCTTCCCCCCCCTCGATCAGGGTGTCCAGGCTGCGCAGCGCACGGTCGATTTTCTTCTCGCCCAGGGAATCGGCAAGCTCGAACACGCTGTTCACCCTCGTGTCGGAAGCTATTTCACGGATATCGGGCGCGGTGACCGTATCGCGGCCTCCCACGTAAAGCACAGCCTTTTCCACCTCGGAAACGAGCTCCTGCAGGTTGTTGCCCACCAGGTAGACGAGCATTTCCGCTGCGGCGCTTTCGATCCTTTTGCCGCGGGCCGCAGCCTCGGCCTTTATGAACGCACCGAGCTGGTTCTCGTAAAGACGCTTGCACTCGACCAGCTCCCCCCGCTTCTTGAATTCGGCGAAGAACTTCTTCCGCTGGTCGATCTTCTCTCCCAGGAAAACCAGGCAGGTGGAAGGTGACGGGTTTTCGATGTACCTTGCCAGGTCCTCCAGGGAAGCAGCCGGCAGGGCATCGGCCTTTTTCACCAGCACGAGCCGCCACTCGGCGAACATGGGGAGCGTCGCGGCCGCCTCGGCGATATGTCCTCCGCTGCTCTCATTGCCGTAAAAGACTTCCATGTTGAAGTCCCGCAGATCCGGCGGCACCAGGATATCCTGAAGCCGCCGGACAGCCTTCTCCATCAGGTACGGCTCGTCCCCGTGGAGGTAGATGAGGGGCCGGATGTCCCCCTTGTCCAAAGCATGAATCAGTTCCTGGTATTTCATGGTTTCAAAAGCTCGTCTTCCTGCAGAAGTCGGTGCGGAATGTCCAACAGTATGCGGAAAAGCTTACATCAGGTAAGGCAGATGAACACAGCTGAAGTTTCCATATCGGAAAGAGGGGATTTTGCGTCCTGGCAAGCCCGCAGATTGACACAGCCAGGGCACAAAAGCACCCTTTCCGGATGGAAACTAGAAATCTTCCGACATCTTGAGGTATAGCTGCTCGGCGAGCCGCTGGCTGATCTCCCGAATGGCCGCGTCTTCCTTGTTCTGCAGGAGAGCGATGTCCGAGCTGGCCGGATAGTCCTGGAACCAGCTCAATTCGCCCTTCCAGAGGACCTTGCGCGTGCTGTTCCTGCGCAGGGTTGCCGAGATCACCATGGTTGCCCGGTACTCGGTGACCGTGTCCGTGCCGGAATAGGAAACCTCATTCCTGCTGTAGGACAGGACCTCGCCGGTCAAGGTATAGTCGGTCCCCTCCCCCCTCCCGATCAGCGGCCGTTTCCTCTTTGCGAACTCGTCTATCAGATCGTTCTGCAAGACATTTTCCAGGTTCGATTTGAAGGTCTTGTTGGTAAAGATCGGAATAGAGATGGTTTCTCCCTCTCCGAAGCGTGACTCCATGTCACGGCCCAAGGGCCGGTAACCGCAGGCCGAAACCGTGATGCAAAGCAGGAAAAGAAAAAAGAATACCGTTTTTCTCTGCAAGGACAACTCCTCTCCCGAAAGGGCCAGTACACTTGTTTATTCAGCTGGAGTCCGTCCGGAAACTCGGGACGAACTTTTTACTGTCTCCAGATCGGAAAGAGGGGATTTTGCGTCCTGGCAAGGAGATCAAGGGATTGCGCGGAGGCATACTCAGGTATGTCGCACAAGCAAACCCGAAGATTGACACAGCCAGGGCGAAAAAGCACCCTTTCCGGATGGAAACTAGCCGACCACGATGTTCACCAGTTTGCCCGGAACATACACGATCTTCCTGACGGTTTTGCCGTCCGTGTGGGCAAGCACCTTTTCATCCGCGAGGGCTGCGGCCTTCACGTCGTCCTCCCCAGCTCCGGCAGCCACGTTGACCTTGCCGCGAAGCTTGCCGTTGACCTGGACGACAATGGTGATTTCCTCTTCCACCAGGGCGGATTCGTCCCAGGCAGGCCAGGATGCCGAGTCCACCCCTCCGCCGTGCCCGAGCCCATCCCACAATTCTTCCGCGATATGAGGGACGAACGGCGCGAGCAGCAGGACCACGCTCTCCACGGCCTCCTTGAGCACGGGAGCGCAGCCTGGATCTTTCTTTCCCTCGAAAGAAGTGATCGCGTTGACCAGTTCCATTATCGCAGCGATCGCCGTATTGAAGTGGAAGCGGTCTTCAATATCCTCGGTCACCTTCCTGATGGTCTTGTGGGTTATCCGGCGTAACACAGCTCCCGACGCGCCGAGGGCGGAAACATCGACCGCCCCGGCTTCACGTACCAGGGGCGCAAGTTCATAGACCATCTTCCAGACACGGTTGAGGAAACGGTAACTCCCCTCCACGCCCTGGTCGCTCCAGTCCAGGTCCCGCTCCGGCGGCGACGCGAACAGGGAAAACAGCCGGGCGGTATCGGCGCCGTAGGAGCCGATCAGAGCGTCCGGGTCCACCACGTTCCCCTTTGACTTGCTCATCTTTGCCCCGTCCTTGATCACCATGCCCTGGGTCAGGAGGTTGGTGAAGGGTTCATCGATATCTACATAGCCCAGGTCGCGGAGCGCCTTGGTGAAGAAGCGGGCATAGAGGAGGTGCAGCACCGCGTGCTCGATACCCCCGATGTACTGGTCGACCGACATCCAGTATTCCGCCTCTCTGCGGTCCAGCGGGCTTTCCTCATATCGCGGGCAGCAGTAACGGAGGAAGTACCAGGAGGATTCAACGAAGGTGTCCATGGTGTCGGTCTCGCGGCGCGCGGGTCCGGAGCACTCGGGACAGGGCACGTTGACGAACGACTGTATCCTGGCAAGGGGGTTCCCCCCTTCGCCGGTGAAGGTTGCATCCACGGGCAGGAGCACCGGCAGGTCTTCCTCGGGCACGGGGACCACGCCGCACCGTTCGCAGTAGATGACGGGAATGGGGTTCCCCCAGTAACGCTGGCGTGAGATGCCCCAGTCGCGCAGGCGGTAGTTGACCGTTTTCTTCCCGATCCCCTCTTTCTCCAGGTGGTCTGCTATCCGGTCTTTCGCTTCACTGCTCTTCAGCCCGTCGAAACCGGCGGAGTTCACCATGATGCCTTCCTCGGTAAAGGCCGCCTCCATGGCCGCCGGGTCAAGGGCTTCCCCTTCAGGCTGGATGACCACGGCCAGGGGAAGGTCGTACTTCCGGGCAAATTCAAAATCGCGCTGATCGTGGGTCGGCACCGCCATGACCGCCCCGGTTCCGTACTCCGGAAGGACGAAATTGGCCAGGTATACGGGCATGCGGCGGCCGGTAACGGGGTTTACGCAGTACGATCCGGTAAACACCCCTTCCTTCTCCATCTCATCCCCAGTGCGCTTCGTCTTGTCCGTGCGCTTGACCCTGTCGACGAATTCGGCAACCTCTTCCCTCCTTTCAGGGACGGTCAGCTCCAGGGCGAGAGGGTGCTCGGGCGCCAGTGACATGAACGTGGCGCCGTACAGGGTATCCTGGCGGGTGGTGTAAACCCGGATCGCCCCGTCCCTGCCTTCCAGGGGGAAGTCGATCTCGCAGCCCAGGCTCTTGCCGATCCAGTTGCGCTGCATGGTGAGGACCCTCTCCGGCCAGCCGGGCAGCCGATAGGTGTACTCGAGAAGCTCCTCGGCGTAATCGGTGATGCGGAAGAACCACTGATCCAGCTCCTGTTGCTCCACGCTGCTGTCGCAGCGCCAGCAGCAGCCGTCCTCCACCTGTTCGTTGGCCAGCACGGTCTCACACTTCGGGCACCAGTTGACAAAAGAGTTTTTCTTGTATACCAGCCCTTTCCGGTACATCTCCAGGAATATCCGCTGTTCCCATTTATAATATCCCACGTGGCAGGTGGCCAGCTCACGGTCCCAGTCATAGGAAAAGCCCAGCTTCTTCAGCTGGCTCCGCATGTACTCGATGTTCTCGTACGTCCAGGTGGCCGGATGGCTTCTGTGTTTTATGGCAGCATTCTCAGCCGGCATGCCGAATGCATCCCACCCCATGGGATGGAGCACGTTACGGCCGCGCATCCTCATGAAGCGGGCCAGGACGTCGCCGATGGAATAATTGCGGACGTGCCCCATGTGGATCCTTCCGGAAGGATAGGGAAACATCTCGAGCAGGTAATACTTTTCCCCGTCGGCATCCGCGCATGCGCGGAACACGGACCCGTCCTCCCAGAAGCGTTGCCATTTTTCCTCTACGTCCCTCGGTATGTATCTTTCCTCCACGTTCCTACCTCCGTATGGCAGGGGCGAAACGGAATGCTCTCTCGATTCGCCCAATAGTGACATATATTGTCAGGAATATTCCCGATCGGTACCAATATTCAGCCCCGCTGCAATCTCGCAAGACCGCCCGGCTCAAGTCGGACAGGGTTGACGCTCCGGCGCCATGCGCCTGTCGATGGCAAGGTAGCGCCGCCCGCGGCCGGGATGAAAAATTCTTCTCAGGAAGCACTCAGAAAAGACCTCGCCAGCTCCAGGATGCGGTTGGCCTGAATCGGCTTGGTTATATAGTCGTCGGCGCCGAGAGCCAGCGCCCGTTCCCGGTCTTCCCTGGCGCCCTCGGTGGTGATGACGACAATGGGCGTGGCACGGTAATTGGCATCGCTCCTGACAAGGCTCACCAGCTTCAATCCGTCCATGATGGGCATGTTGATATCGGTGAAAATGAGGTCGAATTTCTCGGCTGAAAGCTTCTTCAAACCGTCGACGCCATCACTCGCCTCTACGGTTCTGACTCCGGGCAGCCTCTTGAGCGCGAAAGCTATCAGTTGCCTCATGGTCGGAGAGTCCTCGACGATCAGAATATTGTGAACCGGCATGGCAGTATCTCCTTCATAACAAATCCTGCTTGGTTTCCATCCGGTAACGGTCTTTTTTCGACCAGGAAACCATCTTGTGTCTTTCCGGAGGTTCCGGAGGGACACTACTTGGTAAGCAGTTCAAGAAAACCCTGGATGGTGGAAAGCTTCCGTTCGGATTCCGAATACAAGCGGGAGCTGAAAATGGCGGTCGCAGCGTGACCGGCCAGCAGGGTGAAAAGCTCGAAATCCACCGGGGCGAATTCCTTCTTCTGGATCAGAAGCTTGTAGATGACGATCACGCCGATGACGTGTTCCTTGATTTTCAACGGGATGCAGGCCATGGGATCCATGAGGTCCCGCTGGTAGGCGGACACGTCCGCGGCAAAGTGGCTTTCACCCGTCTCCGCAACCCTGCCGACCACGCTGCGGCCCAGTTTGATCGGGGGAATGTCTTCACGGGCAATGCCTTCCGTGGCGACCGCATTGAGATCCTGCGTCTTTTCGTCGAGCAGCAGGATCGCGAATTCCTCGGCGCCTATGAGATTTATGATGATCTCGATGATGATCTGGAGAACTTCACGGAAATCAAGGGTCGAATGGAGCTGGAAGCTGGCTATGTAGAGATTGGCCAGATTGTTGTTCTCAGCTTCGATCTCCACGTAACGGGTGGCGAAATCCTGGTTTTCCCGTTCCACGCTGGCCATGCGCTCCAGCAGATGCTGCTTTTCGTTTTCCAGTTCGGCTATCCGCTCCGCAAGCTTGTTGCTGGTATCGGTTTGAGCCCCGCTCCCGCCATGGGTCAGCAACCGCTGTTCCAGCTGGACCAGGCGGTAGCGGAGCAGTTCATTCTCCTTCAAGAGCTCCTGGGTAAACTCGGCCCCTTTCTTGAAAAGCTGAAGGAACTCCTCCGCCCTCCCCGAAACGCCCTTTTCCTCATCAATCGCCATTGCGCGCTCCTCTCAGAATCTATCCCCGCCCGTACCGCAGCGAATCATGATTTCTTCGGAAATTCTCTCAAGTGGTACTATTGCATCCACCATGCCGGTGGCAATGGCCGCCCTCGGCATTCCGAAAATCACCGCCGTCTCCTCTGATTCGGAAACGACCTGTCCACCCGCCTCCTTGATCGCCCGCACCCCGAGGCTTCCGTCGCTGCCCATCCCGGTCAGGACTACCCCGAGCAAGCGCGGGCCGAAAATATCGGCGCATGACTGGAACATCCTGTCAACGGACGGTATGCAGTGGTCCGTCGCCTGAGGTTCCAGGAGGCGAACCCTGACCTCGCCGTCAGACTCCTGGAAAATCATGTTCCTGCCGCCGGGCGCAATCAACGCCGTTCCCGGCCGGACCGGATCGCCGTCGATTGCTTCGGCCACGGAGAAAGAGGCTATCCTGTTCAGCCTCTCGGCAAAGGCCCGCGTGAACCCGGCCGGCATGTGCTGGGAAACCGCGATGCAGAACGGAATATCGCCGGGCAGTTCCTCGAAGATAACCTGCAATGCGGGAGGCCCCCCGGTCGAGGCGCCGATCGCCAGCAAGGAAACGGCGTCCTTTCTGCCCTTCGGCCGCGAGATTCCGGCCCGCTGCTTTTTCGCCGCAGCGGCGGGAAGGGATTCCCCCCTTTTCCGGATGCTGGACATGTTGAGATTGAAAACACCCTGGACCTTTTCCGTCAGATCGTCGCAGATCGCGTTCAGCGCGTCTGAAGGATCGGCTGTGGGTTTGAGTATGAAATCGACAGCGCCCAGCTCCAGTGCCCTGAAGACCCGTTCGTCTCCACCGAGCGAGCTGACCACGATGACCGGAACCGGGCGGTTCTTCATGATGATGCGCAGCAGGGTGAAACCGTCCATCCGCGGCATCTCCAGGTCGAGCGTCACCAGGTCCGGCTTCAGCTCCATGAAACGCCGTATTCCCTCTTCGCCGTCAACGGCATAGCCGACCACTTCAACGCCGGGGATCCCTTCCAGAATCCTGGATATCGTCCTCCTGTTGAAGGCCGAATCGTCGATTACCAGCACCCGGATCGTCTTCACCTCACGCCTCCCGCCACGCAACCGCTCAACGGCTTGCGATAAACCATGTCGTTCTTTAGATGCCTGAGTGTGAATGCGGTTGTGGTGTTCAGGAGAGACTCCGAGTGCCCGAGAAGCAGATAGCCGCCATCACGGAGCGTGCGGTAAAACGATTCGACAACCCTCCTCTTTGCCACCTGGTCGAAATATATGATCACGTTGCGGCAGAAAATGATATCCATCTTCCCCAGGAGGATCATCCGGTCTTCATCCAGAAGGTTGAGATGGCTGATCGTGACCAGCTCCCTGACATCGTCCCTGATCCGGAACAGGCCGTCCTGTTCCTGGAAGAAGCGGCGCATGCGGCCTTCATGGGTGGTCCTGAAAGAGGATTTTCCGTAGATCCCCTTCCTGGCATGCTGGATGACCCGCTGGCTGATGTCGGTCCCTATGATTTCCACTTTCCAGCCCTGGAAAGACCGGGCCTCCAGGACCAGCATGGCAATGGTGTACGGTTCCTCGCCGGTTGAGCAGCCGGCGCTCCAGATACGCAGGGTGCGGTCCCCCCGCTTCTCCTTTTCCGCCTTGAGTTCCGGCAGGATCTCCTGTGAAAAGGCATTCAGCTGGAACTCTTCACGGAAGAAGTAGGTCTCGTTGGTCGTGAGCACGTCCATGATGTCCGAAAGCTCCTGCTCCCTGTCACGACCGTATTTCAGAAACAGGTAATACTCCCTGAAGCTCGGCAGCTTGTGAACAAAGAGCCGGCAGGCAAGGCGCTTCTCCAGCAGGTATCTGGCTTCGCTGTCGAAATAAAGGCCGCAGTGCCCGTGGACCAGATCTCGGATGAGGCGGTATTCTTCCTCTGTCATGCGGACTTCCGGCTCAGTTCTTAGAATCATCGGAGAGCGTCCAGTATCTCCGCGATCCGTGCCTTGACGAGGTCGTCGCTTTCGGTCTTAAGCGCCCGCTCCAGGCTTGGGACCGCATTCCGCCCACGCCGTTTGGCAAGCAACTCGGCAAAGGCGCTCCTAATGCCCCAGTGGGAGTGAGTGAACAACAAGTCACCCTGTTCATCAAGCCATGGATCATCCTGCTCCGCCAGAATCCGGAACGCAAAAGCGGCGACATCGCAATCGCTGCTTTTCAGGGCTTCGCGGATCAGTGCGAAGGATTTTTCACTTTCCAGGCGGCCAAGCGCCTCCAGAGCCGCAAGCTTGACCACGCCGCTCTCCGTTTTCAATGCATTTTCCAGTTCCGCAAGCACGGGCCGGCCGCCGATCATTCCCAGGCTCTTCAATCCCGCGCTTCGAACCCATGGATCGGGATCCCGCGCAACCAGCAGCAACGGTTCCAGGACATCTTCCCGCTTCGATTCGCCGAGCGCCTCCGCCGCGGCAATCCTGACCGCCGGGTTTTCATCCGTCAGCGCCAGGGTGAGATGATGCACGGCATCGTCATCGGCAAGTCCGGCAGATCCCTGCACCGCCGCCTTCCGCACCATGTCGTCCGCGTCTTTCATCATGAGCGCAAGCCGCGCACCGTCGCGAAGCACACCGAAGAGGACCGCAGCGTAGCGCCTTTTTTCCGGTTCGGGCTGCTGAGACAACACCAGGGCCTCGCGGCCGACCGATGCGTCTCCCGTTGCCGCGAGAAGTTCCATGGACTGCAGGGCGGCTGCCCTCACGTCCTGGTCGAAGTCGTTGAGCATCAACGCCATTTCCGTCACGAGTTCCATCAGCCCGATCCTGCCTGCCGCGCGGACGGCCGACTCCCGGACCTGGGGAACGGAATCCGCCATCCCCGAACTGATGATCGACCGGCAACCCGCAAGGCCCAGGTCCCCGCATAGGCAGAGTATCATGTAACGTTCGCCCTCATCCGCCCGAAGGTATTCTTCATTGAGGAGCGCTTCGGTGCCTGCCCCCATGGAGCGCAGCGCTTGCAGGCAGTCGGGCAGCAGCTGCTCATTGCCGCAGGCATGCAGAACCGGACCCGCGGCGTCGGCATCGCCGATCAAGCCCAAAAGCCTTATCACGAGCCTGTGCAGCAGGACGTCAGGACTGTCCAGGAGGTCCAGGAGGCTCTTGACGACCGGTGTCCCCCTCAGGCCGGCAAGATGAGAATCCACGGCACCGGCGACCCTGTCGGAAGGCAGCCGCTCCCTGACAGCCATCAGCCCCTTGACCGCAGCTTCGCGGCACCCCCTGGAAGGCTCGGAAAACCCTTTGACCAGGATGGGGACCGACTCAAGTGCGCCGACGGATCCGAGGCATTCATAGACCGCCTTTTTCAGCAGGGGGTCTTCCATGAAAGGTGAAACAGCCTCCATCGGCACCGGCTGGCCGATACGCCCCAGGGCCTCGAGGATCGTGAACCTCAAGGTAAGGTCGGGCCTGCGCAATGCGGCCAGCAGCGGTTCCACCGCGGAACGGGATCCCACCTTGCCCAGGTTTTCCGCAGCAGCGACCCTGACGTTGGGATCATCATCCCCGAGGGCATCGACGAGTGACGGCAACGATGACTCGTCGCCGATGTCCCCGAGGATATCGACCACGAACTTGCGCACGTCGGGGTCTCCGTCATGGACCCGCGCCTGCAGCAGGGGGATTGATGCCGGGCCCAGCCCGACAAGCGCCTCGACCGCGGAACTCCTCAAACCGGCATTGTCCTGCGACCTCAAGAGTTCGAACACCTCCGCGGCATATTCACGTGCTCCGGCCGACGCCAGGAATCCCTCTACCGCCTCTTTCCTCACCCGCCAGCTGCAGTCCCCCATGGCCTGGAAAAGATGCCCCCTGACCAGGGCGATCGGTCCGGCGGCAACGGATATGACCGCGCAGCGGCGCGTTTCCTCGTCGGGCGAAGAAAGGTCCGTTACTGCGGCCAGCGGGTCAAGGGCGGTGCGATCGTCTGTCATTGCGGATTCAACCTCCCCTCGGCAAGCTCCCGCCTTTTCCCGGAAATGAACTCTTCGAAGGCTTCCTCCAGGTAGGAAGTTCCCCCGCGGATATCTTCAGGGAAGCGCTCGTTGTACAGGCGGCGCCCCTCCCGGATGTCATCTGCCAGGAGCTCGTAGAACGTGCCGTTCATGACCCCGTCATCCACCTTTTTCTGATTGTAGAGGGCAATGTCGGTCACTATGATTCTGGCAAGCCTACGGGCCTTCACGACGGATTCCGCCTCGGGCTGTTCCGCGCTCACGCTGGTCTTGAGCTCTTCATCATTGCGGAGGTCCTCGCAGACGGCATTCTTTTCTTCAAGTTCGCGGTCCGGGACCGCCTCGCCGGATGCCTCGCCCTCGCCGACATTGTCCTCAGGGCAGTCTCCGGTCTGATCGAGCGCACTCTGGCCGAAAACCAGGCAGGAAATCTTGGCTGCAAGACTATCGGGGATATGATGCTTTTCGATGTAGTCATCTGCGCCGTACAGTGCTTTGGGCTCTCTCTTGTACCGGGTCTTGTCGTAAATGGAAGCGAGCAGGATCGTTTTGACGGTCGAGAGAGCGGGATTGTTCCGTATCCTGTCGCAGATTTCGAAGCCGTAAACAGTCGGCAGGGCGACATCCACCAGCACCACGTCCGGAACCTGTTCCTCGATCAGGTCGAGGGCGGCTTGGCCGTCGTGACAGCATATGACCCTGAATGGTTCAGAGGAGAGCACCTGTTCCACCGAAGCACAGAAATCAGGGCTCTCGTTTGCGACCAGCACCGTGACGTCCCTCGTGCCGGAAGCCGCTTCGGGGCCGGGCGGGGGCAACGTCCGGGCCGGCTGCAATCCGGAAATGCGAAACGCGGTATCGCAGCGGCTGCAGCGCAGGACCATGCGTTCAGCCTTTATCCTCGAATCGTCCAGCAGGTAACGTGTCCTGCATTTGGGGCATCCAACCAGCATGTGCTCTCTCGCTTCCCTTGGCAGACTTTTGAAATTTTTCAACAGCCTGCCAGATGTCAGCCATGATGTAATCCCCTGATCCGTCAGAGGTCAGACCAGGGACCCGCCAGACATGAATTCAAGCAGACCGTCGGATTCACTGCTGTCAAGCAGGGAATCCGGATTCACCAGCATTACGAATTTATGCCTGACCAGACACACCCCCAGCAGATATCGCCGTCCGCCGAACCTCACGACTTCAGGGGGGGGACGGATATCGCTTACGGAAACCGTGACAACCTCTGATACCGAGTCGACAGCCAGCCCCACCGGGCGACGGCCGATCATCACGATCAGCAACCGGTGGTCGAGAGGGTCCAGGGGCTCCTGCATTCCGAACCTTTTCTTCAGATCCAGTACGGGAATTATGGCACTGCGCAGGTTGATGACCCCCTCGACGAAGGCAGGAGCGTCCGGCAGCCGCGACAGCTTCTGCGGTTTGATTATTTCCCGCACGCGCATGATGTCGACAGCGAAAGTTTCACTCCCGAGCCTGAAGCAGACGATTTTGAGTTCGTGGATCTCCCCGTCCACCCTAACCCCTTCCCGGCGAATAGCGACCAGTCATTTTGACCATCAGAGCAGAGAAACCTCCATAACCTTTTCCAGATCAAGCAGGATGAGCATCCGCCCCCCATGTCGGCCGATTCCCATGACGAACTCCCGGTCGACTCCATCAAGGACCTGCGGCGCATCCTTTATGGCGGACGACTGGAGGACGACCACCTGGTGGACCTCGTCCACCAGGAGCCCGCTGGCCCCCTCGTCCCCCTTGATGATGATTATCCTTTCGAGCCCGGTCGGTTCGCCCGGTTCGAAGCCGAGCCTCAAGCGGAGATCGAAAACGGGTATGATCGTGCCCCTGAGCGACAGCACCCCGGCCACGAACCGCGGCATGCGCGGCACTTCCGTAACCGGTCGCGCCTTGATTATCTCGCGGATGTCCATGAGGCTCACACCGTATTCCTCATCCGCCACCCGGAAGCTGAGATACTTTTCCACACCTTCCTCGACATCGGCGGGATTGTTCTCGGATGCTTCCGAAAAATCCGCGGCAGAGCCTGCGGAAAGCCGGCCTGCCAGGATGAGCGCCCGCGGATCGAAGGGAAGTTCCGCAGCCGGCTGCTCCTCGCCCCCCGGCTTTTCAGCAGAAGCCGTTTCGCAAGGCTCCCCGGTCACCGGCCCGGCCTCCGGAACCGGGGCCGGCTGCCCGGCAGGCTCCGCGGCTGGGCTCTCCCCGATAGCATGCACATCGTCTTCCGCCAGCTCCGGAACCGTATCGGGCTCCATCCGCTGTCGCTGTGCCTTTTTACGTATTTCAGCAAGGTTCATCATGTGTCGATCCCGTACCGTGTACGTCCAGTTCTCCCGACAGAGCCTCGATGATCTCCCCCTCGATCAGGGTCAGGTCACGGGCGAATCCCTCCAGCAGGGCAGCGGTTGCCAGGCTGTTTATCCTGCGGGGTACGCCGCCGGAGAGCTCATGGATCCTCATGACCGCATCCGGAGAAAAAAGACCGGGCGCCCCGCCAGCGACCCCAAGGCGAAAATCCACGTATTCCAGAGTTTCCTCCAGGCTGAGCGGCCCCAGGTGGTAGTGTATGCCGATCCTCTGGCAGAGGGGCTCATAGACCGGATCGGCCAGCTTCCGCCGAAGCTCGGGCTGGCCCATGAGGATAACCGCCAGCAGGTTGCCGTCATCCAGCTGGTAGTTGGTCAACAGCCTTATTTCGTCGAAAATATCCCGCCCCGGGATCATCTGCGCCTCGTCGACCACGACGACCGGCACAATACCGTCCGCATGGCAACGGTACATCTGCCCGGTCAGTTCCCTGAGGAGATCATCCTTTGCCGCAGGCGGAGACTCCACCCCGAGATTCCAGGCCAGGACCCGGAGAAACTCGACCGGAGCCAGAATCGGGTTGAAAATGAAGCAGAACCGGTAGCCGTCCCCCATGCTGTCCATCAATGCCCTGGACAGGGTGGTCTTGCCGCTGCCGATGTCTCCGGTCAGGAGCGCCAGCTCACGTTCCTCGACCGCGTACTGCAGCCGCGCCAGTGCTTCTTCATGCCCCCCGCTCAGGTAGAGGAACCGCGGATCCGGGGTCTTGCTGAACGGCTTTTCCCGAAGGCCGTAGAACCCCTTGTACATGCTATGCCGTTCCTCTCATAGCCTCGGCGACTATGCCGCTCACGTCGAGGACGAGGATGGTGCTCTGGTCGCCCAGGTCGGCTGCTCCGGCGATGCCTCCCACTCCCTTGAAGATGCTCCCGAGCGATTTTATGACCAGGTCCTGCTGACCCAGGAGATCGTCCACCACGATCCCGATCCGCCGGTCCGACTCTCCCACCACAACGGCGAAGGGACTTTCAGACATCTCCGGTGACGATTCCAGTGCGAAGAATCTCTCCAGTGCAAGAAGCGGCAGCGTGCTCTCGCGGAGCTGGATCACCCTCTTGCGCTCCACGGTCCTGATCTCCACTCCCTCGAGCGACAGGGTCTCCCGGACCGACGTCACCGGAATGGCGAAACAGCGGTTGGATGACTTGACCACCAGCGCCTTGATGATCGCCAGGGTGATGGGCAGGGTAATGATGACCCGGCTTCCCTCCCCGGAAACGCTCTCGATATCCACCGTTCCGGAAACCGCGGATATGTTGTTCCTCACCACGTCCATGCCCACA
Organism: Geobacter sp.; assembly: GCA_003314535.1. Lineage (GTDB taxonomy): Bacteria > Desulfobacterota > Desulfuromonadia > Geobacterales > Geobacteraceae > RPRC01. The sequence goes on from POSG01000008.1 coordinate 28,895, forward strand.
CCGCGGCCGGACACATCGCTCACCTGGTCGGCAGTGGAAAAGCCTGGCAGGAAAATCAGCGACAGGGCTTCCTTCGGCGTGATCCCTTCGGCAGTGTCGACAAGTCCCAATTCAACTGCCTTGGCCAGGATCCTTTCGTGGTCGATTCCCCTGCCGTCATCCTCCACCTCGATGACCACGTGATTGCCCTTCTGGAAGGCGGAAAGCCTTATGGTCCCCTGCTCCTGCTTGCCCCGTTCCGCCCTCTCGTCCGGAGGTTCGATGCCGTGGTCTATGGAATTGCGGATAATGTGCATCAGCGGGTCCGCAATATCCTCCATTATCATCTTGTCCAGTTCCGTGTCCGCTCCCGACATGCGCAGCTCGATCTTTTTGCCCTGCTCGCGGCAGATTTTGCGCACTATCCTGGACATCCGTTCAAAGAGCTGTCCGACGGGGATCATGCGGACTTCCATCACCCGCTGCTGAAGTTCCGCGAGTTTCCGCTCCATGCCCTTGGATGCCTTTGCCAGCTCCATGGCGAGACCGGAAAAACCCTGGGCCCGCATCCTGGTAGATATGGCCGCCACGGTCCCATGGGAAAGAATGAGCTCGCCGACGATGTTCATCAGTTCGTCGAGCTTCGTAATGTCGACCCGCATGGTCCGGGACAGGCTCCGCGCAGAGGATGACACCGGTCGTTCGACTGCCGGGGCATCCGCTTCAGCTGGTCTTTCCACGGCATGCTGCACGGCGCTTTCCGTAACCGCGCGGACCTCCGGGCTTCCGGACGCGGGCACGGAACGCTCCAGGGCGGTGACCGTAACCCCTTCCAGCCCCTGCAGGCAATCCAGTTCGTCCCGTCCCCTTCCCGTTCCAACGAGGATATCGAAACCGATACTGCTCTCCATGCCCCCTTCGGCGCTCGGCAGGGTGCTGATGACCTCGCCGATTTCCTTGAGGAAATCCAGCAGTCCGCCGAGTTCGCGATCAAACGTGTCGAGGGGGTAGACTGCATGGAACAGGTAAAGGCTTTTGCCCCGGGCGATGTTCTCCCGCAGCCGGTGGTCCTCGTACTCCGTAAGGGAATGGAGAATCTTGTCAGTGATGCCCAGGTCCTCAGGAGAAACGGCAACCGCTTCCCGGCGCGCGGACGAAATGCAGGCGGTGATCCTGTCAAGAACGCCGGCAAGGCCCGAAGGCGCCCCACCTCCGGACTCCAGGGATCGGATCAAAAGCCCGAGCATCTCGGCAGCCTCTGAAAGAACGCCAAGGGTGGCGCTTTCCAGCGGCACCTTGCCGAGGCGGAGGCGGTCCAGCAGGCTTTCGAGCGTATGGGACAGTTCGGCGATTTCCACGAAGCCGAACATTCCGGCAAGCCCCTTCAGGGAATGGGCGCTCCGGAAAATGGAGTTGACCGTCTCCGGGTCGAACTCGTCCCTGTCCGCGGAATCTCCAAGGGAAAGGATGTCCCTGCTCATCTGATCAAGTATTTCCTCTGATTCCGCCAGGAAATCCCTGACCGCTTTTCCTTTGGGATCGTCAGTCACCATCATTGTCCGCTCCGGAATGCATTTGCAGGTCCACGGTTACCCGATGTAATCACGGATCAGCCGCTGCAGTTGCTCAGGCTGAAACGGTTTGACCAGGTACTCGTCGGCTCCCAGGCTCAATCCCCGTTCACGGTCCCTGTCGCTTCCTTCCGTGGAAATGATGAACAGGGGGATGGAACGGTAATTGGGATTGTCCCTGACATAGCTGATGAGCTCCAGCCCGTTTATGTCGGGCATGTTGATGTCGGTGATAATCAGGTCGACACGTTCGCGCGGTAAAAGGCGAAGCGCATCGAACCCGCTCGACGCCTCGATGACGCGATATCCGTCCATGGCCTCTATGGCTGCCACCAGCAAGGACCTCATGGTAGGGGAGTCTTCGGTTATCAGTATCTTCTTCACGTTCCCTAACTGCCCCTTTCACTAAGTTTCCGCTGCAGCAGGGCTTTTTCCATCGCAAGCCCGGCCTGGGAAAGGAATATCTCCAGGGAATCGGTTAGGCCGATCCCCCTCTTCTCCGGGAGGTTGTCTCCGTAGAGAAGGGCCACCACTTTCCCTTCGCTTACGATGGGCCCCACGAACATCTCCTGGGGCATGCCGCCGCCGAGCTGGTCCAGCAGGTACCGGTTCCACGAACTTCCGTCAGGCACCGCCTTACCCGCCATCCTGGATTTGATCACGCCGTTGAACAGCGGTTCCCCGTAGACAGGGAACCGGAGGTCCCGCACACGTGCGTCGGCAAGTCCGTCCGGATCGACTATGCCGAACTGGCCCAGGCCGCGTATCTCATCATCCCTGACAATGAATATGACCGCACGGTTCATGAACTCGGCCGCGAAACGAAGCACCAGCAGGATGATGTCGTTGCCCAGGGCCGGGTTGTTCAGCTCCTCCAGCATGCCGCGAAGCTGCGACATCCCCTGGTCATGGCCCGAGGGAGCGGACAGCGGCACGAAGTCCTCCCCGATCTCGCGGAAAAGCTCGTCGCCGATGTTTATGGTTTCGGCGACAAAGGGGCCTTCTTCAGGCCGCTCGTGATTGTCAAGACGCGCCTTGAGCCTTTCAGAGAACGCCTCGAGCGCACCATGATCCGATACCTGGGCCTTGCGCGGCTTAGGCAAGATGGGATAGCCCCGTTCCCTTACCTTCTGCTCAGCGGTGCCGGCATCATGGTCAGCCAGGACTATCACATTGAGACCTTCGAAATTATCGTGGATCAGCTCCAGCAGTTCCAGCCCTCCCAGGATGCCCGAACCGTCCATCCGCGGCATGATCAGGTCCACCAGGACCGCGGGCCGGTGGCCGTCACGATAGAGAAAGTCCAGCTGGATCAGAGCATCCTCGGTCTTGCCGAAATCATGGACCTGGTAGCCAAAACCGGAAAGAATGGACGCAATTGCAGCGCGGACCTCTTCATCATCATCCGCCAGCACCGCCATGCGCTCTTCCCCGGGAGGTTCCGCAGCCGGCGCTTCCCGGGCCGCGGCGCTCATCAGGTCGAAAGCAATGTCGCAGCTGTCGCTTACTTCGGCGCCCTCTTCGCCACTCTCGTCCTCCGCCAGCTCCCCCCGATGCCGTGTTTCATCAAGAATCCGCGATCCTTCCATGGCAAGGAACTGGGGGTTCATGCCCTGCTCCAGGAGATACTGGTCAGGATCCCTCTCCGGCAGTTGCAGCGATTCGATGTCTTCTCTCAATTCGAAGTCGAACGAACCCTCATTCCAGGAAAACAGGGAGTATACGACCCTCTCTATCTGCTCCCTGACGATTTCCTCGATCTTTTCGACATCCACCGCGAAACGCTTGGCAAGTATGTCTCCCAAGCGCTCGGCCGCTCCTTCACCGGCCTGTATGGAAAGCGCCTTGCGCAGTGTATTATCATCGATAATGCCTTTTTTCAGCAGGGATTCGCCCAGGTGCATGCGGGGCCCGTCCATGGCCGCCTGTATAACCTGGCCCTGACGAAAAATGATCTTGCCCTCTCTCCCCTTGCTGAAAAGGGAAAGCACGCCGGATTTCCTGCTCAGGCTGACGATCTGCAGGATCTCTCCAAGACCCAGATCTTCAAGATTGCCTACGAGGCTCATGATGCAAAAGCTCCTGTGGGTTCCGGCGAAATCCAGGCGTGGCGGATCATACGACTGTTATTCCCGCACCATGTCGTTGCGGCTTTTGTAAGCTCCATACCTTGGGGACCGAATACCTTCCGGGATGAATATCCTTGACGGGAAAACCTCCTGTTATTCCCGACGTGACGGCCCATTTCGGGCAGGCAAAGCATAAACCATACTCTTCGGCAAGTAAAGAGTTTTACTCCCTCAGCGCTCTCTCCCCTTGAACAGGAAACGGAGCGGGGTCCCGGAAAATCCGAAGGCATCGCGCAACCGGTTGGCAAGGTATCGTTCGTATGATTCGGTGATCCCCTCCGGGCAGTTGGTAAACACCGCGAAAACCGGAGGGCACGAGCCGACCTGGGTCGTGTAGTAGAACTTCACGCGCCGTCCCTGGTGGAGCGGATGGTGATGGGCTGCTACCGCCTCCTTGAATACCCGGTTGAGGTCAGAAGTGGAAACCCTCCTGGAATACTGGGACATGACCTCTTCCACCGTCTCCATGATCTTCCCGGTGCGCTGGCCCGAAAGGGCGGATACGAACAGTATCGGCGCATAGGAAAGATACTTCAGGTCTATCCTGAGGCGCTCGACGAACTTGCCCAGCGTGGAGTTGTCCTTTTTCAACAGGTCCCACTTGTTGACGACCAGGATGCACGCCCGGCCGGCCTCGCAGGCATAGCCGGCGATCCGGGCGTCCTGTTCGGTCACACCCTCGTCGGCATTGATGACTATCAGTGCCACGTCGGCCCGTTCGATGCTTCTGAGAGCGTCCACGGCGCTGTATTTCTCGACCTTGAGGCTGATTTTCCCCTTGCGCCGGATTCCCGCGGTATCGATCAGCAGGTAGCGTTTACGGTTGCAGGTGAAGTAACTGTCCACGGAGTCGCGGGTGGTGCCGGGTACAGGGTTGGCAACAACCCGCTCGAAGCCGAGCAGGCGGTTCACCAGCGACGACTTGCCCACGTTGGGCCTGCCGACAACGGCGATCCGTGTTATTCCCTCCTCTTCGTCGCCGCCGCTCTTCCGGGGAAATGCCGCTGTCACATCCTCCATCATGTCGTCTATTCCCCGGTTGTGCTCCGCCGAAACCGGGTAAAAGCGATCGATTCCCAGGGCGTAGAATTCCCCCAGCCCTGCCTCCTGTTTTTCCCCCTCAACCTTGTTGAGGAGGAAGAAGACCGGCTTGTCCACCCGGCGCAGCATTTCCGCCACTTCCCGGTCAGCAGGGGTCAGCCCTTCCCTGGCATCCATGACGAACAGGATGACGTCGGCCTCTTCCATTGCCAGTTGTGACTGCTCCCGCATCTGCTGCAGCAGCCGATCCTCGCTGGCCGGCTCGAATCCGCCCGTGTCGATCAGGGTGAAGGGCGCACCGTACCGGTCCACCTGTCCGTAGTTCCGGTCCCTGGTGACACCGGGCATGTCATCCACGATCGCCTTGCGCTGGCCGATGAGCCGGTTGAACAGGGTCGATTTCCCCACATTGGGTCTGCCTACGATTGCAACTATTGGTCTCATTCTTGTCCCGAAAACACATCACGTCCGACCGGAAAGCCCGGTTGGAGAATATCCGTCGTATTCTACTTTTTTCCATTTTAATTCAGCAACGTTTCTGTGTAACACATTGCGTCATTGATTACAACAATCCAATATCGACGCCGCATTCCCCCGGCGACCGGCCCTTCCCTGCGTAATTTCCCTGTTCGCATCCTCAATATTTATCTTGACATGCGTTTGGCAATTAATTATACAACGATATACACTATAATCAGTAACGAACTACTCCGACCCGTCTTCCCTAAGGCTTTCGCTATGGGAACCGGGCTGTGGGCGCCGCCGGAAACAGCGCCGCCTCCCGTGCTTGGAAAGGAGTAAACACAGCGGCTGCTGCAGGCCGGCGGGTGTTTATGCCCGTCGGCCTTGTTTTTTTCAAGCCGTCGTGAATTGCCTGACAAGCCGGCGATGCGATCGGCTGCAGGATTTTTGCGCATACTTCGTCCCCTTTAAGCCAGGCCCAACGAAGCCCGCAACACAGGGTCTTTTTCCGCCTCCAAAGGGTGCTATGGGTTGCCGGTCCCGCCATGACGGCAACCCCCTTTTTTTCGTACTTCAATATTATTCAGAGAGACACAAGGGAGGAATGGATGCAACTCACGGAAGCACTCCTGGACAGCGTTTCCGGCATTCACGGGACAGTGGAAGGGGTGATGGTCGGCCTGAACTGGACCTGTGTTGAAAGCAGTTACGTCGGCATGGCACAAACGCTAAGGGGAAGGGAAGACGTCGAGCTCGAGGGAGCCGGACTCATACTTGGGTGTGAGGCGCGCGTGATCGCCGCGCGTCTGCGAAGCTTTGAGCTGCTTGACGCAAGCCTCGGACTGGCCGCGCTCTGCTCTCTGGTCGAAGCAAAGGGAGACAATATGAACGCGGTCAACTACATACTGGATCAAGCACCAGGGAAAACGGTAACCTGCGTCGGCAGGTTCCCTTTCTTCAAGGAGATCGAAAATAAGGCGGCACGTGCATATCAGCTTGAGATGCCCCACCATGAAAGGCAGTTTCCTCCTTTGGCTGTCGAAGAAGTCCTGCCGCAGTCCGACCTGGTAATCCTGTCCGCGACAGCTCTCATTTACAAATCCCTTCAGCGGCTGCTGGATCTTTCCCGCAACGCGGTCAGCGTAGTCATGGGTACCAGCACCCCCATGAGCGAGGTGCTTTTCGACTTCGGCGCAGATGTACTCGCCGGAGTCCGTGTCGTAAATTCTGACTGTCTCTACCTGAGTGTGGCCCAGGGAGTGAAGCACCATCAGAAAATTGCCGGGATCGAGCCCGTAACGAGGTTCAGAAAATGAAAATCTCTCGCAGTAATGCACCCCGGGTCATCATACTGACCGGCACCTGCCGGAGCGGCAAATCAACCCTGCTATTCGCGCTCCTCCGCTCGTTGCGCAGGGAACTGCTCAAGGTCGCCGGCATCATCGCGGACGGACTGTGGGAAAACGGAATGCGCAGCGGCTTCAACCTGCTTGACCTGAAGAGCGGCGTTTTCACCCCCCTCTGCAGGCGAAGCGCGGATGGCGAGTCACGTGGTTCAACCCCCTTCGTCTTCTTCCAGGAAGGCATGGCGGCAGGCGAAAAGGCCCTCTCCATCGTGAACTGCTCCAGCGCAGACGTGGTCATTGTGGACGAAGTGGGGCCGCTGGAAATCCGCGGAGAAGGATGGGCGCCTTACCTGCCACCCCTGCTGGCACTTGAGGGGCCGGCCCATCTCTGGGTGGTGCGCCACACGTGCCTGGAAAAGGTGCAGCGCAAGTGGGGGCTTGAAGACGCTGAAATCGTGGACGTGAAAGAACCGGGCGCGGCAAGGCTCTTGAAGAGTTTCTGCATGGGAAACACAAGAACGGTAGCGGGCGCCGTTTCCGAAATGCCGGAAAAGGAACGAATCACCCTGATTTGAATGGTCAAGCAGTGATACCGGGCCATTTCCTCCCCCGGAAATGGTTGTGATCGGCCGCCGGTTGCGCCTCCTTCCGGCGGCCTTCTTTTTCGCGTTGAAAATAGCTGGAATCAATGTTATGCCAAGGCATTATCGAGGAGCGAAGGGCACACTGTCGCGCTGCCTTGGAATGACAAGCCTTTCAAGTATTGCATCAGAATCGACGACAACACGGGGCATTCAATTGCATGATGGAACCTTCGAGACAAATTTTATGGAATGTCGGCAGCCACTCCTTTCTCAACGCCTGCTCAGCCGTTGCCGCAGCCTCCCTTCTAGCGGGTTTTTCAATGAGGGTCAGTGCATGGCTGCGGGGGAAGAAAGGCGGGGAGACAGGCGGCACGGCCCCCCGGCTGCGCGCCGCGCTGAAAGCACTGTGCGTGCAGAATGGAATGATGCGCACCCCCCTGTATTTGGTCATGCACCGCTGCGCCTCGTACGGCATGGCCCTGCTGTTCGCCGGGAGTCTCCTGGTGGCTTTGGAGATGCACCTGGGACTGCATCTTCTCCAGGGTTCCGCGTACCTTGCCTTCACCCTGGCGATGGATTGCGCCGGTATCGCCGTCCTGGTCGGCGCCGGGTTTGCGGCATACCTGCGGTACGTCAAGAAGCCCGAGAGGCTTGAAAGCGGCTTCGGCGACGCCATGCTGCTCATCATGCTGGGTGCGTTGGCACTGAGCGGATTCCTGGTCAAGGGTCTGCGCATTGTTGCGACATCGGACCATTGGGCTGCATGGTCGCCGGTCGGGTACTCCGCTGCAGCAGCGCTCGGCAGGACAATGGACACGGGGCAGGCAACCAAACTCCACCAGCTTGCCTGGTACGGGCATGCAGCGCTCGCTTTCACCTTCATCGCACTCGTGCCCTGGACCAAGCTGCTGCATCTCCTGTCGGTGCCCCTGAGCATCTTCCTGTCCGCACCCCGTGGCAAGGAAGCATTGCTGCCGCGCCTGTCCGCGACGCCAGCCGCGGGCAGCATCACGCTTGCCGACTGTTCGAGGAAGCAGCTCGTGGAAGCTGACGCCTGCATCGAATGCGGCCGGTGCAGAAAGCTGTGCTCCATTTACCAGGAGGACATCCCCTATGCGCCAATCAACCTGATGGCAAATCTGCGGATGCTGAGCCACCGGGGAGATTGGGACAGCCCCCTCGTCGATGGGGCGATCCATGGGGATGCCCTCTGGTCCTGCACCGCATGCCGCTCGTGCGAAGAGCGTTGTCCCATGGAGGGAGAGCACGCTGCCGGAATCATCGGCATCAGGCGCGGCGAGGTCGAAAGCGGCCGTGCGCCGGAATTCGCTGCCGCGCGTTTTGCCAGGCACCAGGTTTCTCTTGCCGCCGCCACGGATCACCCCACCTTGCCGGACAGCGCCTCTGATGTCCATATCTGGCCCGGTTGCAAGGAGAGCGAAGCAGATCAGAGCACAACGGTCAATTCGGTTCTGAACCTCATGAAAAAAGCTGGCTTGACCGCCACGGTTTTGGAGCCGCCCTCGTGCTGCGGCGCCCCGATGCGGCAGCTCGGCAATGAAGAACTGTTCCGGCAGCACGCCAGGGCGAACATCGATTATTTGAAAGCCATCCCGGGAGCAACCATCATCACCTGCTGCCCGCACTGCTTCAGCACCCTGAAACACGGATACCTGTCTCTCGGCGCAGACATCAACGTCTTGCACCATTCGCAGCAGCTCGCGGGTTTGCTGTCTGAGGGCAGACTCTCCCCCGCAAAGAACATGCCCCTCAAGGCGGCGTTCCACGATCCCTGTTTCCTGGGGAGGCACAACGGGGAATACGATTCTCCCAGGAAGTTGATCCGCTCAATCGAAGGGCTCGCGCCGCTTGAAATGAAGCACAGCCGCAAAAAGAGCCTCTGCTGCGGCTCCGGGGGGGGGACGGTCCCGCAGGAAGTTGCCGCGGCGAACGGCCGCAAATGGATCCGCCAGGCGCTCAAGGAAGGCGTGGAGGCGGTTGTCACCGGCTGCCCGTACTGCCGGGAGAACCTTGCCGCCGCCTCACGGGAGGAAGCAAAGGGGAACCCCCTGATCATTGCTGATATTGCGGAAATACTCGATTCCGGAGGACTGTCATGAAACGTCTCGCGCTCAGCCTGGCCCTGGTGACGCTGTTCCTGACCGGCGCCGAAGCCGCGCAGATCACCGACATGTACGGACACGGCGTTACGCTCCCGAGCCGCATAACCAGGGTCCTGGGGGCGTCGCCGCCCGTCACCTACCTGGTGTACACGCTCGACCCCTCGCTGCTGGTGGGGCTGAACTCCTCGCCGGACGACGACCTGCGCAGGTTCCTGCGCCCGGAAACCATGAAGCTTCCCGTGGTCGGCGGCTTCGGCGGCCAGGGCAAGAATTTCAACGCCGAAGTGCTCATGTCGCTCAGGCCGGACCTGGTGCTCGCCTGGTCGCCCCGTTCATCGACCCTGAACCCGCGGGTCGAGCAGACCCTTTCTTCGGCGGGGATTCCCTGCGCCTACGTGAAACTGGACAACATGTCCGACTATCCGGCGGCCTACGAATTTCTCGGCGCGCTCTTGGGGCGCAAGAAACGGGGGAAACAGCTCGCATCCCATTTCAGGACGGAATTGAACAAGCTGAAGACCTTCTCGGCGCGCATCCCGGAAGGAAAACGGGTTTCAGTCTATTTCGCCGAGGAGGAGGACGGGCTGACCACCGTATCGTCCGATTCCGTTCACGGTGAAGCCCTTGCCCTCGCAGGAGGGAGAAACGTCTACCGGAAACAGTCCGGAAGCCGCCGCGTCAGGGACCGGATTTCAATCGAGCAGGTCATTGCCTTCAACCCCGAGGTTATCATCGCCCAGGACGAATTATTCTTCAACGAAGTTTACCGCGATCCCCGGTGGAGCAGGATAAAGGCAGTCCGCACCCGGAGGGTCTATCTCATACCCGACACGCCATTCGACTGGATGGACCGTCCGCCTTCATTCCTGCGGCTGTTGGGGGCCAAGTGGCTGGCGAACGTCCTGTACCCCCGGACCGCCAGGGTGAATATGGTGTCCGAGACCAGGAAGTTTTACCGGATATTCTTCGGAGCGAACCTCAGCGAGGCCCAAGTCCAGGCGATACTTAAATTGTGACATTCACTACGCAAACAAATGTATATCAGTGCGGGAGGGTTTGTGTCGCAATGTATGCGTTTCGAGGCAAGCTTTCAGGCAACAGCATCTTATACGATCTTCACAAGCCCCCATTTCATTATGGTCAACCAACAAGCGCTATATAATAATTTATATTGTCAATATTTTACATCTAATTAGAACAAATGCCCCGATAAGGCCGACCCCACCGCGAGATGGGTACGGACAGCCGAGCCGCCAGGAATGAACTTCACCAGAAGTCATTGAGGCGGCTTTTTTCGTGCCCGGTTGACGGAAAAGTTTACATTTTGTTGCCCACGCATGTCGGATATTATTACAGTTTTCATGCGGCCCATGTCGACATGGTACCGCAAGTATTTGATTTTAATGAAGGCACGACTCTGGCACGTATATTGTTAAGTAGTTTCCGGTTGTCGAGCGCTATATAACGGATTTTATCGCAAGGGTCCTTTGCTGACCGATTGTGCGGCCCCAGGAAGCCCAAGCTTGAAGACAGTGCATCTGTATGTCTTAGGCTTGGGCTTCTTGTTTTGCCGCTGAACATAGCTTTTTTACTCCGACCTGTCTTCCCTAAGGCATGCGCTATGGGAGGCAGGCTGCGGGTGGTGCCGGAAACGGCATTGCCTCCCTTGTCTGGAAAGGAGTAGACACTGCGGTCTGATGGCCGACGGATGTTTATCTCCGTCGGCCGTTATTTGTTTTCGGGAAGAAAATATGAATGAGGGGAGATGAGCCATGGAAAGAAACAGATTCAGCAGTTCAGCAAAGGTAACACCGTATGCCCCGCCGGGCAGGATTGGGCAGGTAAAGAATAAGGCAGTGAAACGTGCCGGTGGTGTCATGCTCGCCGTCCTTGCGGCAGGGCTGTTCATGGCGTCGGGAGCGCAGGCGGCCTTGACGTATAGCGGGAACCTTAACCCTGCCGACCCTTCCCTCTGGACCAGTTCGACCTCGGCCAGAGTGGGCGATTCCGCTGACGGCACCCTGGCCATCGACGGCGGAAGTACCGTAAGCTCGAGTTCTTCGTATCTCGGCTACGCGGCTGCTGTCAACGGAACCGTCACGGTCACCGGTTCAGGCTCGAACTGGACCGGCAGTTCTACACGATACGTCGGCTATAACGGCTCAGGCGTTCTGCACATCACGAATGGCGGAACAGTCAACAATTCCGCCGGTTATCTCGGCTACAACACCGGTTCTACAGGAGCGGTTACTGTTGATGGTTCAGGCTCGTTGTGGACAAACAGCAGTTCCCTCACCATTGGTCGCAACGGCAACGGGTCGCTCAACATAACCAACGGCGGGGCGGTCTCTGTCACGTCATCGACAACAGTAGGCGTCGGACGCGGAACGATCAACTTCGGCAGTAACGGCGGCACTCTTACCACCAGCACTTTCTACGGCTCACCGTCGCAAATGACGGGTACCGGTACGATCAATGCCAGTGGCCTTGTCAGCGACGTGAATCTCGTCTTCAACGCCGCTCACCCAACCACGCAAACGGTCACGGCGAACGGCATTACCTTTAACCTGAACCAGAGCAGCTCCAATCCACTCGGAGCTGGGTACATCGGTTCGGGAACCCTCACCATTGCGGACGGAGTGAGCGTTGCGTCGAGCGGCGGTTATCTTGGCTACAGGGCAGGTTCGTCCGGTACCGCAACGGTCACGGGGGCGGGATCAAGCTGGAACATGGGCGGAGGCAATTTTAACGTCGGTTACAGCGCCGGCAGCACGGGCGCCGCAAATTTTCTCAACGGAGGTTCGGGCTACGCATATCGTCTTTTTGTCGGTGATAATGCCGGCTACACGGGAAGCCTCACTGTCGATGGCCCCGGGTCAGCGTTCTCCTGGGGTTACAGCGCGTATCTCGGCACTGCCGGCAGCGGCACCATGATCATCACAAACGGAGGGCACGTTTCAGGGGGTGCGAGTGCTTCGCCGCTCTATATTGCCAACAACACGACTGGTATGGGCAGGATTGTCGTCGATGGTGTCGGATCTTCTTTGACAGTCTTTGCCAACAGCAACCTTACTGTTGGCGGAAGCGGTACCGCCAGGCTGAGCATCAGCGACGGCGGCGCCGTAAGAGCAGGTATTGTTTACATTAACAGCCAGTCCATTCTGACCGTCGATGTCGGCAAGGGCAGTTCCCTCACCGCGGGCGGCACGGACAGCACGATCAGCAGTGCGGGAACTATCCGCCTCGTTGCGGGGGCAGGTGCTGCGGCTGGTACCTATACGCCAATCAATGCCGGTACGATCAGCGGTACCGTCCAGGCTTTAGGCGGCATCTGGGATGCAACCGCCCACACCGTAACCGTTTCCAGTGCAATTACTGGAGCAGCGGGCAGCGCCTTGACCGCCGACCTCGCAACCACCCAGCGGTTCCTGTTCACCGACGGTTCCACGGGCAAATCGGCCGGAGCAGGTTTCCAGGCCACCGCCAGCCCCACCAACCTCACCATGACAGCAAGCAGCATCAGCGGCAGTGAACTTACATCTCTCCAAAGCCTGCTCGGCGCTGGCCAGGCTGTCCTGAGCGGCTGGGATTTCAGCTCCACTGAGGGCTATACAACAGGCAATCCCGTCTATCTTTCACTCTTTGCCGGAACAGGCCACAGCCTGTATGACCTCACCGTATGGCACTATGACGGCTCGGCCTGGAGCACGTTCGATGCTTCCGACCTGGCCTATGACCAGGCCTTTGCCAGCTTCACCGCCACCGGCCTCAGCGGCTATGCAGTGAGCGGCACCGCGCCGGTTCCGGTTCCTCCGGCAGCGTTCCTTTTCGGTTCAGGCCTGGCCGGGTTGGGATTCCTCAGGAGAAAATTCTTTGCCGGATCCCGGTAAAACGGAATCAACAGGGAGACTGTTCCCATTTTCTCTGCTCCGCTCCCACACCTGCACGGGTTTTTCGCTGACCCGCCAGGCCATCGAAGCTGTCGAGTGAGCACGAGCAGAAAAAGCGGAAAAAATAGCACGTATATATTCGAGCCATGAAAAGGAGACCTTGATGAGAACATTAAGTTTCAGAGCTTTTGTTGTTGCATCAGCCTTGATCGCGCTGGTAGCGGTCACAACCAGTCCCGTCAACGCAGCTTACACAATCATTGATCTTGGGGCCGGCATCACCCCGAGCAGCATAAATAATGCAGGCCAGATTGCAGGTTACAACGGAACCGGAAATCTGTTCCTGTATGACAACGGCACACTGCGAAACCTTGGCGATTTTGGCGGAGTTCTGACCAATGTGTACGGAATCAGCATTAACAACAACGGACTGATTGCGGTTACCGCCAATTCCAAAAAAGGTTACGTGTATGACTCCAGGACGGGCAACCTGCAGGATATGGGCTTTACCGGCACTTCCATGAACACTTACAGCATCAACGATGCAGGCCAGATCGCCGGCTCCTATTTCAATACCCAGATGCGCAACTTCATCTATCAGAACGGCGTCATGACCGACATTGGAAATTGGGGACAAGCGAGGGCATATAGTTATCCGTTACTCAACAACGCAGGGAAAATAGCCGGCACGGGTTCCAATGCCAGTGGCGATATCGTGAAGTCCTATATATCCGACATTGACGGCAAAACCAACGTCAGCATCTTGGGAGATTTGGGCGGCTCACGCTCCTATGTCAGAGGTATGAATGATTTGGGTGATGTCGTGGGTCAATCATCCCCGATTTCAGGGAGCGACCATGCTTTCCTCTATACCGCGGGATCAATGAAAGACCTCGGTTCACTGGGCGGATTAAGCAGCGCCTATGATATCAACAACAAGGGCCAGATCATCGGCTTCTACGAAGACGCCAACAGAGTACGCCATTCATTCATTTATGAAAACGGAGCGATGAGCGACCTGACGAGCCTGCTCCCAGCGGGGTCGGGTTGGGACCTGAGTTATGCTATGGCGCTTAACGACCAGGGGCAGATTATCGGCTACGGAAAACTGAACGGGGTGACTCACGGTTATCTGCTCTCTCCGGTGACCGCCCCGGTTCCCATCCCCGCCGCGGCATGGCTGCTCGGTTCCGGCCTGATAGGGCTGCTGGGCGCCAGGAGGAGAATGCGCAAAGAAGCATAGAAAGAAAACCCGTATCTCGCCCGCTCATTCCGTGTATCGCGGAATTCGCCAGAGCCCGCGAAGATCACGGAGAACGACGCATGGCACTTCGCCGGCCGTGCATTGGGGATAATTATCCGATGCACGGCCGTGCAATCCCGCCTGATGCAGGTCTTCTCTCGCGTCCGGGAGGTGGAAGGATTACCTCTGTGTGATATGCGGCCTCGAGCGACCCTTCTTTTCCCTAAAGCCTGAGTTTCCTCCTCCTGAAACCCACCCGCAGGTAATCGCCCTCCTCGGCCCGGCGCACCCGCTCCGCGGCCAGATCCAGCAGAATCTCCCGCTTGTCCGGGTCCCTTGGGGCACGCTTGACGTACTTGCCGATCCCGAGCCGCTCCCTTTCCAGGCGCGTGGCGATAGCGGCCTTTTCCTCGTAGATTCTCTTCCGGTCAGCTCTCATACTTGGCCTTCAGTACTTCGAAGCGGTTCCCGGTATCGTTTTCCGGTCTTGCGGCCCGCTCCAGGAGATAGTCCCAGTCGATTTCCTTCGCCCAGAGCCTCACCAGGAGTTCCACCATCTCGCATTCGCTCTCTGAGCGCCAGTGGACGCAAGCGTTCATCCGATCGACCAGAAGATCCTCGATGCCGATCACGCTGCATTCCAGGCCGTTGTCCAGTTCCACGGTCTCCCTGGGGGCATCTTCACCCAAGAGGGAAGACGTGGGCGCTTCCACGAGAATATCCAATCCCCGGTGTACCCAGTAACGGCCTTCCGCTGTAAAACCGAGAGTCCCGAGGACGGAATCCAGCGATTCCCGGTCTGCGTAGGCCAGGTCGATGTCGGCGGTGAAATAGACCTCGCGGGTGTAGTATGCGAGAGCGCAGCCCCCGATCAGGACAGGCGCCGGACAGCCGCGCTCCAGCAGCAGCCGGGAGATGTGGGCCAGGACGATCAGCTGCCTTTTGAGGGGGGATGTTGCCTGGTCCATATCGCGGGACAACCTGAGTTCCGGATTTGTCGCAGCCATGTTTCGGCTCCTCTCGTCAAGGCGGGAAGATTGAAGCATTGAGGCCTGGTTACGGCCTTTATCCTTTAGGAAAAAATATCCCTCTGCCGGAAGGAAGTCAAACGAAATTGGCGGGGTAAGGCATGCGAGGAATGACTGGACCTGCACCTACGGACTGTGCCCCTCTCCATCACCATGACCGAACAGATCAAGAAAATCTAAACCTGGCCTTCAAACGGGCGGTGCCGGCCTCCGGCAAATTTCAGAAACGGCTGATATTTTATGGAGTTTGCCCGTAAACCCGGGCAGATTGCCCGTTTCGTCACTCGTACCCCAGCTCCTTCAGCGCCCTGCCGCTTTCGCGCCAGTCCTTGTCCACCCTGACGAACAGCTCGAGGAAAACCCGCGTGCCCAGCAGCCGCTCGATGTCGGCCCGCGCCCGCATGCCGATCTTCTTCAGCATCTCGCCCTTCCTGCCGATGATGATCCCCTTCTGGGAATCGCGCTCCACGATGATGGTGGCCGAGATTGACACCAGACCATCGTCACGCTCGGTGAAGCTGTCCACCGTAACCGCAGTGGAATAGGGAATCTCGTCCCTGGTGAAGCGGAAAACCTTCTCCCTCACCATCTCCGCCACCACGAAGCGCTCGGGCACGTCGGTCAGGATGTCGTCCGGGTAATAGGGCACTCCCTCCGGGAGCAGGTCCGAAACCAGCCTTACCAGCAATTCCACGCCGTCCCCGGTGGCGGCCGATACGGGCACGATCTCACGAAAGGGAAACAGGGAGGCATGGAAGGAGATCAGCTCCAGGAGCTTTTCCTTCTCCACCAGGTCGATCTTGTTCACCGCCAGAATGACCGGCGCACCTGCCCCCTTTATGATATCCAGCAGCAGATCATCCTTCTTGAGCCCGCAGGTGACTGCGTCAACCAGCAGCAGCACGGCGTCCACGCCCTTCACCGAGGCAAGGGCCGCATCCATCATGGCGCGGTTGAAGCGCGAACGGGCCTGGTGTATGCCCGGGGTGTCAATGAAGACGATCTGTGCATCGGGCAGGGTGTGAATTCCCTGGATCCGGTTGCGGGTGGTCTGGGGCTTGTCCGAGGTGATTACCACCTTTTCGCCCAGAATGCGGTTCAGGAGAGTGGATTTCCCCACGTTGGGCCTGCCGATAATGGTCACGAATCCCGACCGGTAAAGTCTTTCAGTCATTGTATGCATCCTTTGTGCTGTACCTGATGTTGTTGAACAGGTCGCCGCGCCTGGTTTCATCAGGCAAAATCACGGCGACTTCATGGGAGGAATAGACGGGATCGGTCCGGACTCCTTCGATGCGAACCCCTTTCTCCCGGAGAAGGCGATCCATATTCGCCCGGCCCTGGCCGACCACGTCCGAGACCCGGGACGGATTGCACACGACGGTTGCAGACAGCCCGCCAGGAGCCTGTTCGCCGAGCAGTCGTGAAACAAGGTCATGGAACAGTTCCGCCTCCACCAGCTGCCTTAAGGCAGGGTGCCAGGGACCGGCCAGGACGGTCCCCGCCCTTTGCAGGTCCGCGGTCGGCTGGAGGCCAATGCGTATCACCGGGATGCCACGCAGGAGAGATCTGTGCAGCATGACCTTGCAGAGGGCAACCGCAGCTTCGAGGGACAATGGCTCATATGCCCCGCTGGCATGGAGGTCCGCCAGACCGGTCCCCGCGATGACCAGCGCCGGGTAGATGCGGATGAAGCCGGGGCCCATTTCGAGCACCCGCGACAGGGAATCCAGGGACTTCTCAGGCGTGTCGCCGGGAAGGCCGGGCATGAGCTGGGCCCCGACCGTCAGGTCCTGCTCCTTGAGACAACCGAATGCCCGTTCAACAGCTGCCGCGTCATGGCCGCGCCCGGCCAGGGACAGGACTTGGTCATCCATGGATTGAATCCCAATCTCCACGGTCCTGACACCCAGGCTGCGCAGAAACCCGGCCCTTTCCGAATCAAGGCTGTCCGGGCGGGTGGACAACCGGACGGAACTCACCTCTCCGGAGGCGATAAGCGGCTGCAAAGGGAATAGGAGGCTTTCCTGGGTCGAATGGGGCAGACTCGTGAAGCTTCCGCCGAAAAAAGCAACCTCGACGGCAGGCCGGCCGCTGGTTCGGCGATACTCGCGAATCGTCTCCAGAATCAGGCCGGCTGAAGGGATCGCCCCTTCAGCCCCCGAAATCTTTCGTTGGTCGCAGAAAACGCACCGGTGGGGGCAGCCGCGGTGGGAAATGAAGAACGGAACGATGGGGGTTTTCATGTGCCCTGTTCTGCCCGGCGCTGCTCCAAGAACAAGATCCCCTCCCGTGCGGCCACCTGCTCCGCCTCCTTCTTGCTCTTGCCGGTTCCGGTGCCGAAGGAATCCGCCCCCACCCTCACGATGGCGGTGAAAACCCTGTCATGGTCAGGTCCGGCAGCTTCTTCGTGAATATAGGAGGGGGTGATACCGAAGAGCGACTGGGACAACTCCTGCAGCCTGGTCTTGTAGTCCCTGCCGACGACATCACCGACGTTGCGCTCGAGAAGAGTCCCGAAAAACCTGTCCACGAACGCCGCCGCCGCATCGAAACCGCCATCCAGGTACACGGCAGCTGCCAGCGCCTCGAAGGCATCCGCCAGGATCGACTTCTTGCTTCGTCCGCCGGTCTTTACCTCGCCACGCCCGAGGCGCAGGAATTCGCCCAGGCGGATTCCTCCCGCCAGTTCGGCAAGAGTGTCCTCGTCGACTATGGAAGCGCGTATGCGCGACAGATTCCCCTCACCGCTGCCCGGCATCAGCTCCATCAGCCGCCGGCTGACCAGGAGCCCCAGGACCGAGTCACCGAAGAATTCCAGGCGCTGGTTGTCCTTCAGCCCCCGCTCACGGGATTCGTTCACATAAGAGCGGTGCGTCAGAGCCTCGAGGAGAAGTTCATTGTTGCTGAAATGATAGTCGAGCGACAACTCGAGGTCATCGAGATTCGCATGCCTGTGGTTCTTCATGGATATTGGTACTCTCTCCTGCCGGGCACGAAATTGCGCCCGGATAGTGCAATGTTCGAAGTATATCGGTTTGTCGGCATTTTATCAATATGCTCGGTATATGCGGCAGCATGTCAGACCTGCCAGGTTTCCGAAAAACTGGCAGGTCTCGTCTGAATGAGCGGCATCCCCCAGTATCCAGGGTTTTTATCTTGATTATATTTCTCCCCTACCCTATAATTTTGCATTTCATTACGAACGGATCCGGAGAGCCTTCAATGGCCTGTTTCATAACCTTCGAGGGAATCGAAGGGTGCGGCAAGACAACCCAGGTGCGCCTGCTCGCCGACCTTCTCGCGTCGATGGGCCACGCCGTTACGGTGACGCGGGAACCAGGCGGCTGCGCCATCGCCGACCAGGTGCGGGCCATCCTGCTGGACGCGGAAAACCGCGCCCTGGTGCCCCTGGCGGAACTGCTGCTGTATGCCGCGGCCAGGGCGCAGCACGTGGAAGAGGTCATCCGGCCGGCCCTTGCAGCCGGCGGCATCGTCATCTGCGACCGCTTTACCGATGCCACCGTTGCCTACCAGGGTTACGGCAGGCTTCTGGACCTGGACCTGATCGACCGTTTGAACAGGATCGCGACCGGTGGAATCGCGCCGGACCTGACGGTACTCCTGGACTGCCCTGAGGAAACCGGGCTGGCCAGGGCCATGGAACGCATCAATTCCACCGCCGGAGCACGGGAGGAACGCTTCGAGCAGGAATCCCTGAGGTTTCACCGCGCTGTCCGCCAGGGTTACCTCTGCCTCGCCGAAGCGGAGCCGCACAGATTCATGGTTCTTGACGCTACCCGCGGCATCGGTGAAACTGCCGCCGAAATCGCGGGTAAAATCCTGGCCAGGATCCCGAAGGGATAGCTTCATGCCCTTTTCCAGCATAGCCGGACAAGACAGGATCACAGCGCTGCTCAGGAAGTCGCTGGAGTCGGGCCGGATCTCCCACGCCTACCTTTTCGAGGGGATAGACGCCGGCTGCCTCATGGATACCGCTCTCGCCCTGGTGCAGGCGGTTTTCTGCGGCAAAACGGACGGATGCGGAGAATGCGAGTCATGCAGGAAAGTCTCGGGGCGGCGGCACCCCGACCTCCATTTCCTCCAGTCAGACGGCGCCTTCATCAAGGTCGACCAGATACGCGATCTTCAGAGGGAGCTATCGCTCCGCCCGTACCAGGCACGGAAGAAAGCATGCATAATAGAAGATGCGGACCGGATGAATCCGGCGTCGGGAAACGCATTCCTCAAGACCTTGGAGGAGCCTCCCGGAGACGCGCTGCTCATACTGCTCACGACCCACGGCGAAGCGATCCTGCCGACCATACGCTCGCGCTGCCAGATCCTGCGTTTCCCCCCCCTGTCCACGGAGACTGTTGCCTCCCTCCTGCGGGATGGAGGAGCGGGCGATGAGCAGGCCCGCATGGCGGCCGCCCTTGCCGGCGGAAGCCTGGCGCGGGCGCGTGATATTGCAGGCGCGGACTGGCTCCGGATGCGCAAGACCCTCCTCGAGAGGACCTCGCGCCTCTCCTGCAGGGATATTTTCCCGCTCCTGGAAACTGCGGAGGATTATTCCCGCGACCGGGAATCCGCCATCGAAGCAGTGGACATGCTGAAGCTATTCTGGCGCGACATCCTGCTGTTCCGGGCAGGAAGCAGCGAGATAGCCAACCTCGACCTGCTGCCGCTGGTAAGTGACCTGTCGGAACGGCTGACAACAGAACAGATACTGGAGAAACTGGAGCGCATAACCATAACCGGCCAGGCACTGGCAAGAAACGTCAATCCCAGGCTGGCACTGGAAGTCCTCTTCATGGACCTCGAGGCAAACGGTCACGCGCAGGACGCGGGAACGGAAGCATGATTGCTCGTGGCTCCTCAGCTTAGCCCGTGCCATGCTTGCGTCACCGCGCCTTGCCAGGAACCAAAATTCCTCGCAATTTGTGCGGTGAACTAACCGCACGGGACACAAGCGTGGAAAGGCATGCCTTTCCTTGACATATATTGTATTGGGGCGAGCCCCCGGAGGAAGTAGTGGCGAAAATAGTGAAGATACAATTCCAGACTGCGGGCAAGCTGTATGATTTCCTCTCCGGAGACCTGCAACTGGAAACCAACGATAAGGTTATCGTGGAGACCGAGCGCGGGAAAAGCATCGGCATGGTGATCAAACAGCCCGTGGAGGTTGACGATGCGTCGCTTCCCGAAGGCATCAAGACGGTGCTCAGGAGCGCACGGCCCGAAGACCTTGAATCAGCGTCAAGGAACCGTGCAAAGGAAAAAGAAGCATTCGACTTCTGCCTGCACCGTATCAAAGAGCGGAACATGGACATGAAGCTCGTCAGGGTCGAATACCTGTTCGACGGCAGCAAGGCGATCTTCTATTTCACAGCGGACGGCCGTATCGATTTCCGCGAGCTGGTGAAGGATCTTGCCCATGCATTCCGTACCCGGATCGAGATGCGGCAGATCGGCGTCCGTGACGAAGCAGGCATGGTGGGAGGAATCGGCATATGCGGCAGGGAGCTGTGCTGCGCCTCTTTCCTGCGCGAGTTCGAGCCGGTATCGGTGAAAATGGCCAAGGAACAGAACCTGGCGCTGAACCCCACCAAGATATCCGGGCAGTGCGGCCGCCTGCTCTGCTGCCTTTCATACGAATT
This sequence comes from Geobacter sp., assembly GCA_003314535.1. GTDB lineage: Bacteria > Desulfobacterota > Desulfuromonadia > Geobacterales > Geobacteraceae > RPRC01. Next base: position 49,951 of record POSG01000008.1, read on the forward strand.
CGAAACATACTGCACCCTGCGCAAGTGCCTTCCCAAGTGCGGCAAGAGGGTGAAGTGCGGCGAAATGGAAGGAGAAGTCGTCAAGCTGAACATCCTGGAGGGGACGGTGACGGTACGAACGGATGACCAGCAGGAATTCACCGCCTGCGGTGACGACATCCGGGTCGAACCGGGCGCGGACCGGCAGAAAAAGCCCGCCAGGGAAGGTGAAGAAGCAAAACCGAAGAAAATCCAGAAGGGGCGCCCACGCCAGGAATCCCCCCACGCCGGCAAGGCACGGGAGGACGCGGGCGGGAGCGCGGCTCCGAAAAAGGAGAAGCAATGAGCGATACCTATTACGTGACCACACCCATCTACTATGTGAATGATGTCCCCCACCTGGGGCATGCCTATACCACCCTGGCGGCGGATGTGCTGGCCCGCTACATGAAACTCAAAGGCCGGAAAGTGTTTTTCCTCACCGGAACCGACGAGCATGGCCAGAAGGTGGAGAAGGCTGCGAACGCGGCAGGCGAAACCCCGCTGGAACTGGCGGACCGCGTGGTCAAGAGGTACCAGGCCCTGTGGGAGAAGCTGAACATCTCCTACACCGACTTCATCCGCACCACCCAGGAACGGCACAAGAAGGGCGTGGCCGAGATCTTCTCCCGGGTCATGGCCCAGGGCGACATCTACCTGGGCGAATACGAGGACTGGTACTGCACTCCCTGCGAGACTTTCTGGACCGAGACCCAGCTCATCGACTTCAAATGCCCCGACTGCAACCGCCCCACGGAGAAGCTCAAGGAGGAGTCCTACTTCTTCCGCATGAGCAAGTACCAGGAGCAGCTGCTGGCACACATAGAGGCAAACCCGGATTTCATCCAGCCCAAGAGCAGGCGCAACGAGATCCTGGCGTTTGTCCGCGAAGGGTTGCGCGACCTTTCCGTTTCGCGCACTTCCTTCACCTGGGGGATACCGGTGCCGGGAAACGATCGCCATGTAATCTACGTCTGGTTCGACGCCCTGGCAAACTACATCACTGCATTGGGCTATCCCGACGAATCGGGCGATTTCGCGAGTTTCTGGCCCGCGGACGCTCACCTGATCGGCAAGGACATCCTCCGTTTCCACGCAGTCTACTGGCCCACTTTTCTCATGGCTGCCGGCCTGCCGCTGCCGAAGAAAGTCTTTGCCCACGGCTGGTGGACCGTCGAAGGACAGAAGATGAGCAAGAGCCTGCAGAACGTGGTGGAGCCGAACCTGCTCGTGGACAAGTACGGCGTGGACGCGGTCCGCTACTTCCTGATGCGGGAGGTCCCATTCGGACTGGACGGCGACTTTTCCCACGCGGCCATGGTCCATCGGATCAATTCCGACCTGGCCAATGACCTGGGCAACCTCCTGAACCGCTCAACGGCCATGGTCAACAAGTATTTCAAAGGAGTTGTCCAGGAACCGGAAGCGCCCTCCGAAACGGACAACGCATTCAGGGCCAGGACAGAGGCGCTTCCCGGCGTGCTGGAATCCTGCCTGGACGACCTGGCCTTCAGCAAGGCCCTGCAGGCACTCTGGGACGTAATATCGGCCGGAAACAAGTACATCGACGAAACCGCGCCCTGGACCCTCGCCAAGGACCCGGGACTCAAGGGACGCCTGGCAACGGTCATGTACCACATCCTGGAATCCCAGCGGATCGTCTATCACCTCCTCTTCCCGTTCATGCCTGACACCGCAAGCAAGGGGCTCGCATACCTTGGCTGGACTGAGCCGGTTTCCGAGGCGGGAATCGGCTGGGGCGGATTGAAGCCCGGCACCGTCATAGCCAAGGCCGAGCCGCTGTTTCCCAGGATTGAGGAAAGGGGGGAATAGGTCCGGCGCAATAAAATACCCCAAGCTGGGCAACTTGGGGTGGAAGAAAGGATATGGGAGAATATCCAAATATTCTATGGGGCGTAATATATCATACGACATAACGTAATGCAAGGAAAAACCTGGAGCGAAAAAGACAGGCCGGCATCATCCGGCGACAACATTTTCCGGCTCTCTCCCATAACAGCAGCACAGGGTATCAAGCATCAACGCAGTGAAACTCAGTTCGGAATCATTGATCGTTTCAGGCTTTTGTTCCAACAAAGCTCTCATGCCATGGGCTATGTTGCTTGACACGATCACGTCGGCCTGTGTAAGCGACTGGAGATTTCTGACCAGGCATGAAATGGACAGGTCCCTGGAGATGACGAGAACATTAATGCCATTGTCCGGGGCGCATGGCCCTGGCGACTCGGGGATGCTTCCACTTATCCCCGAGATGCTTCTCACATATCGGGCCTTGTTCAGGGCGTCTTCAATTCTACTCATAAGCATCCCGCCTCGATTGCGACAGTTTCTCCAGGGCGACAAAAGCTTAACGTCTCTCCATTAGACCGATGCAACTTCAAGATTACAGGTTTATAACCAATTACGGCAGCACTTGTCAAGCAGGGTTGAGGAAATCAGCCTTGTATACCTTATTTTTTATTGATTTTCTTTCGCGGCGACCAACCCCGACAAATATCCTTGTCATTGGAACAGTTCTGGGATACATATCCATTCAGCCGGTTCGCTGTCAGGCAGCCATTTCTCCCACTGTTTCACACACCACCGGGTCCCACAAAAAGGAGCACAGAACATGTCCATCGATGACGCGTTCAACAAGTCAGCAGAGTATTACGACGAATGGATTCGGAAGGCGGTACCGGGATACGACGAACTGTTTGCCGCTGCACTGGAACTGATTCCCTTCCGTCCGGAGGAACCCGTGAACGTCCTCGACCTGGGCGCCGGGACGGGGCTCTTTTCCCTCAAGGTGCTTGACAAGTGCCCGCGAGGACATTTCGTGCTCTGGGACGTGGCAGACAAGATGCTGGAAACGGCCCGCGAGAGATTCCGCGGTTTCGCCGGACAATTCCAGTTCGTGGTGGACGACTACCGCAACCTGCCTGAAGCCGGGAGCTTTGACCTTGCCATATCGAGCCTTTCCATTCATCACCTGTACGATGAAGAAAAAAGGGAGCTGTCCCGCCGGATCCACGGAGCCCTCCGTGAAAACGGGATCTTCATCAATATCGACCTGGTCAGGGGCCCGACACCCTTCCTTGAGGAACTGTACTGCAACAGCTGGTACGAAAAGATGCGGCGCGCCGGAGCGCCCGAGGAAGAGATCCGGGCCGGCATTGAACGGCGGATCGCCTACGACAGGGAAGCCTTCATGGAGGACCAGATACGCTGGCTGCGGGATGCCGGATTTGCCGACTCGGACTGCGTTTACCGAAACTGCAAGATGGGGCTGTTCATTGGCGTGAAAAGGACGCTGAAATCGCAGCTGAAGTGATAGGGCTGTGCACTATGGCAGCGATAAAACGGAAAACCCAGACCTGCCAGGTTTCGAAAACCTGGCAGGTCTTTATTTCGACGCATGCAAAAACAGATTGACATGCAGATCCTGGTTCGCTATTTTACGTCGATACATATCGAATCAGGAGCCGCCAATGAATAACGACCAAAACCTGGCCATCATGAAAGCCCTTGCTGACAAGTCTCGCCTGGCCATTGTCAGTTCCCTCCTGGAAAGACCCCAGTACGTTGAAGAGATTGCCCAGAGACACGGGCTGGCAGCGTCGACCGTCTCCTTCCACTTGCGCAAGCTGGAAAAAGCCGGCCTCGTCAGCGGGCGCAAGGATCAGTACTACGTCGTATTCCGTACGAACGACGGGATTTTCAACACCACATTGCGCGAAATCGTATCTGCCCACCCTGCCCCGAGAGAATTGCAGGACAACCGCATGGAAGCATACCGGCGCAAAGTGCTGGATTCTTTCTTCCGCAACGGCAGGCTGGAGAAACTGCCTGCCCAGCACAAGAAACGCCTCATCGTGCTGGAACAGTTCGCTCTGCGGTTCGAGCCGGACCGCCGTTACAGCGAACAGGAAGCAACCGGGCTTATCATGCCTCTTTTCGACGATTACTGCACCATCCGCCGACTCCTGGTGGATGAAGGGCTTGTCCGAAGAGACGGCGCACTCTATTGGCGTGAAGGCAATCCCGGCGATGCCTCGGCCATGGCGCTTTTTCCTTCACCGGTTATTGACGAAGCGGGAAAAGTCCACAAGGGCTCCGTCCGTTCCATGGCCAAACGGATGTGCAGGCAGAACCGGCCGGACATGGGTGTCTACCAGATCCGCAATACGGCGAACGGCAGGATCTACGTGGGCAACACCACGAACCTGGAGGGAATCCGCAACAGCAGGCTTTTCCAGCTCCGCATGGGAAAGGTCGTCTTCAGCAGGGAGCTGCAGAAAGACCTTGACCAGTTCGGGGCCGGGAGTTTCGAGTTTTCCGTCCTCGAGGTTCTGGATGCAGCTGAATCGGCCAGCAGCAGCGAACGGTCCCTTGCCGCGCTGTACCTGCGCTGGCTGGAAAAGCTGCAACCCTTCGGCGAACGCGGCTACAACAGCGCCAAGGCCTACCAGCGGGACTTGAATCGGCTGAGGATCCAGGCCGGCAGTGAATCGAAGTGACTGCAAGGCAAGAAGCGAGGTTCATTCCGATGCCTTCAAATATCGCGGATGAAATCCGCTCACGACTGCACGAACTCGGCGACCCGCAAAAGGCCGAATTCCTGAAACGGTTCTTCAAGACCGGGCCCGGACAATATGGCGAAGGGGACATTTTCCTCGGTATTCGAGTGCCCGATGTAAGGAAACTGTCACGCCAATATAAATCGATAACAGCCACGGATGTCGTACCGGTCCTGCGATCCGCCGTCCACGAGGAAAGACTCTTCGCGCTCCTCGTGTTCGTCAGGGAATTCACCAAAGGCAAAAGCGCCGCCAGGGAAGAAATCTACAACCTTTACCGGGACAACGTGGAGTTTGTTAACAACTGGGACCTCGTGGACCTCTCGGCGCCACCCATCGTGGGCGCTTTCCTCGAGGACAGGAGCAGGAAGCCTCTCTACCGGATGGCTGAATCCGGGACCCTGTGGGAACGCCGTATCGCGATAATGGCGACCTTCCACTTCATCCGCAGGCAGCAGTTCGAGGACACGCTGAAGATCTCGAGGATTTTGCTGGACGATGGTGAAGACCTGATACACAAGGCTACGGGGTGGATGCTCCGCGAGGTTGGCAAGCGTGACGCTGAAAGCGAGGAATCATTCCTGAAGGAGCACTGCCGGCAAATGCCGAGGACCATGCTTCGCTATGCCATAGAAAGGTTTCCGCAGGAAAAGAGACGGATGTATCTTGACGGTCCGGTCAGTTAGCATCCGTCCGGAATTTCAGGCATCAGCGCCTCCTGGCGAATTTCTTTGCCAGAAATGCCGCCTCTTCGGTGCGCCCCTGCCGCTGCAGGAGCGGCACTATCCGTTCAGCCGCCTCCCTGGCGTATCTGGGTGAATCGAGGAGCTTCGAAAAGCTCTCGATAGCATTCAACTCATCATCCAGCAGGGCATACAACTCTCCCTGCATCATCCTTGCCTGGTCCGGTTCCAGATCAGCCTCTATCATCCGTTCAACAACCTGCAATGCTTCCCGCACCCGGCCGGACTCCGAATATAGCTGAACGAGGCCGATGCGGCAAAGCGGATTGGCTGGATTTATATCAATCGCCTTGAGCAGGAGTTCCTCGCACTTTCCCGAATCGCCGTAGTGGAAATGTATGATTGCTTTTTCGTAGTCCAGTATGTCATTTTCCGCATTCGCGGCCAGGTTTTCGAACACCCTGAGCGCTTCCTCACCATTCCCTTCCAGGTTGTAGAGGCAGCCCCGGGCGAACTCTTCGCCCATCGCGGCATAACGGTCGGGCAGGTCGCCGGGAAGCGTATGGAAATAGAGAGCAACCCGGTCTGCACCGGCTATGCCGGCCTCCATGCCCTGCTGGTCTTCGTCTTCGTTTTCGTGTTCGACTTCGTTTCCGCCGCAACTGCTGCAGTCAAGGGCTTCTTCGATTTGCGACTCCCCGGGAGATCCGGAGCCGAGCTCTTTTTGAAGCCTTTCAGCTTTTTCCCGAAGCGTCGGGTCGTCCGCAAGTTCCATGATGATGTTCAGGTGTTCCCCGGCCTTTTTTCCGTCCCCGCTGGAAATGGCGTGTTCCGCTTCGGTCAGGTTCAGGCGGCCCAGCATGTTGCCGGTGTGGGCTATTTTCCGTTGTATCGCGTCGGCCCCGGAAATATCCGCCCTTCCGCTTGCCTCAAGCTTTTCCAGCGCCTCGACATAAGCATTTCTCGCATCTGCGAACCGCTCGTCAGCCAGGTATTTGTCGCCCTTTTCCAGGTAATGGGTGTAGTCCTTGCCGAAGCCGAAAAGTTTTTTCAGAAACATGGATTCTCCTCGAGAATAAAAATCGGGTAATGACTGGAGTAAACCAGGGACATTGTTTTAATACATGAAATGCGTTAAAGCAGTGGCACCGACAGGCGCTGGCACCCCCTGGCCGATTTCTGCCTTACGACCAGAAACCCAGGACTTGCGGGACCCCGACCGCCTCGGGAACGGCGACGTCGATCCAGGGCGCGGGGGTATTCTCTCCCACGAGAATGGTGCCCATGCCGAGATCCTTGGCCGTCCGCAGGTTTTCCGGGGCATCGTCCACCATGATGCACCGGGAAGCCGGAACGCCCATCCTGTCAAGCACGGCATGGTAAGGTTCCGGGCAGGGCTTCGGGAGATACCCTGCCACGCGGATATCGAAGATCTCCTCGAAGGCGCCGGCCAGCCCCAGGGCGGCGAGGACCCGTTCGCTGTGGTCCAGGGAACTGTTGGTGAAGACCGCCTTCCGCAGGGGCAGCAACAGCAAGGCCCGGCACAGCTCCGGGTCGGGGCGGAGCAGCCCGTCGAGTTCAATGTCATGGACGAAGGCAAGGTAATCCTCAGGGTCGACTCCGTGGTGCCGCATCAGCCCCTGCATGGTAACACCGTAACGTTTCCAGTAAGAACGGCGCAAGTCCTCGACCTCATCCTGCGGGATTCCGACCACTTCGATCATGTAGCGATTGATGCGGCGGTCGATCAGGCGAAATACTTCCAGTCCTGCGGAATAAAGGGTGTTGTCGAGGTCGAAGAGAATGCATTCCATGATTTTATCTCGCACAAGAGGAGGATTTTTTCCAGTTTATGTGAAATGGAAAAATATGTCACCGGTTTTATCGAATGAAGGATGCTGTCACCGGAAGTTGAATTAACGTCACAAGCATGACCGGCCTTCGGGCCGGTCGTAGCGTTGGTTGAAAACTTCACGTTGTAATCTTTTGTCGCCAATGAATTCTCGGCGCCATACCTTTAATCGCGCTTCTTTCTGAGCAAATACCCCGAATAGCGCAGTAGCTCCTCACCCCCAACGTTTACTACCCGAATCGTCTCACCCATGTTGCGCCCCAACCCATACGTTATCGCTTCCGTGTCAGAGAGCGGTGTAATGGCTTTGCCCATCCTGCCATCTAGAAAGAGCGGCACGGTGTAATCCATGATAAGCAGACCGTTATCCTGCCTGAGGCACAAATTGTCGATCAGCACGGCATCGTCGTCGCGGTTAATGATTTCATACTCACCGGTGCGCCGCACCCATTTCTCGGGTATCGGCACAAGCTTAATCCGTTCGCCGAGCAGCAATTCCTGTCCAAGGGAACGAACATTCAATATGTCGTGCCCTGCCACGCATGCAACGGAAAAACCATCATAGTCCATCTGCCCAAGGCTGATCGGGAAGAGCCCCAGCAGTCTGTATTGCAGACCGAGCAGACCATCGACGCGTGGCACCAGGCGCACGGCTTTGCCCATGACCTCTGTGCGCAGGTAATCCGCCTGCCTGGTAACGTTGATGACACCCGCAATAGTGGCGTACCGACCTTCGAACGCCTGCAAGTTCTCCTTTGGCAGGGAACCCGTTCTCGGTTTAACCTGTTTCTGCGCATGTTGCCGGATACCGGACTTGGCTTCGAAGGCCAGCTTTAACGCTTCCGTGGCGACATTGCCGACCACTTCCCCAGCGGTTGCTGAATTGGACAGGACCACCACCCCCAGTTTCTGCTCTGGCAGAACGATCATCTGGCTGCGATGATAAAGGGTGGCCCCGTCGTGCTGGGCAACCGGTCCGGTTTTCTTCACATCAATGCCGCTCAACGAACCCAGAAACCAGCCGAGTCCGATGCGGAGATCCAGATCCAGCGGAACTTCAGCATTTTGGGGGCGCAGCATCTCAGCCAAGGTTTCGGGTTTGATGATCTGTCGTTCTCCGACGCGGCCTCCAGCAAAGACCATCTTCATGAAGCGAGAGAGATCGAGTACCGTGGAGTTCAACCCCCCGGCTGGAACGACCCGCAAAGGGAGCTCATTGGCCTCTGCCCCTTTACGATAGGCTTTGGCCGCCAACAGAGAGTGGTCAGGTGCGGGATCGAACTTTGAATGGGCCATTCCCAGCGGTTGCAACAGCGATACGGTCAGGTGGGTGCAAAAGTCATGGCCACTGACCTTTTCCAGTGCATGACCAAGAATGGTCACCCCGACATTGGAATAGGAATAAACGTAGTTGGGCGGATAGGCAGCATACTCATCCCTGAGCAGCTTCACATCGTTCTCAAACGGTTCCGGGCTTTTGTTCCACATCCCCTTTAGCAGCTCGGAAGGAAGCCCGGAATGATGGGTCATGATGGAGCGTGGCGTTATGGGACCGGTATCAGTGAAACGGCTCTTTATGGAGAACTCAGGAAGGTAGCTCTGCAGCGGCTTATTGATGTCAATTTTGCCTTGTTCTGCCAACTGCATTACTGCCGTGGCCGTGAACAACTTGGAGATGGAGCCGACCCGATAGACGGTCTCCGGAGTGGCAGGGACATTGCCGGCCTTGTCCGCATAGCCGAAACCTTCCGACCATACCACCTTCTGATCGTCTACCAGGGCGATGCTGAGTCCGGTCACATCGTTCTTTTTCATCTCTTTTTTTATCAGCCAGGACATGTACTCTTTCGTATAGCTGTAATCTCCCCGTACTTGTGTTTCCGGCTGTGTCGGCATGGTTGAACAACCGCCAAGAACAATAATCGCCAGAAAGATACAAACCCATATTTTCGATTTATTCCTCATGTTGTCACCACAGCCACTGATTATATTTTGTTCAACTGCTCGGCATATGACCTGCCGCCCAACTTCTTCGGTGGGCGGCGTCAATGCGTATCGTTGGGTCATTGAAAGCTGGCGACAAGACTACAATTCAGAAAGGCCGCACAGCTCTCTGAACGACATGACCCCTGAAGAATTTGTGAATTCTTGCAAACGGCATCACAACACCAAAAACACTAACCGAAACCTGGCTCTATAAATGGGGGAGGGTCACATTTTATATGCAAATAAAAAAGCCACCTGCCGGGGTATCCAGGCATTGGTGGCTTTTATCATTGCAAGTATTCCGGTTTTTGTTCGTCGTATTTGTCCATCGGCATCTCCCAAAAAAACACGGCAAACTGCGGGAATATTAAGTCTTGCAAGAACATGGACAATGTTTCCGCTAATAAATCATTTCATACCTGAACGACACCTCATTTTATACCAGACCCACCCCCAACACCATTAAATTTTTTCAATTAAGGAGCGACAGATTGCTTCAGCCCTCCAAGGAGCAAGAAAAGTAAGAAAAAACAGTACATCCCGATGGTTATCAGCTTTTTCCCATCTCCTCGATCAGCTCCCGATGCATAAGTTTTTCCCAAACTTCCTTGCGGTGCACGGGTCTCCTCGTCTTGGATAGGGAGCCGATGCAGATATGCACGGTAAATGAACGAGGGGTAATCCAGATCACGGCGTTGCTGACAGCTTTCGTCAAACTCTCTCAGCATACCTTCTGCAGTGAACAGCGCCACCTAACATGATCCGACCAAGCAGGAACTTGCCGCCGGTTTCGTGCCCTGATCAGGACATCACCCTTCCACGCCATCCCGATCATCTTCAAGCCTGGCATGAAACAGGGTCCGCCATTGCGACGTATCGCGCCACCCCTCCTCCAGGTTGCCGGGAGAAACGATCTTCACCCGGTCGAAGCGAATCCGGGATGCGCCGAGAACCAGGTTTTTCGCCAGGGCGGTCTTGTCGCGAAGCGGCATGTCGCTGTAGAGAAGGCTCAAGTGGGGAGAGAGTTCATACCCGGATTCCATTCCGAGCCCGTCCCGAATCCGCGCATTGACCTCAGCCGGGACGGGATTTTCTTCGAAGGCGATGAACAGGCTCCGGAAATACTCTTCGCGGCATTCGATCCCCTTGACATCAAGGGTAAACGGCCCTATACCCTGCGTGGCAGCGGATAGTGCCACCTTCAGTGCGCCCATGTCGCGAAGATCCCCCGAATAAAGGGTGACATGGGGCTCGAAAGGATGGCCGCCATGTTTCCCGCACAATTCCCGGATCAGGGTTTCGAGGTAGGCGAAATCGGGTTCGGAAGGTGTCAGGAATATGGAATACCTTTGCATGGTTTACCTGTATCTGCGGAATCCAGTTTACCTTGTCACCCTTTTCCGCTTCATGCGGGTGCCGTCATCAGCTGGTTGACGCTCGAGAGGAAAGAGTTCGCGGAAAACGGCTTGGCGATGAATTTGAATGGCTGCCCCGAGTCATTGCCGAACAGGATGTCCTGTTCAGCATAGCCGGACATGAACAGCACCTTGACATCCGGCTGCAGCTGCAGAAGCTGCTTGTAGAGTTCCGGACCGTTCATCTGCGGCATGACCACATCCGAGACAAGGAGATCGATGGGTCTCGATCGCTTTCGGGCCTGGGAAAGGGCCGATTCGGGAGTGTCTGCGGCCATGACGACGAGACCCAGGCTGTCCAGAAGCTCCCTCGCAATTTCCAGCACCATGGGATTGTCTTCGACCAGGAGCACGGTGCCTGAGGAAACCAGCTCAGGACGGCATGGCGTTGCCGGCTGCTTGCCGGCCGTCTCCCGGGCCGCGGCCTCCGGCAGGAATATGCGGAAAATGGTTCCGCGTCCCTGCCGGCTCTCCACCTCGATGTGCCCGCCATGCTGCTTGACTATCCCGTAGACCGTCGACAGCCCAAGGCCGGTGCCTCTGCCGACAGGTTTCGTGGTAAAAAAAGGATCGAAGATCTGGCCGGCAACGGCATCATCCATTCCGCAGCCGTCATCTCCGAAAGTCAGCACGATGAAACTTCCGGCGCCGGCTTGCGGGTCAAGGACGAGCGGCCCGCCCTGCGGAGCCATGTGTCCGGTCTCTATGTTGATCACACCGGTGCCGTCAATGGCGTCCTGGGCGTTCACCGCCAGGTTGAGCAGGATCTGCTCGATCTGGGTGCGGTTCACCAGCAGCGGGCATTCGGCAGCGCACGGATTGCAGCGTATTTCAATGTCTTCCCGTATGGTCCGGCGCAGGATCACCATGAAGCTGTCGATTATTTCATTCAGATCATGCCATGCCGTATCGACCGCCTGCCTGCTGCTGAAGCTCAGGATCTGCTTCACCAGCTCGGCTGCCTTCCCTGCCGCATCACGGATCGTCACGGCGCGCCGGTGGACCGGATCGCCGTGAAGCGCAGCGGAGATGAGCAGCTCAGAGGCCCCCATGATCGGCGTCAGCAGGTTGTTGAAGTCGTGGGCGATGCCCCCGGCAAGCAGACCGATGCTTTCCAGCTTCTGGCGCTGCATGACCTGCTGCTGCAGCTGACGGCGCTCGGTGACGTCCTGCCCGACGCAGAGAATTTCACTGATTTCGCCGGTGCACGTACTGATCGGTTGCGTCGACCAGCCGATCCAGGCCCGCCTGCCGTCCCTGCCCACGATTTCCCCTTCGAATGACCGGCAGGGGTCGGAGGGAGACCAGGATGGCTGCGGATGAATGGCATGCAGTCCGCCGGCAACGGTTTCAGGGTCCATGAGGCCGTCGATATTCCTGCCGATCAATTCCTCGCGGTCGTAACCGAAAAACATTTCGGCGAACTCGTTGACATAGGTTATTTCCCCCGAGGGCGTCATCCTCAGGATGATGCAATTGACATGCTCTACGAGCTGGCGGTATCGCTCCTCGCTCCGCTGGAGCGCATCCTGGGCCGTGATGGTTTCATCGAGCTGCCTGCGCAGCTTTTCTTCGGTTGCGGCGAGGTTCTTGTTGCTCCTGAGGAGATCGTTTTCAGTTCGCATGCGGCCGTCTATTTCCCGCTCCAGCTTCAGGTTCAGCACCTTGAGGCGGTCCTGCTCCCGCAGGTAGGTGTTGAGGACCACCCAAAGCACCAGGATGATGCTCAGGGAACCTATGATCATTCCGACTATCAGGTCCATGGTTCTGGCAAAAGCGCTGATATAAGGGATGACGAGCCACGGGAAGGCATGGGACAGGGCAATCAGCAGGCATCCGTTTGCGACTATGGCCGTCGTGACGAGCCATCGTTTCCAGCCGCGGAATATGATAAGGGGATACATGCAGACCGGGGGGAGGAAGTAGGGCACACTCCCGTCGTTGCCACCGTTCAGGAACCAGGTGATGTTGATGGTTGCCAGCATGATGACCAGCAGGGTCCAGACATGGTTGTTTCCCTTCCGCGCGGCCCGATACAGCGTTAATGATACCCCGCCGAACAGTGCTATGGGAGCGTTGACCATGTGGGGAATGCCCTGCAAGACGTTCGCCGGTATAAGAACGAAAAATATCAGCAGGGACAAGGTAAGGCAGATGATCCTGAAAAGACGGCGCTCCAGGCCGGGGTCGCGTTCCGGCGAAAAAGAATACTCGGAGAGGATTTCATGCGTCACATTCATGAATGCTGTGGAAAGTTTTTGCATGGTCTTTTCCCCTTGCGGAACGGCAGGATGCTGCCGTGACGGGACGTCTGAGCTTTGCCGGCCAGCTTTCAAATGCTGGGCGCGCACGACAAAAACCAACAAAATATACTCCTGCCGATTATTCAAGTCAAAAGGGATTTCCCTATTGAACACCTTGTGCGGCCGTTTCATTGAAATTCCACCACCAGGAATTCATCGTTCTCCCAGGCAGATCGAAAAAATCCCGGAATATTTACGCCGATGGAAAGAAACCTCTTGCAAATGAGAGCCGAATGTTTTCTCATGGCAGGAATTTCATATCCGGCGCATTCTGGGGACAAACGGTCTTAAAACCCGGGAAAAGCCGATGCAGTGAGGCGAACATGAGAGATTTCCCGTCGACCGTCGGCCGTCTTGCGCTTGCCGCTATTCTATCGGCCCATTCCCTGGCCGCCTGCAGCTGCAGTTCATCCTGGCATCCCTCGGCAAACCTGAAGGCCAAGGTGCTGGCCATCAACGATTTCCACGGCCAGATCAGCGAAGGCAAAATCGCCGGCAAAGCTGAATACAACAAGGTGGGCAGCGCCCCGGTCCTCGCGGCATACCTGAAAAACGCGCAGGCAGGGATCGAGGAGCGGAGCTTCATCGTCAGCGTCGGAGACCTTATCGGCGCATCGCCTGCCGTCTCGGCGCTGCTGCAGGATGAACCGACCATCATGTTCATGAACACCCTGGCCAACGATTACTGCCGGGAGCCCATGCATCCCCGCTGCAACATCGTGGCCACCGTGGGCAACCACGAGTTCGACGAAGGAGTGTCGGAACTGAACCGGATAATCCACGGGGGCAACCACGCAAAGGGCCCGTTCCTGGAGAACCCGTACACCGGCGCCCACTTTCCCTACGTTGCGGCAAACGTGAAAGACAAGGCCACGGGCAACACTCTTTTGCCGCCCTATGTCATCAAGACAGTGGACGGTGTCCCGATCGCCTTCATCGGCGCTGTAGTCAGGACCACGCCATACATGGTAACGGCTTCCGGAATTGAAGGGATTTCGTTCACCGACGAGGCAAGCGCCATCAACGGACTGATCCCGGAACTCCGGGCCAAGGGCGTGCATGCTGTCGTGGCGTTCATTCACCAGGGGGGCTCGCAGCCGCCCTATTCCTGCTCGACCGACCGCCAGAAGCCCCTGGAGAGCACGGCAGGCGATATGGAACCGGTAACTGACATCGTGTCGCGCCTCGACGGTGAAGTGGACGTTGTGCTGACCGCCCACTCCCATCGTTTCACCAACGCCCTGGTCCGGAATGCAGCGGGCAGGGAAGTCCTGGTCACCCAGGCCTATTCGGCAGGGACCGCATATGCCGACATCGAGCTGGAAATCGATCCGGAAAGCCGTGACATCGTGGGCAAATCCGCCTCCATCATCACCACATGGGCACAGAACTCCGACGGCAAACCCGCGGTCCCACCGGATGCGGCAGCAGCGGAAATTCTCGCCGGAGCGGAGAAAGCGGTCGGGCCGACGATAAACAAGGTGATAAGCAGCACAGGCCATGTTGTCACCAGGCGCCAGAACAGTGCCGGGGAGTCGGACCTGGGCAACCTGGTTGCCGATGCAATGCGCAAAGGCACGGGGACGGACTTTGCCTTCATCAACCCGGGGGGGCTCCGCGCCGACCTGGCCGCGGGAGAAGTGACATGGGGCCATCTCTACAGCGTCCTCCCCTTCGGCAACCTTGTGGTGACCATGCAGCTCAGCGGGGAACAGGTCTATCAGCTGCTTGCGCAGCAGTGGGCCGATCCCGCGGCCCCCAGGATGCTGCAGACTTCCGGGCTTTCCTATACCTGGATGGACAACGGCCCGGGTCGGACGGGAACGGTGATCGAGGTAAAAAAGGATGGCGTCGCCATTGACAGGTCCCGTTCCTATGCCGTTGCCACGGTGAATTTCCTGGCAACGGGGGGCGACGGGTTCAGTGTTTTCAGGGAAGGGACCGGGCAGGTCAACGGCCCGGTCGACATCGATGTGCTGGTTTCCTACCTGAAGGGGCTTCCCAGGCCGTTCAACGCTCCCGGCACAGGCAGGGTAAAACGTATGGGCAAGTAGTCAGTTTCCATCCGGAAAGTCTCTCCGGGTCCGGAGCGGAACTTCCTCGTAGCTCGTGATAATCTGTCGACTTATGACTCAATGGCCGGAGCTTTTACTTGTTTCAAGCGCTTTCCCTGTTTTCGAGATCCTGCACTGAAGCCGTATCACGATCTCCTCGAAAGCCCCGCTCCGGCCTCTATAAGCCGTTTCCAGGAGTACCCGCTGGAATTGCTGCAGCTTTTTCAAGGGCCGGCCTTTCACAGGCTGATGAAAAACGTCATGAGGAAGGCCGGATGCAAGGCGCCCGGAGCGCAGCACCCGAGACATATCACCTAGATAGTGTTCATCCGGAAACTCCAGAAAAACACTATGCAGTTTCCAGATCGGAAAGAGGGGATTTTTCGTCCTGGCAAGGAAATCAAGGGGTTGCGCGGAGGCATACTGCCGTATGTCGCACAAGCAAGCCTGCAGATTGACACAGCCAGGGCGAAAAAGCACCCTTTCCGGATGGAAACTAGATAGGCGAGGGTGCGAGCACCGCGCAACGCCGCAGACGGCTCTCCGCAGTAGTTTTTCAACGGCCTGTCAAATCCACCCGGTTCGTCCTCAGCTCGCCCGGAGCAAGAATGAAGAACGCCTTGAAAAGGCAGTACTTGTAGAATTCACCGAACAGCAGCCGGAAACTCCCCTCGTGGGACCACCACTCCTCCTTCAGGTTCCTGCTGTCAACCGGATAGGGATAAACCGCGATATCCTTGGGCAGCACCGAATTGAAGAGCAGTATGGAGCGCTTCATGTGGTAGCGGGATGTTATGAGGAGGACGGACCTGACATCCTTGCGCGTTATGAGATCCCTTGCATGGATGGCGTTTTCAAGGGTGTTGCGCGACACGTTTTCCAGGAGCACATCCTCGCCCCCCCGTTCTCCCTTCTTTTCCTTGAACAGGTCCCATTTGCGCACCGAGGGATCCACCCCGACAAGGAACAGCCAGCGCGCCCGATGGTCGCGGTAGAGCCTGATGCCCTCCTCGACCCTGCCGCGCCCGCCGGCCAGGACCACGATGGCATCGGCATTCACCTGCCGCGGGCGCATGGAGAAGGTCTGGTATGAAAAATCTATGAAAAGGACGACTACGACGCACACCATAAGCACAAGCAGTGCGCAGAGCCCTTTCAGAATTGCCATTAATGATTGCCTCCGTTTCGGCACCCGGGCGACGCTTCCGCCTTCCGGATAAATTTGTCTTGCAAATTACCCCCCTATCTGTTATACAGAATTCCTTCAGCCTACGAAGGAGGATTTGAGAAGATGTCCAAAGTCTGCGCAATATGTGGAAAAGGTCCCAGCTACGGCAATAACGTGAGCCATGCAAATAACAAGTCATCCAAGACCTGGTACCCCAACCTGCAGAAGATCAAGGCAGTGAGGGAAGGCGGCTCCATCGCCACCATCAAGGTCTGCACCCGCTGCATCCGTTCCGGCAAGGTGACCAAGGCGCTCTGATACCTGCCGCGAAGTCCGCTCCACGCAATTTGAACCACGATGAAAACAGCCGCTGCGACATTCCTGTCCGCGGCTTTTTTCGTTCACCCGCGCCAGGCCACCATCTCGATCTCCACGAGTGACTGGCGGGGCAATCCCTTCACCTCCACTGTCGAACGCGCCGGAGGCGCTGAAGGAAACCGCTTTCCGTAAATCTCGTTGACGACGGCAAAATCCGCCAGGTCTACCAGGTAGATGGTGCTTTTCACCACGTTGGAGAAATCGAGCCCTGCGGCTGACAGGACACCGGCGATATTCTCCATGACCTGCTCTGTCTGCTCAGCTATGGAATCCCCCTTGAGGGAACCGGAAGCGGAATCCAGCGGTATCTGCCCGGACATGTAAAAGAAATCGCCGGCCCAGACCCCTTGGGAATAGGGGCCGATCGCCTGCGGCGCACGGTCGGTAGCTATCGTTTCCTTTGCCATAAACCCTCCTGTAGCATGGGTGAAACAGTTGACCGGCCGAAAAAGCACCCTTTCCGGATGGGAACTACTAGCTCTTCAGGCGCTCGACCTTTATGACCCCCTGCACCTTCATGATGCTGTTCATGACCCGGTTCAGGTGATCCAGGTCCGTCACATCGATTTCGAAGAGGTTGATGCCCTTTTTGTCAAGGGTGCTCTGAACGGTGGCGCTTGCGATATTCGCCTCGCAGTTCGCGATAACCTGGGCGATGCCTGCCAGTATGCCCTTCTGGTCATGGCAGCTCACCCGTATCTTGACCGGCAGAGCGGTCTGCTTGGCCCTGTTCCAGGTTACGTCCACACGCCGCTCCGGGTCGCTCTCAAGGGCAAAAGCGCAATCCGCGGTGTGAACCGTAACCCCCCTGCCGCGGGTTATGAAACCCACTATCTCGTCACCCGGCACCGGGTTGCAGCACTTGCCGAATCGGACCAGCACATCATCCACGCCGTTAATCTGGATGGCGCTGGACGATTTCTTGGTCAGCCTGCCCAGCACCTTTGAAACCCTTGTTTCCTTCTGCTCCCGCGTCTCCGCGAGTTTTTCCTCCGAAAGCAGCTTGCCGAGGATCTGGTTGCAGGACAGCTTTCCGTAGCCTACCGCGGCCATCAGGTCTTCCTCGCCGACAAAGCCGAATTCCGTTGCCGCGCGCTTCAATTCGCCAGACTTCTGGAGCTTGCCGAACGTCAGGCTGTAGCGCCTGAACTCCTTCTCGCAAATCTCCCGGCCCAGGACGATGCTCCTCTTGCGCTCCTCGGTCTTGATCCATGTGCGGATCTTGTTGCGCGCCCGGGTGCTCTTTACCAGCTTCAGCCAGTCCTTGCTGGGCGTGTGATGGGGCGATGTGATGACCTCTATGATGTCACCCGTCTTCATCTCGTACTTGAGAGGCACAAGCTTTCCGTTCACCTTGGCGCCGACGCAGCGATGGCCGATATCCGTATGCACGCTGTAGGCAAAGTCAATGGGAGTGGCGCCCTTGGGAAAGCCCTTGACGTCCCCCTTGGGAGTGAAGACGTAGACTTCTTCGGGGAACAGCTCGACTTTGACGGTGTTCATGAACTCCTGCGAATCCTGGAGCTCCTGCTGCCATTCCAAAAGCTGCCTGAGCCATGCGAACCGCTTCACGTCCCGCTCGTCGTACCCCTTGCCCTCCTTGTACTTCCAGTGGGCCGCAATGCCCGCCTCGGCAACCCGGTGCATCTCGGTGGTCCGTATCTGCACCTCCATCCGCTCGCCGAACGGGCCGATCACCGTGGTATGGAGCGACTGGTACATGTTGCTCTTGGGCATGGCGATGTAGTCCTTGAAGCGGCCGGGGATGGGCTTCCATGTCGAATGGATGATGCCCAGGACCTCGTAGCAGGCGCGGATGTCGTCAACGAGAACACGGATCGCGATCAGGTCATAGATCTCGTCGATGTCCACGTTCCGGCTCTCCATCTTGTTGTGGATGGAGTAGAGATGCTTGCTCCGCCCCGAAACATCCCCCCGGATGCCGTGGTCGACCAGCTTCTTGGAAATGATCTCCATGACCTCCTGAACGTAGCTCTCGCGCTCCTTCTTTTTCATCGCCACCTTGGAAGCGAGATCGTAATAAAGGTTCGGGCTCAGGTAGCGGAAGGAAAGATCCTCCAACTCGCTCTTGATCCAGGAGATGCCCAGCCTGTTGGCCATCGGGGCATAGATGTCCAGTGTCTCCTTGGCGATGCTGCGCTGCTTGACTTCCGGCTGGTACTGGAGGGTCCGCATGTTGTGCAGCCGGTCGGCCAGCTTCACCAGGATCACGCGGATATCGTTCGCCATGGCCAGGAGCATCTTGCGGAAGTTTTCCGCCTGGCTCTCTTCCTTGGTCTTGAAGTGGATCTTGCTTATCTTGGTGACGCCGTCCACCAGGTTGGCGACTTCAACCCCGAAGATGGTTTCCAGTTCCTCATAGGTGGTGAGAGTGTCCTCGAGGGTGTCGTGAAGCAGCCCGGTTGCCACGGTCTGCACATCGAGCTTCAGTTCGGCGAGAATTGCCGCCACTTCCATGGGGTGGATCAGGTAGGGCTCGCCGGACAGCCGTATCTGGCCCTGGTGCACTTTGGCGGAAAAGACGTACGCCCGCCGTATGACGTCCAGGTCGGCGCCGGGGTTGTAGGAGGAAACTTTGTCCAGTATGTCGTTGAGCCTTATCATATTTCTAGCCGGAAGCAGTGTGCGGTCTGATGAAAAGGATACAGCGGAAATGAGCGGATGCAAAAAGGGCGGCGCCTCCGGCCCCGCCCTTCCCGCCGTCAGTGATTAGCGGCTTCTGCGGGAGACTATCTCGTACTGGAGCTTCCCTGCAGCCACTTCGCGCAATGCCAGCACCACGTTCTTGTTGGTGGCCCGGTTCTCGATCAGGGGCTTGGACCCCTTGTACAGCTGCTTGACCCTCTTGGAAGCAAGCATGACCAGCAGAAAACGGTTTTCAACCTGCTTGAGACAATCTTCAACGGTTACCCGTGCCATATGCGATAACTCCTTTCATATCGGGCTGCTTCAGCCCGGATCAGTCATTGCCGGACAAGAGCGCTTCCACGGTTCCCGTTACCCTGGAAGTCCTGCATTGTTCCGCAATGATGATTGATTTCAGCTTTTCCAGCGCTTCGGGAAAAACATCGTTTACGACTACGTAATCATACCACGCTGACTCTTTCATCTCGCTCACCGCAACCCGCAGCCGCGCCTCGATGACCGACGAACTGTCCGAATTGCGCCCCTCGAGCCTGCGGCGAAGCTCCGTGAAATCGGGGGGCAGGATGAAAATGAAGACTGCGTCGCCGCAGCTTTTCCTGAGCTGGCGGGCGCCCTGGCAATCGATGTCCAGGATCTGGTTTATGCCTCTGGCCCGGTTCTCCTCAAGGGTCCGGAGTGCCGTACCGTAATGGTTGCCGTGGACCTCAGCCCATTCGGCGAATTCTCCGGCCCGCACCATCCCGTCGAACTGCCCGCGTGAGACGAAAAAATAATCGACCCCGTCCCTTTCACCGGGACGGGGCGATCGTGTCGTGTAGCTGACAGAATGCCGCAAGTCGGGAAAAATGTCAATTAATTCATTGCATAAGGAGGTTTTGCCCGCTCCTGAAGGAGCAGAGACGATGTAGATGATCCCTTCTTTTCCCAAATCAACCCCCTGTTTGCGTCTGTAATGCCACTAGCAACGTGTTCAGAATGAAAACTCCTGAAAGGTTCTTGTTAGTTTCTGATCCGGAAAAGCACCCTTCCCGGACAGAAACTATTCAATATTCTGTATCTGCTCGCGAATCTTCTCCAATTCCGCCTTCATTGCCACCACGCATGTCGTGATCTCGCCGTCGTTGGCCTTCGAGCCCATGGTGTTCACCTCCCGGCCCATTTCCTGGAGGATGAAGTCCAGTTTTCTCCCCACCGGCTCATCCGAGTCCAGGGCGCTGTCGAACTGCACGAGATGGCTGCCGAAACGGACAAGCTCCTCGGTGATATCGCAGCGGTCCGCCATCAGTGCGACCTCCTGGGCCATGCGGCTTTCATCGGGCATATTCCCCGCACTCAGCTGCGCAATGCGCGCAGCCAGCTTTTCCGCATACTCGCGGGGGACCGCAGGCGCCTGTTCCTGGATTCTTTCCACCAGGGACGCCAGGGTCCCGCGCCTCATTTGCAGATCGTGCACAAGCTCCGCGCCTTCCTTCAGCCTCATCGCCTCCATCGCATCCACAGCATCGGAAACCGCCGCTATCAGCCCGTCACGCATGTCCGCCCCCTGGTCGTCGCCTTCCGCCACGGTCAGCACATCCTTCTGAGATGCGACAAGCGCCAGGGGAACGGGCTCTTCCATGCCCAGCGCTTCCCTGAGCGAGCTGAACGCATCGAAATAGGCCTTTGCCAGCGGCATGTTGACCACTGGGGGCCTGCAGGCCGCAACAGCGTCCAGTTGCACGAATATGTCTATCTTGCCCCTCTTGAGCCGTTCCGACGCCGTCTTGCGCACGTCGTTCTCGAAGCAGATCAGGGCACGGGGAAGCTTGACGGATATCTCGCCATACCGGTGGTTGACTGATCTCATCTCCACGGTTATTCGTCCATTTTCCAGCTGGCGCTCAGCCTTGCCGTAGCCGGTCATGCTCTTTATCATGGTATTCCCCGTTCAGGTTGATATTCTCGACATCGCCTGCCGTCAGGCAGCGCGATCCTCTTCGATTCGGCCTTTTGCCCTCTGCCAATCGCCTACCGCCCATCGCCTATGATTTTCAGCAGCTCTTCATGCCGTTCAATGCGTGCGAAAGAGGCCAGGTCCGACTTGTACGCAATGAACGGCACCCCGGCGGAAGCGGCAGACCTGCGGTCCAGCTCTGAATCACCCACGAATACCGCCTGGTCAGGTCCGATGCCGTAGTGTTCCAGGATCTTCAACAACGGCTCAGGATGCGGCTTGGGGTTGCTGACCTTGGCAGCGGTCATCACGAAACCGAAGTATCCTGCCAGGCCGAAATCCTCCAGGAGCATCTCCATGGAATTGGAGCGGTTGGTGCAGACAGCCAGGTCGAACTTCCCGTGCAGGGCGGCAAGTGTCTCGCGAAGCCCCTCCTCGATCCGCATGAAAGGCACCAGCTCGCGATAATCGATCGTGGCAGCGAAACTTAATGCAGCTTCGCCGCGTGGGTCCCCATTGAACAGGGTTGCCAGCACGTCCCGGCTTGAATAGGTATGCAGGAGCCGCATGGTTTCCGTATCGGACCGGTCCAGGGGAGGCATGCCGAAACGCTCGACCACCTTGGAATAAAAGACGAAGTTCGCCTCGAACGAATCGAACATCACCCCGTCGCAATCGTAAATGACTGCCTTGCACCCGTTCAGGACGACCCCTTTCAATCGTGCTTCCTCACGGACTCCAGGTATTCCTCCCATTCCAGGGGAAGCAGATATCCCTTTTTGCTGTTGCATTCCTTGCATGCCGGCACCACGTTCCCCTGGGTACTTTTCCCGCCGCGGATTATCGGCACCAGGTGGTCCATCGTCAGCTCTTCGGCGGGAAAAACTCCGCCGCAATAGTGGCAGACGCCCCTTGCAACGCGGTTTTTCCACCACCTGGTCCGCCTGAGTTCCCGCGCCTTCTCTTTTTCCCGCCGTATATCCTGCGGGGAGACTTCTATGATGAACTGGTTCACTGCGGATTCACGCTCCACGCTTGTTCAGCATGTCCAGGATCGCCTGCCGTGCCAGCTCGTCGCAGCGCTCGTTTTCCGGGTGGCCGTTGTGGCCGCGGATCCAGTTCCACTGCACCCGGTGAACCCGGGACAATTCCAGCAGGCGCTCCCAAAGATCGCGATTGAGGACTTCTTCTTTCTTGCTGTTCTTCCATCCCCTCTTGACCCAGCCGCTCATCCATTCGGTCATTCCCTTCACCAGGTACTGGGAATCGGTGGTTATCGCCACGTCGCACGGCCTTTTGAGGGATTGGAGACCGACAATGGCGGCAGTCATTTCCATCCGGTTGTTCGTGGTATCCGGTTCGGCTCCGGAAAGCTCCTTTACCTTTTCGCCGCAGCGCAGGATGCACCCGTATCCGCCCGGGCCCGGGTTGCCGCTGCATGCCCCGTCGCTGAAAAGCTCAACCTTCATTGAAATACGCCCCTTCACGCTTCAGGAGGCCGGCAATGGCGTCCATGACCCGCTCGACGATCAGCACGTGGGTTTCCTTGCAGTCATCCCTCTCGAAAAGGTCGGAAAAGTCCAGCGGCGCGCCGAATACGACCCGCGCTTCCTGGCTCGCGCCCGGGAAATGCCAGCGGTTCAGGCCGATGAGGGCGGTGGGGATGACGGCAGGCCTGGTGTCATAGATGATCTTGCCGACGCCGCGGTTCCCCTTGCCCAGGACGCCATGCCGGTTCCTGGTGCCCTCCGGAAAGAGCATTACTTTCTGGCTCGCCAAAAGCTCGTTGATTGCCTTCCCCGCCCTCACGTCCCGCCCGCGGCGGACAGGAAAAGCCCCCCAGGAGCTGTAAATCCAGCGCTGGAAAGGCTTGCGGAACAGCTCCTCCTTGGCCGGAGCCCATACCATCTGGAAGGGAAAACGCCGCAGAATCGCCCAGGGGAGAAATATTGTGTCGTATGCCGAAATGTGGTTGGACGCCAGGAGAACGCCTCCGGACCGGGGTATGCAGTCATCGCCGATGATACGGAAGCGGTTGATCGTCGATGCGTAGAAACCTATGACGTTGGCGGAAAAAGTGACCCAAAAACGGCGCAGGAATGATACCTTCAAAAAAACCTCGGAACTGGATAAGATAATTTTTTATATATAGCATTTTCAGGAAGCCGCGGCAACCAATTCATGCACCCGTCACTCCCATACGCCTTCGATCGGATGACCGCACGAAGCGCATTTCCCGTTTTGCAGGTCGCAGGACTCAATGGCGAAGCCGAAGCGCCTGATGACCGGCCTTTTGCACGATGGGCAGAACGTGTTCTCACCGCCTTCTCCCGGCACGTTCCCCTCGTAAACATATTTCAGCCCTGCGGAAATGCCGATTTCCAGGGCCCGTCTCAGGGTAGCCACGGGAGTGGGCCGCAAATCGGTAAGCTTGTATGCGGGATGGAACCTGGACACATGCCAGGGAGTCTCAACACCGACCTCCTCGGCAATGAACCGCGCAATTGCCGTCAACTCATCGTCGGAATCATTGCGCCCGGGAATGACCAGGGTAGTCAACTCTATCCAGATGCCCAAGCGCTTGTATGCCCTTATGGAATCCAGAACCTCCTCCAGTGAAGCAGACACCGTCTCGCGGTAAAACTCCCGGGTGAACCCCTTGAGATCAATGTTGGCGGCATCGAGGTAAGGCTGGATAAAAGTGAGCGCCTCTTCTGTAATGTACCCATTGGTGACGAATATGTTCCGCAAGCCGGCGCGGTGCGCCAGCACAGCGGTATCGTACGCATATTCGTAAAACACTGTCGGCTCAGTATATGTATATGAAATCGAGGAACACCCGGCCGCAAGCGCCTGGGCGACGATCTTCTCAGGGGCCAGGTCCCTGCCGGGAATCGGCCCCCCTCCATGGGCCGCATGGGCGATACCGTAGTTCTGGCAATGAAGGCAGCGGAAATTGCATCCGACCGTTGCCACCGAAAAGGAACTGCTGCCGGGCAGATAATGGAACAGGGGTTTTTTCTCGACAGGATCCACCTGCTGGGCGACGGCCCTGCCGTATACCAGTGAGAAAAGGATCCCCCCCCTGTTCTCGCGGACACCGCAAAGGCCCCGCCGCCCGTCCTCGATCAGGCAGCGGAACCGGCAAAGTCCGCAACGGACGCGGGATCGCTCGATCTTCTCGTAAAACAGGGCCTCCTTCATGATCGCCCTCCTTTCAGGCAGAGAAATTATACCGGATTTCAACAAGATAGCAAGCTTGACAAACTTCAGGCCTTTCACTAGAGTTAAACTATAGGAAGTTGCACCCCGTCCCGGACAGGGGGGTGAAAAACCATGAAAACGATACAGATGGATGTTTTTGCCCAGTATAAAAGGAAGATCGAGGAACTTGAAAAGGAAAACAAGGAATTACGCATCGAAAAGGCTGACCTTGAAAGACGACTCACGGAACTCCATGGTGAGTACCTCCTTCTCCGCTACCAGTTCAAGGGCCTGCCCAGTCCAGCGGAATTCCTGAAACTTCGCATGGAGATGCAGACCCTGAAAAAGGAGTTGCGCCAACGGGGGTGGAAGGATATAACCTGAAGATCTGCCTTCATGGACTCATGAAGGGACAGTGGTACGGAAGCCTTCCCGGGAAGAAAGCCGCGGGACTCCGCAAGCGGGCGTCAATGCAGCCTTTGCGAATGAGGAGGGGAAAACGCTTTCGTCGTTTTCGATACAAAAACGGGTGAACACCATACCGGCGATTCACCCGTTTCAATTGGACGGAAAACAATTCGGCTATTCAGGCCGGTAAGAGCAGGAGCTTCACGAGGCCAGCCTGAACTGACTCACGATGCTCCTCAATTCCTCGGCCATGTTCACCAGTTCGTCGGCAGCGCTGGCGGAATCCTTGGCCACCTCCGCCGTGCCCTGGATAACTTCGGTTATCTGCTGGATGTTGTTGCTGATCTCGTTTGTAGTGACCGTCTGCTCCTCGGTCGCAGTGGCGATCTGGTTCACCTGCATGCTCACCGCGTTGATCTGCTCCAGAATGTCCTCCAGCGCGTTGCCCGACTTGGCGGCTTCGGAAGTTCCCCGTTCCACTTCGTTCACACCTTCCTCCATGGAGTTTACCGCTTCCCTCGTCTGTTGCTGGATCGATTTTATCATGGAGCCGATTTCCTTGGTTGCCTTGGTGGTGCGCTCTGCCAGTGCCCGTACCTCATCGGCGACGACAGCAAAGCCCCGTCCCTGTTCTCCGGCGCGGGCCGCCTCGATGGCGGCATTCAAGGCAAGCAGGTTGGTCTGGTCAGCTATGTCCTCGATGGTCCCGACAATTTCGCCTATCTGGTCCGACTGCGCACCAAGATTCTCAACGGTCCGCGCCGACTCCTTGACCCTTTCAGCAATGGTGTTCATGACCGAAATCGTCTCCTGCACCACGGCAGAACCGGCCAGGGCGGAGTCGTTGGCGCGCTGCGACCCGTCGGCAGCCAGGGCGCAGTTCTGGGCCACGTCATTGGAAGTGGCGGCCATTTCCTCGCTGGCAACCGCGACTGTTGCCGTCTGAGCTGCGATGTTGTCGGCATTGCTGGCCATGAAACCGGAGGTCGAGGAGAGGACGCCTCCCGAACCGGTCACCTTCTCCGCCGACTCCGCTATGGTCGAAATTATTCCGGTCAGCTTTTCCATGAAGCCGTTGAAAGCCCTGCACATCTCCCCGATTTCATCTTTACGAAGGTAATCCAGGCGCCTGCTCAGGTCACCATCGTGGGCGGTCAAAAGTGCGTCATGCATGTCGTTGAGGGGCAGGAAAAGCCGGTTGACGGCCAATTTCGTCATCACTACAGCGAAACCGAGAAGCAGGGCTGCGATGCCGATTATAATCCACTTCAAGCTGTTGAACCCGGCAAAGAATTCTGACTTGGGCACACCGGAGAAGAGTACGCCGATGGTTTGCCCCTGCGCATCCTTGATGGGATCGTACGCGACGAAATAGGGTTTCCCGAGAATATCCGCCTCTCCCCTGAAGGAAGAGCCTTTCTTGAACACGGCATCGTAAGCCGGTCCCTGCAGCTTGGTCCCGATGGCACGAGAGCCGTCATCCTTCATGACATTTGTGGAAACCCTCACATCCCCCTGGAACACCGTGGCAACACCACCGCACAATTCCTTTATGCGGTCAGGCATGGAATGGTCACCGTTTATGACGAAATTTCCGACCGTCAGCTTCCCGTTGACGACCTTGAATTCAGAGCCCTTCTGGTGGAGAAGATACCAGAAGGTCTTAAGGCGGCTTTCCTGGTTCACAACCGCCCGATGCTGGAGCTCGCTGTTGAACTTCCACAGGCAGACGGCAGTGATGACCGAAATGGCCAGTGCCAAGATAATAACTGTTGCCAGGACAAATTTGGTTCTGATCTTCATCACTAGACCTCCAAATGAAAACTGCTTCTGTCGTCTAATGTATTATCGGATGACCGGGCGCAAACTTTAGGGAAAATGGGACAGCCAGCCTTATGGTGAGATTGCCCGGGAAATGGCCTGCCCCTTTTCAAGAATGCAAAAACCCCGGCCATCCCTTTCGGGACGCCGGGGCCATGTTCGATCAGGGTTCACGACTTCCCCTGTTCTCCTATTTGCTGTTTTCGAGATAATATTCCAGTGCTTCCCTGGAATATCCGGACATCTTGTTGGCGCCGATTATGATGAACGGCACGCCCTGTCCTCCCATTTCCTCGTACTTCTGTCTGGCTGCGCCGTCCTTATCTATATCGTAAGCCACATGCCGAATGCCGTTGCTCTTCAGGTAATCCAAGGCCTGCCTGCAGTAGGGGCACCAACTCGTGACATAGATCTCCACGGTTCCGTTGAAGCGCTCTTTTTTCAAGTCGGATGCTTGGGACGCCGACGATGTCCCGTCCCCGGCCGTCCGCTTGGGCATTTCAGCTCCGGCAAGCGAAGCGGCCAGCAAGAGCGTAATGATGGCAAGCAAAGTTTTCATGGATATTTTCCTCTTTAGCCTAGAGTCGCTTTTCAACTGCGGAAATTCTTTCGATCATTCCCCCAGGTAAGTATACCCCAGGAGCGTCCGGTCCAGAAGTTCTATGAAATAGCTGCACTCCTCGATGGAAACCTTGCGCTGGGACACCCCCTTCTCCAGGTGCTCCCGGACCCGCTTCAGGATCTCCGGCCCCTTGTACTGGACGTATTTGAGACTCTCCCAGCAGGCGTCGCCGTTGATGACCGTATCGATCATGTAGCCGGTCTTCTTGTTGAAGGTGATGTGCACGGCGTTGGTGTCGCCGAACAGGTTGTGCATGTCCCCGAGGATCTCCTGGTAGGCGCCGATGAGAAAGAAGCCTATGTAGTAGTCCTCGCCGCTGCGGATCTTGTGGATGGGAAGAGACTTGGTCCGTCCATTCTCCCCCACGAAACTGGTGACCTCGCCGTCCGAGTCGCAGGTGATGTCGGCGATGGAGGCGATCATGTCCGGCTTCTGGTTCAGGCGCTGGATGGGTACGATGGGAAACAGCTGGTCGATGGCCCAGGAGTCGGGAACCGACTGGAACAGGGAGAAGTTGGCGAAGTAGGTCTGCCTGAGGCTCAACTGGAAGTTCTGCAGCTCGTCCGGGATCGGCTTCAGCTTTTCCACGATGCCGTTGATCTTGCGGATGATCTTGGAGCAGATCAACTCGACCACGGCCCGGTCGTTCAGGTTGAGGTAGCCCAGGTTGAACAGGCTGACCGCTTCCTGGATGAGCTGAGTGGTATCGTGGTAATCCTCCCGCAGCGAATGGCGGTCCAGGCTCTTGTAGATATCCACCAGCTTCCTGACCGTCGGCGACAGCTTTTCCTGCTGGTCGAGCATGGTCTCGAAGTCCGGGATCAGGTGCTGGGTGTTGGTATCCAGCACGTTGGTGACCAGCACCGAGTAGTGGGCGACCGTGGCCCGCCCCGACTCGGAGATGATGTTGGGGCAGTCCACGCCTGCCTCGTCACAGATGTTCTTTATCTGGTAGACCACGTCATTGGCGTATTCCTCGATGGAATAGTTGACGCTGGAGAAATAGCTGGACTTGGAACCGTCGTAGTCCACCCCCAGGCCGCCGCCGATGTCCAGGTAGCGCAGGTTGACCCCCAGTTTCTTCATCTCCACGTAGATGCGGGTTCCCTCGATAAGGGCGTTCTTGATCTTGTCGATCTTGGTGATCTGGCTGCCGATGTGGAAATGAAGCAGCCCCAGGCTGTCCAGGAGATCGTGCTCCTTGAGTATCTCGATGGCGGCTATGAGCTCGGAGATGCGGAGCCCGAACTTGGCGTCCTCGCCCCCGGAAGTCGCCCACTTTCCGGTCCCCTTGGACGACAGCTTTACCCTGATGCCGAGCTTG
This sequence comes from Geobacter sp., assembly GCA_003314535.1. Lineage (GTDB taxonomy): Bacteria > Desulfobacterota > Desulfuromonadia > Geobacterales > Geobacteraceae > RPRC01. The sequence continues at coordinate 78,367 of POSG01000008.1, forward strand.
GGCTTGATGCCGGTCTTCTCAACCAGGCCGACGATCTTTTCCAGCTCGAACAGCTTCTCCACCACGATGGTGATGTCGTAGCCGATCTTGCCGGCGTAGAGGATGGTCTCGATGAAGTCGGTGTCCTTGTAGCCGTTGCAGATGATGGGAAGCCCGTTGCCGGTGGAAAGGGAGATGGCGGCGACGAGCTCCGGCTTGGAGCCTACCTCCAGGCCGATCTCGTATTTCTTGCCGAATTTGGTTATCGCCTCGACCACCTGGCGCTGCTGGTTCACCTTGACCGGATAGAAGGTCTGGTACTTGGCTGGGTAGTTGTTTTCCTGGATGGCGCTCTTGAAGACCCGGTTGATGCTGGAGATACGACCTTCAAGGATATTCATGAACCGGAGCAGTATCGGCGGCTTGATCTTGCGCTTGATCAGGTCGTCAACCAGGGCCCTCAGGTCGATGGATTGCTTGGAATTCGGGGATGGATGCACGCAGATGTTTCCCTTCTTGTTGATCGAGAAGAGATCGGCGCCCCAGTTGTCGATGTTGTAGATCCTGGCGGATTCGTTAATGGACCAGCGTTCCATGAGTAGTACCCCAGTGTGATTGAAATGAAATGCAAAAGGCAGAAGTCAGGAGTCAGAATTCTGAATTCTGTTTTCTGCCTTCTTACGACAACCGCCCCTTGAAATCCTCGTAGCCGAAACTCCTTACCACCTCCAGCTTCCCGGTCTCCGGCTCGAAGGTGCAGATGTGCGGATGCCGGATGCCGTTGAAGGTGGTGGTCTTGACCATGGTGTAGTGGGCCATGTCCAGGAAAACCAGCCGGTCGCCGGGCGCGAGCCCATTCTCGAAAGACCAGTCGCCGATCACGTCGCCCGCCAGGCAGGAAGGGCCTGCAAGGCGGTAGGTGTGCGGCTTATCGCCGGCATCGAAGCCGTTGTGAATGCCGGGCCGGTAGGGCATTTCCAGGATGTCCGGCATGTGGCAGGTGGCAGAGACATCCAGAATCGCGATATCCCCCTCGTTGTCGACCACGTCCAGAACCTCGCTGACCAGTATCCCGGTGCCGATGGCGATGGCCTCGCCCGGCTCCAGGTAGACCTGCACGCCGTACTTGCCCTGGAAGTAGCGGATCAGTTCCACCAGCGCATCGATATCGTAGCCTTCGCGGGTAATGTGGTGCCCGCCTCCCAGGTTGAGCCATTTCATCCGCGGCAGGAACTTGCCGAACTTGTCCTCGAACACCCGCGCAGTGCGCTCCAGGGGCTCGAACAGCTGCTCGCACAGGGTGTGGAAATGGAGTCCTTCCACCCCGTCCAGTGACCGCCCCTCGAATTCGGCGCGCCGGATGCCGAGGCGCGACTTGGGCGCGCACGGATCGTAGATCGGCGTATGCCCTTCCGAATGCTCCGGGTTGACCCTGAGCCCAATGGATACCCGGCCCTTCTCCCTTTCCCACAGCGGGCGGAAGCGCTCCAGCTGTCCGACGGAATTGAAAACCAGGTGGTTGGATATCTGCAGCAGCTCAACAACGTCGCTTTCCTTGAAAGCGGCGGCAAAACTGTGCACCTCGCCGCCGAATTCCTCGTAGCCGAGCCGAGCCTCCCAGGGCGAGCTGGCGCACACACCGTGCAGGGTCCTGCGGATGACCGGGAACACGCTCCACATGGCGAACGCCTTGAGCGCCATGAGGATCTTCGCCCCGCTGCGCTGCTGCACCTGGTCCAGGATGGCCAGGTTGTGGCGCAGCCGCCCCAGGTCCACCACGTAGGCAGGTGAAGGGGCCAGTTCAAGGATTTTTTCGATGTCGATTCCGGTCATATTGGCAATATAGGGGCGGGTTTCCAATCCGCCCAATCAACTTTGTCCCGTATTTTCAGGGCGGGTTGGAAACCCGCCCCTACAGTGCATTTTCGGCAGTTCCGTCATCATCCCGGAAACGTCAGATTTGTGATGATGACGGTGGCGGCGACGAGGAGACGACGCAGGCGTACGTTCAGGTACGTCGAGGAGACTCCGAGGAGTCCGACGCCGTCAGCGCGCAAATATGGCGTTTCCCCCTATAGCTCCGGCCATTCCCCTTCCACCACCACGTGCGGCAGCCCCATGACCGACAGCCTTTCCAGGAACGGCTCCGGATCGAACTGCTCCATGTTGAACACCCCCTGGCCGCGCCACTTGCCGGTGAGCATCATGATGCCCCCCACCGCCGCCGGAACCCCGGTGGTGTAGCTGATGGCCTGGGAATTGACCTCGCGGTAGCATTCCTCGTGGTCGCAGATGTTGTAGATGTAGACTTGGCGACGCTTCCCGTCCTTCATGCCGCGGGCGATGACGCCGATGCAGGTCTTGCCCTTGGTGAGCGGGCCCAGGCTCCCCGGGTCGGGAAGCACCGCTTTCAGGAACTGGAGCGGAACGATCTTCTGGCCGTTGTACTCCACCTCGTCGATGCGGGTCATGCCCACGTTCTGCAGCACCTCCAGGTGCTTCAGGTAGTTGTCCGAGAAGGTCATCCAGAACTGGGCCTTCCTGATGGTCGGGATGTGCCTGACCAGCGATTCCATCTCCTCGTGGTACATGCGGTAGATGTTCATCGGCCCGATCCCTTCGGGGAACTCGAAGCTCCGCTTGGTGGCCAGCGCGCCGGTCTCGACCCACCCGCCGTTTTCCCAGTGGCGGCAGGGCGCCGTGACCTCGCGGATGTTGATCTCCGGGTTGAAGTTGGTAGCGAAGGGCTGGCCGTGGGAACCGGCATTGGCGTCGATGATGTCCAGTTCGTGGATCTCGTCCAGGTAGTTCTTGGCCGCCAGTGCGGTATAGACGTTCGTCACCCCCGGATCGAACCCGCTTCCCAAGAGGGCCATGAGCCCCTTCTCCCGGAACCGGTCCTGGTAGGCCCACTGCCAGCTGTACTCGAACTTGGCGGTGTCGCGCGGTTCGTAGTTGGCAGTGTCCAGGTAATCGACGCCGGTCTCCAGGCAGGCATCCATGATGGTCAGATCCTGATACGGCAGCGCCACGTTGATAACCAGCTGGGGCTGCTCCCGTTTCAGCAGTTCGACCAGCTCGGGCACATTATCGGCATCGACCCTGGCGGTCCTGACCGGAAACTCTATCTCCGATGCAATGGCTTTACATTTGGACTCGGTGCGGGACGCCAGCGTTATTTCCGTGAAAACGTCCGATGCCTGGGCGCACTTGTGGGCCACCACGCGGCCAACCCCACCCGCACCTATGATCATCACCTTGCTCATGTCATTGATCTCCTTCTCTTATAAATTCCTGAACCCGATGGATTCAGGAATTTCCCCGTCAATAGTCGAAAGTCGGGGGCGTCACCACCCAGAGAATCCTCGCCTCGGTCTTGCCGGGATTTTTGACCCAGTGCCTCTTGTCGGAACTGAAGTAGAAGCACTCCCCTTTCCTCACAGTGTAGAACTGGTCGTCGAGATACAGCTGGATTCTGCCCATGAGGACATATCCGAACTCTTCGCCCTCGTGATATCCCTGCTCTTCCATCTGCTCCCCGGGCTTGATGGTCACCAGCACGGGATCCATTTCCCTGTTCTGCGCCCCGGGAATCAGCAATTCGACCTTTATGCCGTCATCGTCTCCGGTAGACTGCACCCGGGCATCCGCACCGAACACCACGTCCTCGTCCCGCGACTTCTCGGCGAAAAACTCTTCCATGGTAATACCGAAAACATCGACGATGTCTTTCAGGGTGGCAATGGAAGGCGAAGTGGCGTCGTTTTCCAACTGGGAGATATAGCCCTTGGTCAGATCGGCCCGGCTCGCAAGCTCTTCCTGGGTCAGGGAATTGACCATCCTCAGCCGTTTTAACCGTTCGCCGATCTTCACGCAGCCCTCCGGGTTTAGCAGTGGTAAACTTTTTGTTTTACAGCGAGTTTAGCATTTCTAAACTTTTTGTCAAACAGGTTGTTTAGTGATTCTAAACTATCTGTTTAATAATTTTTCGGCAGGGGGCGGTTTATACTACAAATACAGGTCGTTGTCAACATTTTTCACCCAGCCTGATGCAGGCAAAGGGATGGTGGGGTGGGATGGAAGATTCCAGGGGGGAATAGTCCTTCTGAAAGAATATGCAGCCATGGAAAAACCTGCCCGTTTTTCGTTCAGCTGGCCAGTTCCAGGCCTGAACTGCGGACAGCAGGGAAGACATGGATTTTTTTCATGCCATGCTCGAGGAAGAGTATCTCATCGGCCAGCTTCTGCATCTCCCGGCGGCTGTGGGTTACCAGCACGAAGGGGATCTTCCACACCTGCTGCAGCTGTTTCAGCTCGATCTGGAGATTTTTCCTGTTCCCATGGTCCAGGGCCGAGAGCGGTTCGTCCAGCAGCAGGAGCTCCGGTTCCACCATCAGGGCCCGGGCAAGGGCGATCCGCTGCTTTTCACCGCCGGAAAGCTGGCAGGGATATCTGTGCTGGAGATGGGCCACCTTGAGCATTTCCATCACGTCCAGGGCGCCGATCCTGTATTGTTTGCCCTTTTTGCAATGGCTCGGGATGCCGTACATTACGTTGTCCTTTACCGTCAGGTGCGGAAACAGTGCGTAATCCTGGAAGACATAGCCGATGCGCCGGTTCCTGGCCGGAACGTTTATACCGTCGCCGGACGAGAAAAACACGCGTTCGTCCAGCGAGATTCTGCCTTCGTCAGGCTGCTGCAGGCCGGCTATGCAGTTCAGCACCGTGGTTTTCCCCGATCCCGACGGTCCGAAAAGAACCAGGATGCCCCTGTCGAACTCGAATGATATGTCGACGGTGAAACCGGGATGTTTTTTAAGAATCTCCACTTTCAGCATTGCCGGGACTCCCTTTTTTCCAGGAATGCATCTTGCTCCTGGACCACCAATTCAGCCAGAATACCGCCGCGAATGACAGAATCGTAATCACCATGACCAGATTTCGGGCAGCGGAGGTATCGCCCGACTCCACTGCAAAATAGATTGCAAGTGGAATTGTCTGGGTCTTTCCGGGGATGTTCCCCGCGACCATGAGAGTGGCGCCGAACTCGCCCAGCGCGCGGGCGAATGAGAGCACCAGCCCGGCCAGGATTCCGGGCCAGGCCAGCGGCAGGGTCACGGTGAGGAATATGCGCAACTCCCTGGCGCCAAGGGTACGGGCTGCCTGTTCCAGGGAAATGTCTACAGCGGCGAAGGCAGCTTTGGCGCTCTGGTACATGAGGGGAAAGGACACCACTGCCGATGCGATGACCGCCGCCCACCAGGTAAAGACCAGCTGCACGTCGAAGGCCTCCAGCAGGAAGGCTCCGACGGGTCCTCTCTTGCCCAGGAGGATCAACAGGCCATAGCCGAGCACAGTTGGCGGAAGCACCATGGGAAGAATGATAAGAGATTCCAGCAGGTTCTTGCCCGGAAATTCCTTTCGGGCCATGGTGCGGGCAACCGCAAGGCCGACGACGAAATCCACCGCAACAGCGACCAGCGCTACCTTCAGGGACAGGATTATGGGATCGAGCATGGTCTCCACTCCGGACGCATAACCATGGATGAAAATCGGGCGCCACAAATTCTCAAACCGTTCCCCCATTCAGAAATGAAGGAACGGTATTCCAATAACATTTCATTATCGACTGCGTCAAGTTACGGAGCACTCTGCAAGGCCGTCAAACGGCGGAAGATTCACGGCATCCACCCTTATCGGCCCGCCCCCCCTGCCGAGAATGTTCAGGCAGCAATAATCCTGGCCAATCAGGAAAAGGTTTTGCAGCGGCATGCCCAGGACATGGCTCAGTATGGCCCGATTTACGCCGGCATGCCCGACAACCAGGACCGTCCCCTCTTCACGGCCGGAAATGTCCCGGAACACGGGTACCACCCGGTTGAGAAGATCCGCGAAGCTTTCTCCCCCGGGCGGGCGATGGCTGTCGGGGTTCATACCCCTTTCCGTGTACTCTGCCGGCTGGCGGGCGCGCACATCAGCCATTGCCAGACCTTCCCAGTCCCCCATCGAGATCTCCCTCAATCCTTCAAGGGGGGTGACCAGATTCTCTCTCCCGGCCATGATTATCCCTGAAGTTTGCATCGAACGTGCCAGGTTGCTGCAGAAAACCCGGCTGAACCGGATGGATGAGAGCTTGGCGCGCCACCATTCCGCCTGTGCCCTGCCACGGTCGTTGAGGGGGTCATCGGATTGGCCGATGTATCTCTTTACGCAGTCCTTCCTGGAATCTCCGTGCCGCATGAGAAAGATCCGGCCCGATGGAGACCTGTCACCGGCAATGTTCATGGCCGGCTGCCTTGAGGGGCGCCCAGTCCGTCTGCTGCCATCGCACTGCTAACCGAACAGCCCAACTGCCGCTCGATGCGCGAGCGGATTGCCCTTGCATTCTCGAGCCGCTCCCGAACCGCCCTGGCGGCTGCCGGATCGGACTCATGTGTCACCAGACGCTGGGCAAACCGTTCCTCGACGGTAACGTACCTGTCCCTCCTCGTCATCTTGTCCGCGAGGTAGAGCACCTCGCGTTCGCCGATGGGCTCACCGTCCCTCACCACCATGTCCATGTGGACCGCGACGACTTCGGCAACGGGGCCATAGCCCAATCCTTTCAACATCGCCGCGCCTTCCAGCGCATGGTTTTTGCTGCCCCTTGCCACATCATGCAGCAGGGCTGCTGCAGCCAGCAGATCCAGGTCGAGGCTGCAACCGGCCCGGTTGAGCTTCCGCGCCAGGGAGAGGGCGAGCCGGGAGACGGCACGGGAGTGCTCTATCAGCGGCGCTTCCGCGGCAAACTTTTTCGCGAGAAGAGCCTCGCATTCCGCAATGGTTGGAATCGCCCTGTTCAGCATGAAGGCATTGAGCCTGGCGTAATCCTCGGGCGTGTCCATATCGCGAAGGATGCCTTCGTCGCCGGTCTCCACGTCAAGGGAATCGCCGTTGTTTCGGTTCAAAACCGGCTTCAGCCCGCCCTCGCCGTTCCATTCGAGGATCTCGTCACGATAGCGCGCTGCGATGAGGGGCGGATGGCCGCGCCTGCCGTTGCAGACGGGATATGCGATTCCGTTGACGCCGTTTCGATAGGCCCGCAACAGTGCAATGACAGTATCACTCCTTACCAGCGGAATATCCACCGGGAGGAGAAAAAAAGCCTCCACGTCATCCTCGAGGCTTGCCACACCGGCAACGATGGAACTGAACATGCCTTCACGGTAGCGGTCATTCAACACCGGCTGCACCTGCAGCCGGTCGAGCACCGGCAGCAGTTCCTCCGCACGGTGCCCGACCACGACACGGACATCGTCAATGCCGGCGCCGCGGAACAGGGCAACCGCCCGCTCGATGACGGTCGTATCCCCCAGGGGGAGGAGCGGCTTGAACTCCCCCATGCGGGAAGAGTATCCGGCCGAGAGTATTATGGCCGAGATCCTTCCCTCCATCTCAGAAACCTATCTGCGATCTCACCATGATGAGCTGGGCGACGATGCTCACGGCGATCTCTTCGGGTGTTTCGGCATGTATGTCGAGCCCGATGGGATTGTGCACCCTTTTCAGGTCGTCTTCAGTGAACCCCTTTCCCATGAGCTCCTCGTACAGCAGGTGCTGCTTCCTCTTGCTGCCGATCATGCCTATGTAGCCCGCCCTGGTGCGGAGCGACTGCTTCAGGACCGTTTTGTCATGGAGATGCCCGCGCGTTACGATCACCAGGTAACTGTCCTGTTCGATCTCCAGGCCTTCGAAGAGGTTTTCGTAGGACGGGACGACCATGATCTGGTCCGCCTTGGGAAAACGCTCCTTGTTGGCGAATTCCTCCCGGTCGTCTAGAACCACGGTGCGGAAATCCACCATGGCCGCCAGTTCGGCAACGGGGCGGGACACATGCCCCGCTCCGAACAGGTAGACCGTGCCGGGCATAAAAGTGGGCTCGACGAAGAATCTGTTCCCTTCCACTGAAACGACCACCGGGCTCTTCTTCAGGGCCGACTCCGCGGTCAGGCGCGGAATCCAGGTTTCGTGCCCCGGGAAACTCCCCAGCTCCGGCTTGTCCCGCCGCACCAGGCAGTACTCCATGCGGGGCACTGTGTCGCCTTTGGTATCCAGCGATTTGATGAGATAGCCCTTCTTCCCTTCCTGGAGGGATGTCACCAGCTGCCGCATCTCTTTGGCCCCCTCCGGAGTTGCAGCCAGAAATTCCACCAGGAACTCCAGGCGTCCCCCGCAGATCATCTGGTCAGTGGTGGCTGCATCCTCACCGGTGAGATCGACGGTCACGACCCGCGCTTTCCGGCTTTCGAAAATTTCACGGGCCAGTTTCTGCATCTCGAACTCGACCAGGCCGCCGCCGATGGAACCGATGATGGATCCGTCCCGGCGGACGAACATCTTCGACCCCACGGAACGGGGTGTCGAGCCTGCGTGCTTGATGATGGTGGCCTGGACCAGGTCCTCGCCGCCTTCCAGAATATGGCAAATACCCTGCAGTTGCTTGAGCATGCTAACTTACCTCTCCTCTCTGCTGTCGATTATTTTTCTCTTGATGCTGCCGGTGGATATCCAGTTCTCTGAGCTGGCGCGGATGGGCGCAATGGAAAACCGCCGGCTGTCCACCGCCGCACGGATGGCCGGGATTGCTTCAAGGCTTTTCGCGGCGAGACTGCACAGCTCCGGCACAGGATCGTCTCCGCAGTAAACCGTGACCACCATGGCGTCGGTTGTGCCGTTCCCGGATATCTCCACCCGGAAGTTCAGGAGCCCCGGCAACGGGAACAGCGCTTCGTCCAGGTCGGCAACGGTCAGGACGGAATCACCACACAGCCGGATGCCTCCCGCCAACCTTCCCTTCACCCATTCCAGGCGTTTCAGGACCGTTCCGCAGGGGCACGGGGCAGTGACGAACCGGGACAGGTCACCGGTGCGGTAGCGCACCAGCGGCATCCCTCTGCGTGTCAGCGTGGTGAACACGACTTCACCTGTTTCGCCGTCCGGCACAGGCTTGCCGGTATGCGGATCGATTATCTCGAAGAGCAGATCGGCTTCCCGAATGTGATATCCGCACAGAGCCCTGCAGTCCACCGCAGCGCCAAGGCCCATTTCGGTCATGCCGTAGTGGTTGAATACAGCGCAGCCCCATGCGCTTTGAATCTCGCTCACGATGGCCGTCGGAACATAGTCGGCGCTCAAAAGGACGCTTTTGATCATTCCCTTCGGTATGGCCCGGGCATCCCTGTGCCGCACCAGGCCCAGCACCTGCACGGGGATGCCGATCAGGCAGTCCGCCTCATTTTCCACGATCCCGGCAATGGTCCTGCCGCTGTCCAATACAATCCCGTGCGGAATCCCCCGGACATCCATCCGCCTAAGGGCCTTTACCATCAGGTCGCCGATAGTGCCGTGCCTATCGCCCGGCATGAGAATCATCACGCGCTGCCCGGGACGAACCAGGGCCTTCATGCCGTGATGGAAAAGGTCGGTGGTCAGCTCCAAGTCATCCTCGGTGAAATGGATCCGCTTGGCATCGGCGGTCGTCCCGGAGGTGTTCAGCGTGACGACGCGGGAAATCTCGTCCCGTGATACGCACAGGAAACGAAGGTCGTTTTCCTGGATGTCCCCCGCAGTGGTAAAGGGGAGATGCGCGATGTCAGCGAGTTCCCTGATTTCGCTGCCGCGCACCCCACCCAGGAGCTCCCGGTAAAAGGGGCTATGGGCGCGGACGTAGTCCACCGTCTTCCGCAGTTTCGCCAGTTGGTGCCGGTCGATCTCCCTGCGCAAATCGGCCCCTGTGGCTGACGTGCCGATTTTTGCCCTTATCCAGGGCTCCAGTGGGGTTAATTCCATCTCCTTACCTTCTCGGACAATGCCGTTGTAAACACGGTTTTCTTCAGGCATGGGCCGAGACCTGCCATGTTTCAACAAACCAGGCAGGTCTGCTTCGAATATCACGGGGTCCAGGCATCTTGAGAAGTGATGCAGGAAACGGAAAACATCCGCGTCCTTACCTGCTCCGGAAACCGGTCGTGAGTTTCGTAGCCCGGCATTCTCTGCGGGGACCCGCAACACTCCATTACCTGCCCTCGAACAGGTCGAATTCGTTTTCCACCAGGATATCAATGACCTTCTGGTAAGTTGCGGCCACCACGCCCCCGCAGCGCTCGTTCCGGAGCGCGCCCTCCTCCGATATGGCATCGCAGCTGATGCCGCCATACTGTCCCTCGTAGGTATCCCTGAACCAGTCCCCCAACTCATGGAGCATTCCCATGAGGCGGAAATGCTCTTCCTCATCATCGGCGCCCTTTCCGGCATACAGCGACAGGATGCAGGCGCCACCGGTCAACGCACCGCAAGCATCGCCGATGCCGACACCGAAGGCCAGTCCGGCCATGGCCCTGACCAGGTCGGGGTTGGTCTTTTCCATGTTCTCCAAAGCAAGGAGCATCATTATCTGGCTGCAGTAGTATCCCTTGGCTTTCAATTCCATCATGCGAAACAACATCTCATCCATGGAATGTCCCTCCCTTGGCAATTTTTTTGGCAACAAGCAGGTAATATCCGGGGCGAGAGACAGCCGGGCCGGATGTGCCTGAGCATACTGAATCGAAAATATTGCACAGCTCATGAATCTCAGCCAGGGATCCGCCGTTGAGAATCAGTTGCCCCGCCAATTCCCTGAGATGCCGGGTATGATCTTCCCAGGCGATGATGCGGAATCCCGGGTTTTCCAGGAGTTCCTCGATGAAGACACGGGTGCGGAGGATAGAAGCGCATCCTCCCGCGCCGGCCGGGATGCCGCAACAGCCCTCGATTGACGAGCGGCTGTAGATATCGCTTAGTATCAGGAACCCATCGTTTTGAAGGATGCGGTAGAACTCCCCGATCGCCCGTTCCGGTTCCGGAACGATGGAAAGGACGCACTCGCACAGCACACCGTCACAGCAACCATCGGCCAGGGGAAGGGCTTCGGCCCGCGCTTGCGCAAAAGGGATTTTTTTCGCACATCCGGCATTCCGGATGAGCTTTCCGGAAAGGTCAAACCCCAGGGCCTTTAACCGGTGGCTTTCCCGAAGGTACGCAACTGAAGCGCCGGTGCCGCACCCCACATCGGCAATGCGCGCTCCGGGGGTGAATCCGCACAGGGAAAGGCCCCTCTCCGTAAGGGGAAATCCGCCGGGCCGGAGCAGCGGCCCCGTGACGGCGCGCAAAGAAGCCGATTCATGCAAAGAGGATAGTGCCTGAATCGGCGCGTTGTCTTCCCTACTTGTCTTCAAGGATACGTTCGACTTCAGCCATTCTTCCCAAAGCCAGGCTTTCCGGAACCAGCACGACATCGCATGCAGCGCATGCCGGCAGGTCTACCTCGAAGTTGCCCTTCTCATAGGAAAAGAACACCTTGGTGAGTTGAAGGTCCCCTCCACAGGATGCGCATTTCCAGGCTGCCGCCTCTTGAGAGAAATTCATTTGTCTATCCCCACGATCTTCATTCTGTGACAGTACGCGTTCAGGACCGAGAAGCCATCGCCGGCCGGAATATACTCCACCCAGAAGGTGACGTTTGCAGGTTGCAGATACGCCATGTAGCTGCCGCTTTCCCTGCTCTTCATCTTCCTGCCGCTGGTCTCCGCCTCGAAAATCACCTTCCGGATATCTTCCTCGAGGATTCTTTGCGCATCTATCTTTTTGCGCACCTCGGGCGGAATGGTCAGCGCCATCTTCTCGTATTCCCGCATCTGCTGCTCCTTTTTCTCTCCAAGGTCGGAAAGGACCATTTCCTTGACCCTGACGCGGTTGGCACGGCGGTCAGACCAGGAAATCCAGTTGCGGGCAGCCGGGTCCGTTCCGTCCGCGACCGGGAAAAGATGCTCGATGAGATGGGAGACACGCTTCCCGGCGAATGCAAAATTGTCCCGGCACATGGCGCAATATGCCAGGTAGTCGTTTTCGCTGGCCGCCTTCCTGTGCTCCACCACGTCCCGGGCGAGCGTGGGATTGCCATTGTACATGAGCCCCCCGTAGCCGCAGCATTCGGGCATTTCACCGCTCAGGGGGAGTTCCTCGACCTCGATGTTCAGTAAGTGCAATAGCTTGCGGACGCTTTTCTGCCCTACAGGGTCGTGACGTGTCGCGCAGGGATCTACGACGGACACGGTGCTTTTCATCGCTCCGTTCAGGCCTTCGGGGATCCCGGCTTCCAGCATGACTTCCCAAAGGGAAACCGGGGTCGTTTCCGGCAAGTGCTCCCGGAAAATGTTCAGACAGGTTGGGCAGGCAGTGACGATTCGGGGTTTGCCCATTTCCGTCCAGGATGCGCGTATCCCGTCCAGCGCTTCCCCGAAGAGGTCGTCCCGGCCGGCCCAGAAGGCAGGAGCGCCGCAGCAGCGGAGCAGGACTCCCACTCCGCCGTCAAGTTTTTCCCTGAGGTAGCGGTACGAAGACAGGACCTCTCCGGGTGCGGAGCCGCACAACTGGCAGCTGGGGAAATAGAGCCAGGAGCTCTCCGTCTTGCCCGGTTCATGCCGGCACAGGTCGAACGGCTCGCCGTTGCTGAACGCCATGTCGTCAAGGGCGAATTCGTGGAAGGACGACGGCATGATTTTCTGCTTCAGCATGGTCCTCCGCGCCTCGAGGCACATGTCGGCCATGCTGAAATCGTTGGGGCAGATAGTCTCGCACAGGCCGCACGCGCTGCAGGAGTTGGTGAACACGTTGTATTGGTGTGCAGCGCCGAGGAGGATACGCTCATTATTGAATATCTCCCTGGCGTATTTCTTCGGGTACGCCTTGAAGCGTTCCATGAAGAGGCATTTCTTCACGCATTCCATGCATTCGCACTGGATGCAGCGCTGCGCCTCCGTGAGCGCCTCTTCTTCCGTATAGCCCTGGACGGCATCAACGGGCACGACCCTCGGCAGCGGATCTATCCCTTCAAGGCTGGTGAAAAGACGGGATTCGCACGGCCCTTCGTTCTCCCTCCCGAACCCCAATCCGACCTTCTGCATCAGGCGTTCCACGGAGAGGGCGGGCTTTCTTCCTTCCAATGTCTCCAAGACGGGAGAGAACGCGCCACGAAAGCGGGTGCCTCCGCCGGCGAACAACCCTTCCTTCTCCGTGGCTCCCGTTGCCGGGTCAATGGCAATGAGGCCGTGGTCATCCAGCTTCATGGAAATGTCAATGCCGCGCACCGAATCTCGATCGAGGATCACGGCGTCGTATTCTTCACAGACCTGGTCGAAAAGCGCCTTGTCCAGCGCAGTCCCCAGACGAATATCCGCCATCAGCGTTTCAAATACCGAAAGTTCCTCGCTGATGACTTCCCGGGGCAGGAGCTCTTCCGGCAGATCCCAAAGGAAACCTCCGAGCCGGTTTTCCGCTACGAAAACCGAGATGGTGAACCCTTTCTTGAGAAGATCCAGGGCCGCGGTCACGCCCGCGAGGCCTCCGCCGATCACGGCTATCCGTTGGCTCTTGCGGGGCAGCGGCTGAACCCGCCTTTTCCCTGCATGCCTCTCGACGCATATCTTCTCCAAGGCTCCGATGGCAATGGGCCCGCCAGCCTGCCCGCGTTTGCACTTCGCTTCGCAGGGGTGATCGCAGATTCGGCCCAGGATACCGGGAAACGGCATGGTCTTGCTCAGGACTTTGTAGGCTGCGTCCCAGCCCCCCTTCCGGACCTCTTTGAGAAAAAGCCTTGCATCCACGTGGAGCGGGCAGGCCGACGTGCACCCGGGGGGCTCCTCCTGGATGCACTTGCTTTCCCAGGCAATCAGTTCGTTCTTTTCCATCGGGACCTTCTTTCCTCGGAATCAGCTTCGATTTGGGATTGTCACAACGCAAAACGATGGAGAGCATGCACAGCGAGGCTCTCCATCGTTATATCACAAATTACATTACGGTCAAAGTATTATGGAGCCGGCCGGGCCACGCGCCGGCTCCACGGGGTTGCTGCTTCACGCTTCTCCTATTTCTTCGGAGGCGCGGAGTTTACATCCTGGCACACATAACCCTGCTCCAGCGCGTCGGACACGTCGAAGGCCTTCTTCGGCGACTTGAGCGCCGCGAGGATCTTCTCGGGGTATGCCGGCAGGTGGCGTATGCGCACGCCTATGGCGTCGTCGATGGCGTTGATTACGGCGCAGTGGGGAGCGGACAGCGGCAGCTCGCCGACGCCGCCGGCGCCGAAAGCGCCGTTTTCACGTGGCTTGGTCACGTAGATCACTTCCATCTTGTCGGGTATGTCGTTGCAGAACGGGAAGCCTGCGCCGATCATGTTGGAGTGCGCCTTGATCATCTCGAAGTCTTCCGTCAATGCGAGGCCGATACCCTGGGCCAGGCCGCCGAAGATCTGGCCGTCAACGACCAGCTGGTTTGTTATGGTGCCGACGTCTGCTATGTGGGTCATGCCGTAGCATGCCGCCTTGCCGGTCGTGATGTCGACTTCCACTTCCGCGAGGAACAGGCCGTACATGTAAATGCAGAACGGTTCGCCCTTCCCGGTATCGACGTCGCACGGCGTGCACGGCGTGGTCCACTTGCCGTATACCTTTGTTTCGATTCCTTCCTTCTTCATTTCGTCATAGGTGCGATAGGTGCCGTCGGCTTTCTTCATGGCTGCAAGCAGGTTTTCGCAGGAAACCCTGATGGCGTTGCCGGTGACGACGTTATTGCGGCTGCCGCCGGACGGGCCGCTGTTCGGGGTGAGGCTGGTGTCATTCAGGCAGAGATGAATCTGTTCCGGTTTCAGGCCCAAGGGCCTCAAGGTTTCATGGGCGAACGCCAGCGTACCCATGTCGGAACCCTGGCCGTGATCCTGCCAGCTGTTGCCGACCATAACTTCGTTGTTGGGCAGAAGTTCGGCCCAGTTCTCGGAGGTGTCGGGACCGTCGAGGCCGCAGCCGTATATGCCGAGGGATACGCCGACGCCACATTTCTTGGTGCCGGTGCTTCTCAGCTTGGCGGTTTCCACAGCTCTCTGGTACTTGGGACGGAGAGCCTCGAACTGCTCGGGGAACACGAATACTTCCGGAGTCTGCTGGGTCGGTGTGGTTGCGCCCGGACGGTAGCAGTTCAGTTCACGGATTTCGAACGGGTCCTTTCCCATCTTCCTTGCCAGTTCGTCTACCAGCGACTCGGAGCAGAAGAAGGCCTGGGGAGAGCCGTAGGCGCGGAACGGGGCGCCCCAGCAGTGGTTCGTGCAGACCGTACGGCCTTCACCGCGCATGTTGGGGATGTCGTAACCTGCAAAAGCGTATTGCATGCCGCGTTGGGTCAGGAGGTCGCCGAACTCGGAGTACGGACCATGGTCAACCGACCAGTCGGTCTCGGCGGCGAGGAACTTGCCGTCCTTGTCTGCGGCCAGTCTTGCCTTGTACCAGAACGGAGAGCGCTTGCCGGTGTAGAACTGCAGCTGTGCCCAGGAGCAGGACAGGTGAACCGGCCTGCCGTCGACCGCCATGGTTGCAACCGCGAGCAGCGCCTCGTTGGAGGGACAGAATTTGTAACCGAAAGAGCTGCCGCAGGGATTCTGGACGATGACCAGGTTTTCCAGCTCGACGCCGACACCCGGGGCGATCATGGCCTGGTGCAGCTGCAGGCAGATGGACTTGCTGTGGACGCACACCTTGCCTTCATCATTGATGTATGCGAATCCGACGTCAGGCTCCACGGGCATCTGGGGTTGACGGCCGAGATAGTACTCGCCTTCCACCACGTAGGCAGCCTTATCCATGATCGGCTTGGTGTCATCGCCCTTGACCAGCTTCTGGGTGAAGTAGACGTTCGGGGTACCCGGGTGGATCTCGATGGCGTCGTCAGCCATAGCTGCGGGAGCGTTCATGTAGTGGGGAAGCACTTCCAGGTCGAACTTGACCAGTTTCGCGGCGGCTTCGGCATGCTCTTTCGTATCGGCAATAGCGAGGGCGATGGCGTCACCGTACTGGAAGACCTTCTCATCGCAGAGGATCGGACGATCCCAACCGTCCCCCTTGTTGGTGGGGAAAGTGATCAGGCCGGTGATGCGGTTTCTGCCCTTGACATCCTTGTGGGTAACGATTTTGACCACGCCAGGCGCCTTCTCAGCTGCCGAGGTGTCGATTCCCTTGATGTTCGCATGGGCTACGTCTGCATATGCGATGGCGGCGTGGAGGGTGTTTTTGGGAAGCTGACCTGCCTTGTCGTTGCCGAAATCCCAGAGACCGCAGGCCTTGGCCACGGATGTCGGACGCGGAATGCGTGTTCCGTATACCCTGCCATCCGCCGGCGCCTTGTATTCGAGGGCGGATGCGGAAAGTTCGCCCCTCAGAACCTTGGCTGCATCCATTGTCGCATCGACAATGGAGATGTAACCGGTGCAGCGGCATGCGTTCCTGTTCTGCTGGAACCAGTCGCGGACATCCTGGCGGGAGGGATTCGGGTTGGAGTCGAGGAGCGCCTTGATGGAAACGACGAAGCCGGGGGTACAGAAACCGCACTGGAGCGCGCCGTGGAAGATGAGCGCTTTCTGGATGGGGTGAAGGTTGATCGGTGTGCCGATCCCCTCGGTGGTGGTGATCGTCGACCAGTTGTCGACCCGTTTCATCTTGGTGGTGCAGCTGCGGACGAGCTTGCCGTTCAGGATGACATTGCAGGCCCCGCATGTGCCGGTAGCGCAACCGACCTTGACACTGGTCAGGTGGAGCTGGTCCCGCAACACGTCGGACAGGAGAGCTTCCTGGTCGACGATCAGATGTCTCTCGACACCATTTACCTTAAGCATCTTCTTAATCATACTTCCTCCTCCTTTGGGGTTATATAACTGGGCAATGCCCGGTTACAAGGGTTGTACATCTCCTCCTGCCCATCCTGTGGAGAGGATGGGGGTGAAGGCCGGTGAAACGGTGACCCGGTCCAACCCGGCATGCAATTGCCCCGGACCCCTGCCCGTGGAGGTGGCTGGGTCGGGGGAAGTGAACCTGCCAATGAACGTTTGCGATCCCGTGAAAAAGGCCCCCACCCCGCTGTGGAGGGGTTGGGGTGAGGGAAGGTGGAATGACAAAGCGTTCCTGCTTCTTTCTATCCCTTTCCGAAACTGCAGCACGGGTAGCGGCACTCCTCGCAGCCATTGCAGTAACCGCCATGTCCCAATTCGACAATGTCTGCCCGGGTGACCCGTTCACCCGCCAGAATACGCGGCACTATCAGCTCAAAGATCGTTGCCTTGTGATACATGGCACATCCGGGGACGCCGATGATCGGCACATCGCCGATGTAGGCAAGCATGAACATGGATCCGGGAAACGTGGGCGCCCCGTAGGTGACCACTTCGGCTCCGGTCGCCCTTATTGATGCGGGCGTGCGGTCGTCGGGATCAACCGACATCCCGCCGCTGGCAACGATCATTTCAGCCCCTTCATCCAGGAGCTGCCGGATCGACGCAGCGATTACCGACTGGTCATCGGGGGTGAATATCTGGTCGATGACTGAGCTGCCCACACCTTCGAACTTGGCTCGCAGGACAGGCCCGAACTTGTCCTCGATCCTGCCGTGGAACACCTCGTTGCCGGTGGTGACCAGACCGACTTTCAGCGATCGAAAGGGCTTGATCTCCACGACTGGGCCATCGTTCTTGCATATCCTTTCAACTGCCAGGACCCGGTCGTTGTCGGTATAAAGCGGAATGATCCGTGTGCCTGCAATCGGCGCATCCACCGATACCTGTTGATTTGAATGAAGAGTCGCCAGGACGATCTGCTCTATGGAATTGATTTCCCGGAGAGCAGCAGAGTTGACCTTCAGGAGCCCGTTTCGGGAAGAGACCAGCTTTACCTTCCCCTCGGAGGGCTCGGAAAAAGTGATCCCCTCCCCTGCGGCCGCCCGCGCGATCCTGAGCGCGGCATCGTTTTCGTGCACGAAACCTTCGTGCAGATCCAGGACGTATATATTGTCCTTGCCCAGCTTGAGCAGCTTCGGCACATCCTCTTCCCTTATGACATGGCCCTTCTTGAACGCGCGTCCCTTGAATTCCCCGGGGACAATACGGGTAATGTCATGGAACAGGACCCTGCCGACTGCTTCCTGGACCGGGATGGATTTCATCATCCTTGTTGTTCTCCCTTTTGTTCTCGATGTTTCCCGCGACCTTGCGGGGTGAAGCCGTCTTGTTGCCCGTCCGTGCTCCCGGGACGGGTCCCGTCAGGCTCCAGAATGAAAAAAACCCGCATCAATACCGAAAAATTTCAGTATCAATGCGGGTTCCGTTAGGTCCGCACGTGGCGGAGGACGAAATCGGCGCTTTGACCTATGTGGCTTGCAGCAGCTGTTTTGAGGTTGCTTCTCCGGTCTGCTTTCCGGGATTTTCCCATGCTTCCACGGGGAAGTAGAGCGCGTCAGGGCACTACGTTGCAGAGGTATCGTTATTTATCATGTTATATAACCATATGCAAGATTTTTTTTGCCGGCGCAACGGCTGAACGATGAAAATATCTTTCATAAAAAAAACACATTCATGTATTTAAGGAACCGGAAAAAAACCTGTATTTATTTTAGTGAACTTTTCTCTTGCAATCCGTTATTTAATTTGTTATATAACGGATGGATATTCTCCCATATCCATTCTTTCCTTGGCCCCATGTTGCCCAGCATGGGGCCTCCCTTTAGCACGCGGGGCAACTTCAGAGGCAGAAGGAAAAGGATTCCTGGAATGGAAAACAAAAGAATCGACATGTCCGGCAAGATCTATCTCCACCTGAAAGACCGCAAACCTCTTGACATGGAAAGCATCCAGCTCCTGGAGAAGGTCGACATCCACGGCTCGATAGCCCGTACCGCCAGAGAGATCGGTATCAGCTATCCGAAGGTATGGCACACAATCGATACATTGAACAGGCTCTCCTCCAAACCCCTGGTTGTGAAGCTGGCAGGGGGCAAGGGTGGCGGTGGAGGCACCTTCCTCACCGAAGAGGGCCGGAAGTTCATCAAACGCTTCAAGGCGATACAGCGAACCCACGAAAGATTCATCCGGCAGCTCGAGGACAAATGGTATAACGGCAACAGGTAAGGGCCTAGCAGAGATCACTCTGAAGGCCCTTATCCCTTATTCGCATCGCCGCCGGAAATTACTCGACCAAATCCGGAAAAAGCATAAAGCTTTCACGTGTTGCTGTCCGCAAGGCTGCGATCAATGTGCGTCAAACTCCACGTCATCATGTGAGTGGCTGCACTGGTGACTGCCTTCCGCGCCACCGCAACGTCCTGCATCGACGCTCCCCTGCTTCTTCAATTCCGGCAGCTCCTGCCTGCCGAACAGCTCCACATTCTCCCGGACACTCTCAGATTGCGCCTCGTAGACCCTGAACCCCATCATGTTCAAAAGTTCCAGAAGGTTATCGCCGATTCCACCGACAATCACTCCATCCAGCTGGCTGCCTGACAGAGCCTTGAACGGATTGCATCCGGCTTCGGGCGCATCTTTGTCATGATTGTGAACAGCCGTTGTTTCCTCGGTTTCGGTATCCACCAGCACAAACTGCGGCGCTGACGCGAAATGGCCGTAAATGCTGCTAGCCATTCCCTCATCCTTGATTACAGGAAAACATACTTTCATAAACGTACGACCTCCAATTTGATAAAGGGCAGTTTGTGCCCCGTAAAACATGAACCCAGATGCACCATATTACTTTACGTGGTTGCCAGTGGCATTACCCTCAATCCGCCTTTCGTTATCCATAACCAATGCCCTGCCCAGCAGGTCCATAACTCCGCCGCAAGCAGTATCTCCCATTCCGTAATGCTTCAGTACCAGCGGCAGCTGTGCCTTGCAGCTGGCGCATGGCGCGGCGACATAATCAAGGGGTTGCAGGTCCTTTATCTGTCCGGCCTTCATTTTCCCCAGCTGCATGCGCAGGTCTTTCATTTCATCCATAAGCAATCCCGACCCGCCTCCGCAGCAGAAATTCCGCTCCCGGTTCGGCGTCATCTCCACAAATTCCTCTACGCATGCCCGCACGAGCAGCCTGGGCGAATCCAGAAGGCCCGTCCCCCTGCCGTAATTGCATGAATCGTGGAGCGTTGCCCTTATGGGCAGCCGGGACAGACTCAACCGCTGGAGCCTGGCGGCTACAAAATCCAGGACGTGCTCAAGTTGAAAGTTCACCGGACCGTCCGCGCCCTCGGAATACATGCGTGCCACCCGCCAACCATGGCCGCACTCGCCCTGGATGACTTTTCGGGCGCCCACTGCAGCGGCCGCCACCCGCATGCGCCGGTTCTGTTTCTTGAGAATCTCCAGGTCGAAATGCAGGCCGTAGTTCGCTGCCTCCAGCATTACCGACGAGAGTGTCCAGTCGACTCCCAGGTGATGAAAGACCTTGGCCGCACCCATAAGGGTGTCCACATTGGTAAACAGCTCCGATGATGACGGCAGATAGAGTATTTCGGAATCGGGTTTGTCCACCGGGATCTTGATATCCAGACCGGTTTCCCCGCGCAACTCCTCTTCGAGAAAAGAGCAGCTGTCGATGATCGCCGGCTTCAGAATGCCGGTATTGTTGCCCGTGAGAATCTCGTTTCTGGCGATGCTCACAATGAAGCTCGGCGCAAGCCCCAGGCTTGTCAGAATATTTCGCCCGGCCAGTACAATCTCTGCCGTATCGATACCAAACGGGCAATACAACGCGCACCTTCGACATGCGTTGCACTGGTAGAAATAGCTCACCAATGAGCACAACGTATCGTCATCAAATTCCCTTGCACCGGAAAAACGGCGGAACAGCCTGCCATACCAGGTAAAGTACCTGGTGAATATGGCACGCAGGTAACCTGCCCGGGCTGCGGGAATGTTATTGAAATCGTCGGTTCCCAGGTAACTGTGGCAGGCATTTGCGCAGGTCCCGCACCTGGTGCAGGTTTCCAGCATCGCCGAAAACGACCTGGAGAACTTCCGGAATTCATCCATCAGTTTCAGGGTCCGTGCCTTGATTGCGGAATCGTCGACCTGCCCGATGCCGATATGCTTCAAATCCTCTTTTTTTGCCAGATGAAAAGGCGGGTTCACGGGTTCCCCCCCATGTCCATCGGTTCCCTGCCGGAAGCATGAAGACCGGCATGCCGCCCGGAACTCGCGAAAGCCGACCTGGGAGCGGCGCCTTCCTTTGTCGGATAGGTCGGCGGAGATTCAAGCAGCACCGACCGGTTCACGAAATAGCCTACCGAATGGAGAAGCCGGGAAAAGGGGAAATACAGCAACAGGATGTTCACCAGCAGGAAATGGACGAGAAACATCGGGCTTTGGGGAAGCGATGCGGGACGGAACGTGACCAGGCCGCCCATATAGGACCTGACTGCTGGCAGGTCGACATGAAAAACCGGGAGGTACAGGAAAATTCCCGAGGCGGCAATTGCACTCAGCAGAAGCAGGTTGAAAAAATCCTCGGGCACGGAGAGCTTCCGAACCACGGGATTGATGATTCTGCCCACGATGAGCGCTCCGAGGGAGAGCACCATCGCAGTTCCCGCTGTTCCTCCCAGGAGCTTTGAAAGGAGCCGGCTCGTCCCGGGAGCCAGGCCGACAAGGACAAATTGCTCGCGAAGATAATATATTCCGGCCACATGTCCGGCGATGATCAAGCCGAGCGACAGGTGGAACAACCAGACACGCAACCACAGTGCCTTATCTTCGCGAAACAGGCTGGCGCAGAAAAAAAAATCCAAGGCCAGCGACCGGATTTTTCCCTGGATGCTTCCCGGCACGGGAAAAAGCGTAAGCTGGAACGGAACCGGCGTTTTCAGCCACCCCGCTGCCCGCAGGACCGTACCCGCGACAAAAACGGTAAACGCTGTATAGGGAAGCATCACCCCGAACAAAAACTCCATGTTCAATCCTTGCTGCACCGTCTTACAGGCAACCTGCCGGCTTGGGAAGCCCGGCCAGCCTGCAGGCGCCTTTCAGCGGCCCAGGCGTGAACAGATGCTCCATTTCCTTCATGTTGAGACCGGTATCCTTGCAGAGTTTGCGGATCATTGGAGCAATGCGGAACCGTTCATAGTAGTCTCGCAGGTAGTAGATCACCTTCCAATGTTCTTCGCTGAGTTCGGCGATATTCTCCAGGGCGCCATATGCCCTGGCCACATCTTCGCTCCAATCCTCCGGATGAACAAGAAAACCGTCATCATTGAGTTCAATCAGTTTTCCGTTGACCTTGAGATGTGTCATGATCCTTCGCAGCAGGGCGTGCTGTGCCGTTGTTTCAGCACAGCAAGTAATCGACTAGAAGAAAAGAAGACCAGACGCGGACGCCAGGTTCGGTTCAGCTTCCGTAGATATTGCTCAGGGTGTAGGTCAGACACTTGGTGCACTGCCACTTGTATTGACCCAGGTGGTCATGGCAAAACCATGACCCGCACTTGGAACACCTCTTGTTCAGGTAGTACTCGGTGTCTATCTCCTTGTTGCAGGTGGCACATTTTACAATCGACATTTGCTGTCCTTTCAGGTTCTGGTAAAAAAAACCGCACCACTGTATTACCGCGACAAGCGGTTCGGGTGCGGGTTTCGTTGGGTCTGCCCTAAGCAGAGGACGAAATGGGCGCTTTTGTTACTGTTGCAAACAGGGTCGATCACGAAGATCGACCCTGCACTGCCTTTTGTTTTCATCCGGAAACCAGGAAACTGAAACTATTTGAATGTTTCCGTTTTCTCTATATAACTTACACCGCCATCCTTGAATGAAATGACAACCTTCCCGGAAAAGTTGTCCGGTATTATGTTCAACTCCGAAAGGGTATCGGAAACTTTCCTTTTCCAGATCGAATTCGGCACTCTTATGTCCGTGACGACTTGCCTTCGCATGTATTTCCTCGATACCCCCTGAAAACTTCCGACCATGGCGACATCATGCACTCACCGCCATTCGCCATGCGAAGCCGCCGCTTCCCGGTTTTCCCCGGGAAGAAATCAGTGCCCGTCCGAACGAATTACGACGCATCAAGCTTCCGAAAAAGTTGTCCGACCAAAGGTAATGGCAATACTTTATATCGTTTACATCA
Organism: Geobacter sp.; assembly: GCA_003314535.1. Classification (GTDB taxonomy): domain Bacteria; phylum Desulfobacterota; class Desulfuromonadia; order Geobacterales; family Geobacteraceae; genus RPRC01. The sequence continues at coordinate 101,347 of POSG01000008.1, forward strand.
TTCGTTATATATATTATTAAACAACGAAGTGCAAGAGAATTTTTCCGACCGGAATGGGCGACCCTTTCCGGGAATCCATATCCAGTCTTGACGATGAAAGGTCTAACAGGTAACCTTGGACCCTGGCGTCACAGCCAATGATTGCGGACAGCCGAATCCGGCGAACACGTGGAGGGAAACTGCGTGAATAAATCTATCACGGCCATTATCAGCATAGCGGCATATGAATCATGAAGCTGGGCACTTTTGACTTCAACTTGCGCGAGTTTTCCGGAGCTTTCGGCAATCTCGGCACATTCCTGCCCCTTGCCGTGGGATACATCGCCGTGTGCGGCATGGAGCCCTCCGGGCTTCTGGTCATGATGGGCCTGGCGAATATATCCACCGGGCTCCTTTACCGGCTGCCAATCCCGATCGAACCGATGAAGGTAATCGCTGCCGCGGCCATCGCCCAGAAGTGGCCGCAGTCGATGATCTTCGCCTCGGGCTTCTCCATGGGCATTATCTGGCTGGCCATTGCCGCGACAGGTGTGGCCGGCCGTGTCGCGAACCTGACGCCGGCATCAGTCGTTCGCGGCATTCAGATCACCCTGGGAATACTCCTGGCAGTCGAAGCCGGCAAAATGCTTTCCACCTGCTGGCTTCTGGGCGGACTGGCCCTGGCCGTTGGCATCGGTTTCCGAAAATGCCGACATGCTCCGGCAGCCGCCGTTCTGGTGCTGCTCGGAGCAGTGATCATGCTTGTCAACGGCCAGCTCGAAGGCATCAGGCCCCCCGGGATAACCTTTCCCTCCATAACGACTTTCGGCCCCGGGGAAATCTGGCAGTCCCTGGTCCAGGCGGGGTTCGCCCAGATACCGCTTACCGTAACCAACGCCACCATCGCCACATCCTGCCTGATTTCGTCCTATTGGCCCGACAGGTCGGTATCCCCGCAGCGGCTTTCACTAAGCCAGGGGTTGATGAACCTGATTTCACCGTTTTTCGGCGGCATGCCCATGTGTCATGGCGCCGGGGGATTGGCAGGCCAGTATTATTTCGGTGCACGGACCGGCGGGACCAATATCATAGAAGGAGTCATAGAAGTATCCCTGGGACTATTCTTCGCTACCTCAGTGGCAGGGCTGTTCGCTTCCTTTCCCAAGGCGGTTACCGGAACGATGCTTCTGCTGGTGGGATTCGAGCTCATCAAATTCGCACGTGACGTTCGCGGTACCAGAGACACGCTCTCCATGGCAATGACCGTCGCAGTGTCACTCGCCACAAACATGGCGTTCGGCTTTCTTGCCGGATTGCTTACAAACAGGCTGCTGCCTTACCTGGACAGAAACAGGTCAGAAAAGGATGGGAACCCGAAATAACACGACAGACAAGGAAGGAGACTATCATGTTGAAGGGAAGCAAAATCGGCTTTGTCGGCGGAGGAAACATGGCCGAAGCAATCGTAAAGGGTCTGCTTGCCGGAGGGGTCACTGCTGCATGCATAACAGTTGCCGAACCGGTGGCCAAACGCAGGGAATACCTTCACTCCGCCTACGGTGTGAAAGCAGTAGATGACAACGTAAGCGCCGTGAAACCGGCCGATATCGTAATACTTGCAGTAAAACCACAGGTCAGCGCAGCAGCACTCCGCTCTCTTCCGGAAGATTCATGCGCTGGCAAGCTTTTCATCTCGATCATGGCGGGCGTACCGACACAAAGCATAGAAAATACTTTGGCAAAGGGAGCACGGGTGATCAGGGTAATGCCCAACACCCCTGCCCTGGTTCTTCAGGCCGCATCTGCCATCGCCGCAGGTTCCAGCGCAAGCGCCGATGACATGGACATTGCGCTGGAAATATTCAATCTCCTCGGAACTGCATGCACCGTGGAAGAAAAGCTTCTGGACGCGGTAACCGGCCTGTCCGGAAGCGGCCCCGCCTATGTTTTCACGTTCATAGAAGCGCTTTCCGACGCAGGGGTCAAAAACGGCCTCCCCAGGGACAAGGCAACCCTGCTGGCAGCCCAGACCGTGCTGGGTTCCGCCAGGATGGTGCTTGAAACGTCCGAACATACGGGAGTTCTGCGGGACAGGGTAACCTCGCCGGGGGGGACCACCATTGCCGGACTTCACGCCCTGGAGCAAGCTGCGTTCAGGGGCGCGATCATGGATGCAGTCGACATGGCTACGAAAAGGTCGGAGGAACTGGGCAAGAAATCATAAAAGGACCGGGTTGAAATTTTTCAACCTGTCAGAACATCAGGCCGTATTCCCTCTCAAGGTACTCAAACGCTCTCTTGATCCTGGTTTTCAGCGTCACCTCGTTCACCGGCTTGAAAACGAAGTCGAAGAATCCTTTCCCCAGGGCCTTGGATTCCTCTTCGGTTTCGTTGCTGCCCGCCATCAGGATGAAAGGGATGAATCGGGTCTCGGGAAGATTCCGCAGGGCATCGAACAGGCTGTAAGCGTCGAGCTTCGGCACCACCTTTTCCGTGACGATAACCTGCGGCAATTCGGATATCGCGGTCTTATAGGCCTCCATGCCGTCGGCAGTGACCTTGACGCGATAGCCCTCCTTGGAAAGGATCTGGTTCCACATGGTTCCGAGCAAACTGTCCTCACCTACGAGGAGAACCGTTTTATCCTGCCGGACAGACGGTTCCTTGCCCAGGTAGTGCCTGCAGATTGCCTCGGTGATTTCCTTTTTCGTCCCGATAAAGGGAATCACCTTCAAGCCATGGTTGGCAGCAACATTGGAAACGATCCTGGTTTCCGTTGGATCCGCCATGGCGAGGGCAAGCTTGCCGCTTTCGATTTTCAGGGGGAAAAGCATGTTCTGCATCGCCACGTCGGCAGGGATGATATCGAGCAGTTCGGTTGAAAAACTGTGACGGGCAAAGCTTCCGATCACCTTGTATCCGTATTGTTCCGCAAGAGCTGCGGCAAGCTCTTCTCCCGTTATGAGTTCCGTTTCCTCAAGCAGCGCGCCCAGTCGCTTTTTCAGCCGCTTGGACCTTGCAAGCGTCCTGAGCATGGTTTTTTCCGTAATGATCCCCTGATCAATGAATATCTCTCCAAGCAGCTTTCTTTTCGCCATCATCTCTCCTCGCGCCACCTTAAGTACCTCATGTTTGTTTGGGCATTGTATCCCTAACAAAGAAACAAATCCACAGCCAATGCCATTATATTGATCGGTCGGATCGAAAATAATCTTTACCACTTCCGGGCCGACCTCGAAGTCCCTCCCCATGCACAACCGGGTCAACCTGTCGCTACTCCTTGTCCCGCGGCCTGTTCAGAGCCTCGAACAACTCGATCTGTTCCCGGAGTGAAAGCTTCCGGCAGGCCCCGCTTCCCCTACGAAGGCACACCCTGCACCTGGCGTCACTGCACCACTGGCAAGACTGGCAATCAGGACATGGATGTTTTTTCAAATCCTCACTCAACCGTGGAAACCTCCTCTCCGGACGCATTCATCTCATCGGGTTTTCCGTTGCCCGCGGACGGAAGCTGCTCGTCAAGAGCCGCTCTCACGGCCATCAGCAGCTCTCCGGGTTTCATGGGTTTTGACAGCAAAAGTGCTTCGCCGGTGTCGAAGCCATGGGTGTTGAGAATGTCATGGGTGTGGCCGCTGAAGAAAATGAACTTCACTTCCGGACTGATCCTCCTGATTTCGTTCATGAGCTGAGCACCGTTCTTCTTCGGCATGACCACATCACAGAGCAGCAGCCGGATATCATCGGAATGTTCCCTGAATTTTTCCAGCGCATCCACTCCATCCGCCGCGTCAATCACCTGGTAGCCATACTTCGTCAGTATATGCTTGGTGAGCATGCGGACGAAACGGTCATCCTCGGCAACAAGAATTGTCTCCCTGTTGCCGACGGGAAGAAACTGGTTCTCATCCCTTTTCCGCTCGAGAGCGGCATCGATCAAGGGCAGGTACACGGAAAAAACCGTCCCTTTTCCCGGTTCGCTCTCAACATCGATGTGACCCTGGTGCTGGGTCACTATTCCGAAAGCCATGGACAGGCCGAGGCCGGTACCTTTCCCCACTTCCTTGGTGGTAAAGAATGGATCGAATATCCTTTCCTTTGTCTCCGGATCAATCCCGGCGCCCGTATCGGAAACGGAAAGCCTCGCATAAACTCCAGGCCCGGGCTTCTTGGCCTCTTCCCCTTGTAATGGTTCAATCTCAACCATTTCCGTCGTTATGGTCAGCTGTCCACCCTGAGGCATGGCATCTCTCGCATTTGTCACAAGGTTGATGACTATCTGGTCGATCTGCAGCTCATCGGCCATCACGATCAGGTCGTCACCTGAGAGCCCGAGGCAGAATTCGATGTTTTCGCCAACCAGCCTTTTCAGCAGCACGCTTATGTCCCGTACGACCGCATTGAGATTGACTGCTTTCGGGTTCAGGATCTGGCTTCTGCTGAAGATGAGGAGCCGTCTCGTCAGTTCTCCCGCCCTGCCCGCAGCTGAAATGATCTGTTCCACGTAACTGCGGATGGAGCTGCTTTTCTTGATGCGATCCTGGAGCAGTTCCGCGCAACTCTCGATCACAGAAAGAATGTTGTTGAAATCATGGGCCACGCCGCCTGCCAGTGTACCTATCGCTTCCATCTTCTGCGCATGTCGCAGCTGGTGCTCCAGGCGTTCCTTCTCCACGTCCCTGGCCTGGAGCGAATCCGTCATGCTGTTGAACGCCGTGGCCAGCTTGCCGATTTCATCTCCGGTTTCGACCGGAACCTTTTCAAGCGTTGCCCCCGATCCCATGATCCTGACTCTTTCCGTGAGACTGTTGAGTGGTCGGGTTATCCCCTTTACAACCAAAAAGACTATGACAGTTGCAGCAAACAGAAAAAACAGGCCGATGAGGCTGCTGTTCAGTATGAGCTTTCCGAGAGACCGATTGAGAATGCCCTTGTCGAAAACTATCCTCACGAAGCCGATTGTCCGTTCCCGGTTGCCGAACATGCGGTCACCGAAGAACAGCGCTTCATCCGTCGTCTTGTCCGGGCCGGCCATAACGGGAGCCCAGAAATCCACCATATCCCTTTTCCGATTGATTGAAAGGAATTGCCCTGCTCTCCTCAGCCGGTTCAGGGTTTCGCTTTTTTCCTGATCAGGTATTCTGAGTTCCTGCTTTTGGCTTGCATTTCCCTGTTTTGCATTCTCGGCCAGCAATTCTCCGTCCTGATTGTATATGGAGACATACAAGACTTCCTTGCCCTGCAGGACGCTGTCGACAGGATCCTTCAGCATGTCGGGATTCTCCGCGAAGACACCCAGCCTCGCCGTATCGGCGAGCAGCCTTGTCAGCACTTCACCCTGCCAGTCCAGGTATTCCGTCTTTGACCGCCATTCCCTGAAGACAAAATATCCTGTAAGGACAATCGAAAGTACAATGATTGACAAAATGCTCACCAGGAATATCTTGGCAGCGAAGGTTTCACTCAGGATCGCAAACAAGTTTCTTCTATTCATGGTCGTTTTCTTTACCGGACGATTCGTGCCCTGGCCCTCACATCATCACTCATTTTCAGCCGCAACTTTCTCAGGACTGTCTCATTTACGGTCAAGACCGGATGCTCCACCTCCGTGGGCTGCAAATCGGCTGCTTTAGCACCGGACAAAATTCTGGCTGCCATTTCCCCAGCTTGCCGCCCCATGTCGAAAGGACTCGCTTCAACGGACATGAGGGCGCCCACTCCCACGTACTTGGCGGAAAACGAGCATACCGGAATGCCGTTTCTCATGGAAAACAGCATCACCGCCTCGATCGTGTCCGGAGTGATCGCCGTGGTATCCGGAATCATCCAAATGGCGTCAACCGTCCCCTTCAAGGCAAGCAAAGAGTCCGCAACCTCCTTCGGACTGGTCACTTCCCTGGCACGGATCTCCATTCTGAGCGCCCTGGCTGAACTCATGGCCCTTTTTAAAAACGATCCGGACTTGTCCGGATCGAAAAGGACACCGATCCGGCGGGCGTCAGGCAGCACTCTTCTTATGGCGGACAACTGTCTTTCAGGGGAAACCGCCATGCTGACACCGGTTACGTTTCGTTCATTGCGGAGGACCGAATGGGGATTCAGGACCATGAGATGGACGAGAGGGATGTGCTGGTATTTCTTTCCCTTGCGAAGAGCTTCAGCACCGATTGCCAGGATCATGTCGGGTTTGCGCTCCCTGATTGCCTGGTCCGCCTCATTGACCCGGAGGACTGCATAGCCGACCCCACGGGCCTTTGCTTCAAGGGCGGACCTGAACCCGGCGAGAGCCTCGTTGTATGGACTGATTCCCAGGCTCTGTATGACCAGTATGTATGGATGGTCTGCGCTGGAGATAACGCTTGGGACTATAAGCAGAAAAAGTATGAGGATTATAATGCGGAGCATTAGCCGGTTCGTATGGACAAATGTGATACGTTTTGATACGTTACATTGCATCAAGCGGCAACCCGAGTGTTTCATGGAAAGAGAGTTTCCGGCCGGCATAAGTAAAATGTGAGCGCATAAACTTACCGCGGCCGGGTTTCGTATTCAAAGCTCGGCACATCACGATACTTTTCGAGGTATGGAAATTCATTATGCACAGCTTTGCATTAAAAACAAGCCTGGTTTTGTCGTGTCTTGTCCTGATGTCGGTTCTGAAGGCAGGGAACCTGAATGCGGCTGAAAGCGAGGAAATGAATGTCCTCGAAATGTTCTACGACGAAAATGATCTTGTCACCACTGCTTCAAGATCTGCAAAACCCATTTCCCAAGTAGCCGAAAACATCACCGTAATCACCGCTGAAGACATAAAGGCCATGAACGCTCACTCTGTAGCCGATGTACTGAATACGGTAACCGGTGTCCAATTGCTCAACAATTACGGTCCTGGAAGCAGCCCGGAGGTCATGGTCCAAGGTGCGGCATCCCGCCACGTGCTCGTGCTCATCGATGGCGTAAGCCAGAACAATCTCAGCGACGGTTTCCCGGATATAGGCACAATGCGTACCCAGCACGTGGATCGCATCGAAATCGTGAAGGGACCTGCATCCTCTTCCTGGGGGTCATCACTCGGCGGAGTCATAAACATCATCACCAAATCGCCCGATGACTCAAGAAAGTTCGGCGGGACAGCCGTAACTTCCATTGGAGAACGGAACACCGGAGACTACCGGGGAGAAGTTTCCGGCACGATCAGGTCCTTTGGTTACTATCTTTCAGGCGGCGGATTCCTGACCGACGGGCTGCAGACGGGCACCGACCTGCGAAGCGGCAACATCTATTCGAAACTCCAATGGAAACCGGCAGACGATTCCATCATCACCCTTACAATCGGGTACGATACCGGTACCCGCGGTATCGGTGTCATGACGCTTCCGGATGGCATCATCAAATTCCGCAACCGCTACGACAATTTTTTCTCATCGCTTTCACTGAACCAGAGAATCAGCGAAGACCTCAGCCTGGACGCCGTTTTTCGCAGCTCTTATCGGAAAGTCGCAATAGCAATGAAAGAATCAAGCACCGGGATCGAAAGCGTATATTCCAGCGGGAAAGACATAAACTTCGGCGGCAATGCCCGTCTCAACTGGGAAAAGGGACCAAACAACCTGGTGCTCGGAACGGATTTCGATTTCGGAACCCTGGATTCGCCCAATATCGCAGACGATCATGCGAGGCTGGACAAGTGGGCAGTCTATTCCAATGACACGATCAGGCTTGGCCGGTTTTCCCTGACCCCTGGTCTCCGCTACGACTATACCAGCTCCAACGGTGACTTCATAAGCCCCAGTCTCGGCACCACCTGCGCCATAGCCGATTCCACCATCATCAGGGGATACGTGGCCAGGGGCTTCAACACCCCGCCACTAGGCTACACTTTCGGCAGCACGCTGTTTTCGGTGCCCAATCCTGACCTGAAGATGGAAAAAGTATGGTCTTACTCCGCGGGGTTTGAAACGGCCGTGCTTTCACACATTTGGGTCAAGGCCACCTATTTCCATCACGATGTCTCCGATGCCCTGACTTCGGTCCTCTTGCCGAGTGGATACTACACGACGATCAACGGGGGCAAGCAGAAAAGGGAAGGCGTTGAGGTTGAACTTAAGACGGCGCCGGTGTTTCACTTTGCCCTGACTGGAGGATTCACGTTTATCAACGTCAAGGACGGGACCACCGGCGAAGTTGTCAATAACGTGCCGCGTTACGTCTATGACGTGGGAATTCAGTATGACGATAGCCGGTTCCTGCGGGCACTACTCAAAGGGAGGTATATCGACTACAACTCTTCATCATATAATAGCGGAAAATACTCCACCATGATCTGGGACCTCAACCTGTCGAAGGAATTCCAACTCAGCCATGTGGTGACTGCCGAGGCATTTTTCACGGCCCATAACCTTTTCAACGGCGCGCAGTATTCCATGGATTTCTACAAAAACCCCCGGCGCTGGTTCGAAGGGGGCCTCCGCTTCTCGTTCTGAGAGCCGAACTGCTTCCATTCATTCCAGGAGCCAAGCAATGCCAGCGGTTACCGCGTATAGCGAAACATAATGCCCGGTTTTGTTGAGAAGACGCCGCTTTCCATCCAGGCCCCTGCCTCGCCGAAGGATGCTCCCACATTGAGGTCAGGTAACCCCGACTTTTTTTCTAGCACCCTCCGGTACAAGCCAACCTTTAGACCGGACACGGCAAGGGACAACCTGTATAAACTCCTGACCCCGGGAGTGATCAGGGACCGGTTCCTTGATCGGCGCATCGAACAGCTCCACCATCGTTTCCGCAGTTACTCCGCCTATTACCCTTACGGCCAGTGGGCGCCCGGCCTTGAAGTAACCGACGAAATGAGATCGGTAACGGAAACCTTTCTGCCCGCGCCGGAAATCCATTCGGCTTTCCGGCGGCTGTTCAGCCTGGCTCGCCGGCACCGGCCGCTGCCCCCGGCTTCCGGCGCCGGGACGGAAATGAACTGGCTGGATTTCCTTTTGCGGCACCGTTCGATCCGCACGGGCGCTAACCCGGCACTGCTGCTGGAAAGCCTTTGCGATGACGAAGCGTTCCGTATCCGTTTCCTGTTCGAACATTTCCTGCCGCGCCGCCATGGAGGCGGCTTCAACCGGTATCCCCGCCAGATGCGGTTTCTGCAGCGCCACCTTGAACGCAGAACCAACAGCTTTGGAGAAGGTATCCGCTGCCTGGACGCCGCCTGCGGAACGGGAGAAGGGACTTACGACCTGGCGGGGTTATTGCGGCACTGCGGCTTACCAGTTGCCGGGCGGGGAATCCGCGGCTCGACCATCGAACCGCTGGAGCTCTTCGCCGCGGCCCACGGTTTTTTCCCCCATGATCCTGCAAGGGAGTCGGGATTCAAAGGCGTCATGCAGTCACTGATGGACGACAAGGCACTGGATGAAGTGGAATTCCTGCTGGAGGACGTTTCGATCCCGCGCCACAACGATGAAACAGCTTACGACGTGATTCTGTGCAACGGTCTGCTGGGAGGGCCCGCCCTTCACCGTGAGGAAGATCTGGCGCAGGCTGTCGCTTCACTGGCCGGGCGGCTTCGGCCGGGCGGCATTCTACTGGCCGCGGACAGGTTCCACGGCGGCTGGAAAAAGCTTATGCCGGATCTTCGCCAAATGGAAATAATGTCGCGTTGCGGACTGGAAGTGATTTTCACCGGGGAAGGAATCGCCGCGACAAAAGGCAGAGGTTAGCAGTATAACGCAAAGCCGGCAATCTCGGAAGGGCACGTTGAAAACCTGCACCTACGGACATTTGGCCGGATTTTCCGTCTCACGTTACAGCTGGGGAAGGAAATGGCCCCGGAATGCGGGGTATGGACAGGGGAGAAAAGTGCGCGGCAGCCCATGCCAGGACTTCGGCGCATGACGAGTCCCGGAGGCCTTTGGGCGGCTTTTGGCCGAGAAAAACCAAGGCGTTGTATAAGATGAGATGCCCCTCCCGCTCCAGATCGCGGCCTGAAGCCAGGGAAACGGCGTTGTGCCGTTTGCTTAGTTTCGCCCCTTCAGGTCCGGTGACCAGCGGCAGGTGCCAATACGCAGGTGTGGGGTAGCCCAGCAGGCGCTGGAGGCGGATCTGACGCGGAGTGGAAGGAAGGAGGTCCGCGCCGCGCACGATCTGCGTCACCCCGGACAACGCATCGTCCACGACCACCGCCAGCTGATAGGCGAAGGGTCCGTCGGCCCTCTTTATAACGAAATCACCGCCAGCATGGGAGAGATCGGTGCGTTGCGGTCCCATGATCCCGTCGAAGAATTCTATCGGCTCGGAGCCGGCATGGACGCGTATGGACCTGGCGGTCTTGCCTTCGGGAATTCCGTTGCGGCACAGGCCGGGATAGGCAGGCCCCTCCTCTCCCGGGTGGGGCGCGGAAGCGGCCCGGGCGATCTCGGCCCGCGAGCAGCCGCATGGATAGGCGGCGCCTTCCCTGAGAAGCCGTTCCAAAGCCTCCTGGTAGACTGCCGTTCTGCGGCTTTGCCGGAGTATCTCCCCGTCCCAGCGGAAGCCCAGTATCTCCAGGGTGCGAAGGATGTCGTCGGCCATCCCCGGGACCACGCGCGGCGTATCCAGGTCCTCGATACGCAAGAGCCACAGCCCCCCTGTTCTTCTCGCCATTACATAGCTGCCAAGGGCCGCCACCAGCGAACCCAGGTGGAGCGGGCCGGTGGGGGAAGGGGCGAAGCGGCCGATCGTCGTTGCAGTTTTTCCCTGTTCCATCTAGCTTGTAAAGACCTGCCAGGTTCTTGAAACCTGCCAGGTCTCGCAACCTACCCGATATACGAACAACAGTAATCAGTCACCGTCTTCACTTTCATGGTGAACTTCGCATTGGCCGCGACCTCGAAGGACTCTCCGCCCCTCACCGTTTTCCATTCCGCAGATCCCGGCAGTTGCACATCAAGCTCACCGGCCAGTATCTCCATCAGCTCCGGCTTGCCGGTGTCAAACGTGTATTCACCCGGAAGCATGATCCCGAGGGTCTTCCTGCTGCCGTCGGCAAACAGCACGGAACGGCTGGTCACCTTGCCGTCGAAATATACATTGGCCTCTCGAATTACCGTTACATTCTTGAATTCTGACATTGGTTGCTCCTCGATCGTCTAGTATTGATGCTAGCGAAAAATCTGCACCCCTCACCCGGACTGCGTCCACCCTCTCCCTTGATGGAGAGGGTATTGATTTTCATGATCGACCCAGCACCTCGCGCGCCAGCCGGAGAGTGACCTTCCTGCCCTCGGCCAGCGCGAAACGCCCGATCTGCTCCAGGGCGCCGCGGAGCGACGGCACGTCCCTGCGGACATGCTTCAGCACGTACTCGGCCACATCTGAAGGCACGATCACCTGCATGTCTTCGGCCAGCTTGGCCAGGATCATGCGCCGGGAATCGTCGTCGTTGATGTCGACCCTGGCCACCAGACCCCACAGCAACCTTGATATCAGGTGGTCGTCCAAACCCGGCAGCTCCTTTGGCGGCGCCAGCCCGGTGATCATGATCCTTCGGCCCGAATCGTAGAAGTCGTTGAAAAGCTGCCAGATCTCCACCTTCAGATTGGCGTTGTCCGGCAGCAGGTGGATATCGTCCAGGAGCAGCGCCTGCGCACCCTGGAACCGTTCCCCCAAAAGCGACACCCGCTCCGCGGAATAGTCGCCGCTGTAGATCTGCTGGATCTCGCGGCAGGAAATCATGGGCGCCGGTGCCACAGGTGAGGACAGGCAGTTGGCAACCGCCGCCAGCAGATGGGTTTTGCCGCTCCCCGGTGGGCCGTAGACGTAGAGCAGGTTTTCCGTCCCGTCATTGCCGGCCAGCTTCCGTGCGAAGAGGTTTGCCGCCCTGTTGCCGTCGCAGACGACGAAATTGTCGAAGGTGTAGCGGGGAGTTGCCGGGAAATCGAAGACCAGCTGCATGATCAGAACAGCTTTCCCTGGGGGGATTCGGGCGCCTGGCGGCCGAAGTGGAGATATGCGGAGCGGGTGGCAGTGCGGCCACGCGGCGTGCGGTTCAGGAAGCCGTTCTGGATCAGGTAGGGCTCATAGACGTCCTCGATGGTGTCGCTCTCCTCGCAGATGGCGGCTGCAAGGGTATCCAGCCCCACAGGCCCGCCGGAAAACTTGTCGATGATGGTAAGCATTATCAGACGGTCCATTGGGTCGAAGCCCATCTCGTCGATCTCCAGGAGCCCCAGGGCGTCACTGGCGACTTTGCGGGTGATGACGCCGTCAGCCCGCACCTGGGCATAGTCCCTGACCCTGCGCAGCAGGCGGTTGGCCACCCGGGGCGTGCCCCGGCTGCGGCGAGCCATCTCCAAGGCGCCATCGGAGTCGATGCCTATGCCGATTATACGGGCCGAACGGGTGACGATGGTTGCCAGTTCGGCCTCGGTGTAGAATTCCAGCCGGGATATAACGCCGAAACGGTCGCGCAGAGGCGAAGACAGGAGTCCCGCTCTCGTGGTTGCCCCCACAAGGGTGAACCTCGGCAGGTCCAGCTTGATGGTGCGGGCGCTGGGTCCCTGTCCGATGATTATGTCCAGCTGGAAGTCCTCCATGGCAGGATAGAGAATCTCCTCCACCACGTGGGACAGCCGGTGGATCTCGTCGATGAACAGGACATCGTGGGGCTCAAGATTGGTGAGAATGGCGGCCAGATCTCCAGGCCTCTCGATGACCGGCCCGGAGGTGGATTTTATGTTCACCCCCATTTCCGCGGCGATGATGTTGGCCAGGGTGGTCTTGCCGAGACCGGGGGGACCATAGAGGAGCACGTGGTCCAGCGATTCGCTCCGCCCGCGGGCCGCGTCTATGAACAGCTGCAGGTTCCCCTTGGCCTTCTCCTGGCCCACGTACTCTGCAAGAGCACGGGGACGCAGGGTCGACTCGAACAGGAAATCGTCTTCGGTTGTCTGGGGCTCAATTATCCGGGGCATAGGGAAAACCGTTTTAAGTTTTGAGTTTTAAGTTTTGAGTGCTAAGTGTTAAGCATGGTACCTTCGAAAAGACCGTATTCAGAACGACTTCTGTGAACACTTCAGTCAGCAACTGGTTTTCCGAATCAGGTTTTAGTCTTTACTTAACACTTAAAACCTAACACTTAAAACATGTTTCATTTCATCAACGCCTTCAGCGCCTGCTTCAACACCTCTTCCATGGAGTCGTCAGGCGAGACCCGCATTTCCGCCAGGGTTTTCTTCACCACCGCTTCCTTGTAGCCCAGGTTGACCAGGGCCGAGGCCACGTCGTCCTCGATGCCCGCGGACGGTGCCATGCCGTCTCCTTCCAGCGCCGGCGCAGCCAGGTCCATCTTCACCACCTTGTCCCTCAGCTCCAGCACCAGGCGCTCTGCGGTTTTCTTGCCGATGCCGGGCACCGCGGACAACCTGCCCAGGTCGGCGCGCACGATGGCGGCTGCCAGCTCTTTGGTCTGCACGTTGGAAAGGATGTCCTTGGCCAGCTTGGGGCCGATGCCGGATACGGAGATGAGGAGCTGGAAAAAGCTCTTTTCCGCCAGGGTGCGGAAGCCGTAAAGGTTGATGGCATCTTCCTTGACGTGGGTGTAGATGTTGAGGGAAATCTGCGCGCCCGGCTCAGGGAGCTCATAGTAAGTGGAAAAGGGAATCTGCACCCGGTAGCCGACGCCGCTGACGTCCAGGACGATGAATTCCGGCGACTTGTGGGAGATCTTTCCGGTGAGAAGGGCTATCACGTAAGCTTCCTCCGCAAAGCGTTCAACTGGTGGGAATGGGCGTGGCAAACCGCAACTGCCAATGCGTCAGAGGCATCCTCCTGGGCCACCTCGGGCAGGTTGAGGAGCACCTTGAGCATCTGCTGCACCTGGACCTTGGCAGACTTGCCGTGGCCCACGACCGCCTGCTTCACCTGGAGAGCCGTGTATTCGAACACCGGAAGGCCTGCGTTCACCCCGGCGACGATGGCCGCGCCGCGTGCCTGGCCAAGCTTGAGGGCGCTCTGGACGTTCTTGGCGAAAAAGATGTTTTCCAGAGCCATCGCATCGGGCCGGTAGCGCTCGATGACCTCGGTCAGCCCCCGGTAGATGCGCAGCAGGCGCAGGGGGAAATCCTTGGCGGCGTCGGTGAAGATGGCGCCGTTATCAACGTGGATCAGCCGGTTCCCCTCCTTGACGATGATGCCGTAGCCGGTTATGCGCGAACCGGGATCAATGCCCAGAATCCTCATGCCATCCCCTGAAACTCGGAGGGGCGGTTCATTCGCCCGCCCCTGCCCTTTACATCATCTTTTCCATCTCTTCTTCCGAGATGTCGAAGTTGGCGTAGACGTTCTGGACGTCATCGTTGTCCTCAAGCCGCTCCATCAGCCTGAGCATGCTCTCGGCCTGCTTCCCCTCCAGCTTGACCATGGTCTGGGGGATCATGGTGACCTCCGCCGAATCCGGCTTGAATCCGGCCTTCTCCAGGGCATCGCGGACCTCGATGAAGGCGGCGGGGTCCGTCACCACCTCGATCTGGCCGTCCTCGTCGGACACGTCATCCGCGCCCGCCTCAAGCGCCGCCTCGAAGAGGCTGTCGAAATCAATATCCCCGGGAAACACGATCAGGCCCTTCTGGTCGAACATCCAGGAGACGCAGCCCGCCTCGCCCATGTTGCCGTTGCACTTGGAGAATATGCTGCGGACATCAGACACGGTGCGGTTGCGGTTGTCGGTCATCACTTCCACCAGCACCGCCACGCCGCCGGGACCGTACCCCTCGTAGGTGGTCTCCTCGTAGTTCACGCCCTCCATGTCGCCGGTGCCCTTCTTGATGGCCCGCTCGATGTTGTCCTTGGGCATGTTCTCCGCCTTGGCCTTGTCGATTGCAGTGCGAAGGCGCGGGTTGCCGTCCGCATCGCCGCCCCCTATCTTGGCCGCGACGGTGATCTCCTTGATCAGCTTGGTGAAGACCTTGCCGCGCTTGGCGTCGGCAGCCCCCTTCTTGTGCTTGATGGTGCTCCATTTATTGTGGCCTGACATCTGTCATATCTCCCTTGAATCATTGAACATTTATTGCAACAGCAAAAACTTGTAAATATTAGCACGGGGAAAAGAGGGTTGTAAAGGGGGAAATGCTCGCAGACTCTTGAGGCGGGAATGGCGGCAGAGCAGGCACAACAGCTCCCTTTCGGCCCTCATTGGCGAGATTATACTCTTTTTTCATGGGCCTTTTTCCCGTGGAGCCGTTCATAGGCCTTGCAAAAAGGGCAATTAACCTGCTCGACTTTTTTCACGAAATCGAAAACGGCTCCATCCTGGCGGTATCGGGCATAGCGGCAGACCGGGCATAGATCGCATATTTTGGCCATGCCCCTGTCGAGGATTGAGGGCTTCGTATTCATATGATTCCTTCCACGATCTTCCATATCAACCAAGAACCTCAAGGGGCGGGAATATTTACACAAATCCACATGATGATCACCAAGGATCTTATACGACAACACCCTCCAGAAGGTGAAAATTATGCAGAACCCCCTGGCAGGCGATTTATTAATCCCCACGGATCACCTGAAGTCCATTGCATCAGTCTCCATCCATCTTGATCCATGGGGTCGGGACAACGATTCAAACATTTGTTTTCGTGGCCATCAGTAAAGTTTCTCTATAAACTCACCGACATGCTCACCCAGGCTCTGCGCCTGGTGGGGAAACAGGTCCTCGAAGCTTTCCATGCTTGCTACCCCTTTGTAGCCGGTCTCCTGGTCGTCGAATGAAGCCAGCTCCCTGCCCGTCCGGGCGTCGACCAGGCGCCCTTTTGCTTTAATGTAGGTTTTCCCTGCGCCGAATCCAACCCAAAACCTGAGGGCGCGGCTGCCGCCGTTGAACTCGGTCAGGTTTCCTTCCAGTATAACCGCATTCCCCTTTGCGTCGCCATTCATAACTACATTCTTGAACAGCTTGCGTTTTTTCATCTCAGCTTCGATACTCAGAGACAGGTTTTTCACGATGAGCGGAGTAAGGGCCTCCAACTTCGGCTTTTCTTCATCATCAATCCTGTCATAGACGGCACCTTCCGTCGAGAAGTCCCTGATGACAATGGTGTCGTACGCTGAAAGACGCTCCGACGTCGAGATCGTTTCTTCATTAAGAATGCCCGGTTTGGGAAGCGGTTTTTCGTTTGCAAAAACCAGCGAGGCGAAGGTGAAGATGAATATGACCTGCACGAACACCAATATCTTTTTCATGACAATCTCCTTTGAGAAAAAACGTAAGGATCGCCTGCATGTTCTATCGCCGACGCAGCTTGCTGAGCAACCTTCGGAAGCCGGAAATCCCCTTTTTTGGCCGGTCCGGCCTTGGGGTGGAGTTCACATTTTCTTCCAAAGAGTACAAGAAGCCTGTGGGCCCTCTAAACTGGTTCGAAACGAAGGAGGGTAATATATCAAGCGGTTTTCCGTGATTTATATATATGCAGCGCAGACCCTTTATTTCCGACGCGCGTTCCAGGTTAGACAAGGTATCTTCGACAAAAAAGGTGTGTTCCGGATCGGCGTCCATAAGCTCCAAAACAACCCTGAGCGGCTTTGTGCTTTCCGCCTTTTTGACGAAGTCAACTTGATCAAGTCCCAGAATTGCTTTCGGCTCAAAGAAATGCAAAATGCCTAATTTCTCGAGCACAGGAATGCCAAAACTCTCCATACAGCATTGTGTCAAGATGCCGTGCTTGACGCGCCCGCTTGTTCCTCGAAAAGCATGAACCAATTCTGTCGTGTCTTCGAAAATGTCGGGGCAATGCTTCACAAGCAGTTCGTAAAGAATGGAGTAATGTTTTTTGAACAGGCGAAGCCGTGTTTCTTCCAAATCGAATCCATAATGATCGATCACGGGAATGAATGCGCCATAGCAGTCGTGAAATGTATTATAGCATTCGTCCACAAGGTACTGCGCTTCTTCCGCAGATAACATCGGGAAGAATTCCAAAGCTATTTCAACATGGGCATCGTGACAGTGCGCATAGTATTCCTCGGAAACACGAGAATACGGATATAAAACGTTACCTATGTCCCAAATGATGTTGGTATTGTTATTCATAAACAGATATAAGCAAGCTTCCCTGTCATTGAGGAATTGGAAAAACCCAACAAAGGCACCGCTACGTATTTTATTGAATATAATTCATACCTTCCCCGTTTTCAACCTAAAACTACCATGTCACCGGAATTTACCCGATCGACGGCGTGAGGTCTGCTTTAGAAACCGGTGAACAGGAAGTCTATCGCTGCAATGATTTCGGCACGGTACTTTTTGAGGGAGCAGACTTTGTTTCCCAAGACGTGCTGACTAACTCCGGCCAGTTCAGCCGTTGACATACTCACCGTGGTTCGATTTATCCTGAATTGAGGGTTGAGATAGTCGACTGGTTTGCCCATGGCAGCAATCGTGAACAGCGGAGCAACGACCCGCGTGGTGAGGTCGTCAAGCAGGTCTGCCTGCAGGTCGAGCAAATACGGGATTGACTCTTTTGTTTCCGGATTTTGATTTTCATAAACGTCGAACTGAGCCATCAGAAGCGCCTCATGCCATCGCTGAAAGCACCGTGGGCTTCAATACGACGGTTGTAATCTTCAATAGCCTCTCGGTTTTCTTCTTTCCAACAGCGGATTTTTTCCTCCCGTAGCAACTCGGCAAGTCGTAGTTCCAGTGCCTGCGACATATTAATTCGGTGTTCCTTGGCTTGACGAAGCAAGTCACTGTTAATGCTTAGGTTTGTAGATTTCTTTGGTGCATTAGGATCGAAAAAATTGATTTGCATATAGGTCCTCTCTGCGCATTGCCTATACGCATAAGATAACCACATCAAAGCTGAATTGCAAAATTTTTTTGAATGCGGCCAACTACTTTTTGCTGAGCCCCTGTTCAACCACAAATTTTTCAAATAAGGGAACAGGCTCCTTTTCCTGCCTAATCGTTAGTCACGAATAACTCAAAAAAGTAGCCTGTCCCCTTTTCCCTACCCTTTTCCCTATGTATTACCTGATCTCTAGATGATCGGCCACCAGCGATCCTCCTTGGATCGTCAGCCCCTGCAAGACTGTCCAAGCATTCAGCGGCTGGTACCAGGCATCACGCCCGCCCAACAGCGTGATTGCCTTGCTGTTGCCCAAGGTCACGTTCTCCGCGAAGGCAACTGCCCGGCAGTAGATGGTGTCTACAGCACCGGCATTGCCGTATGCCGTTGCGAGAGACTCGAATCCCTGGTTGGTCGAACTCACGCGAGCCATGAACGAATAGGGAAAGGTGACCGTGACGCTCCGGTCGCTGTTCATGGCCACCTGGCAGGACTGGTTGGTTCCGCAGCCCTGGACGGAACCGCTCCACGTGGCCCAGATAGAGTCGGCGTCAGGTGTCTGGTTGAGGGTGACGTTCGTTCCCGCAGTGAAATCCGCCTGGCAGGTGCCGGTCATCCCGGTGGCGCTGGATCCATGTCCGCTGCAGGAGATGCCGCCGTTGCCGGTAACAGCGCCTCCCCCCTTGCCCACCGTGTCGCTCACCACGGTCAGGCTGAGGCGGTGGAAGACCACAACCGGCTCTGCCCTGCCCATGGTGGCGCCGTAGTAGCTTGACCCTTCAACAAGTTGAATAGGATGCACAGGGTCGGCCGTACCCAGTCCGATATTAAGCCCAATGGCATCATATCTGATGGAAAAGTCGGTCATGTAGCCATTATTGTCGAAAATCAGGCTCGGAAAGTATAAAGCTGAACCAACCCCCGTAGCAGTAAAGGTATAGGGGTTGGTGGAAGTTCGCGTCATTGTAACATCGAAAACGTTGATTGTTTCATGCTGCAAGGCGGCTGTCGGCACCCACCACCACAGATAGTCTCCGTATTCATTCCAGTTTTCGGGCGGGTACTGGGGGGTTGCCGTCATAAGCTTATGCCGCAGAACCGGTATGTCGCCGAAAAAGCAATAGTTTTCATCGGGAGGGATATAGCCGCTCGTGCCACCGGCAGAAGTATTAACCCACATTTGCACAGTATTGCCATAGCGCG
Organism: Geobacter sp.; assembly: GCA_003314535.1. GTDB lineage: Bacteria > Desulfobacterota > Desulfuromonadia > Geobacterales > Geobacteraceae > RPRC01. Next base: position 120,342 of record POSG01000008.1, read on the forward strand.
ATTCAACCGAGGAATTCATCATGACATATTGTGAAGCACTGGATGTCTTGATGATGGTTGACTTGAACCCGGTGTGGGGACCATTGTCCTCGGCAAAGGCCAGATGATTGGCAAAATCATAGTTGATCTCGCTGAGGATGAAAAATACGGTAGCACCACCAAGACTCAGCCTCAAGTTGAACAGGCAAAGGCCTGTCTCAGCATCGAAATAAGCGGTGCCCCAAACATCGTCAAAATATTGCCTGCCATAAACGATCTTCACAATTTCCCGCTGACTCGCAAGACCGAATAATGTCTTTATGGGAAGAAGGAGGTAGGGGATGGAAGAGAATTCAGGATTGCTTTTAAATGTATCGTAGGTATAGTTCGCCCGGTTTATCGTGTAGATATCGATACCCATCCACTCGTCGCCCACTGCGATGGTTTGCAGCACCTGCGGGTGTATCCAGCATGGCCCCTTGTCGAGAAAGGAATACGTACTGGTATCTACCGGTTGGACAGACCCCCAGTGGTTGAGGCCCGAATGCTTGGTCACCTGCACGGAGGAGCCGTTTACAGTGCCGAACAAAAAGGCTTCCTCAGCATCTGAGGACATTGTGGTACCGGCGCCGCCAAAATACCACACGCGCACGCCCTGCTGCATCCATCCCACGTCCTGGGCGCAAACGCAAGGCATACCCAGAAACAGCCAACAAAAGATAACCACCAAGGGAAACGTCGCCTTTCTCATGATCCATGCCTCCTGACAAAGACGCATCATGGGCACTGTCAATGGAACTCTTTGCCCTTTGACGGTCATTCTTGTTCGTTTTCGAGTGAAAATGACACGTTACGTTGATGTTCCGAAGCAGCTCCTCTGTCGTATAATTATAGCAAGTGAAGGCTCCGTTTAAAGGTGACGCCAAACATTCCGCATCATCCCCCTACGGTTATCGGAATCCCGGGGCTTTCCAGGCTTCCCAGGGACATTCTTGATTTAGCGCTTTAGCGAACATTTGCATAATTGAATACACTTCAGCAAGAACGTCTCCGACAGACACCTTACCCTTTTGCCAGCCAGGACTGCTCCTAAGCAGGAAGAGGCCTGCAAATGATACTTCTTATTACCGTTGACAATACTGTTTCAACAGATGACAAACATCTGGCAGGTGTCCATGAATGGGTATCGGTGGAGATTGGGAGAGAGGGTGATACTACGGCATCCTACCTGAGCATGAAGGTTTCATACTCGAGAACGCCCAGGCCACTGTATTTCAGGAATTCCAGGGGCAGCAATTATTTATTCCAAATGAGTATGGTGTCCCTCGAATTACCCCGTATTCAGGGCCGGCTGGCTTGGTCCGCCCCCGGGCACTTGAGTCCTTCAGTCAGTCAGCCAACGGACTTCAATGTTTACAGAAGTCTTGGGTTTCCAAATGTAAATCAACTTCTGTGCCCTGGAGAGTTGTTCGGGTGACAGTTTGTCAACAATAAAATCTCGGTTGTGAGACGCAGAAGTATCACCATGTTCAGCCGCAAGATAAAACCACTTATAAGCCTGGACATAATCATGAGGTACGCCTTGCCCGTTAAAATACATAAACCCGAGATTGTTTTGCGCCTGGGTAAAGCCTTGATCTGCCGCCATCTGAAACCATTTTGCCGCCTCTATATAGTCTTGCGGAGCGCCCTGCCCGAACATGTATCTGATTCCTAAGTTGGTCTGGGCAGGAGCAAGACCCTGATCCGCAGCTTTACGATACCATTTCACCGCCTGATCATAATTCTTTTCAACACCCTGGCCGTCGGCGAATTGGTTGCCCAGATTCAACTGGGCGGCGGCACATCCATTTTCAGCGGCTTTCTTATACCATCGCACGGCTTTTTCAAAGTCCTGAGGCACACCTTTTCCGGCTTTATACATATATCCAAGGTTGAACTGAGCCAACGCAAAACCCTGATCCGCCGCCCTTCTATACCAATGCAAGGCCTCTTTATAATTTATCGGCGTTCCTATGCCTTTATCATACATTGCCCCAAGGTTGTTTTGTGCATTGACAAGTCCTTGTTCTGCCGCTTTGCTGAACAGCTTTAACGCCTCTTCGAAGCTTTGTGGGACACCTATACCATCCTCATACATGTTCCCGAGATTATATTGAGCAAAGGCCAATCCTTGGTTAGCAGCCTTTCGGAGCCATTGTGCAGCTTCTTTCAAGTCCACTGCTCCACCCTCTCCCTTAAGATACATTGCCCCAAGGTTGTTCTGTGCTTTGGCAACTCCTTGAACAGCTGATTTACGATACCACTTCACAGCCTCAATATAGTCTTGCGGTACCCCCAGGCCATTTGCATACATGTTTCCTAGAGAGAACTGGGCTTCCGGATCACCCTCTATAGCCTTGGGCAGTATCTCCATATGCGCAACATCATAATTACCATTCCTTAGAGCCTCCTTGTAGTCTGCATAGGCCATCCAAGAATTTAGTAACAATGCAATTAACAGGATTGCAGCTTTTTTCATGGATGCATCCCTCTGGAGTTTCAATAAGCTGACCTTCTGACCTTTCCCCTGGAAACCAAGCCATTGCAAAGTTAGTGCTTTCTGTCATAACTTCGCAAGGGAGAAAGACAAAGGGAACCTGAAGGGAAAGAGATCAGGTTTGACCCCTATGGGCTTACCCCCTGTAGTCTGCTATTTAATGACAATGTTGCTGATCTTTGCCTGGCCCCTCCCCACCGTCAACTTTTCCACCGTGGAATAGCCCGAGGTCGGGTTGAAGCTGCCGTCCATCCCGCCTTCAAGAACTACGTTGGTGGTGCTCTTATCGAAGAGGATCTCCTCCAGAAAGGCATGGGCCTGCGCCTTAATCGTCATGCTGCCAGTCTGCACGCTTGCATAGGCATCCTGGATTGCGGCGAAGAGAGCGCCGCCGGGGAAGAGCACCACCCTGCAGTCAGGATTGAATGTGGCGGTAACCGTTTTATCGGAGTCCAGGGTAAAGGTAACCGGGCTGGCACTGCTCATGGCTCCGCCGCTCCAGCCTCCGAAGATGGATTTCCAGTCGCCGGTCGCAGAGAGGGTTATCGCTGTATTGAGCGGGTAGCCGGCACTGCATCCGCCGGGAGAACCCTTGCTGCAACTGATGCCGGGATCGGCGGGCGAAGTGCTGCTGACCATGCCGCTCCCGTTACCGGCAAACGCGATGGTCAGCGTAGCCAGGGGGAGATTTGTCAGGCTGAAATTCACACTTGTCGCGCCCGGCACGCTCGCTGTAACGCTATAGGGACCGCCTACGGTTCCGTTTGCAAAAGCCATGGCGGAAGCGACACTGTTCGCTCCGGTGGTCGCAGTAAAAATCGCAGGGTTCGTGCTCGGGCCGGACGACGGCGCCGTGAATGTTACGAGCGCCCCGGGGAGGCCTGCGCCTCCCGCTTCATTCAGCGACACCTGCAGCGGCGACGCGAATGCGGAGCTCACGCTCGCACCCTGGTTGTCGCCGCCGGTTTTCGCAAGGGTGAACCCCCGGGACTCGAAAGCACCGATGTCACAGTGGCCGGCTGGCCGTGGGAGGCCACGCTGGTCGATGCCGTTGACCGTCGCCACGTCCGCGCACGTGGCGCTGTCGCCCGCATCTATGGCCGAGCTCCCCGGCAGAAGGGGGATCGTTAGCGTGCCCCCGCCATAGTTCCCCTGCGGGCCGAGATTGATGGAGAGTGAATTTGTAAATCCCGCACCACAGGTGTTGTCGTCCACCAGGTTGTAAGAGCCCGTGCAAGCTCCAATGCAGTTACCGCCCATGCCGCTGTTGGCAATGATGCTGTTGGTAATGGTCGTTGTCCCAGTCGGGCAGTCGATTCCGCCGCCGAAACTTGCGCTGTTGCCGGAAATTGTGTTGTTCATAACCATCAAGGTACCAGAATTAAGGATTCCTCCGCCGAAACTTGCGCTGTTGAGCGCCATTGTGCAGTTCGTCACAGTCACTGTACCATTATTGGAAATTGCGCCACCGCTGCCGGTTGCGCTGTTACCTGATATTGTGCTGCTTTTAACCGTCGATGTCCCAGAGTTGACAATTCCGCCGCCATGGCTTGCGCTGTTGCCGGAAATTGTACTGTTCATAACCGTCAAGGTTCCAGAATTAAAGATCCCTCCGCCGTGACCTGCATTGTTGCCTGATATTGTACTGTTCGTCACGGCCACTGTCCCATTATTGGAGATTGCTCCACCGGTGCTGGTTGCGCTATTGCCAGTGAAAGTGCAGTTCGAAACATTCAGTATTCCATTGTTTAATATACCTCCGCCAAAGGCACCATTACCGTTCGCAACGGTCAAATTCTGCAGGTTGAAGGTTACTCCCATCATCACAGTGAACACCGGCACTGTGTTGTTCCCACTTACCGTGACACTATGCCCAGCGCCATCTATCGTCATATTACGTTCAATGTTGGAAAACCCAGAACCAAGTGCGATTGTGCCGTTGACATTGAAGTTCACGGTATACGGCGCCCCGTGGTCAGAGCCGCAATCGGCATTTGCGGGAGAACCGTTGGCAGCCAGAACTGCTTCCCGAAGAGTACAAATGCCGTCGGATGCTGCAGTATCTGCCGTCGCCGTAACGGTAAACACTGTTGCTGCCCGGGCGGTGGGCCTTAAAACGGCAGAAAAGGCGAAGAAAGTAAGGAAAAGGATAAACAGCTGCATATGTGGCAGGCACATGGTATTGGCTCTCCGTTCATTTAAGCATTTAAGACTCTGCGTTTTGGCCTTGGTATGACGTTGGCAGATTATGCAGCTTTTCGGGTTACGTTTTCCCCTTTCAAATTCGCTTTCGCCTGCCCGATCTCCTATGCCACCGTAACATGGTTCCTGCCGATCATATTTTTGTTAATAATTTACATAATTTGCCTACGTCCCCTCCTTGCCCAAATAAAAGGTGCCTTTATATGATTATCAGGTCTCAACACGGTACAATTCCCATTTTTTCACCAACCCTTCGGAGCAGTTTCCTTAAATATGCATCATTGTCTTTTATGACGCGTAGCCTTGTGCCTGCGTGTATAATCGCCGCGGCACTCATGCCGAATCGTACGACGACCTAAGATAAATAATGTACTGTGTTGAGACCTGACCCCTCTATCTTTCAGAGGCAGGCTGCAAATTAAAAAGCCGCCCGACCAGCTGGCAGCTGGCTCGGACGGCCTGTTAGTTCCACGAGACCCGTATCCCCATATCAAACAACATGAAAGACTCCCGGGAAAACGAAAATTAGCATATTTTTACACCCGTTCCCGTCTTTTCGTCAATATTCCGCGTAATTATTTTATTTACATTAGAAACTGGCCCCAGAGGTGCCGGGTCGGAGAAAGGAGGAAGCGTACCATGGAAGGCTAAGGGCCGTTTAACTTCCACTGTTTCGAAAACTGCCTTCATCCTGACAGGTGACTGGTGCAGCCAAGACTGGCATCAAAACGTGAAAGAAATAACGGTAATAGCAACGATGCCGATAGCTGAAAACGGTAAGGCTTGCAAGATTCTTTTCTCGCATAAGGAACGTTTTTGCTCTTGACGGACAGCCTGCAATGGGTGACCCCTCTACGCTTTTATTTCTGGGCACGGATGGTGAACGCGGTGCCTGTCGTGCTTTCCATGGATATCTGCCCGTTCAATTGACGGGCAAGCATGTTTACCAGCTGCAGACCGAGTGTCTCCGTGTCCATGAAATCCAGATGCGGAGGTATTCCAACCCCGCTATCGGCGACTGTCAGGGTAAGCCTGTCATCTCCGTTTAAATTAAAGCGTATTGAAATCTCGCCGGAGCGGTTATCCGGGAAAGCGTGCTTCAGCGAATTCGATACAAGCTCGTTGATGATCAGTCCCCAGGGGATCGCTTTGTCGATAGCAATGGAGAGCCCTCCGGTATCGACTTCCAGGTCGATGCGTCCGGGATCTGCCAGGTAGGAGTCGAACAGGTTCTTACACAGGTCCCTTATATATTCCTCTAAGCCAACGGAAGTAAAATCGTCTGACTTATAGAGTCTTTCATGGACCAGGGCCATGGACCGGATGCGGTTCTGGTTTTCCCGGAAATAGCTTCTCGACCGTTCATCGGGGATGGAATCGGACTGAAGATCGAGCAGTGAGCAGATGATTTGCAGGTTGTTCTTGACGCGGTGATGGACCTCCTTCAACAGGAGCACTTTTTCCGCCAGAGCGTTGCTGATCCTTTCTTCGGCCTGTTTTGCCTCCGTGATGTCGAGAATTGTGGCGATAACGGTTGGGTTTCCCCTGTATTCGATCTTTCCGACAGAAACAACCACCCATCTTTCCTCGCCGGTTTTTGTGGTCAACTTCTGTTCGAACTGGAGTGGCACCGAATCGCCGCGCAGGCGGGCCAGCCCGTGTTCACGGAACATGTCCCGAAAATCCGCATGGGTCCAGTCCCAGAAATTCATACCCAGCAGTTCCGCCTCGCTGTAACCGGAAATCCTCATTGTCGCCGGATTCGCATAAATAAACTTTTCTCCCTGGTGGAGAACAATTGCCGCCGGAGAAGTTTCGGCCAGCACCCGGAACTTCTCTTCGCTCTGATGAATGGTTTCCTCTGCCCGCTTCCGCTCGGTGATATCCTGGCAAAAAGCGCAGCTGTATTCCTTCCCCTCGAATACCAGGTGGTTTGAGCGTACCTCTACCGGATAGACCCGGCCGTCCTTGGTAAGGTGAGATGTCTCGAATCTGCAATGCTTTGTTTCTCGAAACATCCGCCAATTGTCGGTGTGTTCAGGGTCGCCCGGTCTGGGATGCCATGGGTCGATGTCGCTGACTGACATCTGCGTCAACTCTTCGCGTGTATAGCCCAGTGCGCGGCAGGCCGCGTCGTTGGCATAGACAATTCGAAATTCACTGGTTAATAAATAGACCTCGACAAAGGCATGGTCTATGGCGAACTGGGTAAATCGCAGTGCTTTCTCCGCCTCTTTTTCTTGCGTAACGTCACGGACGATAACAAAAGCACTGGTGCCGCCATCGACAATGACCGAGGTGGTATCACCGATAAACTTGCTGCCATCTTTCCGCAGGTATATCAGCTCTCCGTGCGCCTTGCCCGTCGACTTCCGCACCTCGAAAAACCTTCGGTGGTTCGGATCGGTATTATCGATGAGACCATCTCGTCCAACGGCGCAAATTTCCTTTTCGCTCATAGCAAACATCCTGCATGCAGCAGGGTTTGCAGCAACAATGGTGCCGTCGGGAACCGTAAGAAAAACAGCATCCAAACTGCTTTCGAAAAGTGCTCGATAATACTTATCGTCTGACGTTTGCGGGGCACTTGGTTTCATTACCAACACTTACCATATCGTGCTGTTCTGAGGAAGTGAAACTTTTGCGGGAAACATGAATTTGAATCCGGGTCAATCCCGGCATCACGACACCCTACCTGAGCATGAAGGTCTCGTATTCGAGAATGCCCAGGTCACGGTCCAGGAGCAGCATGCCGGCGAAGATGGCAACTACCAGCGACAGAGCGAAGCCGTAGCCGTAGAAGAACAGCCCGGCCATGATGGAAAGGATGCTGAAAACGATGTTCAGCCCGGCGAACAGCATGACCAGGGAAAGGACCCTTTTGCGCCGGTCGAGGTAGAAGTAGATGTTGAGTATGGCGAGAAACACCACCTGGGGTGAATGTAGCGAACCAACTCCATGAAATAGATGTCTTCCTGGCACAAGATGGATCGGTTTGAAATATGTAAAGGACGTCCCGATAAGCCCGATAACCCCACTAACGGCCATGGCTTTGACCCGCCGGCCTTTTCGGGCGGGTCGTAAGCCGTGTTGGCATCCGTTTTTCTTGCACTATTTCCCCCAAAGAAGGACAGCGCCGGTCATCAGGGTAAGGATAATCATGGATCCCTCTGGGGACGTTGTTTCTAAACATGGATCCCTCTGGGGACGTTGTTTCTAAACATGCCTTACGCCATTCAACTTCACCCCGACTCTTTCTGTCCCTCTGGGGACGTTGTTTCTAAACATGCCTTACGCCATTCAACTTCACCCCGACTCTTTCAATCGACCGTGCAATGCATGAGGTGTTTACTCCAAGATGACGCGCTATTTCTGCTGACGACAAACCCAACTCCTCTCGGCTTCGCCATGCTACTAGGGCGCGCGTTTCGCTCACATCCCGCCGCTTGGTACCGGTTTTAAGCTCCTGGGGACTTATCTGGCGACGTTTGCATTCTTCTGCAATTATTTTTTCGATGGTGCTGCCGCCTGTCCCGTGCCTCATCTGACGGATTTGACGGTCATCAACGTCCGAAAGGACTTCGTTAACGAAGTCGCTGCTGCCAAGGATGCGCTCATCGTGTTCCGCTTTTTCTCCTCGGCCTCGCATGGAAAGAACCTGAGACCAACCACCACTGCTTCGGGCAAGCCCACCACCAGTGAGTTCCGGTACGTGACCCAGTTCCAACCCTTCCTTTACAAACAACATGTATGCTGCTTTGGCTTTCCGTACCCCACCAGCAAAATGGGACAAAATATATTCAGTATCCATCCACGAGCTGCCCGTATTTTCCATAATTTGACGATGGCCGCTCCATTTGTATTCGTTCAGTTGCTCCATCGTTGTGACAAGGTTAGCCCGTACAGGGTTCAAATGGATGTAGCGTACAAGCGCGAGAAGATAGTTGTCCTCATCGCAGAGTATCGACTTATAGCGGTTTTCAAAGAGATGTCCGGTACGTTTGTGCCGCCGGTTATAGTATTGGGCGTACCAGGTAAGAAGTTTGCGCATTACTGCTGAAATTCCCAACTTCCCACTCTTAAACAGGATGTGGGCATGGGTATCCATAATGACCCAGGCGTATATGGATGCTTCCGCTTTTGTTACGTTTTCACCCAGACGCTGAAGAAATCTAGTTTTATCTTCTTCATCCGTAAATATTGCGGATCTGTTTATCCCTCGCGCCATGATGTGATGCAAGGCACCCGGAATGTCGAGGCGGGCTTGTCTTGGCATGTCGCGATAATAGTATATTGGTTAGTATTTGTCAATGTTAAAGCTTTTTTAGAAACAACGTCCCCACAATCAGCGTCCCCACAATCACTTCGATTGATAGTTTTTTCTGTTCTCGCCGTTCTTTAACTAGTGCTGGTAAAGGGAGATTGGCAAGGTCAGATACGGGAATGTCTGCAAATTCTTCTGGTCTTATCTCAAGCGCAGCGCAATATCTTTTGAAGTCTCCGACCAACCACCCGTCAATATCGTTATCGTCAAAATCTTCAAAGTCCCAGAAAAGGGACTCTTGAAAATCGTTTCGAATCATTCCAGCTAGAACTTTATGGCTCAAGCCCTTAGATGTGAATCGGCATGCAATAATGACCCACTTTGTGGGGTAATCGGCGTCCAAAATTGACCCACCCCAGCATCTATCTCCATACTCGCGGAATCATCCGAGAGAGGAGACCCCGAAAGGAGATGCTGAT
>POSG01000009.1 GCA_003314535.1 Geobacter sp.
ATCTTCGGGCTTCTTGTAGTCTTTCATCAATGTGTCAAGCAGTTCGTCGGTCGTGGCCATCGGTCTCTCCTGTGGTGGGAATTTGTAACCGATTTTGGCCATTTACACAAAGGATTTTACACCCTCGTGCCGATTGACAAGGAGCAAGTCTAGTCTGTCTCCGTCTGGTAAAACTTTTTCGTAATCAACTACTTTCAAACCTTTTCCTATAATAGATGGATTTTTCCTTATGAGTTTTTGTATTTCTGACTCTTTAATCTTATGAACTTCATCGAAAGGTATAATTTCATCTCCTTCATCGTAAAAGTTCAGATGGTATTGTACGTCTGAAGTGTTCTCAATTTTATTGTTACTCTGGTATTTGTCTATTTCTGATATGAGCATATCAACATCATCAAGTGTTAATTGTCTGTGAGACCTAGTCGCTGAGGCTATAACTTGTAATTCAGTTCTTGAACCATTATCAAAATCAGTAAAATCTATCCCTAGTGAAAGCTTATTAGCCAATATTTTGTTGAGTGGAATAGGCTTTCTAAGTCTTTTTGAATTTATCTTATTGCCAATAAACAGCCAGTCGTCGTATTGACCATCACAATTTATATTCGGGTCTTTTTGCGCATCTTCGGAGGAAACAATACGCTCCACTACTATGTAGCTGGTTATATATTTTGTATTCCCGATTTTTGTATGGAAAAACAGATAACTTCCGGAGGTAACGTTGTTTTTAAGAGCTTCGCCCCTCCATTCTGAGTCTCCATAGGACATTTCTCTAAAATCAGGATCCTTATGACCCTTGATAGGTACGTACGGGATTAGATAATTGATAGGCATAATTTCTTCTCCTCAGATTTAATTTGCGGGGTAACTACTTATTGATGAGCCCCTGCCCAACCACCAATTTTTCACAAATTTTATCTTATTTTTTCATGTTGACTAAAACATTAAATGTATTTAATATTTACTGCATATACAACATGAAAATTTGGAAGTTGAGCGTTTAAATCAATATTCCATTTAGGCGTTTACCATTTTAAATGGGCAGACGAAATATACGCTCACTCATGATTGAAGTCAAAGGAGAATTCCATGCTTAGAATTCCCGAATCCACCCTTACCGAATATGTTGCCTACCTCAAATCAAGAAATATTCCACCGTCACGTAACAGCGAATACACGAAGTGGCTGCGCTATTATCTCGATTTTTGTAACAAATATCCTGTTCCGACCAGCAAAGCCGAACGAGTACGACTATTCTGTGACAAATTGAAGGAAAAGAGACAAAATGATACGCATCGCGAGAGGGCAGCCCATGCGGTATCGCTCTACTTCGAGATGCTGAACAACAGGAGCGCTTGCTATTCCGAGAAAATTCCGGACGGTGATGACTCCTTTTGGATACCCGGCCAGCAAGCCCAACATACTGCTTACATCAGAACCGAAATGGGCGCGTCTCCGGAAAACGATGGCTTGCAGAGGAATGCCTTATCGACAAAAGCAGGGGATCTGCCTGGGCAGGCACCTTATTATGTCTCGGAGAATGCCCCCGCATATTCGACCTATGCATCCAGAAAATCCCAATTCACTGTTTCCGGTTACCAGGAAAAGTCGGCCTCTCCCGAGTGGGACAAGACCCTTGAAACCATGGCGACCGAGATCAAAGTGCGGCATTATTCCCGCAAAACATTGAAGACCTATGCCTTGTGTTCCCGTAATTTCCAGCGGTTCCTGAAAGATAAGACGCCGATGGAGCTGACAACCGAGGATGTGAAGGAGTACCTCTCATTCCTTGCAATAAAAAGCAGGGTCGCCGCTTCTACCCAGAACCAGGCTTTCAATTCGCTCCTCTTCCTTTACCGCCATGGACTTAAGCGGGATTTTGGAGTGCTCCGTGATGTCCCCCGGGCAAAGAAATCGCTTTACATCCCGACGGTGCTCTCCCGTTCAGAGATCCATTGTGTCCCGGTGAGGACGTTAAAGGAACCGATGAGTCCGCTGGATTTCAATTAGACAAACTGAATACGCAGTGCACAAGGCGTAAGAAACATGCAACAGGCTGAAGGGGATGGTATGGTTGAAGGCTAAGGGCAGAAGACTGAAGGAGGAAGGGGGATGATTTTTGCTTCAGTGGTCCAGATAATCGACCGAGACTGCCCTTTAAGGCCGAGAGATCAAATATGAGGGGTTGCATGGCGTCGGGTCAATCCCGGCATCACGACACCCTACCTGAGCATGAAGGTCTCGTATTCGAGAATGCCCAGGTCACGGTCCAGGAGCACCATGCCGGCGAAGATGGCAACTACCAGCGACAGAGCGAAGCCGTAGCCGTAGAAGAACGGCCCGGCCATGATGGAAAGGATGCTGAAAACGATGTTCAGCCCGGCGAACAGCATGACCAGGGAAAGGACCCTTTTGCGCCGGTCGAGGTAGAAGTAGATGTTGAGGATGGCGAGGAACACCACCTGGAAGCTGGCGCCGGCCACGTCCACGTAGAGCAGCGGGAATATCATCTCGTCGATCCCGGCCAGCCTCAGAAGCGGCCGGCCCAGGAGGAAGATACCGATGGCGGCGATGGCCTGGATCTTCATGATGTCGTAGATCCCCTCTCGGGCCATCCGCACCATCTCGTCCTTCATGTCGTAAATATGACCGAGCGTGCCGCCTTCCCTGACCGCGTCATAGTACTTGTCGTAGAACTCGACGAAGTCGGTCTCCATCCTGGCCAGGAACACCGCCATCCCCGGCAGGATGGCCAGGTAGGCCAAGAATATGGGCAGGTCGTACACCTCGGAGGCCCGCAAGGGGCCGATGACCGGATTGCCGGTATAGGGATGGAACCAGAACACGATCTTGTCGGCCCAGATGCCCAGGTTGTAGAAAAAGCCGGTCAGCACCAGGGCGTGACGCACCCTCCCCCTGCGCAGGAAATCGAACTCCAGGAACTTGCGGGAGGGGTAATTACGGTAGACCACCAGCAGCATGCCCATGAGCAGGACGAACTGGCCGACCAGGAACCCCAGCATCAGTCCTTCCAGGTTCAGGAAACGAAGGGAAACCGCGAGTATCACGGTGACTCCGTACCCTATGGCGAAATTGGCCAGGATGGACTTGTAGGCCTTCAGGCCTGAAAGGAGGATGGCGGCGATCCAGACATTGCACAGCACCACGAAGGTCGTGGCGAACAGGATCCTGAACAGCAGGGACTGGGCGTCGAACAAAAGCAATGCGAAGGGGAACACCAGACAGCCGGCAACCGTGGTCACCAGCAGGATGACGCCGTTCATGTTGGGTATGAGGCGGTGATGCTCCTTTTCGAAGATCCGGTCGGCGCAGTAGCGGGTGAAGGCAAGCTGGAAAAACCCGGTAAGTATGAGGCTTGCGGCCATCAGGTAGGTTACGGCGGTCTGGAACTGGCTTATGAGCGAAGGCGGAATGACCACCTTGAGGGAAATGATGCCGATGAAGAGCACCGCGATGATGGAGAGAATCCAGGGGCCGCTGCTGATGATCCCGGCGTAGGCATAGGCCTGGAGGAGGGAGAAATAGGAATCCCTCTTCATCAGTTTGCGCAGTTCGAATCCTATTCCTGCCATTGCTGCAACCCCTTTTCATAGAGTTTACGATACTCGGAAACCATTCTTCCGGTGGTATAATAGCGACGGACCCTGTGCAGCGCCGCGTCACTTGCCGCCTTCCATCGCTCGGGCGACTGGAGGAACTCGCAGGAGGCATCCGCCAGCGCCTTGGGATCGTTGATGCCCACGATGGCGCCTGCCGCCCCCAGCCTGCGGTCCTCCGCGTCAAGGCCGTAAATAAGCTGGCTGCACGCGCCCACATCGGTGGCGACAACCGGCACGCCTGCGGCAAAGGACTCGATGACTACCAGGGGCAGCCCCTCGCTGATCGAGCTGAGCAAAACGACGCCGGTCAGGGGATAGATTTCCTCGACGTTCCTCATTCCCATGAAACGCACCCGCTCACTCACCTGCAGGCTCTCCGCCAACGCCCTGCATTCATCGGCGTAATCGGCATCCTCGTCGGACGGGCCGACTATCCATCCTTCTATTTCCGGTACCCGGTCGGCCATGATCCTTATGGTGCGTATGAAGGTCTTGATGTCCTTTATGGGCACCACCCTTCCCACCAGGCTCAGCACCTGGGGCGGAGTCCGCAGCCCGGCACTTTCAACCTGCCCGAACCGCTCCAGGTCGATGCCGTTGGGAATGACCCGCGTGCGTTCGGCAGGTGCGCCGTCCTCGATCTGCCTCAGCCTGGCGCCTTCGTAAAGCGATACGATGTCGCCGGAAACCGAATAGCAGATCCTTCCCAGGGTCTCGAAGAAGCGCATCCACAAGGTCCGGTAATAGCTGATTTCAGCCGGGTCCTTCTGCAGCGCTTCCCGGTTGTCCCTTATCCAGTCGCTTTGCAGCAGATCGATCCTGCGTTCCTTGGTATATATGCCGTGCTCGCTCAAAATGAGCGGCCTTTGCCTGCTGCTGCCCAGCATTGCTCCCAGGAAACCGGCATAACCGGTGGAAACGGAGTGGTAGAGCCCGGCAGGGATCAAGCCTTCCGCTATGGCGGCCAGCCTCCAGAGCGGGCCGTGCATGTTCCTTACCGTCCAGAAGTAATCGAGAAACGACGGATCGGTGCAGCGGGACTGGTACATCTCCGTAATGAATTGCCAGGCATACTCGGAGTAGAGGAACTGGGAATAGTCGACGCCGTCCGGAGATGTCAGGTAGAACCGGGGGTCGACCATCATCTTCTCCCGGTCGGTCGCACCGCGGGACAGGAATGACGAATGCCAGTTTCTCATGGCCTCGAGTTTTTCCATGTTGCCCGGGCGGCGCCTGATCATGGGTGTCTCTCCCTGTTCGCCCAGGTAGTGCGCCTCCAGGTGAAGCAGGTTGGGAGGCAGTTCGTAGCGCTGCTCCCCGTAATCCTCCGGCCGGCTGCCGATGAAAACCGCCCCGAAGCTGTAGTCGGGAAAAGCCCGGATAAGCTGGTCCACCCAGCTGGAAACCCCGCCGCTGACATAGGGGAACGTGCCCTCCAGGAGCAGCATGATATCGACACGGCCTGCCCGCGGGAAACGATCCATCTATGCCCCTCCCCAAAAGGAAACGACCGCCCCGATGCCCGGCTTGTGGCGCAAGGTCGGGTGGCCGGAAAGGAGGCGCTTCAGGGCTGCGAAATCCCGTTTCCGGTACAGGAGCTCCGCCTGGAACGGCACGCCCTTGCCCGGCGCGGCGCCCAGTGCCAGCGCCTTTTCGAAGGCTCGCTCCGCCCCGAGCACATCTCCGCGCAGGAGGAGGACCCGTCCCATGAGCATGGCAATCGGATGGTTGGGCCCCTTGAGCTCTTCGTTCTTCCGCGCATAATTAAGCGCCTGGTCCAGGCAGAACTCCTTCAGCTCGTCCCTGACCAGTTCATTGTAGATGAACTCCCAGTAGGAGAAGGCGAGCCTCCCGCAGATCACCCCTTTTTCCCCCTCGTCATCCGTGGCTTTCAGTTCCTGGAGCATGCGGCTGATTGCAGCGCTGATGTTTTTCTCCCTCTTGTCGAAAATGTTGAACGCCACCAGGCGGATTTCGTCATCGCTGTCACCGGTGGCCATCTGCAGCAGGCGGCTCCCCTGCTGCCCGGGGACGGCTCCCGCCGCCATGAGCGCCTCTATCTTGATCTGCCGGGAGATGGACTCGTCCTTGAGGCGCGACCAGGCGCCCCCCTCCCCCATGGTGACCGGCTTGACCCTTTCCACGGCCGCGGAGGGAAGCCTGGGGATGATGAAGAATTCGGGCCTCACCCGTTTCTTGCCCGCCACCCTGAAGTAGAGCAGTATGAGCATCATCCCCAGGATGCCCAGCAGCGGCATGAAGAAAATGAATGAGAAGAACAAAAGCCCCTGTCTCCTCCTGTCCAGGTATCCCGGGGGAAGAGTGACGGGAAGCGTCAGCGCAAAGCACAGGCTCGCCAGAAGGTGCGCGATGAATGCCGCCGTGAACAACGGCCAGCCCGCTCCCGGGAAGAACAGCGCACCGATGCTGGCCAGCTCAGTCAGCAGCGTGTACAGCGGGAACTTGAGATTCGCCATCTATCCCCTCCAGCTTCAAGAGTTCGCGCAGGTGGCCCAGGGGAGAAACGGTCGGCACTATCTGGAGCAGGCGCGACGTTATGAGTTCGTCTCCCAGCCGCATGCCGAACCGGGTGCGGACGAATTTGCTGACGCGGGTCAGGTACCCCTCGCCCCCGGTGATATTGGAAAACGGCATGAGCGTTATCAGCAGGATCCCCTGTGGGGTCGGGAGCCTCCACACATGGTCCAGACCGCGCTGTTTCTTCTCCATGGTAAGGGCCATCTCCTCCTGGCGGGCATTGGGATTCACCCGCAGCAGGCCCAGGGTGCTCTCGATGCCCAGCTCCCGGTTCAGGCGGTGCATTTTTATGAGCTCGGAGGCAAAGATCGGCGGGCAGCCAGGGAACACCTCCAGGATCTCGGCGGCCTTGACCGTCGCGGCGGCATGCTCGACACAATAGGAGAGCAGAACCCCCAGTATCTGGAGCGTCTCCCTCTGCAGGGCGAGAAACGGCATCTCGGACACCAGCAGCACCGCCAGCAGGTCCCCGGAACTGCTGCGCATCGGCGAGGCGACCAGGTAGCTGCTGTGCTGTTCGACCGACATCTTTTCCACGGACTGGTAGGCGGTGCCGTCCGATTCCATGGCAGCGCGAAGCAGGAGATCCTCAGGCTCGTAGGGAGCGCCCTTCCCGATGGAAGCCACCGGAGTCGACGAAAGCCTTCCGTCCTCCACCAGGTAGAAGGAGGCGCTGTCCAGGCTGCAGTAGTGGGAAAGTAAGGACAAGAGCTCTCCCGCGACCTCGCCGTCGATTTCCCCGCCGTGCCGCATCAGGAACAGCCGCATGTCGACCATGGCCTGCCTCAGGGTCAGCGGCTTGCTGATCAGGTTCTGCTCCAGACGGTCATGGGACACCCTGACCATGAAATAGGCGCGGGAAATCTGCTGCGCCCGCTCCAGGGCATGCTCGCTGAGCATGTCCGCCCTCTTCAGCCTTTTGCGCCACACCGAGCCGAACTGTCCGCAGATCATGGTGAGGAGCAGCCCCCCAAGCATGTGGTCCAGGGGAAAGGGATAGGGCAATACGCCCGTCCGGTCCGCCAGGAACATGAGCAGGGCGATGATCGACACCGATGCCAGGCCGGGCCCCATCCCGTAGCGCAGGGCCGCCAGGATCGGCGCGAACCAGAGCCACGGGAACCGGGCGGTGACCAGGAACGGGTCTTTGCCGTTGAAATAATACCCCCCGGCAAGCACCAGGAACGTGATGGCGATGGTTTCCAGCCACTGCACCACCCAGGGGGGAATCCTTCGTATGGATTTGATCAGTGTTTTCATTTTACGAGCATGGTTTCCAGCAACCGGTCGATGACCTGTTGCGCAACCGCGCTGACGGCGCCCCTGCTCCAGCCGCTCTTGGACCCGGTTCCGCTCCAGACGAGTCTGCCCTCCGGCAGCGCATAAACCTGTAACGTAATTCCCACCACCGGCTCGCCGTCGAGCCCCACCTTGTAGCGCCATTCATTGACCGTGCCCGTCACAGCGTAGCGATACTTGTTCTTGCGCGCCCAGTCAAGGGCCTCTTTCTGGCGCTCTCCCTTCCTGCCCACGGAAATCTCGTCTTCTCCGGCCGCTCGCGGAGATTCGCCTAGATTCTTCACCCCGCGCGCGTACAGCAGGGAAGCGGTGATCGATTCGGCCCGCTCAGCGGCATAGGGGGTCTCCGTGTTGTTGACGAACGGCAGCATCACCCAGCCTTCGGCAAAGGAAACCGTCTCCTGGGCTCCCTGGTGGATTGTCACGCATGCTGCGAGAAGGGACAGCACCCCGCAGACCATGGCAGCTTTCAGAAATTTCATATGAATCCCCTTTCTGTTCGATTCAATCTTTTTCCCAGCCCCCCTCATCCGGCCCTTCGGGCCACCTTCTCCCTCAATGGAGAAGGGTTTACCTGCCATACCCTCTCCATCAAGGGAGAGGGTGGGCGCAGCCCGGGTGAGGGGTGAAACTTTCAGTATGAAGCCTAATTAAAGAAGTACTTGTACCCCATCTCCATAATCACGCTCAGGTCCGTGGTTGCGGCCGTCCCCCGGGAAAGGGAGAACTGGAACCAGAGCGAATCGTAACCGAACACCGGGCCGTGGGTCCCCAGGCCGAAATCGAAGCCGACCCCGGAATCGGTCCGCCAGGAGACCGAGGTGCTGCCGAACGGTTTCCAGTTCTGCGAGTAGACATCCCGGTACGCCTGGCCGAAGTCGGCGCCGATTCCTATCTGATAGTAGGAATCGGGAACGAAAAAAGAAGCGTCCCTGGCTGCGTCCGGGGGGATCAGGGACAGTATGGCGCCTTGTGGCGCCCTTTCCCGGTGGTAATCGTAGTACCCCGTGAAAGCCCTGACGGAGAAATCGGGATACGAGAATGTCAACTTGTGGGACAGGTCCAGTGTGTACGTCGAGCCGCTGCCCAGAAGGTTCCGCGACTGATCGCGCAGCAGCACGTGGGAGAATCCCGCCTGGATGGTGTCCCGAACGGTCGGGGAAAAGATCAGGCGCAAGGCGCCGAAGTCCTTCACCCCGCCGATGATCAGCGGCACCGACTCGTCAGCCGGCGCGGAATAGCCAAACTCCCCCTCTATCTCCAGGCGCGAGAACAGCCGGTAGGAAGCGGTTGCGCCGAAGGTGACAACATCATCCAGGGCGGATCGCCATCCCACCGTGAAATCACCTTTCCCTTTCTGGTAAAGGGCGGATACGCCGACATTCGCCCGGGTATCTCCGGAAGGGTAGCTCGCCAGCACGCCGTTCTTAATGGACGAGTTTATCGTGTGGCTCACCCCGGCGAACAAGCTGTACCGCCGGGTCAGCGGCAGGGACATGTCGAACCTGTTCTCCAGGCCGCCGATGCCGCCGCGATCCAGCAGCCTGAGCCCATAGGCCGCGAACGAGGGGTGGCGGGAATAGATCTCCCGGACCTGCTCGTACAGGAGATAGTCATCGGGATTGGTCCAACTCCGGCGCCAGGCCATCTCTTCGCTCTCGGGAAGTGAACCGGTCCGCTGCGCTGCTTCGATGGCATCCCGGTAGGGCAGGCGGTCGGGCTTTCCGGCCAAAAGCGCCGCCATCCTGTCCCGATCGTTGTCCTCCAGGGCAAGCCCCAGCTCCACCCAGGCCGGCTTCCTGCTGTTGGCAGCGTATTTCCGCACCAGCCACCAGCGGGCAAAATCATTCCTTTCCGTGGAAAGAGCCCAGGCCGCAACCAGTTCCCTGGATTCCTGGTCGGCGCTGTTCTGCTTGACTTTCTTCATAAGGGCATCCAGCCGGTCCCCCTCCTGCAACTGGAGCAAGAACCTGGCCAGGTCCGCCCTGCCCTGTTCCCTGGCGGAGGAAGACGATTCCAGCCCCTTCCTGCCCGCCCGCAGCAGGCGGAGGCCGCGCATCCTTTCCCGGAATGCCTCCTGGGCAAGGTTGTTCTGTTCCAGCACGTCGCCATAGGCCAAAAGCCACAGGGGGTCGCCTTTCCGCGCCCTGTAGCGTTCCCGGAAAAGCACCAGTGCGTTGCCGTGATCTCCCAGGTACGTATGGGCAGCCCCCAGAGCATCGGCCAACTGCGGCGCTCCATCCCCCGTCTCCGGCCATCTTCCGACCGCTTCCCTCACTTCCCTGGGCCTGTCCAGGTCCATAAGCAGCCAGAGGTAGCCCGCCCTCAGGTCCCCGTCGCCGGGATCGATGCGCAGCGCTTCACGATAGGAGGAAATAGCCTCGTCCACCCTCCCCACCTGTGCACAGACCCTGGCACGCAACACCCAGTACCTGGATGTTCTCTCCAGTTGCGCCCGCTCGCTTTCCCCGATGCCGTTCAAAAACCGCTCCAGCTCCTTCCATTTGCCCTGCCGTTCCCCCAGGTCGGCGATTTCGTTGAAAAAAGCCGGGCTGCCGAAGCGCCCGCCGGCCTCCAGGGCCACGCTGAAGGCTTCCTCCGGATTCGATTCCCGCAGGACGAAAATCATGCGCCGGTAGTCGTCTTCCCGCGCCTTTCCCTTGGCGGCCAGCTTCCGGCCCGCGGCGACCGCGCATTCCATGTCCTGCATCCGCCAGCACAGGTCTCCCGTTGCCGCCAGGTATTCCGGATCAGCAGCTGCGGGCGAGTTCAAGCCTGCCTTGAGAGTGCGATACGCGCCTTCCAGGTCGCCCCTGCCGTACTGGAGTGCAGCAAGCCTGCGAAGGGAGTCCGCCGGGAGATGGTGGTTCGCGCCGTACTCCTTGAGCGTACGTATGGCCTTTTCCGGTTCTCCTGCGGCTTCGTAAAGGCGGCCGAGCGTCTCATGTGCGTACCGTGCGTGTGCCCCGCCCTTCAGAGTCTCCAGCGCTGCAATCGCTTCCCCGGTTTCCCCCAGCGACTCGGCGGCATCCACGAAGGCCCGTACCGTCGCTATGTCGGCATCTCTTCGCAGCCGCATCTTCAGCAATTCCATCCTCGAGCGGGTATCGTTCAACCCTGCGGCCAGCTTCATGGCGCGACCGTTCGCCTCCGGGTCGCCGGTCTTCAGTGCCAGGTACGACCAATGCTTCAGCGCCGTTGCCGGCGATCCCGACCATTCGGCGCACTGGGCGGCGCGCTTGCGCCAGACGACGTCACCGGGCCGCTGCCTCAGTGCGTTTTCGGCAAGCTTCAGACCATCGGCGACATTCCCGTTCATGAGAAACACCCGGTAGCCGGTCTCGTAGAGTTCGGCATCATAGGGGACGATCCCTGCATCCTGCGCGGAAAAAGACGCACCAGGGCACAGTGCGACAAAAATCGTCACCAAAACGGCTGCAATCAGCCCTGTGTGGCAGGAAGCAAGCCGTCTCATGCGCCACCACCCCTGCCGGAGACGAGCTGCATGCCGAGCGCCCGGGAAATGAAGCGTTGCGCGGCCGCGGGCCTGCCCGCCCCGAGAGCGGTTCTGGTCATGAATAGGAGCGTTTGCCGGTCCGCCTCGAGTCCGGACATGTTGGCCTCCCCCTCGTCCAGCGCCTCGACGGGCAGATTGCCGGCCAGGAGAGTTTTCACCCCTTTCATGAAAAGATCCCTGCGTTTCGCCACGCTGCCGGCCTCCTTCATGGACCTGAAAAATCCCCTGGCCCGTTCCCGGTAGGATTCGGAGCCAGCGCCTCCTGCCGCCGCCATGCTCTTTTCCCGTGCCAGGAAAGCCGGGTCGACTGAGCCAAGCTCCCGCGCCACCCGTAAATACTCGTTCTCAAACCGTTTCCTGTCGGCTTCGGTCATTGCGCCGCTTTCCAGCCGCCCCTTGAGAGCACGGTAGCGCACCTTGAGGTAGCCTTCGCGATGGCTGCTCCAGGTTCCTTCATGTTCGTCGAGCACCTTCAGGGCTCGTTTGAACTGTTCGGATTCCGCCAGCCCCTCGGCGAGCTTTATGCGAAGGTCGCTGTCATACGGCCTGGTGCGCAGGAACGCTTCCCGGTAACTCAGGACCAGCCGGCTCCTGGCAGGCGAGTGCGCCATGGTTTCCATGATCCGCTTTTCCGGAAAGAGCGCAAACAAAAGCAGCAGGAACAGCAGCACGATCCCGAAGGAAAACAGAGGATCCGAGAAGCGCTCCCTCGCTTTCGCCTTATTTTCCGCACTCGGCTTTGAGAGCATGTTCTCCTTCCTTCAAGCGATAGGTCAGCCTGCCGTTTTTTGCCGATACCGGTACCAGCCGCCGGCCTCCCGAAAACAGGCTGCATTGGCCGGCATTTTCCATGACAAGCTCCATTGCCGTCATGCCGGTAAGGGTGAAGGACATGCCCCGTCCGTTCCGCGCCAATTTCGCGAGCGTCCCGTTCACGCGGGAAATGTACGGCTTGTCTTCCATCTTTTTCCGCAGCTTGATCTCCGCCATCCCGCCCGGGCCCAGATGGACGTATCGTTCACCATTATGTTCATTAAAACCTGCAACATTCGCGCCGGCGCCAAGCAACGGAAAGCCGAGAGCGGACGGAATCCGCATCTCCCGGAGCGATCCCCCGTTTCTGACCAGCCAGCCATCAGGGGTGCGCGCCACCACCGTCCGGTTGAAATCCAGGACTTTTTCCGCGTACTCTGAAGCGAAAATGCTGTTGAGACGCTGGCCGGCGGCCCATGAATGGACCTTGTCGAGGGCTGCGAGGGACGCCTGCTTGGTGGCCGAATAGAAATGGTAATAAATGTTAACCGGCTTGAGGCGACGCGGGCCGTCCGTCAGCCTGAAGGTTTCCAGCACCCTTCCATAGCCCGAAAACCCGCTTGTCCAGAGGTTCGTGTAGACATTCTCGTTCTCGTTGGGGGCATAAACCTGGAACATGCCGCCACGGTCGATGCCCAGGGGGGCTACGGCGGTGATGGAGCGGAACGACTCCGTCATGAGGGTGTTGCCGCCATTGATGTTGTCCACTCCTGCACGGTAAGCAGCGGCCACTGCCTCGGCCGTGGGGTTGCAGTCGCCCGTCCAGTTGAATACCCGGGCTTTCTTGCCGGGCGGCAGCAGACGCCGGTTGATGTATTCCAGCGACCCGGAGACTTCGTTTTCCAGGTTGAAACGGTAGCCGGGTATTTTCAGATGGTACGCTTCGGCATCGGCGGATTTGTCCGGCTGCCACCTGAAGGGATGGGAGAAGCTGTGGCTGGCCGCTTCGACCCAGGGCAGCGCGAAGATCTTCCGGGCAAATTCCTCGAACTCCCTGGACTTGTCGGGATAAAGCCCGTTCGGGGCGGTAATGCCGGTTATTATGGAAACCGTAACCGGAATGCGGTATTTTTCCAGTATCCTGCTGCGCAATTCCTGCGCGGCATAGCCGCCGCCCGGCCATTCGGAACGGCTTTCGAAGCCGTCGCCGTCGACATGGGAAAGCAAGAGGCGCGAGCCGTTCTGGGTCGTTGTGTCGGGAACGGGGAACACCGGAAGCCGGAGAGTTTCCCCGAAAAACCTGAACGGGTCCACGACCCAGGCCGTCCGCTCATCCAGGACCGGCCCTATGACGAAGGGATACAGAGCATACCCTCCCCAGGGAGTGATTCCGGCGACCTCCGATACCGTGCCCTGGCGGTCCGCTATTTTCAGCAGCGCCTCCCCCGACTTCATGGCGACCGGCAGGAAACTGTCCGGCAGCGGCGTCGGTGGCGTCTCGAAGCCCATCATGCTGCTCTTCGCCAGGACCCGGAACGGCGGTTTGGGCGCTTCCATGAGGGGAGCCGTCATCCCCATCCCGGCCGGGAAGCCGGCAACCGGCATGCCGAAGTATTCCAGAAAAACCACCTTGACCCCATCTCGGACGGCTTTTGCCAGCCATTCGCCGAAGCCCGGTCGCGCCGATTTTTCCGTGAACGGCCAGACCACGACGCCCGCGTAGCGCCCTTCCATTATCATGTCCGGAAGTGGCTGGCGCATGTCGCGCAATTCCACGGTGTACCCCATATGGTTCAGCGGCATGACGGCAAAGCGGTGGATCTTCAACTCGCTCGGCTCCGACGCCTCCCTTCCGTCGTAGAGGCACAGGATCCTGCGGGGAACAACCTCCACCGATCCCACGCCCAGGCTCGAAAGGTCCTTGTCGGCCACCCAGGGGATGAACCCCTGCCGCCTGATCTTTTCGGCAATCTCACGTGCCTGCTGCCGGTTTCCCGGAGGGAGGTAATCTATGGAAATGACGGGCAGTCCCAGTTTCCGCACGTGGCTCAGCCTGGCCAGGAGCCACGCGCGCTCCTTGTCCGAAACGTCGTGATAGCCGCCGGTTTCCGGGCTGTATCCTTTGTAGAGGGACTCGGCCGCCACGGCAAATACCTGGGGGCGGACGCGGTCGAAAACCTCGAAACCCCTGTTGAGGATCAACCGGGCACCGGGCCACCTTTTTTTCAGCTCCAGTATCATCGTGGCGATCCCCTGCTCCATTGCGGGATAGCGTTCCTTCTTCGCCGCGATCTGGTAGGAATCAAGGGTGTCGAGGAAAAACCCGCGGTAACCGGCCTCCCAGAGGGGAGCCACGACCTCGTCCAGGAAAAAACGCTGCCAGCCCGGGTCGGAAACGTCCATGATCCTGCTCCCCCAGCCCTTGTTCATTCCCATGACCCAGCGGCCGGCGAGCTTTTTTTCATAAACGGCGCCGGGGTCGGTTTCCCCGACGCTCGCATAGGCAAAAAGCTCACTCCCCCTGTTGCCGTACGACAATGGTGAAAGTCCGCTGCCCGGATCCACGACAACGATATCGAATGCCTTCAGTTCATCTGCAGGGGGATTGTTTGCATAGAAAAACGCCACTGAAGGGTCGGCAGAATATGAACATGACGCCATCACAACCAGCAGCAGGGCAAGAAGCATGACAGCGCCGGATATTCTGGGAATCATATATCCATCTCCTAGCTAGTTTCCATCCGGAAAGTCTCTTTGAGGGCCTAAGCGGGGCTTTCGAGGCGATCGTGATACGGGTTCAGTGCAAGATCTCGAAAACCGGGAAAGCGCTTGAAACCAGTAAAAGCTCCGGCCAGTGAGTCATGAGTCGACAAGTTATCATGAGCGGCGAGAAAGTTCCGCTTAGGCCCCGGAGTGATTTTCTCGGACATTTCCGGGAGTTTCCGAAAGATGCCGACATAATGGCACAAAACTGACTAGACCACTCACAGAAGAAATGATTCATGTGTATGGTTATTATAGCAACACATTAAAAGGCAAGTAAAATTTTACCAACCTTATCCGGATTTTCAAGCTTTACTAATCTTCGGTCGAAACACAGTCACGAATCATGCACAGAAGATTACACAATGTTACAATCACTACGAAAAAAACATCATCGGATCATTTCACCATTCCATCAAACTTGTTTCTTGCCCTGCAATGTGTTAGATAATTTCTGTTCGGCATTTTTGCCTGGAAACTTAATACTTCATCAAGGAGCGCCTGCCATGCCCATCGCTGACAAGATCGCCGGCTTCATTGAGAAAGCTTCATGGATAAGGAAGATGTTCGAGGAAGGGGAGCGGATGCGCAAGATTCACGGCGCGGAGAATGTTTTCGACTTCACCCTGGGCAACCCCAACGTGGAGCCGCCCGCTGAATTCGGAAAGGCGTTCCGCAAGCTGGCTGAACACCCGGTACCGGGGATGCACCGCTATATGAGCAATGCGGGGTACGATGAGACCAGGCAGGACGTGGCCGCGATCCTGGCGGAGAAATCGGGGCTGGCGGTGACCGGTGACAACGTCATCATGACCTGTGGCGCCAGCGGCGCCCTGAACGTGGCTCTCAAGACCATCCTCAACCGGGGCGATGAAGTCATAATCCTCACGCCCTTCTTCGTCGAATACAAGTTTTACATCGACAATCACGGGGGAGTTCCCGTGGAGGTCTGGACGGACAGGGACAATTTCCAGCTCAATCTCACTGCAATCGAAAACGCCATCAATTCAAGGACACGGGCGATCATCATCTGTTCGCCCAACAACCCGACAGGCGTCATCTATCCGGCTGAAAGCCTGGCCAAACTCGGCGATCTCCTGCGCCGCAAGGAAAAGGAGCTGTCACGCCAGATCCTGGTCATATCCGACGAACCCTACGCGCGCATCTCCTATGACGGCAAGGAAGTTCCCAATATCTTCCCGCACGTCGAAAATTCGGTCATAGTGACCTCTTACAGCAAGGACCTGGCCCTCCCCGGAGAGCGCATCGGCTACCTGGCGGCCAACCCGCGCATGAAAGGCGTGGAGACCTTCATGGCGGGCGCGACCTTCTCCAACCGCGTGCTCGGCTTCGTCAACGCGCCGGCCCTGATGCAGCGCCTTGTCACCGGCCTGCAGCGCGTCACGGTAAACATTGACGAATACAGGGAAAAAAGGGATATCCTCTACGACAACCTGACAGGCATGGGCTTCCGGATGATCAAACCGGACGGCGCATTCTACTTTTTCCCCAAATCCCCCATTCCGGACGACATCAAGTTCGTCAGGCTCGCCCTGCAGCATCACATCCTGCTGGTACCGGGCGCCGGCTTCGGCGCGCCGGGCCATTTCCGCATCGCCTACTGCGTCGACAAGGACATGATCGAGCGCAGCCTGCCCGCGTGGAGCGCCCTGGCGAAAGAGGCGGGGATGTAACAGGAGACAGGCGCGGGGCGACCGGCGCAAGGTTTTGCGGTTTCCAGAGTTTTTCTTGCGTCGTGCGCCCTGTGCCTCGTGCCTTCCTTTACTGCATGCAGTGAAACAGCCCCATGCACCAGAAACAGTCTCCACAAGGGACTTCGTTGACGAAGCAGTCGTGAGTGAACTCCTCGTTGTAGATATATTCGCACGGCACCAGGTTGCAGTTGGAGCAGAACGGGTATTCGTGGTGCAGCACCTCTTCCCTGAAAGATTTAAACTCCGGGTCGTTCCAGATATCTCTGATACCTGTGTCAGCCAGTGTGCCGAAAACACGGGTGTTGACGTATTTCTTCCGGCCGGAGAAATGGCAACTGAACTTGTGCCAGAGGAAGTAGCAGTTGTGGACTCCGCCGTCCCACGAGACGAAAACGCTCCCCCGGTCGACGAAATCGCAACGCCGGTCGCCCTTGGGATTGATGTGCGGCAGTGTCAACTCAATGCCGGCGTCGCCGGCGGCTGACCGTGCTTCGTCAAAAATGCCTTCCATGGTCGCCTGCCATGACTCATCACGGTCGAGCAGGTTGCGCATGTTGATGAACAGTTCCCGTGCGCTCGCCTCTGCCTGCATTTCGGCCACGAAATCCACGATGCGCTGTTCCTCCGGTGTCCTGAGGTAATTCCACATGGTCTTGAAGAAATGGCGCAGGTTGATGCCTTCAGCATCCGCCCTCTCCTTCCATGGCTTGAAGAATTCGATTGCCTCGTCAGTGCACGAATCATAAGCGACCATGGAAACATGATCGGCATCGTAGGGGAGAAGATGGGTGACAATGGCGAAATCGACGCCGCGAGCCGCTGCCCAGCGGAGCGCCGAAGGCAGCTCGGCCGCATTGTCTTTCATCAGGACGAACTCCAGCCCCACCCGGGGCGTGGACGAACCCGTTTTCTCCTTTGCGGATTTCAGCGCCGACAGCGCCCGCTCCAGGTCCAGCACTTCGCCGCCTTCGCGGATCTTGCGAAATGTGTCTGGACATACCGAGTCCAGGGACAGGCAGATCCTGTCCAGGCCGGACTCCACCAGCGACAGGGCGCGGGCCTCGTCCAGCAGCTGACCGTTGCTCTGGAAGCCGACCCAGCTGCGGGCCGGCATGAGCTCCCTGGCCCGGCGGACGAACTCCTCCAGCAGAGGATGGAGCAGCGGTTCCCCTATGCCGTTGAGCACCAGCGCTTCCACATGGGGCAGGGCCGGCTCAAGCGCCTGGAAAGTTTCACGGGAAAGGTCGCCGTCAATCACCCCGCTGCCGCCGGCCTGCTTGACGCACATGGCGCAGCGCAGGTTGCAGCGGGTGGTGGTTTCCACGAACAGTCTAGACGGCCACTCGCGAAGGGCGGGGTGCGTCTCGCCGTCGGGAGCCGTGATCAGGGAAAGTTTGCGCGGCGGTTTCGGCTCGAAAACGAAAAAATCCTGGATCGGCCTTACGGCAAGGTTTCTCGAATGGTTCATGCTGGTCACCTCCTGATCAAGTGGCTTCAGCATAGCTTCCCTGGCGAAAAATGCTTATGACATATGTCAAGGAACATGAATTTTTTATGCAGGTTTCAGGCATCATTCCGGGCACTTTTTGAACATGCGCTCGATATATTATTGTAGAGCGTGCCATGAATCGGCAGCGACTGCGCAGGCCGCCCTGGATCCCGATAGCGGCACGCAGCTCCGAAACCAGTTTGACGGGGGAACATCATCATTGTATCCTGCATATGCATTCGAAAGGTGGATTTTCCGGTGAACCAATTCAGTCTCGATCCGCAGCTCGCCGCAGACTGCCATATCCTGGGGGAAATGGGCTGCTGCCTGCTCCTCTTGATGAACAATTCGCTGGCGCCATGGTTCATACTGGTGCCGCAACGAAATGAAACGGAAATATGCGATCTCCCCCGCGAAGACCAGCTCGCTGTCCTTGACTGCATCAACCTTCTTTCCCGCTTCCTGAAAAGCCATTTCAAGGTCGACAAGCTCAATGTTGCGGCCATCGGAAATGTGGTCAGCCAACTGCACATTCATATCGTCGCCAGGCGTCGTGACGACTTCTGCTGGCCGGGGGTCGTGTGGGGCAGGAAAGAACGGCAACCATACGATGAAGAAACGGTTGAGCAACTGACGTCGGCGCTGGCCGCCGCAATGCCGTCCCGCTTTTCCCCCCGGTCGCGCCATGGCAATCCTTGACATCAGGAAAAGCATGCTTATATTTGCATTGGGTTCCGCTAACATAAAGGAGCCCGGAACGTATTGCAGAGGAGGCAAAGACATGGCAGACAAGGAAAACAGGGAACTGGCGAAAAGTGAAGCAAAGGGATTGAAAAAAACCGAATCAGGATTCTTCTCCCCCTTCGAGGAGATGGAGCGTTGGTTCGAAGAGGCTTTCCGGCGTCCGTTCTTCGCTCCCTCATGGATGCCGAGGCTGAAATTCCCCGAAGTCGGCTCAATGTATCCGACAGTCGACATCTTCGAAGACGGAAACAACGTTGTTGTGAAAGCTGAGATGCCGGGGATGCAAAAAGAGGATATCGAGGTCAATATTTCGGACGACGTCATCACCATTTCGGGCGAGAAGAAATCGGAAGACAAGGTGGAAAAGAAGGATTACTACCGGCTGGAGCGCTCCTACGGCTCGTTTACCCGCACCCTTCAGCTCCCGGCCGAGACCCAGACCGAAAAGGCCAAGGCAAGCTTCAAGGACGGGGTCCTGGAAGTGAGAATTCCGAAGACCGAGGCAGCAGTGCAGAAAGTAAAAAAAATCACCGTGGAATGATTTATCATCCACGTGGGGGCCGGGTCCGGCGGCTCCCACGTGGATGGCATTTCACAAATGGTTCATATTGTCGTCCCGCTCCGATCCCTTGAGCTTTTTTTCCAGGAAACAGCGTGCCGCGTCCCTGCCGCCGAGGCCGAAAGCGATGGCAAAGGCAAGGACGATACCGCTGAAGACTATGGAAAAGGCGATTACAACCGTGCCGCTGCCGATCCCCAATTGCTCCAACGCCATGGTAACGCTCAGGACAATCACGAGATATTTGACAGAACGCCCTATCAGCCGAGAAACCCCCATGCCGGCATTGACGGCCCCGATCAGGGCCGCGCGGGATAGGAAATTGCTCATCAGGTATCCGACCAGGAGTATGACGAGTGCGGCAAAGACATCGGGCAGATAGAGGAAAAACCTCTCCAGCAGCCGCTCCACTGCCGGGACATTGATGGTCTGAACCGCGAACACGGCAAACACGGCCAAGGTCAAGCCCCCGATGAACTTGGCAGCGACAACCGAAGCAGCGTCACGTATCCCGCTCCTGTCGAGCAGCAGGTCCAGCCCTGCCCGCCGCGCAAGCCTGTCGACCCCTACGGCACGAAAAAACCGCGCCCCGAGCGCCTTGATCAGCAGCGCAAGCACCGCCCCCACCAGCAGAACGGCAATGGCGGTAAGAACGTTGGGCAGAAAAAGAAGCAGATTGTCGACACACCGGTCAAGGGGGTCAAGCAACAGTTTCCTGAGTATTCCCATCCCATACCTCCTCGCGCTGCTCCCACAGGCTTACGAGCAGCGGTTTCATGGTCTCGAACTGGCAGCAAAGCCTTTCGATGCGCTCTTCCACCTCCGGAGCCGAACTGTCACGGGTTTCAAGGACAAAGGACGCAATCTTGCCCAGGTAGAGCGGAGTCAATGATTTGAGCAGATGCTCCGACGGCAGGATGCGGTTTCGCCTGGCAACGGCAAGCCGGTAGATGATCTCGACCCACAACTCGTCCGGCAAGCGGAACTCCCGGCACGGGACACGGCAGCTGTCCGCAAGCCATTCCATGATCCTTCCGGGCAGAAACCGCCGCCAGATATCCGCAAGATCCCTTGCGCCCAGAACATACCGTTCCAGCATGCGTTCCACGTTCACCTCGACCGGCTCCAGTCCCACCGCGTACCTGAAGCCGAAAGTCGGCACCTGCATGGAACCGCTCACCGAAGTCCAGACCTCTTGGTAGGCCTCCATCAGGTCGAAAGCGGCGCTGACCACCTGGCTTAGCATTGCGGACAGGTCGGCAGCGGGATCCTTCGCATCGTGTATCTTGGCGCCCAGGAAGGACTGGCAGACATCGAAACTACCGGCAATCGCGGTGGTGGTCATCCAGATGTCGACGCCGTAGCGGGCCACATCCGTTTCCCAGACATCCTGCTTGAGAAAATGCCGGGACAGCCTCCCGGAAAAGCCGAAATCCCCGCCTATCGGCTGCCGGACCCTGCGACCGTACAGCGCCCTTGTCAGGGGGTAGATTATGCTGTTGGTGATGGTCCCGTCGTACTTGTGCCTGAGATACAGGGGAGCGACGTAATCGAACCCCTCGTCCAGCACCGGTTTCAGGAGAAGCTCCACCCATTCCGGGGTGATGCTCCTGAGATCGGAGTCGACCACTGCGCAGGCCTTTACCCGAAGGGCATCGGCAATCTCGAAGACCGTTCTGAAGGCGCTCCCCTTCCCCGGCGCACCCCGGTAGAGCGTTGCGGTCTTCAAGAGGGCCGGAACCCGCTGGCGGACCAGCAGCTGGCTGAAATCGTCGACGGCCGCCTGCTCTGCGACCTGGCGCGTGCCGTCCTCGGAGCCTCCGTCCGAGTTGACCAGCACCGCCCTGTACCGGGGGAAGTACTTCGCCAGCCCCGCCTGCACTGCCCGCACCACGTGCCCGATCGTGCCGGCATTATTGTAGCTGGGAATGCCGACCAGAAGATCCGCAGACCCGACCCTGTCCAGCCATTCCCTGACCTCCGACCTGAGGATGACCCTGTTCATGCCTGACACTCCGCAGCCTCCCCCCCCGCACCGAGCTCTGTCCGTCATCGAAAAGCCGTGCACGGCCATCAATAGTTATCCTCTTCCACAGCCTCGCCCAGACTGTCCAGAATTCCCGGAATCGCCGCGGTGACCCTGTCCCAGCTGGATATCAAGGGCACCCCGAGCGGATCGTCGGTGATCTTCTCCGACGCCCTCCGGATGCCGTCGGTAAATGTCTCGACAGCAAGGCTTTCGGCATGCCGGTCGAATATCAGGCCGTTTACCGCCGCATCGTCCTCGTAACGCTTCAGGATGTCCTGTGCGGTGCTGACATAGGTCGCCACCAGGGTCTTGAAAAACCCGTCCGAAAACGCGATCCCCTGGGACGCCAGGGTGCGGAAGATGGATTTGCAGATGTCGATGGACATCTTGTACAGCCCCAGGCAGGCGTCGTGGGGCGACAGGTCCTGGTGCTTGTGCTCGTACGTGTCGGCTATGTCTATCTGGCAAATCCGCCTCATGGCCGCATTGCGGTAGACTTCGGCCAGCATGCCCACCTCGAGGCCCCAGTCTGCGGGTATCCGGTTGATCCTGGCCAGGTCGATATCCATGGAAAACTCGCCTGCAAGCGCGTATCGGAAACTGTCGAAGAACACCAGCAGGGGGTGGTGGCCCAGTATCTTTTGCAGCGACCGTATCAGAGGGGTGAAGAGAAGGCGGGTCACCCTGCCGTGCATCCGGTCCGTAACCCTGCTGTAGTAGCCCTTGCAGAAGGCATAGTTGAGGCTGGGATTGGTTACCGGATAGCAGAGCCGTGCCAGCAGTTCGCGGTTGTAGGTAAGCACGTCGCAGTCGTGTACGACAACGGTGTGGAAATCCTGGCGCGACAGGACATAGCCGTAGGCGGTCCATACTGCCCTCCCTTTGCCGGCTTCGCCCACATGCAGCCCGGAATCCT
This sequence comes from Geobacter sp., assembly GCA_003314535.1. GTDB lineage: Bacteria > Desulfobacterota > Desulfuromonadia > Geobacterales > Geobacteraceae > RPRC01. The sequence goes on from POSG01000009.1 coordinate 21,940, forward strand.
CGATGAGCGAGAACACGGATTCCATTCTGGGCCCGTCAAGCCAGATGAGCCTGGCCGGCTGGGGCAGGCCGGAAAAGAACTCCCGCGCATGGCGGTAGTCCTCGGGAGAAGCGGAACCCAGGCTGACCACGATTTCCTTCAGGTAGCGCACCTCCTTGAGCTGCCTGACGATGGACTTTAAAGCATCACCCGCCAGCTCGCTGAAAAGACAGGGCAACACCAGTGCAATGGGGCGTTCGTGGCTGAACCAGGACAGCTCTTCCTCTATCCTGTCCAGATTCTGGCGACCGAACCGGTGGAAAGTGGCGACCACGCCGACCTGGAAAAAATCCGTCATACGTCCTCCTGAAGCCGGGTCACATGACTTAATTAAAATTAATGGTTAAAATCTTAGCAAATTATTCCTGAAACAGCAACCCAATTGACGACGGGCTCACACATTGGTATAGTCCTTCACGACGGAAAGGGGCAGATTGGCTGATTGCCGGCAATCGTCCCGGCAGGTTTCGGGACAACCCCCAAGCATTCAACCGCCAAAGCAGGCATTCCGGAAAACCTCCGCCGGCAAGTCGCGTGGAACTTTGCACGGTGAAACGTCACCGCATCCTTCTCGGAGCACTGGCTGAACGGTCACATATGAAAAAATACCGCTTTCCATTCATGGCTCTGGTCATGATGTTTCTGGCCTTGATGCTGCTCGTCGACGCAACGCCTTCGCCGGCCGCGGAAACCGTGGAAGTGGTGGTGAACGGGCTGGAGGACGAGGCGCTGGAGAATGTGGAGGCAGCGCTGGCGCTCCCCCCGGGCCTGGTAAGCGATGGAAAGGTAAACCGCTCCTGGCTGGACCTTTTTGTCGCGGACGCCGAAAAGAAGGTGCGGGAAGCCCTTGAGCCCTTCGGCTACTACGACCCGAAAGTCGCGGTATCCCTCGCCAATGCACCGGGAGGAGAATCCCGCATTACGGTGAACGTCGTTCCCGGAACACCTGTCAGGATCACCAGCATAACCATCGGCGTCCGTGGACCGGGAGCCGCCAACGAGGCCATCCGGGAGGAAACGGGATATTTCACGCTGGTCGAAGGCGACGTGCTCCTGCACAAGGATTACGAAGAGGGCAAGGGGATCATCCTGGCAAAGGCGCTTGAAGAGGGCTATATCGATGCGTCCTTCTCAACCCATGAAATCAGGGTTTCCAGGGCCGAACACAGTGCGAAGATCGTGCTCGAACTGGACACCGGCCCGCTTTACCTCTTTGGCGACACCACGTTCACCGGGGCGCCCCAGTACCCTGCGCCTTTCCTCTCCCGCTACCTGGATTATGAAAAAGGCGACGTGTTCTCTCAGGAAAGGCTGGCCCAGACCCAGGCCAACTTCGCGGCCTCGGACCGCTTCGCAGGCATCACCGTCGCGCCGAAAAAGGAGGCTGCAGCGGATTCTGCCGTTCCGGTCGACATCCAGCTGACCCCCCTCCCCCGCAGGCGGCTCCGCCCGGGGATAGGATACGGAACGGATACGGGAATCCGGGGTTCGTTACGCTACAAGGATGTGAACATGTTCCTCCTCGGCCACGAACTGAACGGGGAGATCAACCTTTCCCAGCGCATCCAGGGCATCGCCTTCAGCTACACCATTCCCGATTCCCACAACATCAACAGCGCAACCGCATTTCAAGCCAATTTCCAGAGGGAAGACACCGATACGTACACGGACCGCCTGATGTCATTGGAAGGCTCCTGGAGCAGGAGCTTTCTCCGCGGCCAGAGACTGCGGCTCTACCTCAAGCCGCAGCAGGAAGATTACACGGTCGGCCTGCAGGATTCCTCATCCTTCCTGACGCTGGCCGGTCTGAGCTTTTCGCTGCGCAGCTTCGACAACACCATCCGGCCCACCAGGGGCTACCGCATTGCCCTCGACATCCGCGGAACCCATCAATTCATGGGGTCTTCCACCGGACTGCTGCAATGTATCGCCGAAGGTCACGGCATAGTGCCCCTGCCGTTCAGATTCTCGCTGATCGGAAGTGCGAAGGCCGGATTCACCCTGCAGAACGAGCCCCTCAAGGACCTTCCCGCCTCCCTGCGCTTCTTTGCAGGCGGCGACAGGAGCGTGAGGGGATACGGCTACCAGAGCCTCGGACCCCGTGATTCCTCGGGAAAAGTTGTCGGCGGCAAGGATATGCTGGCGATGAGCATCGAGCTGGAAAAGGCGCTGTTCAAGAACTGGGGCATTGCCGCATTCTATGACGCGGGAAACGCCTTCGATTCGCCTACCAACTTCAGGCTCTACCAGGGTGCGGGATTGGGGATCCGCTATTACACGCCCATCGGCGCGCTTCAGCTCGACGTCGCCAGGCAGATCGGGGAAGAAAACCCGGCTTACCGCCTGCACTTCACGGTGGGGTTCGAACTGTGAAGCGGACGACCTTTGCCATATCCGCAGCAACCCTCGCCCTCCTTTTCGCCGTTGCAGCCGGCTTCGTCTGGTGGCTGTTTGCCACTCCGCAAGGCGCTTGGAAGATCCTTTCCATGTCGGCAGACGCCGCAGGCGTGAACCTGAAGGTGGGACAGTTGAAGGGAAGCTTTTCCCACGGGCTCGAATTGAGGGAAATCACTCTGCGATCTCCCCATCTCGAAGCGAGGGCAGGTTTCTTCCACCTTGATTTCAGGCCCATGCTGCTCATCACCGGCAACGTAGTCGCAGACAGCATCCGGATAAGTGGCGTGACCATCAAAGACCTCCGTCCGGAAAAAGCCAAACCACCCGAACTGACCTGGCCGGTCCTGCCGGCATGGACATCCCGCATTCAGGGATGGGTCAATTCCATCACCATCCGGGACATGTCCTACCAGCGGCTGGAGCGGGATCCGGTCCTGATCAACAGCATCAGCACCCGCCTGGACTGGCGGGAGGGGCATGCCATACTGGGCAATCTGCTCGTGGACTCGCCGAAAGGAAGGGTGGCCGGCAACGGGCACGCGAGTTTCCGCGAGCAGCGGCTGGGAATTTCCATGACAATAGCCCCGGCAGGGGCGCTTGCGGGATTTTCAGCTTTCCTCGTCGATGCGGATCTGAAGCCTGCACGGGGAACGGAACAGTCCTCCGGAGTCGTCCGGCTCGGCGCCCTTTCCGCCAGGAAACGCTGGGCCGAGCTATCCGCGGGGCTGGGCGTGACGCGCTCTTCTTTACAGCTCCGCAACATCGTGCTCACGGAACCCGGGCGCAAAGGCAAACTGACCGGCAAGGGAAGCATTTCTTTCGAGAAGGCGAACCCGGCCGTCAGCATCGAGCTGAAAGCTGAGAACGTCGACCTGTCAACCGAGCTGCCAGCTCTTCCGCCAGTATCGGGGACCTTTAGTCTTGCAGGAACCCTGGAAAGCTACCAAGGCTTCTTCTCGCTCGCCACGGACTCCAAAGATTGGCGTTCGGTCCGTCTCTCCGGATCAATAACCGGAAACGGGAAAGGCGCCGACATTGCGCTCAGCCGCGGTGCTGTCATGGGAGGCACACTCACCGGGTCAGTCTCTGCCGGATGGGAAGCCGGCATCAGTCTTTCAGCAGCCGTTCACGGCCGGAACCTGAACCCGGCGCGGATCACGCGGGACTGGAACGGCCTGGTGAACCTGGAGCTGACCGGAAAGCTGCGCCGTACCGGCACGTCGACTGTTGCCACGCTGGATGCGTCTTTTCCCCGGAGCCGACTTCGCGGCAGGGCGCTTGACGGAAAGTTGTCAGCCAGCCTTCGGGACGGCAATGTAACAATCCATCGCGCAATCCTCGACGGAAAGGGATTCCGCATCCGCGCCTCTGGAGATCTGGCACGGAAAATAGATTTTTACGCATACGTTTCAGACCTGTCCGGCCTGGTTCCGGGAGCCGGCGGCATGCTCCGGGCAACGGGGGACCTCCAGCGGCGCAAAGGATTACTCGGATTCACAGCGACCGGCCTTGCGGAAAAATTGCGTATCGGACGGTTCGGCGCACAAGCGGTCTCCTTCAGTTCTTATCTGGGAGCAACGCCGACCCGGCAGTTCAATGTCCGGGCGACAGCGCGCGGGTTCAGCGCGGGCAGCTTCCAGGCGGCGACAGCTTTCCTCGAAGCTTCCGGGACAGCGGCGCGCCATGCCGTCCGCCTCGTTCTCGGTTCAACAACAGCATCGCTCGAGGCCCAACTGGAAGGAAGCTTCAAGGCATCTGTCTGGCAAGGGAGGCTCGCGCGCCTTGCCGGACGGGACAGCATCGGTCCCTGGAACCTGCAGCAGCCGGCCGACATCAGGATATCCAGGACAGGGCTTGCGCTGAGCCCTTTCATCCTTGATGGAAATCCGGGGGAACGTTTCCAGATCCGGGGGGCTGCAAACCGGCAGTTCTCCAGCGGTTACGCAGAGGCATCGTGGCAGAAGCTGAACCTGGCCAGGATAGGCCAGTGGCTCAGCGGCGTAAGGATCACGGGCAGCGGGACCGGCCGGCTTTCCCTTCTTGCCCCGCAGAAAGGGGCCATAAGCGCCTCGGGCGACATGGAAATTTCCGGGTCGCTGTCTGCGGGCAAATACCAGGTCGATGTCCGGTCAGGACAGGTAACCCTGGAAACCAGGGGACGGAAACTGGAAGGCACCATCACCCTGGACACAGTCCGGCAGGGTCGCCTGAAAGCCAGGTTCGAATCACTGCCGCCATCCGGCGGGCTGATCCCCCGAAACGGCGAACTTGACGCGCAACTTGAAGGCCTGGACATGAAGCTGCTCAATCCGTGGCTTCCGGGAGGCCTTGCACTGGAGGGAACCCTGACTGCTCGCACAGCGGGAGAATGGGGCCCCGGAGGCGCCGTCCGCCTCGCAGGCCGGGCTTCGGTCGCAGGCGGACTGGTCCGGCAGCAGCGAAAGGGGGGAGAACTGACCGCAACGCTGCGCACGGCGGCGCTTTCCTGGGACTGGAGCGGCAGCACCCTCTCGGGGGAAGCCGCTTTCGAGCTGAGCGACACCGGCCATCTGGCCGGCAGCTTCGCGCTCCCCCTCCCGGCAAGATTCCCCGCAGCCATGGATCCTGCCGGTCGTGTGGCCGTGAACATTACCGGCACAATGAGAGAAAACGGACTCATGGCCGCCCTGTTCCCCGGCATGGTCCAGGAAAGCCGCGGCGAACTGGATATCGACCTGCGGGTTGGCAACACCTGGGGAGATCCCGCATTTTCGGGGCAGGCGCTTTTCAGCCGAGCAGGGATGTACCTCCCTCGCGCCGGCATAAGGCTCACCGACCTGCAGGCAAGCGCATCGCTTGAGCGGGACGGCATCAGGATCAGCTCGTTCTCGGCCAGTTCAGGCACGGGAACGATAAACGGCAGCGGATTCATCAGGCTGGCCGACTGGAAGACCGCGGGTTACCATGCCAGCCTGAAGGGAGACCGCTTCCAGCTCATGAACCTTCCCGAACTGCAGGTGGTAGGCTCGCCGATGCTGGACATCCAGGGAGAGGGGAAAAAGCTGACCGTCCGCGGAGAGATGGGCATACCCGAACTGCTCGTGGCAGGCCGCCAGACCCAGTCCGCGGTCAGGCCCAGCGCCGACGTGATAGTGATCGATGCGCCGCCGAAGGAGGTCCGCGCTTTTCCGCTTGCACTGGACATGCAGGTCCGGGTGCTGTTCGGCGAGCGGGTATACGTCAAGACGGAAGGAATAGACGCTCGCCTTTCCGGCGCCGTGGATCTTGTCATGCGGGGCCCCGACGACATCCGCGGCAAAGGTGAAATCCGCGTTGCTGAAGGCTCCTACCGGGCTTACGGCGTAAACCTCAAAATCGTCAAGGGACGCCTTGTGTATACCGGCGGCGCGGTGGACAGGCCAAACCTGGACATCATGGCACTTCGCACCGTGGGAGAGGTGAAAGCGGGTGTCATCATCGGAGGAAACCTGAAGAGACCGGCAATACGGCTCTACTCCGAACCTGCGCTTTCCGACACCGATATAATGGGATATATCGTGCTCGGGCATCCACTGACCGGCGATAAAGGGCAGATCGGCGACGTTATGCAGGCGGCCGGCCTCCTCCTCTCCGCGGGCCAGTCCACCGTACTGCAAGAGCAGATCGGGCAAAGGTTCGGCCTGGATTCCATCGGAGTGGAAACCGACAAGAAGGACACTTCAAGCTCCATCGTCACGGTCGGCAAGTACCTGACGCCAAAACTGTTCATCAGCTACGGCAGGTCCCTTTTCTCGCCCACGACCTACCTGAAGGCACGCTACACCTTTTCCGACCGCTGGGAACTGGAGACCTGGACCGGAACCGAGAGCGGGGCCGATCTGTATTACAAGATCAACTTCGATTAGTTTCCAGCCGGAAAGGGTGCTTTTCCGCCCTGGCTGTGTCAATCTGCGGACTTGTTTGTGCGACATACTATAAGTATGCCTCCGCGCAACTCCTTGATTTCCTTGCCAGGACGAAAAATCCCCTCTTTCCGATCTGGAAACTTTATTGTTTAATATCAGGACTTTCCGATAGATGCTCACACCTCTCTGGAACTCCGTCCGCATGCAGCATACCATCCCCATCCCGTAACGATTTCTCATTATTCGATTGAAACATAAAACCGTTTTATGTTATCCATTGGGCAGCCATCCGAACCGGTCCGGGCAGGGAACACTCAAGCAGCCGGGCCGGAAGACATCAGAAGAGGAGCCGCCGATGCCGACCATGAGTGATTATTTCAAACAGCACGAAGAGCAGGCGTTCATTCTCAAGGCCTTCCTGACCATACTCGCCATAATTTTCGTGAAGAAGTATCTCAGCGGCCTGCTGTTGCTGCTCATCCTCCTTTTCCCGATAGCTTTTCTCCTGTACATCCGCATGGTCGCAGCCTCAGAAGGCAGAAGCACCTTCGACATACTCAAGCAGCACATCACGCTCATTCCGGTGCCGCGCGCCGAACGGGACCGGAAACGGGAAGTCGTCCCCTGGGTTACCTACGGTATTATCCTGGCAAACGCCATGATCTTCTACGGTTACCAGTCCGCCGAAGGGACGGACCTCAAGTACATCAGCGACAACCTCGTGTTTCTCCCCCAGGCTCCGAAAGCCTGGAACGTCGTGGCCAGCGCCTTCACTTCCATTTTCCTCCATGGAAGCGGCGGCCATCTCTGGGGCAACATGCTGTTCCTCTGGATGCTGGGCGCAGCGGTGGAGCGGCGTGTCGGTCATCCGCAATTCTTTCTGCTCTACCTCATCACCGGGCTTTGCGGCGGCATGGTCTTCGTTCTTTCGTATTTGCTCGCGACGGGGGAACCAGGGCACCTGCTGGGAGCGTCAGGCGCCATAGCCGGCATCATGGGAATCTTCACCATCCGCTGCTACTTCAAGAGCATGACCGTCCCGATACCCATCGTGTGGCCGATCAGCTTCAAGTTGACCTTGAATTCACTGGTCATCATAGGCCTGTTCTTCCTGCGCGACCTTTCCGGAGGCATCAGCCAAATCTCCGACGCCGCGGTGTCGAACGTCGGCCACTGGGCACACCTGGGCGGGATGGTCACCGGGATGGCCCTTGCCGCCTTCCTGAAACTCGGCAGTGAAGCAGTGGAAGAACGGCACCTGGAGATCGGCATCAAGGCTGTCGGCTCATCGGTGGGCTTCGGTGGAGGAGAAGAGTCGCTGAGAAAGGTCCTGGAGCGCAATCCCGACAACTGGGAGGCGCTCCTCGCGCTGGCCCGCCTCAGGTCCAAATTCTCCGCCAGCAGCGAAGGAGCGGAACTGTATGCCAAAGCCATCGGTCTGCAACTGAGGGGCAACCCCGGAGAAGCGGCGCAGACTTTCCTGGAATATTGGAAGACTTACCAGAAGCCTCTGGCCCCGGACGCAATGGCCTCACTTGCCATGATGTTCCAGCGATTGGGTGACAGCGACACGGCGACACGCTGCCTGGAAGCGGTCATCAGGTCAACCGACGCCACACCTGAACAGCGCCGCAAGGCGTTGGCCAACTGCGCCCTGATGCTCGACAAGATGGGATTCGAAGATGCCGCCAAGGGCTATTATGAAGACCTGGTGAGGGAATTCCCCCTCTGCGACGAAGCGGAACGGGCGTATGCCAGGCTCGGCAGGAACAGGCCGGAAGCCGTGAGCGACGCCATGCAGAGAACAAGTGCCGTTGCGGCCAAAACATCATCAGTCGCCTCCGTCACACCTGCCGCCACGCGTGAGGAACCCAGAACCTGCCCTGAATGCAATTCCGCAATGCATAAGAGGCGAGCGGGAAAAGGTCCCCAGGCAGGCAAGCTTTTCTGGGTATGTTCCTCCTACCCCGACTGCCGGCAAGTCATGCCTGTCGCGGAATGAATGATCACCTCCCGAATGTCTGCCGAAGCAAACCCGTCCCGTCCTCTTCGCTTTCGTGCTTGTCAACGCAACCCCGAACCGTGCGTTTAAAAAAAATGAAACGGTGCTGAGCTGCAAGCGGTACAATAAAGCTGCTGCAGTTTCTTCACTAACCAGGGCCAGGAGACAATCATGAGAAAGAACGTCTTGATCTTGCTGCTTTTGCTGGCAACTATTCCCACAGGAGCCGTTTCCTGTTATGCGGGAGGCCATGGGTACCATAACGGGCACTTCAGCGGCAGCATCTGGATAGGCCCCGGCTGGGGCGCTGCCTGGCCGGTTCCTTATTATCCGCCGTATAATCCATACTACGTACCGCGCACGCTTGTTCAACCAGGCTACGGGGATAATGTCCGGGCCCCGGCCCCGGAAGAGGAGGATTACTGGTACTACTGCCGCCAGCCCGAAGGATATTATCCGTACATCAAGAAATGTCCCGGCGGCTGGATGAAGGTCGTGCCGCCACCGGAAGCGCCGGAAGGGGAGGAATGACGCCATGGGAAAAAGAATGCGGTATTACATTTCGACAATCGCGCTCCTCGCCCTGGGGGGGTGCGTCACCATGCCCAGCGGGCCGAGCGTGATGGTCTTGCCCGAGCCGGGGAAACCTTTCGAGCAGTTCCAGGCCGAAGATGTTTCGTGCCGGCAGTGGGCGGCGCAGCGGCTGGGAATGTCCCCTGAATACACGGCCAATCAGAACGCCGTCACGGGGGCAGTGGTCGGCACCTTGATAGGAGCGGGATTGGGAGCGGCGCTCGGCGCCGCCGGCGGCGATCCGGGCCTCGGGGCCGCCATAGGCGCAGGCAGCGGGCTCTTCGTGGGCACAGCCTCGGGAGCGGAAGCCGGCCAGGTTTACGGATGGGAAGCGCAGCGTCAGTACGACATCGCGTACCAGCAGTGCATGTACGCAAAGGGAAACCAGATCCCGGGAGCAGCGCGGAAGGCTTATCGCAGCAGGAGGATGCCGCCCCCGCCGCCGGGATGGACGCCACCGGCCGATTCCTACCCGGCTCAGGAACCGGCCCCCTAACAACAAAAAGACCTGCCAGGTTTCAAAAACCTGGCAGGTCTCGTTATTGTGTCTCTACCCGCTGGTAATCATCACTCAGCCGCACGATATCATCCTCTCCAAGGTATTCCCCGCTTTGCACCTCGATAATGGTCAATGGGATGATCCCGGGATTTTCCAGCCTGTGGACGGTACCCATGGGAATGAAAGTGGACTCGTTGACGTTGACGATGAACTCGCGGTCGCGGCAGGTCACCCTGGCTGTCCCGGACACCACTATCCAGTGCTCGCTCCGATGATGGTGCATCTGGAGAGACAGGCGGTGGCCCGGGGCCACCTCGATGCGCTTTATCTTGTAGTGGCTGTTTTCATCCAGCACGGTGTAACTGCCCCAGGGACGTTCACCCTTTTCCATGTGAACTCCTTGCAACCAGGTATTTTTTCAGGGCTTCACGCCACCCCTCCGGACCATGTCCCGTATCCCTTTCCATCTTGTAGCAATCAAGCACCGAGAAGAGGGGCCTGGGAGCAGGACGACCCAGCTCATCGGTCGTGATGGGCCTGACCCGCGTCTTCATGCCTGACTCCCGGAAGATCGCCTCGGCAAAGCCATGCCACGAACAGGAGCCCGAATTAGCCGCATGATACGTGCCGCGACAATCTTTCTCGATCAAGGCTGCAATTGCAAGCGCCAGGTCAACGGTCCACGTAGGAGAACCGAACTGATCGTTCACCACCGAGACCTCATCCCTCTCCAGTCCCACACGGAGCATGGTCTCGACGAAATTCCTGCCGTGGAGGCCATAGAGCCACTGCGTCCTGACGATAAGGTGGTCCGGGTTCATGCGGGCATATTCCTCTCCGGCAAGCTTGGATCTGCCGTACACGCTGATGGGGTTTACCGTTGCGTCTTCCCGCAGCGGCGCATCCCCTTTACCGTCAAACACGTAGTCAGAGCTGACCTGCACCAGCTTCGCCCCTATTTCGGCCGTCACTACCGCCAGGTTCCTCACTCCGTCGCCATTCACCCGGAACGCCAGGTCGCGGTTGGCTTCGCAACCGTCCACGTCGGTATAGGCAATGGCGTTTATTACCACGCCCGGCTCGAGGCGTTTAAGGGTTTCGCTTACCGAAGAAAACGACGTGATATCCATATCGTCCCGGAAAGTGCCCTGCGCCCTTTCCCCGAAAAGTTCCAGCAGGTCTTGCCCCAGCATGCCGCGGGCGCCGGCGACGACAATCATGCCCTGCCCCCGTACATCTTCTCGTAGTAATCGCGGTAGGCGCCCGAAGTGACTTCCCGCACCCATTCCTGGTTTGCCAGGTACCAGTCGATGGTTTCGGCGATTCCCCGCTCGAACGTGTACGAAGGCTCCCAGCCCAGGTCGGCGCGCATCCTGGACGCATCGATGGCATAGCGCCGGTCATGCCCCGGCCGGTCCTTCACGAACGTGACCAGGGAGCGGTTCGTTCCCGCCACCCGTGCCAGCCTTGCGTCCAGAAGGTCGCAGACCAGGTTGACGATATCGATATTCTTCCATTCGTTATTGCCGCCCACGTTGTACACCCCTCCGGGCTGTCCGCTCCTCAGGACCGTATCAACCGCACGGGAATGGTCCATCACGTGCAGCCAGTCCCGCACGTTGAGGCCATCGCCGTAAACCGGCAGCGGCTTTTCCGCGATTATGTTGTGGATCATCAGCGGGATCAGCTTTTCCGGAAACTGGTACGGGCCGTAGTTGTTCGAGCAGCGGGTATTGAGCGTGGGGAAGCCGTATGTCTCGCGGTAAGCGCGCACCAGCAGGTCGGCGCCTGCCTTGCTGGCCGAATAGGGCGAATTGGCCGCCAGAGGCGTCGATTCCGTGAACAGCCCGCTCGGCCCCAGGCTTCCATAGACCTCGTCCGTGGACACCTGGAGAAAGCGGAAATCCTCCACGGCCTTTGACACCCAGTGCTTTCGGCTCTCCTCCAGGAGGACCTGGGTCCCAAGGACATTGGTCCGGACGAACACCTCAGGCCCCAAGATGGAGCGGTCCACATGGGATTCGGCTGCGAAGTGGACGACAGCGTCCACCTTCTCCCGTGACAGGATCGAAGCGACAAGATCCCCGTCGCACACGTCACCCCGCACAAAGCAGTACCCCGGTTGCGAATCCACCCCCTTCAGATTCCTCAGGTTGCCGGCATAGGTCAGGATATCGAGATTGGTGAGCCTGGTCCCGGGATAGCGTTCCAGAAAATAACGAATGAAGTTCGAGCCGATGAAACCGGCGCCACCGGTGACCAGAACGGACCGGGGAGTGAAACTGTCTGACATTGCGCCTCCTTGTCATCGAACAGGTAGCATGAAAACCCGTTAACGGGATTCCGTAGAATTCCGGGCATATGAGCTGTTAACGATAACACAAAAACGGCTTCCAAGACAATGGTCTGGAACGTTTTGAAGAGGATTATTCAAAACCTGAAACCATTGCTGTCCTGCGACAGAAGATGATCCCGGTGAAGAGAAATGCTGAACCCGGGGCATATGCCCATCGGTGGCCAGGATTCAATTGAAATGCAGGCTCGTTTTGTTATACTTTATGCACTTTTCCCGCAGGCCAAAAACACGGCCCATCCAGGGGAAAACACAGGAGGGCAGGACCACTGCCATGATTTCACTCTCCAATGCCAGCCCCCAATGGATCGAAGAGCTCCATGAGCTTTGGAAGGCATCCCCCGAAAGCCTTTCCACGGAATGGCAGTCGTTCTTCAGCGGTTTCGAACTGGGCGCCACGCCGGTTCCCGGAGACCAGCCACCCGAACAGGCATTGAAACTGTCGGCCGTTCAGATGCTCATTCACCGCCACCGTGACCTGGGGCACCTGCTGGCCTGCACGGACCCGCTTTCCCCCTGCTCCCTTGAGCATCCGTTCCTGGAGTTGAAAGCTTTCGGCCTCGGGCAGGAAGACCTGGACGCTGTCTTTCCCACACCGGATCTGCCGTTTCAAAGCGGCACCCTGCGGGAAATCAGAGAGCATCTGCGCGATACCTATTGCCGCTCCATCGGTGTGGAATTCATGCACATACAGGACCAGACCGCCTGGCAATGGCTCGTGGAGAAGATGGAAACCACGCGCAACCGGACGGTTTTCACTGCGGATGACAGGGCCAGGATACTTCACCGGCTGCAACAGGCCACCCTGTTCGAGGAATTCCTCCACAAAAAGTTCCCCGGCCAGACCCGCTTCTCCCTCGAAGGCGGCGAAACCCTTATCCCAATGCTGGATGCGGCACTGGCCGGCGCTGCGTCAAACGGTGCAACCGACATCATCTTAGGCATGCCCCATCGGGGCCGGCTCAATGTCCAGGCACACATATTCGGCAAACCGTACGGAAGCATTTTCGCCGAGTTCCGGGAAACCTCGGAACCCGGGTTCATCGGCGACGGCGACGTAAAATACCACAGCGGATACTCTTCCGACGTGACCCTCCCCTCAGGCGCCGTTCTCCATCTCAGCCTTGTCGCCAATCCGAGCCACCTGGAAGCCGTAAATCCGGTGGTCGAAGGGAAATGCCGCGCCCGACAGGACCGTCTCGGTGAAAACGGCACAAGAAGCGTGCTGCCGGTTCTCATTCACGGCGATGCTGCCTTTGCCGGGCAGGGGATGGTCAGCGAAACCCTGAACATGTCCAACCTGGAAGGTTACGGGACCGGCGGGACCCTGCATATCGTGGTCAACAACCAGATCGGTTTCACCACGCTTCCGGCGGACGCCAGGTCATCGCGCTATGCGACGGATGTGGCCAAGATGCTTGCAGCGCCCATATTCCATGTCCACTGCGAAGACCCCGAAGCTGCCGTACATTCTGTGCGGCTGGCTGTCGACTACCGTTACCGGTTTGCGCGGGACGTTGTAGTGGAGCTCATATGCTACCGGCGCTATGGGCATAACGAAGGTGACGAACCATACTTCACTCAGCCGCTGATGTACGGCAAGATCAAGAACCGCCCGCCAATTCACCAGGTCTACGCAGACCGCATGCACTACGATGGAGATGTCGCGGAGTTGGCGGAAAAAATGCGTGGTGATGTTTCAGCCCTCCTGGAATCGTCCCTGGACGGAGACGCGGCTGCGCCCGAAACGCTTTTCCGCGGCAGATGGAGTTCAATAAGCCAGGAATATTCCGAGGCAAAAACCGCTACCGGCGTTCCCCACCGGGACCTTGTTGCGCTGGCCCGGAAAATATCCCGGCTCCCTGATTCCTTCGTTCCCCATCCCAAGGTTGCAGCGCTGGTCAACAGAAGGCTCGACGCAGTCACGGCCGGAAAGCCGATAGACTGGGCAAATGCCGAAAACCTGTCTTTTGCCTCATTGCTCAGCGAAGGGACGTCGATCCGCCTGAGCGGCCAGGACTGCCGCAGGGGAACTTTCAGCCAACGGCACTGCGTGCTTTTCGACATGATGACGGAAGAGGCCTATGCGCCTCTTGCCTCCGCCTGCCCCGGCACAACGCGTTTCCGCCCTTACGACAGCATGTTGTCGGAGGCCGCGGTCCTGGGCTTTGAGTACGGCTATGCACTGGAAGCTCCCGAATCCCTGACCATATGGGAAGCCCAGTACGGTGATTTCGCCAACGGCGCCCAGGTCATCATCGATCAGTTCATCACCAGCGGCGAGACCAAGTGGGGCCGGGCCAACGGGCTCCTCATGCTGCTCCCTCACGGATACGAGGGACAGGGGGCGGAACATTCAAGCGCCCGCGTGGAACGTTTCCTGCAGCTCTGTGCCCGCAACAACATGTCAGTGGCCTTTCCGTCAACCCCTGCCCAGTATTTCCACCTCCTGCGACGGCAGGCAAGGCAGTCTTTCCGAAAACCACTCGTGGTGCTGACGCCCAAGAGCCTGCTCAGAAATCCCCTCTGCGTCTCGCAACTGGATGAATTCACCGGGGGATGGTTCAGGGAGATCCTGCCATCTTCCGCGGATCCTGAAGTGGTTGGAACTGTTCTGCTCTGCACGGGCAAGATTTTCTTCGAATTGTCGGAGAGGGCGGATAGGGAAGAGCGCAAGGACATTGCCATCGTCCGCATCGAACAGCTTTACCCCCTGCGCTGCGATCTGCTGCGGGAAGAACTGAAGAAATACCGGAATGCGCGAAGCTTTGCATGGGTGCAGGAAGAGCCGCGCAACATGGGCGTCTGGACGCATGTCAGGCCTTACCTGGCAGACATTATCGGCACTGAACCGCGCTACGTTGGCAGACAGGACGACGCATGCCCAGCCGTCGGTTCCAACAGACAGCACAAAATCGAACAGGAAGCGTTGCTTGCAGAGGCATTTGCCTGAAAACCCCCGGCATCATGCAACAGCTTGATGTCCACGGGGCAACGCCTGCATGAACGGAGACCGTAATGGAAATTCGCATACCGGAAGTCGGCGAATCGGTGGTCGAGGCCCTGATAGCCAAGTGGCACGTGAAAAACGGCGAGACGGTGCACAGGGAGCAGCCGGTCTGTGAACTGGAAACCGACAAGGTGACGCTGGAGATCAATGCCGAGGCAGACGGGGTCCTTTCCATCCTCATGCCGGAAGGGAAGACCGTAAAGATCGGCACGGTCATCGGCATCATAGAGGAGTCAGGCCCCCGCGAACAGGGTCTTGCCGGAGACGGGAAGACTGGAGCGGCTGCCCCGCCCCTTTCGCCCGCAGCACGGAAAATGGCGCGGGAAAAGGCCCTGCGGCCCGAAGAAATAAAGGGAAGCGGCAGAAAGGGGCGCGTGCTTGCCGAGGACCTGTTCAACCAGGCAACCGTGGCGCAGCCTGCTGAGGCTGCCGCGACAGAACCCCCTGCAGCAGCTGAAGAAAGCAGCCGGGGATCTGCTGATGAACAGCCCGTACCGCCGGGGGAGACCGAGCCGTCTCCCGTCCTTGAAACGTCAAGAACGGTCACCAGGAAGGCCATGACACCCATTCGCAGGAAAATAGCCGAGCGGCTGACCCAGGCCCGGCAGCAGACCGCCATGGTCACGACCTTCAACGAAGCGGACATGGGCAGGATCATCGCCCTGCGCCGTAAATACAGGGATCATTTTCTGCAGAAGCACAACGTCTCCCTCGGCTTCATGTCCTTTTTCGTCAAGGCGTCCATAGAGGCATTGAAGGAGTTCCCCGACATCAATGCGCGTATCGACGGCAGTGACATCGTCTATCACCACTACTACGACATAGGCATCGCGGTCTCGGGGGAAAAGGGCCTGGTCGTGCCGGTCCTGCGCAACGCCGACAAGCTCCACTTCGCGGAGATAGAAAAAACGATCGACTTGTTCGTGGAAAAGATACACGACAACAGTCTGGAAATAGCGGACATGGAAGGTGGGACCTTCACAATCAGCAACGGAGGCGTTTTCGGCTCGCTCCTGGGCACGCCCATGCTGAACCCGCCCCAGAGCGCCATCCTCGGCATGCATGCCATCCAGGACAGGCCGGTGGCGCTTCTCGGCAAGGTGGTGATACGTCCCATGATGTACCTGGCGCTTTCGTATGATCACCGCATGGTGGATGGACGCGATGCCGTTCTTTTCCTGAAGAAAGTGAAGGAATACCTGGAAGAGCCTGAGGAGATCATGCTGGAAGGCTAGTTTTTCCGTTCCCGCTTTCCGCATCGTTCCGGCGGCAACGGATGTTCCCTGCACTTGCGTGTCCGGCGCCCCCGCCGGAAGGAAACAGCTCCGGGGCAGCTGATTGCCTCGTCGGCCGATGTGGTAGAATTGTACTGGAGGTTGATTGACATGCCTGACGACATTTACGACCTGATCGTCATCGGCGCCGGCCCCGGCGGGTACACGGCTGCCATCCGCGCCTCGCAGCTGGGGATGAAGGTGGCGGTCGTGGAGAAGCGCGGAACGCTCGGCGGAGTATGCCTCAACGAGGGATGCATCCCCAGCAAGGCCCTGCTGGACTCAAGCGAACTGTTCTCCATGGCGCGGGAAAGCTTTCACCGCCACGGCATCCGGACCGGTGACCTGGGGCTGGACCTGGATGTAATGATGGCACGCAAGGATGAGATTATCGGAAAGCTCACCGAAGGCATTGCCTTCCTGTTCAGGAAGAACCATATCCAGCGCCTGAACGGCGCCGGCAAACTGGCAGGAAGCCGTCGGGACGGCCTCCAGGTGGTGGCGGTGACAACCGTCGAATCGCCCGCGATCCCGAAGCTGATCAACGGCAAACGGGTTCTCCTGGCAACGGGGAGCAGGCCGGTGGAACTGCCGTTCCTGCCGTTCGACGGAGAAACGGTGATCAGCTCCCGGGAGGCCCTGTCCCTTGTTTCCGTTCCCGGCCGTCTCGTCGTCGTCGGAGCGGGCTACATCGGGCTGGAGCTGGGCTCGGTCTGGAACCGCCTGGGCGCCGACGTCACGATCGTGGAAGCCCTGGACACCTTCATGCCCGAAGGCGACCGCCAGGTTGCGGATACGCTTCTCAAGGCCCTCCAGAAACAGGGCATCCGGTTTCTGTTCGGGGCACGGATTCAGGATGCGGCTGTCAAGGCAGGGGCCGCCCTGCTCAAGATCGCATCTGGCGATTCCACCGGGGAAATCGAATGCGACAAGGTGCTGGTAGCCGCGGGCAGGGTCCCGGAAACCTCCGGGCTCGGACTGGCGGAAGCGGGAGTGCGGCTGGAGGGCAACGGGAAAATAACCGTTGACATGAACTATGAGACGAACGTTGCCGGCATTTACGCCATAGGCGACCTGGTAGGCGGTCCGCTCCTGGCCCACAAGGCCATGGAGGAAGGCGCCGTGTTCGCCGAACGACTGGCCAGGCAGGCATCCACGGTGGAATACGAGTTCATCCCGCGGGTTGCCTACACTTTTCCGGAAGTCGCTTCGGTGGGTTTGACCGAACAGCAGCTGGAGCAGGAGAATATCCCGTACAGCGTCGGCAGGTTTCCCTTCTCGGCCAACGGCAGGGCGCGCTCCCTGGACTGCATCGAAGGTTTCGTCAGGATCCTGGCCCACAAGGACACCGGCCGGGTCCTGGGCATCCATATCATCGGTCCGCGCGCATCAGAGCTCATAAGCGAGGCGGTTACGGTGATGACCTACGGCGGCAGCGCGGAAGACATCGCCATGACCTTCCACGCCCACCCCACTCTGTCCGAAGCGATCAGGGAAGCGGCGCTGGATGTTTCCAAGCGGGCCATCCACGCTTGAAAGGCAGGGCGGCGCTAAGCAACAGGCAGCATACGTGCGGGACAAACGGGCTCATACGACGAGGAATTGAGCGTCCGGAAGGAGTGCAGACATGCCCAGAAATCTTGCGACGAAAATTCTCCAGGTGCACCTGGTGGAAGGCGAGCTGGTCGCGGGCAGCGAGATTGCCGTCAGGGTGGACCACACCCTGCTGCAGGATGCCACCGGCACCATGGCCCTGCTCGAATTCATGGCCATGGGAGTCCCCAGGGCAAGGGTGGATCTGGCTGCCCAGTATATCGACCACAACCTGCTCCAGACCGACAGCCGCAATGCCGACGACCACGTGTTCCTCACCACCGCGGCCCAAAGGTTCGGCATCCACCTGTCCAAGGCCGGTAACGGCGTTTCGCACCAGGTCCACCTGGAACGTTTCGGCGTGCCCGGCACCCTGCTCCTGGGCGCCGACTCCCACACCCCCAGCGGAGCCGGGCTGTCCGTTCTGGCCATCGGCGCCGGCGGGCTCGACGTGGCCCTGGCCATGGCGGGTCACCCGTTCCACCTCCCCTGCCCCAGGATCATGGGGGTCAGGCTGACCGGAAAGCTTTCCCCGTGGGTGTCGGGCAAGGACGTGATACTGGAAATGCTGCGCCGACACACCGTAAAGGGCGGAGTCGGCAAAATCATCGAATACTACGGGCCGGGAGTCGAGACGCTTTCGGCCACCGACCGGGCCACCATCGGCAACATGGGGGCTGAACTGGGCGCCACCACCTCCATTTTCCCTTCCGACCACCGGACCCTGGAATTCCTCCGCTCCCAGGGCCGGGGCGACTGCTGGACGCCGCTCGCCGCGGATCCGGGAGCGGGATACGACGAGTACGACGAAATCGACCTTGCCGCAGTGGAGCCGCTCATCGCCATGCCGACCTCCCCTGGCAACGTGGTGACGGTACGGGAAATCGAAGGCGTCAAAGTCGACCAGGTCATCGTGGGGAGTTCCGTGAATTCGTCGTTCAGGGACCTCATGACGGTGTGCCGCGTCCTGGACGGCCGGCGGATCGCCCCCCACGTCTCCTTCAACATCAACCCGGGCAGCAGGCAGGTGCTGGAAAACGTGGCAGCCGAGGGCGGCGTCCTGATGCTGCTCATGGCCGGCGCCCAGATCCACCAGCCGGGGTGCCTGGGCTGCATCGGCATGGGGCAGACGCCGGGTACCGGACAGGTGTCCCTCAGGACCTTTCCCCGCAACTTCCCCGGCAGGAGCGGCGCCAAGGACGACCGGGTCTATCTCTGCTCGCCGGAAACCGCCGCAGCAGCAGGCATTTTCGGCAAAATCACCGACCCGCGCCGACTGGGCGAGCTGCTCCCCTGGCCGGCGGTCGAGAACCCGGAAAACTATCTCGTCGATGATTCCAGCATCATCTTCCCCCTGCCACCGGAGGAAGCGGAAAAGATCGAGATAGTCACCGGGCCGAACATCGTTCCCTTCCCCGAATTTGCAGAACTGCCTGACACGCTGGGCGCCGAGGTGATCATAAAAGTTGCGGACAACATCTCGACCGATACCATCATGCCTGCCGGCAACAAGGTGCTGCCTTTCCGGAGCAACATACCCGCCATCAGCCAATTCGTCTTCGACCAGCTGGACCCCGGCTTCAGCAAAAGGGCACTGGAAAAGGGAAGCGGAGTGGTGATCGGCGGCGAGAACTACGGGCAGGGATCCAGCCGCGAGCATGCGGCCCTGGCGCCCCGCTACCTGGGCATTCGCGCCAAGATTGCGAAGAGCTTCGCGCGCATCCACAAGGCAAACCTGATCAACTTCGGAATCCTCCCCCTCACCTTTGCCGATCCGTCCGACTATGACAGGGTGAACCAGGGCGACGCTGTGCAATTCGAAGGGCTGCGCAGGCTGCTGGCCTCCGGCGCAACGCAAATCCCCGTGCAGGTGGACGGCAGGGAAATCGTCACCAATCTCGACGTTTCCCCGCGGGAGCGGCGGGAACTGCTGGCGGGAGGGGCGCTGAACCTGGTGCGAAAGGGGAGCGGATAGCCATGGAAAGCAGACTCAGGGCGATCCTGCCCGATCACGACCTCCTGAAGCTCCACCGGCAGATGGTCCTGTGCCGGGAGTTCGAGGAGTCATGCGCCGAGCAGTACACCAAGGGGAACATCACCGGCTTCCTCCACCTGTACAGCGGCCAGGAGGCGGTGGCCGCGGGTGCGACCCATGCATTGCACCGGGACGACTACGTGGTCAGCGCATACCGTGAACATGCACAGGCCATAGTCAGGGGAGCGGACCCGAAGCGGGTCATGGCGGAGCTGTTCGGCAAGGCAACGGGCATCTGCAAGGGAAAAGGCGGCTCCATGCACCTGTTCGACCCGGAACTGGGCTTCATGGGAGGCTATGCCATCGTCGGGGGCCAGTTCCCCATTGCCGTGGGTTTGGCCTTTGCCTCGAAATACCGGAAAGAGGACCGCATTACCGCCTGCTTCTTCGGCGACGGCGCGACCAACCAGGGGAATTTCCACGAGGGGCTCAACTGGGCGCGGCTCTGGGAGCTGCCGGTCCTCTTCATCTGCGAAAACAACTTCTACGGCATCGGAACGGACGTGCAAAGGTCCTCCGCGCTGCCCAGCATCCACAAGCGCACCTGCGGATACGACATCCCTTCGGCACGGGTTGACGGTATGGATGTAATGGCCGTCTTTGAAGCGGTCAAGTGGGGAGCGGAATGGGTTCGCCAGCACTTCCGGCCCTACCTGGTCGAGGCAATCACGTACCGCTTCCGGGGCCACTCCATGGCGGATCCCGGCAAGTACAGGCCGGCAGCCGAAGTGGAATTATGGAAGGCGCGGGATCCAATTCCCAGTTTCGAACGGCGCCTGATAGACGAGGGGATCATGACCCGCGAAGACCTGGACGCGGTTGCGGCGAAAGCGCGTGAAACCGTTGTCGAAGCGGTGAAGTTCGCCGAAGAGTCACCCTGGCCTGAGGACGAAGAGGTTTACCATGATATCTTCATCTAGAGCCGCCATAACGACATCGAGGTTGCCAGATGGCTGAAATGACTTACCGTGATGCGCTCAACGCCGCATTGAAGGAAGAAATGAGGCGCGACCCCTCCATCGTGCTCTGGGGAGAGGACGTGGCCCTTTACGAGGGGTCGTTCAAAGTGACCCGCGGTCTTCTTGCCGAGTTCGGCGATGAGCGGGTGAAGGACACCCCTATTTCGGAAAACACCATAATCGGAGCGGCTGTGGGAGCTGCCATGGGAGGGCTGCGGCCGGTCGCCGAACTGATGACCGTCAACTTCGCGCTTCTGGCTATGGATCAGCTTATCAACCACATGGCAAAAATCAGGTCCATGTTCGGAGGGCAGGTGAACCTTCCCATGGTGGTGCGCATGCCCGGCGGCGGCGGCAGCCAGCTGGGCGCGCAGCACTCCCAGAGCCTGGAGTCGTACTTCATGCACTGCCCGGGGATCTACGTTGTGGCGCCGGCCACTCCCGCCGACGCCAAGGGTCTTTTGAAGGCCTCGATCCGCAATGACAATCCCGTGGTGTTCCTGGAACACGAACTTCTCTACAACAGCAAGGGCGAAGTGCCTTCCGACGGTGAACACCTGGTTCCGCTGGGCAAGGCAGCCGTGCCACGGCAGGGTACGGATGTGACTATCATTGCCTATTCGCGTATGTCGGTCCTCTCGCTGCAGGCGGCACAGATGCTGGAAAAGGACGGAATTTCGTGCGAGGTTGTCGATCTCCGCTCCCTCGCTCCCCTGGACACCGAAACCTTCCTCGAGTCAGCCAGGAAGACGTCGCGGGCCGTGGTGGTCTCCGAATGCTGGAAAACCTGCGGCGTGGGCAGCGAGATAGCATCGCTCGTCTTCGAGAACTGCTTCGACATCCTGTCCGCGCCGGTGAAAAGAATTTCCGGTCTGGATGTGCCCATGCCCTACTCGCGGAAGATCGAAAAGCTGTGCATCCCCCAGGTGGAAGACATTGTCGCCGCGGTTAGAGATCTGATGCGGCAGGAGTACTGAAAAGCCGCAACCGGCGGAGGCGGCATTTCCGGAGCAACCGACGAGGTGGAATAATGGCAACCGAGATCACCATGCCCAAGCTGTCCGACACCATGACCGAAGGGACCCTCGCCGCCTGGAGGAAAAACCCGGGGGAATGGGTCGAGCGGGGAGACATCATAGCCGAAGTGGAAACGGACAAGGCGACCATGGAACTGGAATCCTTCGACTCCGGGGTTCTTCTGGAAATCAGCGTCAAGGCCGGGGAGACCGTTCCCGTGGGAACGGTTATCGCGCGCATCGGCAAAGCCGGCGAAGCCGCCGCCGCACCGCCCGAAAAACCCGCGCACCTGGAGACAATGGAGCTGGCCGAACCCCCTGGAGAACCCGTCCCGACGACGACGCAGACGAAACGTCCTCCCGCCGCTCCTTCCGATGCGCCTTTGGCCCCCGTGGAAAAAGCAGCTCCCATGGTCCGCCGCCTTGCCCGGGAAAAGGGAGTCGACCTGGGATCGATCAGGGGAACCGGCCCGGAAGGGAGAATCACGAAAGACGACCTGGAAAATTTCCTTTCCCGTAAGGAGGGAAAAAGCGCCGAAGCTGACGGCCCCACGGCTGAAGAGCCCGCCGGCGGCCACGAAGGACCGGCCCCATCCCGGCCGGTTGCCGGCGCTGACTTCGAGGTCCTGACACCGATGCGCACAGCCATTGCCCGCACGGTCATCGATTCGTGGAAAACCATCCCCCATTTCACGGTGACGGCAGATGTGGACATGGCAGCTGCCGAATCTTTGCATCACGGTCTCATCGAAGCAGGCCACGGGGTTACTCTCACGGATATCGTAATCAAGGCAACAGCCGCTACCCTTGAAGAATTCCCCCGGCTGAACGCAAGCTACGGAGACAACAGGATCATTCTTCATCCCGGCATCGACATGGGCGTGGCGGTGGACGTGGAAAACGGCTTGCTGGTCCCGGTGATCAGGAACTGCGAGGTTCTCTCCCTGAGGGAAATCGGGATCCAGAGCCGCGACCTCATCGGAAGGGCAAGGTCGGGGCAGATCAGGGTATCAGAGATAACCGGCGGAACGTTCACAATTTCCAACATGGGGATGTTCGGCATCAAAGAGTTTTCCGCCATCATACTTCCACCCCAGGCGGGAATCCTCGCAATCGGCGCAGTCTCGGATCGCGCGATCATAAAGAATGGCGTCGCTGCCGCGGCGCGAATAATGACGATGACACTTTCGGCAGACCACCGGGTTGTTGACGGAGCCTACGCTGCCCGCTTCATGCGGAGACTTTCCGAGGTCCTGGAAAATCCGCTTCGCCTGCTGATCTGAAACAGATATTTCAATGAAAATGAAGGAGGCAACAATGGTGAAAGATGACTGCAGGGTACAGGCGGAACGCCTCAGATGGACATGCGATCCGGACCAGCTCCAGTTCGAGACAACGGACGACCTGTACGAGCTGGAAGGAACCATCGGACAGGAACGGGCGCTGAGAGCCATAGACTTCAGCCTGGGCATGACCGAAGCCGGATTCAACCTCTATATCTCCGGAGAAGCGGGCACAGGACGCACTTCTTCCATCATGAACCTTTTGAAGACGCGGGCCAAGGATGAGCCCACCCCCCATGACTGGTGCTACGTATACAACTTCAAGTCGCCGGACAATCCCATGGCACTGGCTTTGAAGGCCGGCATGGGATGCGAGTTGGAAAAGGACATGCAGGAACTCCTCATCCTGGTCCGCAGCGACATCCCCAAAGCCCTTGAGAGCAAGGAATACGAGGGCAACAAATCGGCGATAATCCAGGAAAACCAGGAAAGGAACAATGCCCTTTTCTCAGCGTTGGAAAAGGAGGCCCAGGAAAAGGGCTTCTCGCTGCAGAGGACCGTAACGGGCCTGGTCATGGTTCCCCAGAAGGAAGGGCGAAATTTCACCCAGGAGGAGTATGATGCCCTGCCCGCCGATGAGCAGGAACGGCTGGACGCCATCGGTACCGAGCTCAAAGGGAAGTTGGCCGACGTCATAGGCCAGATCCGCGACAACGAGAAAGCCGTCAAGGAAGCCCTTGCCCAGCTGGACAGAAATCTCGGCCTGTCGGCAGTCGGCCACTATATCGTACCGCTGAAGGAAAAATACAGTGAATTCGGGCGAGTGATCGAGTATCTGGAAATGGTCCAGGAAGACATCCTGCTCAACCTGGAAGATTTCAAGGGGACCCCGCAACAGCCATCCATCCCGGGGCTCAAGCTCCCGGTGCAGACACCGTCCTTCGAACGTTACGTGGTGAACCTCCTGGTCGACAATTGCGGAAAAATGGGAGCTCCGGTCGTCTTCGAAGCCAACCCGACCTACAACAACCTGTTCGGCCGCATCGACCACGTGATGCAGATGGGCGGCGTCGCGACAACCAACTTCACCCTGATAAAGGCAGGCTCGCTCCACAAGGCCAACGGCGGATATCTCGTGGTCAACGCCCGGGACGTGCTGCTCAGCCCGTTTTCCTGGGATGCCCTGAAACGCTGTATCCGCAACAGTGAAATAAAAATCGAGGATGTCCTGGAACAGTATCGCATCATCACCATGGTCTCGCTCAAGCCGGAACCGGTAACGCTCCAGGCCAAGATCATCATGATCGGCTCGCCGATGATCTACTACCTGCTCTACTACCTGGAACCCGATTACCGCAAGTTTTTCAAGGTAAAAGCGGATTTCGACAGCAAGGTGGCACGGACGCCCGAAGTTCTCAAGGATTATGCCCTGTTCGTATCCACCCACTGCAGGAAAGAGCAGCTCCTGCCATTTGACAAGAGCGCCGTCGCAGGCATCCTGGAATGCTCCGCACGCATGGTGGAGGACCAGGAAAAGTTTTCCACCCAGTTCATGGAAGTTGCCGACCTGATCCGTGAAGCGGACTACTGGGCGCGCAAAGGGGAAAGCTCGATGGTGACGGGAGCCCATGTCAGGCAGGCGATCGAGGAAAAGATCTACCGGAGCAACCAGATCGAGGAACGCCTGCAGGAACTCTTCGAAGAAGGCACCCTGATGGTGGACACGGCGGGCAGCGTGGTAGGCCAGGTGAACGGTCTGTCGGTCATCACCCTGGCCGACTACACCTTCGGCAGGCCGTCCCGCGTTACAGCACGGGTTTACATGGGCCGGGGCGGCATGGTCAACATCGAGCGTGAAGTGAAACTTTCCGGCCCCATCCACGACAAGGGCGTACTGATCCTCACCGGCTACCTGGGGGGAAAATTCGCCCATGACAAGCCCCTCTCCTTTTCCGCATCCCTCTGCTTCGAGCAGAACTACGAGGGAATCGAGGGAGACAGCGCTTCCTCCACCGAATTGTACGCCCTGCTCTCCGCCCTTTCCGGCGTTCCGCTCAAGCAGGGCATCGCTGTCACCGGCAGCGTCAACCAGCTGGGCATGGTCCAGCCCATCGGCGGTGTCAATTACAAGATCGAAGGTTTCTTCGCCGTGTGCAAGGCGAAGGGGCTGACCGGCGAACAGGGTGTCATGATTCCGCGCAGCAACCTGCGCAACCTCATGCTGAAGAACGAAGTGGCGGAAGCGGTTGAGGCGGGCAGATTCAACATCTGGAGCGTGGAAACAATCGACCAGGGCATCGAGATACTTACCGGGATTCCTGCAGGCGAGCGGCGTGAAGACGGGAGCTACCCGGAAGGCAGCGTCTATTGCCTGGTTGATTCGCGCCTGAGGGAAATGCTGGAAAACATGAAGAAATTCACCGGCGGCACGGAAAGGGACGAGAAAAAGTAATCACGGTTCACAATTTCTTTCCCGAAGGCAGGGGTTATGCGTTATCATTATTCCTGCCTTCTTTGTGGACTTGTGACGAAAATCACAGACATCAGGCACAGCGAGGCACGATACTTTCCCTGAAAGGGCCTGATAATGCCTGACAAGTGCACCCTGATCGTGAATCCCCTCTCAGGCGGTTATTCGCCGGCGAAGGCACGGGAAGCCGAATCAGCGCTGAAGAAACTCGGCATGTACTGCAGGGTCGCTGAAACCAGGACTCCTGTTGAAGCAGCCAATCTGGCTGCCGAAATCTGCCGGGAGGAAACCGACCCGTTTATAGTGATCGGCGCCGGCGACGGCACCATTAACAGTGTGGTGAACGGTCTCGCCCCAGGCAGGGCAACTGTCGCGGTGCTGCCATTCGGGACCTCGAACGTTCTCAGCAGGGAACTGGGGATCTTCACTGCTGAAGACGGCATGGAAAGGATCGCTGCAGGGCGTTCAAAACCGGTTTCGGTCGGGCTGATAGAAAAGGATTCGACAAAGCGGATTTTCCTGCTCATGGCGGGGATAGGTTTCGACGGCGCGGTAGTCAAAAGTGTAGGCCCCATTGAGAAGCGATATCTTGGCAAGTTCGCCTATGTCCTTTCAGCCGTGCGGCATCTGCTGGCCGGTGAATCGGGATCGTTTCGGGTCGAATGGGATTCCGGCCATACCGACTGCCACAGCGTGATTGTCTGTAATGCATCGAAATACGCAGGCAATTTCTCAATTGCTCCGTCTGCGTCGCTGTTCGAACAGGGATTCCAGGTGGTCTGCCTGGAGAAGGGAAACAGAGCATTCATCATGCG
The DNA here is from genome assembly GCA_003314535.1 of Geobacter sp. Taxonomy (GTDB): domain Bacteria; phylum Desulfobacterota; class Desulfuromonadia; order Geobacterales; family Geobacteraceae; genus RPRC01. The sequence goes on from POSG01000009.1 coordinate 48,142, forward strand.
GTCGATGCTTACCCTTCTGTCCGGAAAGGGCATGAGCGGAACGCACATCCGGACCTTCCGGGCCGGGAAACTGCGAATCAGGGGCGACAGGCCTCTCCAGGCGGATGGAGACTTCTATTTCCATGCTCCTGCAAATATCTGCTCTGTTCCGGATTTCATGAAGATCATCGCATAGCAGTCTGCGGTAAAGGGTTTCCTGGCAGAAAACGGCGCCACGCTGCGGACATTGCGGACCTGGAAGGGTTGGCTCCCTGTCGGAACGCGGCCGCAACCGCGGTTTGATGTTTTTAATCTGGACAATTGGAGCAATTTTGATTACATGGTAGGAAAAGATTTTTCCTGGCGGAGGATGCAATGACCACCACGTCCAAGATCCTTCTGGTTGACGATACCAGGCTTTTTCTCGAACTGGAAAAGAGCTTCCTGAAGCTGTCCCCGGTGCACGTCCTGACCGCCTCCAGCGCTGAAGAAGCTCTGGAAATCGCCGCCAACGAACGCCCCGACCTCATTTTCCTCGATATCCACATGCCGGGAATAGGAGGAATCGCCTGCTGCAAGCTCCTGAAAAAGGACCCTTCCCTCAAATCCATACCGGTAGTGATGGTATCCGCCTCCGGCAAGGAGGAAGACCTTGACCTGTGCAGGTCGGCCGGGTGCGACGACTACGTTACCAAGCCCATCGACCGCAAAATGTTCCTGGAGAAGGCGCGCAAGTTCACCAACACCGTTGACCGCCGCGAACCACGGATCTGCTTCAGGGCGGAAGTGGCGTGCAGGTTGAAGGATCAGTTCATGACCGTGCACAGCGTGGACCTGAGTTCCGGGGGCGTTTATCTCCAGTGTGATATGGACGTGGCGGAGAAAGAGATGATGGCACTCTCGTTCGTGCTGTCAACAAATGATGAACCGGCCGTAGTCGCAAAAGGACAGATCGCCTGGATCAACAGTGCCGACCTCAGGAAAAAACCGTCCCTCCCCCCTGGATTCGGCGTGGAATTCATCGACATGGCGGAATCGAGCCGATCAGCCATAAGGTCATTTCTGAACTCCCGGCCATAATTCCATCGCAGCAGGGATACTACCATGGTTCATGACAGGGATAACAGCAACCTGAAATGGGATCAGCGCTTCCGTACTGAAGAATGTGTTCTGGGGAACGATCCTTCCGCGTACCTCTCGGACAACATAGAACTGATCAAGAAACTCGCGCCGGGAAAGCGCGCCCTGGACATTGCCTGTGGCGAGGGGAGAAACAGCATATACCTGGCAAAACAGGGCTTCGAGGTTGTGGGACTGGACATTTCAAAGGCAGGGCTGGAGAAGGCCCGTGACTGGATGGCCAGGGAATCGCTGAGGATAGACCTGCGCACTGTCGACCTGCAAAATTATCACATCACCGAAAAATACGACCTCATCATCAACTTCAATTTCCTTCTGCGCGACCTCATCCCGGAAGCGGTCGCCGCCCTGGAGCCGGGAGGGGTGCTGGTATTCGATACCCTGATGGATTCACCGTATGTCCCCTGCCCCCACAAGAAAGAGCACCTGCTCGCACCGGGCGAGCTCCTGGCCATTTTCAGCACGTTCAAAGGTGAAATTCTTCTCCCCGAGGAAAGGCCGTACGACCAGATGCCGACTGCGAAACTGATTTTCCGCAAGGGTTGATTTCACCTAGCCGCAATCACCTCTTCCCAGGTCGTCCCCCTCCAGCATTTTTCTCACCGCAACCTGGCGAAACGGGATCATTCCGCCACGTACGGCGATCTCCTGCAACTCGGCCGAATAAACTTTCCCATCCAGCCGCGAAAACCAGGCTCCCGGTAAAATCCATGACCTCGAAAACGCCGGTCCTGCCGCGGTATCCCGGATTACCTGGCCGGACCGTTGTCCATTGCCGTCATTTCGTATTCCAGGCTCCCTTTCAAAACACCAAGGTAGCTCTTGTATGACTGGAGGTAACCCTTCAGCTCATCGTAATAATCAGCCAATTCACGTGAACGGTCCATTTCACGCAATGTGCCGGCCGGGGTCACCCTTGACCGCTTACGGTAAACTTCGTCGATCTTTCTGCCTACGCGATCCGACTGGCGCTGGCACTCCCGTGCAAAGGCGCGATAGGCAGCTCCTGCAGCCGCACTGCCTTCGGCAGCACCCGAACCCACGGCAATCGCCGTTTCCCTGAAAGCTGCAGCCAGGGATCTGCGGAAAGACAGCAGGTCCATTTCGCCACGCCCACGCTCCGCAAGCACCGCATAATGCTTCAGCAATCCTTCATCCACGAGCGGAAGGGAGAGGAGCTCATTCTGCACTATGGTCAGATCAGTTCTGGTTCGATCGGCGTGCCTGCGCTTCTCTCCCTTTGCCGGGTTTCCGTCTTTCAGACCCTTGATGCTTTCCTCGATCCGCGCAAGTCTCTCGTCAAGGGTGCGCACGGAGCTTTCCAGCTCCCTCCGCCTCTCCAGGATACCGGCCAGCCGCCTTTCTTCCCGGTCATATGCGGCCACGGTGCTTTCCAGCCGCCCCCCCTGATCTTCCTGGGATTTTAAAAGCGCGCCGAAGACCTTCCGCCACCAGGATTGCTCCGGCAGGTGACCGGTGGAAAGTTCAACCTGGCCCTCTTCCAAATCGGAACGCATCTCGCGCAGCCTGTCCATGTGATCCCGGCAGGATTCCAGCAGGCCGCGAAGGTCATTTTCCCTGGCAGGAAAATCCAGCAGGGGAACACGGTCAATCTCAGATTCAATGCCCGCGCACTGCCGTTCGGAAACGGCAAGGGATTCGCCGAGAAAGTCGTCTGCCAGATGCAGCAATCTCTTCTGCCGTTCAAGAGCTCTTTTTTTCCCGGTTTTCCTGCTTTCTTCCCTGGACGCAAGGATTCTCCTTGAAGTTGTGTCCACGTATCCCGGTTTCACCTCAGCCCTTGAAGCAGGATGGGGAACAGCATTGGAAAAAGAAGCTTCCGGTGCGCCGAGCCAAGCAAGACTTATTAAAGCGGCAAGAAAGGGGGCAAGAAGTTTTCTGCGCCGTGTGGCAGAACCGTGATGCAAAAGGCACATTGCTTTCATAATCCTCTCCTTGTTTGTTGCAACAATAGAGAATTTTGAGACAGAGGTTTTCGAGGAGGGCATATAAGCGGAAGTATTGCCGCATCTCCATGATTTCTGCGTTCCGGCGGTTCGTGTCGCTGCATGGAGAGCACGAGTGTCGTGTGTCAGGAAATTATTTTCATTCCGTTCTCTTCAGCTGCCAAATCGCTCTCACGCCGCAGATGCACAAAGAATATCTTTATCGCACCTGCACAGGGAATCCCCAGCAGGATCCCCCAGAAGCCCATCAATTCACCCATAAGCATCACCATGACGATGGTGACCAGCGGATTCAGGTCCATGGACTTCTTGAAAACCAGGGGTTTTATGACATAGCCCTCGACGAAATAAATGACAGCGAATGCAGCCATGACCTGGAGAAGCAGCATGCCGCTCTGATACTCCGCATAGGCGAAGAAGAGCGGAGGCAGCGTGGCGAGGAGCACGCCGACAAAAGGTATTATGGAGGCGATGCCGGCGAATATGCCGCAAAATATAGGGTGGTTTATGTTCAGTATCATCATGGCGCCGGAAGAAATGACGGCAACGATGATGGACACTATAACCTGGCCACGGATATATCCCCCTATGCTGTCGTTGATATCACGTCCGACAGACAGGATGAAACCGCGCTGGGAAGCCGGGATCCATCGCTTGATACCCTCGAGGGTATCCTTTTTGTAGAAGAGCATGAAATAAACCAGAACCGGGGCAAGGAGGAGGTTGAACAGGTTCAGAACGATGCTGGAAGCAGCAGCGTAGGCTCCTGCCCCGATCTTGGCGAGTATCTTGTCCGCTCCGTTCTGGATGGAATCCACGAGCCAGTCCCATTCGCGGGCCGAGCGGGCCAGGCCGAAGCGTCCTTTGAGTTCCTGAGCCAGCTGGCTGGCCTTGTGGAAATAGCCCGGCAAGTCCAGAACCAGGGAATTCCAGCCCGAGGAAAGGAGGGGAATCAGAATGGTTACGCAGAAGTAGGAAAACACGGCCAGCAATGCGTAGAGAACGAGAATTCCCTGCAACCTGCTGGCTTTTCTCCGTTCGAGAAACACTACAAAAGGATCCAGGAGATATGCCAGCACGAAAGAGAGCAAAAGACAGGACAAGGTATGCTCGGCCGCGTACCCCAGCAGGATGATCGCCGCAATTGCAGCCAGGGTAATCGCGACTCTTAGAATCGATGTATGATTCCGTTTCATGGCAGTGCTTCCAGGCGCGCATTGCAAGCAAGCGGCTCTCGTCAGACCAGGAAAACCGGCGTTATGTCTCCAGGCTCCGTTTCAGGTCATGGGATGATTCTGCGCGTGATACTCGAGTTCAGCGGGGCTCGTCGGAAAGAAATATGTCGTTCATCTCAAGCCAGTTGCGGATTCTCACCGTGGTCTGTTCGTCCTTCAGCGCCGCGAGACGGTCCTTTTCTTCAGGGTAGAAGGCAAGAATGTCGTCCAGCTTGCCATAAGGCTGTTTCCCCATGAAGGCGCGCTGCAGGATGTTTTTCAGCGAGCCGTTGGTCATCCCCTTGATGAACTCGTATATCAATTGGCGCTCCATGTCATAATCAAGGTCGGGAATCTGAAGGTACCGCTCTTCGTTCGAATCGATCTCGTCCCAGAAATCATCGTCCTCATAGTCGATGGGGACGGAAAACACTTCTCCGGTCTCCCTGTCCAGGTAATAGACGCTCTCAGGATCAGAGTTCTCAAACGCATCCAGCAGATCATCCCAGACTATCTCAACATCACGCATGAATCCCATTTACAGCCGCACCTCGATGCTTTCCCGTTGATCTTTACCTTTCGGCGCATTTCCGTTATAGTTAGCCCCATGCGAAGGGTTTTCATTGCAGATGCTCATCTTGTCAATCCGGAAGACCACAATTACGGACTGCTGCTCGATTTCCTCTCCGGCCTGCGGGGAAACACCAAAACCCTTTACATCCTGGGTGATCTTTTCGAGTTCTGGATCGGCTTTGGCCAATCCTGCTTTCCACACTACCGACCTGTTCTCGAACAATTGGAAAAACTGGCTTCAAACGGAACCGACATCGTGTATTTCGAAGGAAACCACGATTTCCATCTCGGAAGTTACTTCACTGCGACCCTGGGAGCAACGGTTTATCCCTCCCCCGCCACACTGGCCATTGACGGCAGGCGAATCCATATCTGCCACGGTGACCAGATCAACACGAAAGACATCGGAAGCCGCATCATGCGACTTTTCCTGCACAGCAGGTTCAGCAGGCTGCTGATCCCCGTATTCCCTTCCCAGCTTGCATTCCTGGCAGCGCGCCACATGTCCCGCGCCAGCAAGCGAAAACACGGGGAAAGAAATTCCAGGTGTGATTACAGGTCCTTGCTCGAGAGCTATGCCGACAGGCGATTCAGGGAAGGGTGCGATGCGGTTGTCACGGCACATTTCCATCTGCCCTTCGTTTCCAGGAGGGAAAACGGCGGGGAGAAAACTCTCCTCTCGGTGGGAGACTGGATTTCGCAGTTTTCATACGGCGAGTTGAATGACGGATCTCTGTCACTGCATCGCTACCGATGAAGGCTCCCGCCGGCAACATGCCCATGTCGCCACTATTTCATCCCGAACAGTTCAAGATATTTCTCGACCCTCTCTCCCAGCGTAGGCGCTGAAATCATCTCGCATATCTCGTCAGGAAGATAGCCCCTGCAGACACCCGGCCTCTTGTCATATATGGAGCATCGCAACTCGCTGTCGAGATGGGGGCATGGCGCTCTCAAGGGCTTCCCCAGAGCGGCTATGTCCGGCGCCGTGCAGCAGGTTCCGCATGAACGGCACGTTCTGTCGACCATGTCATGCCTTACTGACCCAGAAGGAATTGTGAAAACCTGTCCGGGTTCCGGTCAGCTACCGTATTGTGCTCCTCGCGGGCCCCATCGCCTGGCGTCGCCCCGCTTCCTCGGCAAAGAACAGCTCCAATGCATGCTCGCCCAGATGCGCTGCCTTTATTTTCCAGCGGTCCTGGTTGATAACCAGTGCGACGATGGCGATCTTCGGGTCTTCCACAGGGGCATATGCTGCAAACCAGGTGTACCTTCCCTCCGGCTCCTTCCCGTCGATGGAGCCAGTCTTTGCAGCTATGTTGACCGACGCCAGCTTGGGACGGCCGCGGCGGTCATGGAATGCCTTTCGTGAAGTCCCGCTGGTGACCGTTGTCAGCAGCATCCTGGTCAACTGGCTTGCTGTTTCCTGGGTAACAAGCCTCCGGATGCTGGTGGGCTTCTCAGCGAACAACAGGTTATTGTCACTGTCCCTGATCTCCTGAGCGAGAATCGGCGCCATCATGGTGCCATGATTCGCAAGGGCTGCCATCATCACAGCAGCGTGCAGGGGCGATATCTTGACTTCACGCCCCAAACCGGCGCCCATGAGCTTCAGCTCCAGGTCATCCTGCGGCGTGTTGGCGCGACTGGGCTGCACCTGCGTTCCGGGAAAGAGCGTCTGGTTGAAACCGAATCGCTGCGCGTAGTTCATTATGTTTTCCCTGCCAACGACATCACTGGCAAGCCTGCCGAAAACCGGGTTTATTGATTTTCCCATTGCCTGTGCAAGCTGCATCTGCTGCCCTGATTGTCCGGGTTTGACATCCCACGCCCTTGGGTTTTCCGAATACGAGTAGCCGCGAAACGCAAACATCGTTTCGGGTTCGACCTGCTTTTGCTCCAAAGCTGCCGAGGCGGTTATGATCTTGAACAGGGAGGCCATGGGGTAGAGCCTGAAGCAAGACATGCCGTCCCAGGCGGGATCCATGGTCGAATATCCCGTCAAGGCCAGTACACGGCCGGTTTTTGGCTCGATAGCGACGAAAGCGCCATAGGGTACCTGCATTTCAGTCATGTAGTTGAAAATATTTTCCTGCAAGTTCGGATCTATGGTGAAATACATCGAGATGCCATCGGGCGACGATGCCGCAAGCCTGTTTCCCTCCTGCTTGGTGGAACCGCGCAAATGCTCAGCCGCAAGCCTGAATGACTGGTAGTTGTCATATGCATGTGCAGAAACGCCGGTCTTCACTGCATGGTGTTTTTTCAGCTGAAACAGCTTCGGAGTCGTCACCTTGATGAGTGAAGCCAGGGGATACGCGGCAAGCAAAAGCGCAATTGCAGGAAGCAGGACACGGAGCCGCGATTTGCGCTCTTTGGTTTCTTTCAGCGCATTGAAAGTATTGCCAGATGACCGTGCCTTGAGCCATGTGGGTAACGATAACAGTTTTTTCTTTTTTACCAAATGTTTGAGATCTTGCATGGATTGGTCATATTCTGCAGAAGTTGAGGATTTCAGAATGTCTAATGGAAACAGGGCATTGAATTAATTTGGCCACTATAAGCTACTTGCCCCTGTTTGTCAACGACGGCAGGTTGTTCGTGACAGTCAAGCGCGAAGCATCCTGACCAGGCTATAGTCCTTTCAGAAAAACATAGCGGCAAAAAAAAAGACAGGCAATAAGCATCACCTGTCTTCTTCCATATGTGCACCCAGGGGCAAGAGCATCTCTTCCTGGTTCGCTATTCCTTTTCTGCTACGGCTTCTTCAGCCCCGGCCGCTTCCGCTGCAGGGGACTCCTGAGTCGCAACCGCTTCAGCCGGTGCTTCGACAGGCTTTGCCGCTGCCTTCGCTGGCGCGCTCTTGCCGGGTTTCTTTGCAGTCTTTGTTTTCATTTCTTCTTCTACCAGCTCTATGAGGGACATCTCCGCAGTGTCTCCCGGACGGATACCCAATTTCACTATGCGGGTATAGCCGCCGGGTCGCTCCTTGAAGCGCGGGGCGATAACCGAGAACAGCTTGGTAACCGTCTGCTTGTCGCGGATGTAGGATGCAGCCTGCCTTACAGCATGGAGGTCGCCCTGTTTTCCAAGGGTGATCATCTTTTCGGCTATCGGACGCAGTTCCTTGGCTTTGGCGTCTGTGGTAACGATTTTTTCATGGGTCAGGAAAGATGTCACCATATTGCGAAACATCGCAATGCGGTGGCTGGTAGTCCTCCCCAGTCTTCTTCCGGATTTACTGTGGCGCATGGTACGTTTCCTTTCTATATCTCGCAACGCGACATTTATTCTTCTTCCTGACGCTCGCCGCGAATTCTGCGAAGTATTTCTGGATCGGGGAAATTGTCCAGGTTCATTCCCAGGGTAAGCCCCATGTCCGCCAGAACATCCTTGATCTCGTTAAGTGATTTGCGGCCAAAATTCTGTGTCTTCAGCATTTCTGCCTCGGATCGTGAAACGAGCTCCCCTATCAGCTTTATTCCGGCGTTTTTCAGACAGTTTGCAGAGCGAACCGACAGCTCAAGCTCGTCAACCGCGCGATAAAGATTCTCGTTTATTCTATCGCGGTCCTCTTCCGGCTCGATCGCTTCCACCTCCTCGGCTTCCTCGTCGAAATTGATGAATATGGTGAGTTGATCCTTTATGATTTTCGCCGCAAAGGCAAGAGCGTCATCGGGCTTGACGCTTCCATCAGTCCATAGTTCGATGGTAAGCTTGTCATAGTCGGTCATCTGCCCTACACGGGCGTTCGAAACTCCGAAATTCACCTTTTGAATCGGCGAAAAAATGGAATCTATGGGAATCGTTCCAACCGGAGCCTTTTCGTCGCGGTTCCTGTCGGCCGGCACATAGCCCTTGCCGATCTTGACCACCATTTCCATCTCCAGGTTTGCGTCCTTGGAGCAGGTCGCTATGTGGTGCTCGGGATTCAGAATCTCGACGTTGGGATCGGTCAGAATGTCGCGTGCATGGATAACGCCTTCACCTTTGTGAACGATTCGTACAATCCGCTGCTCATTTCCGTGCATCTTCAACCGGACGCCCTTGAGATTGAGTATGATGTCGGTCACGTCCTCGGTCACACCGGGAATTGCGGAAAATTCGTGAAGAACCCCCTTGATCCTTACCGAGCAGATGGCTGCCCCCTGAAGGGAAGAAAGAAGCACGCGCCTCAGCGAATTGCCGAGGGTGGTTCCGAAACCCCGCTCGAAAGGTTCAGCGTAGAACTTGCCATATGTACTGGAAAGCGTTTCTGCTTCAACCTGCACCTTTTTCGGTTTTATCAGGTCACGCCAATTTTTATACATCTATTTCCTCCAGGAAGCATGTTAACCAGGGGTTTACTTGGAATAAAGTTCGACTATGAGCTGTTCCTGGATCGGTGTCGTTATGTCTTCCCTCGTAATGAGCGACTTCACCTTTCCGCAGAAACCGTCCTTATCCAGTTCAAGCCACTGGGGAATGCCCCGCCTTACAACCGCCTCGAGAGACTCGATTATTGAGCCGACCGCCCGGCTCTTTTCGCGCAGGGTGACGGTGTCGCCTACCTTGACCTGATAAGACGGTATATCGACTCTCCTGCCGTTCACATCGAAATGTCCCTGCCTGACCAGCATTCGCGCCTGCGTGCGCGAGGAGGCAAAGCCGAGCCTGTAGACGATATTGTCAAGCCTGCGCTCAAGGAGGAAAAGAAGATTTTCACCCGTTACCCCCTTCATGCGCTCGGCCTTTTCAAAATAGCCGCGGAACTGCTTTTCCAGAATTCCGTAAATCCTTCTGACCTTTTGTTTCTCGCGAAGCTGAATTCCGTAAGGCGAAACCTTCACGCGCGACTGGCCGTGCTGGCCCGGCGCATAATTGCGCCGCTTGATTGCGCACTTGTCGGTAAAACAGCGCTCACCTTTCAGAAACAGTTCAATATTTTCACGTCTGCAAAGCCTGCAGCAGGGACCAGTATATCTAGCCAAGGAAAACCTCCTTCATCGGTATCCGAGATTAAACTCTTCTTCTTTTGGGCGGGCGACAACCGTTGTGCGGGATCGGGGTAACGTCACGAATGAAGCTGATGGCAAACCCGGCAGCCTGTAACGCCCTGAGTGCCGATTCACGACCGGATCCGGGGCCCTTAACATAGACCTCTATATTCCTCACGCCATGCTCCTGGGCCTTTTTGGCAGCATCTTCAGCTGCGATCTGGGCCGCAAACGGCGTACTCTTTCTCGATCCCTTGAAGCCTTTGCTCCCGGAACTGGACCAAGCCAGAACGTTTCCGTTCTGATCAGAGATCGTGATCATGGTATTGTTAAACGTGGCCTGAATGTGGGCAACTCCGTTAGGAATATGCTTCTTTTCTTTTTTCTTTCGCACAACTTTTCGCGCCGGGTTAGCCATTATTCCTCCAGATACTTAAGTGCTATTTCTTTTTACCTGCAACCGTTCTTGCCGGGCCTTTCCTGGTCCTGGCATTAGTCTTGGTCCTCTGCCCGTTGACAGGGAGACCTTTTCTGTGCCTCAACCCGCGGTAGCAGCCGAGATCCATGAGACGCTTTATATTCATGGAAATTTCACGGCGGAGGTCACCTTCCACCTTGAAATTCTTGTCGATAGTCTCACGTATGCTGGCGACCTCCGGTTCGGTCAGGTTATCGGTTTTCGTATTTATATCAACACCGCAATCCGCCAGAATCTTCTTGGCGGAAGACCTTCCTATACCGTAAATATAGGTGAGAGCGATCTCGATTCTCTTGTTCTTTGGTAAATCAATGCCGGATATACGTGCCAAAGCCCACTCCTCCTCGTTATCCTTTTACCCCTGCTTCTGGGTATGTTTGGGAATCTCACAGATTATTCTAACGGTGCGCTTGCGACGTATGATCTTGCATTTGTCGCACATCTTCTTCACTGAAGCCCTTACTTTCATTGGATGACCTCTCAATAATGAACTGATCTTTTATAAATGGAACCGGGCTGACGCAATCATTGTCACTTGGCGTCAGCATACACTCGTCAATATATCCGGGCCGTTCTCGGTAATGGCGACAGTGTGCTCAAAATGCGCTGATAAGCCCCCATCCAGGGTAACCGCAGTCCATCCGTCACCGAGAATCCTTACCTCCGGGCCCAGTTGATTTATCATTGGCTCGATAGCCAGCACCATTCCCGGTTTCAGCTTTATACCTTTTCCGGGCAGCCCGAAATTTGGAACCTGTGGACTCTCGTGAAGACTTTTGCCGATTCCGTGACCGACAAACTCGCGTACTACCGAAAATCCTTGACCCTCGGCATGTTTCTGAACCGCGTGAGAAATATCTGAAAGCCTGTTCCCGGGGCATGCCTGGTCAATTCCGAGGTCGAGCGACTCACTTGTCACCCTGATCAGCTTTTCAGCGCTTTCACTTATCCTGCCAACCGGCAGGGTCACGGCAGCATCGCCAAAATAGCCATCATACACAACGCCATAGTCGAGGCTTACTATGTCCCCTTCCAGCAATACCCTGTCCCCAGGCATACCGTGAACTACCTGTTCGTTTATAGAGCAGCATACGGAATAAGGATAGCCGCTATACCCTTTGAATGCCGGCCGGGCTCCCATTTTCCTGGCCTGTTTCTCCGCCAGGTGGTCCAGAACCAGCGTTGAGACACCAGGTTTCACTTCTTCCTTAAGAAGGGACAGTATTTCTCTTACTATCCTGCAGGCTGATCGCATCCTCTCGATCTCTCTGGGAGACTTAAGGATTATCACACCGGCAACCGTCAATGGTTTTAATTATGTTGTCGCAAATATCTTCTATGGATCCGATGCCTGCTACAACGCGCAACAAGGACTTCTCACTGTAGTACTGGATCAGCGGGGCCGTCTTCGAGTTATACTCGACAAGCCTCTTGCGCATGGTCTCTTCCTTGTCATCATCCCTCTGGAAGAGTGCAGAACCGCACGCATCGCAAACCGCGGGATCCTTGGGCGGGTCAAAGATCAGGTGATACCCTTTGCCGCATTTTTCGCATGTCCTTCTGCCGCTGATACGCTTGAGGAGCTCCTCATCGTCCACGGATATGGAAACGACGTGATCGATTCTTTTCCCGAAGCCTTCCAGTAAGCGTGCGAGTGAATCAGCCTGCCCTACGGTTCTTGGGAATCCATCGAGGATAAAGCCCTTTTCGCAGTCCGGCTGCTGGAGCCTTTCTTCGACAATGCCGATCACAACCTCGTCCGGAACCAGTGCGCCGCTGTCCATGTATTCCTTGGCACGAATGCCCATGGGGGTGCTCTCGCGGACCGCAGACCTGAGAATATCTCCTGTCGAGACCTGCGGAATTGAATATTTCCGGCTTATTATCTTTGCCTGCGTACCCTTACCCGCGCCGGGAGGGCCGAGAAAAATCAGGTTCATGTTCTCACTGCATGTCATTTATCGGCGCCCCTTGATTCTGACACCCTTCATGAATCCCTCATAGTTCCGCGTGATGAGGTGCGATTCAATCTGGGCTACCGTGTCCATGCCGACACCGACGGCAATCAGCAATGCCGTCCCACCGAAGTAGAAGGGAAGGTGCAGTTTGCCGATAAGAAGCGTGGGCAGAACACAGACGACAGAAATATAAATAGCCCCGGCAAAAGTAAGCTTCGTGAGTACCTTGTCCAGGTAATCAGAGGTTTCCTTTCCCGGTCTTATACCGGGGACATAGCCCCCGTGTTTTTTTATGTTCTCGGCGACATCCACCGGATTGAATGTGACAGCCGTGTAGAAATAGCAGAAAAACACGATGAAAGCAACATAAAAAAGCTCGTATGCCCAGTTGCCAGGCTGGAAGCTCTGTGCAATCTGCTTTACTCTTGGCACGTCGACGAAATTTGCTATGGTTGCGGGAAACATGATGATCGAGGAAGCGAATATCGGCGGAATGACGCCAGCCATGTTCACCTTGAGGGGCAAATGCGATGTCTGCGCACCGTACGTCTTCAGCCCTACCACCCGCTTCGCATAGTGAATCGGCAATCTGCGCTGCCCCCGCTCTACAAAAACGATACCGGCTATTACGGCAAACATCAGAACGAGGACGAGCAGCAGGATGAAAGGTGAAATCTGCCCGGCTTTTATCAGTCGCAGGCTGTTGAGAATGGCCGACGGGATGCGGTCAACTATTCCAGCGAAGATGATCAGTGAAATCCCGTTTCCCACGCCCTTCTCCGACATCTGCTCACCCATCCACATTATGAAGGCAGTGCCGGCGGTAAGGGTGATGACAGTCATGACGCGGAAGCCCCATCCCGGATGCGGTACTACGAGTTCTCCGGCAGGACCTGTCATGCTTTCAAGTCCAAAGCTTATACCGAGTGCCTGCACTACGCTGAGGACTATGGTACCGTATCTCGTATACTGGGTGATTTTCTTGCGCCCGGCCTCACCTTCCTTGGAAAGCTTCTCAATGGCCGGTATTACGACGGTCAGCAACTGGAAGATAATGGAAGACGATATGTAGGGCATGATGCCCAGGGCGAAAACCGTGAGTTTCTGCAGTGCGCCGCCGGAAAACATGTCGAACATTCCCAGCAGGGTACCCTTTGATTGGGCAAAAAAGTGCAGCAGCGCCTGGCTGTCTATCCCGGGAGTCGGGATGTTGCAGCCGATGCGAAAAACTGCGAGCATTGCAAGTGTGTAAATGACCCTCTTCTTGAGATCAGGGATCCTGAAAATGTTCTGAAGCGCATTCAGCACTCTAGAGCTCCTGTACGGTGCCGCCAGCCGCGGTTATTTTTTCCTTAGCCGCTGCGCTGAATTTATGGGCTGCAACTGTGATGGACTTCGTGATCTCTCCATCCGCGAGCACTTTTACGCCGTCCTTTACACCGGTAACGATCCCGGCGCTCACAAGCTGCTCTACGGATACAGTGCTTCCGGCTTCGAAGATTTCAAGCTGTCCCACCTTTACCAGTTCGTACACTTTCCTGGTAAGCGGAGTGAATCCCCTCTTCGGCAGGCGTCGCTGCATCGGCATCTGACCGCCCTCGAAGCCGGGCTTCACGCTGCCGCCGCTGCGCGCCTTCTGGCCTTTATGGCCCTTGGTCGCGGTTTTGCCGTGGCCTGAGCCATGACCACGCCCAATCCTTTTGCGTTTCTTTGTCGAACCCTCAGCAGGGCTTATAGTATTAAGCTCCATCTCGCGTCACTCCGTAGTATTTATTCTTCGATTCGAACCATGTGCTGAACTTTCCGTATCATGCCGCGGGTTTCCTGTGTATCCGGCAGCGTTACGGTCTTGCTCACCTTATTGAGCCCCATGCCCCGAAGCACCGCGCGGTGTTTTTCAGGCCTCCCGATATGGCTCCTAATCAGGGTTATGCGCAAATTTTGTGACATTTGAAAATCTCCCCTGTCCTGATCTATTCGACAACACCACGCCTGGCAGCTACTTCCTGGGGACTTCTGAGCTGCTTGAGTCCGTCGATGGTAGCCTTCACAACGTTGTGAGGGTTATTCGATCCAAGGCACTTGGACAGAATGTTATGCACACCGGCTGCCTCAAGCACCGCCCTTGCGGCGCCTCCGGCGATTACCCCGGTACCCGCTGAAGCGGGCTTTATGAGAACACGCCCTGCCCCGAAGTGTCCAAGCACTTCATAGGGAATGGTGTGTCCCTCTATCGGAACGCGAATTATGCTTTTCTTCGCCTGTTCCACGCCCTTGCGGATCGCTTCCGGGACTTCGTTGGCCTTGCCCAGGCCGTAGCCTACATGTCCGTTGCCGTCGCCGACAACCACCAGTGCGGAGAAGCTGAATCTCCGCCCGCCTTTTACAACCTTGGCAACGCGGCTTATATGAACCACTCTGTCCGTAAGGTTAAGTTCATTTGGGTTGATCTTAAGCAAGTATCGCCTCCTGATTCTGTTTTCTCAAAAAGTTAGCCCGTTTTCCCTTGCCGCATCTGCAAGAGCCTTTATCCGCCCGTGGTAGAGAAATCCGTTCCGATCGAAAACAACGGACTTGATTCCCTTTGCAGCAGCTGCCGCGGCAATTGTCGCACCAACCTTGACAGCAGCTTCGGCATTACCCGTGTATTTGAGCCCGCCGGCAACCTCCGCATCCAGTGTGGAGGCGGCAGCCAGCGTCGAACCTGTCGTGTCATCGATCAATTGGGCATATATGTGTTTCGCGCTCTTGAAGACGTTCAGCCGGGGCCTTTCACTGACACCCCTGATTTTCTTCCGCACCCGGACTTGTCTCTTCAATCTTGCCAGCTTTTTTTGAGATTGGGTACTCACTTTTCATTTCTCCTTACAGGTGGTTGCTATTTCTTTCCTGTCTTCCCGGCTTTCCGGAGTATTTTCTCATCAGAGTATCTCACGCCTTTTCCCTTGTAAGGCTCGGGTTCACGGAAAGAGCGGATCTTTGCAGCAGTCTGACCAACAAGTTCCTTGTCTGCGCCTCTGACGAATATCTTCGTCATCTTTTCAACTTCGACACTGACGCCGGCGGGAAGCGTGAAATTGACAGGATGGGAATAACCGAGGCTCAGGGTGATGTCATTACCCTTTGCTTCTGCACGGTAACCTACACCTGTTATATCAAGAGTCGTTTCGAAACCCTTGGTAACCCCGACAACCATGTTGTTGACGAGGGTCCTGGTCAGGCCGTGCGCCGATCTGGACTTCTTGTCCTCGCCGTTGCGATTCACCACCAGACTGTTTTCGACCTTTTCTACCGTCACCCCTTCCATGATCTGGCGTGAAAGGGTTCCCTTCGGACCTTCGACCTTTATCGTAGCGTTGTCGATAGCTATTTTTACTCCGCTTGGTATTTCTATCGGAAGTTTTCCAATCCTGGACATGGCGTGCGCTCCTCAGTTATTTCTTACCATACAGTACAGAGTATTTCTCCGCCGATTCCTGCCTCGCGGGCAGCCTTATCGGTCACTACACCTTTTGACGTGGACAGAATCGCAACGCCCATACCGTTCTTTACCTTCGGAATACTGTCCCCTCTGACATATACCCGGCTTCCAGGCTTGCTGATCCTCTTGATCTCGGTGATAACGCCATCTTTCTCATCGATATACTTGAGATATATGCGCAGAATTCCCTGCTTTTCGTCAGCAATGACCTTATAGTTCTTGATAAATCCCTCGCTTCTCAGAACAGTCGCGATATTGACCTTCAGATTGGACGACGGAATGTCAACCTTCTGCAGTTTCGCCATATTCGCATTCCTGAGTCGGGTAAGCATGTCAGCTATAGGATCAGTCATCGACATTGATTGTACTCCTCTTGCGCTTTCTTAAATTGATTACCAGCTGGATTTGATTACCCCGGGGATTCTCCCGCTCGAGGCCAGTTTCCTGAGACAAATCCTGCACATCTTGAACTTGCGGTAATATGCTCTCGGCCGCCCGCACAACGGGCACCTGTTATATTCCCGAACCTTGAATTTTGCTGCCCTCTGCGATTTAAGAATCATGGATGTCTTAGCCACTGGTTTTCCTCCAAACCGATTAATTCCTGAACGGCATTCCGAGCCCCTTCAGTAGAGCCCTGCCTTCTTCATCAGTCTTTGCGGTTGTAACGATTGATATGTTCAGGCCTTTAATCTTTTCCACCTTGTCATAGTTGATTTCGGGAAAAATTAACTGCTCCTTGATACCGAGTGAATAATTTCCCCTGCCGTCGAATCCCTTGGGAGATATCCCCTTGAAATCCCTGACGCGTGGCAGAGAAATGTTCATCAGGCGATCGAGGAACTCGTACATTCTTTCCTTGCGGAGGGTTACCATGCAGCCGATGGGCATACCCTGGCGAAGCTTGAAAGAAGCTATGGACTTCTTCGCCTTCGTGATGACAGCCTTCTGGCCGCAGATAGCGGCAAGCTCCTCAGCGGCTGAATCCAGAATCTTGATATTCTGAATGGCTTCACCAAGCCCCATGTTGATTACCACTTTCTCAAGCTTGGGCACCTGCATGATGCTCTTGTAGCCGAATTCCTTGATCAGCTGCGGGACGATCTCTTTACTGTAAAGCTCCTTAAGCCTCGCCATTTACTCCTCCGTGCTATTTATCAAAAGCCTCGCCGCATTTGACGCAAACGCGCACTTTTTCCCCGTTTTCCAGGAGATTTCTCTTTATTCTCACAGGTTTGCCGCACTTCTGGCAGTACAGCATCACATTGGAGATATGCAGCGGCGCTTCCTTTTCCTCAATACCACCCGGCTGGTTGCCTCGTGCACGGGTATGCTTCTTTACTATGTTCAATCCTTCAACCACGACCCTTTCCTTCTTGGAAAAAATGCGCAGTATCTTGCCGGTTTTCCTGCTATCCTTGCCGGTAATTACCATTACCGTGTCGCCTTTTTTGACTCGCAGCTTATTTCCTTGCATCTGTTTGATCTCCTGAAGATGATTAAAGTACTTCCGGCGCGAGCGAAATAATCTTCATGAATTTCTTTGCCCTCAGTTCCCTGGCGACGGGACCGAATATTCGCGTTCCAACCGGTTCTTTCTGGTTATTTATGACTACGCCGGAGTTGTCGTCAAAACGGATATAGGAGCCGTCGGGCCTGCCTATCTCCTTGGCGGTCCGTACTACCACCGCCTTGACGACATCCCCCTTCTTCACCTTCGAATTGGGCAATGCTTCCTTCACGGAAGCAACTATGATGTCGCCGATACTTGCGTATTTCCTCTTCGACCCTCCCAGAACCTTTATGCAGAAGAGCTTCTTGGCTCCGGAGTTGTCGGCCACATCCAGGATGGTTTGCATCTGTATCATCGGAATACTCCTACCTTATGAAGTCCTCTGCAGAATCTGGTTGATCCGCCAGCGCTTGTCCTTGCTCAGAGGTCTGGTTTCGATTATCTGCACGCGGTCGCCAATCTTGCAGCTGTTGGTTTCGTCGTGAGCCTTGTACTTTACGCTACGCTTGATGTATTTATTGTATTCGTTGTGTTTCACAAGGTGTGATACCTTCACCACAACGGTCTTTTCCATTTTGTCGCTGACTACAATACCCACCTGGGTTTTTCTGGTGCCGCGCTCGCTCATGGTTTCCTCGCCTTACCCTCTCTTTTCCCTGAGTATGGTCTTAACCCTTGCAATATCCTTTTTCAGCAGGCCAAGCTTGGAAGTATTCTCGAGCCTGCCCGTGTGAAGCTGGAACTTGATATTGAAGAGCTCTTTCTGCAGTTCCTCACCCTTGGCATTCAGTTCATCTACGGTCATGTCTTTCAGTGCATTATTCTTCATTTGCTTCCCCCCTGCTGACGAATTTCGTCGCTATGGGCAGTTTAAACGCGGCGAGCCTGAATGCTTCACGGGCTATTTCCTCGGTCACCCCTTCCATCTCGTACAGGATGCGGCCGGGTTTTATGACACAGACCCAGGAATCGGGAGCTCCCTTGCCTTTTCCCATCCTTGTTTCAGCAGGCTTCGCAGTCAGGGGCTTGTCCGGGAAAATGCGGATCCATGTCTTGCCCCCCCTCTTGATGTAGCGCGTCAGGGCGATACGAGCAGCCTCGATCTGTTTCGAGTCGAGCCATCCGCATTCAGTTGCCTGTAACCCATATTCGCCAAAGGCAAGGGTGACACCGCGCTGGGGCGACCCCTTCATCTTGCCTTTCATCTGCTTTCTATGTTTGACTCTCTTGGGCATTAACATCGGAAAATACTCCTATACTATTTTTTCCCAGGAAGAACTTCCCCTTTAAAGATGAGGACCTTCACACCAATTATCCCGTAGGTGGTCTTTGCCTCGGCAAAGCCGTAATCTATATCCGCGCGAAGGGTGTGCAAGGGCACTCTGCCTTCACGATACCATTCCGTTCTCGACATCTCGGCGCCGCCGAGCCTCCCGGAACAGGTGATCCGGATTCCCTTTGCGCCGAATTTTAGAGCGGTCGTGACGCTCTTTTTCATCGCGCGCCTGAAGGCAACGCGGCGCTCCAGCTGCAAGGCGACGTTTTCAGCCACAAGCTGTGCATCGAGCTCAGGCTTCCTGATTTCCTGTATGTTAAGGAATACCTCTTTATCGGTAAGCTTTCCGAGTTCCTTCTTCAGTGTCTCGACCTCGGAACCCTTCTTGCCGATGATGAGGCCTGGCCTGGCAGTGAAAATGTTTATCTTCGCCTTGTTCGCGGCTCTTTCGATCTCTATCTTGGAAACTCCGGAATGATACAGGCGTTTCTTCAAAAAATCCCTGAGCTTGAGATCCTCATGGAGAAGGCTCGCAAAATCCGCCTTCGCATACCACCTGGACTCCCATGTCTTGATGACACCAAGCCTGAAACCTATTGGATTTACTTTCTGGCCCAAACCTCACCTCCAACGCAAATTCTTTATTTCTTCTCCGCCAGAACCACGTGAATGTGGCTGGTCGGCTTTCTTATCCTGCTTGCCCTTCCCATGGCGCGTGGAAGAAATCTCTTCAGCACGGTCCCGGCGTTAACATATATCGTCTTTACCATGAGACGATCCACGTCAGACACACCCTTCTGCTCTGCATTAGCGACCGCCGAACGCAGAAGGTTTGCGACGAGCTTGGCTGACGGTTGCGGGGAGAACTTCAAAATGTTCAGTGCATTCTGTATATCCTTGCCCCTTACCATGTCAACCACGAGTCTGGTTTTTCTTGGTGAAATACGGGCAAAGGTGAGCTTGGCACTCGCTTCCATGTATCACTCCTTAAGTCGATTACTTCTTCTTCA
Organism: Geobacter sp.; assembly: GCA_003314535.1. Classification (GTDB taxonomy): domain Bacteria; phylum Desulfobacterota; class Desulfuromonadia; order Geobacterales; family Geobacteraceae; genus RPRC01. The sequence continues at coordinate 67,707 of POSG01000009.1, forward strand.
GCTTGCTCTTCTTGTCGGCGGCATGACCGTGGAAGGTCCGCGTCGGCGCGAATTCACCGAGCTTGTGGCCAACCATGTTCTCGGTTACGAACACGGGGATGAATTTCCTGCCGTTATGGACGGCAAAGGTAAGCCCTATGAAGTCAGGAATGATCGTGGAGCGCCGCGACCAGGTCTTGATGATCTTCTTTGAGCTCGGCCCTTCGGCCTGTGCCTTTTCTGCAAGGTGGCCATCTACGAACGGCCCTTTTTTTATTGATCTCGCCATTGACTGATCCCTTTAGTGCTATTTATTTGGTACGCTTTTTCACAATGAACCGGGAAGATGTCTTGTTGGTGCGGGTCTTGTAGCCCTTGGTCGGGATACCCCATGGTGTTACAGGGTGCCGTCCGCCGGAAGTGCGCCCTTCACCACCGCCATGCGGGTGGTCTACCGGGTTCATGGCAACGCCTCTTACTTTCGGCCTTTTCCCGAGCCAGCGTGTTCTTCCAGCCTTTCCGAGCGAAACATTCTCATGATCCAGGTTTCCCACCTGGCCGATTGTCGCATAGCACTCCTGGAGAACCATGCGCACTTCGCCGGAAGGAAGCTTTACCTGGGCATACTTGCCCTCTTTGGACATCAGCTGGGCAAAGGTCCCGGCGCTGCGTGCAAGCTGGCCGCCTTTTCCGATCTTCAGCTCGATATTGTGAAGTATGGTACCGAGGGGTATGGCCTTCAGCGGCAGTGCATTGCCCGGGCGGATATCCGCCTTTTCACTGGCAAGTATGCCGTCACCGAGCTTCAAGCCGTCCGGAGCGAGAATATAGCGCTTTTCGCCATCGGCATAGACGAGCAGGGCAATCCTGGCGCTTCTGTTGGGATCGTATTCGATCGAGGCGACCTTGGCCGGGATATCTCTCTTGCTCCTGAGGAAATCCACAATGCGGTACTTCTGCTTGTGACCGCCACCTATGTGCCTGGAAGTGATCCTGCCGCCGCTGTTCCTCCCCCCGCTCTTCTTAAGGGTTTCCAGCAGGGACTTTTCCGGTTTGCAGGTCGTGATCTCGTTAAACGCTGAGCAGGTCTGATGCCTTTTACCAGCAGATGTCGGTTTATAACTCTTGATAGCCATTTATTTGAACCCCATCGTGTATTTTACACTTCAAAGAAATCTACGCTGCTGCCCTCTTTCAAGGTAACATAAGCCTTCTTCCAGTTGGAACGCTTGCCGAGGTTCTTTCCAACGCGCTTGACCTTGCCCGCGACATTGACCGTCCTGACATCGACGACTTCAACCTTGAAAAGCTTTTCAGCAGCTTCCTTTATCTCCAGCTTGTTAGCGTCCCTGTGCACCTGGAATGCCACGATACCTTTGCTGTCCTTCTCGATTGTGGTTTTCTCGGTAATAAGGGGCTTCTTAATGACGTCGTAGATATTCATGACTGCAACGCTCCTTCTACCTTCTTCACCGCTGCCTCAGTGAAGATTACGTTTTTGAAGTTCATCATGTCGTACACATTGAGGCCTTCTGCCTTCAACACCTTGACATCCTTTACATTCCTGGCAGACAGTTCAAGGTTGAGGTTGCTGTCTTCGATAACCACTAGGGTTTTCTTAAGTGAAAACGCGTTGAGCACTGATACGAAATCCTTTGTAGATATCGCCTCGAGCTTCAACGAGTCGAGTACGGTCATCTTCGCTTCTTTGCACAGATAACTGAGAGCGGATTTCATGGCAGCCCTGTGAGCCTTGCGATTCATGCTCAGATTGTAAACCTTGGGCTGGGGCCCAAATGCCACACCACCGCCGGGGTATTGGGGAGCTCTCCTGCACCCCTGGCGTGCGCCGCCGGTGCCCTTCTGGCGGAAAGGCTTCTTACCGCTTCCCGCAACAGCTGCCCGATTCTTTACAGCGACAGTCCCCGCCCTGCGGTTGGTCAGCTGGACGCGGATCGCCTCGTGGATCAGGTGCTCCCTGACCTCTGCATTGAAAATACTGTCGTCGAGATCAAGTGTCCCGGTCTTGTTATTCCTAATATCGAAAACATCAATTGTGGCCATGTCTATCTCCGGTTATCCCAGTAATGCTATGCTTTCACGCTATCTTTGATGAGCAGCAGCCCGTTGTTGGCACCCGGGACAGCCCCCTTTATCAAAAGCAGGTTGTCGGACGCATCAACGCGCACCACCTGCAACCTCTGAACCGTAATCTTGGAATTACCCATCTGACCGGGCATCTTCTTGTTCTTCATGACGCGTGCAGGAGTCGCGGAGCAGCCAATCGATCCGGGCGCCCTGTGAAAACGCGATCCGTGTGTAGTCCGACCGCCCTGGAAGCCCCATCTCTTGATGACACCCTGGTAACCCTTGCCGATGCTGGTTCCCGAAACATCCACGAACTCTCCAGCCTCGAAAATGCCTGCATCGAGGACATCCCCGACATTGTAGGCATCGGTGTTCTCAAGTCGAAGCTCTCGGATGTGGCTCGCGACGCCTTTTCCGGCAGCCTTGCAGTGCCCGATCATAGCCCTGCTCGCCCTGCTAGCGTCAGCCTCGCCAAAGCCGACTTGTATCGCCTGGTAACCGTCTTTCTCATAGGTCAGTTTCTTGAGAACGACGCAGGGACCAACTTCCACGACGGTAACCGGTATCTTCCGGCCGTCTTCACTAAATATCTGGGTCATACCCAGTTTCTTTCCTAGCAAGCCCTTCTTCATGACTGATATTCCTGTTCGATTTAGTCTGTAGTAGTCACTATTCCGCTTTACAGCTTGATCTCAACATCGACCCCCGCAGAGAGGTCCAGTTTCATGAGCGCATCTACGGTCTGCTGTGTCGGGTCCAGGATATCGATCAGCCTCTTGTGGGAACGGATTTCGAACTGGTCCCGGGATTTCTTGTCGACATGCGGTCCCCGCAGTACGCAGTACTTGTTTATGACTGTCGGGAGAGGGATCGGCCCCGCAACGCGGGCGCCGGTCCTCTTGGCCGTATCCACAATCTCGCCTACCGACTGGTCGAGAAGCTTGTGATCATATCCTCTTAAGCGAATTCTTATTTTCTGACTTGACATCTCGCCCTCGTACGTATCCTGTTACTCGATAATGGAACTCACGACACCGGCGCCGACAGTGCGGCCGCCTTCACGTATCGCGAAACGAAGCCCTTCATCCATGGCGATCGGGGTGATCAGGTTGATCGTCATCGCCACGTTGTCTCCGGGCATTACCATCTCTGTCCCCTCCGGCAGGTCCACCACGCCGGTCACGTCCGTGGTACGGAAGTAGAACTGCGGACGGTAGCCGTTGAAGAACGGCGTGTGACGGCCGCCCTCTTCCTTGGTCAGAACGTAGGCTTCGGCCTTGAACTTCGTGTGCGGCGTGATGGAACCCGGCTTCGCCAGCACCTGGCCACGCTCGATCTCTTCACGCTTCACCCCGCGCAACAGCGCGCCGATGTTGTCCCCTGCACGCCCTTCATCAAGAAGCTTGCGGAACATTTCCACGCCCGTTACGGTTGTCTTCTGCGTCGGCCGGATGCCCACGATCTCGACTTCCTCGCCCACCTTGATGATCCCGCGCTCAACACGCCCCGTTGCTACCGTGCCGCGGCCGGAAATGGAGAACACGTCTTCCACCGGCATGATGAACGGCTTGTCCACGGCGCGCTCGGGTTCCGGAATGTAGCTGTCCACAGCTTCCATCAGCTTGATGATCGACTGCTCGCCCAGTTCCCCCGGATCGCCCTCAAGTGCCTTCAGCGCGCTGCCCTTGATGATGGGAATGTCGTCTCCCGGGAAATCGTACGCCGACAGAAGCTCGCGGATCTCAAGCTCTACCAGCTCGATAAGCTCTTCGTCGTCCACCATGTCGGCCTTGTTGAGATACACCACGATGTACGGCACGCCTACCTGACGGGCAAGCAGTATGTGCTCGCGGGTCTGCGGCATGGGGCCGTCCGCGGCCGAAACCACCAGGATCGCGCCGTCCATCTGCGCCGCTCCCGTGATCATGTTCTTTACGTAGTCAGCATGGCCCGGGCAGTCCACATGCGCATAGTGACGGTGCTCTGTCTCGTACTCAACGTGTGCCGTCGCAATCGTAATTCCACGCTCGCGCTCCTCGGGAGCGTTGTCGATCTGGTCGAACGACTTGAACTCCGCCTGACCCTTCGATGCCAGCACTTTCGTGATCGCCGCGGTCAGCGTCGTCTTGCCGTGGTCTACGTGACCGATCGTCCCTATGTTTACATGCGGCTTCGTTCTCTCAAATTTCGCCTTGGCCATCTGGGAATCCCTCCTCTAGGAATCTCTATCCTTTTACTTTCGCAACTATTTCTTCGGAAACCGTTTTCGGTACCTGCTCGTAATGGTGGAACGTCATCGTGTACGTGGCCCGTCCTTGCGTCGCGGAGCGGAGATCGGTGGCATACCCGAACATGGATGCCAGCGGAACCATCGACGTGACGACCTGGGCCCCGGCACGGGACTCCATGCCCATGATGCGTCCCCTCCTCGAGTTCAGGTCGCCGATGACATCGCCCATGTGCTCTTCGGGAACCACGACCTCGACAGACATGATCGGTTCGAGGAGTACAGGGCCTGCCTTGGCGCAACCCTCCTTGAAGCCCATCGATCCGGCAATCTTGAAGGCCATTTCCGAAGAGTCGACGTCATGGTAGGAGCCGTCAATCAGCGTCACCTTGACATCCACGACCGGGAACCCTGCAAGCACACCGGTTTCCATGGCTTCCTGGATGCCTTTGTCGACCGCGGGAATATATTCGCGGGGCACGACACCACCCTTGATCGCATCCACAAACTCATAGCCTTTACCGGCCTCCTGGGGCTCCACTTCGAGCCATACATGGCCGTATTGCCCGCGGCCGCCCGACTGGCGGACGAATTTGCCTTCGACCTTGACCTTTTTGGACACGGTCTCCCTGTAAGCGACCTGCGGCTTTCCGACGTTGGCCTCGACCTTGAACTCGCGCATCAGGCGGTCAACAATGATCTCGAGGTGAAGCTCACCCATGCCCGAAAGGATCGTCTGACCGGTTTCCTCATCGGTACGGACACGGAAGGAGGGGTCCTCGCTCGCCAGCTTCTGCAGGCTGAGGCCCAGTTTTTCCTGGTCCGCCTTCGTCTTGGGCTCGATCGCGATGGCGATTACAGGCTCGGGGAACTCGATTGACTCCAGGATGACAGCATTGTTGTCATCGCACAAAGTATCACCGGTGGTGGTGCTCTTAAGGCCAACAGCCGCGGCAATATCCCCTGCCCTTACTTCTTTTATCTCTTCACGCTTGTTGGCATGCATTTTCAGGATGCGGCCGATGCGCTCTTTCTTGCCCTTGGTAGAGTTGTAAACATACGATCCGGATTCGATGACTCCGGAGTACACCCTGAAGAAGCAAAGCTGGCCAACATACGGATCGGTCATGATCTTGAACGCAAGCGCAGCAAAAGGCTCGGTGTCCGACGATTTTCTCTCGGTTTCCTCGGTACTGTCCGCAACCACGCCCTTGATCGGCGGGATATCGGTAGGGGCAGGCATGTAGTCAACAACTGCATCCAGGAGGTTCTGCACACCCTTGTTCTTGAATGCCGAGCCACAGGTGACCGGGCAAATCTCAATGGCAATGGTGGATTTGCGGATCGCGTTGCGGATCTCCTCTATGGAAAGCTCCTCGCCACCAAGGTACTTTTCCATGAGCTCATCGTCATGGCTCGCAAGCTCCTCGATCAGCTTCTCACGGTATTCACCGGCCAGCTCGAGGTCCTCGGCAGGGATCTCAGACACGTGGAACTTGGCGCCAAGGGACTCCTCGTCCCAGATGATCGCCTTCATCTCCACCAGGTCGATAACACCCTTGAAATGCTCTTCCTTGCCGACGGGAAGCTGAATCGGAACAGGATTCGCCTTGAGACGGTCCTTGATCATGTTCACGCCGCGGAAAAAATCGGCCCCAACACGATCCATCTTGTTGATGAATGCAATCCTGGGAACACCGTACTTGTCGGCCTGCCGCCAGACGGTTTCCGACTGGGGCTCGACTCCGCCGACCGAACAGAAAACCGCGACCGCTCCGTCAAGAACGCGGAGTGATCGTTCGACCTCTATGGTGAAGTCCACGTGGCCCGGGGTGTCGATTATGTTGATCCTGTGGTCTTTCCAGGAGCACGTTGTCGCCGCGGATGTAATGGTAATGCCACGCTCCTGCTCCTGCTCCATCCAGTCCATGGTTGCAGTACCGTCATGCACTTCACCGATCTTGTGGGAAACCCCGGTATAATAAAGTATGCGCTCGGTAGTAGTGGTCTTACCGGCGTCTATATGCGCCATTATACCGATATTGCGCGTTTTTTCCAATGCAACTTCACGTGCCACAAAAAAACTCCTGATCTCTATTTCTACGCAGTGCTACCAGCGGTAGTGCGCGAAAGCCCTGTTGGCCTCTGCCATCTTGTGAGTGTCTTCACGCTTCTTGACCGCAGCGCCCCTGTTATTGTAGGCATCAACAATCTCACCGGCCAGCTTGTCGGTAAGAGTCTTTTCAGAGCGGGCGTCGGCATACCTGACCAGCCAGCGCATGGCCAGGGAAGTCCGCCTTTCCGCCCTTATCTCGACGGGGACCTGGTACGTGGAACCGCCAACCCTTCTGGACTTGACCTCGAGCACCGGCCGTATGTTGTCCAGCGATTTCTTGAAGACCTTGAGAGCGTCCTCGTTGGTGCGCTGGGCGACCAGCTCGAGCGCGCCGTACAATGCGCGTTCAGCCGTGCTCTTCTTGCCGTGCAGCATAAGGATGTTCACCAGTTTTGCGACCACACGGTCATTGTACTTCGGATCGGGCAGAACCACCCGCTTGGCTACTTCTCTTCTCCTGGGCATAGCAACCTCTCACTTCATTACTTTACTTAGGTCTTTTCGCACCGTACTTGGAGCGCCCCTGCTTCCTGTCCTTCACGCCGACCGAGTCAAGGGTACCCCTTACAATATGATATCTCACACCCGGAAGGTCCTTGACCCTGCCACCCCTGATGAGCACAACGGAGTGCTCCTGGAGATTATGGCCGACCCCCGGAATATACGAGGTAACCTCGATACCGTTGGTAAGACGGACCCTGGCAACCTTGCGCAGCGCGGAGTTCGGCTTCTTCGGAGTGGTCGTGTACACCCTGGTGCAAACCCCCCTTTTCTGGGGGCAGCATTTCAGCGCCGGGGCGGTTGACTTGTCTTTTTTGCTTTCCCTACCGATTCTTATCAACTGATTTATGGTCGGCATACTGACGTTTCTCCTAAAGCTGCTAATTCAGGCAAAAATATAGCCCTGTGCATAAGCGAAAACCCGACAAGACTACCAAAGCAATGGAACCTTGTCAAGCCTTTTTATCATTCTTCAGTCTCGGCCTGATCGATTTCATCTTCGACAGCTTCGTCCGGTATCTCGGGGATTTCCTCTCGCGTCTCCTCAACGACCAGCTTGAGGTTGCGATACCTGGAGAGGCCGGTCCCTGCGGGAATCAGGCGTCCCATGATAACGTTCTCCTTCAAGCCGCGAAGGCTGTCAACCTTACCTTCAATGGCAGCCTGTGTCAAGACTTTTGTTGTCTCCTGGAAGGATGCGGCTGAGATGAAGGATTCCGTTGACAGGGAAGCCTTGGTAATGCCGAGCAGCAACGGTTCCGCAATGGCCGGACGGCCCCCGTTTGCGAGAACCCTTTCGTTCTCTTCCTCGAACATGCTGCGCTCCAGTTGGTCGTCTATGAGGAACGAAGAATCCCCAACGTCCTTTATCCTTACCCTGCGGAGCATCTGGCGCACGATCGTCTCGATGTGCTTGTCATTGATCTTGACGCCCTGGAGGCGGTAAACCTCCTGCACCTCGTCCACAAGGTATTTTGCCAGTTCCTTGACGCCCAGCACCCGCAGGATGTCGTGGGGGTTGGAAGAGCCGTCCATGAGCGCTTCACCCGCCCTCACATAGTCTCCCTCGTGGACGCTGATGTGCTTGCCCTTGGGAATCAGGTATTCCTTGGCCTCGCCCTGTTCCGGCATCACGATCACCTTGCGCTTGCCCTTGGCGTCCTTGCCGAAGGAAATGGAACCGTCGATTTCTGAGATTACGGCGAAATCCTTGGGTTTCCTGGCTTCGAAAAGCTCTGCGACACGGGGCAGACCGCCTGTGATGTCCTTGGTCTTGGTAGTTTCGCGCGGTATCTTGGCGATGACGTCGCCTGCATTGGCAAAGGAGTCTTCCTGCACCGTGATATTGGCCCCGACCGGCAGGAAGTAGCGCCCCAGCAGGCTGTCGCTGATACGCGCGGTCTTGCCGGCTTCGTCCTTTATGGTGATCCTCGGCCTCTTGTCCGCATCCCGCGACTCGATGATGACCTTGCGGGAAAGGCCCGTGACCTCGTCAACCTGTTCCTCGACCGTTACGCCCTCGATGATGTCGCCGAACTTTATCTTGCCGGCAACCTCGGTGAGGATGGGCATGGTGTAGGGGTCCCATTCTGCGATGGACTCCCCGGCCTTGACGTGCATGCCCGGCCCGAATTTGATCTTCGCGCCGTAGACGATGGCATATTTCTCCCTCTCGCGGCCGGTTTCATCCTCGATAGCCAGTTCCCCGTTGCGGTTCATGACTATGTGATGCCCTTCCGGAGTGGCAACGCTGTTGATATTGATGAACTTTATCGTACCTTCGGTGCGCGCCTCGAGCGAAGTCTGTTCCGCATGCCTCGAAGCCGTGCCGCCGATGTGAAAGGTACGCATGGTAAGCTGTGTACCGGGCTCGCCGATGGATTGCGCAGCAATTACGCCCACGGCCTCGCCCAGGTTCACGAGGTGCCCCCTGGCCAGGTCACGGCCGTAACACTTGGCGCAAATGCCGCGCCTGCTCTGGCAGGTGAGAACGGAACGGATCTTCACCTTCTCCAGTCCCGCATCTTCGATCCTTGCCACCAGGGTTTCATCGATCTCCTCGTTGGCCGCCACCAGCACCTCGCCGGTGACCGGGTCAAGGATATCGTCCAGTGCGACACGGCCCAGAATGCGGTCTCCGATGTGCTCGATGATTTCGCCTCCCTCGGTCAGCGCCGATACCAGGAGACCGTCCAGGGTTCCGCAATCATCCTCTGTTATGATGGCATCCTGTGCAACGTCAACCAGCCTCCTGGTCAGGTAACCCGAGTTGGCCGTCTTGAGCGCCGTGTCCGCGAGACCTTTGCGGGCGCCATGGGTCGAGATGAAGTATTGCAGCACTGTCAGACCCTCGCGGAAGTTCGCCGTAATCGGGGTTTCGATGATCTCTCCCGAAGGCTTGGCCATGAGACCGCGCATGCCGGCCAACTGGCGGATCTGCTGCGCGGAGCCCCTGGAGCCCGAGTCGGCCATCATGTGGATCGCGTTGAAAGAAGGGGTCTTGACCTCCTTTCCGTCTGGCGAAACGGTCATTTCGCGGGAAAGGTTGTCCAGCATCTCCTTGGCGATTTCCTCCGTTGATTTGGCCCAGATGTCGATGACCTTGTTGTAGCGCTCTCCGTCGGTGATCAGACCCTCGGTATACTGGTTCTGTATTTCCTTGACCTCGTCCGTCGCACGCTCGATGATGACCTGTTTCCCTTCGGGTATTACCATGTCGTCGATGCAGATGGAGATGCCTGCCTCGGTCGAATAGCGGAAGCCGATCTCTTTGAGCCTGTCCGCAAGGATGACCGTGTCCTTGTTACCCGCGAGCCTGTAGCATACGTCAACCAGGTTGGACAGTTCCTTCTTGGTCATCACCTTGTTGATGGCAGCGAAAGGAACGCTATCGGGCAGGATGTCCCTCAGCAGAATGCGTCCGGTCGTTGTTTCGACTATCTGGGAAGCGGCATCGGCCGGCAGGTTCTTCATCCTGACCCTGATGCGGGCATGGAGATCGATTTCACCTGCGTCATAAGCCATGCGCACTTCTTCCGGGGAAGCGAACGCCTTTCCTTCGCCCTTGGCGAAGACCTTGTCCCTGGTCATGAAGTAGATGCCCAGGACCATGTCCTGTGAAGGGACGATGATCGGCTTGCCGTGGGCCGGGGACAGTATGTTGTTGGTGCTCATCATCAGGACGCGGGCTTCCACCTGGCTCTCAATGGAGAGTGGAAGGTGAACGGCCATCTGGTCGCCGTCGAAGTCGGCGTTGAACGCGGTGCAGACCAGCGGATGCAGCTGTATGGCCTTGCCCTCGATGAGCACCGGTTCGAATGCCTGGATGCCCAGGCGGTGCAGGGTCGGTGCGCGGTTCAGCATAACCGGGTGTTCCTTGATGACTTCCTCCAAAACATCCCATACTTCCGGCCGCTCCTTCTCCACCATCTTCTTGGCGCTCTTTATGGTGGTGACGAAGCCCCGCTCCTCGAGCTTGTTGTAGATGAACGGCTTGAACAGTTCCAGCGCCATCTTCTTGGGCAGCCCGCACTGGTGAAGGCGGAGTTCCGGCCCCACGACGATAACGGAACGGCCCGAATAGTCAACGCGCTTGCCCAGGAGGTTCTGGCGGAACCGGCCGGATTTGCCCTTGAGCATGTCCGACAGGGACTTGAGCGGGCGCTTGTTCGGTCCGGCAATGGCCCTGCCGCGCCGCCCGTTGTCGAACAGTGCGTCGACAGCCTCCTGCAGCATCCGTTTCTCGTTCCTGATGATCACTTCCGGAGCCTGCAGCTCCATCAGGCGCTTCAGGCGATTGTTGCGGTTGATCACCCTGCGGTACAGGTCGTTCAGGTCGGAAGTGGCGAACCTGCCGCCGTCCAGGGGGACCAGGGGGCGCAGTTCCGGCGGAAGCACCGGGATGCATTCCAGTATCATCCATTCCGGCCTGTTGCCGGAAGCCTTGAAAGCGTCGACCACTTTCAGGCGCTTGGCGATCTTCTTCCGCTTGGCCTCGCTGGTTGCGTCCAGCATTTCGGTCCTGAGCTGCACGGCAAGGGTGTCAAGGTCGAGAGCCTTCAGGCAGTCGCGGACCGCCGCGGCGCCCATGCCCGCTTCGAAGGACACTCCCGCTTCCTCGCGCATCTTCAGATAGCGGTCTTCGCTGATGACCTCGCCGAGCCCCATGCCCGTGTTTCCCGGGTCGGTGATGGCATAGGCCTCGAAGTAGAGCACCTTCTCCAGATCCTTCAGGGAGATGTCCAGCAGGTTTCCGATGCGTGAAGGGAGCGATCGGAGAAACCAGATATGCGCAACCGGCGTGGCCAGGTCTATGTGGCCCAGGCGTTCGCGGCGGACCTTGGAGGGAATGACCTCAACACCGCACTTCTCGCAGACTATGCCGCGGTGCTTCATCCTCTTGTATTTGCCGCAGTTGCACTCGTAGTCCTTGGTCGGGCCGAAAATCTTGGCGCAGAACAGGCCGTCGCGCTCAGGCTTGAAGGTACGGTAGTTGATGGTTTCCGGCTTCTTGACCTCGCCGAAGGATCGCTCCCGGATCTTGTCCGGCGACGAGATGGAAATTCGTATGGCTGAGAAGTGCAACGGATCCTTGGGTTTCTCGAAAAAGCTGAAAAAATCTTCCAAAATTTATTCCTCCCTTGTTTAGGAGTTGGCAAACGCTCACCGGAAGCTCTTCCGGCAGCTATCCAAATCTGTTTAATCCAGAGTTATCTTATATGTCGAACTCACGTCACGGTTGCCGCAGAAACAGGCCGATCGGCCCTTATCCGGTCGTCTAATCCTCTTCAGTCTCAAGAAGTTCCACGTCAAGGCAGAGCGACTGGAGCTCCTTGATCAGGACGTTGAAGGATTCGGGCAGGCCCGGTTCCAGCGTGTGCTTGCCCTTGACGATCGCCTCGTACATCCTGGTCCGGCCGGCCACGTCGTCGGACTTGACCGTGAGGAATTCCTGGAGCGCATAGGCTGCGCCATAGGCTTCCATGGCCCAGACCTCCATCTCTCCCAGGCGCTGGCCGCCGAACTGGGCCTTGCCTCCCAGCGGTTGCTGGGTGACCAGGCTGTAGGGGCCTATGGAACGGGCATGGATCTTGTCGTCCACCAGGTGGTGGAGTTTCAGGACGTACATGATGCCCACGGTAACCTTATGCTTGAAGGGGACGCCGGTCCGGCCGTCAAACAGCGTCACCTGGCCTGAAGAAGAGAATTGCGACTTATCCAGGAGGTTGCGCACCTGCTGCTCGGACGCGCCCTCGAAGACGGGCGACGCCATGGGGACCCCTCTCTTGAGCCTGCCCGCAACTGCAAGGAGCTCTTCCTCTCCCAGCGTTTCGAGGAAAGCGCCCATTTCCGGGTCTTCGTATATGCCGGCTATATATTTCCGAAGCGATTCGGCGGAAGTGCTCTTGGCAAGCATGTCCTCGATCTGCCAGCCGATTCCCTTGGCCGCCCAGCCCAGGTGGGTCTCCAGGATCTGGCCCACGTTCATACGGGACGGAACGCCAAGGGGGTTCAGGACGATCTCCACCGGACGTCCGTCTTCCATGTAAGGCATGTCCTCTTCGGGCAGGATTCGTGAAACGACACCCTTGTTACCGTGGCGTCCGGCCATCTTGTCGCCGACCTGGAGCTTGCGCTTGATTGCCACGTACACTTTGACCATCTTGATGACACCCGGGGGGAGATCATCGCCACGCTTCATTTTCTGGATCTTGTCGTCGAAGACGAAATTGATGAGCTCGATCTGCTGGGTCAGGGTCGCGAGGATCTGTGCAACCTTTTCCTCCACGCCTTCCCCGTCGGCAACCGATATTTCATCCCATCTTTCAAGTGGAAGCGCGGCAAGGGCCGCATTGGTGATCTTTTTGCCCTTGGCTATGATTGGCTGCCCCTGGCGGTCCTCGACGGTCGAGGAAGCGACCCGATCCAGCAACAGTTTCCTGAGCTTGTCCACGGCAGCTTCACGGATGATCTGGATTTCGTCCTTTTCATCCTTGCGCAGCTTTTCCTCTTCGGCACGTTCGATGCTCTCGGTCCGGCTGTCCTTGTCGGAACCCTTGCGGGAGAATATCTTGGCACCGATGACAGTCCCTTCCACTCCCGGCGGGACCCTGAGAGAAGTGTCTCGCACGTCACCGGCCTTCTCGCCGAAGATCGCCCTGAGGAGCTTTTCCTCGGGAGAAAGCTGCGTTTCCCCCTTTGGCGTGATCTTGCCAACCAGTATATCGCCGGGCTTGACCTCGGCGCCGATCCTGATGATGCCCGACTCGTCCAGGTCCTTCAGGGCCTCTTCTCCGAGGTTCGGGATATCGGAAGTTATTTCTTCCTTGCCGAGCTTGGTATCCCTGGCCACGCACTCGAACTCCTCGATATGGATCGAAGTGTAGCGGTCGTCCTTGACCAGCTTCTCCGAGATGAGGATGGAGTCTTCGAAGTTGTAGCCGCCCCAGGGCATGAAGGCGACCAGGATGTTCTGGCCCAGGGCCAGCTCGCCCATCTCGGTGGACGGGCCGTCAGCGATAATGTCGCCCCGCTTCACGTGGTCGCCGACCTTGACGACCGGTTTCTGGGTTATGCAGGTGTTCTGGTTGGACCGGGCGAACTTGATCAGGTTGTAGATGTCAACCCCGGTTCCGGTCTCGTCGTATTCGTCCTCGTCGATCTTGACCACGATGCGGGAAGCGTCGACCGATTCCACCACTCCGGTGTGCCTGGCAACCACGGAAACGCCGGAATCCCTGGCCACGACCCTTTCCATTCCCGTACCGACCAGCGGAGAATCCGCCCTGAGCAGGGGAACCGCCTGCCGCTGCATGTTTGAGCCCATCAACGCGCGGTTGGCGTCGTCATTTTCCAGGAACGGAATCAGCGAGGCAGCGACGGAGACCAGCTGCAGCGGCGACACGTCCATCAATTCCACTTCGTCCCTGCCGATCAGGACGAACTCCCCGCCCTTGCGCGCGGAAACGTAGTCCTCTACGAACCGGCCGTTCTCGTCGACTTCGGCATCCGCCTGGGAGATGGCATGCCCTTCCTCTTCCAGCGCCGAGAAAAAGCGGACCTCGTCGGTCACCACGCCTTCGCGGACGATCCGGTAAGGTGTCTCCACGAAGCCGTGCTTGTTGATCCGGGCATACGTGGAAAGCGAAGCGATCAGGCCGATGTTCGGACCTTCAGGAGTTTCGATCGGGCAGACGCGGCCGTAGTGGGTCGGATGAACGTCACGCACTTCGAAGCCGGCTCTTTCGCGGGTCAGGCCGCCCGGTCCGAGCGCCGAGAGGCGGCGCTTGTGGGTAACCTCGGACAGCGGGTTGGTCTGGTCCATGAACTGGGAAAGCTGGGAAGAGCCGAAGAACTCCTTGACCACGGCCGATACCGGCTTGGAGTTGATGAGGTCGTGGGGCATGAGGTTCTCGACCTCCTGCAGGCTCATGCGCTCCTTGATCGCCCTCTCCATCCTGACCAGGCCGATCCGGTACTGGTTTTCCAGCAGCTCGCCGACAGCGCGGACGCGGCGGTTGCCCAGGTGGTCGATATCGTCGATGGCGCCCTTGCCGTTCTTGAGGTCGATGAGGTAGCGCACAACCTCCAGCACATCCTCCTTGGTAAGAGTCTGCGTTTCGAGGGGTACCTGGAGGCCCAGCTTGTAGTTCAGCTTGAGGCGCCCCACCGCGGAAAGGTCATATCGTTCCGGGTTGGAAAACAGGTTCTCGAACAGCGCTATGGCGCTCTTGAGGGTCGGCGGATCCCCGGGACGGAGGCGACGGTAGATCTCGATCAGCGACTCGTCGGTGTTGGCGATCTTGTCCACCAGCAGCGTATCCCGCAGGCATGAAGTCACGTGCAGGTTGTCGATGAACAGGATTTTCAGTGAAGCGATGCCCCGTGTCTTGACTTCTTCGAGCTTTGCCTGGGTTATCTCTTCATTTGATTCTATAATGACTTCCCCGGTAGCGGGATCCACAACATCATGGGAGGAAAACTTCCCGATGAGTTCGTCTTCGGTAATGGGGATATACTTGATCCCGTGGTCCGCCATCTTTTTGATGGCGGCCTTGGTGAACTTGCGGTTTGCCTTGAGAATCACCTCGCCCGACTGGGGATCTGCGATGTCGAAATGCGCCTTCTGGTTGAGGAGGAGTTCGGGGTCAGCGGACTTCGTCATCGTCTCGCCGAAGAATATCTCCTCGCTCCTGTAATAGTAATTGAGCAATTCTTCCGCTGTGTAGCCCAGCGCCTTCAGAAGGACGGTTGCCGGCATTTTCCTGCGACGGTCTATGCGCACATACAGGATGTCCTTGTGGTCGAACTCGAAATCCAGCCAGGAGCCGCGATAGGGGATGACCCTTGCCGAATAGAGGACCTTGCCGCTTGAATGGGTCTTGCCTTTGTCATGATCGTAAAAGACGCCCGGAGATCTGTGAAGCTGGCTTACGATAACCCTTTCAGTACCGTTTATTATAAAGGTGCCGTTCTCGGTCATGAGCGGGATTTCGCCAAAATACACTTCCTGCTCTTTTACCTCGCGAACGGCGCGCGCGCCCGTTTCCTTGATCACATCCCAGATGACCAGGCGTACCTTAACCTTCATGGGCGCGGCAAACGTCATGCCACGCTGATGACACTCCTCGACATCGTATTTCGGCGTACCGAGAGAATAGGATACATATTCCAGCGAAGCGGTCTCGGTAAAATCCTTGATGGGGAAAACGCTCCTGAAAACCGCCTCCAGCCCGTAATTCTTCCTGGCTTCGGCGGGAACGTCCACCTGGAGAAACCTCTTATATGAATTTTTCTGGATGTCGATAAGGTTGGGTATGTCGATAATCTTTTTGATCTTGGCGAAGTTCTTGCGCAAAAGGTGGTTATTCGCAATTGAATAAGCCATATGTTCTCCTTTGGTGAATGCCTGAGAAGAGCTTCAACCCCTCCTGCGGGACGGGCGTTTGGCTTTGGGATGCGGAGTCTGCCGTCAGTTTCCGTGGTCTTCTCAACTATAAATAGAACAGCCAAGGCCGCACGAAGCAGCCTTGGCTCAGGTAGGAAATTGTTCTTCTGGTACTATTTGACTTCCACTTCCGCACCGGCTTCGACCAGCTGCTTCTTGGCCTCTTCAGCCTCTTCCTTGGCAACCGCGGTTTTTACGGGCTGGGGAGCACCGTCGACCAGGTCCTTGGCCTCTTTCAGGCCCAGGCCGGTAAGTGCGCGAACGACCTTGATCACGCCGATCTTGTTGGCGCCGGCGGCTTTCAGGATAACATCGAATTCGGTCTTCTCTTCGGCTGCCTCGGCAGCTGCGGGAGCGGCGGCTGCGGCGACTGCGACGGCAGGAGCGGCAGCGGACACACCGAACTTGTCTTCAAGCTCTTTTACCAGCTCGGCGAGCTCGAGTACGGACATGTTCTCAATGAAGCTTATTACATCAGCCTTGGTAATTTCGGCCATTTTTTGTTCCTCCATGATTTATTTCACTATCGTTTTTATAGTTGGTTTTCAGTTTCCCTGTTTTTGGGACCTGATAGCTTCGAGCACGCGTACGAAACTGCCCGGTACGGCTGCAAGCGTACCGACGAAGTTCGCAATCGGCGCATTAATGGTGCCGAGCAGCTTGGCAATGAGTACCTCGCGGCTGGGCAGGTCGGCCAACGCCTGTATTTCACTTACCGAAATAGGCTTGCCGGTCAATACCGCAGCCTTGAGTTTGAACGTAGCCTGCTGGTCCTTGGCTGCCTTGGTGAGAACCTTTGCCGCAGCGACGGGATCATCATAGCTGAACGCGATTGCTGTTGGTCCGGCGTAATGGGGAGAGAGCGACTCCTTGTCAGTCCCCTTGGAAGCCAGCTCCAGCAGGGTGTTCTTGACGACCCTGTATTCCACGTCGGCCTTGCGAAGCTCGTTTCTCAGGTCGGTTGCCTGGGAAACGCTCATCCCACGGAAATCGGCCAGAAAGACCGCCTTGGAATTCTTCAGCTTTTCATGCAGCTCGTTGACAAGCTGCTGTTTGTTTTCCCTGTTCAAGCGCCTTCCTCCTTTCTTTAGATGTTAGGGTCACTTGACCCGGCCAAAGTCGGGAGCGTAAAGGAACCGCATATTACGAACCGCAAGTCTCGGCAGGCCGTGGTATCGATTAAGCCGTCCCCTGTTACGGGACGGCGCCTGCTTTCTTCGACTTTGGCGAAGATTATAACTGTATTCCGGCTATGCCAGCTGGGACGAGACGTCTGCCACGTCAAGAGGTACGCCGGGACCCATGGTGGAAGAAATGGATATCTTCTTGATATAGGTGCCCTTTGCTGCGGAAGGCTTGGCCTTGACCAGCGCCTCCATGAGGGCGAGGATGTTTTCACGCAGCTTGTCGGCTTCGAAGGAAAGCTTTCCCACGGGGGCATGCACGATACCGGCTTTTTCCACGCGGTACTCGACCTTTCCCGCCTTGCATTCCTTGACCGCGCGCTCGATATCGAAGGTCACCGTTCCGACCTTTGGGTTCGGCATGAGACCGCGGGGGCCCAGCAGCTTGCCGATCTTGCCCACAACGCCCATCATGTCGGGAGTTGCGATGGCCATGTCGAAATCGAACCAGCCTTCCTGGATCTTGGCTACGAGATCCTCCGCCCCGACATGGTCGGCGCCGGCCTCGCGGGCTTCCCTTTCCTTCTCACCCTTGGCGAACACCAGGACGCGGACTTCCTTGCCCAGTCCGTTGGGAAGGACAACCGCCCCGCGGACCATCTGGTCGGCATGCCGCGGGTCGACACCAAGACGGACGGCAACGTCGACGGTTTCGTCAAACTTGCAGTATGAAGAGCCCTTGACCAGTTCTATGGCATCCTTTAAGGGATAGTTCTGGGTTCTGTCTATCTTGGCGCGGGCTGCGCCTTGTTTCTTGGATATCTGTGACATTTTTGGTTACCCTCTCCTTACACAATCTCAACGCCCATGCTGCGGGCGGTGCCTTCTATCGTCTGCATGGCCGCTTCGATACTCGCAGCGTTAAGGTCCGGCATCTTTTTCTGGGCGATCTCGCGAACCTGGTCCTTTGTCAGCTTTCCGACCTTGTCCTTGTTGGGCACGCTCGACCCCTTTTCCAGGCTTATCGCTTTCTTTATCAGCACGGAAGCAGGGGGAGTCTTGGTAACGAAGCTGAAGGACCTGTCGGCATAAACCGTGATGACTACCGGGGTTATAGTCCCCTCGTCAGCCTGGGTCTTTGCATTGAACGCCTTGCAGAACTCCATTATGTTCACGCCGTGCTGGCCCAGCGCCGGGCCCACGGGAGGGGACGGATTCGCTTTTCCCGCCGGGATCTGCAGCTTGATATATCCGGTTATTTTTTTCGCCATGTGAAAACTCCTTCTAAGCTATTGTTAATCCGACGCGAAACCGTCAACGCACCATCTGCCGCGCATGGTGTATCGCGTTTCGGTTCAGCTCTTCTCAACCTGCATGAACTCCAGCTCCACCGGTGTGGCCCGGCCGAAAATGCTGACCATCACCCGCAGCTTGCCCTTGTCGGGCTTGACATCCTCCACCACGCCGGAAAAGTTCAGGAACGGCCCGTCGATGACCCGGACAGTCTCCCCGACCTCGAACAGCACCTTGGGTTTGGGTTTCTCGGCGCCCTCCTCCATCCTGCGCGTAATCTTGTTAACCTCTTCGTCCGGAATCTGCACCGGGGCGTTGCCGCCGACAAAACCGGTAACCTTGGAGGTTTCCTTGACAACGTGCCAGGTTTCGTCGTTGAGCTCCATGTTCACCAGGATGTAGCCGGGAAAAAACTTTCTCGACGATGTCTTCTTCTCGCCCTTCTTGAGCTCGACAACCGTCTCGGAAGGAATGAGAATCTCGCCGAAAAGATCTTCCAGTTGAAGGTTCCTGATTCGCTCCATCAGGGAAAGCCTGACTTTATTTTCAAAACCGGAATACGTGTGTACGCCGTACCATTTCTTTGTCATCAAATTTCCCTTAACGCAAGAAAGCCTTCAATATCTTGTTGATAACCAGGTCGCAGCTGAACAGGTAAAAGGCTATCACGATAATTATGAACACTACGACCCAGGTAGTTGAAATAGTTTCTTTCCTGGCCGGCCAGGTGACCCTGTGCAACTCGGCCCGGACATCGTCGAGGAAAGTCTTTGCCTTGGCAATCACGTTCAGTCCTCATTCATAGCTGGTTTTATAAGCATTGTAATGGCAGGCCAGGAGGGATTCGAACCCCCAACACCCGGTTTTGGAGACCGGTGCTCTAGCCGTTAGAGCTACTGGCCTGCATGGCAAGAAAGCCGCCACCGAAGCAGCGGCTTCATCACAAGCTGACAGTTATTACTTGCTTTCCTTATGGGGAGTATGAGTACGACAGAAGCGGCAGTACTTCTTCATTTCAAGTTTGCCGGGAGTATTCTTCTTGTTCTTCGTCGTAGTGTAATTGCGGTGCTTGCACTCGGTGCAGGCAAGGGTAATGATGTCTCTCATGCTCTCTAGTCCTTTTTTTCATCCGGAGGGCCGGAGAACGATCCGGCCCTCCGCGATAATCTTACTCGATAATGGAACTCACGACACCGGCGCCGACAGTGCGGCCGCCTTCACGTATCGCGAAACGAAGCCCTTCATCCATGGCGATCGGGGTGATCAGGTTGATCGTCATCGCCACGTTGTCTCCGGGCATTACCATCTCTGTCCCCTCCGGCAGGTCCACCACGCCGGTCACGTCCGTGGTACGGAAGTAGAACTGCGGACGGTAGCCGTTGAAGAACGGCGTGTGACGGCCGCCCTCTTCCTTGGTCAGAACGTAGGCTTCGGCCTTGAACTTCGTGTGCGGCGTGATGGAACCCGGCTTCGCCAGCACCTGGCCACGCTCGATCTCTTCACGCTTCACCCCGCGCAACAGCGCGCCGATGTTGTCCCCTGCACGCCCTTCATCAAGAAGCTTGCGGAACATTTCCACGCCCGTTACGGTTGTCTTCTGCGTCGGCCGGATGCCCACGATCTCGACTTCCTCGCCCACCTTGATGATCCCGCGCTCAACACGCCCCGTTGCTACCGTGCCGCGGCCGGAAATGGAGAACACGTCTTCCACCGGCATGATGAACGGCTTGTCCACGGCGCGCTCGGGTTCCGGAATGTAGCTGTCCACAGCTTCCATCAGCTTGATGATCGACTGCTCGCCCAGTTCCCCCGGATCGCCCTCAAGTGCCTTCAGCGCGCTGCCCTTGATGATGGGAATGTCGTCTCCCGGGAAATCGTACGCCGACAGAAGCTCGCGGATCTCAAGCTCTACCAGCTCGATAAGCTCTTCGTCGTCCACCATGTCGGCCTTGTTGAGATACACCACGATGTACGGCACGCCTACCTGACGGGCAAGCAGTATGTGCTCGCGGGTCTGCGGCATGGGGCCGTCCGCGGCCGAAACCACCAGGATCGCGCCGTCCATCTGCGCCGCTCCCGTGATCATGTTCTTTACGTAGTCAGCATGGCCCGGGCAGTCCACATGCGCATAGTGACGGTGCTCTGTCTCGTACTCAACGTGTGCCGTCGCAATCGTAATTCCACGCTCGCGCTCCTCGGGAGCGTTGTCGATCTGGTCGAACGACTTGAACTCCGCCTGACCCTTCGATGCCAGCACTTTCGTGATCGCCGCGGTCAGCGTCGTCTTGCCGTGGTCTACGTGACCGATCGTCCCTATGTTTACATGCGGCTTCGTTCTCTCAAATTTCGCCTTGGCCATCTGGGAATCCCTCCTCCGTCAGTACCTTGTACTGCTATTCGTACTTTATAATTTGTTTTCGGTGATGCAACCGGTTAAATGCTGAAAAAATGGAGCCCACAATCGGACTTGAACCGATGACCTCTTCCTTACCAAGGAAGTGCTCTACCGCCTGAGCTATGTGGGCGTCATTTAAATGGAGCGGGAAACGGGACTCGAACCCGCGACCCTCAGCTTGGAAGGCTGATGCTCTAGCCAACTGAGCTACTCCCGCACTCCGTACGCCTGAAGTTTTTTGAAGAAAACGTGCGCCGCGCCGCCAGTCCATGCGACCTCCGTCTCCTGGGAGGGAGCAAGCGACCATTTCCTTCTGCAGTCTGTTAATGGTGGAGGGGGGAGGATTCGAACCTCCGAAGTCGTCCGACGACAGATTTACAGTCTGTTCCCTTTGGCCACTCGGGAACCCCTCCAGGGTGAAAAGCACTGCTGCTATTTTGGAGCTGGCGATGGGACTCGAACCCGCAACCTGCTGATTACAAGTCAGCTGCTCTGCCAGTTGAGCTACGCCAGCATGCAAGCGATAATGCCTTGCCCGCTTCCGGCCCGTTCCCGGAACGGAAAGCGAAGATATCCCTTATAGCTTTCTTGCCCGAGGTTGTCAAGAAAATTTCTTTTGGCCGGGTGCAAAAATTTTATGGGCAAGTTGAAAACCTGCCCCTACGGGATACATTGATATTTCTATCGCCTTTTGCGCGTCCCGGATCTCCCCGGTGTTTTCCCACCCGGTTTCCCGGGCCTCGGCCCAGCCCCCCCCAGAAGTCGCGCTGCCAGGTCCTCCCTGCCGATGGCCGCCAATGCCTCCATCACAGAGCGCCGCTCTTCCCGGTGTCCGAACAGGAGCAGTGATTTCTGCAGCCGCTTCTCCCTGTCAGTTTTCGCGACGTAAACCTGCTCCCCGGAGAAGGGATCCATTCCCGTGTGGAACATGCAGGTCGAAAGGGTGCCGGGTGTAGGTGTGAAATCCTGGACCTGCTCCACTTTCAGCCCGAGACGCTTCAGCGTGAGAGCTGTTTCGGCCATGTCCGCCAGCGTGCAGCCCGGATGTCCCGACATGAGATAAGGTACAATGAACTGCTTCCTGCCGAGGCGAAGGCTCTCTTTCCGGAAATACTCCAGGAAACGCTCAAAAACCTGCCGACCCGGCTTTCCCATCCGGGCGGTCACGGAATCCTCGAAATGCTCCGGCGCCACTTTCAGCAGGCCGCCGACGTGATGCGCCACAAGCTCGCGGAAATACTCCCGCTGCATGTCGAACAGTTCGTGCCTGACTCCCGAAGACACCTTCACGTGGGCGACTCCGGCGATCCCGCGCACCTTCCTGAGAAGGGCGGCGGATTTCCGGTCTCCCACCTGGAGATGAGCGCAAACCTCAGGGTACAGGCAGCTGGCCCTGTGACAGGACTCGCCGGCAGAGCGGCTGCCGCAGCGCATGCCGTACATGTTTGCCGATGGCCCTCCCACATCGGTTACGGTACCGTCAAACCAGGGCATGGCGGCCAAACCCACTATTTCCGCCTCGATCGAAGCCTGGCTCCGGGACTGCACCGCTTTGCCCTGGTGGCACGTGATGGCGCAGAACGAACAGCCGCCCGCGCATCCCCGGTGCGTGGTGATGGAAGCCCGGATCTGAAGGTATGCGGGAATGGGTTCCAGATAGGACGGATGGGGGGTCTTGGCAAACGGCAGACCGTAGATCTCGTCCATCTCTGCCTCGCCCAGGGGAAGAGACGGTGGATTGCAGACCAGGAAACGGTCACCGTGTTTCTGGACCGTCACCGAGGCATTCCAGGGATTCAATTCTCCGGCTTCCAGTCTGAATGCCTCGGCAAAGGCGCTCTTGTCGCCGGAAACCGCTTCAAAGGAAGGGATCTCGACGAATTCCTCCGGAAGCGGCCGGTCGCCTCGTGCTGACGAGATATACGCCGTTCCCCGTATATCGGTGATGGCAGGCAGCGGTTCGCCTTTGGCCATCCTTTCGGCCAGTTCCAGGAGCGGCCGCTCCCCCATGCCGTAAACCAGGATATCCGCCTTCGAGTCAAATAGGATCGAGCGGCGCACCCTGTCTTCCCAGTAGTCATAGTGGGCGAAACGCCTGAGGCTGGCTTCGATGCCGCCAAGGACCACCGGAACGTCCCGGAACGCCTCTTTCAGCCTGGAAGTGTAGACGATGGTGGCGCGGTTGGGCCGGGAGCCGTGCCTGTCTCCGGGCGTATAGGCATCATCGTGACGCAGTTTGCGCGCCGGCGTGTAGTGTGCGACCATGGAATCCATGGCCCCGGCGGACACGCCGAAAAAGAGCCTGGGGCGCCCCAGGGCGGTGAAGGGCTCCGTCGACCGCCAATCGGGCTGGGCTATGATGCCGACTCTGAAGCCGCGGGACTCCAGCAGGCGTGCCAACAGGGGCACGCCGAAGGAGGGGTGGTCCACATAGGCGTCGCCGGTCACGAAGATGATATCGAGCTCGGACCACCCGCGACGCAGGGCCTCCTGACGTGAAACCGGGATGAACGCCATCAGGGGAAGAGCGGCAGGCTGTCCAGCCCAAGGTTCTCCGGGAATCCGTTCATTATGTTCATGTTCTGCACCGCCTGGCCGGAGGCGCCCTTGACCAGGTTGTCGATGGCGGAGATCACCACGACCCTTCCGGTGCGCTTGTCTGCCACCAGCCCGATGTCGCAGAAGTTGGAGCCGCGCACGTGCATGGTCGAAGGGAGGGAACCTTCCGGCAGAACCCTGACGAACCCTTCGTTTTTGTAGTGCTCCCGGTAAAGTTGCAGCAAACGGTCGGTCGTCCATTCTCCGGATAACGAGGCATAGATGGTGGAGAGGATTCCCCGGTCCATGGGAACCAGATGCGGAGTGAAGGAAATGGTGACCTTCGAGCCTGCAAGGAGCGAAAGTTCCTGCTCGATCTCCGGGGTATGCCGGTGCGCGCCCACTCCGTAAGCCTTGAAGCCTTCATTGACTTCGCAGAACAGGGTATCGACCTTGGCCCCCCTGCCCGCTCCGCTGACCGCAGACTTGGAATCGGCGATGATGGTTGCCGGGTCCACAAGGCCTTTTTTCAGCAGCGGGGCCAGGCCGAGGATGATGCTGGTCGGGTAGCAGCCGGGGTTACCCACCAGGTCCGCCTCGGCGACAGCCTTGCGGCGGATCTCGGGGAGGCCGTATACCGCCTTGTCCAGCAGCTCTGGGTTCATGTGGGGCTGGTACCAGTCCTGGTAGACCGAGGCATCCCGGAAACGGTAGTCTGCGGAGAGGTCAACGACTTTTTTCCCCAGCTTCAGGAAGGTCGGGACCACCTCCATTGCCGCCTGGTGCGGCAGTGCGGTAAAGATGAAATCAGCCTTCTCCGCCACTCGCACCGGTTCCAGGTGTTCAAGCACCTGATCGTAGCGGTCACGTACCGACGGGAAGATGTCCGAAACTTTCTTGCCAGCACTCCTCTCGGAAGTGACACAGGTTACCGCCACCTCCGGGTGGCAATACAGTATGCGTAAGAGTTCAACGCCGGTATAGCCGCTCGCGCCGACGACTGCAACTTTCAACATGGGACACCTCCGGTGGAAACTTATTCTTACGACCCCCTCACCCGGCCTGCGGCCACCCTCTCCCTTGAGGGCGAGGGTATATCTGCCCCTCTTTTATTTGAGGAGAAAAGGCCTGAATATCTACCCTCTCCATTAAGGGAGAGGGTGGTGCGAAGCACCGGGTGAGGGGGTCAAAACCCGTAACGGGTTCACTAGACGCACAAAAGGGGGAAATCCTTTGGATCCCCCCCTCCATGCCTGGAACATGCAACCGGCCTGCGAACGTATTAACGCTTGGAGAACTGGAAGCTCCTGCGTGCCGCCGCCTTGCCGTATTTCTTTCTTTCCTTGACCCGGGAATCACGGGTGATGTAGCCGGCCTTCTTCAGGACGCCGCGCATGGCCGCATCCACTTCCAGCAGGGCCTTGGTGATGCCGTGCTTGATGGCGCCGGCCTGGCCGCTGTCGCCGCCGCCCTTGACCGTTACATAGATGTCGAACTTGTCCACGTTCTCGGTAAGTTCGAGGGGCTGCTTGACGATCATCTTGGAGGTTTCCCTGCCGAAATAATCGTCGATGTCCTTCTGGTTCACGGTTATCTTGCCGCTGCCGGGCTTGAGCCACACCCGCGCGATGGATGACTTCCTTTTCCCGGTTCCATAGAATGTTGCTGCTGCCATATATATTCTCCTGATACTGTTGGTATTTGAACGGAATTAAACCTGCAGCGGCTTGGGCTGCTGGGCCTTGTGGGGATGGCCGCCGCCGGCGTAGACCTTGAGCTTCTTGAGCATCTGGCTCGCCAGCTTGTTCTTGGGCAGCATCCCCTTGACCGCCTTGCGGATCAGCTCTTCAGCCTTCTTCTCCATCAGCTTGCCGGCCGCGATGGACTTTATGCCGCCGGGATAGCCGGAGTGGCTGTAATAGATCTTGTCGGACAGCTTGTTGCCCGTAAGGGCTATCTTCTCGGCATTCACCACGATCACGAAATCGCCGGTATCCACGCTGGGCGCGAATATGGGCTTGTTCTTGCCGCGGAGCACGGAAGCGATACGTGTTGCCAGCCTGCCGAGGACCATGTTGTCTGCATCGACAACATACCAGTCCCTGGATATGTCATTCGTTCTGGGAACCTGCGTTTTCATTGAAACCTCACTGCCTTATGGAGAAATGGAATTCAGAGATACACTGAAAGCTGATAAATTAGTTCAAGCTCCTTCCCTTGTCAAGAAAATTTTCACGTCCACGGGCAGGATCGTTCATTTTTCAGTAGAACACCTGCACGAGGCACAGCCCCTGGGGAGGGGCAGTAACGCCGGCCAGGCGCCGGTCTCCGCTTTCCAGCAGTCGGGGAACGATTTCCGGCCCCAGCTTCCCCCTGCCGATCTCCACCAGAGTCCCGACCATGATCCGCACCATGTTCTTCAGGAAACCCGATCCCACGACATCAATGGTTATAATATCGCCTTCACGGGAAATATCCATCGAATCTATGCGCCGCACCGTGGTTCTTGCCGCGCAATTGGCAGCCCTGAAAGCGCCGAAATCATTTTCTCCGATAAAGTGGCCCGCCGCCTCGACCATCGAAGGCATGTCAAGCTCTCCCCCCAATCTCCAGGCAAAAAGCCGGTTAAGGGGCGAGCGGCGGCTGGTATTGAGGATGGTGTAGCGGTAAAGCTTTGCCTTGGCATCGCGCCGGGGATTGAAGGCAGCCGGCGCTTCCTCTGCCTCCCGGATTGCAATGTCGGGAGGAAGGATCGAGTTGAGGCCGTCGGAAAACGCCCTGAGCGGAAGGCTCTTTTCCGTCCGGAAACAGGCGACCATGCCCAGGGCGTGAACCCCGCTATCGGTTCTCCCCGACGAG
Organism: Geobacter sp.; assembly: GCA_003314535.1. GTDB lineage: Bacteria > Desulfobacterota > Desulfuromonadia > Geobacterales > Geobacteraceae > RPRC01. Next base: position 93,774 of record POSG01000009.1, read on the forward strand.
CTTACGCGCACCCGGTCCCCCGTGAGCCTGGCAAGCGCATCCTCCACGACCTGCTGCACGGCCAGGCCGTTGGGCTGAACCTGCCAGCCCGCATAGTTGGTGCCCTCGTATTCGATTGTCAGTTTTATCGTGCGCATAAGATTGGTCAACCTGAAACAAGGGCAACCGCAAGGGTTGCCCCTACGTATTCCGTGGTTCCAAAATTGTAGGGGCAGGCCCCCGTGCCTGCCCTCGCTCGCATGATTTCCCATCAAAAACATGGGCAACCACAGGGGGTTGCCCCTACGTTTTCTTTCTCAATAACAAGAAAGGGCAGGCCACCCTGCGCCTGCCCATGGAGACATGAATCTGTAATCAAGGGCAACAACGGGGGGATTGGCCCTACTTCTTCAGATACTTCTCTATCAGTATCTCCGCGATCTGCACCGCGTTGGTCGCCGCGCCCTTGCGGATGTTGTCGGCCACGACCCACAGATTCAGGCCGTTCTCGATGGACTCGTCCTCGCGAATGCGTCCGACATACGTCAGGTCCTGCCCGGCGGCGTCACACGGCATGGGGTAGACGCCCTTGGCCGGGTTATCCACGAGCTTGCAGCCGGGAGCGTTGTTCAGCAGCTCGAACGCCTTGGCCACGGTGATCTTTTTCGCGGTCTCTATATTGACGGACTCGGAATGGCCGTAAAAGACCGGCACGCGCACGGTGGTCGCAGTCACGCGGATGTCGGACTCCATGATCTTCCTGGTTTCGTTGACCATCTTCATCTCTTCCTTGGTGTAGCCGTTGGGCTCGAAGGAATCGATCTGGGGGAGACAGTTGAAGGCGATGCGGTGCGGGTAGACCTTGGCCTCCGCCGGCCGGCCGTTCAACATCTCACCCGTCTGTATCCTGAGTTCGTCGATGGCTTTCTTGCCGGTTCCGGATACCGCCTGGTAAGTCGATACGATAATCCTGGTGATCTTGCCGAAGTCGTGCAGCGGCTTCAGCGCCACGACCATCTGGATCGTGGAACAGTTGGGATTGGCGATGATGCCCTTTTTCGTATAACCGGCGATGGCATGGGGATTTACTTCGGGAACAACGAGGGGCACGTCCGGATCCATGCGCCAGGCGCTGGAGTTGTCGATGCACACCGCACCGGCCTTCGCAGCCGACGGACAGAATTCCATGGAGCGGCTGCCGCCGGCGGAAAACAACGCGATATCTATCCCCTCGAAGGCGTTGTGGTCCAGCAGTTCCACCTGGACCGGCTTTCCCTTGTACTCCAGAATCTTGCCGATGCTCCGTTCACTGGCCAGGAACTTTATCTTCCCGACCGGAAAATTCCTCTCCTCCAAACACTCGATCATCTGGTTGCCGACAGCGCCGGTGGCGCCGGCGATGGCGACATTCCACAGTTTTTTTGCCATTTTATGCGGCTCTCCTCTCATGGGCTGCCGTCTTTCGGCCAGCCAAGGCTATCAGCGATTTTATTTACAGTGAAGAGATGTTGTCAATAGAAAAGAAAAAATAAAACAGGAGGGGGTACCGGATGATGCCCCCTCCTGTACAAAAGCCGAAAAAAACAACCCGGAACCTGCTCTCCCCCCTCATCCGTGCCTACTCCGCCGAAGTAGCCTGGATACGAAGGCCGGGCCTTTCAGGGCACCTTTCCCCTCAACGGAAAAGGGATGACGATGCCACTTGTCGGATTGGGACAGATTCAGTTTCCGGATCGGAAAGAGGGGATTTTGTGTCCTGGCAAGGAAGACAAGGGGTTGCGCGGAGGCGTACCGTGAGTACGTCGCACAAGCAAGCCTGCAGCCTGACACAGCCTGGGCGCCAAAGCACCCTTTCCGGATGGAAACTAGCTCACCGCCTTGGCCACCAGGTCCCCCACCTCGGTGGTGGAGTAGCCCATCTTGCCGGCGCTCATGCTCTTCATCCGCTGCATCACGCCGACCATGGCCCCCTCGACGGTTTTCGCCGCTTCCTCTTCGCCCAGGACATCCAGCATCATCTGGGCCGCGCCGATGGCCGCCATGGGGTTGATGACGTTCTTGCCGGTGTACTTGGGCGCGCTGCCGCCGATGGGCTCGAACATGGACACGCCCTCCGGGTTGATGTTGCCGCCGGAAGCGATTCCCATGCCGCCCTGGACCATGGCGCCCAAATCGGTGATGATATCGCCGAACATGTTGTCGGTGACGATTACGTCGAACCACTCCGGGTTCTTGACCATCCACATGGTGGTGGCGTCGACATGGGCGTACTCGCGCTTGATGTCGGCATAATCCTTCGCGCCGATCTCGTTGAAAGCACGCTCCCACAGATCGAAGGCAAAGGTCAGGACATTGGTCTTGCCGCACAGGGTAAGCGTCTTGTTCTTGTTGCGCTTGCGGGTGTATTCGAAAGCGTAGCGCAGGCAGCGCTCCACGCCCTTGCGGGTATTGATCGAGGTCTGGATCGCCACCTCGTCGGGAGTGCCCTTCTTCAGCACGCCTCCGGAGCCGGTGTACAGGCCTTCGCTGTTTTCCCGGACAACGACGAAATCGATGTCTTCCGGCTTCTTGTCCTTCAGGGGAGTTTCCACGTTGGGATAGAGCTTCACCGGGCGGAGATTGATGTACTGGTCCAGTTCGAATCGCAGCTTGAGGAGAATACCCTTTTCCAGGATGCCCGGCTTCACGTCCGGGTGGCCGATGGCGCCCAGGAAAATGGCGTCGAACTGGCGCAGGTCGGACACCGCCGACTCCGGAAGCACCTCGTTGGTGCGCAGGTAGCGCTCCCCGCCGAAATCGAAATGGGTGTACTCCATCTTGATTCCGTACCTTGGATTCACTGCTTCCAATACCTTCAGACCTTCAGCAACGACCTCGGGGCCGGTACCGTCCCCGCCGATCACGGCGATCTTGTACATTGGGCTCTCCTTTTAGCGTTGATGTCCGGGAAAACTGGTGAGATGGATATTATAGGATTAGGACGATTTGTCAATGGGTTGGAAAATGTGAACTTAAACCGCAGATTTGGCCTGCAGATTTTCGCATAAGAAACAGAGAAAAAAAGCCACATCCCCGTTGAAAGGGAATATACCCGGAGCAACAATCTTGGCAACCCAAGCAGGATGCAGTAAAGCTATTTTTCAGTTTCTGAGACTTGAGATGAGCTGAGCAGATACAGCGCAACAGCCCGTGTCAGTTCTTTTTCTTTGAATAACGCAAATCGCTGGTTGTTTTTACAGCCCCCACGCCATTTACGTAAAATGTCCCTCCATATGGATCCTGGGGGATACGGGCAACTATTCCCGAGGATTGAAGCTCATTCAGATCCTTCGGAAAACTGCCATTTCTTTCTTTGAAAACTTCAACAGCTTTTTCGAGCGCAAGAATGGCTTGAAGTGCCTTGAGTCTGGTCTCAAGTTCCTTACGCAAAACCTTGTCCTTCGTACCGCGCAACGACTCTAGAATGAACGCAATAGCTATTTTCGTACGATTACCCTTGTATGCCAGTCGAGTTCCAAGCGTTGTAAGAGTGACTGGCGCATTAGGTCGCTTGGCCCCCACCATTATGTACTCTGCAGCTTTTGCATTATTCTCAAGGAAATAGAACTCGTTGAAACCCATAAAAAATGGTATCATCCAGTCCCAATCCCGGTAGTAGCTCCCCTTTGCCAAGAGGATATTGGTAACTTCAGGCATCTTGGCGTCCCATGTCAAAATAGAGTTAGCGAAATAATACGGATCAAAGAAATAGGGATCGAGATCAGTTGAAGCATTGAGAACCTCCACCATCCATTCCCATTCCGTCTCTTTTACCCTCGGACGCTCTTTGCGCATCATGGCCTCTCCGTAGAAAGTCAGGGCATTAAAAAAGAAAAAATCGGATGCCAGACCGTCAAACTCAAGAGCCGTGATCTTCAAGAATGGAGTCGGAAGAATGTAGGACACTCCATCAGTTTGTGGCAGCATTTTCTTTTGGTACGCGGACATGGAGAGTGAATAGAGGAGAACCGGCACAAGCAGAGTAACTGTCAGTATCGGCAAATATCGCTTAATACTCATGGGAATTCCCGTTTATTAAAAACAATGCATGCAAGAGCCATGACCAGACAGGTGTAAGCCAGACCGTAGATGAAGGTCCAGAATATATATGTCGCCGGTATAGTCAGGCCATGTGCCGCCTGAGTCTTGATATCGAAAAAGGAAAGGTTTGGAAACAGATAATAGGCTGCCTGAACAACTTTGACCGTGATCGGCGAAGGGTCAATCCCGATCCCCTGGGGAGATTCCACCAGCGCCTTGACATCAGTCAGGGAAGTTCCGATCAGGTAACTGATAATGGTCATGACAAGCGCAATAAAAGATGTGGACGTAAACGAAGCGAACAGAAAGCTGAGCGCCGAAAGAAGAATCAGCATCAACACGATATAAAGGACGGCAAGCACAAGCAGGGTCCAGGAAAATCGCTGGAAATACAACGGAAGCATTTTCTGAAGCAGAAAAAGCGAGATCGCGGCGAAGATGGTCTGAACGACGCTGGATGCCATAATAAGACCGGCAATTCCAAGAAATTTGCCTATGAGATAGTGAGTGCGGGAAATCGGCCGCGCAAGAACCATGTAGATAGTCCTTTTATCCAGATCCTTTGCCATAAGGTTCATCCCGACAAAAAAAACCAGCAGCAATCCGGAAAAAGACACAGTGGAAAGTGCGATATCCATCGCCACCTTGCCGACCTCGCGCATCGCCATTTGCGCGAAAAGGAAATTGACAACCAGCATCAAAAGGGCCAGAAGAGTGATACCATATATCGCTCTGTTCCTGATTCCTTCCTTGAAAGTGATGACCGCAACAGGGAAAAGGGAATTCATGACCTACATCACCTCCTTGTGACCAGCCTTTTCGACTTCGAGCAGAAACCTGTCCTCCAGGGTCTGGCCTGGCTGAAGAAGATCCCCCAACTTGCCAGTCACGCGCAGCATGCCGCCGACAAGTATCCCCACCTTGTCGCAAAACCTTTCCACGTCATTGAGTATGTGGGATGAGAAAAAAACCGTTTTGCCCTGAGCTTTCAGCTCCAGGATCAGGTCGCCCACCATCTTCCTTCCAATGGGGTCCAGGCCACTCATGGGCTCATCCAGTATCACCACCTCAGGATCATGGGCAAGCGCCAAGGCCAAGCCTGCCCGTTGGAGCATACCCTTTGAATAGGTGCGCAGCGGCCTTTTGCGCGCCTCTTGTAGGTTAACCTTTTGCATCAGGATATCAGTACGCTGCCGTATCGCGGCATGCTTAAGTCCCGAAGCGCTCCCACCGAAGTGGAGTAACTCCTCCGCCGTCAAATAATCATAAAAACATGGATTTTCCGGTAAAAACCCGACAACGCGGCGAACGGAACGGTCACTCACATCCTTTCCCATTATGGAAGCATTTCCAGAATCGGGGTAGATCAGATTCAGAAGTATCTTGATGGCAGTGGACTTGCCAGCGCCGTTCGGGCCAAGAAAACCGAAGACTTCGCCCTCGGCAATCTCAAGGGAAAGACCACGCAGGGCATATACCCGCTTGGCAGCAAGTTTGGTCTTGAACGACTTCGAAATCTCAGACAAAGCAATCATCTTTTGCATATGAAATTTCCTGATGTGATAACGAAATAGTTAAAAAAAGACTGTCCCCAATCAAGTAACTGGCAATAATTCGTTGCACAAGCAGAAGGCTCCCCCTAACCTGGTAAGCATGTTGCTCCCGGGTGTGCAAGCCACCTCAGAATTACAAACGAAGCTGGCCGTATCCTGTGCTTTGGCCAGTTTCGTTTTCCCCTGTATTTCGCGACACTCTGATACAGGTTTCATGTATTAGCAAGTCTTTTTAAAATTGTAAACACAAAAAAGACCAAATATGATTTGGTCTTTTTTGTGCCAGGCTAAGTCTAAGCTTCGATTATAATGAGGTCCAGTTAGCGTTGGGTGCTGCACCACCACCTGCGGTACCTTGCAATGACGGAGTGGTGGATGCCGTTGCGGGAACGCCAGAGGCAGGTGTTCCTGTTGCTGCACTAAGGGCGGTACCTGCCCAAGCGTCATCTTGAACAAACAAAACTGCAGTATCAGCAGATTCAGCAGCGTACACCCTGTTACCCTGAGTGTGTTTTGCGACTAAAACGAAGGCCGGAGCTGAGACAACAGCAGTAGTGCTGGCAGCCAGAATAACCCCGTTAGAAACACCTACACCCATAGCCGCCACTACACCGGCACCGGCTCCATGCAAACCTGCGATACAACTGCCGGCTGTCGTTGCGGTTGCCGGAGCACTGGGTCCAGTAAGCAACGCACCTGTACCGCCAGTTCCAACGGCAGCGGGCAAATTAGCTACAGCGGATTCCGACCAGCCATAAGTCTGGTTGTCAGCAAAAAGCGATTCTTCAGCGGTTTTTGCATTTTTTACATCGGAAAGTGCGGCAGAGTTGAAGCCTTTCATGCGGTAGGCTGCGAACTGCGGGATGGCGATGGCCGCCAGGATGCCGATGATCGCCACGACGATCAACAGTTCGATAAGGGTGAAGCCTTCTTGCTTTCTGAGTTTTGCCAACATGTTTACTCTCCTTTCACTCTGTTGCTTGGTTTTGGAGTCTTCCGGTTCGCTCTGATCCCGGTTTTCCTCGTGAATTGATGTTGCCAAATTAGTAGCACCTTCTGTGCCAAACAACAGAGAAAAGATGGAGGCTGGTTTCTTCATGGGAAATGCATTGATCAACCTAATGTAGGGGCACCCCCCTGTGGGTGCCCTTCTATGATGTATCAAGGGCAGGCACGTGCTTACACGACGGAGCGCTTCAGCGCGCAGGCGGGGGCCTGCCCCTACGGAATGAAACTCTTGGCCCCCTTCATTCAGCCTTCGTAGCCGGGCTGCTTCGGCGAAGTAAGCCCCGGGCTTTGCCCACCCTCTCCCTTGAGGGCGAGGGTTTGTCAGTATTACCCTCTCCATTAAGGGAGAGGGTGGTGTGCATCACCGGGTGTGGGGGTTCATAAAATAAAAATCTTGCTTTATTGGTTAGCGCGTTAATGATTGCCACCCACCCCAGCCGGCATTAGTGACAATTTATGTCAGATCGTGCTGCCGCAAATTGACTCCTTGACCAGGAACGTCACTCGTCGTCCATCCCGAACTTGGCAAGACGGTAGCGTATGGAACGGAAGGATAGCCCCAGAAGCTCCGCTGCCCGTTTCTTCACCCCTCCGCAGCGCTCCAGAGCCTGCATGAGCAGCTGTTTTTCAATGCCGTCCAGGTAGGCTTCCAGGTTCATCCCGTCCTGTGGGATCTCGATTCCTTCACCCCTGGGAACAACACCGCAACAGTCCTGGACCTGGGACGGGAGACAGTCCTCTTCGATACGCCGGTTACCAAGAACTACGCATCGCTCCACCAGGTTTTCCAACTCGCGGACATTGCCTGGAAACGGGTAGGTCAGCAGTAGTTTGAGAGCGCCGGGAGCAATCTGTTCTTCTCCGCAGTCGGGGCCGGCATATTTTTTAAGGAAGTGCTCGATAAGAATGGGTATGTCATCCGGCCTCTCCCTAAGGGAGGGCATTTTTACCGCCACTACGTTGAGACGGTAGAATAGGTCCTCGCGAAAGCTCCCTTCGCGCACCTGCTCCTCCAGGTCCCGGTTGGTGGCGGCCACAAGCCTCACGTCGGCCTTCATGGCTTCCGTACCGCCCACACGGCGGAATTCCCGCTCCTGGATGACTCGCAGCAGTTTGGCCTGGAGCATGAGCGGCACCTCGCCGATCTCGTCCAGGAAAAGCGTTCCGCCTTCCGCCTGCTCGAACAGGCCCGGCCGGTCGGAAACCGCGCCGGTGAACGCTCCCTTCTTGTGGCCGAAAAGCTCGCTCTCCATCAAAGTCTCGGGAATGGCGCCACAATTGACCGCCACAAAGGGTTTGGCTTGCCGCGGGCTGTTGTAGTGGATCGCCTTGGCCGCCAGTTCCTTGCCCGTTCCACTCTCACCATAGATCAGGATATTGGCGGTGCTGCCCGCGACCTTTTCGATCAGGCTGTAGACATCCCGCATCTTCTTGCTCTTGCCGATAAGGCCGCTGAAGCTGTAGCGTCCCTTCACTTCTTCCTGGAGGCGCAGGTTTTCCCGCTTCAGGCTCCTGCGGTCAAGGGCGTTCCTGACGATGATCTTGATTTCGTCAACATTGAACGGCTTGGCAATGTAATCGTAAGCTCCAAGTTTCATTGCCTCAACAGCCTGCTCCGCTGTGGAAAAAGCAGTTACCATGATTACCGCCGTGTCGGGGGATTCTTCCTTGACCCGCTCCAGGAGCGCAAGGCCACCCAACCCGGGCATCTTCACATCCGAGATAACCAGGTCGTAACTGTTGGAGGATAATAGGGGAAATGCTGCCTCTGCCGACTCAGCCAGATCGACTGAATAACCTTCCCGCTCCAGGAGAATGCCGAGGAATTCCCTCATGCTCAATTCGTCGTCGACTACAAGGATTTTCGTTTCCATAGGGCCTCAATTGGCGTTCAAAAAGGGCAGGCACGGGGGCCTGCCCCTACCGAAAACGCATTCACTACTTTGTGCGCATAATGTCACAAAATATGCGCCTAAGGAAGAATAATCATAATTCTTCAACCTTAGGGATCGTCGCTTATGTATTTCCGGGTTATACATTGGTTCACGTAGGGGCACCCCCCTGTGGGTGCCCTTGTAAAAGGTGGGATTGTTATCAACAAAAAAACGCACAGGTCTAAGGGCAGGCACAGGGGCCTGCCCCTACAAATTCAACCCATTCGCCCCTGCTCTATTTTTCGACAAAAACCATTCGAATGTAGGGGCGTCCCTTGCGGGCGCCCTTCATTCATTTATCTCATGTTGCCGGCAGCACAATCGTAAACTCGGTCCCCTTCCCTTTTACGCTCGAAACCCGGATTTTCCCGCCGTGCGCCTCGATGACACGGTACACGGTTGCCAGGCCGAGCCCGGTTCCGCCCGTCTTGGTGGTATGGAACGGCTCGAAAACCCTCTTCAACTCTTCCTCGTTCATCCCAGAACCCGTATCGGAAATCTTGACCAAAACCGCCCCCGCTCCCTTCAATTCATAACTGCTACTGATCTCCTCGGCATTAATGCTTATCATTCCCTCATCGGACATCGCCTCGACCGCATTCACCATCAGATTCCACAACACCTGGCGGAATTTGTCTGCATCCACGAACACTTCCAGCTCTTCCGGACAATCATTGCGGATCACAACCCCCTCGAAGCGGCAGTCACCTTCCATCAGTTCGCGGATTTCATTCACTAATCCACACAGGTTCACCAACTTCTTGCTCGGCTGGGTCGGACGCGCATAGTCGAGAAAATCCCTGATGAGCTTGTTCAGCCGTTCCGTTTCACGAACGATGATATCCAGAAGCCTTTTGTCCGCGGCATCTATGCTCCCGCCATTCGCGATCAGCTGCACCGATCCGCTGATGGCAGCCAAAGGGTTGCGGATTTCGTGGGCAATACGGGCGGACAATTCACCGATGGCAGCCAGTCGGTCGGCCCTGGCAAGTTCGGATTTCATCTTGATGAGCTGGGTGAGGTCCTGGAAGTCTATGATGACCCCCAGGGCAAAACCATCCTTGTCGGTAAACGAGACCGATTTGAAGCCGATAACCATTTCTTCTCCGCTGCCCCGCTTATGCAGCATCTCTTCCCTGGATATGTTGCCGATCCGTCCCATGAAGGGCCCGAAGCCTGGCAGAATCTCGGTCAGGAGTCTGTCGTATGCCTCGGCCTGGGTCACACCCGTGAGCTGTTCGGCATAACGGTTGAATGCCCGGATCCTGCCATCGTTGGTGATCGTAAGGAGTCCGCTGTTGAGATTGGAAACTATGGAACTGTTGAGCCGTTCCATTTCTTCGAAATCGATCGTCTGCTTGAGGAGTGCGGTTTCACTGGCCCTCAACTTGTCTGCCAAATAGCCGGTCAGAAAAGCAGTGAGGAAAAAGCCGAAAATGGTGACGCTGATTATGAAAAAGAAGGCCCCGGGCTGGAACTGCTGGGCTGCAACGGAAGACAGTCCAAGCGACGTCAATCTTCCATAATAATGCAAGTCCATCAAGGCTCCATAAAGAATGCTGCACAGCCCTGCGGTATATAAGGCCTCCTTCCGTGAAAGAAGGATGCTCGCGCTTATGATTGAAAGCAAATACAGAAACGAATAAGGTGATCCGATGCCGCCCGTCAGCAAGAGCAACAAGGTAACGAATCCAAGGTCCCAGACTATTTGCAGATAGGAAAGTGCACGATTGAATCTGCTGGTTTTTTTCAGGATAACGAGGGCGAATAGGGAAACCAGATAGGTGGCTACTACAAGTTGGGTGATATCAGGCAGTATATATTCGGGGCTTGCCTCAGGCCCCCGAATTCCCAGGATGGTGGTGGAAAGGAGAAAGAGGGAGACCACCACCACCCTGGCAAAAACAAATCGAATTAACCGTTTCTTTTCTTCCACCAGTTACCCGCCAACTGCGCCTGCGATCTTGAAGATCGGGAGGTACATGGCAATGACAAGGCCGCCTACCACTACACCAAGGAACACCATCAGCATAGGCTCCAGCATGGCTGTCATCGCGGATACCGCATTATCGACTTCATCGTCGTAGAAGTCGGCAATTTTGGAAAGCATGGCATCCATGGCGCCGGTTGCCTCGCCGACAGAGATCATTTGAACGACCATCGGCGGGAAAACCCCGCTTTGGGCAAGAGGTTCGGCAATCGTCTTGCCTTCTGAAATTGACTGACGGACTTTCATGATCGCCTCTTCGACGATCACGTTCCCAGCAGTCCTCGCCACAATGTCGAGTCCGTCGAGAATCGGCACACCGCTGCTGACCAGGGTGCCGAGGGTACGGGTAAATTTGGCTACTGAAACCTTCCTGATCAAGGGACCAATTATAGGTGCCCGCAATGCCATCCTGTCAAGGGTCTTGCGCCCGTTTTTCGTTGCATAGTATTTCTTGACGGCAAATATGAAAGCAGCGATACCCGCGACGATCACGATGATATATTTTTTTACGAAATTGCTGAGGGCTATGACGACCTTTGTCGGGCCGGGCAGGTCAGAGCCGAAATCTGCAAACATTTTTGCGAAGGTGGGAATAACGAAATAGAGGATGACACCGACGACGACTACTGCAACAGACATAATGGTTGCAGGATAGACCATGGCGCCCTTGATCTGCTTTTTGAGCTTCATGGCCTTTTCAGTATATGCCGCAAGACGGGTCAGGATCGTGTCGAGAATACCGCCGACCTCGCCCGCCGCCACCAGGCTGACGAAGAGCTGGTCGAAAACCTTGGGATGCTTGGCCAGCGCGTCGGCAAAGGTGGAGCCGCTCTCTACGCTGTCCTTGACCTTTAGCAGCACGTCCTTGAAGGTCGGATTCTCCTGCTGGCTGGAAAGGATGTCCAGGCACTGGACCAACGGCAGGCCCGAGTCGATCATGGTGGCAAACTGGCGGGTGAAGATGACCAGCTCTTTGGTGCTGACCTTTTTCCCGAAAATGGCCGGCAACTTGATTTCCTTGCTCAGCCCCTTGCCCTCTTCCTTTATGGAAATGCCGCCGAAGCCGAATTTCTTCAGCTGGGCTTCGACCATGTCCTTGGACTTGGCCTCCATTACGCCGGTCTGGACGGCCCCGGTCCTGCTCCTGGCTTCCCATTGAAATTTCGCCATCTTGTCCTCCCTTCCACGCAGTGTAAAAGAAAGCACCCCCGCAAAGGGGTAACCTGTAAGCAAACTTATCGCAACGCCGCTATCTCAAGGGTTTTTTAGAAGGCATCTGCCCGCCAGCCATGCCCATCATCTGCCGCAGTTCGTCCGGGTCGGACGACCTGCCCATGGCGTCGTCCAGCGTTATCATCCGCCGCTGGTAGAGGTTCAGGAGCGACTGGTTCATGGTCT
>POSG01000010.1 GCA_003314535.1 Geobacter sp.
TAATGAGAAGGACATTCATATAAGCTCCAGAGTGAACCGCCAGAAAAATCCTTTATTTATGACAACGCATGCGGTTTCACAGGCGCGCGGTTTTATGCGCGTCCGCGTGGAGACCGTGGTTCGATATCGTTTCAATTCTCCAGGTTCCGGATTGTTGATTGTACTTTGCCATTCCACCACGAGGCAGAAAAAGTTCCTCTATCCTATTGAAGGCAACCCCTATCGTTCCCAGTAAAATAGCAAAAAGGGCAGAATGGCCGACGACAACCGTATTCCCACAGGACAGCAGTGATTTGATTGACTTGAGTCGACTCTTAACTTCTTCGAATGACTCCCCACCCGGAAATCGTGTGTTTTTGCTGTCAATTATCCAATCGTTCATAATCGAATAGAACTGTGCAAGCAAGTCATTATCCTGTTCGCTTTTGCCTTCCAGCATGCCTATGTTAACTTCCAGAAGGCAATCGTTTGTACGGAACTCGACTCCGATTCCTTCGGACAATATCTGCGCCGATTCAACTGCACGTTTTGAAGGGCTCGAAATTATTTGGGTTATCCCTTTTGTCTTGTAAAATGGGACCAAATCCTTTATTTGACGTCGGCCCAGCTCGGTTAGACCAGGGTCAAGAAGCCTGCAGGTGAACGTCCTAGATATATTGGTCTCACTCTCGCCATGTCGCTGGATGTATTTCATATCTAATCTATATTTTGTCGAACAGCTCGGAAATTGACCGGCCTTTTCCGGTCCTATTTTCTGGTTGGGATCGCGCTATCCTCTTCTTAACCATCAGAATGTATCCTCAAACAAGACTTCAGGCAATGCTGCGGGAACTGACCAGATGCCGGATCGGGTTTTTACATAAGTCCTGCACAAGCCGACCACCTTTGCTTTAGCCCCGAACCTAACTCGGGGAGTATTCCGAGTATTCCGAGGACAGTATTCCGCAGTATTCCGAGTATTCCGGGGACAGTATATAAAACTATGCCTCTTTCGGTTTCGGTCCACGTTTTTGTGGTGACAATATCCGTGCAAGGTTCCCCTCAAGCGACTCCACGAAAGATTCCCGTCCCAGCGGCCTTCCGCTCCGTTCGTGCTTTCGAATAGTGTTCACCTCATCCTCTGACGACAGAGTCAGGAAATCCCGCCAGTTGTCAACCAGTGCCAGCAAGGGCGCAACCGTTGTCAATTGATCATCCTGGCCTGTCAAGTGCGCTCCGGCGCTGCTCCATTGGTAATCTCCGGGGTGGGGGACGATTCCCGCTGCTACTGGATTCATCTCAACATATCTGGCGGCGGCCAATAAATAACTTCCATCCATAGGAAAAGAGGCGAATCGCTCCTGCCACAGGTGTCCTCGCCACCCTTCACGGAAATTAATTCTACGGGTGTAGCGTCGATGCGCTTGGCCAATCGCACGGGCAAGCGATGTTTCCGTTTCCGGCACAGCTATAAGGTGTACATGATTCGGCATCAGGCACCAGGCCCAGATTTCAACTCGACATTTCTTGCACCATTCCGCCATCAGCTCGATATAGGCGGTGTAATCGCCTGGGTGGAAGAAAGGCTGCTGGCGGCGATTGCCGCGTTGTGTGATGTGGTGGGGTATTCCCGGCGCTATTACTCGTGCCATTCTGGCCATGGCAGAATAATAACAACTTCTAATCCTATGTCAATTGAATATACTGTCCCCGGAATTCCGGAATTCCCCATCATCTGTCAGCATTTGGAAGAGGCACCACCTCATCTCCTAAGGGAAAACACTCCACAAACGATATTTTTTATCCAATATGTTTCCTCAAATAACTTCATTGACATCGCTGCAAAGGGCATCTACAGTAAGCCTCGCCGCTCCGTCCGGAGCTCGCGGCGAAGCCCGGGACGACGGAGGCAGATAACACGAGGTGAACCGATGAACGAACTGAACGCTTTCTTCGGCATGTTGAGCAGCTATGTCTGGGGTGCGCCGCTGCTGGTGCTCCTGGTGGGAACCGGGGTCCTGCTGACGGTACGGCTCCGCCTCCTCCAGCTCTTCATGCTCCCCCACGCCCTTTATGAGACCTTCGTCAGGCCGAAATCCAACGAGCGTGGCGACATCAGCCACTTCCAGGCCCTGATGGTTGCCTTGGCCGCCACCATCGGCACCGGCAACATCATCGGTGTGGCCACCGCCATCTCCGTCGGTGGGCCGGGAGCCCTGCTCTGGATGTGGACCACGGCCGCGTTCGGAATGGCAACCAAGTATGCTGAAGGGGTCCTGGCGGTAAAGTACCGGATCGTGGATGATAAAGGCGAGATGGCGGGCGGGCCCATGTACTACATCGAACGGGGGCTTGGGAAGAAGTGGCTCGGCGTGCTTTTCGCACTGTTCGGCTCAGTGGCGGCCTTCGGCATTGGCAACATGGTCCAGGCAAACGCAGTAGCCGGCAATCTGAAAGAGACCTTCGGCGTAAGCCCGCTCATCACCGGTGTGGCACTGGCCTTTGTCACCGGCCTGGTCATACTGGGAGGGATAAGGAACATAGGCCGCGTTTCTGCGGTGATGGTGCCGGTGATGGCCGTAGTCTACGTGGCAGGCTGCCTGGCCATCCTGTTTCGCTATGCCGATGCCGTTCCCGGGGCACTGATACAGGTGTTCCACGACGCCTTCACCGGCACGGCGGCCACCGGCGGATTCCTCGGCTCCGCGGTTATGCTGGCCATCCAGAAGGGGGTCTCGCGCGGGGTCTTCTCCAACGAGTCGGGTATGGGAAGCGCTCCCATCGCCGCAGCAGCGGCCAAGACCAACGAACCGTGCGAGCAGGCCCTTGTCTCCATGACCGGCACCTTCATCGACACGATCATCGTCTGCACCATGACCGGGCTGGTATTGATAGTCACCGGGGCGTGGCATGCAGGGACCGAGGTCTCGGCCCTCACCAAATCGGCCTTCGACATCGGGTTGCCCGGCAACTGGGGTGGATTCATCGTCACCTTCGGCATAATCTTTTTCGCTTACTCGACAATCATCGGCTGGGCCTACTACGGCGAGAAGTGCACAGAATACCTGCTGGGGGTAAAGGCCCTGTTCCCCTACCGCCTGGTCTACGCGGCCTTCGTGTTTGTGGGCGCGAGCGTGAAGCTCGATCTGGTCTGGAACTTCGCCGATATCATGAACGGACTGATGGCGGTCCCCAACCTGATCGCGCTGCTTGCGCTGTCAGGAGTGGTCGTGGCGGAGACGAACCGGTTTCTGGCTGAGAAAAAGGGAAGAAAGGCGGGAAAGGTGAGAGAAGGTGAGATCGATAGAGTGGATGGTGGTTTCGGATTGAATGATTGAGAAAAAAAGGAAGCAACGGGTCATCCATGGGGTCAGGTTAGAGTTTCGGATATTCATCGAGGCACAATCCCTGTAGACGGGCACATGGATGTCTGGTCGCACGATCGTGCGGACCACCACAATAGATTAAAATGGTTGGAGAGCAGGAAGGAGCAATGCAAAGCTACCGGGGACAATACGGGAAGTCAGAGGGAAATCTCCGTTTTCCCCTTGATAAAACTTATCATGGATGTCCCCGGAATTCTTCTATTATCTCGAGCATCCCTTGGGGCTCTCCAGGACCTCTTCAGGGCGAGCGCCCGCTTTTCGATCAAATGCCACGACGCGACCGCAAGGGCGAGCGTGACAGCGAGCGGCAGGCAAAAGGCCGTCAGGACTCCCGCATCTTCAACCAGCGTCACGACAGCTTGCTGGGTCGGGAAGGAGTAGATGTATGTTCCGTAGGAATAGTCGCCGATTTTATTGAAAAGCCGGATTTTTCCCGCCGGTACGTAAGCGACGAACAAGACCAGGTATGGCAGAAGGATGTGATAGGCAAGGAAAAACGTATCAGGACGGAACGCGCCGGCTGACAGGGCCAGCGCGGCCAGCAGAAAGTACTTGGGCGAAACGACGATTCTTCCCCGGAACACGAAGCAGGCCGAGCCGGCGTAAAACAGGCTGCACAGCCGCAGCGCCTGGCTTGGCCAGAACCACAGGTAGAAATTGAAATAATGGGTGGCGAGTCCGAGCACCGCCGCCGTCACGATTGCCGCCCTGACGGCGGTCAGCGAGGATTTGCCGAAAACCTTCGCCGCGATCCACAAGCCCGCGAGCGACATGTACATCCACAATTCGTACGGCAGACTCCAGAGCGAGACATTGACGACGTTTCCGTACGGATTGCCGTCGAACACGCCGGGGAGGGATTTCCAGTAACCGGTCACCAGGCTGATGTTCTTCATGACATAGTTAAAGGTCTCGAAGCTCAGGAAGTATTTCGCGGGGCCGTTGTCTTCGGAAAGGAAGTATAAGGCCGTCACTGTGAAGAACACGGCGACGACCTGCGCGGGGAATATCCGCAGCATACGGGCCCGGATGAAACGGCGGATGTCCCCCCCGGATATCAGGCTGCGCGTCACGAGAAAGCCGCTGGTGACGAAGAAGACGTCGACGGCTACGGAACCCAGGGTTATTCTCACGGCGCTCCAGAGCGGGTCCGCCTCGATGGTGCCGTAGATGACCGTGAATGCGTGGCTGATGACCACCGCCACGGCCGCAAGGAACCGGATCATATTGAAGTTGTTGTCGGTGCCGTCTACGTACGCGGACAGTGTAACCGGTTCCCGCCGATTCCCGCCGGTTGCCACATCCGTACCGATCTCTGACATGTGGGGACAATCCTCCACTCTTCATTATTAAATATTTATCATATCACTGTATTCGTACCCGTCAAATAGCCTCAATGAAACACCCATAATTTTGTGCGTCAATAATCGTGTGAGAAAGAGCAACTCACCATTTCATGGGCGTCTCAAGGGTTCATCTGGCTCTTGATTTTTTCAAACGAGGGGGGAGAAATGGGAACCCGGGCGCAGCGCATACAAGAACAGGCCACTCCCCACCATGGGAAATGGCCTGTTTCACTGCCTGCTTTGGCGACGGCTGTTCACCGGAATCGCTGATTATCGGGCTTTTCTCCCTATCCCCCAGATCACTTCGTAAGTGACCGGACTGATAAGTGTCTGATCAGGTGTCAAACCTACACTTTTTACTATGTCAATTGTGTAGGTTTGACACCTGATGCCCCCCGAGCGGCCAAGTTGAGTTGCTTTTGATAGCTATAAACACTTTTTTGTTTATGGGATCAAGAAACGTAAACCCTTGTCTCTCAGTTTAGCTATCAATTCAATGGGATCGAAGAGCTGCTCGATATGAAACACTCCAGGAGGAAATGTTGCAGTATAGAGATTCGATGCCACTTCAGCAGTTACAAAGGACGTCGCTCTCCCCTCCCCATTGCCGCTTGCCGAACACCCATAAAACTTCTTTTGTCCGCCGACTGTGCCGTATGCTTCAACTTTCACCGCAAACATATCTGAGCCGAAGTGCAGTGTCTTGAATATATTTACCATCAATTTTCGAACCTGTTTAAATCTGAGCAAAGCTAACAGACCTATCTTCTTGCATAAGAAGAACAGATATGTAATCAGTGTCGAGTCGAAGCATACCCATGTTGAAGCTGAGCGGACGCCAAGAGTGTTGGTAATTATGTGCTGGTCGGAAAAATTGAAGCGGTACGCAGTTCTCTCGCCGATGCCGTTCGGGAATATGGTTCGTTTTGCCTCCTCAAAACTTGCAACGTGCTTCGCAACCCCGTTTTCCTGTGCAGTAAACGTACTGTTCATATTTTCAATAGTCCAACTAATAGCTGCTTCACCGTGCCTCTCTCCCAACCCAAGCAAGACGAAAATATCGGTATGCTCCATTCGGTCGAACTTTGATTTACAATGTGCAGCCATAAGATTAGTTAGCCCCGGCGCCACCCCGACGCTCAACACTACGGTGGCGTTATGCTTCCTGGCTTCATTGTCGAGCAACTCAATTTGAAAAAGGATTTCATAGCTTGCTGAAATATCCAAATAGTGGATACCCAACTGTAGGCATTTCCTCACAAAAATCATATTTGGCAAGTCCAGACACATGATAACCAGAGTTATGTCGTTCGGCAGGCTGCTATCCTCCCGAAAGTTGAACACGTCAAGCTCCATGGGAAGCACTTTCATTCCGGTCGTTCGGGCCAAATCTTCCGCTTTCTTGTAATTTCTCCCCGCAGCAATGACTTGGCCGGGGAAGCGATTTGCCAGTTCAACGGCAATTGTGCGCCCCACATTGCCATATCCGCCAACTATGAGAATTTTTCCTTCCATTGTGTTGCCTTTCTCGAGAGATACTGAAGGGACTCTGGCAAGTTATGTAACGGCCCGGCAGCTACCCCGCCTGCCCAGTCTTTTCGAGCGGGCGGAGTCCAACTGTCTTGTTGGCAACCTCACTCTTTCTATGCAAAAAATGGAGTTACCCTTTATCTTTTTTTCATCCGGTCAGCCCTTCCCTTGACAGTTTCCGAATAAAAAGTGCCTCAGTTTCCGAAATTCCAAGTGCGAGAAGAAATTGGTGGTGGGCCTCCGGTGCTCGTCGCTCAAACTCGGTATGCCAAATTCTCATGGCAGTTTCATCCATACCTGCGGCACGAAGCATTTCTATCCAAGCCTGTTTATCGACAGTAACAGGTAGTTCTCCAAGTGATTGAACCTGCAGCATCTTTCCAAGTAAATGCTGTTGAGTCTGCAAGGTGCGGATTTCTTCTCCAAGTTCACGCATGCGCCGCTGTAAAACCACTCCATCGGCATCTTCACCCATTGATAAGACGCGACGAATATCCTCGGTGGTCAATCCGGCTTGACGAAAGCTACAGATTGTCGCCAACCTGTCCTGGTCATTTGGCGAATACAGTCGGTAGCCTGCCTCACTACGTCCCGAAGTTTATTTGTTGTATCATTGCGGTGACAAAAGCAAGACTAAAGTGTGAAGCAGTAAACGGGTCAAGAAAAAAGCTGCAACCGAAAAATGTACTTATCCTTTTTATTCTTCAAAATAATTTCAACATGCCTTTCAATGTCCCCGCATTGCCGTGCCTCGGCGATTCGGCGACTATTATTCGGTTTTAATTTTGCCGTTTCGGTATTCGTTACCTTTATGACAATAAGCCTGCAACTCGGGATGTTTTCTGGCTTCGTAGGGTTTTTAACTTTTTCCTCTTTTTCTTGCTGCTCCACCAGGTTCCTTCTCCGGCAGAAACCTGGTGCCTGCAAAATGCTTCTTTTCCTCCTCTGCTCGCGCCGCCACGCTCGCACACGAAAGACACTATTGCTTTTTTCTTGGGAGTTTGTACGTGATGTGATAAATAAGGACGAACACACCTGTTCTCACGCGATGCCGTATAGGACGGGCCAATCGTTTAATTGATACGCCATCTGCCAGGTTAGCGACCCAGACCACCGGTAATCATTAAAGAGGAGGCTTCATGGAAGGAAGCGGCGATACGGCAGTCCACTGTGCCGTCACCATAATCGGCAAGGACCGGCCGGGAATTGTTGCCGGAGCGGCTGAGGTTCTCTACCGGCTGGGCTGCAATATCGAGGACTCCAGCAGCACCATGCTGGGAGGCGAATTCGCCATGATACTGATAGTGTCCCGCGAAAAACCCTTCAGCAAGAGCAGGCTGCTGGAGGAATTCAAGACCTTCGGCGAGTCCATGCAGGTATCCGTGTTCGTCAGGACGCTGGCACGGAGCGAAATACGACATGAGGCGCTGGCAGGTGAGCTGTGCATGGTCTCGGTGTACGGATCGGACCGGCCAGGCATCGTCTACCGGGTGACGAAGGAACTTGCGGACCGCAACATCAACATCAGCGACATGAACACCAAGCTGGTGGGAACTGATGAAAACCCGGTTTATGTCATGATGCTGGAAGCAGTGCTCCCGGACGGCATGGAAATCGAGGATGTGAGCCGCCTGCTGGAAAAACTCAAGAAGGAGCTGAACGTGGAGATCGGGGTCCGTTCTGTTACCCCGGTTTCCCTGTAATCCCATGCCTGCCAGGACAATTCTCCTTTACCCCCATCAAACCCTGAAAGAGGTCTGCCGCAGCGTTTCCGCATTTGACGCTGACCTGGAAGCGCTCATCAGGGACCTTGTCGACACTATGCGCGCAGGACCGGCTTCGGTAGGTGTAGCCGCGCCCCAGATCGGTGTTCCGCTCCGGGTTTGCGTTGTCGACGTGTCGGCGAGCAAGCTGGGCAAGGACAACAACCACGGGCTGCTGGTCATGGTCAACCCGGAAATAACGCTTCGGGAAGGCGCTGCAGTCATGCGCGAAGGATGCATGAGCGTCCCGGACTATACCGGGGATGTGGAGCGCGCCACGGATATCACCGTCCGTTTCCAGGATGGCGACGGCGCCGCTCACGAGATCGAAGCGAGCGGTTTCGAAGCGGTGGCCATCCAGCACGAGACCGACCACCTGGACGGCATGCTCTTCCTGGATCGCATCACCTCCCTGAAAACAGGCCTGTTCAGGCGGAAGAAGTACAAGTAATCCGGGCAAACAAGTCGGAACACGAACAGGCAATCAAAACGCTGCCTGCAGCCCTACCGCCCCGCCAGGTACTCCACCCCCTCGGCGGCAGCCCTCGCCGCCGCGGCAACGCAATCATTCAAACCGATACCGCGATATGAGTTCCCCGTAAGAAGAAGACCCGGATGGTTCCTGAGCCTCTCGTCGATGGCGCGAAGCCTGTCGCCGTGTCCGACAGTATATTGGGGAATGGCTTTTTCATGGCGGAAGATGCGGATAAACGCAGGCAGCCCCCTTATTCCCATCGTGGTTTTCAGATCATCCCTGACCCGCCTGATCACTTCCTCGTCCGGCAACTGGATATACTCGGGAAAACAGGCGCCTCCCATCATGCTCCTGAGCAGCACGTATCCTTTTGGCGCGCGGTTTTCGAAAATGCTCGAATCCCAGAGGGTTCCAAGGATGTTCATTCCCTCTTCCCGGGGAATCAGGTAACCGAAACCATTGAGATCATGCATTATGTCATCACGCTCGTAGCCGAAGCATGCCACCACCATGGGCGCAGAAGGGATTTCCGCGAGGACGGACGCCAACTGCCGATCCATTCCATCCAGAAAGCCTGCAGCCGCGTAAGAAGGGGCAGCGATGATTACCAGGTCTGCATCAAACTCCCCGGCCTTGGTTTCGACCCGGTAAGGGACGCTGTCACCGTTACGCACCCCCACCACCGTATGTCCGGTCAGGACGGTACCGCATCTCAGCCGCTCGCCAATCGCATCGGTCAACTGCTGGATTCCCTCCCTGAACGAGGTGAGCACACCGCCGGGACCGGCGGCACTTGAAACGACCTTACCCTCGGCCCTTTCCCTGCGCTTCTTCCGCGCCAGCCGCAGCATGGCCATGACAAGTCCGCCGTAATCCCTTTCCAATTCGGCTATACGCGGAAAACACGACTTCAGCGACATGGTTTCGGGATCGCCGGCAAAGATTCCGGACACCATGGGAGCTATGAGCTTTTGCAGGGCTTCCTTCCCCAGCCGCCGCCGGCCGAAATCGGCCAATGTCTCGTCGACGCCCGTTGGAGGGGCGGGAGCAAACGGCTCCATTGCCAGACGAAGCTTGCCCGGCCATGAGATCAGCTTCGACATGAAGAACTTGACTCCGTTCTCGGGAAGGCGGTGAAGCATGCCCCCGGAAAAGATGAAACGCTTGCGCGCATCGTCGTTGCTGCGCAGCAGCAGATCGGGAACACCCAGTTCGGCGCACAGCTCGAGAGTCTGGGGCTTGCTGTCCAGGAAACCGTTCGGCCCCCACTCGCACAAGTACCCCTCGTCCTTGATGCTCCAGATTTTGCCGCCTATGCGGTTCTCCTTTTCCATCAGGCTGACCTCAAGGTCCAACCCGCGGGCGCTTGCCTTTTCCTGCAACAGGTAGGCCGTTGCCAGCCCTGAAATACCACCGCCGACGATTATCGCTTTTTTCATGACGTGGTTATCCTTTCCTTCGCCAGGCCAGGAAATTTTCCAAGGTTGACGATCAATAGTTGAATATTGGATTATCAACTCCTTTTGTCAAGAGAATTGCTGCCCGGAACATTGACAGTGGCGGCAACAAGGATTACATTCATCACAGCACCAGAGGAAAGGAAACCCGGAGCATGAATTCGAAGGATTATTATCAGGTCCTGGGCCTGAAAAAGGATGCTTCTGCCGAGGAAATCAAGAAGGCTTACCGGAAGCTTGCCGTTAAATATCATCCGGACAAGAACCAGGGGAACAAGGAAGCGGAGGAGAAGTTCAAGGAAATCAACGAGGCGTACGCGGTCCTTTCCGATCCCCAGAAAAAAAGCCAGTACGACCAGTTCGGCTCGACGGGCTTTCATCAGCGCTATTCGCAGGAGGACATTTTCCGCGGTTTCGATGTCGGGGATATCTTCAAGGACATGGGATTCGGTACGGACGACATCTTTTCCCGCATATTCGGCGGCGGTTTCCAGCAGGACAGCAGGTACCGGGCCCGCAGGCAGCGGGGGCGGGATTTCAACATGGAACTGCCCCTCACCTTCAGGGAAGCTGTTATGGGGGGGGAAAAGCGTGTCTCATACCTGCGCGACGGCGTGAAGGAGGAGATTTCCGTCAAAATCCCCGCAGGTATCGAGAATGATGCCCGGCTCCGCGTTCAGGGAAAAGGAGAAACGGGATACAACAACGGCTCCCCGGGGGATCTTTACCTTACGATCAAGGTGGGGGAAGATCCGGTGTTCACTCGGGAAGGAGACGACATTGTCGTAGAGCGGACCATTCGAATGACCGAAGCGGCACTTGGAACATCACTCGACGTTCCGACTCTCGAGGGAAGCAAGCGCATCAAGGTACCGTCGGGCATTCAGCCCGGCACGAAGATCAGGCTTAAGGGTTTCGGCTCGGCACGCATGGGAAAGTCATCCAAGGGGGATCTCTTCGTCAGGATAAACGTCAAAATCCCGGAACATCTCTCGGCTCCGCAGAAAAAACTCATGGAGGAGCTTGCCGAATCCGGGATATGATGCATAAAGTTCCTTAAAACAGAGCGGGCCGTGATCCTTTGACCACGGCCCGCTCTGCTTCAATTCCATTACCTGATTTCTATGGCAGCTCCCTTGCGCAGGTCGTCAAGCCACTGGGTGAACCGCTCTTCGGATTTCTTCTTGAAGAGCAGGTCCTCGATTTCGGGCTTGGCGGTTTCGAAGGTTCGCTGCTTGCCCTGGCGATATTCTTCCAACTTTATTATGTGCAGGCCGGCAGCGGTCCTAATGAGCCCGCTTACCTCGCCGGGCTTCATCTTGACCAGGACATTCTCGAATTCGGGGAGAAGTTCCCCCTTTTTCAGGAATCCCAGGTCGCCGCCCTCTTTTGCCGACTGGTCTTCAGAATTCTTCCTGGCAAGCTCCGCGAAATCGGCGCCTTTTTTCGCATCCTGGAGCACCTTGGCCGCCTTGGCGGTAACACGCCTTTTCTCTTCTTCCGCCGCAGTCGGCAAGAGCTTGAAGAAAATCTGGCGCGCCCGGTACGCCTCGTCCACCTGGAACGAATCGGCATGGGCGTCATAATATTCTCGCAGTTCCTTTTCACTGACCTGAATCTTAGACCTCACCTCCATGCCGATGAGGCGCACCCTCTCAAGCTGCTCCTTCAACTGCGCCTTGTATTCATCGAACGATATCCCGCGGGCCGCCAATGCCGCAACCAGGTTGTCCTGGGTGATGTTGTTGGACTTCTTCACATCCTCTATGGCCTGCCTCACCTCTTCATCGGCGATCTTTACGTTCAGCTCCTTGGCCTTCTGTTCGATCAGCTTCTTGTTGACCAGGGAATCGAGCGCAACCTTCTGCAGCTGTTCCCTGGCCGCGGCGTCAAGATGGGCGTTGCCTTCCAGGTTCTTAAGCAGGGTGGCCTTTTCCTTTTCAACATCGTGGGTGGTAATGGGTTCGTCATTCACCAGGGCGGCTATGCCGCTCACCTGTTCAGCGAACAGGGCCGCCGGAAGCGAAATTATCAAAGCTGCAATGATTGCGGTAAGTTTCTTTATCATTATCCGATATCTTTTCATGTCAGGGAATCATGTACCATGGGGGCACTACACCTTGCAGTGCCCCCATATCAGAAAAGCCGCCGTTCGAATTATTTTGCAGCAGGGGTTGCAGGCTTGTCCTCGGCAGCCTTGAAATCGACCCCCTTCAGGGCCTCTTCATTGATGGTTATCTTTGCATTCTTCTTTAGGTCGTCCTTCATCCTCTGGAAGATCTGCTGCTGTTTCGCCGGCATGAGATTGGCCTTGATCTGGTCCTTCATCTCGTCGAAAGTCCTGATGCCGGCCGGGCGTTTCCCGGTTACCTTGATTATATGGAAGCCGAAATTGGTTTTGACGATGCCGGACATCTCACCCTCTTTCAGGCTGAACGCCACTTTGTCGAATTCCGGGACCATGGCGCCTTTAGGAAACCAGCCCAGGTCACCACCCTTGGAAGCAGAGGAATCAGCCGAAAATTTCTTGGCCAGGTCTTCGAATTTTGCACCCTTTTTCAATTGCGCGAGTATGTCCTGGGCCTCTTTCTCGGTCTTCACCAGGATATGGCTTGCCCGGACCTGGTCGCCGGTCTTGAACTTGTCCTTGTTCTCGTCATAGAATTTCTTCATTTCCTCGTCTGTGACCTTGGCTTCAGCTTCGACCTTCTTCTTCAGATAGGTTTCGACGATGAGCCGTTTGCGAAGGTCGTCAAGCCTGTCGGAAACTTCCTTGCTCTTGTCCACCCCGTCTTTCTGGGCCTGCTCCAGGAGAATCTGGCGGACGATCATGCTGTCGAGCAGTTCCTTCCTGCCTTCATTGGACTGCACCATCGGCTTGAGATAGGGCGGAAGGCGTTCCACTTCATTCTTGAAGTCTTCGGTGGTAATGACTTTTCCGTCAACTTCAGCCAGGGTTTTGCCTTCCTTTTTCCCCTCACCGGGTTTGCAGGCGACAAGACTGATGGCAAGGACCATCGGCACAAGGGTTTTGATTATGGTCAGATGATTCACGAAAAATCTCCTTTTTCCAGTTATTTTGATGATAACTCAATAGCTTACGAACGTAACATATCAACAGAGGCATTTCAAGAGATTTCTGGCTTCGGCAAGTATGCCCTCGAAGGAGGTGTCGCCTGCAACGGCGGAAAGGACGAAGTCCGGGCTGAAGCGGTACTTTTCCGGTGACCGGCGTACCATTTCGATCACCCGCTCGGGCGAAACGGGGGTTTTCTCGTGGAATGTTGCCAGCAGGCTCCTGCCGTCGAACTCAAGCCGCTTCACGAGCAGTCGTCGCAGATGAATCCTCAGCTTCATGCTCTCCAGCAGGTAGACCACGGACAGGGGATGCCTGCCGAAACGGTCGGTCATCTCGTCTCCCACCAGATCGGCATCTTCCTCGCTGACGGACTGCGCAAGCCGCTTGTAGATGATCAGCCGCTGGTTGGGATCCTGCACATATTCCTCGGGAACGAATGCCGGGACCTTGAGGGCTATCTCAGGCTCGATTCTCTCGGATACATGCTCTCCCTTCAGCTTGCTCACCGCCTCTTCCAGGAGCTCTGAGTAGAGTTCGAACCCGACCGCAGCGATGTTCCCCGATTGGCGCGCTCCGAGGAAGTCACCGGCGCCACGTATCTCCAGGTCGTGCGTGGCGATCCTGAAGCCCGCGCCCAGCTCCGTGAGCTCCTGGATGATTCGCAGCCGCTCGCGCGCATCCGGAGTGATCGTCCCCTCCCCGGGTATGAGAAAATAGGCAAAGGCCCGCTGGCTGGAGCGGCCGACCCGTCCGCGCAGCTGGTAGAGCTGGGCCAGGCCGAACGTGTCGGCACGGTTGATAATCATGGTATTCGCTGAAGGAATGTCAAGCCCGGACTCGATGATGGTCGTGCAGAGGAACAGGTTCGTCTCACCGTGCATGAAAGCCAGCATGACCTCCTCGAGCTCTTTCTCCTTCATCTGGCCGTGGCCGACGCCCAGCTTGGCCTCCGGCACCAGGCCGCGCAGATACTCTGCCATGGCGCCGATGGACTGGACCCTGTTGTGGACGAAAAACACCTGGCCTCCGCGGCGCAACTCGCGCAATACGGCTTCCCGAATGAGTTCGTCCGAGAACCTGGCAATGAACGATTTTATGGCCAGACGGTCCGCCGGCGGCGTATCGATTATGGAAAGGTCGCGGATTCCCGCCAGGGAAAGGTTGAGTGTGCGGGGAATAGGGGTTGCGGTAAGGGTAAGGACATCCACGACTGACCGGTACTTTTTCAGCTTTTCCTTGTGGGCAACTCCAAAGCGATGCTCTTCGTCCACGATGAGCAGACCGAGATCCTTGAATTCCATGTCTTTCTGCAGGAGCCGGTGGGTACCGATCAGGATGTCCACCTCCCCCCGCTTCACGCCTTCGAGAATCGCTTTCTGCTCACGGGCCGAACGGAAGCGCGACAGCATTTCAATAGTCACCGGATAGGCTTCGAACCTCTTGCGGAAACTTTCCAGGTGCTGCTGTGCCAGGACGGTTGTCGGGACGAGGACGGCAACCTGCTTGCCGTCCATTGCCGCCTTGAATGCAGCCCGCATGGCAACCTCGGTCTTGCCGTAGCCCACGTCCCCGCAAACGAGGCGGTCCATGGGGCGGGAGCTCTCCATGTCGCGGATGACATCCTCGATCGCGCCCAACTGGTCCGGGGTTTCCTCATAGGCGAACGAAGCTTCGAATTCCCGGTAAAGGTCGTCAGGCGGAGAAAAGGAAATCCCTTCGTTAACCTGTCGTGCCGCATAGATCCGCAGCAGCTCTTCCGCCATTTCCTCGACCGCCTCGCGGGCCCTCGCCTTCTTCTTTTCCCAGCCCGGACCGCCCAGTTTGTCGAGGGACGGTTCAATGCCTTCCGCGCCAGTGTAGCGCTGCACCAGGTTGATCCTGTCGACGGGCAGATAGAGCCTGTCGCCGCCGGCATATTCCAGCAGGATGAAGTCTCCGCCGATTCCGTCGAATGACAGGTGCTGGAGTCCCCGGTACAGGCCCAGGCCGAAGTCGATGTGCACCATGAAATCGCCCGGCTTGAGCTCTTCGAGCGACACCAGTATCTGCTTCTTCCGGATTTCGGATATGCCGCGCCTTTTGACCCTGCGGCCGAAAATCTCTTCCTCGGCAATCACCACCAAGCCGGCCCCGGACATGCGGAAGCCGCGGGATATGTCACCTGTCATGATCCGGAGCCCTGCCGGGCGGCCGGAGTCCCGGAGGTCGAACCGCTCTTCGGAAACAGCAAGAGGCAGGGCGTAGTGGCTCAGGAGTTCCTGAATGCGGAGCACCTGGCTGACTTGATGGCAGACAAGGAACAATGCGCTCCCTTCGCCCAGCCACCCGGTGAGCCTTTCCACCAGTGGGCGCAGTACACCCTCACTGTCCGGCGATAGGGAAAGCCGGAGGTCCTGGTTGTCTTCTGTGGTGATCCTGATACTGCCCCCATCCTGGCATGAATCGGTCAGTTCCAGGCCTGGAAAAGAGAGGCGACGCCTTTCACGCATAATTCCAGTGAACATTGCCGTTGAGAGGAAGAGTTCTTCGGGGTTGCAGAACATCGTGCGTGAATCGGCAGCGCGAACCGCGGCAAGAGCAAGGTCCGAAGCATGGGTTTCCATTGCCTCTCCCAGGAGTAACGGGTCGATCTCGACGGCAACCGCGCCAGGGCCTGAATAATCGAACAGGTTTTCGAGGCCGGGATGAAACAGTGGTTGCAGGTATTCGATGCCGGGGGGGTATATGGAATTCCGGAGCTGCTCCACAAGCTCACGCCTCTGGGTGGAGGGAATGCCAATCTCGTCGCAGCGCTCCTTCATGCGGGATGCAAAATCCTGCAAGTCGTCCTGCGACAGGATCAGCTCACGCGACGGAAGTATCATGAGCCGTTCCAGGGGAGAGAGAGAACGCTGAGTCACCGGATCGAATATGCGGATCGACTCCAGCTGGTCGCCAAAGAACTCCAGCCGGACCGGTTCGGGAATATCGGGCGGAAAGATGTCCACGATCCCGCCTCGCACGGAGGCCGTACCCCGGTCTTCCACCAGCGGAGTCATGGTATATCCGAGGTCCATGAGCTTGCGAAGGAAAGCTTCCCGCTCAACTTCCGTCCCGACCTGTAGGGACAGAGAGAATTCTTCGAGGACATTTCGCGGCACGACTCTCTGGAGCAGAGCGGCAACAGGGGCGACAACGACTTTTGCGCGACGCTTCAAGAGTGCATAAAGGGTGGTAAGGCGCTCTCCGCTTATATCCGGATGAGGGGAGTATTTGTCAAACGGAGCGCATTCCCAGGGCGGAAAGAAAAACACCGATTCCGGACCTTCACCGAAGAACCTCAGTTCCCGCAGGATTTCCGAGGCCGTTTCACCATCAGGCGTGATGATAATGAAAGGAACCTGCATTTCAGCCTGGCAGCGTGAGACCAGGTATGCCGCGGCAGACCCCCTGCAGCCTGAAACGACGGCGCTGGAGCACGGTGCGGAAAGGCGGGAAATAATCTGATCAATATGATGGGTAATTCTGTCAGTCATGAATCAACCACTCTTACGGACACCCTGTCCGTCGAGTCCATGAAGCTTTGTCTTTGCTGTTGTTCTTCCTGAAACTCCATCCGAACATTACGCAGTTTCCAGATCGGAATGAGGGGATTTTTTGTCCTGGCAAGGAGATCAAGGATTGCGCGGAGGCAAACCCTTGTATGTCGCACAAGCAATCCCGCGGATTGACACAGCCAGGGCTAAAAAGCAACCTTTCCGGATGGAAACTTGCTGAGCCGGATGGGTGTTGCCTGTTCATCGAAAGGAAGGAATCAGACAGGAGGTTGACGCCAAGACGTGCTCCGCCGGCCATGTTTTGCAGCCGTGGAAATCCGGGGGGTGGGAGCCGACCGTCAATACTGCCGGGGCTGTATGCTTTTTTTCCTTGGTGGTTAGGGAAGTTACTTTCCTTTCTTCAGATCGATCAGAATCAACTTTGCCACGGCTTTCAGGGTTTCGAACACTCCTTCGCCGGTGGTGGCGCAGGCCTCGAAATCCGGCACACCGGCGGGGTTCAACTCTCTGCGCATCTCGTCCAGCTCAACGAGGTTGGGCAGGTCACGCTTATTGTACTGTACGACGAAAGGCAGTTTTTTCAGATCGTAACCCTGTTCCCTGAGGTTGAACTCGAGGTTGTCCAGAGACTCGATATTGGCGTCCATCCTCTCTTCCTGTGAATCCGCGACGAACACCACTCCATCCACGCCCTTTAGGATGAGTTTCCTCGAAGCATCATAAAAGACCTGGCCCGGAACTGTGTAGAGATGGAACCTGGTCTTGAATCCCTTGATCTCTCCAAGCGCCAGCGGCAGGAAATCGAAGAAAAGCGTCCGCTCGGTCTCAGTTGCGAGGCTTATCATCTTTCCCTTTGCCTCGGGGGCCGTTTTTGAATAGATGAACTGCAGATTGGTCGTTTTACCGCACAGGCCTGGGCCATAGTAGACGATTTTGCAGTTGATCTCACGGGAGGCATAATTTATGAAGGACATCCAGTGTCACCTCGGCTGATAAATTGATTTTAAAGAGGCCACCCTGCGGCGCCGGCGGCACGCCCGGCCACCACGGCCCCGGTTCGGATGGTACATAAACACATCGGATGAATTCCGATTAACTGAAGAGGTTGTCTATGTCATCATCAGTGATTTCCGCAAACGGGAAATCGCTCTCGCCGCTCTTTTCCTTTTCCTCGGCACGCTTGGCAAGATTCTCGAATATCTCGGAGAGTTCCTCGGACGCCTTTTTGACCCTGAGCCTCACCAGCCCCAGGGATGACCGGCTGTCGAAAAGCACCACCAGGATTACCCGGCCGGCAACGATGGATATGTGGAGATTGTCCTTTTCGCCTTCATGAAAAAGGATCGAAAACTCCTTTTCTCCGATCAGCTTTGCCAGCCCGCCTGTCGCCGCGATGTTTCCTGCGGTCAGCGATGCAAGGGAAGTGGTGTCGAACCGCTCCGTCTCACCAACGCCGGAGATGAGCTGTCCGTTCTTGTCTACGAGAAATATGACTTTGGCATTGGCTTCTCTCAGCAGCTTTTCCAGGATGTAGTTCAACTGTTTGAACTCGGCTTCGAACATGACCATCTGCGGAGTTGTCATTGCGTACACCCCTCGGGCAGTATGAGAGAATTTAACAGCGGCTCACTTTATAGCAAATGCTTCATAACTTGGCAAGTTTTTAAATTATCATTAACTTTGAACCAAGGGACGGCAAAGGTAAAATCTTCGCTCGGCAAAAAATGCCGGCTCTTCAACCAGCGGAAAGAGCCCCGATGCACATGCCATGCACCGGGGCTCTTTCTTTTTCAGGGCTGCTGAAACTGCTTACTTTTTCTTAGTGTCCACATTATAGGACATGGACGCCATCTGCTCGTAAAGGGTGAAGCGACGGGCAGTCCATTGATTTGCCTGGTTGATGAGTCGCTCGGCGGCCTTGGGATTGTTCTTCTTAAGGACGCGGTAGCGGTTTTCTCCCGAGGCATAGTCCTCGAATTTGATGGAGGGCGCCTTGCTGTCGAGCTGAAGCGGGTTCTTCCCTTCCGCGGCCAAAGCCGGATTGTAGCGATACAGCGGCCAGTGGCCGCATTCGACGGCTTTCTTCTGCTCGTCGACCCCGTATGTCATGTTTATGCCGTGGGCAATGCAGTGGGAATACGCCACGATGATCGAGGGGCCGTCAAACTGTTCGGCCTCTATGAAAGCCTTTACTGCCTGGCCCGGATTGGCAAGGGAGACTGTTGCCACGTATGCCGTTCCGTAAGTCATGGCGATTAGCCCCAGGTCCTTCTTCGGCATGTTCTTGCCGCCGGCCGCGAACTGCGCCACCGCTCCGAGAGGGGTGGATTTGGATGCCTGGCCGCCGGTGTTGGAGTAAACTTCGGTATCGAGCACCAGTATGTTGATGTTCTTGCCCGATGCAATGACATGGTCCAGGCCGCCGAAGCCGATGTCATAGGCCCAACCGTCGCCGCCCACGCTCCACACCGACTTCCTCACAAGGTAGTCGGCAATAGCCAGGAACCGTTTGGCGATGGGCCCGTTACAGGAAGAGAGGGTCTTTTTCAACTGGGCGATCCGCTCGCGCTGGGCTTCGATACCCGCCTGGGTGGACTGATCGGCGTTCTTTATGGCGGCAAGCAGATCCTTTATCTCAGCGGCGCCGGAGCAATCCGAACCCATGACCTGGTCCAGGCATTCATTAGCCGACTGGGTCAGTTTGTCGACGCTGAGACGCATGCCGAAGCCGAACTCGGCAGCATCCTCGAACAGGGAGTTGGACCAGGCAGGCCCCCGCCCGTCATTGCGCTGCGCCCAAGGCGTGGTGGGCAGGTTTCCGCCATATATTGACGTACAGCCCGTTGCATTGGCGATCAGGGCACGGTCGCCGAACAACTGTGAAAGAAGCTTCAGGTATGGAGTTTCGCCACAGCCGGCACAGGCCCCGGAAAACTCGAACAGCGGGGTAATCAGCTGGCTCCCCTTCAGGGTGTCCCGCTTCACCAGGCTGGAATCGGTATCCGGTATGGTGAGGAAATAATCCCAGCTGGCGGCCTCGCGCTCCCGGATGTCCTCTTTGAAAGTCATGTTTATGGCTTTGCGCTCCGGGTTCTCCTTGTTCTTGGCCGGGCAGTTGTGAACGCACGCCCCGCAGCCGGTGCAATCTTCCGGAGCCACCTGGACGGTGCAGGACATTCCCTTGAATTCATTGCCCCGCGCGGGCGCTGCAATGAAGCCCTTGGGCGCGTTCTTGCCGTACTCGGCATCGTAGACTTTCATCCGGATGCTGGCATGAGGGCACACGAAGGAGCAGATGCCGCACTGGATGCAGACGTCCTTGTCCCAGGCGGGAATGTCGACTGCGATATTCCTTTTTTCATAACGTGCGGATGCCGTCGGGAACGTACCGTCTGCCGGCATGGCTGATACAGGGAGCCCGTCGCCGCGGCCTGCGATTATTTCGGCGGTGACATTCCGCAGGAATTCGGGGGCGTTGGCGCTGATGGGAGGTTTGATAGCAAGGGAGCTGGTCGCCTTCTTCGGAACCTTCACTTCGTAGAGATTCTCGAGGGCGGCGTCCACCGCCTTGTTGTTCATCTCCACCACCCGCTCACCGGCCTTGCCGTAGCTCTTCTTGATGGCATCCTTGATGGATTTGACCGCGGTTTCAATGGGAATGATGCTGGAAATCTTGAAGAACGCGGTCTGCATGATCACGTTGATACGCGCGCCAAGGCCCAGTTCCTCGGCCAGCTTGATGGCGTTGATGACGTAGAATTTCAGCTTCTTGTCGATGATCTGCTGCTGCACCTCGCGCGGGATCATGTCCCAGACCTCATCCTTGTCGTAAAGCGAACAGAGCAGGAACGTCGCGCCTTCCTTGGCGCGGGACAGCATATCGTACTTCTCCAGGAAGGTGAAGTTGTGGCAGGCCACGAAATCCGGGCGGTTGATCAGGTACGGCGCGCGGATGGGGTTCTTGCCGAAACGGAGATGGGAAGTGGTCACGCTTCCCGCCTTCTTGGAGTCATAGACAAAGTAAGCCTGGACGTTATTGTCGGTTTTCTCGCCGATGATCTTGATGGAGTTCTTGTTGGCGCCAACGGTACCGTCAGATCCAAGTCCGAAGAAAACGGCGGAATAAATGCCTGACGCAATATTGGTGAACTCCGGATCGTATTCAATACTGGTTCCGCAGACATCCTCGTTTATGCCAACCACGAAATGATTCTTCGGCGCATCCTTTGCCAGGTTGTCGAAGACGCCCTTTACCATGGCAGGAGTGAATTCCTTGGAACCCAGTCCGTAACGGCCTCCCACGATCAGCGGGTACTGGGTGAAAGGTGCGGACTTCTGCTCCATCTTCTCGCCGATGGCGGTACGCACATCCAGGTACAGGGGTTCGCCGAGGGAGCCGGGCTCCTTGGTGCGATCCATGACGGCGATTTTCTTGACGGTCGCCGGAAGCGCAGCCACAAAGGCGTCTGCCGGGAACGGGCGATAGAGGCGGACCTTCAGCACGCCGACCTTTTCACCGCGGGCAAGAAGGGTTTCCACGGTCTTATGTACAGTATCAGCGCCGGACCCCATGATCACGATCACGCGGTCCGCATCGGGAGCTCCCACATAGTCCACCAGGCCGTACTGGCGGCCGACCTGCTTGGCAAATTTGTCCATCTCCGCCTGCACGATGGCCGGGGTGTCGAGGTAGTATTTGTTGACAGTCTCGCGTCCCTGGAAATAGACGTCCGGGTTCTGGGAGGACCCTCGAAGCACCGGGTGGTCGGGCGAAAGCGCCCGGGCGCGATGGCTGATGATCAGTTCCTCATCGAGCATTGCGCGCATGTCGTCAAAGGTGAACTCTTCCACTTTCTGGATTTCGTGGGACGTCCTGAAGCCGTCGAAGAAATGCAGGAACGGGACACGGGACCGCAGGGTGGCCGCCTGGGCTATCAGCGCGAAGTCCATGACTTCCTGCACGTTGTTGGAGCACAGCATCGCCCAGCCGGTAGACCGGGTGGCCATGACATCGGAGTGATCTCCGAATATGGACAGTGCCTGTGCGGCAATGGCGCGTGCCGAAACATGGAAGACAGTTGAAGTCAGCTCCCCGGCAATTTTGAACATGTTCGGGATCATCAGCAACAGACCCTGGCTGGCAGTGAATGTCGTTGTCAGGGCTCCCGCCTGCAGGGCGCCGTGGACCGCACCGGCCGCGCCCCCTTCGGACTGCATTTCCGTCACCAACGGTACGGTGCCCCAGATGTTCTTTTCCCCTTTGGCGCTTTTGTCATCGGAGATTTCCCCCATGACCGATGAAGGGGTGATGGGATAAATTGCGATTACCTCGTTGGTGGCATGTGCTACATAGGCTGCAGCGGTGTTACCATCGATCGTAACCATTTTGCGCTTCATGCAAGAACTCCTCCTTGAGTCGCGTATATGGCCTCATTTGGGCCACTTTCGGTTTCTACGGCCCTCATGACCGTTAGAACCTCAATCCTTAAGCCGCTTTGTTCAAAGCTCGTTTCGTCCCTCGAGCGCTCGTTGAACCGTGGCAGTATCCGCATATTCCAGGTCTCCGCCGATGGGCATGCCGTGGGCCAGCCTGGTGACGCGGATACCAAGGGGTTTTATGAGTCCGGTAAGATAGAGGGCAGTTGCCTCTCCCTCAACGGTGAAATTTGTTGCCAGCACAATCTCGTCAACAGTTGATTCCCGCAGGCGCTCCATAAGCTCGGCAATCTTCAGATCTGCCGGCATGATCCCGTTGAGGGGAGACAGGGCTCCGTGCAGAACGTGATATCGGCCGCGGAACGCTCCGCTCCTCTCGACGGCAAGCAGATCCTGGGGTTCCTCCACGACACATATGACTTTTTCGTCCCTGTTGCCGGAGCAGATGTAACAGGGGTCGTCCTCGGTAATGCCGAAACAGATGGAACAGAACCTGACGTTCTCGTGCACTTCCAGAAGACTCCCCGCAAGGTCCTTGCTCATGCGGGGGGACTTGAGAATATGAAATGCCAGCCTGAGCGCGGTCCTGTCACCAATGCCCGGCAGTTTTTTCAATTCCCCGATGAGTCTGGTCATTGACTGGGAAAAATGTATCATATCTTTTGAAAAAAATAACGCCTTTTTTACAAAAACTAAAAAATGCCGGCTAAATTTTATATGAAGTAAAAAATACCAGCATTTTCGTTGAATTTGAAATTATAACAGTTTTTTACGGATAGTAAAAGCATTACTATCACGAACCGGCATCCGCTATCCATAATGGAAGCATTTACTATGGGTTGCATACAATAAAGGCCCGCAAAAGCATGAAAAAGACATGGCTTTCACGGGCCGGCACGAAGAATTCAGCATGGAAAGGAAAACAAACAGCCCCTCGAATAGCACGGCATCAATCAGAATAGGCCGGGTATGCTCAATCCCCCGGTGATCTTGCCCATTTCCGCGGCCACATCACTCTGGACCGTCTTCAAAGCCTCGTTGACCGCAGCCATTACCAGATCCTGCAGCATTTCAACATCTTCCGGGTCCACTGCTTCCTTGCGGATAACCAGCGAAACAATCTGGTTCTTGCCGTTGACCACCGCCGTCACAGCTCCACCGCCCGACGCGGCTTCCGCTGTCTTCAACCCCGCCTCTTCCTGCAGACGCGCCATCTTCTGCTGCATCATCTGGGCCTGTTTCATAATTTGAGCTAAACCCTTGGACATCAGTCTTCATCCTCCTTTGCGTCCTCATCCTGTCCTACTTCCAGAACCTCGCCGATTTCACCGCCGAAAATTTCGAGAGCCGCGCTCACCACCGGATTGCTCCGTGCGCTGTCTTCCATTTCCCGCTTGCGCTTTTCCTCTTCGAGGTTTTTTTTCTCCCGCACGGATTGGGGCAGACCAGGGCCTCCGCCGTTCAGGGGCGTCAGCTTTATATCCGGTGCGCCTTTCCAGAAAAGCCCTGCCAGCTCTTTGAGAGAGGCAAGAGTTTCCTGGTCCTTCATGCAGCTTAACTGAAAAGAACCGGAGGGGTAACCTATCTCGACACATTCCGCCGTGAACTGTAAGGGCCGGCCGTGCTCCAGGAGCGCGCCCAGGCTTTTCCGCCTGGAATTCACGAACGCAACGAACCCGGCCCATCCGCCTTCACCCGGGCTTTCCTGCCGTGGGGTCGCCGACTCGGGGCGCGTTTCCCGGCGATGCCCGGACGGCGCAGACGGCGCTGGCTGGCGCGCAATTACCCGTTCTGACACGGCTGGCATCGGGGCAGCGCCACTCTCCATGCCCTTCAGACGCAGCAGTATCTCATCGACGGGAACCACCGGGGCAAGGGTGCACATCCGCAACAGAGCCATTTCCAGGATCAGGCGGGAAAACCCGGACACGGCCATCTCGGCTTCCGCTTTCAGCAGTATGGCGAGATGCCTTTGCAGGTCATCCAAAGTGGTTGAGCCTGCCTGTGAAAGAAGCGCCTCCATCTCCGACTCCGCGACATCCAACAGTTCGGACGGGCTTTCAGCCACCTTTATTATGGTCAGGTTGCGGAAGTGATCAATGAGTTCCTGGCAGAAATGACGGATATTGTAGCCGAAAGAATCGACTTTCGCGACGGCATCGAGGGTCGCCGTGCAATCACGGGCAAAAACCGCACCGGATGTATCAAGAAGAAGCCTCCTGTCAACAATTCCAAGGAGAGCTATGACTTCTTCATCATCCACCGATTCACCGCAAAAGGCAAGGACCTGATCAAGAGTCGAGAGCGAATCCCGCATGCTGCCGTCGCCCTTGCGGGCGATGGCGTTCAGGGCAACATCGCTTATTGCGACTTTTTCCTCCTCAACGATGTTCCTCAGCCGGTCAACGATCTTCGGCAGAGCTATTCTCTTGAAGTCGAACCGCTGGCAGCGGGACAGGATCGTGACGGGGACTTTGTGGGGTTCGGTGGTGGCAAAGATGAACTTCACATGGGGCGGCGGCTCCTCCAACGTCTTGAGGAGCGCGTTGAAGGCATTCGTGGAAAGCATGTGGACTTCGTCAATGATGAAAATCTTGAAACGGCACCGTGAAGGCAGGTATCTGATGTTCTCCCTCAGTTCCCTGATGTCCTCCACCCCGGTGTTGGATGCGCCGTCGATTTCGAAGACATCCACGGAGGTCCCAGCGGTTATCTCGCTGCAGGACGGGCATTCATTGCAGGGCTCAGCCGCAGGGCCGTTTTCACACTGGAGCGCCTTGGCAAGAATGCGCGCAGCGCTTGTCTTGCCCACCCCCCTGGCGCCGGTAAAAAGAAAGGCGTGCGCAACCCTGCCGGAGCCGATGGCATTCTGCAGGGTCCGGCAGACATGCTCCTGGCCGATCAGGTCGCTGAATGTCTGCGGCCGCCATTTTCTAGCTAGTACAAGGTAAGACAAGGATTGATTCGCCCCATTGTTGCGTCCGACAACCGAGTATCGCTGAAACCGGTCCTATGGAAAAGCGGAAGAGGCCTTCTTACGGGAACAGCTGATAGCTGGGCTCCCCCGCGGCACACGGGGTCGGTTACTGCCGCTGCTTCCTTCCGGACCTGACGGGGTTCATAACCTTCCGTTGCGCGGGACCCAGCTATCAGCAATTCCCGTAAAGCACGAAGCAGGCACACCCCGCCCACTGCCGCTTGCCGGCGTGGTGCGGAATACTACCTGCCTGTCGAAAAACCGCCTGACTTGATCAATATGGCGGAGAGAGAGGGATTTGAACCCTCGGTACGCTATTAACGCACACACGATTTCCAGTCGTGCTCCTTCAGCCGCTCGGACATCTCTCCGTGAACGCAGAATATATATGAAGCGGTCGCAGATTGTAAAGAGATTTTTTTCCTTAAGCTTCATGCCGTTGCAACCGCAGGGCGCGGCAACGGGCTCCTCTCTTTTTCTTTTGCCTATTGACTGTAAAAACAGTATCCTAAGCCAAATTGACTACACGCGGAGGGGGGCCACCAGGCCATGCCGCTCCGGCAAAGAAAGGCAATGAAATGAACAAAATGGTTGTAATGTTGTTGGGCTTGAGCCTTTCGGCACTTACCGCTGTCCCGGCATTTGCCGCCGAACCGGTCGGCGGGGCAAAAGCTGCGCCCCCGGCAACGGATTCCCCGGTTCCTTCTCCTCCTGCGACTGCCACGCCGCTTCCAGGCCCGCGGCTGACCCCGGCCGACACCCGATCCGAAATAAAGATAGGTTTCGTCGACATGGCCAAGGTCGCCAGCGACTCCGTCCCCGGCAAGGCGGCGACCGCCGAAATGAAAACCAGGGCAGCCAGGCTGCAGAACCAGGTAAAGTCCAGGGAAAAACAGCTCAGCAAGCAGAAAGCGGCCCTAGAGTCGACAATTGCTTCCTTAAGCCCGGCCCAGCGCGAAGCGAAGGCAAAGGACTTCCAGAAGAAGGTTGTTGATTATCAGAAATTCGTCCAGAAAGCAGGCAAGGAACTCCAGGCCAGGGAAGAGCAACTCCTCGGGAACCTCTACAAGTCAAGCCGGAATGCGGCGGAGGACTACGCCAAGACCAACGGCTTTGCCGCAGTGGTTATAAAGAAAGATCTCCTCTACCTCGGCGACACCGTTGAAGTCAAAGACCTTACCGATGAGATAATAAAACAGGTTGACAGAAACCAGTCCGCCAAGAAGTAACCGGCACATGATGTGACGCCAGGCATTACTGCACGCCTCCCGCAGTCGATTACGCGTTTGCGGTTATTGCAGCAGACGGGATGACTTCTTCGACTTCGGGAGGCAAGGTGTACCTGACAATGCCATTTTCAATCGATACCGAGTTGAAAAAAGTATAGAAATACAAGTATTCGCCTTTTTTGATTTCGACCCTGCACTGAAGGATTTCCCTTATGGCATCAGCCACGGCTTGCAGGTCATCGACGTTGTCCCTTTCGAGAAACGAAGCGACCGGAATCTCATAACCCTCCGCCTTCTTCCCTGCAGCAATCAAATCCCTTACGTTCTCGAACAGCACCCTGAAACAGGAAAAGGCTGCAGGGTTCAGTCTGGTTTCAAACATGGAAAACTTCGCCAGCGTCGTCATGTCAACAACTCCCTCAGAAAAAATTTCGGGCAGTATAGCATTTCGTACGGCAAAGGCAACGGGGAATCCGCCTCCAGTCAGTCCGGGAATTCCCGCACGATCCTCCTGAATTCCTCCTGGATCTCGCAGAATACCGCAACCACCTCGGGATCGAAATGGGTCCCGCTGCTCTGCGCGATGAAAGACACTGCTTCCTCGTGCGTAAAGGATGGTTTGTAGCGACGCTTGCTGATCAATGCGTCATAAACGTCCGCGATGGCCATTATTCGTCCGAAAAGAGGGATCCTGTCGCCGGTAAGGCCCTCCGGGTAGCCGGTCCCGTCCCATTTCTCATGATGCGAATATGCGATGACTTTGCCGAACTGCAGAAAAGAACCCCTGATCTCCCTTCCGAAGCGATGCTCGGCTTTCAGGATCGCTTCCCTGCCGAACAGGGTGTGCTTCTTCATCTCATGGTATTCGTCGGCAGTCAGGCTGGCCGGTTTCAGGAGGATGCTGTCCGGTATGCCGACCTTGCCGATGTCGTGCAGGGGAGCGGAACGGTAGAGAAGCTCTATCGTCTCCTCGTCCAGGAGTGGCGCGAAACGGGGATTGCGGGACAGCCGGGTGGCAAGGAGCTTGACATACTGCTGGCAACGGAGGATATGACCGCCGGTTTCGCTGTCCCGTGTTTCGGTCAGGGCCGCGAGACACTGGATGGTGAAGTTCTGTGTCATCACCAGCTCATTGGTGCGATCCCTGAGCAGTCTCTCTTCCTGCAGGTATTTGTGAAATGTGAGGAAGGAAAAGTTGCACGCAAGCACCATCAGGGGAAACAGCGGAGAAACGAAGATCCCGCTGGAAGAGAGGAGAAATGTGGATGCAAGCCATAGGAAGAAGCCTGACACCAGCACTGCCCCGAGACTCACGACCGAGCGGGTCCAGCATAGGAGCAGCGCAGACACCATTCCGCAAACAACAACCAGGAGCAGCTCCAGGCCGGGAACCCAATCCGGCCGGGAGATGAAGTCACCCCGCAGGAAGTTGTCCACCACGGCGGCATGAATATCCACCCCGAGAACCCCGGAAGCAACCGGGGTCGTATGATATTCGTCAAGCCCGGTCGCCGATGTGCCCAGGAAGACGGTCTTGCCGCTTATCGTTTCACGTGCCACTCGGCCGTGCAGGACGTCCCGTGCTGATATGTGGGTATATGAAGCATGTCCGCTGCGAAAACGGACCAGCAGGTTGGCCATCGAGTCCACGGGTATCGATGTTTTGCCGGCAGAAATGGCCTCCAGCCGACCTGAATTGCATTTCAGCGCAAGCTGGGTGATTCCCCTGGACCTCATGAACGTGGCCAGGGACAGGCTGGGGTAGAGACGGCCGTCGTATTCGATAAGGAGAGGCACTCTTCTCAGGACACCGTCAGCGTCCGGGATAACGTTGAAGAAGCCCGCCGAAGGGGCCGCTTCCGCAAGTGGCCTGATGTTGCAGGTAACGCTTGACGCCTTGAAAAGCCCGTGAGGCGTCGTCTGGAGGTTATTCCCGCCTATCAGTGCATATTCCGCCGGCCGGAGCAGGCAGTTTCGTCCAGTCCCCTTTTCTTTGGAGAATACAAAATAGTACCCGAGGGAAAAAGGCCCTCGGGACAGCGCCCCGGCAAGTACGCCGTCATTGTCCATCAGGTGATCGGGCAACCCGCGGATGTCCGCCTTGAGTCCGAATTCCCGCTGCATTTCCTGTTTCACCCGGGACAACGATGACCTGTCAGCCTCGGGGAACAGCATGTCCAGGCCAACGGCCGATGCGCCCAGCCCGCGGATCCCGTCGATCAGGGCCGCAATGCGGTATCTGGGCCAGGGCCATTGTCCGAACTCGGAAAGGCTGTCTTCATCGATCTCGACGACGACCGGGTCATTTGCCGTGGAACCGCCAGTTGCCGTCGAAATGGCCCGCATCTGCGTATCGAATATCTTGCCGTCGAGGAAGCGGAAAAACATCGGCTTGAATATCGTCAAGAGCGACAAAAGCAGTGTCACCGCTGTTCCGGTCAGGAAGACCCACCGTTTCATTTTCCTGGGTTTCGCGAGCAAAGCCTTTCGGGCAGCCTCTAGCGTCATGGTTCAAATTTCCTTGCCGTTTTCCAGTTGTCGGATGGAGTTGGGTATGGTGGCAAACATACCGCGGGTTTCGTGATTCGATGTACTCTAACTGGTGCCAATCCGGAAACTCCTGTTCCGTTAATTGCAGACAACGAACGGAGTGGGGCTTTCGAGGCGATCGTGATACGGGTTCAGTTCAGGATTCCGAGACCGGGAAAGCGCTTGAAACCAGTGAAAGCTCCGACCAGGGAGTCATAGGTCGACAGATTATCGCGAGCAACGAGGAAGTATCGCTCCGGCCCAGGAGAAACTTTCCGCACGGGCACTAACCGGGAAGCACCATCAAAGGAAGCGCGTTTAACGCACAATCACTTCGACCCTTCTGTTGCGAGGTTCCGGAACCTCGTCAGCAGTTTTGACCAGTGGATTGTCTTCACCATGGGAAGCGACTTCAATGCTCTTAGGATCCAGTCCCCTTGCCAGCAGAATCTCCCTGACCCTGTATGCCCGGTCGGCTGCAAGCGCAAAATTGGCCGAACGTCTGCCGACGCGGTCGGTATGGCCTACGATACTAATGTCCGTCGATCTGCGGGAAACGACCGTGGGAAGAATCCTGGCCAGCAACCTGAGAGATTCGGGCGTCAGTTCCGTGGAAGCGTTCTTGAAATAAAGCGTGAAATGGACAGGCGCCGGGGGGAGGGCGGAAACAACCTCGCCGAAGGTTTCCTTCACCTGGCTGTCCTCCATCTTGAAAGGCACTGAAGGAGAAATGTCGGCGGACTCGATGCTCGTTGCCTGGCCGGGCTTGTCGAGCAGACGGGACCCTCCCTTGTTCGACACCACGATCTGCCCGGTTTTGCCGTCCGCGCCGGGAAGAAGGACTATCACGGTTTTGTTCCTGGCGCATGAAAGCGTTGAAAGGGCCACCATGAGTACCGCAAGACGAGCCAACTTTATCAGGCAGGTACCTTGCATCAGGCAGTTGCTCCGTAATCAGTGGATAGGGGCTCCGGAAACCGCGGTCAGGCCGGATTTGACCGGTATAATGGAGGGGAATCCCTGTCAGAGGGATTCTTCACCGGATCCTTCGATGCTGACGGCAAATGTGGTCCCCCTCACTCCAATCGTGGCAACCGGAGTCTCGAACCTGACCGACTCTGGCGACAGCTTGCCTATCATTCCCGACACATAGGCCGCCGTGCCCTTCAGAAGTCTCGTCACGAAGGAGAGCTTGCCCTGGGCAGGCGAGAAAAGAAAGTCCTTTACCACGACTTCACTTGCCGGGCCGATGGAAACCATCGTGTCATCCTTGAAGATAAGTGACAGGGAACCGTCAGCGCCGGTTCTCAGCCTGTCGTTCCGATACACCCGGTCACCGGCTTTCAGAACGTCGGTTTTCCTGTTTCTGATTACCCTCGCATCACCCTTCACAGCCTTGATGCTGGCAACGGGCGCCGCGTCATCTGCTCGCGCCACAAGGGGGCAGGCCATGACCACAATCAACAAAAATCCCGCTAAAGCTTTCACAGGTCCTCCCATACTTGCCGCAAGGGAAAAGCTCCCAAGCGGCAGGGACCATCCAGACTTCCTTCAGCTGTAATCAGCCTGGGAACCATACTATATAAAAAACTTTACGATATCCATCATAAATTTTGTTTTTCTAATCATGACAACCTGGAAAAGCCCAATTGTCAGCGCTTACGGAGGTAGCGCAGGAACTCATCCCTGCCGAGCTCCTTCTTTCTGACCAGGTGCTCGACCTGCCGCCCTATGGCAGCCCTTTCCCCTTCCTTCATGAATTCCTTGACCAGGACGAAAAACGGTATGTTACGGGTCTGGGGATACAGGCGGAAGCGGTCCAGCAGTTCAAAAGCGGACATGTCGGGCAGCATCATCGTGGAGAAGGCCAGATAGCGAGGCTCGGTGGTTGCGAAAGCGATCGCCTCCTTGCCGGTATAGGCCTGAATGACCTGGAAACCCAACGACTCAACCGCCTTGACGACCTGCTCTTCTCCGTTGCGGGAGATCACCAGAGCCTGCAGGTCCCAGTCTTCGGCCTCCGAAGTAAGCCCCAGCACCACCATGCGTTTCGTCAGGTAGTCAGTATCGATCGGCAGCGTGAAAAAACCTGCCGCCGGAAAAACGCCACCGACCTTTCCCTCTTCGCTGAGAAAGACCGGGAGGATGGGTATGTCGCGG
Organism: Geobacter sp.; assembly: GCA_003314535.1. Classification (GTDB taxonomy): domain Bacteria; phylum Desulfobacterota; class Desulfuromonadia; order Geobacterales; family Geobacteraceae; genus RPRC01. Next base: position 30,883 of record POSG01000010.1, read on the forward strand.
GTTTCGGGGTTGCGCTTGAGGTCCAGCAGGATGCCCCACCCATCCGAAGAATAGGGGGAAATGTCCAGGAGGATGCCCAAGGGTCTTTCAACCTTCAGGTCCTCGAGATCGGCGGGACGTGCCCGGTAGCCCCCTTCCCTGAGGTATCCGCAGACCGTTGCCCCACGTTCGTCGCATCCGCCCATTCCCAGGATCCAAAGTTCCCGCTCACTCAGTGTATCGACCATAATCCGTTCACCGCCCAATCAGGTAGTAGGTTTCCGCCAGGGCATGAATTCGCCATCGGCCAGCTGGTTTCCATCCGGAAAGCCTCTCCGGGGCCGGAGCGGAACTTCCTCAGCCATTACCTGGAGTTTCCGGATGTGAATTGTTTTTTTTCGCCGGGCAGCGGATTCAGTTTGTTCTAAATATCATATTTTAGCCGGTCCGCAAAGAAATCTTTCATAATAAAGCTCTGTCCCCGATTCCTGCATCGAATTGCCTGAACATCCCTCCAGTCGGGTTGCAAATTGCTCCAGCAGGATAGGCCAGGCGGGACGGCTGAAATTATCTTGTTTTTTTAGAAAACATCTGGCATTATGTTTTGGTTTAGGCGGGCGCCAGCCCGTCTTTTTCTTTTGCTTCATGGAAAACCTGCCGGAATGCCTGGAAACACGGCAGGGGCAATCTGGCCGGCGTTGCTGGAACCAAGCGCCGACAATCTTACGGGAGTCATAATATCATGCAGGAGAAGATACGCAATATCGCAATCATAGCCCATGTCGACCACGGCAAGACCACCTTGGTGGATGCGCTTTTGAAACAGTCGGGGATTTTCAGAAACAACGAGGTCATTACCGAACGGGTGATGGACTCAAACGACCTTGAAAAGGAGCGGGGCATCACTATCCTTTCCAAGAACCTCTCCATTCGCCATGGCGGCTACAAGATAAATATCGTCGACACCCCGGGACACGCCGATTTCGGCGGCGAAGTCGAGCGGGTCCTGAAGATGGTAGACTCGGTCCTGCTCCTGGTAGACGCCATGGACGGCCCCATGCCCCAGACCCGCTTCGTGCTGAAGAAATCTCTCGACCTCGGACTGCGCCCGATCGTGGTCATCAACAAGATCGACCGGCCCGGGGCAAGGCCTTCCGAAGTGCTGGACATGGTGTTCGATCTCTTCTGCGAGCTCCAGGCAAGCGACGAGCAGCTGGATTTCGCAGTTGTCTATACCAGCGCCAAGGCGGGATACGCGAAAATGGACCTGGATGACGACTCTGACAACATGGAGCCCCTCTTCCAGACCATCATAAACAACGTGAGCCCCCCCGAAGGCGATCCGGCTGAACCATTTCAGCTGCTGGTAACGAACATCGACTATAACGATTACATCGGGCGGATCGCCACTGGCAAGATCTTCAACGGCAAGGTCTCTGCCGGTGAAACCGTCGCCCTCGTCACCCGGAACGGAGCCGTCCAGCGGGGGCGAATCTCAAAGCTCCTGGGTTACGAAGGCTTGCAGCAGGTTGAGATCACCGAAGCATTCACCGGGGATATCGTGACCATAGCAGGTTTCGACGAAGTCGGGATCGGCGAGACGCTCGCCGCTGCAGAAAACCCTTCTGCGCTTCCCTATGTTTCCATCGACGAGCCCACCATCGCCATGAACTTCATCGTCAACAGCTCGCCCTTTGCCGGCCGGGAAGGCAAGCTGGTCACATCGCGCAACATCCGTGAACGTTTGGACAGGGAGCTGCGGACGAATGTTTCGCTTCGGGTGGAGGACACCGGCAATCCGGACACATTCCTGGTATCGGGGCGGGGAGAGCTGCATCTGTCCATACTCATCGAGAACATGCGCCGTGAAGGTTTCGAAATGGCGGTCTCCAAGCCTGAAGTGATCATGCGGGACATCGACGGCCAGAAGCAGGAGCCGGTCGAATACCTGGTGGTCGACGTGCCCGCCGAACACCAGGGCACGGTGATCGAAAAGATGGGTCCCCGGAAGGGTGAAATGGTTGCCATGCACCAGATGGGCGACATAATCAGGTTGGAGTTTATCATTCCGGCACGCGGCCTGATCGGGCTGCGCGGTGAACTGTTGACCGAAACCCGCGGCACCGGCGTCATGACCCACACTTTCCATGGCTACGCCCCTTTCAAGGGGGAAATACCCGGGCGCAAGAACGGTGTTCTGATTGCAATGGAGCAGGGAGAGACAACCGCGTACTCCCTTGACGCGCTCCAGCCGCGCGGCATTCTGTTCGTCGGGCCGGGACTCGAGGTTTACGGCGGCATGATCATCGGGCAGCACGCCAAGGACAACGACCTGGACGTGAATCCCTGCAAGGGGAAGAAGCTGACCAACGTTCGCGCCTCCGGCTCGGATGACGCCATAAAGCTCACGCCGCCGCGCATACTGACCCTGGAACAGGCGCTGGAATTCATCGACGACGACGAACTTGTGGAGGTGACCCCGACCTCGATCCGCTTGCGGAAAAAGGAGCTCGATCCCACGAAACGGAAAAGGACGGGGCGCTGACACCGGTGCGGTATTTAAACAGGACGATCATTTATCACAGACATCAACTTTGCATTGACAAACAGACACTTTTTAACTACTAACAGAGAGTCAAGCAAAGATGCCCGGCTTCACGATATCCGAAGGAGTCAGTATGTCCCTTAAACTAGCGGCAGCCCTCTGCATTCTCGTATGCGCGGTATCCTGCGCCACTACCGACAAGAAAGCCAAGACGCCTCCGGAAACCTCCTTCAGGCAGGGCGAAAAGCTTTACGCCAAGAAAAAGTATGAGGCCGCGCAGGAAAAGTTTCGTTCGGTCAAGGACAGCAACACTTCCCCCCTGCTGAAGACCGTAGCCGAACTGCGGATCGCCGATGCACTTTACAAGGACGAGAATTATATCGAGGCTGCCGCGGAGTATGAAAATTTCAGGAAGCTTCACCCCAAGCACCCGAAGGCGCCCTACGCCCTTTACATGCTGGGCATGTGCAATTACCAGCAGGTCAAGAAAATCGACACCGACCAGGCTCCCTTGAAAAGCGCCGTAACCTATTTCGAATCGTTCCTGCAGGAATACCCGGATTCCGACCTTGCGGGAAAGGTACGGGAAAAACTGGCAGATTGCAGGAGCAAGCAGGCAGGTTATGAAGTATACGTGGGAAGGTTCTACTACCGGACCGACAAATACAACTCCGCGATCACCCGCCTGAAGAATTCGCTGGAAAAATACCCGAAGGCAACCGTTAACGACGAAGCCCTGTTCATTTTGGGCAACGCCTACCTGCGCACGGGGGAAAAGACAAAGGCCAAGGAATCCCTGGACAGGCTGGTCAAGGAATATCCACGCAGCCAGTTCGCGGACAAGGCTAAAAAGCTCCTGGCCAAGGCTTCCTGACCGGCATCCCCCTTCCGCCGATCCACGATCCACCGGTCCGGAGCATCCCGTTTTCGACAACGCCACAAATGACTATCCTTTTCCTGTCGCTCTACATCATTCTCAGCGCGGCCGCTTTTTTTCTCACGTGGCTGAACCTTCGTCACCTGGAAGTGCACGGAGACGAAGTCCCTCGCGGTTTCGAGGATCATCTTGATGCGGACACACTACGCAGGTCCTCGGCCTACACCGTCGCCCAGAACAGGGTAGGCCTCGTCGAATCCGTCCTCGATACCGTCATCCTGCTGATATTCCTGTTCTGCGGCGGCCTGGAAGCCTACGACCGCATTATCTCGCCCCTGACGGACTCGTTCATCATAAAGGGACTGCTCTTTTTCCTTCCCCTCTATTTTGCCCAGGCAATCCTTGACATACCATTCAGCCTGTATCGGAACTTTTCACTTGAAAGCCGTTTCGGCTTCAACACCATGACTCCCGGCCTCTGGCTGGCCGACCTGCTGAAATCGACAGCCCTCGGCGCGACGCTCGTGGCACTGCTCCTGACCGGAGCTTTCGCAATCATCCATCTCAGTCCTGCGTCATGGTGGCTGTGGGTCTGGGCTTTCTTCGCCGTTGTCTCCCTGTTCCTGATGTACGTGTCACCATACCTGATCGAGCCGCTATTCTACAAATTCGAGCCGGTTCGCCTCGAGGGACTGGAAGAAGAGATACGCGGGGTCATGGGCAAGGCCGGCCTGGAGGTGCGCAGGGTGCTGCAAGTGGACGCATCGCGCCGAAGCCGGCATTCCAACGCCTATTTCACGGGGATCGGCAAAGTGAAGCGCATCGTTCTTTTCGACACCCTGCTTCAGCAGCTCGACCACAGCGAGGTGCTGGCTGTCCTGGCCCATGAGGCCGGGCACTGGAAAAAGCGTCATCTTCTGAAACGGTTGTTCATGGCCGAGGCGGAAGCGCTGGTCGCCTGCTATGCCGCTTTCCGCATGCTCGACTGGGGAGGTCTCCACACCCTCCTGGGCATGGGTGAAGTGTCTTTTCCTGCACAGCTGGTGATCCTGGGATTCCTGTTTTCCCTGGTCTCGACGATCATGACTCCTGTCGGCAGCTGGCTGTCGAGACGGCACGAACGGGAAGCCGACGGTTTCGCCACCGAGCTGACCGGAATGCCGGAAGCACTGGCCACATCCCTGGTCAAGATGAGCCGCGACAACCTGTCCAACCTGCATCCACATCCCCTGTATGCGGCGATTTACTACTCCCACCCGCCCATGGCGGAAAGGGTGAAGGACCTCCTGGAAAGAGCGGGAAAAACCGGGGATGAAGAACGGGTTTGCAACCCGCCCTCTTAGCACCGCCGGAAATCAAAGTGTAAATTATTCGGGTCAGCATACAAGGAATTTCCCCAGCGTTTCGCCGACGGTATGCGCCCCTCTCCCCTGGCTTCCGGGCTTTCCGGAACCTCGTTACCGCTTGCAGACCAGCACCACCCATCCTCATGGCAAAGCGCCCCGAAACCGCATTTCCCTCGACCACACCTCCCCCAGCAATCAATCGATATGAAAATTTCGGATATCTTCATTCTTTTTCTTTGACAAGAATGTATGACAATTTTATATTTCCGTATCATTAAATTTTTCAAGAAGCAGAAACCCAAAAAAAAGCCGCTCTTTGTGCGGTCAAGCACTGGTTGCCCGCTAAAATCGGCAGCACAGACCGCCACCTCCGGGAAGGCCAAACAAGATCCCGGCAGGATTGCCAAATTGGCGCATATGCTTGTTGGCCGCAAATCCATCCAAAATCCTAATTGGAATGATGGCCAACACTTCTTTGCCATAATTTCATGGCGTTATTGGAATCTGACATCCCGTGAAATCTAAGGCCTCCAACGGTGCGGGGAGTTGGCCGGGTCTGATTAATAAGGGTTAGAATGAGAAAAAGAAAGGAGACAGGAATTTCTGCCGAACGGATTCAATTTGTTAAAGGAATCCCCCGGGAAGCTCGGGAAGCGACAATGGAAAGCTCTGTGGCTTATTGTGCGAGAAAAGTAATATTTCAACCAAGCGCACGACCGGTTGGAATTCGGCCGGTCGGCTCTCGGGCGTGAACCAGGAGAAGGGAGGAACATTCGATGGAAGTCCGCGTAAAAATCTTGAACAAAACGCTTGGGGTTGGAGAAAAGATCTCTCGTATTGGAAATGTTCAAAGCGCTTCTTTGTTCCGAGACGCATGGCTGTCGATCACCAACGATAAAATACAACTTACCTGCATTGATGATGTTGGCGCTTCACATGTTTTGGGAAGCTTGCCTCAGCAGAGCATTCGGCGGATAAAAATCAAGAAAAGCGCTTTCACCCCCGCCCAGCAATTACTAAAGCCCGCCATGAGCGGAGCATTTGTCGGAATTGGGCTGACAGCCATGATGTGGTTTCAACGTGGCAACCATCCCAATTCGATGTTCCACGATTCACCGGTAATTGCTAGCATTGGGATGATATTATTCGGCTCAGCAGTATTTGTTGTTTTCAATCTGGGCAAGATTGGGTCGTCGTTTCTATCGCTTGTGGTTTTTGAGTCTAATGACAGCTCAACCATTGAAGTTGCGGTAGAGAACGAGAAGGCGGATGCGATCGTTGCGCCATTTATTGAAAGGAAAATCGCCGTGGAAACATTATAGTGGTCCAACCCGTCAGTGCGCCGGTCGCGGCAGGAAATTGGGCTATTCCCGTCCCTTGACCTTACGCCTTGTACGCTGAGTGTCTCGCTGGCCATGCCGCGTCGGTGACTTCATTGCTGGTCAAAAAACGGTAAAAAATTCAATATTTCTAAGCCATAGAGGCTGCCACTATGTCGCGGTTCGAGGCATCTCGCTGGGCTGACGCCCAATTCGGCCAGGATTACCGCGACTATGCAGAAATTTACCCGCCTTATCGAAGCAATTTTTTCAAAGGGGTCGCGCCCCCTGGAGACTCCAGATGGAGACCTGGCGTTGAATGAACCGCTATATCGCTTTTCGTGGAAATCACCATCATCAAGGAGGGCAAAACATGAATCCGAAGTCTCAGAGCACTGCATTTCTGTTGTCGGCGTTTCTCGGTGTTTTCGGCGTAGACCGGTTTTATCTGGGTCAAACAGGCTTGGGCCTTCTCAAGCTGTTCACTTGCGGCGGCTGCGGCATCTGGGCCTTGATCGACGTGATCATGATCGGAATCGGGTCGATGCGGGATCCCCAGGGCAATGCCCTGCTGCGCGACCCCCCGGTCGGCACACCGGTCAAGTCCCAGGCGGTCGCGTTCATCCTGTCGTGGCTGCTGGGCATTCTGGGCATCGACCGTTTCTACCTCGGATACACCGGGCTGGGGATTCTCAAGCTCGTGACGCTGGGCGGCTGCGGCATATGGGCACTCATCGACTATATCATCATCGGCATGGGTTCCATGAAAGACGCGCAGGGCAACTCGTTGATGTTCCCCTCATAGGCATGGAGTTGCCAGACTCTGCACGCAAAAGGGCATGGCTCTTCATCATATGCGCTGTGATCCTGTTGACGGCGGCCTGGTCCGGGCTTCTGCAGCACTGTCCCGTGATCTGCCCCCTGCGAAGCCTGACGGGCATCCCCTGCGGTTCCTGCGGGATGACCAGGGCGTTTGTCGCCTTGTGCCAAGGCAGATTGATGGCCGCCGTCCACTTCCACCTCGCCTCACCGATGTTTTTTCTGGCCGGATTCTGCGTCGCATCGATCTCGTGCCTGGAGCTTAAGCTGGGCCGCAATTTGCTGGGGCCAGCATGGCGCAGATGGGGGAAGCATGCGACATGGATAGGCTTGTTTCTTATCCTTGCGGGCTGGAGCGTCAACCTGGCGGCGCATTTCGGCCATCCCGTGCTTTGAGAGGCCAAGGGGATGGGAGCATAAAGGAGTCGCCCCCACGGAATTCAGAAATCAAACCTGCAGACGCAACCTTCGGAGATTTTGCGGAAAATCAAAGGGTAATTTTTCAGGTCAGCGTATAACGGGCATCCCCAGCGTCCCGCCGATGGGGATGCGGTAAACGCCGGGGCTCGTCCGGTACCGGGCGAGCGCCAGGAAGACCATCTTCTGCCTTTCCATGAACTCGGGCTTCGGCATGAGGTCGAGGGAAAGGTCGAGGGGCGATGATGCCGGCGGATGGGAACTCGCGATCCTGCCCCGAATCCTCAAATAAATGCCGTCTCCCTGGAAAGCCAGGCTTTCCAGGGTCCCTTCCCTGCCCGCGGTCCGGTACTTTCCCCTGACAGTCTCGAAGGTCGCATCGGGCAGCGGCACATTCCCGATCCTGACACCGCGGAAATCAGCATCCTTTACCGTCATCCTGAGTTCGCCACGGCTCGCGGGGCCGTTCCCGGAAAAAGAGGCTTCAATGGCCAGCACGCCGCGCAGATCACCATAACCCGTTGTTCTGAAGAGCGGCACTTCTTCAAGCCGGACACCGGCGAAATTGAATTCCATTTCCCCGGTCCTCGGTTGATATTCCGCCTTGCCTTCCCCATGGCCCATGCGGGCTTGGCATTCCACGACGATTTTCCCTGACAGGAGCGGCAACAGCTCCAGACGCGCCGAGGCGTCATCGATTTTCAGCAACGGACCGCGCTCATCGGATATGGTGATATTGGCGAAGCTTATGCGTAACGGGAACGATTTGCGGAGTCCTTCCGAGTGGTAGGCATACCCCTCCCGTTCGAGTGCACTGCCGATCGCGGATTCCATCCGCTCCGCCGGCATGAAGAGCATTACCAGGTTGGGGAACAGCGCGAGAATCCCGATTCCCGCGAAAAATGCGGAGAGGATGGTGCGTTGTTTCACTTCCGTTCCTGCTGCGCCGGTTTCAAAAGCGCGATGGCGAGGGTCACATCCAGCCGGGACGGGTCATCGAACCGGGTCTTGAACTGGGCCTTTTTCACCAGCACCGGCTTTTCACCCTTTTCGAGCCGGTAGACGAGATTGACGGCCTCATTTGCGGTAAGCCCCTCCATGCTCACCTCCGCGGCATCTTCGACAAACCCTCCCCGCTGCTCGCCTTTCAGCGGAGTCACCCTGCCGGTTTTGCCCTTGATGCCGATGCTCTCGATGATCTTTCCCGGCGAATCGTCACCGGCAGAAGCAGCCAACCGGCCGGTAAAACGCTGGAAGGAGATCTTTGCCGCGTGATAACTCTGTTTCAGCTCCATCATCTCCACCAGCTGGGCTTCCCTGGCCCTGCGCTTCTTTTCCAGGGCGGATATGCGCTGGTTGGCAGTTGTTAGCACGACCACGAAAAGCAGGAAAAGCGCTATGCCGACTCCGATACGGAGGCGCGTATCCCTGTCCGTCGCTTCATACCACTCCCTCAGACGGTCGAAATACTTCATTTCGGCACCTCCCCCAGTTCACCCCGGAACACGAAGGAAACGGTCCCGTCCGGGCGTGATTTCACTTCACCCATTTCGGACGAGACAAACTGCGGGGAAAGGCGCGCCTTGAAATCGGCTGCCGCCTGAAACGAACGTGCATACCCTTTCAGCCGCACCTGGCCGCCATCGACATCCGCCTCGTAGATTCCGCTCACATCCTCTCCCTTGGCCGCGGCTATGCCGGAAAGCACCCGGAGTATGCTCTTTCCGGTCGCCCCCACTCCCATGCGCTGTATCTCCGCTTTAAGCTCGGACACTTCATCGACCGGCTTCTTCCTCTCGGGAAACACCTCGCGGTATATCTGCCGGATCGATGTGTCCAGGGACGCCAGGTCACGTTCCACGGAAAAAAAGCGAAGCCCGGTCTCCCCGATCAGCAATACCGCAAGGAGGACGATGAGTAACATGGTCCAGCGGAGCCTCTTCTTCAATCGCTCGCTGCCGGCCTTGCAGGCCATTCTGCCGTGCCTGAAGTTGAGCGGATCTCCACTGATCGAGGCTGCGGCAAGAGCCCACGGACCGGCGAACCGAACTGCGGTGCGCTGGTCCGGGAACGCTGACGCGTGAGCGCCGGCTGCGGGCAGGATGGAAAGGGGGCGACAGGGCTTTCGTCCGGAAGCCGGTTGAATACTTTCATCCCTGGCAGCCTTCCCGTGCAGGAAAATCCCGTCCACTTTTATCCCCTTGCCCAGCTCTATCATGGCAAGGGTCCTATCGATATCGTCCAGTACGTCATCCCGGTTCAGGGTACGGAACAGGATGGGCCGCCGATCCGAAAATACTGCCAGCGACCGCCCGTCGGTCAACGCAATGGGGCCGTCCTCGGATGCGGGGACAAGCAGGTCCCAATGGTACAGGTGGCAGCCGACCAGTTCGGGCTCCAGGCCTGCCGCGGCCATGGCGTCGATCTTCTCCCTCAGCTCCGCCTCCACCCCCCACACAGCCAGGACACGGCTGTCGCCATACGGAAGCGCATCGAACACGAGCTTGTCCGAGTCGATGACGGTTTCCCCCTTGAGCTCCAGGGGAAGGACCTCGCGTTGTTTCCGGCGGTCCGCAAAAGGCAGCTCCACTTCCCGCCAGAAGATGGTCCCCGCATCCGCCGAAAGGAAGACCCTATCCCCATGTTGCCGTGAGCAGGCAAGTTCGGCGAGCGGAGCTGCAAGGTCGTCGGAAACGTCCGATGGGCGGCTTTCGGCGCCAAGGAACCGAAGAGCTCCGCCCTCGCTTCTGAAGCGCACGACGCTGACTTCACCCGGAACCGTTTCAACAATCAATATATCCATTACAACTCTCTCCAATACAGGATTGCCGACTTTGTACCCGTTGATCTGACTACGGCTTCGACCAACCGGACAGTTTCGTTCACCCGGGCGCGGGACAGGATACGGAACACCGTCCCCTTTACGCCGATCCTGTCCCTAAGGGCGATCCCGACTGTTTCGAACCCAGGAATCGCAGTAATATCAGCTGGGTTCCTGATTGGTGACGTGCGACGGAATTCCACGAGACGCGCGACCAGGGCCGAGCTCATTCTCTCATCCAATGCAGCCAGCACTTCCGCCGGGGCAGTATTGACATTTATCCTGGAATAAGGAGCTCCCACGCTCTCAGCGTAAACCGTCACACAGGGACTGAGCTTCAACAGGGCCTTGTCATCAAAGCCGGCCACCATCCTCAACTCCTCGTAACTCTCGAGGGGGCCGTTCTTGGCGGAATAGGGTTTCTCCAGCGCTTTGTAAAACCGGGTTTCCGCCCCACCCGGCCTTTGGACGTCATCCGAGTCCACCCAGTCGGCAACCGCCTCGAGGGCATCCCCTGCCAGGCCGAGGTTGCGGAAAAGCCTCTGGGCGCTCCTGTAGTAAGCATCATTGAGCATCCCGTTCGGAAAGACTATCGAATTGAGATCGAGCTTGCCCGATTCCTCGGAAATGGTGATTCTGACCGAACCCCGTCCATCCTTAAGCTCATTGGGCGCAGCCCAGGCATCCGTGAGGCTCGTGTAATCCTGACCGGCCAAAGTGGTCTCGATCAGTCTGACCGCGCCGGAAACACCTGCCGCCGCTACCAGGCTTGCCTGCTGAGCGTCGTCGTAACTGTGGCGCAATGAGGTTTCCACGAACACATCATGTATGAACTCTACAGTAACCGCCACCAGGAGTGCGGTTACGATCAGAGTAATGACAAGTGCGAAGCCGTTCTTATCTCTCACAACCCACTCACACGCGGCAGAACCATGGCATTGAAACTCATCGGCTTGTCGTCGATCAGCACGGTAACGGTCACTCGCACGGCCCTGGGCAATCGGCCGTTCAATGCCGTATCCCAGCTCCTTACCCAGGCGTTGCCGTCATGGCATTCCACCAGGAAACCCTCGATTTCCCCCGTAAGGGGGTAGGGTTCGGTTTTTGATTCCAGGTAGAGGTCCCGTGCCTGCCGGGAAAGGATAAGCCTGTTTTCTTCCCTCTCCAGTGGGCGGTAGCGCACGGACATCACATCGGAAGAAGGGACGGAACCTTGGCGCTGAACGGTAAACGCCGTAAAATCAAGGATAGAAGCCGGTTTGCCGAAAACGTCGCGATCTTCGACAACGAAATGGAGCCTCCTGTTGGCGCTGTTGTACCATGCAGCCGACAGTTCCCGCCTCAGGAGGTCAAGGGTCACGCGCAGGTCGCGGAGCTGCCCGGTACGTTCCCTTGCGGCAGATGTGGCCCGCGCGACTGAAAAGTACGTTCCATAAAGTGCGCCGGCAAGCAGAACCAGCAACAGGAGAGCGATCAGCACTTCAAGGAGCGTGAAGCCTGACGCAGGTTGCCTGGAAACAATAAGGTTTTTCAACAGCCCGCTATTGGAGGAGGTAATCTTCAAGGCTCACCGTCCTCCCCTCGTTTCCCCATGCCACCGTTACAGTCATTTTGCTAAAGACGGGCGCCGACATGGCCGACACCTCGGCCTTCCAGGCCACATCCGGCTGCTCAGGGGCAAAGGTCCCCTGCTTTTCCCGCACCGCCCCCTTCGGATCGGCAAACTCGAGCTCCTCGACCTTTGACCGTGCCAGCAGGAGGGCAATGGTGTCCTCGCGGTCCTCCGCCACCAGGGAGAGGTGGTAATTGACGGCGCTGATGACCGTCAGCACCGTTCCGGCCAGAATCGCAAGAGCAACCATGACTTCCAGCAGGGTAAAACCTTTCACGAAACACCTTCCTGGTATCCCTCGAACACCTCGACCCTTCCGCTGCCCGGATAGAGCGCTACCGTATAATACCTGCCGCCGGTCTCCGCCTTCAGGTGAAAGAGCACGAAATCATCCACTCCCAGGGGGCTGAAGTCGAGGATCACGGTTCCCCCGGTCTGCCTGCCGGCACGGGAAGTGGTTATGTCTTCGAATACTATCCCCTCCCTGAGGGGTTGCCGGTTCAAGAAGCTGTCCTGTGCCGCCGTCTCTTCGCCCGACGCCAGGATTCGCATAACCTCCGTGTTTCCGTCTGCAAGGTTCAGGCGCAGGCGGTACCCGGTCTTTGTGGCAATGGCCAGGTCTGACAGGTAACGGACCGTGGAAGCCAGGCTCCTGGCAGAATCCCTGATATCCCCTTCAGTCGTGGACGGCAGGCGCGGTACGACCAGCAAAGCGGCAAGCGAGAGAATGGCCACCACAACTGCCAACTCGACAAGGGTGAAGCCTTCGATCCGCTTTTCAAACTTTTCTCCAAGCATGGTCAGCGCATGTTCCAGCTCTCGATGTCCGCGTCCTTGCCCTCGCCTCCCCTGGCCCCGTCGGCCCCGAACGAGAACAGGTCGTAATCGCCGTGCTGGCCGGGAGAGATATAGGCGTAGTCATTACCCCAGGGATCCTTCGGGATCTCCTTGTTTTCCAGGTATCCGCCCTCACGGTATTTTTTCGGGACAACTCCGCTCGTCGGTTTGCTTATCAGCGACTGGAGACCCTGCTCGGTACCCGGGAAAACGCCGTTGTCCAGCTTGTAGAGCTTCAGGGCAGTCTCGAAATTCCTGATCTGGACCTTGGCATCGGCAATCTTGGCGTCATCGCTTCTGCCGATGATTCTGGGCGCCACCAGGACTGCCAAAAGGCTCAGGATGACAATGACCACCATTATTTCGATGAGCGTGAATCCGCTGGTGCATTTCAGTTGTTTCACGGTTGAGACCTCCATTCTTTCATTTCCTATTATCTGATCAGCTGGTTCAGCTCAAAAATCGGCAGCAGAACGGCAATCACCATGATGCCGACAACCAACCCCATGGCCAGGACCAGCAAAGGTTCCAGCAGCGACATGTACCTGGTAACGGCAGAAACGAATTCCTTCTCGAATGCCGAGCCCGCTTTCGCCAGCATCTCCTCCATGTCGCCGCCCTTTTCGCCCACGGAGATCATGTGAACAAGCAGCGGCGGAAACAGGGCAGGGTCCCTCAACGACGCCGACAGGCTCCCGCCTTGCGCCAGCTCTTCCCGTGCAACGGCCAGGGCATTGCGGTACCTCCTGTTGACCACCACGTCCCCGGTGATCTCCAGAGCCCTGATGACCGGGACACCGCTGGACAGCAGAAGGGCCAGTATCCTGGCAAACCTGGAAAGGACGAGCCTGGTCGTGAACCTGCCCACCACCGGCATTCTGAGCAGCCAGGCATCCCGTTTCAAGCGGAAGGACTCCCGGCCCATGAGCCGCCGATACCAGTACAGTGCGCCGGCCATCGCCAGGAGCAGCAGCCACCACCATTCGCGAAGTACTGTGCTGGTCCTGATCAGGATGATCGTTATGAGCGGAAGAGCGGCCTTGTTCTGCTGGAAGATCACCACGATCCTGGGAATTACGAAAGCGAGGAGAAACAGCACCACCGCTGATCCCACAATGCTCATCAGCACCGGATAGGCCAGCGCGGTGGTGATGCGGCTCCTGACAGCCTCCTGGTCTTCGAGAAAACCGGCCAGGCGTTCCAGAATCGTGTCGAGCGAGCCGCTGGCCTCTCCTGCCGCAACCATGCTTACATAGCTTTCACTGAAGACATCCGGCTCTCCGGCCAGGGCCCGGGCCAGGGTACCGCCCTCCGCAAGCCGGGAACGGATGCGGGACAGAACACCCTTCATCTCGCTTTGCCCCTCCTGCTCGCACAGGGTGGCAACGGCCTCATGCACCGGGACCGAGGCGCCCAGCAGAGTCGAGAGTCGCCGCGTCATGAGAGAAAGTTCCGGTAGGGTCACCCGCTTGCGGAAGAATCTGCGCAGCTTCCCGCCGGGCTCACCGGCTGCTTCCGACAACTCGCGGGGATACATGCCTTCGGACCGGAGCGAACGCAGCGCGTCCTGGTAAGAGTCCGCCTCCATGATGCCCGACACCGGGGATCCGTCTCCCCTGAAAGCGCTATACCGGAAGGTCGGCATAATCCTCCTGTGTAACCCGAAGCACTTCCTCGATGGTGGTTATTCCAGCCGCAACCTTGGCCAGTCCGTCCTCCCGCAGAGTCTTCATGCCCCTGGCAAGGGCGTATTCCTTGATCTCGCCGGAAGGAGCGCGGCGGATTATCATTGAACAGATTTCGGGATCGACCAGCAGGAGTTCGTAAATGCCGGTCCGCCCGAGAGTGCCCAGGCCGAAGCAGGCATCGCACCCCCTGCCCCTGTAGAGCACCGGAGGCAAAGTAATGCCCGGATACGCCCGGTCGGGCCGGTACTCCTCACGGCAGTGGGGGCAAATCACCCTGACCAGGCGCTGGGCCAGGACCGCGGAAAGAGATGATGCCACCAGAAACGGCTCGATCCCCATGTCGATCAGCCGGGTGACCGCTGTCGGAGAATCGTTGGTATGGAGGGTGGAAAGGACCAGGTGCCCGGTGAGACTGGCCTGGATGGCGATCTCGGCGGTTTCGGCGTCCCGGATCTCGCCGACCATGATAATGTCCGGGTCCTGGCGCAGGATCGAGCGCAGGCCGTTGGCAAAGGTCAGGTCGATCTTGGGGTTGACCTGTATCTGGCCGACCCCTTTCAACTGGTATTCTATGGGGTCCTCAATGGTAATGATGTTTTTGTCAGGTGAATTGAGGCGGTTGAGGGCCGCGTAAAGGGTCGTGGACTTGCCGCTCCCAGTTGGACCGGTTACCAGGATGATGCCGCTGTTGCGCCCCAGCAGCCTCTCGATCGCCTTGACCCCCGCCGGGGAAAGGCCCATATCCTCCAGGGAGATCAGCCCCTTTTTCTTGTCCAGCAGGCGGAGGACTACCCGTTCGCCGAAAAAGGTGGGAACGATGGATACGCGGATGTCGACATCCCGCCCCGTGACAATCACCCTGATGCGCCCGTCCTGGGGAAGCCTCTTTTCGGCGATGTTGAGCCCGGCCATTATCTTGACCCGCGATATGATCGCTTCCTGGACGATCTTGGGAGGGCTCAGCACCTTGTAGAGGATCCCGTCGATCCTGAAACGCACTTCCACTTCCCGCTCGTACGGCTCGATATGGATGTCGCTGGCCCGTTCCTTGACAGCCTGGAACAGGATCGAGTTCAGGAGCCTGATGACCGGCGCCTCGTCAGTAATTTCGATGAGGTCCCGGGGCTCATTGAATTCGGTGGCAATGGTCGAAAGGTCCTCTCCCTCCAGTTCCTCCACGACCTCCTGGGCCGATCCGGAACCCCGCGAATAGAGATGGCTGAATGCTTCCAGAAGAACGTCTCCCGTGGTCAGCAGAAGGTCGACCGGCAGCCCGAAAATCCCCCGGATCTCATCCACGGCCGATAAAGCTGCAGGATTTCCAACCGCCACTGTCAGCCTGCCGTTCTCCTCCCACAGCGGCAAAACCAGGTTGGAGCGGACGAAACCCAGCGGCAGACGCTCGAGGAAGGTTGCATCAACCCTGTCGGCATCGATAACTGCAAGGAACGGCAGGCCCAGCCTGGCGGCCATGGCTTCCATGTTACTGTTTGAACTGTTTGGAATCATTGTGTCCCTTCAGTTCCTTGTCCAGTTTTATTGCTCTGTCACCGGAGACTTCATTCTCGAATCTCCGCTTCTGCTCTTCGGAAACCCTGGCCATGTCAGCAGCATCACGGACGATGCGGGGCGTAAGAAGGATCATCAGGTTGGTCTTTTGCTTGGTTTTGGATGTGGTCTTGAACAGGTAGCCCAGGATGGGAATATCGCCAAGCAGCGGGATCTTGTTCACGGTTTCCTCGTCGCGATTCTGGATCAGTCCGCCGATCACCACAGTGTCCGCATCCTTGACCACCACGGAGGTCTTAGCCGAACGCTTGGTTGTCGTGATGTCAGCCGCCGCTCCCTTGAAGACCGCGTTCTTCACTGCCGAAATCTCCTGGTAGATGTCCAGCTTGATATACTCCCCCTCGGTTATCTGTGGAGTGATCTTCAGGGTGATGCCGGTATCCTTCCGTTCGATCGACTGCTGGGACAGTCCGGTTGACGTGAGGTTGGTCTGGGTCAGGAAAGGTACGTTTTCACCTACGAAAATTTCTGCTTCCTTGTTGTCGGAGGTCATGATGGTGGGCGTGGACAGGACATTCACTGCGCCGTTCTGGTCCAGCAGCTTGAGCACCGCTGAAATATTGACATTTTTTGCCAGCCCTTCCAGGGCCTGCACTACAGCCTGCTGCTGGGCGCTGGCATCTGCAGCCAGGAAACCGAATGCGTCGAAAACACCTGCAGCCGCGACACTCCCCTCGGAGCCTGCCCCCGAAACGCCGATCTGTGTGCCGATTTCCCGCAATTTGTCTATTGAAATTTCAGCGATGAGCGCCTGGACGAACACCTGCCTGCGCCTGCGGTCCAGTTTGCGGATGACCTGAAGCAGATTCTGGTAGTCTGTAGGCGAAGCCATTATCACGAGGGAGTTTGTCGCCTTGTCCGGGGTAATGCTTACCTTGCCCCCCTCCAGGACGGACTGCTGGGTCGGGCCGGGCTGGGAAGCGCTGGCGGATGAGCCCTTGATCATCCCGTCGAGAACCTTGGCGACCTCGGTGGAATCGGCGTTTTCCAGGTAACAGACGTTGATCTTGCTGTTGGTGCTTGGAGACGGCACATCGATGGCTTTTATGATGTCGATGATTTTCTGGATGTTCAGGGATGAATCCACCACCAGCAGCATGTTGGCCGGTCCGAACGGGGCGATATGCCCGTCCTTGGAAACCACAGGCTGGAGAAAAGCGGCGGCTTCCGACGCCGATATCCTCTCCAGCCTGATTAGCCTGGCCACGTACAGCTCGTTGACGGGTGTCCTTTCAGACCCGGTAATCAGCTTTATGCCGGCCTGCCTGGCCGCGGATGTGGGCATGATCTTGTAGACACGGCCGGCCTTCACCACGGTGAACCCCTTCAGCTCCAGCACCGACGTGAACACTCCGAACGCTTCGTCAACCGTGAGCTTCGCCGGCGAGAAAACCGAGATTTTGCCCTTGACCCGGTCGTCCATGACAATGTTCTTGCCGGTCAGGTCACTGATGAACTTGGCCATTGTCGAAATGTCGACATCATTGAAATTCAGCACGATTCCTTTTCCGTACCCGGCATGGGGCAGGAAAAGGGTTATCGCCAGAAGAACCGCCATGGTCGCGCCGTGAATTCTCTTCTTCAAGAAAAACCTCCCATCGATTTCAGGGAGCAGGAGATCCCGTGCCCGGCTTTGTCTCCTGCCTGGTATCGCACATTATCGTATATCGTAGTTCATCGACACCGGCTTGCCCTCGCGTATCAGATCGAGCTTGATCCGGCTCTGACCCTTGAGGGAAAGCAGGGATTGCATGGCCCTGTCCGGCGAATCAATGGTGAAATCGTTTATCCGCAGCAATGTGTCGCCGTTTTTGATGCCCAGAATGGCGAATATTCCCGATTGCTTGACTTCCGACACCCTGAAGCCCTCGACCTTTCCTTCTCTAATGCTCGGGAGAAGGCGGGCATCGGTCATGGCCTGCCCCATATTGTCAAGGGACGCCGCCAGGCTTCTCTGGTCAACCACATAGCTCCCCGGTGAAATCTGGCTGGCCATCCCTCCTGGAGCGCCCTCCCGCAAAGGGCTCGTGGAGTCCCCGCCGGTTACCGCCGTAGGAACATGAAGCCTGACGCGCTTGCCTGCATTGCCGATTTCAATGCTTTCCCTTCTGACCGACAGAAGCGGACCCATGTCGAAAACTTTTTCGCCAAGCCTGAAGACCCTCTCCTCCCGAGTGCTCTGTCGCTGGACCAGCGCGAAGGTCTCCCTGAACGAGCCCATGACTGTCCCGACGAGAACAAGGTCGGACGGCAAAGCGGCTGGCTTCCCCTGCCCACCTGAAAGCAAAGTCAACTTCCCCCCGGCAGCCTTGCCGAAAAGGCATTTTTCAAGGATCGGCCCGTATGACGGGAAGTCATCGTTCTGAACCGGTGCAGACAAGGGCGCTGGATGCCTGACGGAAGAACCGGGCGCCCGTGAAAGCCGGAAACCGATAAAATCCGACACTATCATGGCAAGCGCCATGATAACCAGTGCTGCCAAGCCGATATTCAAGAGCAGAACGGCATTTTTACCCATGACAAGTTCTCTTCTGACTGTTTTTGAAATCGCGGTGGAAGCACCGCGTGGCATGTATTTCCGGACGGCCGTGCAAATTCGGACGGCGACCGGCTTTCCGCCGTATCGTACCGCATACAGCGGACGGCGCCCGGCGCTGAAAAGCTTGGCCTTTTCCCCGGCTGCTGCCGGGCTTTTGAATATTTCCACATATTACGGAAAACTGCAAGCGTTGATCAGGCTCGGGAATAGATTGATCTTTCAGCCATTCGTGCTAAGATTGCCGCTCAGGAACTCTCCTGGCAACCGAAACAAACACCCAAATAACAACGGAAACTTATTGCCAATGGATTCTATCGTAATATCCGCGGCCACTGACGGTGAATTGTCAGTCCTCATCGAGAGGTACGGGGCCGGGCAGCATTCTTCCACACTCCCCCTTAACATTCATGACATCCAGATTCATGGAAAGAGGGTACTGCTCGCAACTACTGGTATCGGCAAAGCGCTCGCGGCTTCTTCAATCACTGCCCTGATTAATGCTTTTTCCCCTGCTTTGATCATAAACACAGGCTGCGCAGGAGCATATACCGGCAGCGGCCTCGAGACGGGAGACCTGGCCCTGGCAACCTGCGAGATCTTTGCCGACGAAGGGGTTGAAACTCCTGACGGGTGGCAATCCCTCGAACAGATGGGTATTTCTCTCCGGTGGAAAGACGGCCCCGGTTTCGGAAACGAAATCCCTCTCTCTGCTGCGCTGGTCAAGGATGCCCGCCGAATCGCGGCCATGCACGGATTCAAGTTCAAAGCGGGGAAATTTCTCACCGTTTCAACCTGCAGTGGAAGCAGCACGCGCGGAGAAGTACTTGTCAAGCGCTACGGGGGAGTCTGCGAAAATATGGAAGGCGCCGCAGTGGCCCTCACCGCCTCACTCTACGGAATTCCATTCCTGGAAGTGCGAGGCATAAGCAATATCGTGGAAGACCGCGACCTTTCCCGTTGGGACATTCCCCTTGCTGTCGCCTCGGCATCAAGCTTCATCGAGCGGTTCCTGGAGAGAGTGTGACCATGCGGACGTTATCTCTTGGTTATTCACCATGCCCCAATGATACCTTGATGTTCTACCCACTGGTCCATGGACTCGTCGAAACGGGCGACCTCAGGTTCAGGGAACGCCTGGAGGACGTGGAAACACTCAACATGCTGGCAATTGAAAACGCCCTGGATGTGTGCAAGGTTTCCTATCATGCATTCGCCCACATCCGGCAACACTATGTTCTTCTCCGTTCCGGCGGCGCAATGGGGAAGGGATGCGGCCCGATCATCGTTGCCCGCCAGGATAGCCGGATCGCCAACCTGCAGGACAAACGGTTCGCAACACCCGGACGTTACACCACCGCCCATCTGCTCCTCAGGCTTTTCAACCCGCAAATTGCCCGTATCACCCCCATGCCGTTTCATGAAATCCTTCCCGCGGTTGTGGAAGGGAGGGTCGATGCAGGCGTCATAATTCACGAGTCCCGCTTCACCTTCCAGGATTACGGGCTGAAAAGAATCCTGGACCTGGGCGAATGGTGGGAAAGCAAGACAGGCCTTCCCCTCCCCCTGGGCGGAATAGCCGCAAAACGCAACCTTGGAGATTCGCTTCTGCATGGGGTCGGCAAAGCTGTCAGGGCAAGTGTCGATTATGCAACCAGCCACCAGGGCGAAGCATTGAAATATATCCGCTCCCATGCCAGGGAAATGGACGACGATGTCTGTTCATCCCATATCGCTCTCTATGTGAACCAGCATTCCATCGACCCGGGACCTGAAGGCGAAAGGGCCGCCGAAGCACTGATTTCGCTCGCTGCCAAGCGGGGATTGGTCCCCGATTCAAGCCTCCCTGTTTATGTTTCCAACTGCCCCCCGCTACCGCCCGCGGACCATCGACCATTTTAACAATATTATCAGCAACTTATCTTGTTTTTGGCCACTTTTTTCTTGACATTGAAGGGAGTCCTGTAGTATATGGGTACCTCGCCCAGAAGGAGGTGCCGATGGCATTGCTGAACCGAAGGGGCATGGTGGCGTTGTCAATAGCCAGCCAGGCTCTGCTCCTTCAGATCCAGACACTTCCCTTGCAAGCAGCAGATTTATTGTCGGATGAAAAAAAGGATAATATTGAGCAAAACCGCCCGGTCCCGGGAGAGAAAACCGGCAAGGAAGGAATTGCCACTTATTACGCTAAGAAGTACACGGGAAAGAGAACAGCATCTGGAAGCAGGTATTGCCCCAAGAAGCTTACGGCTGCACATCCGAGCCTGCCATTGGGGTCAAGAGTCAAGGTGGTAAACCTTGCCAACAAAAACGAAGTACATGTAACTGTCAATGACCGCTGCCGCAAAAAAAGCGTGCCTTTTATCGATCTATCGCATGCGGCGGCAAAACAGTTGGGGTTTCTCGGAAAAGGGACGGCAAAAGTCCTGATTCAGCCTCTGGACGAGGAATCCTGAAAAAAATCATTGGGCGAACAGAAACAGAAAGGCCGGGTGGATACCCGGCCTTTCTGTTTTCCGCCTGCTATTTCTTTTTGGATTTCTTTCCTTTAGAAGCCTGCTTGGACTTCTTCTTGGAAGCTTCACCACCTGAGGACTTTTTCTTGGAAACGCCATGTTTCGAGGATTTTTTCGGCGAATCATCGTCTGACTGTTCCTGTGATTTCCTGCTCTTGGCAGATGCCTTCCCCTTCTTCCCCCTCTTTCCTTTCTTCTCCAGCTTTTCATGCTTCCTGGAATGGGATCTGCCTGCCTTGCTTCGGTAAACCTTTGGTTCAGGAGAGAGTTCTTCGGGAATGTTGCCGGCGAGGACTGCTGGCTCCTCTATGCCGGGATTCGTTTTCTTGGCTGTCTCCAGCATCTCTTTCGCTTCATTGAAGCGTCCTGTTTTCATGAGAACCCTGCCAGAAGCGTTCAAGGCTTTTGCATGGTCCGGTTTGAGTTCCAACGCCTTCTTGTAGGAAGCGGCCGCACTATCGTAATCCTTGTTGAATTCATGAATGAGCCCGAGCTTGTAGTGGTTGTCAGGGTTGTTCGGCGCAAGAGCGACGTTCTCCTGCAGCAGGGCTGTCACTTCGTTGAACTTTTTCTTCTTTACGTAGATGGCAAGTATCCCGTTCCTTGCCTCGGCGTCATCCTTTTTCAGGCGGATGACTTCCTTGTAGTGCTGCAGAGCCTCATCATCAAGGGAGTTTCTTCTATAGAGGTTGGCCAGGTCCCTTTGGGCATCGATGTTGTCCGGGTCAAGGCGCACTGCGGCCTTGTACTCGGTGATGGCCTCCTTATCGTTTTTGTTGCTCATGTAGGCACGGGCCAGCCTGTAGCGGATCTGGGGCGTGTCCTTTTTCATCCTGATCAGTTCCCGGTACTGTTCGATGGCCTGGGGGTAGCTCCCGCGCAGGGCGTAGATGTCCGCAAGCAATCTCCGGGTCTCGGGGCTGTCCGGGTCTGATCTCAGTGCTTCACGGTATTCGACTACCGCCTCGTCGAGCATGCCCTTCTTCTCATAGAGCACTCCCAGGTTCCGATGGGCTTCGGCCGGGGCGCCCTTCAGGCGCACGGCTTCCCGGTAGGTGGCAATAGCCTCGTCGTCACGACCGGCTGCCCCATAGGCATCGCCCAGCCGCATGAGGGTTTCCGGGTCGCCGGGCCGGTCCTTGGCCGCCTCTTCGAGCTCCGACACCGCCTTCGCATAATCTCCCGACTTGAGATATTCATTGCCCTTCCGCAGCTGCTCCATAAGTTCCACTGAACGGTTTCTGCCACCGAGGAGGTATTCATACTCGGCTTTCCGGAGGTCCCCTTTCCTCTCATACGCAGAGCCGAGCAGAAGATGAATCTTCTTGCTCTGGGGGTTGACCGTCTGCAGCCTTTTCAGTTCGTCAATGGCCTTATCGGTCTGATTCCTCTCCAGGTAGAGCGCAGCCATCCCGATCCGCGCGTCTTCGCTTGCTGCATTGGAGCCGATGGCCTTGAGATATTCCTCGTCAGCCTTGTCGTATTGACCCTGCTTTCGGTAGATGTCCGCAAGTCCTGAGTGGAGAGATGCGTCACCAGGAAGACCCTTGATCGCTTCATTGTAATGATAGATGGCAAGAGTGTAGATTCTCTTGTCCGCATATATTTTCGCGAGACCCTTGTGGTAACGGGGATCCTTTTCTTCTGCCAGGGCCGTTGTCAGCTCCAGGGCCGCATCATCCAGCATTCCCTTCTGGTAATATGCTCCCCCCAGGTTCCCGTGGACACGCGGGAAGGCCGGATCCTCCTTGGCGCACTCCCTGTAGCTTGCAATCGCCTCATCGATCCTGGATGCGCGTTCAGAGCGCACACCCCTTACGAAATTTCCCGCCGCGCCGTCAGGGCAGAGATCCAGGACGCGTTTTTCCAACAGCTCCCTTTCAGCATCATTTTTCTCACCGAAACTTGCGACTATCTTTTTCGCCTGGGAACATTTCCCGGCAAGTCCGAAGGTCCAGTCAAAACCGCAGCTGAGGGAAGCAAGGAGTGCCAATAACAGAAACAGTTTTTTTTTCATCGGTATCCTCGCATGATTCTTGTATTTATGTCTTAAAACAGGCAGGTGATTATACACACCCGTCGGCAACAATTCAAATAATTATCGGCAAACGCCTGATTTCACGACATATGGTGGCAGGGGGCGAAACATGCCGTAGACACCTCAAGCGGTTATTGTGGTTGACGCGCAAAGCGTATTTATCTTACAGTGCCGAAGAGGCAAAATCCGCATATTGGGAATGAGGAAGAAGTGGTGTACACTTGACAGTGCGGCAAGGAATGATTACCTGAATACAATGACATACTGTCGGTTGCGGAGACCGATATTATCAAAGGTCAAAGGAGAATGCACATGGAAAACACCCAGGAAAAGGAAGAGCTGAAAATACCCGACATTCTCCCTCTGCTTCCCGTGCGCGACGTGGTGGTTTATCCCTACATGATAATCCCCCTTTTCGTCGGGCGCGAAATATCCATCAGCGCGGTCGACTGGGCTCTGTCCAAGGACAGGCTCATCTTCCTCGCGACACAGAAGGACATATCGGAAGAGGAACCGGCTCCGGATGCGATCTATACCGTCGGCACGGTCGCAATGATCATGCGCATGCTGAAGCTTCCGGACGGCCGGGTTAAGATCCTGGTCCAGGGCCTGGCCAAGGGCAGAATTACGGAATTCGTCGAGTCCAAGCCCTTCTTCTCAGTACGCATCGAGCGCATCGAGGAACCAGCTTCATCGGAAACCTCCCTTGAAACGGAAGCATTCCTGAGAACCATCAAGGAGCAGATCGCGCGGATAACCTCCCTCGGTAAAAACATCTCGTCAGAGGTGACGGTAATCCTGGAGAACATGCAGGACCCCGGAAGCCTGGCCGACCTCATTGCCAGCAACATCGGGCTGAAAGTCGAGGAAGCACAGAAGCTTCTCGAGACCATCGATCCGATCGAACGCCTGAAAAAGGTGAACGAATACCTCAACAAGGAGATCGAGCTTCTCTCAATGCAGGCACGTATCCAGTCCGCGGCAAAGGAGGAAATGGGGAAAACCCAGCGGGAATACTTCCTTCGAGAACAGCTGAGGGCCATACAGCAGGAACTCGGTGAAACGGATACCAGGACCGAGGAAATGGCCGAGTTGCGCACTGCTATCGAAGAGGCGAAAATGCCGGCAACGGTTGAGAAAGAGGCGCTGAAGCAGCTGGGAAGGCTCGAGCAGATGCATCCGGACGCGGCGGAATCCAACATGCTGCGGACATACCTGGACTGGCTGGTGGAACTGCCCTGGAGCAAGTCGACCAAGGACGTGCTGGACATCGGCAGGGCCCGTCAGATACTGGACGAAGACCATTACTACCTGGAAAAGATCAAGGACCGCATCCTGGAATTCCTGGCGGTCAGAAAACTGAGAAAAAAGATGAAAGGTCCGATCCTTTGCTTCGTCGGGCCTCCGGGCGTCGGGAAGACCTCCCTGGGCAAATCGATAGCCCGCGCCATGGGAAGGAAGTTCCTGCGCCTCTCGCTTGGCGGCGTGCGGGACGAGGCCGAGATGCGGGGGCACCGAAGGACTTACGTTGGAGCACTGCCGGGTCGGATCATCCAGGGGCTGAAACAGGCAGGATCGAACAATCCCGTTTTCATGCTGGATGAAATCGACAAGCTGGGAGCCGATTTCCGCGGCGACCCGTCATCCGCCCTTCTGGAGATTCTTGACCCGGAACAGAACCACACCTTCTCGGACCATTACATCAACCTCCCCTTCAACCTGTCGAATGTAATGTTCATAGCCACGGCCAACCAGATCGATCCCGTGCCCAGCGCGCTGCGCGACAGGATGGAGGTCATCTCCCTTTCCGGATATACCGAAGAGGAGAAGCTTCAAATCGCGAAACGCTACCTGATCCCCCGCCAGATCAAGGAAAACGGCATATCCGACAAGATAATTTCGTTTTCAGACGAGGCGGTCAAAACCATCATCGAAAAGTACACCAGGGAAGCGGGCCTGAGAAACCTGGAGCGGGAAATCGGCTCCATCTGCCGAAAGATCGCGCGCAAAGTCGCGGAAGGGAAAAAGCAGCTCTACACCATAAGCAGCACCTCGGTCGCCAAGTACCTGGGCCCACCCAAGTTCCTTCGCGAAGGAGAGATGGAAAGCAACCAGATCGGTGTCGCCACGGGCCTGGCCTGGACCCCGGTGGGCGGCGAGGTCCTCTTCGTGGAAGCCACCACCATGAAGGGAAAAGGCGGGCTCACCCTGACCGGCCAGCTCGGCGAAGTGATGAAGGAATCGGCTCAGGCGGCCCTGTCGTACATACGTTCGAAATCCGGCGAATTCCACCTGACCGAGGATTTCTTCACCAACCTGGAGATACATGTACATGTCCCGGCAGGCGCAATCCCGAAGGACGGCCCCTCCGCCGGGATAACCATGGCCACGGCCCTGGTATCCGCGCTTACCAGGATTCCGGTCAAACGTGACGTGGCCATGACCGGAGAGATAACCCTGCGCGGCAGGGTGCTGCCGATAGGCGGGCTGAAGGAAAAGATGCTGGCGGCCATACGTGCAGGCGTTACCACCATCGTCATTCCTGAGCAGAACAGAAAGGATCTGGAGGAAATTCCCAAGCACATACTGAAAAAGATAAGGATCGTGTCGGCAAAAACAATAGATGACGTATTGAAACTGACCCTGGAAAAATATCCTCCGCCCGCACCTCCGCCTGCAAAGGGTATATCCCACAAGCCCAAAGCAGCCGCTAAGCGGGTGCCATCCCATTCCAAGGTAGTTTCTTGAGTTACGATGCCAAGTTGAAATCACTGGGCGAGTTCGGTCTGATCGACCGGATCGCCCGGTGCGTCACCAACGGGGCCGGGGTTGCCCTGGGCATAGGTGACGATGCGGCTGCCGTAGCTTGCTCGACCGGCAACCTGAGCCTTATAACCACCGACATGCTCGTGGAAGGGGTCCATTTCGACCTGTCGTTGTGCGACGGGTTTTCGCTCGGCAAAAAGTCCCTGTCCGTCAACCTTTCTGATATTGCCGCAATGGGCGGCACGCCCCGCCACTTTCTCCTGTCGATGGCCATCCCTCCATCGTCAAACCTCGCTCTGCTGGACGATGTGATCCGCGGCATGATGCAAAGGGCCACCGAGTTCGGAGTCAACCTGATCGGCGGCGATACGTGTTCGTCCCCGGATCGCCTGGTGTTGTCCCTGACAGTTCTCGGCGAACAGCTGCCTGAAAAGATAGTTCGCCGTTCCGGCGCCGTTCCGGGCGACAATGTATGTGTCACCGGAACAGTGGGAGACTCCGCGCTCGGCCTGCAGCTGCTGAAAAAAGGCGAACGGGACGGGTTCCTGATTTCACGGCACCTTGACCCCACTCCACGGGTGCGGGAAGGGAGGGCGCTCGCCGACGAAGGAATCCCTTCAGCCATGATCGATTTGAGCGATGGCCTGCTGGCGGACCTGCAGCACATCCTGGACAGCTCATCAGCCGGAGCGCGGCTCCGGCTCGCCGACATCCCCCTTTCACCCCATTTCCTGGCAAGATTTCCGGCTATGGATAACGAGGCCCGTGCCATGGCATTGTCAGGCGGCGAAGACTATGAACTGCTTTTTACTGTCCCGCACTCCAGGATGCCCGGCCTCTATTCCCTGATGCGGGAGGTGGGCACACCGTTTGCCGTCATCGGCTCAGTTACCGAAACCAAGGGCCTGTCCGTAGTGGACAACGAAGGCAACGAGCTGCCTCTCCGGAAAAAGGGGTTCGACCATTTTTCCGAACCCTGATCCCGTTG
The DNA here is from genome assembly GCA_003314535.1 of Geobacter sp. Taxonomy (GTDB): domain Bacteria; phylum Desulfobacterota; class Desulfuromonadia; order Geobacterales; family Geobacteraceae; genus RPRC01. Next base: position 57,556 of record POSG01000010.1, read on the forward strand.
CTCCGCCTGTGCGCGCCTGATGAACCCGCCGTGCCGGAACTGCCCAGGGTATTCCACACGGATTCCATCCGGAAAGTCTCACTGGGGCTGGAGCGTTACTTCCTCGTCGCTCGTGATAATCTGTCAACTGATGACTCACGGGTCGGAGCTTTTACTGGTTTCAAGCGTTTTCCCGGTTTCGAGATCTGGCACGGAAGCCGTATCACGAGCTCCTCGAAAGCCCCGCTCCAGCCCTTATCGGCCATTACCAGGAGTTGCCGAATGGGAACAACCTGAGCACGGTTTACTGCTGTCATGCAAAGACCCATACTGACAACCTCCGGAAGAGACGGAGCCCGGGGTGATGTTCCCGAAAGGTCTTACGAGAAGATCCGGCGTATCCTCAAGACCATGACCGGCCTGCGTCTCGAAAACTACAAGAGCTCATGCGTGAAACGGCGGATAGCCGTGCGCATGACCTCGGTCGGATGCGACACTGCCGATCAATATGTTGACTTCCTGCTCACGGAAAAGGCCGAAGCGGGCATCCTGGCAAAAAAGCTGACCATTCACGTAAGCAAATTCTTCCGTAACCCATCCACCTTCGCCAAGCTGAAAGACGAAGTCATCCCGGACATTTTCTCCCGCCACAGGCTTGAGGGGAGCCGGTCAGTATCCATGGCGAGCATAGGATGCGCCGCGGGAGAGGAGCCCTATACACTGGCGCTGATCCTGGCAGATTGCTTCCGGGAAGACTTATCCCGTTTCAACGTGTCCATTCATGGAACCGACATTGACAGCGGCATACTGCATCTGGCAGAGAATGCCGTGTACGGAGCGGAAAGCCTGGATGAAACTCCTCCTGAAGTCAGGGATCGCCACTTCACCTGCAAGGATGGGAAATACCATCTTGACCCGCTTGTCCGGAATATGGTCTCTTTTGCCCGCTGCGATCTGCTGCGACCAACGTGCAAGGCTGCAACCGACCTTATTCTCTGCCGGAACGTGCTCATTTATTTTGAACGCAGCTCACAGGAGACCATAATATCCTCATTTGCCGAATCGCTCCGCGAGGGAGGCTTCCTGGTCCTGGGAAAAACGGAAACCATGATGGGCAAGGCACGGGAACTGTTTCTCCCGGTATGCCGGATCGAGCGCATTTACCGCAAAGCCTGACATGACACATGCACATCAAATGCAGAAAATCCCCCCAGCTTTCATGGCATGCCAGTTGCTTTAAATTGCATAATCCCGTATAAATTAAGTTTCTATCCGGAAACGGCAACTTTCCCCAGTTCATTGGAAAGGAGAGAAACATGCGTATCCCCATTGGATACAAGTTCATCCTCGGGTTTGTAGTTGTTGTCGCAGCAGTGGCATTCACTCCCAAGGGAGTCCAGATGCTGGGCTATTCTCCCGAAGCCACGAACCTCTTCAGCTACCTTGTTGCTTTGACCATAGGGCTCATTCTCGGATGGTTCTTTTCAAAGACTTTCACCAGGAACATTTCCCGGCTGAACGAGTCAGCGGAAGCCATCAGCAGGGGTGACCTGACCGGAGACCATTCCCTTGGCAATACCCGCTTTCCCGACGAAACCGTCGACATGGCCGCCTCGATCGACCGGATGAAGGAGAACCTTCGCAAGCTGGTCAGGAGCATCAGGGAAATCTCGCAAAAGGTTTCCGACTCCGCAAGAACCCTGTCATCCAATGCAGTGGAAATCAATGCTTCTACCGAAGAAGTGGCGCTGGCGGTGGAGCACATCTCCAGGGGTGCGGAAAAACAGGCGGAAATGGTCGGCAAAAGCTCCAAGGTCATCCATGAAATGGCCATTTCCATTGAGCTGGTTGCCAAGAGGGCAAGGGAGGCCGCAGGCTCCGCAAGGGACACCAGCATTTCGGCCCGACGCGGCGGTGAACAGGCAAACGACCTTCTGGAAAGGATGCGGGGATTCTTCGATCGCGTCGAAATGAGCGGGAAACAGTTCATGGAATTCAACACCAAGCTGCAGCGGGTCGGGAAGATTGCCGATTTCATCGGAGAAATAGCCCGCCAGACCAACATGCTCGCTCTTAACGCTTCCATAGAGGCCGCACGGGCAGGTGAATACGGCAAAGGATTCGCGGTGGTCGCGGAAGAAGTGCGGAAGCTGTCCGAAGGGACCGGCAAGTCCGCGGATGACATCATGGAACTGATCAGCGAAGTCCGCGACGAGAGCCACCGCGTCCAGGACACGATCGTGGATATCTCGCGGAGCATCGGCGACGGCAAGAAAAGCATCGACATAGCTGTGGATTCCTTCAGGGAGATCGTGCAGACAGTCGTGGAAACCGAACGCAAGGCAAACAGCATCGCCGATCTTTCAGGCATGCAGAATGACGGAGCCGGCCAGATGGTGAAGAACGTGGACGAAATCGCCCGGGTGGCCGAGGAAAACGCCGCTTCGACGGAGCAGGTATCGGCAGCGACACAAGAGCAAGCTGTCGCGATGCAGGAAATGTCCCAGGCGGCAAAAGAACTCGCCGACCTTTCCAACGACCTGTGCAGCTGCGTTGAGCGATTCACGCTTCCAGCAGGAGAGGTGCCGGCAGAATGAAAGCGAACCAGGAGCGTTTCCTGATCGCATCGGTCCGTGAAAAGCGCTTTGCCTTTCCGCTGAAAGACATCGCCGAGGTCATGGAGACATTTCTGGCATACCCCATCCCCAAGGCGCCACGGGAGTACGTCGGCGTCATGAATTTCCACGGAGCACCCGTACCGGTCCTGGATTTCGACTCCTTTCTGAACGGCTGCCCAGCAAAGGGAACAGGCTCTGTCCTCATGCTCGACAGCAGGATCTGCTCGCTCGCATTGCGTATAGACGGAATTGAAAGGATAGCATCCGGCGAAATCATCGGAGGCGGCAATGAAAGCGACTGGCTGTCCGGAACATCTGTCGCCATTGGACAGGAAAGCTTACCGTCACCGTCACTTGAAAGACTGGTGGAGCTGCTCGAAGATGCCCTCCGGAGTTCGGGACGGAATGCCCGAAAGCCTTGAAAGCATGTTCGGAACTGATCGGGTAAAACGGCAATTGAGCGTCATGTCAGACGAACTGACTGGCGTTGACAGGCCGGATGTACAAAATCCTTCTGCACGGACGGGAAAAGGGAGGGCCTGCTGAATGGACATGTCCCAGTACAAGGATCTGTTCATCTCTGAGGTCAGAGAACACCTGCAAACCCTTAACGACACCATTGTGGCGCTGGAGGGGGAACCGGGGGATCACGGAAAGATCGATGTCCTCTTCAGGATGGCCCATTCCATCAAGGGCATGGCCGCGTCCATGGGTTACGAAAAAATGGCCGAGCTTGCCCACAAGATGGAAGACCTGATGGACAAGGTCAGGAAGGAAGTTTTCGGATTCGAAACGGGCATCGCCGACCTCCTCCTGGAAGGATCCGATCTCCTTGCGGAAATGGTTCGCGGAGTGGAGGAGGACGGCAAAGCTGAGCAGGACATCTCCGGACTGGTGGAAAAGCTGGCAGGGTTTACTCCTCTTTCGGCCGGCGGGGAGGGAGAAAAGCAGCAAGGGAGCGCAGCCCCATCCCATGGGCGGAAAGTGGACGGGACGGTTGAGGGCAAAACCGGCGGGACAGCAAGAGCCGTCCGGGAACAAGGAGATGGTGAAAGGTCCCAAAAGACTGTTCGCGTCAGGACGGAAGTGCTCGACAACCTGATCAACATTACCGGCGAGTTGGTAACCAGCAAGAACAGGCTTGCAAACATTTCCGGCAAATCGGGCTTACGGAACCTGGACATGGCGGTGTTCGATCTTTCACGCCAGGTCCGCGAATTGCACGACGAAATTCTCAAACTTCGCCTGATGCCATTCGGCGCTTTGGCCGACCGCCTGCCGCGAACGCTTCGCGACTTGGCAAAGAAGAGCGGAAAGGATGTCTCCCTAAGGGTCAGCGGCAGGGAAATTGAAATAGACCGCGGCATACTGGACGAAATCTCCGATCCGCTGCTCCATTTACTTCGCAATGCGGTCGATCACGGCATAGAAACGCCTGCCGAACGCCTGGGTCGGGGGAAAAAACCCAACGGGACCATTGCCGTCGAAGCTCGCAAACTCAAGGACAGGATAATCATCAGCATTGCCGATGACGGAAGGGGCATGGACCCCGCCGGGATCATTGCCGCAGCACTTGAAAAAGGTCTTATCAGTGAGGAAGAAGGCCATCGGCTCTCCCCCCGCCAGGCCTTTCTCCTGACCTGTCTTCCGGGTTTCTCCACGGCCAGGGAGGTAACCGGCATTTCCGGCAGGGGAGTGGGAATGGATGTTGTCAGGTCTTCACTGCAATCCCTTGGCGGCAACCTTTCAATAGAATCCGAGCCGGGAAAGGGATCCCAGTTCACTCTTTCCCTGCCCGTGACAATCTCCATAATCCAGGTTCTTCTGGTGGGATGTACGCCTTTAACTGTCGCTTTTCCAGTCGACAAGATACTGCGGACTCTCGACATCAAGCGCGAGGACGTATCCGTCAGCGGAAGGCGGACCGTATTCGAGCTGGGAGGGGAAAGCATTCCGTTGTTGAGTCTCCAGCGTTTGTTGGGATTGCCCCTTTCCACCGGAAAGGGCCCGGGAATCCCCGCTGTCATGGTCGAAATACGGGGACGCAAGGCAGGCTTGGTCGTAGACCGGTTTATCGGCCAGCAGGATGTCTTTGTCAAACAATTCGGAAGACCCATGAACAGGATGAAGGGACTCATGGGTGGCGCAGTCCTGGGCGACGGCCAGATCATATGCATTATCGATCCCGCTGAACTCCTCCGCTAGGGCCCCAATGCTGAAATCAGTTGCGCCCGAACGCTAGTTGTGGCACTATCAGCCGCGTTTTTGAAAGGAAAATGACAATGAGATTCTTTTCTATCTTGACCTTTCTCTGTTCGCTCGCATTCGTATCATCATTCACTTCCGCTGCATTTGCGGAGACAGATGCAAAGGACGTGATCGCAACAGTCGAACAGGGATACAATTCGTTGAGCGATCTGCAGGCCACTTTCACGCAGAAGACATTCGTCCCGTCAATAAAAAGGGACCAGACGGGTAACGGCACCGTATCCATCAGGAAGAATCCATCGGGCGCCGCCATGTTCCGCTTCGACTACCGGAAGCCGAAACAGCTCATCGTCTCCGACGGCAAGACCGTCTGGTTCTACCTTCCGGAAAACAGGCAGGTAATGCAGTCAAGCGTCAGGAACATGTTCGAAGGAGACAATGGAATAGCGCTCAATTACCTGACCGGCATGGGTCGCATCTCACGCGATTTCTCCATTTCCCCAATGAAGGGACTGCGCGACTCTTCAGGCAATTACCTCCTGGAGCTGGTTCCGAAGAAACCGGGCAGGAATCTGGCAAAACTGCAGTTGACGGTGTCTGCGGAAGCAGTGGCAAAATACCTGAAAGACGGAAACGTGAAGAATACTTTCCCAATCGTCTCATCGGTAGTCTTCGACCCCTTCGGCGCCAGGACGACAATCCACTTCAGCAATGTCAAAGTGAACCGGGGACTGAAGCGCTCCCTCTTTTCCTTCAAAGCGCCTGCCGGAGTCGAAGTAGTCAAGCCATAGCCGGTAGCGAAACAGCCCACGCGGTGATCTTCCGGCATGGCCGGGAAATTACTGGAAATATCCAACCGTTCAAAATGGACAGGAGAGGACAAGGTATGCCGTCATTCGACATAGTGTCACAGATCGACATGCAGGAAGTGGACAACGCTGTCAACCAGACCGTCAAGGAGATCACACAGCGTTACGATTTCAAGAATTCAAAGAGCGAAGTGTCACTGGAAAAGGATTCGATCCGGATTCTGGCTGACGACGATTTCCGCCTGAAGGCCATCATAGACATTCTCCAGTCCAAGTGCGTCAAGCGTGGAGTCTCCCTGAAGGCTCTCAAGTACGGATCCGTGGAATCCGCATCCGGCGGCCTGGTCCGCCAGATCGTCTCGCTCCAGCAGGGAATATCAAAGGAAAAAGGCAAGGAAATCATTGCGGCCATCAAGGAAACCAGGCTGAAGGTGCAGGGCCAGATCCAGGAAGACCAGGTCAGGGTCACCGGAAAGAATATCGATGATCTCCAGGAAATAATCAAGTTGTTGAAGGGGAAGGATCTGGAAGTAGAAATGCAGTTCATCAATTTCAGACAGTAGGGGATCAGACGGGATCGCCCGTTCGCAAGAGGTGCCTTTGAACGACAAGACGAAACGGAAAGTGAGCATGGTCAGCCTCGGCTGTCCGAAAAACCTGGTCGATGCCGAGGTAATGCTCGGTTACCTCGACCGTGAGGGATACGAGGTAACCACTGATGAGAAGGAAGCCGACATCATCATTGTCAACACCTGCTCCTTCATCAAGGAGGCAAAGCAGGAAAGCATAGATGCCATTCTGGATCTGGCCGACAGAAAGCATGACGGCCGCTGCAACCTCCTGATCGTAACCGGCTGCCTGCCCCAGCGCTACCAGGAGGAGTTGTGCCGCGAACTCCCGGAAGTGGACATATTCATCGGCACTGGAGACTACCCGCGAATAGCCGAGATTATCGCGGAAAAGCGCGACACATCGGAACAGCTCCGCTATATCGGGGATCCCAGCTTCATTTATGACGAAAGTTCGCCGCGGCTCAAATCAACACCACTTTATACGGCCTATCTCAAAATTGCCGAAGGATGTTCCAACTGCTGCTCTTACTGCGTGATCCCAAGCCTGCGCGGCGCATACCGTTCCCGGCCCATGGAGGGCCTGCTGGAAGAGGCACGGAGACTTGTGGCCAGCGGAACCAGGGAGATCAACGTCATTGCCCAGGACATTACCCGTTACGGAACGGACCTGGACGACGGTTCATCACTGGAGTCATTGATACGCAACCTCGCGAAAATACAAGAGCTTCGCTGGATCCGCCTTCTCTATGCCTATCCGAACGGTATCACTGACGAACTCATTAAGCTGATCAAGGAAGAAAGCAAGGTATGCAAGTACCTGGACATTCCCCTCCAGCACATCAGCGATCCGATCCTGACAAAGATGAACCGGAGGAGCACCTCCCGGCAGATCAGGGACCTGATCGGCAGACTCCGTGCGGAAATCCCCGAGATCGCGCTTCGCACTTCGCTCATCGTCGGATTCCCCGGCGAGACGGAAGAGGATTTCAAGCAGTTGCTGCAATTCGTGGATGAAGCCCAGTTCGACCGGCTCGGCGTATTCTGCTACTCCAGGGAAGAAGGGACCCCGGCGGCGGAAATGACGGCCCAGGTTTCGGAACGGATCAAAAAGGAACGCTACAAGAAGATCATGAAAGCGCAGGCCCGCCTGTCTTTCAAACGAAACCGCCGTCTGACCGGCCGGATCGAAGAAGTTCTCGTGGAAGGATTCAGCGAGGAAACCGAACTGCTGCTCAAGGGAAGATCATCCCGGCAGGCGCCGGATATCGATGGCCAGGTTTACATAACAGCCGGCAATGCCAATGTGGGTGACATCGTATCTTTGAAAATCACCGACTCGTCGGATTACGACCTGATCGGGGAAATAGTCGAACCGGACCGGGATTGAGCATGGGATGCCGGAATCCCCTAACGCGGCTTTTTGCTTGACAACCGGTTAAAGTACGTTATTATGTGCAATCCTGATTGGCAAGAGACTGTTTCCAACTCGGAAATGAACAATTCAGCACGGAGACGACCTGATGGTAGAAAGAATCGAGGAAATGAAAGCGATCCTCCTGAAGTTGAAGGAGGACACATTGAAGGAAATAAACAAGACGCTGAAATCCACGTCTGAGGTTCCGAGCGGCGAACCGAGCGGTGACATTTACGACCAGGCCTCCAGCGAAAGGGACCGGGAACTGGGATTCCTGCTCAATGACCGTGAGCGGGAGAAACTGCGTAATATAGATGAGGCTTTGCTGCGCATCGAGGAGGGCGATTACGGCATCTGTGAGGAGTGCGGCTGCGACATCCCCATCGGCAGACTCCGGGCCATGCCTTTTGCCCACTATTGCGTGAAATGCAAGGAAGACATCGAAAAACTGCAGGCCCAGACCAAGCGCTTTGAAGAGGACCGGGCTTACAACGAGATTTCCTTCGGCGAGGATGAAGAGGCCTGAGAGAAGCATCGAAACCGTCTACAAGAAAAGGGCGTCTCCCTGCGGAGTCGCCCTTTTCTTCATCCTGCTCCCTCACATTTCAACACGCGTGACGACACCCTGCAGCCTGCTGGCCGGCAACTTGTGGAACTGGACGAAATTGGGGGTCAGCATCTTTATGACACTGAAAACCTTCCATACCGGGTTTCCGGTATTGATATCCTCAATGCCGTAGAATATGACTTTCTCCCGAATGCCGTTCATCTTCAGCAGGTTTTCGATATCCAGCACGACCATGTAGCCTGACCTTATCTCCAATGCTTCGAGGCCTGGAGCCAGGTTCTTTATCAGGTTCGTCTTCACTCCGAACGGTTCGTCAGTCCTTACGATGGAAATCAGCACGTTTCGCTCATAGATGATATTGCTGCGGATTATGCAGTGGATCACGTAAGGAGGTATAACATTCCATTCCCGGGAAAAAAACAGTGCCGTACCCGACAAAACTCTTCCCTCATTGTAAATCTGCTCGTAACTAACGCGAAAGGTCTCGATGTCCAGCGGCCGCAATGCCTGGTACAGCTTGCGCTGCCCATTGGTCCAGATGAAAATGGTGGCAAGCGGAAACGAAGCGAGAACCAGGGACCAGTAAGCACCATGGGGAAGTTTCGTCAGAGTTGAAGCCAGGTAAACAAAATCGAGCATGCTCACCAGCACGGCAATGGGCACTTTCCACTTCTTGTTGGTTCGGGAAAAGATAATGATCATCATCACGCTGGTAATGGTCATGGAGCCGGTCACTGCCATGCCGTACGCTGCCGCCAGGTTGGCCGACCTCTGGAATATGAGCATGATGAAAATTACAGCGCACATCAGGGTCCAGTTGATAAAGCCTATGTAAATCTGCGACTTGAGAAGGTGCGAGGTATAATCGACCTTCATCAGCGGCATGAGACGGGTCGTGATGCCCTGGTAGATAATGGAAAAAACGCCGCTTATGACCGCCTGGGATGCAATGACCGTCGCCATGATGGTAAGTATGAGAAACGGTATGTAGAGGGTCGGAGCCTGGGACTTGACCATGCTGAACAGCAGGTTCTTCGCTTCGGGGTTGGCCAGGACGAAGGCTCCCTGGCCGAGATAGTTGATGACCAGCGCGAAAAAAACGAAATACCAGGCCCTGATGATCGGCTTCTTGCCCAGATGGCCCATGTCTGCATAGAGCGCCTCTCCGCCTGTGGCGCAGAGAATAACTTCGGAAAGGACAATGAAGCCTGCCCAACCGTTGTTGAGCAGGAATTTGACGGCATGATGGGGGCTGACCGCCTTGACAATGTCCGGGGAGCCCATTAGTGAAACCAGGCCGCTCAGGGTCAGGACAAGGAACCAGAGCACCATGACCGGGCCGAAAACTCCGGCGACCTTGTCTGTCCCTTTGTACTGCATGACGAAAAGCCCGACCGCTATGCACACGCCGATAAGCGTCAGCGTCCCCTGGTGGAGGCCTGCAACTCCCGGAATCAGGAGTATACCCTCGACAGCCGACATGATGCTGATGGCTGGGGTGATGACTCCGTCACCCAACAGGAGGGAGACCCCGACAAAGGAGAGGAAACCACCAAAAGCGAGAAGCCGGCCGGATTTGAGCAGTTTTATGAGTATCTCCCGGAGGACGATCTCGCCGCCCTGGCCTTTGCGGCCGAGGCTCATGGCCAGCCATGCGTATTCCACCGTCACCAGCAGGGTCAAAGTCCAGAAAACCAGGGACAGGATGCCGAAAACGTTTTCCCGGGTGGGTTTGGTGAGGGCGAAGATGACCGTCAGGGTGTATATGGGGCTCGTGCCAATATCGCCGAACACCAGCCCCATGGACTTGACTATGCCGCCCCAGAAAGGCTCCTCCTGGCCGGTTTTCAAGGCGTTCCCGCCCCCGTGTCGCCCTTGTCGCGCTCCCGGATCTCCACGCGCCGGATCTTGCCGCTGATGGTTTTCGGCAGTTCGGGCAGAAACTCGATGATGCGTGGATATTTATAAGGCGCCGTCAGTTTGCGGACGTGCTCCTGGAGCTCCTCGACCAGGTCGTCGCCGGGAGCGTAATCCCGCGTCAAAACAACGGTGGCTTTCACGATCTGCCCCCTGATCTCGTCGGGAACCGCCGTTATCGCGCATTCCATGACCGCCGGATGCTCCAGCAGGGCGCTCTCGACCTCGAAGGGGCCTATCCGGTATCCCGAACTCTTGATGACGTCGTCTGAACGGCCCACGAACCAGTAGTAGCCGTCTTCGTCACGCCAGGCCATGTCTCCGGTATAATAGATATCATCATGCCAGACCCTGGCGGTCATCTCCGGGTCGCGGTGATAGCCGCTGAACATCCCGACCGGTTTCATGCGGCCGGTCCGTATGATTATCTGCCCTTCCTCGCCGACTTCGCACGACTTCAATTCATCATCCACGATGTCCATGTCGTACATGGGGGACGGCTTGCCCATGGACCCCGGTTTCGGATCCATCCACGGGTAGGTGGCAATGGCGAGGGTGCATTCGGTCTGTCCGTATCCTTCCATGAGCCGGATGCCGGTTTTCTTCAGGAACTGGTTGTACACCTCGGGATTCAGCGGCTCCCCGGCAATCACGCAGTACTTGAGCTGCGACAGATCGAACGGGGAGAAGTCCTCCTTGATGAGGAAGCGGTATATTGTGGGAGGCGCACAGAACGTGTTTATGCCGAACCTTGCGATGACTTCGAGCAGGTTGCGCGGCGTGAATTTGTCATAATCATAGACGAACACAATACCGCCGCTTATCCATTGACCGTAGATCTTCCCCCATACCGCCTTTGCCCAGCCGGTGTCGGCAATGGTGAGGTGTATGCCTCCGTCAATGACATTCTGCCAGTATTTGGCGGTAAGGATGTGCCCCAGGGGATAAACATAATCATGCCTTACCATCTTGGGCATGCCGGTTGTTCCGGAAGTGAAGTAGATCAGCGAAACATCATCATTTCCCGTTGCGTCACTGCCGGTCGGCCGTGTGAAATCCGCAGGAGAATCCTCCAGCTCCCGGGAAAAATTGATCCAGCCTTCCCGGTCGCAATTGAGCACTGCCTTGTATTTCAAAGTCGGTGATTTCGCTTCGGCTTCGTCCACATGAAGAAGCACTTCGGGATCGCTTACAGTCACCACCATCTTTATGTCAGCAGCGTTGTTGCGGTAGACGATGTCTTTGGCGGTAAGGAGATGGGTGGCAGGTATGCTGATGGCACCCAGCTTGTGCAGCCCGAGCAGGCAGAACCAGAACTCGTACCGTCTCTTGAGCACGAGCATGACGGGATCGCCCTTGCCGATTCCCACGGACTGGAAAAAAGAGGCGGCCTTGTCACTGTACAGTTTTAGCTGGCCGAAGGTGAATGTCGACTCGTTCCCCTGGTCGTCACACCAGATCAGGGCGACCCTGTCGGGGTCCCGCCGTGCCATCTCGTCGGCCACATCATAGGCGAAATTGAAGGAATCAGGAACCGATATGGAAAAATTCTCGATAAAATCCTCATAGGAATCATACTTCACGCGGGAAACAAACCGTTCTAGCATGGGATAGACACCTCATTTCTCTCCGGCCTCTTGAATTCCGGGAAACAACGGCCGCAAGATTCATATCAATATCAGAATATGACTGCCAGAAAACGCGCTGTCCTGTTGTCCAGGGCCTGCATTGCGTGCGGGTGGCTGGAATCGAAGTAGAGCGAGTCGCCGGGATTCAGGATCAGTTCATGATCGTCGATGATGATTTTCAGGCGGCCCTCCAGCAGGTAATTGAACTCCTGGCCGGGATGGCTGTTGAAGGACACCGCCGCATCGCACTCGTCAGGTTCCACGGTCACAAGGAACGGCTCGGCTGTCTTGTGGATGAAATTTGCAGCGAGGTTCTGGTACTTGTATGCTTTCCTCCGCTCCACACTTACCCCTTTGCCGCTCCTTACCAGGGAATAAACGTGGAGCCTGGGGCTTTCGCCGGTCAGAAGGTCGGTAAGTTCGACCGAGAAACGATGGGCAACCTTGTACAGGAAGCCCACGGGGATGTCCACTTCGCCGCTTTCGAAGCGCTGGAAATCCTCCCGGGATACTCCCAGCTCATGGGCAAGGGTTTCCGGGGAAATACCCGCAATCTCACGCAGATCCCTTATGCGCATGGCGATGTTCCTGATGTTTTCCGGCATGCCGTGGCCCCTCCTTTTCATTGGAACGCCGCGGCCGCCGCATTCCGCTGGCGGCCGTGCGGGCAGTGTCATAGAAGTAGCATTTTTATGAAAAAATGCAATCAGTATTTGAAAACGAGGCTGGCTGCCAGGAGATGCATGTCGGCGCTGTATTTGCCGTTGGCAGTCCCTGAACCCTGCATAATTGGATCGCCCAGCAAATTGGACTTATGGCGGTTTTCCAGCAACTGGTAGGCATAGCTGAGGGAAAGCGTGAGTTTCTTGAAGCTCAGCTCGGTTCCCACGCAGAAAAGATGGGTGTCCGAATCGGGTATGGATGGCTCGAAGGTTTCGTCGGGTACGGGATTGTCACTGTAAAGGTATCCGGCAAGCAGGGAAACATTCTTATGTAGGCGATAACGGGCTCCCACGTTATAGGCGAACGTGCTCTTCCAGTTTTTCTGGGCCGTCTGGGGACTGCCGTTATCGAAATTCACCTGGAGCTGCCTGAAGGAAGACCAGTCTTCCCAGCGGATACCCGCTTCAAGTACCATTTGGGGAAATCCCGAATAGCTGATTCCGGCAGTTACTTGCTGCGGCAGCGTCAGGTCGGCCTTTCCTGCCGAGTTCTGCAACGCGATAAATGGAGGGATCTGTACCTGGTAGCCGTAGATACCCGTTCCCCTAACCCCAATCTTTACTTCGCTCCTGTATGTAGCTCCGACTGACACCGTGTTGCTCACATCATACAGAAAGCCGATATTGAACCCGAGTCCAGTACCATCCCCCTTAAATTTGAAGCTGTTTTCCGGCAGCGCAAAAAGGGCCATATTAATATTTTTTTCCAGTGTCGTATCCAGGTAGATCACATCGAGTCCGGCGGCAAGAGCCAGCTTCGGCGTAATCTTGACGGAAACGACCGGATTGAAGGCTATGGTAAAAAGTTCGGAATTCGTGGCAAGATACCGCCCTTCCCAGGTCTTGCCCCAGTCGGTCCCGAGACCAAAGGGCGAAAATACGCCGAAGCCAAAGCTTACTCTGTCGGAAGCCCGGTGGGTCATGAAAAAGGTGCTGGGACAGAAAACCGTATCCTTCGTCTCAGCCCTTTCCCCTGAGACGCCGGAAAATTCTCGCGACGGGAAAAGAAGTGTCGTACCGACCTCCACCTGCGTTCCGTTCAATCGATTGATGAGTGCCGGGTTGTAGAAAACGCTCGATGGCTCCTCTCCATGCGCGGTCACTGCGGCTGCCTCCCCCAAGGGCGCTGCTCCGTGGGTAAAAATGCCGAAGCCTGACGCCAGGACTACAGCAGGCAGGCAAAGGGAAGCTATGAAAAGCCCTGCTGACAAAAGAATGCGATACAGTTGTAGTCTCCGTTCCATGTATTTATCCTTTCCCAGTATACTATGACTGTCAAAACATAAAACTCACAACCAGAGACATCAGCACATGATCGTGCATACAAAACAACGTGTTACGTATTCGCGACATAAAATCACGGGCACATTGCGATGTCAAATAAAATTATCATTCTAAGCCCAGCAGGTTTACTGCATAAATCAACTCACATAATTTGCAAATTTTCCTTCACCCCTTCAATAACTAAATGATCTGTTCAAAGATTCCATCAACAGCTAGATTAAGATCATAAAATGAGATCATGATTATTTTGAGCATTACTGCCAGGCAGTTCAAAATAAATAGACGGTCATTCACCCTCCAGGCACAGCCCAGTTGGCGCCGAATTCTCTATGGCATACCAATCGTAAAATAACTGCACGGCAAACCTGTTTCGCATTGACTGCATTTCTCGAAAAAGTGACGACCCTATTTGCCGCAGTTTCTGATATGGTCAAACTTCTTCCTCAGGGCGGTCAAATCAAACAGGCGGTAATGCTCGGAATCGTAAAAAGCCTTGCGGTAGGACGAATTGAATTTGTATGCAAGATAAGCGGCGGTCGGACTTTTCGTAACCCAAAGGGTCGACAAAGATCTCGCCAGCGTTGCCAACGGGCGGTAGTATTCGCTGCGCAGATAGGTGAACCCCTCGTATACTTCATCTATGCTCATGTTGGCAGGCGCGAAGAGCATCTTGGTGAAGCGGTATTCCGCCCAGTCCTCCGGAAAGTTGGTCGCCAGAATCCGCCCCTTCCTTTCCAGGGATTCCCACAGGGCGGTGCCAGGCAAGGGAGTAGGTTTCGTGACCTGAATTACGTCGATCCCGGAAGATTTTATAAATTCCAGAGTCCGCGGAAAAACCGAGACATCATCAGTGTCACCGCCAAGGACAAAAGCGCCGAGGACCGCAATTCCGCCTTTCCTGATGCGCGCGATCAACTCGTGGTACCGCTTGCCGGCAAGCCGGTCCAGGTTGACCGACTTTCGGAAAGAACTGAGAGTTTCCGGCTGCACGGATTCCATCCCGATGAAAATAACCTTCAATCCCGCCTTTGCGGCAAGTCGAATGAGTTCGGGGTCTTCACCGAACATGAGTGAAGACTGGGCGAAGAAAATTTTCTTGATCCCCTGAGCGATAACGGCCTGAAAAAACGAATACGCCCAGTCACGGTCCTTTTTGCCGAAACCGATCAGGTTATCGTCAGTGATGAGAACCAGCTTCTGTGGTATCTGCCGCAATTCGTCCAACACAGATTCCAGCGGACGCCTGCGAAATGCCTGCCCGTTGAAAGCAGTGACCGAACAGAAAGAGCAGTTCAGCGGACACCCCCGAGAAGTCTGAATAGAGCCCCAGCGGTAATGCTCTTCCCGGAGAATATCCCTTCTTGGCATGGGCAAATCGTCCATGCACGGCCGGGCGCCGACGTACCGCCTGGCCAGTTGCCCCGCTTCGAAGTCCCTCAGGACCTCGGGCCATATGGCCTCGGCTTCTCCAATAACCACGGAATCGCAGTAACGCTCCGCCTCTTCAGGCATCATCGATACGTGTATGCCACCCATTATCACTGGAATTCCACGCTTTCGATATTCGGATGCTATTTTGTACCCTCTGTACACGGAAGCAGTATAAGCAGTTATTCCGACAATATCAGCAGGTCTATACTCAAATGCTTTGACATTTTCATCAATAACATCAATCTCATAGTTACTGGGAGTTACCGCAGCCAAATAAGGCAGGTTCAGAGGAGGCCAGGAAGTGCCCCTGACATTGCCAAGGCCTTTATGCTCATTGGATGGATTAATTAACAATAATCTTGGCATTATAATCAATACCTTGTGTTGATATGCGCCATATTAGTGCGAAGCTAGGACATATAACCAAATATCAAGTGCCAGAGTCAACAAAAAGGTCGTTTCTGCAGATAATTGTCTTGTGCAAAAAGATTTTGTAATGCTATAAGAAGTTTCTGATTTTCTACAACAGCCTCGTTGACGAGATGCAACAAAACGGGAGAAGCGCAACGAACAATGATAGAGAAAAAGTACCTCATGGAAAACGAGCAGGAAATCGCCCGCCTGGAATTGAAGACCGATGCCGCCACCATGGAAAACCAGGTTCTCTGGGCGGGGCTAAAACCGGGCATGCGTGTTGCCGACGTCGGTTGCGGATCAGGAATAACCACTTCGATCCTTTACGAATTGGTTCAACCAGGAGGAACGGTCGTCGGGATGGATTCCTCTCAGGAGAGAATACAGCATGCAACTGACAAATATGGCCGTGAGGGAGTCAGTTTTGTTTCCAGGGACGTAACCGGCCCCCTCGGCGACCTGGGAAGCTTCGACTTCGCATGGGTGAGGTTTCTCCTCGAATACCATCGTTCCAACAGTTTCGAAATCGTGAAAAATATTTCAGGGATCCTCAAACCCGGCGGCATCCTGTGCCTTATCGACCTTGACAACAACTGCCTCTGCCATCACGGACTATCCGCAAAGATGGAAAAAACCATCAATGCAGTCGTAAAAATCCTTGAAGAAAAAGGAAATTTCGATCCTTTTGTCGGCAGGAAGCTGTATTCCTTCCTTTATGATCTTGGCTACGAAGATATCCAGGCAAGCGTTGCAGCGCATCACCTGATCTACGGCGAACTGAATGACGTCGACGCTTTCAATTGGTTGAAGAAAGTGGAAGTCATAGCAAGAACAGTGAAATATCCAT
This sequence comes from Geobacter sp., assembly GCA_003314535.1. GTDB lineage: Bacteria > Desulfobacterota > Desulfuromonadia > Geobacterales > Geobacteraceae > RPRC01. The sequence continues at coordinate 73,967 of POSG01000010.1, forward strand.
TTGAGGAATACGAGGGTGGATATGATGAGTTCCTCAACGAATTCAAGCAGTTTTTCAAGAGCAAAAGACGGTTCACCTATACGCCGGTCATTTCCTGCCGAGGCATAAAACCGGAAGGCGGAGATAAATGATCGAATGCCGACTAGCCCGATTTATTCAGCGGCACCAGCCTTTTTCTGATCAGTCCGAACCAAAAAAACACCCGAATCATTCAAAGAAGGCGCAACCCCAAGCAATGGCCCGGAATTCTCCGTTCCATGAAACATCTCCTTCACCCCATTCCCGGTTTTTCCAGCATCCGCAACCGCGTCGGCCACGGCACGGAACGGAATCTTCCTGACGTTGTCCACTGCATACAAGAGACCTGAAGAACCTTCATTCCGGCAGCCAAAATTCTCCTTCAGGTAGTAGACAAACGCGTCAATTATCCCGCTGTCGAAATGGGTTCCCCTCTTCTCCTCCAGAAGCTTCAATGCTTCAGCAAACGGCATGGGATCCCGGTAATGACGCTTTGAAGTAATTGCCTCGAAGAAATCTGCCACTGCAATGATTTTCGCGCCGTAAGGGATCTCATCTCCCTTCAACCCCAGTGGATAGCCTGACCCGTCAATTTTTTCATGATGACTGGCGGCTGCCTCCGGCACCTGTTGATATATTCCCTTGAAGTTGATCTGGCCCAGTATTTCGCGTGTTTTTGACGCATGGGCCTTTACCTGGTTGTACTCATCATCGGTCAGTGCGCCATCCTTCTTGAGAATGGAATCAGGTATGCCGATTTTCCCGTAGTCATGCAGCAGAGATGCAACGCGCACCATTTCGGTGAAATCCTTCGAAAGCCCCAACTCCGTGCAAATTGCCACGGCATATTCCGTTACCCGTTCCGCATGACCGGCGGTAAGATTGTCGCGGGCATCGATGCTTGCGGCCAGAGTCTGAAGCGTTGACTGGAACTGCCGCTCCCTCTCCTCGTTCAGTATCGCGTTCCGGATACTTATGCCGATCAGCGGCGCAATACCCATCAAAAGGCTCATGTCGCTCTGAATCAGCGCTTTCTTTGTTTCCAGATTGTCAACTGCCAGGATGCCGATTGACTCGCCCTCACAAATGATCGGGCAGCAGACAAACGACTGAGTCCCGATTTTTTTAGCGAAAGCCAGGCTTGCGGCAGACAGGTTTGGCGCAATTTCGGAGAAATCATTGATCAGAAAGGATCTCTGATTGCGGAAAGAGATGACGAACACGCCTTTCGAGTCAGGTCTGTCAACATGGAATTTCGTATTCTTAAGGAAACCGGCAAGCTCATCGGAATAACCGAAGCCGGCACGGAATTCCAGGACGGTCCGTTCGGAGTTTATCAGCAATATCATGCCGCGATCATAATCAAGCCGGTCCTTGAGCACCTGGATAACGTTTGCCAGGATATGGTCCACATCAGGTTGCCTGCTGATAACCTGGCCGATGTCGTTTACCAGGCATGCATTATTGTAATTGACGCTTGTCTGTTCAAGGAGCTTGTCAGTTGAGTCCCACAAATTTCCAACGCTTGCGCTAAGCTCCTTAATCTCCATCCGGGAAGAAATGTAATGGAAGAGAAGTACCAGGGAGAGCGACAGGGGAGCTATGTAGGCAACCGCACGCGAATGGAGCAGAAAGAATGACGCAAGGCACCCAAGCAAGAGGAGCAGGGTTGCATAATTGCTGATCCGTCTCCAGTTTGCCGCTGGTGACTTCTGCCACGTGATCGTATACCTGCAAACTTTTCCGCCGGAAAAAATGCACTCTGAATGCTCGATTATCGGCAGGCGATAATTGAATCCCAGAACAATAGCCTCAAAGCAGCCCATCCGGTTATCGCATTGGTAAGGCCTCTCAGTCACGCCTGGATGGGGGGTGACAACAACCTCGACTTTGTTCTGGGACAGCTTCCTGGAATTGTATGTGGAAGATCGAGTGAAATTTCTGGAAGCATCCCCTATCATCTCGAACACCCTGGCCGGGCCCACCATTCCCAGTGCATACTGTCTCATAATGCCGATCGCATCCGGAGAAGAAGCATACCTCCCCGCCTCACGGGCTATCTTCGGATTTCCCGTCAGCTGGACAATTCTCTCGTAAAAGAGATCAACCTGCTCCTGGCTGAACCAGTGTCCTTCGTCTTCTACCTGATACAACTCCATCCCGGCATAATTAAGCAGCTCCATGACATTAACATGGCTGTAATTCCGCTTTATAAGCTTGATAAACGTATTTATGATCCTGCTGTTATATAGTTGATGATCATTCATACGATAAAAACCGACTTTCAGTATTTTGCCACACGACCATGAAATCGGCTCATGTAACCTAGATATTCTGCACCGGATTCCTGAACATTTAATATCCAGAGATTGTACTTTTTCTTGTAATGTATGAGCTTGTTGTCCGCATATTCAACCGGGTAAAGGAGAACGGGAATATTTTCATAGTCGTAATATTTGGAGAGGAAAGACAGAATTGAAAAGAGCGTGCCCTTCGGAAGATCATCAGGATCAATAATCATGGCTGTTATAGAGCACGTCAACTCTGACAGGTTCAACCCGATATCAGACACGTTCACAATGAAAACCGCCTTCAAGGTGTCACCATTCTTGAGAGAGAAGATAGTGCGCTCTTTCCGGAATCCTGCCTTCCTATATTCCCCTCCCAACTCTTCATCATCCGGCACTCCACTGTCCAGATCAAAAGCAGACACCAGCAAGCCACCCGAAACGTGGCTGTACCACCCCTCAAATTCCAGAAGTTCATCCGGCTTGGATTTTGCCAGATTCCAAGCGCCGGACAAGTCCCACTGGTCGCATTCGGAAGATCTCTCGTAGTGGAAGTATGCAAACTGGTCAATTGAACAGCCCTTGGGATCATCAAGGTAATGCGCAAAATCACCAAAAACATGCTTGGGAAAACGATTATCGAAACGATAGTAGCAAAGAACAAAATCCATGTGTGCCGAATAGAGGTTGTGCGAATCATTGATTGCATGGCTGATCTGATTCAGGACGACGAGCCCGGCACGCAGCGACTGTGACTTGTGTGCGGCGTGATGGTGGATAAGCCAGGTATTGCCGCAGAACCGGAGCATTGCCATGTGGCCGTATATTACGCCGCAGGATTGGTAAACGAAGTGCCGGGCAATACGCGGATTTCCGTTGTACAGCTTTTCATAGGTTTCCCTGAAAACCTCCTTGTTGGCTTCAATAACGGCATATTTTTCCGGATAGACAAAACCGGTCTGGAAAAAAAGGCCCCACAGGGATTCCATATCCACTTTGTTGCATACATAGGAATTCTCGTCCGAGGCTTGGTGCAGAAGGGCCAAAAGCTTCATGTGTTCCCCGATGTCCGCATCCAGAATGGCCAGACCGCACCTGACCATGCTTTTTCCATTCTTTTCCCCGATGTTCAGTCGATATACGACCTGAGCCCTGCAACTGAAGGTGAAGATATTTGCAAGGTCAAGGCGCAATTCGGGAATCACTCTGCCCGGCATCAGTACCGCGCTGTCTTCCCGCTCCTCGACAGAAAAACCGGAACCGGAGATGTCGATGACTTTCAGGTTGACCATCCTGCCGGTAAGCGGATCATCGAACACCACATTCGGCGAAGGCACCAGACGGTGCCGGGGACTTCGGTGGTCCTTAGGCTTAAAACGCCTGATTTGGGAGAGCAGGGGCTTGAGAACAAATGACCGTTTCCGGTGGCCACAAGTCTGTTTGATTATCGCACAATCACCTGAATAGAGAATTTGTTGCCCTTTTCTGAAAATCAGATGCACCGGTGATTCAGGGACAACCCACTGGAAGGATTGGGGAGGATTGCATTCTATCAGAATACGGAACGAAGCGGGGCTGAAGTCGCTAAGTTCCCCACTGAACATGGCTCCATTTTGAATAAGCAGGGCATCGACCCCTGAACATCTGAAACGGGAAATTCTTCGGGAACTCAGCTCGGTGCATTTGTCGGGAAGCAGAAAGATTATACCCTGTGACGTAACATCAACAAGCCGTGCCTTTACATGAAGCGGCTCGTGGGGATCCGGAACTATGAAACTTTCGTATCGGTAGGTTTTGAGCTTTTGTTCCAGGCTTTCAAACTGAACCCAGACACACTCCAGCTTGGCATCCAAACATGGCTGGGGTTTTGCTTTGAGTGTGATTGTAGTGTCGTACTTGGAATGCTTGAGGTTGACGAGAATTGTCTCGTCTTTGAAGTTGAGATAGTTCAGCATGTTAACGAGATGCTTTCTGCTGACATCTCTCTTCTTCCGGGCGCAGATTGTCGTTGGATCATCCCCCGGTGCGGCGTTTTCCAAAGCTGTAATAGCGTTGCATGTGCCGCTAGCTTCGAACAAATCATTCCCTCCAGTACGTACGGCATCTTCAGGAAACAGTCACCCGCATGATTCGATGCACCATACCGCCTGCAATTCAATGCAGGCCGTGGAGCCGTCGATACAAGTAACCTATTTTCTCATTAGCATATTAGCTTCTTCATTTACCACAAAAGATTTGTATGTGCAAGCAGTGAATTTTAATAGGTTTACATCTCCTCATATTACATTGCGTGAATATAATTTTTCATGAGCATATCATGCCTTGTTTCTGCTCTCATAACGCAAAAAAGGCGGGTTTCCCCGCCTTTTTCCTGCCCTGTCATATAGCCCCGAATGTTATCTGGCCGCTCTCGACGCAACCTGCACCCTGATAAGCGCCCGCTGCAAGGCTGCTTCGTACACTATGAAATCCCTGTCTTCGCGGGAAAGTTTTCTTAGAGCCTCTTCGGCGCGTCCCAATGCTGCCCTGGCGCGCTCGAGATCGATTTCGTCGGCTCTTTCCGCTGTTTCCACAAGTATGGTTATACGGTCGTCCGCTACTTCAAAGTAGCCCCAATTCAGCGCTAGGTGGTTGATTTTTCCGTCCTTGGAATATACAAGCTCACCGATCTTCAATGAGGTGAGGAAGGCGGCATGCCCCGGGAGAACGGTAAATTCGCCGAGAACACCGGATGCGGTTACCATATCCACTTCTTCCGTGAGGACTTTCCTGTATGGTGTTACCAGTTCGAGCTGCAGTTTTTCCGCCATGTATAAATCCTTACCGGGCGTCTTCCGGATTGCCGAAAGCGTCTTTCTCCCCTTAGCCTTTTGCCCCTCTTTTATTTTCCTTCAGACTACGCGGAAAGTTTTTTCGCCTTCTCCAGAACTTCCTCTATGGTGCCGACCATGTAGAAAGCCTGCTCGGGAACATCGTCATGCTTACCGGCAACTATTTCCTGGAACCCTTTTATAGTGTCCTTCAGCTCGACATACTTGCCCGGCGTACCCGTAAAGGTCTCGGCAACGTGGAACGGCTGCGAGAGGAACCGCTGTATCTTGCGGGCGCGGGCCACGACGAGCTTGTCATCTTCCGAAAGTTCGTCCATACCCAGAATTGCGATGATGTCCTGGAGGTCCTTGTAGCGTTGCAGTACATACTGCACCTCGCGGGCTATGTTGTAATGCTCTTCGCCGATTATCTGCGGATCCAGGATTCGCGAGGTGGAGTCGAGCGGGTCGACCGCGGGATAAATGCCCAGCTCTGCAATCTGGCGGGAAAGAACCGTGGTTGCGTCGAGGTGCGCAAATGCCGTCGCCGGCGCCGGGTCGGTGAGGTCGTCGGCAGGAACGTAGATCGCCTGGACCGAAGTGATGGAACCCTTGTCGGTCGAGGTGATCCTTTCCTGCAATTCGCCCATCTCCGTGGCAAGGGTCGGTTGATAACCGACAGCTGACGGGATTCTGCCGAGGAGAGCCGACACCTCGGAGCCTGCCTGTGTGAAACGGAAAATGTTGTCTATGAACAGGAGGACGTTCTGTCCCTCTTCATCACGGAAATACTCGGCAACGGAGAGCGCCGACAAAGCAACGCGGGAGCGTGCGCCGGGAGGCTCGTTCATCTGGCCGTAAACAAGGGCAGCCTTGTCCAGAACTCCCGATTCCTTCATCTCGTTCCAGAGGTCGTTTCCTTCACGGGTCCTTTCACCGACACCAGCGAAGACCGAATACCCGCCATGCTGCTTGGCGATGTTGTTGATCAGCTCCATGATGATGACGGTCTTGCCGACGCCGGCACCGCCGAACAGGCCGATTTTTCCGCCGCGGGCGTAAGGCGCGAGGAGGTCGACGACCTTGATCCCGGTAGTGAACGCCTCGACTTTGGTGGACTGCTGAATAAAAGACGGCGCCTCACGGTGAATTTCGTATTCCTTCTCGGCATTGATCGGGCCCATTTCGTCAACCGGCTCGCCGATAATGTTTATGATTCGCCCGAGGGTCTGCCGGCCTACGGGCATGACGATCTGCTTGCCGGTGTCCAGGGCCTGCTGACCGCGGACCAGGCCGTCAGTCGAGTCCATCGCAATGGTGCGCACGGTGTTCTCACCAAGGTGCTGTGCCACTTCCAGCACCAGGTTGTATTCACGGTCGTCGATGGCTGGGTTGGTCACCCTGAGTGCGTTATAGATCGCCGGGAGCTTGCCCGGTTCGAACTCAACATCAACTACCGCGCCGATGACCTGCGATATTTTTCCAAGGTTCTGGCTCATCTGGTCCCTTCCTCCTGCGGCCCGCCCAGCGGACCGTGCTCTATGATAAATCTGATATTGTTGGTCTTTTCAGCTTGATCAGGCCTTGATAGACTCGGCGCCCGAGATGATCTCCATCAGTTCAGTGGTAATGGCGGCCTGCCTTGCGCGGTTATACTGCAGCGTCAGCTTTCCTATCATCTCCGTTGCATTCTTGGACGCACTGTCCATGGCAGTCATCCTGGCTCCGTGCTCCGAAGCGACGGATTCAAGCATTGCGTGGAAAACCTGGACCTCGATATGCTTCGGGAACAGTTCGGTCAGCAGCTCCTCTTTCGAAGGCTCATAGATCGCCTCCATGAGAAACTCATCTTCAGTGCCCTTCGGAGCCTCGATCGGGAGCAGCCTTTTCAGGGTTATGTCTTGGGACATGACGCTCCTGAAAGCATTGTACAGGAGAAACACCTCATCGTATTCATCGGCCATGTAACCTTCTATCAGTTCCTGCCCGATAAGCGCGGCCTCCTGATAGTTGAGTGTGGACAGGATGTTGGAATAATTTTTCCGGATCGTTGCACGCCTCCGGAGATATTCGTGTCCTTTCCTGCCGATGGTGAGAACGGTAATCTCGCTGTATCGTGAAGTGTTTTCACGAATGAATCCTTCCGCTGCCTTGCAGATGTTGGCATTAAACCCGCCACACAGGCCTCTGTCGGAACTGATTACGATAAGAAGCGCCCGCTCCGACTTTTCCTTCTGCAGCAGAGGGTTGTCCGACTGTCCACCGCTGCCGGAAAGCCTCTGGAGAACTTCCGTGAGCTTCTGGGCATAGGGACGGGCAGCCAGCACATTCTCCTGGGCACGACGCAGCTTCGCAGCGGCGACCATTTTCATTGCCTTGGTGATCTGGCGCGTGCTTTTGACCGAATTTATTCGTTTCCTGATGTTTTTCAGGCTTGCCATGGGGGCGGTTCCGTCCTTCTCTAGACTGTAAATTCCTTCTTGAATTCATCGAGGGCGGCAATGATCTTACCCCTCAACACGTCGTCAATGGCCTTCTTTTCCCTGATTTCACGCAATATTTCAGCTTTGCGCGAATCGAAGAAGACTGTCAACTCGGCCTCGTAACGGCCGAGAGCGCTTACCGGGCAATCATCAACATAGCCGTTGTTTGCCGCGAAGATCACCAGCACCTGCTTCTCGACCGGAAGCGGCCGATACTGGGGCTGCTTGAGGATCTCGACGAGGCGTTCGCCGCGCGCGAGCTGCATCTGGGTCGCCTTGTCCAGGTCGGAACCGAACTGGGCGAATGCTGCCATTTCACGGTACTGGGCAAGGTTGAGGCGCAAAGTGCCTGCTACCTGCTTCATCGCCTTGACCTGCGCAGCCCCTCCAACCCTGGATACGGAAAGGCCGACGTTGATGGCCGGGCGGACCCCCGAATAGAACAGGTCGCTCTCCAGGTATATCTGGCCGTCAGTAATGGAAATAACGTTCGTAGGTATGTAGGCCGACACGTCACCGGCCTGTGTTTCAATGATCGGCAGGGCGGTAAGGGACCCTGCGCCGCATTCATCAGAAAGCTTTGCCGCACGCTCGAGGAGACGGCTGTGAAGGTAGAAAACGTCGCCTGGGTATGCTTCGCGTCCCGGCGGACGGCGGAGCAGCAGCGAAAGTTGACGATAGGCAACTGCCTGCTTTGAAAGATCGTCATATATGATGAGTGCGTGCTTGCCGGTGTCTCTGAAGTACTCACCCATTGTAACGCCGGAATAAGGGGCGATGAATTGCAGTGGAGCCGGCTCTGAGGCGGATGCTGACACGACTATGGTGTAATCCATGGCGCCGTGCTCGCTCAGTTTGCTGACCACCTGGGCCACTGTGGAACGCTTCTGGCCGATGGCGACATAAATACAGATGACGTCGCCACCCTTCTGGTTGATGATGGTATCGATGGCAATGGCGGTCTTGCCGGTCTGGCGGTCGCCGATGATGAGCTCACGCTGGCCGCGCCCGATCGGAACCATCGCGTCAACCGCCTTGATTCCGGTCTGCAGCGGCTGGTGGACCGACTTGCGCTTGACGATACCGGGAGCCTTCACCTCGACCATGCGGAAATTTTCGGTTTCGATGGGACCCTTGCCGTCGATGGGCTGGCCTATTGCGTTGACAACGCGGCCGACGAGCGCCTCGCCAACCGGAACTTCGACGATCTTTCCGGTGCGCTTGACAATTGCGCCTTCCTTGATCGATTCGTTATCCTCGCCCAGGATGGCGGCGCCGACGTTTCCTTCCTCAAGATTGAGGACCATGCCGGAAACCCCGCCGGGAAATTCGAGCAGTTCACCCGCCATTGCTTTGGCAAGGCCATGGATTCGGGCAATGCCGTCGCCGACGGAGATGATGGTGCCTGTCTCGGCGACCTCGATGTCCCTGCCGTACCCCTCGATCTGCCTTTTGATAATCTCGCTGATTTCTTCCGCTCGCAGTTCCATAGGCACTTCTCACCCCTTCTGTAATATATCTTGAATCTTTGTCAATTGCGTCCTGATGCTGCCGTCAAAGACCTTGTCGCCGATCCTGGTGACCACCCCGCCGATAAGCTGCGGGTCAGCCGAAACGCTGAGGACGACTTTCTTGCCGGTCGCCTTTTCCAGGGCCGTCCGCAGTTCCGCCACCTGCTCCTCTGAAAGGGGCACGGCGGATGTCACATCGGAACGAAGAATTCCTGCCGCTTCATCAGCAAAAGACCGGTAGCTTTCCAGGATGGCGTCGAGCTGGTCGAGCCTCTTCTTGTCCAGAAGCAGCAGCAGAAAATCGCGTATGGTCATGGAGACATTGAGACGGGATGCCAGCTCTTTCACAATCTCCCGTTTCGCTTCTATCCCGTATGACGGAGCCTCGAAGAATTCGGCCGCCTCTGCGCCAGGAACGAGTGCCTGCGAAAACGCCTCGAGTTCCGAGTAATACTGTTCTACAGTTCCCTGTTCCGCGGCCACTTGGATGAGCGCCTTGGCATACCGTCGTGCAATAGCGTTCGTGCTCAATGTTTCTCCACCACCTTGTTCAGATATTCATCAACAAACCGTTCCTGGTCGTCCGGAGTGACCGACCGGCGAAGACTCTCCTCGGCCAGCCGGACCGCCAGACGCGATGTCTCGGCACGGAGGCGCGCCCTGGCCATCTGCACTTCCTGCTGCGCATAAGCCTTGGCCTGTTCGCGTATCCTTTCAGCCGCCTCGTTCGCCTCCGCGATGATGCGGGCTTTCTCGGCCTCGCCTTCCTGCCTTATAGCTTTCTGGATGCTGTCTATCTCGAGGGTGGCCTTTTCAAGCTTTTCGCCGTACTCCGCAAGCTTCTCTTCTGCCGCTTCCCTGGCCTCGGCAGCTTCCTGCAGCGCCTTCGCCACGGCTTCCTGCCTGGAGGCAAGCAATCCTTTTATGTTCGCCTTCTTGGCCCCCCAGGCCAGGATCGCCACAAGTATTGAGAAGGAAAGGAGCCGATAGCCGAAATCCTTCAGCTGCGCAGCCGAATCCGCGTGGTGGGCTGCCTCGGCTGCACAAGCGGTGCCCGCCAGTCCCGCGAGGGCGATGAGAAAGGCAAGCACGGTCAAGACCGGCGCCTTGCCGCAGGCTGTCATGGGACGACGTTTCATGTCAGGCTCCTTCCGAGGACTTTTTCGCTGATGACGCGGGAAAGGGATTCCGCCTGGGCCTGCAGGAACGTTTCCGCCTCCCGGGCCTCTTTCTGTATCGCGTCCTGAAGAGCCGTCATGGATTGGCTTGCCTCATCGCGGGCAGAACCGATTATCCGGCCCTCCTCCGATTTGGCTTCTTCGATGAGCCTGTGCCGATCCTCATTTGCCGCAGCTTTTACGTCACGAAGCTTCTGTTCGTAGCGAAGCATCTTCTCCCGGACTTCCCGGTCAACTGAAGCGGTTTTCTCTCTCGACGCCGCGATTTCGGCGTCCCTGTCCGCCAGGACCTTCCTGATAGGCCTGTACAGCAGGATGTTGAGGAGATACATCAGGAGAAGAAAATTAACTGTCTGGAAGAGAAAAACGATGTCTAACTTGATCATGCCCCAAAACCCTCTTTGGCTGTTTGCCCCGACTGCAAGCCCATGTCGGCGGTCCTTGCCGCAAAACGTATGACAGGTACCATATGGCTCCACCGATGTCAATGAATTTTTTAGCTTGAGTAAAATATTTTTGTGCAAAAATAAAATTAACGGCAATCCGAAACAAGCCCCAAAAGCGAACATGGTAGAGCAGAAACTAGTAATAATTCAAGCCAGTTATAAAATACCCCGGGCGAAAACCCGGGGTATGGCAAAATTGAGAAGAAACGCGGGACACCCTCCCAAAATAAAACAATTTTCACGGTCCGAGCAGGTCAACCAGCCTTGCAAGGTCCTCCGCGTTTGAAAATGCAATCTCTATCCTGCCGCCCTTCCCGCTCTGGCGGATTGACACCTTTGTCATGAAGCGCCGCTTGAGCCTGTCAACGACTGCGGTGATCTCAGGGCCGGGCGCCGCTTTCTGGCGCGACTGCTTCTTCGATTTGAGGCGCCTTACCAGGTTCTCCGTCTCCCGCACCGAAAGGCGTCTTTTCAGGATCTCTCCGCGGGCCTGCGCCATCAATTCATGGGATTCCAGTGCGAGCAGTGCCCGGGCATGGCCCATGGAAAGGCGTTCTTCAAGGATGTCCTCCTTGACGTCGGAAGGCAGCTTCAAAAGCCGCAGCGAATTCGCAACAGTGGAGCGGTCCTTCCCGACCCTTTTCGCCATCTCTTCCTGGGAAAGGCGGAATTTTTCGATGAGGGCATGGAACGCCTCAGCCTGCTCGATGGCGTTGAGGTCTTCGCGCTGGATGTTTTCTATAAGGGCCATTTCCAGGGCGGTATCGTCGGACACATCCTGTATGACGACCGGCACTTCCTTCAGGCCAGCTTTCTGGGCGGCACGCCAGCGCCTCTCCCCGGCGACCAGTTCGTAGTGTTCCGGAAGGCGCCTCACGACCAGGGGCTGGATAACCCCCTTTTCCCGTATGGAGTCGGCAAGCTCTTCAAGCTTGTCGGCCGCAAACCGCTTGCGCGGTTGGTCCCTGTTGGGCTTGATTTCCTCGATGGGGCATGAAAAAAAGACCCTGCCCTCCTCTTCAACCACGGGAAGCAGGGCAGCCATCCCCTTGCCGAGCCCGGTCTTCTTACTCATCACGGCCCTCTCTTTCAATGATCTCCCTGGCCAGTTCCAGGTATCCGACAGCCCCCCTGGAGGTTATGTCATAGAGCAGAATCGGCTTGCCGTGGCTTGGCGCTTCCGAAAGCCTTACGTTGCGCGGGATTACTGTGCGAAAAACGGAATCGCCGAAATGGCTGCGTATCTCCTCGCTCACCTGCCGGGAAAGATTGTTCCTTGCATCGAACATGGTAAGGAGAATTCCTTCGATGGCCAGTGACGGATTGAGGCTTTTTTTCACCAGCCTGATGGTTTTCAGTATCTTTGACAGTCCCTCCATTGCATAAAACTCGCACTGGAGAGGAATCAGAACCGAAGCGGCGGCAACGATGGAATTTAAGGTCAGCAACCCCAGGGAGGGAGGACAATCGATGAGGATGTACCGATATTTGCCCGCAAGGGAATCAAGGACATCCGCGAGCTTCCGCTCGCGGTCGGAAGCGGTTACCAGCTCGATCTCCGCACCGGCGAGGTCATCGGTGGCCGGAAGTATGTCCAGGAAGGCCAGATCGGTCTTTCTCACGATCGAGGAAGGGTCTGCTCCATTGATCAAAGCGTGGTAGATGCTCTCGCGCAGTGATTCCCTCTCTATCCCGACACCGCTGCCGGCGTTTCCCTGGGGATCCATGTCCACCAGGAGCGTCTTTTTCTCGGCCGCGGCGAGGGAAGCCGCGAGGTTTACGGCTGTCGTGGTTTTGCCGACGCCGCCTTTCTGATTTGCAATGCAGATGATTTTTGTCATAGGAAAAAGTGGCCGTCAAGGTCTGATGCTGCCTGCCGCCCGGGTATGACGGAGTATGCCTAGAGGATATTCGACTGGAAGGAAAAATAGCACAAACAGGCTTGTTTTAGAAGTGATTTCTGCAATCCGAAACGGCAATGTTTCATGGCATGTTTCACACTGCACGCCAAATCCACGCGAATACGGGGGCTTTCCTTCTCGATCACCCGAGAGGCATGCAGCCGTATGGGCAGTCCTTCATGTATCACTGGAGAACCCGATATTGTCAAAGAGCCTGAGAATCCGCCTGATGCGACGAAGTCCATCAGCGGGCCGCCGTGGAAAACGGCGGATGAAGCCGCACCCTCTTCCGTGCATGCGTGGCCCTCGGAAATGTCCCGTCCACGCAGGATATCATTCGTGCCGTTTTATGATCTCACAAAACCGGGCTTGGAGAATGAATACTCGAAACTCATGTGATCCCCATAGGTTCCGGTCAGCAATGCTGCCACGTCCTCCGTGAAAACCAGCTCCTCGTCAGTTGGTATGACATATACCCTGACCGGTGAATCCTCGGTCGAAATGAGCGACTCAAGTCCATCGACCGCCTTCCGGTTTCGTTCACGGTCCAGGTATATCCCCATATGCTCAAGCCCTTCGAGCGCCGCCTCCCTGATCTTCCAGCCCCGCTCGCCGACCCCTGCGGTGAAAACGACGGCATCAAGCCTTCCAAGAGCCGCCATGTAGCTGCCTATGTATTTCTTCAGTCGATAGGCTTCGATTTCCAGTGCCAGCGAACTGAGCCTGTCTCCCTGGAGCGCGTGATCGATCACATCTCTCCGGTCAGCAAAACGCTTGGTTATTCCCAGGATACCGCTCTTCTTGTTGAGGATCGAATCGATTTCCTTTGCGCCAAGGTCCTCCATCTGCATCATGAAAGCCGGTATGGCCGGGTCTATATCCCCGCATCTCGTACCCATGACAGCCCCTTCCAACGGTGTAAGCCCCATGCTGGTGTCGACCGACATGCCGTTTTTTATGGCAGCATGGGAAACGCCGTTGCCGATGTGCATGGTGATGATGTTGCAATCCGTCGCCTGCTTCCCGAGCAGCACTGCGGCCCGCTTGGAAACGTAGAGGTGCGAGGTGCCGTGAAAGCCATAACGTCGGACACCATACTTTTCGTACCATTCGTAAGGCAGAGGATAGACATATGCTCTCTCCGGCATGGTCTGGTGGAATGCGGTATCGAAAATCGCTATGTGCGGAACATCCGGAAGCACTGCCCGGGCCGCCTCGATCCCTGCAATGTTGGGCGGATTGTGAAGCGGCGCTAGATGCTGGACTTCGCGGATGCTTTCGAGCACGAGCTCGTCTATCAGGACGGAACTGGTGAACTTCTCGCCGCCGTGCACGACCCGGTGGCCCACAGCAGAGATCTGCCCCATCTCCTTAAGCACCCCGTGATCCGGATCCGTAAGTGTCCGGATGATCAGGTCAATGGCTACTGTATGATCGGGGCACTCGTATTCCTTCCGGTACTTCCCACGAGCCGGGGATTCCTGGGTGATAAAGGACCCTCCTATGGTCACTCGCTCCACCAGGCCCTTGGCGATCACCTGCCGCCTGTCCCAATCAAAAAGCTGGTATTTCACTGAAGAACTGCCGCAGTTTATTGCTAGTATGTCCATGCACATCCTCCGGTTGGCGTTTTTCGCGCTGTTAACGACTCATGGATCCCCTCCGGCGCCGGAAGGGCACTCGACCGGGAGCAGCTTGCCCATGCGCGGGCGATCGCACCAGAGTCAAAGCTTTCCTTTCTTGAGTATTTCCTCGTTCTTTTCCACCCTCTGTATGCCTCCCAGGTCATAACTGATCCTGATGAAGCCGGTGAAACTGTTATTTGCCAGATTCCGAATCAGTTCCATTACCCTTTCTTCCTTTTTCATAACCCTCCCCGATCAAAAGCACTCACACAAAACTTGCGATCCCCCTCCTGCGGGGACGAAATAAGCGCACTTTCAGTCAGTCCGTCATTTTGACAACGAGAACCACTACTTCCGACCCGTCTCTGGAATGGAAACCATGCTCCATGGAAGGATCCATGTAGATACAGTCCCCTTCAGCCATTAGCATCTGCCGATCGCCGAGAGTCAGTTCGAAATCCCCTTTCAGCACATACATGAATGATTCCCCGTAATGAACGAAAAAATTGTCGCCGATGACATCATTCGAAAGAGTGACGATATAGGGCTGCATTTTCTTTCGCTTCATGTGCAGCAATGATTCACAAGAGTATCCGTAACCCCTGCAGTTCTCGTTTTTCGCCACTTTTTTGGAATGAGGATTTCTCTCGTTTCTCCTGATTATTTCATACGCGTTGGTCACATTATTCTCATCAAACAACCAACTCATTTTCACTCCGTAGAAATTTATCAATTTGGATAGTGTAGTAATCGAAGCTGAGATGCTGTTCCTTTCAATCAACGATATCATCGCCGGGGACAGGCCGTTTGCGCGAGCTACATATTTCTGTGTCATATTGTTTGACAATCTCAGGTTCTTCAATGTCTCACCAATATTGTATCTCAGGTATTCGTTGTTTATTATCATGTTGTTTTTATTCTCTTTTTTTACAATTCCTGATGTTTTCATGTCAGTAGCACGCATGATTCTGGATGGCTCCATATGGTATGAACAGATTATCTTGCGCTCTGCTGCTCGGAAATGAATACGCACAAACCTTTCACGATATCGTAGTGCTGCCTTTCCTGGGATATTATTCCTGTCAGCAGCTGCCTTGACATGTCATCAGTCGCACCCGACAAAAAGGTTTCATACTGACTGATCCCCTTTTTTTCATGCTCCATTACTTCCCGGTAGAAAGAAACCTCGTCCTTGCACAAGCCTTCAATCCCACGATCCATGACAATCTGCGGGAATATGCGCGAGAACTCGCTTCCGCCATGGCGATATTCGTCGACATCAAGCGTATCCCTGAAATTCGAAATTCTGTCCAGATGCTTCTGTTCATCCTTCATCAAAGAAGAAAACAGCCTCTTCAAACTTGCCAGCGAAGCTTCGGTGGCCAGGTATCTGTATAATTGAATAGCCTCCTTTTCGTGCTTTACCGCACATTCCAGCACATCCATATACAACCTCCTTTATCCTGACCCCGTGCAGGTATCTTCATCCCTCCCGTTAACCGGGAAAGGATGCTGCCTGCTTACAGGCAGGCAGCCAATGACATGGGGGAGGATGACCTGGCATTCCAGGCATGGGGAAAAAACAGACGGTATCGACCGTGTTCGCCTATTCATCCCTCTCGTAGTCGACGATGCGCTTGGCGATCGACTTGATGCTCATGAGGTCTGAGTAGTTGATGTTGTTGCCGAGGTAGTTGCCGCCGTCCGTGCCGCAGCCCAGGGTCAGTGAAGGCG
>POSG01000011.1 GCA_003314535.1 Geobacter sp.
CCTCAAGCAGTCCCTGAAAGGAGGTGGGAAGAAAACCTCTTAACTCTAGAAGTCTCCCTTTTACTAACCACCGGGGGTGGTCAAAATTCGGTGATCACAGGTGGTCAATTTTCGGTTGTCATTTCCATATTGTTTTAGTGAACAATTAAACAACGTCCCTGGAGCATCCAAACACTACCAGAAAATCCCATCATGTCCTGCTTTTGCATCAGGTGGTGCACTTACGAATAGAATCTACCTTTATCAACAACAAAATAGGGAAGTGTCCCTATTTTCCAATTCATAAAATTCTGCTTGAGAAACTTATAATTTTATGGGCGTCCCCATAGGGCACGGTGGCTGGCCTGCCTTCCGGGGCGGGATTCCCACCCGCTTGATTACGCGACCTTGCCCGGCCACACTGTAGCGCTGACCCCCTAGCCGCCCTCTTGGCAGCTCTATGTGTTTACGGTGTTGATTCTATCATAGCTAGTATGTCGCCTTTGAAATTTTCAAATTTATTGGCAAGTATCTCATATCGCCCAATATGACTTCTTAAATCATTTGTACTCCTATTATATTGATCATATTTTACTAGATCATGATCTGCTAACTTTTCATCTAATTTTGATTTTTCTCTATTCTGCTTTCGTTCTTTCTCAAAATAATTCAAATATTCTCTTATGAGCAGATCCATAGATGGGGTTGTTTCTCTTATAAACCAGTAATAAACCGGAAATACTCCTCCTGATGACAGCAATGGATCTGATGGCAAAAATATTTCTGCCATTCTATTCAATACATCAATAACTCTACGACTTGCAAGTTCCAGTTTATCTTCAGATATGCCTTTTGCTTTTTCTGTGAACTGATCTAGGTTATTCTTTTTGGTCTCGGCAGGTTTCTCATAAAATTCAAAAAGCAAAAGCTTTGCGGCTGCATTTAAATCTTGTCCACGCGTTACGGGAAAATGAATATAAGATTGAAAAACTTCATGATGAGCAATAAAGCGAACCAACTCAGGAACCGGACCGATCATTGCATTGCGTATTTCTGCCCCTGTCAAAGGCTTACTTCTATTCAACCTTACAAATAGCTCGTTAATTTTATCTTCCTCGTCAGTAATAATTCGCATTACTGAAAGGTGAAAGTTGTCAAAAATGTCTGCAACCTGAGGATAGTTTTTTACAAGGTCTTGATAACCCAGCCCCCCTAAGTTAAGGGATACATCTTCTTCAAAGATAAATGAGTTATCTAGCGTAAGTTTTCCATCAAAAAAATCAAATATCGCTTCAAAACGTTGCTTTCCATCAATAATAGCATATGGAAGTTTTCTCTCATTTAACACAGGATTTCCAAAAGTAAAATCAGCAACATATAATTTTGGAACATCATATTGATTAATTATTGAATCAATAAGATATGCTTTGTCGCTTCTAGACCATAATCTTCCGCTTCGTTGATATTTCGGTGAAAAATCTATTTTTGATTTTTGAGAATACCACCAACGTAGTACTTTTGGCTCAAATTGCGTCACTTTAAACATATTTATTCTCCAAATTTGAATTCTCGTCTGATTTCACGTGCTAATCCGTCTAAATCCGGAAACATAACTGAATCGGTAATACCATTTTTTCTGATTGCATCTAGTAATGCAGGGAGATCATTTTTTTCAAATACTATTTTATAAAGGCAGTCTTGTGGGAAATCATTATCTACGTATATTTTTTCCATAGGATTTTTGTCTTTACCAAATACAACAAAGACGCCCCTTTGAGCTACAATTCTCTGACTGTTGTGTGAGCCATAAATTGCAAGAGGAAAATCTTTCATTAAACTACAGTCACCAACAGGAATATATGCATTTAAATTTGAATCATTTGTGGACAAAACGCGACCAGGAAATGATGCCAGATCAACGGATTTTCGATTCCAATCATCAGGACTAAGAACCCAGAGGGCCGCATCATGTGAAAATGAATATGCTTGGCTCGCATCTAGTTCATGAGGTGATGAAGTAACCGCAAAAAAAAGAGCGGTAAGAGGGCTTTCAGTCCAGTCTAAAAGCCTAGTTGGGACTCCATAGTGTTGCATAAAGAAAAGCCACTCCCAAGGGTCTTTCATGTCGCGAACAGTGAAGGGTATGCTTCGTTGCTGAAACCTTTGAAGAAGAGATTCCTCAAGCTTCATGAAATCCTCGACGTTTACAGTGTAACGATGTCGATAAAGAGTAGGTGTTAGCTCATAGGTTTGTTTTCCGGCACCTCTAAACCAAAGGGATCGTCCCAATCGGGCTCGAAGATCTTCGATGAATGCAACGAAATCCTTATAGTTTGAGATTATTTCTTCGTTTAAAATTGCCATTTCACAGCTCCATTTAATATAATTTATATATTTTAGTATTCATCTCGTCATTTTTTGACTCCATAAATATTCGTTATCAATATTAACATCTCAGTAATAGCATTATTGTCATTACAATTCGGAAGATTTCTTAGTCCTGCCGCAAGTTCCCTAAGCTCATTATGCATGTTTATCGATTTCCAGAAGCTTAGGTCGCTCTGCAAGAGGTCAAAATCAATGTTTAATCCCAAACGCGCCAACAGAATCCACCACCTTCTCCTGACAACAACATTGTAGCCATAGTCAAAATCTTGCCCGTAACCAATGGACAATAATATGTTATTTGTTTCTTCCAAAACTAATTCGATTTCTTTATTGTTATGATAGTTATTAACAAGTACATCAACTGAATAAGAAAGAGCCCCAAGATTCCCTGTTGATGCCTCTTCTATTGCTTCGTGAACTTGATCTTTTGACGGTTGAATGGTCTCATCACATAAATATTTTTTTTGAAGGGCTTTGAGGCGCAATCTTTCACGGACGTCGTCGCCTCCAATTAACTCCAACCTTTTCTTGTAAGCGCTGGCCGCTCTTTCTTGAGCTATTTTCGCTTCTGCTGGTTTTCCTTCAAGTACGAGCACTGTCGCAAGCTGTTGAAGAACTATCGATGTTACATTAAGTAATTCTGCCTGGCGAGTTGGATCGATTGATTTGATTTGCCAAGCTTCAGAAACAATCTTAAGGGCCTTTCTAATATCTTCAACACCAGAGCGGGTGTAAAGCGTCTCTGCCATCAGCAAATATGTTGCAAACCTCGCAAGATCATAGTCTTCACCTGTAACTTTTTTTAAAAAAGGAATATCTGCAAAAGCTTTCTCAAGATCAGAAAATTTGTTACCAAGACGACGTGCCCTCTGATGGTTCAAAAAGCGATAAAGGGTTTCATTTTTTAAATCATTGATTGGCCACCAAGACAAGTCCGGTGGTAGTTGTTGCTCTGTTCGTTTAAAAAGTAGTCTCGCAGTTGCTCGGCCAATCGGTGTACGGCCTACTAACTGACCTGCAACTATCCCAAAATGATTTTCCCATTTGTCACTACGGGGATTGAACAATCGGGTCTTTTTTGCAGTAACTAGATCAACACTTTCTATTGCCTGGTTTTTATTAAGATTACACCTAGGGCAGGAAACGGCCAGATTTTGAAAATCGTCTGTTCCTCCTAAAACTTTTGGCATAATGTGTTCTTTTTGCCAAGGGGAATCGAACAAGATCCGGTGGCAGTATTCACATTCGTATTCAGCCCGAATTAACAATTTATCACGTATAAGGATATCGTTCATTTCAGTCAAGAAGATATCGATCTCTCATCCAGTGGCAAAATAGGGACACTTCCCTATTTTGCTTCGTCCGGACCTGTTGTGTGATTGGTAATCACTATCTCAACCGCAGGAACCACTGCAATTGCAAGTAAAAGCTCAGTTCATAACCAAGTACGCCATATGAATATCGAAAGAAAGATATAAGCTAGAGACACAGTTATGAGCTTCATAATGAACAAAGCATTCTGTGGCCATTTAAGGCAAGGATGGGATGATAATTCAGGGTCATCGTTAATATCATGCAACTTTCTTTCTTCGTGCCATTGAAAGTATCCCCAAATTGCTGTTGCAACAATATATTGGCACAAGTCAAAAGCAAGTGTGAGTACAAGAAGTCCTATTGGCATAATCAAATTGCTGGGAATCTTGGGGACGGGTCCATTTGTTGTCTTAAAAATCCACACAACAGCGATACCCGCAAAAGCAAGATTTCTGGCGACATCACTAGCCTTGCCTGAAAAGTAGTAATATGTTTCTCTATAATCACTCAGTTTCATTTTTTTACGTCTCTTGCGCCGGTACCTTTAGTTTTCAACGCACGGGCCGAACTTGGTTTTTGAGATAAAGCACTGCCCGCTGCCGTTTTTGAAGCTTTGCCGGTACGACCATCAGATAGTACCTTTGAGGCTGCTGTCGCTGCCTTGGGGGAAGTGACTTTTTGGGGGGCTTTTGTTTGAGAGAGTGCACTTCCTGCTGCTGTTTTTGATTTTGAGCTTATAGAACCACTCTTGAGGGTTTTTGAAGCTGCCGTCGCGGCCTTTTCTCCAGTCACTTTCTTCTTCATTTCTTTACCTCCTGATATTAATTTAGTAGCGGTTTATGACCCTTCAAGAACGTTCTTACTTTAGTGCGTCTCCAACCTCTTGTACGCTTAATGCAATAAATCAACAACATCCCCGAAGAGCCATTCTCATCATCCAGGGGGAATCTATATGAGCGAAATCCGGAAAAAGAAAAAGCCGCCTCCCGGAATATTCCGGTATTGGCGGCTTCAGTTATCGTGCGAAATCAGTTATCTGTTCGTCGTACTCGTCCATCACGAGCCCTCAAAAAAATCACGTCAAACTGCGGCAATATGGCGTTTTGTAGGCATCTATACAATTGTCTTGCTAATAATCTTTCTCATACTAAAGGAATGTTCATTTTGTACCAGATCCAAACCCGCAATACCATTTAATTTTTTTCAATTAAGAGACGGCGGAGGCGCGCAACCCCGCTGGAGGCCCTTCAGATCGTCCTTTCGCCTGGTATACTGGTAAAACATGCATGTCTGACGTGTTCGACTCAGGAGGTTTCCATGACATCAATTCCCAGGCTGACGTCCAAATCCTCCTTCGCGATCCTGCTGCTGTTCTTGCTTTTCCTGCCCGTCTGCTCAAGCGCCGGGCCGCAGCTGAACCAGGTAAGGCTGCCGAAGGGATTCGCCATCGAACTCTACGAAGGAAGGCTCCCCGGCGCGCGATCCCTGGCCCTTGGAGCGAAAGGCACCCTGTTCGTCGGCACCAGGGAAGAAGGAAAGGTATATGCCGTCACGCCCGGGGACGGCAGGGGGCGGAACAGGAAGGTCTTCACCATCGCCCGGGGCCTGGAGATGCCCAACGGGGTCGCGTTCCGCAACGGCTCCCTCTACGTGGCGGAGGTGAGCCGGGTGCTCCGCTTTGACGACATCGAAAACCGCCTGGCAAATCCTCCCCGACCGGTGGTCGTGAACGACTCGTTCCCTGACAAAACCCACCATGGCTGGAAGTTCATCCGCTTCGGACCGGACGGCAGGCTCTACGTCCCGGTCGGAGCGCCATGCAACGTGTGCGAAGAGCGCGACCCGAGGTTCGCCTCCATCATGCGCATGGATCCGGACGGCAGAAACCTGGAGATCTTCGCACGGGGAGTGCGCAACACCGTCGGCTTCGACTGGCATCCCCAAACCCGCGAGCTGTGGTTCACCGACAACGGCAGGGACTGGCTGGGGGACAACCTTCCGCCCGACGAGCTCAACCGGGCCCCGTCACCGGGCCTCCATTTCGGTTTCCCCTACTTCCACGGCAAGGGCATTGCCGACCCGAAGTTCGGCACGGGGAGGAACAAAGCGGATTTCGTGCCGCCGGAACAGGAGCTGGGCCCCCACGTTGCAGCGCTCGGCATGAGATTTTACACCGGGTCCATGTTCCCTGCAGAATACCGCAACCAGGTTTTCATCGCCGAGCACGGCTCGTGGAACCGCTCCGTGCCCATCGGTTACCGGGTCACGCTGGTCCGGCTGAAAAACAATCGGGCAGTCTCCTACGAGGTTTTCGCCAACGGATGGCTGCAGGCGGGAGTGGCTTGGGGAAGGCCGGTGGACCTGGAGGTCATGCCGGACGGCAGCCTGCTGGTCTCGGATGACAAGGCGGGAGCCGTATATCGGATTTATTACCGGAAGTGACCCGCCTTCGCGTCCGAGGTCATCATCATTCCTTTTTTCAAGTCCATTTCCCCTGGACAACCGGGATATTTGCAGGGATGGCGAAAAGGGACACTATGACCATTCTTTCTCCATTGGCATGGTGTCCCTGTATTT
This sequence comes from Geobacter sp., assembly GCA_003314535.1. GTDB lineage: Bacteria > Desulfobacterota > Desulfuromonadia > Geobacterales > Geobacteraceae > RPRC01. The sequence goes on from POSG01000011.1 coordinate 6,259, forward strand.
CCCCAAGCAGCAATTCCTTCCTGATTTGCTCAATATAAGCCATAAAGAGGCCTGTTGAACACTCCTGTTCCCTCCCATTGCTCATCAAGTCAGCCCCCAAAAGCAATTCACTGCGCAATTTCCTCATTTCTTTCACATTCCGCGCACATTTGCCTGTTAAACATTCTACACGAGGCAACGGAAAAAAATCCTCGGCCTTGCCGATAGCGATCATCCCGGAAAGGAGAAAAACATGAAACGAAAGATCCTGCTTGAAACACTGCTGGTGGCTGCCCTGACTGCCGGCAGCCTTGGAGCCTGGGCAGCTGACGAGATCCGGCCAATGCCGGCGCCGCCAGCCGAAATGGGTCAAGGACCATGCGGCAGGGCGCCGCATGAGGGCCACCTCGCCCGCATGGCCGAGGTGTTGGGCCTGAGCGATGCCCAGCAGAAACAGATCAGGGACATTGAAAAGAGCGAACACGAAAAAGCCGGGCCGCTCGTGGAAAAGATCGGCGAATACCGGAAACAGCTGCACGACGCTGCGGAGAAAACTCCCTTCGATGAGGCGGCGGTACGGGCCATAGCCGCCAGGCAGGCCCAGGCAGAGGTAGAATTGAGCGTTTCCCATGCCCGGATGCAGAGCCGGATCAATTCCGTGCTCACACCCGAACAGCGAAAACTGCAGCAGAAACTCCGCCCCCCCATGGAACCGGGACCGGGCCATCCGCCCTGCTTCCATGGCGAGCGATGAATCAGCGGGTTGCTCGAAAAGCCCTCAGTCCACCCCCGGTTGCACGGCAGCCGGGGGGGGAATCCGCCGGATAATGAAAGATTAGGGGAGTATGGATCTTCGAACCCTCCAGCCACTATTTCGCATTCATAAAACAATACATTCCGGACTCGACACACATGAAAGATCATTGTAAGATCCCACTCGAGTTCACAAGAGCAGGTTCATGGCCCGTGCTATGCGCTTCGCACGGGTCGGAAACGGGAACGATTGCATGAGGAAAATCAAGCACAAACAGGTCATCATAATTCTTGTCGCAGCAGCCGTCTTGCTCGTGACCGGCCTCCTGGGCAAAAAGCTCCTGTTTTCCCGGGAGGCCCCCTCATACATAACGGCGTCCGTCACCCGCATGGACATCGAGGAAAGCGTTCTCGCAAGCGGCACGATGGAGGCGCTGAAAACGGTGGATGTGGGCGCGCAGGTCTCCGGGCAGTTGAAAAAACTGTATGTAAAGCTGGGGGATGAAGTCAGGAAGGGCCAGCTCCTGGCAGTGATCGACCCGGTGCTCCAGGAGAATTCCCTGAAGGATGCGGAGGCCTCGCGGGAAAACGTGGCGGCGCAGATCAAGGCGAAAAAGGCGCTGCTGCACCAGTACGACCTGGCCTACAGGCGGCAGAAAGAGCTTGCCGCGCAGGATGCGGGATCGCGTGCCGACCTGGAAACGGCCCAGGCCCAGTACGACACCACGCGTGCGGACCTGGCCGCACTGGAAGCACAGCACAGGAAAGCGAAAGTCGCCGTTGAGACCGCCAGGGCCAACCTGGATTACACCCGGATCGTTGCGCCGATGGATGGCGTGGTCATCGGCATCGTCACCGAAGAAGGGCAGACCGTCAATTCCGCACAGACGGCGCCTACCATTCTCAAGCTTGCCAACCTCGGCACCATGACGGTCAAAGCGGAGATTTCCGAAGCCGACGTCATCAAGGTGAAACCGGGCCAGAAAGTCTATTTCACCATACTGGGCGACCCGGATACCCGCCACTACGGCGTGCTGCGCGCCATCGAACCGGCAACCGAAGCCGCCAGCAGTTCCAGCACTACCAGCAGCACCTCTTCGAGCAGCTCCACCAGCACGACGGCGATCTACTACAACGGCCTGTTCGACGTGCCGAACCCGGACAGGAAGTTCCGCGTTTCCATGACCGCCCAGGTCGCCGTGGTCCTCTCCGAAGCCAGGCAGGTCCTCTCCATCCCCGTATCCGCTCTGCGCGACAAGGGGAAGAACGGCCGACAGAAAGTCAAGGTGCTGGTCAACGGCAAGCCGGGGGATCGAACCATCCGGGTCGGCATATCCAACAGCGTCAACGCCCAGGTTGTCAGCGGCCTGCGGGAAGGCGAAAAAGTCATAATCGGAGATGCTGCGTCCCAGGTGTCCACGGCCAGCTCCGCCGGGCAACCTCCGGGACCGCCGGGGAGGCGATAGCATGGAAACGCCGATTATCGAACTGAAAGAAGTCTCGCGCAGGTTCCCGGCCGGCGACCAGGAAGTCGCGGCCCTGGACCGGGTGAGCCTGGCCATACGACCGGGCGAAATGGTGGCCATCGTGGGGGCGTCAGGCTCCGGCAAGTCCACGCTGATGAATATCCTCGGCTGCCTGGACCGCCCGAGCAGCGGCCAGTACCTGGTCAACGGACGGGAAACGGGCGGACTGGACAACGATGCCCTGGCCAGGTTGCGCCGCGAATATTTCGGCTTCATCTTCCAGCGCTACCACCTGCTGCCCCACCTGGACGCCGTCCGCAACGTGGAGATCCCGGCGGTCTACGCAGGGGTCGAAAAAAACCGGCGGCGGGCGCGTGCACGCGAACTGCTCTGCCGTCTCGGGCTCGGCGACCGCTTCGACCATCGTCCCGGCCAGCTCTCCGGCGGCCAGCAGCAGCGGGTGAGCATCGCCCGGGCGCTCATGAACGGCGGCAACGTGATCCTGGCGGACGAGCCCACCGGGGCGCTGGACAAGAAGAGCGGCCTGGAAATGATGGCCATCCTCCACGAGCTGCACGGCCGCGGGCACACGGTCATCCTGGTAACCCACGACATGAACGTTGCGGCCCATGCCGGGCGGATCATCGAACTGAGCGACGGCGTTGTCGTCCGCGACGAAGTCAATCCGGCCAGTCCCGCCGTCGACAGGGGGCGGATGCTGGAGCCGGAACGGGAAGACCGGCAGGCAAACCTCCTGCGCGTGACCTGGAGCCGTTTCGGCGAAGCGTTCAAGATGGCATGGATCGCCATGGTCTCGCACCGTCTCCGCACCCTGCTCACCATGCTGGGGATCATCATCGGCATAACCGCCGTGGTTTCCGTGGTGGCCATCGGCCAGGGGGCCCGGCAGAAGGTTGTCAACGACATCAGCTCCATGGGAACCAACGTGATCGATGTCTTCCCCGGCAAGGACTGGGGGGACGAAAAGGCTTCCGCCATACACACGCTGGTCCCGGCGGACATCGATGCGCTGAAGAGCGAGACCTACGTGGACAGCGTCACGCCGATCCTCAACGGCAGCGTCCTGGTGAGATACCGCAACCTGACCGCCAACGCTTCCGTGAGCGGGGTGGGAGATCAGTATTTCCGCGTTCGGGGGCTTGAAATCGACCAGGGGTCGATCTTCCGGGAAGACGACGTGAGAAGGCAGACCCAGGTGGTGGTCATCGACCAGAACACTGCGAAAAAATTCTTTTCCGGCAGCAGTGACGCCATAGGCCGGGTCATTTTTCTCGGCGCCCTCCCCTGCCGGGTGATCGGCGTGACCAGGGAGAAGGAAAGCCCGTTCGGGAACAACCAGAACCTGAGCGTCTGGATTCCCTATACCGCCGCCATGGGACGGCTGCTGGGGCAGCAGTACCTGAGCTCCGCGACCGTCCGGGTACGGGAAGGGCTGTCGAACCAGGTCGCGGAGCAGAACATCATCACCCTTCTCACCCGTCGCCACGGAACCAAGGACTTCTACACCAGCAGCAGCGACACCATCCTGAAAACGGTCAACAAGACTACCGCCACACTGACCCTGCTTATTTCAGCCATTGCCGTGATCTCCCTGGTAGTGGGAGGCATCGGGGTGATGAACATCATGCTGGTGTCGGTCAGCGAACGGACTTTTGAAATCGGCATAAGAATGGCGGTGGGCGCACGGCAGAGCGACATCCTGCAGCAGTTCCTCATCGAGGCAGTGCTGGTCTGCCTGATGGGGGGATTGATCGGCATACTGCTGTCTTATGGCGTGGGGCTGGTTTTCCCGCTCTTCGTCACCGCCATAACCATGAAATTTTCGACCGTTTCCGTCGCGGCAGCCTTTTTCTGCTCTTCGTTGATCGGGGTGATGTTCGGCTTCCTGCCGGCCCGCAACGCGGCCCGCCTCGATCCCATACAAGCGCTGGCCAGGGAATAGTGGATGAATCGGCTTCAATGACAGGAGACCTGCCAGTTTCGATAACCTGGCAGGTCTGAATTCAGAAAATAACGTACGGTGGAAATCATGTTCGGACTGTTCTCTCCAAATTGCCGGAATCTTGCAGCTGTGCTTCTTGCAGCCTGCCTGATGAATGGCTGCAGCCTGCTGCCCCGCAGCGAGTTCAGGCAACCCCAGGTTTCTGTTCCGGAAAAATGGCAGAACCAGGCGGCAACGGGTACCGCCGTCGCCAACGGAACGCAGTGGTGGAAGAATTTCAACGATCCCGTCCTGGACCAGCTGATCGACCGCGCCCTGCGCACCAACAACGACCTGGCCGCGGCAACCGTCAAGGTCAAGCGCGCCCAACTGCAATCGAAACTCACCAACACCAACCTTACACCGAGCGTGAGCGTCACGGCGAACAGTGTCGGGACATTGGCGCACGGTGAAGTCACCCAGTCACACAGCGTCACCGGCGCGCTCAGCTATGAGCTGGATCTGTGGGGAAAGTTGGCCAGCGCCCGCGACGCCGACCGCTGGGAGGCCGAAGCCACGGAAGCGGACCGGCAGAACACGGCCCTGTCGCTGATCGGCACCACCGCCTCGGCTTACTGGCAGGTGGCGTTTCTGAACCAGCGGATCGACACGGAAAAGGCAAGCGTTGCCTATGCGGAGAAGACACTGGACCTGGTCAAAGCAAAATACCGGGCCGGAGCGGTTTCCGCCCTGGACCTGGCCCAGGCCGAGCAGACGGTCGCTACCCAGAAGGCAAACCTGACCCAGCTGGAGCAGCAGCGGACCGAAGCCCGCAATGGCCTGGCGATCCTCTTCGACCAGGCGCCCGAAAACGCAGTATCTGAGCGGAAATCCCTTCCGGACGGCCCCCTCCCCGCAGTGGAGGCGGAAATGCCGGCCTCGCTCCTGGGCCGCCGCCCCGACCTGCGGGCCGCGGAGTTGAGGCTGCGGGAATACCTGGCAGACACGGATTACGCAAAGGCCAGCTTCTATCCCTCGTTCACCCTGACCGGCTCTGCCGGCGGCAGCAGCATCAGCCTGGAGAACGTGCTGCGGAATCCGGTCACGACCCTGGGAGTGGGGCTTACCCTTCCCTTCGTGCAGTGGAACACCGCCCGCCTCACGGTAAAGATCTCCGAGACCCACTATGAAGAGGCAGTGGTCAACTTCCGCCAGACCCTCTACAAGGCCCTGAGCGACGTGGAGAACGCCCTCTCCGCCCAGGCCCGTTACGAGGAAGAGCGTATCCAGCTTGAACAGGCGCTTTCCTCTGCACGGAAAGCCGAACGGCTGGCGGAAATCCGCTACCGGGCAGGAGCGACCGGAGTCCAGGACTGGCTGGACGAGCAGGAACGGCGGCGCAGCGCCGAAACCACGCTGGACGAGAACCGGCTGAACCGGCTGAAAAACATCATGAAGCTTTACCAGTCCCTGGGCGGGGACATGAAAACGGCGCCAGCGGCGTAGTCTGGCTGCATTTGGCTGATGTCATACGCCGAATCCGCTGCCTTCAGGCATCCCGTTCCTCCCGATTTTCTCTGCTACCTTCCTGAAGTGGAATCCGTAAATGGCATAGGTTATGGCCAGCGGGAAAAGCCGCGGCTTCCTGATGAGAGACCAGAAAAACAGCCGCCAGAAGTAGACCCTCCCTTTGCCGATCACGCCCAGGAACATCACGGATTTGAAGAGCGCCCCCAAATAGCCCGGCTGGAAGTGGAATTTCCCCAGGTGCAGCGGCCGGTACTCCCTGAGCAGCCTGAGCACCCGCAGGTAGTAGTTCCTGGGCGTGTAGATGGTGTCCAGGATGGACCGGTACCCGTTGATGAGCGCCTTGGCGTCCATGCGGGGGATGAAATTGAGCGCAATCTCCGTGTTGTTGCCCGAAGCATCGCCCAGCAGCCTTCCCTCGTTGAGCAGGCGCTTATGGAGCCTGGTGCCGCGCAGAGCGGTCAGCATCCCGACCATGGCGGTAACGATGCCGCTCTCCTGGATGAAGCGGACCTGCCTCTCGAAAATGGATGGCGGATCGCTGTCGAAACCCACTATGAACCCCGCGTGCACCTGCAGGCCGGCCTGCTGGATCAGCTTCACCGAAGCCAGCATGTCGCGGTTCCTGTTCTGCACCTTGCCGCTCTCGGCCAGTCCGCCCTCGTCGGGTGTCTCGATGCCGATGAACACCTCCTCGAACCCAGCCCTGACCATGAGCTCCATCAGTCCGGGATCGTCCGCCAGGTCGATGGACGCCTCCGTGTAAAAGTAGAACGGCCGCCCACGCTCCTCCATCCAGTCGATCATGGCGGGGAGAATTTCGCGTTTCAGCTTACCCCGGTCGCCGATGAAGTTGTCGTCGACGAAGAAGACCGCCGCGCGCCATCCCCGCACGTACAGGCTGTCAAGCTCGGCGAGCAGCTGTTCCCTGCTCTTGCTCCTCGGCCTTCGTCCGAACAGGGCGGTGATATCGCAGAACTCGCAGTCGAAGGGACACCCCCGCGAATACTGGATGTTCATGGAAGCGTATTTCCGCACATCGGCCAGTTCCCAGAGCGGTATCGGAGTCTCTCCCAGGTCCGCCCGCCGCTCGTCGGCGTATATGCGGAGCGCTTCCCCCCTGCGCAGGTCCTCCAGGAAGGGGGGGAGGTTTATCTCCGCCTCGCCCAGCACCAGGTGGTCCACTTCGGGGAAATCCTCGCGGCAGGCGGTAAAGAGGGGACCGCCGGCGACGGTCTTGACGCCAAGCCTGGCGCAGCGGGCGATCACCTCCTGCGCCGATTCCCGCTGGATGGCCATGGCGCTCACGAAAGCGTAATCCGCCCACGCCAGGTCGCTTTCGGCAAGAGGCCGGACATTCATGTCAACCAGCCTCTTATCCCACTCGCCGGGCAGCATGGCGGCCACCGTCAAAAGCCCCAGCGGCGGGAAGCTGGCCTTCCTGCCGATGAATTTCAGGGCATGCCGGAAACTCCAGAAAGTGTCGGGATAGCGGGGATAAACAAGCAGGATATTCATGGTTCCGCTCCATTTGATACTTCATTGCCAAGACTGGTTATTGTTCCAAGTCTATACCCTTTTCTTCAGGAATATGTATCGCCAATGTAAATTTTCGGTAAAAGATGGGGCGTAGGAGAGGGGAGCCTTGCCGGCAGGGATTCTACACTCAAAAGGGAACGGCGAGTGATTTACCGGGCAAACTGCACAGTTAAGTGAATTGCCCAGGTGCAGAACACGCCGGCCGGGGAGATGAATTCATGCTTTATTGATGCCCCCTTACTGCAACGGATAGTCGGACAGCCTGACGAAACGGAAGCCCTTCTTCTTCAACAGGGGCACCGCCGCCATGATCCCCTTGCCGGTCCCGCTTTCCGGGTGGTTCATATGGGCTATTACGATGGAGCCGGGAACGGATTTCAAAAGGGCCGCGGTTACCTGCTCCCTGGTAAAGGTCGCGCCTGCGTCACCGAGCACGGAATAGCCGATGACCGTGTGGCCGAGTTTTTCAGCCACCTGCACGGCGATCTCGTCGTAGTAGGCGGTGCCCGAACGATAGTACGCGGGCCGTTTACCGGTCAGCCGGTGGATCTTTTCCGCGTTCAGCTCGATCTCGTCCACCAGTTCGCCCAGATCCTTCGTGCCCCTGATCCCGTAGGCCGACCTGCCGTTGACCGATGCCGGTTTGTGCAGAAGACCGTGGTTGGCGATGGTGAACAGCGGGTTCCTGGCCAGTTCCAGGAACAGCTCCGGATTCGCGTCGATCCAGCGCGCATTGATGAACAGCGTCGCAGGGATCCCTTCCCTTACCAGAAAATTGATGAGCTTTGCGTCAATGCCCTTGCCGGTCGGGCTTCCGCAGGCATCCAGGGTCAGGGCTATCACCCGTTCCTTCGTGGCCAGGGAAGTCTTCACCCCGGCGACCGTTTCTCCCCACTCAACCGGCTTTTTGCCTGTATATTCAGACACGACGGCATTTTTCAGGCTCGCGTAGCTCGGGCCGGAATCGGCCGGCGCCGGCAGATTCCCGGCAGTGCCACAAGATGCCGGAAGCACCAGTCCTGCAATTATCGCAGCACTGCACACAATCAGTTTCCAGTTCATTATTGTCACTTCCCTTTCAATCACAATGGTTTCCCGGTACGAATAGCCAACGTGCAGACTATACGGGAAGTCGTACCTATGCGCAACTTCCAATTGCCAACCCGGCTTCATCAACTTCGCGTGGACTCCACAGTACCCTTTGTCGATACTGCCTTCACACGGGTATAAACCGTTTGCCATGAAGGAACCATTGACATAAAATCATGGGGCATAAAGAAAGGAAAATACTATGAGGACAATCTCGACTCTGACCGCTGTGATGGCCGTATTCTGTCTGACCCTATCCTTCAGCCATGCCGCCGACTACAAGAGCGGCGTTTCCGCGACAGTCCTGAAGAAAAGCATGGTTACCGACAATGGCCGGGAAATAGTCTACCCCTGTACCGGCCGGGCAGAAGTGACGGCAATGACTGTCGACCTTGCTGTCGGCGCCGAAACCGGCTGGCACAGCCACCCGGTCCCGGTATATGCCTATGTCGTGTCCGGAACACTCGCAGTCGAGCTGGAAAGCGGGCGGGTCACCACCTACCGGAGCGGCGACGCCATAATCGAAGTGGTCAATACCCTGCACAACGGCCGGAATCAAGGCGCCGTGCCGGTAAGGCTGGCGGTATTCTACACCGGCATCGAGGGAACGCCGAACGTGGCAAGACCGCTTCTCCCCCGTCCTGCGGTAAAGTAGTGTTCATCCGGAAACTCCAGAAAATCGTTATGCAGTTTCCAGGTCGGAAAGTACCGGGAGGCACATGTCAGCCGCTGCCGGTTGGTAATATTCCGGCCGGTTATCCCATCCCTCAGGAAATCCAGTTTTTTCCGTTCCGGATTTCAAGACTTAACAACACGTAATTGACAAACACTAATAGTATGTAAAGATTACAGAAAAATCCATCGTTTTTTCTTGCGTCAGTTGCGGATCACTCACTGCCGTTCATCTCCAGGAGGCGCCGAATGCCAGCAAATGCTTCGATCCACCAAGGAATGGGATGCATCATTTACCCCGGCGGGACGGCCTTTCGCGTCTGGGCCAAATTCGCCACGGAGGTCCATGTTGCCGGCGATTTCAACCATTGGTCGGCAACGAGCACCCCCCTGGCAAACGAGGGGAATGGCTATTGGTCAGCCGATGTCCCCGGAGCCGGGGAAGGAGACCAGTACCGCTACGTCATCGCGAGTCCCTTTGCGGAGAAACCGATCTGGCGATCCGATCCCTATGCGAGGCGAGTGGAGAACGATTGCGGCAACAGCTACATCACCCCGACCGATTTCGAATGGGGCGGCCATGTCTTCCAGATGCCGCCCTGGGATGAACTGGTCATATACGAGCTGCACGTCGGCAGCTTCTATGACATCACCAATGACGGCTTGCCCGGCAACTTCGACGATATTCTCAAGAAGATCGATTACCTGTGCGACCTGGGGATCAACGCGATAGAACTGCTCCCCATTTACGGCTTTCCGGGCAGCACATCCCTTGGATACAACCCGGCGTTGCCTTTCGACATCGAAAGCAGCTACGGCACGAACACCGACTTCAAGGAATTCGTGCGGGTTCTCCACGGCAAGGGGATCGCCCTTATCATGGACGTTGTCTATAACCACTGGGGTCCGGATGACCTCGATACTGCGCTGTGGCGAATCGACGGCTGGTCGGAGAATAACGGCGGCGGCATCTACTTCTACAACGACTGGCGTCGCAAGACCGCATTCGGCGACCGGCCCGACTTCGGGAGACCTGAAGTGCGCCAGTTCATCCGGGACAATGTGTTGATGTGGTGCCACGAATACCGTGTCGACGGCCTGCGTTTCGATTCAACGGTCAATATCCGCAATGCAGAGGGCAGGAACAACAATCCGGGCACTGACTTGGCTGACGGATGGAGCCTGATGCAGTGGCTGAATGACGAGATCGATGCCGATCAGCCATGGAAGCTTACCATAGCAGAAGATCTGCAGGGCAACGAATGGATCACGAAGAATACCGGCGCCGGGGGGGCGGGATTCGACTCCCAATGGGGAAGCTCGTTCTACTGGGGTATCCGCGATGCCCTGGTGGCCCAGGCGGATGGGGATCGCAACATGTACAAGGTCAGGGAAGCGATCCAGCAACGCTTTGGAACCGATGCCCTGCGCCGGGTGATCTATTCGGAAACTCACGATGAAGTCGCCCAGATCAACAACAAGGTGCGCCTGCCGGAATCCATCGATCCCGGTCATGCCGACAGCTGGTTTGCGAGGAAACGTTCAACGCTGGGGGCAGTCCTGACCCTGTCGTCCCCCGGCATCCCGATGATTTTCATGGGGCAGGAATTTCTTGCCTGGGGTTCCTGGAAAGACAGTGAGCCTCTCGATTGGAGCAACTTGTCCAAGTTCAGCGGCATCCACGACCTCTACCAGAGCCTTATCCGGCTGCGGCGCAACTGGTATAACAACACCGCCGGGTTGCGGGGGCAGCATGTGAACGTCTACCACGTGAACAACTGCGACAAGGTGATAGCCTTCCACCGCTGGGACAATGGGGGGGCCGGCGACGACGTCGTGGTGGTGATCAACTTTTCAAATCGCAGCTATTCGAGCTACACCATTGGATTCCCAAGGCCCGGTACCTGGCATGTCCGGTTCAACAGCGACTGGCAGGGCTACAGCCCGGACTTCGGGAGCTTCCCCGGTTATGACACTACGGCCGGCAAGGCGCCAGGGGGGGACACGGACGGCATGGGATTTGCCGGGAACGTGGGCCTCGGACCTTACACGGCGCTGATTCTTTCGCAGTAGAATTTGCGCAGGCACCCACTACAGATGATTTACAGCTTGAGTTTACAGCCCCCAATACACTTGTCGCACAAACGTGACAAATGATGCTTTTGAAGGCAGCCAGTCAAGCATGTGCCGCAAACAATCCCCTCGCCGCAATAGAGCCAAAACCCGCAACAACACGAGAAACCGGCAATTTTTTGCCGGCTCCCGCCAGCCGGCGGACCTCCCGCATCATTGGCACGTGAGTTGCTGAATCCCTGTACGGGGAAAGCGAGCCCTTGAAAAATTTCTCAATGTGAACCGGGACGGTTCACTCCTCCGAGTCGCGCCTTGGCTTGCTTCCTGACCATGTCCAGGCAGATCTGCAGTGAGTTTTTTTACTTTGATTCTTCAGGTGGCTTCAGGAGCATAGATGGGAAGGACGACGAATTACCGGGCAAAAATACGCGAATTAATGAAGATATCGGACCGAGGTCTCCTGAAGCTGCCAGCGGGCAACCATGGGCTTGCCGTTGGACAGGAGCCTCAGCTGCATGGTTTCGAGAAAGTATTGCGTCTCCTGGATGCTTTGAAAAGCGTGGGCCTGGAAGAATACCCCGGAGTCTGCACCAGGATTTCAAAGGCTACCAGCTATTCGAAGAGCCGGGTTTCGGACATGCTTTCCGGAAAGGCGCCGTTGAATTCGCGATTCGTTAAGGCTGTCTGCGCTGCCTTCGGTACAAATGAGGAGTTTATTCTGCAAGGCACGGGAGAGATGAATGCCTTGATGCCTTGCGTGGAAAGCGCCCGGGCGGAAAATATCGCGATCCGGGAAGCCGTGTCGCTACTTGAAAGCATGACGGAGCCTGATCGATGCAGGGCCGTTGCCATGCTGAAAGAGATGAGGAAGGTTTTCGACAAGGAAACGGCACACTAAACGAAGGGAATATTGGCGTCAAGCCACGCCTCCAGCTCATCGAGCAGTTTCATACCAGAGAACACCGGCCCCTCCACCCCCTTGGCCGTTGCGTCCCCGCCTTCACCCTCGAGATCCCTGTCGCCGCTGCGATCGGCGACAGGGCCCGCTCCTTTCCGCAGCTCATACAAGCCTGTTTTCTGGTAGTCGAGAACATCAAGGACATCCCACACCTTCCCGGCATAGAGCGACCTGGCTTTGCGGTCCACCAGCAGCCAATGGTCGGCCGTTAGCGCGGCATCGCCAATGTTGTACCAGGCAAGCGCTGCCATGACTGCAGGGTGATATCTCCAGACCCGGTACGGGGCCGGCATGCCCGCGGATTCGAACGTGCCGTCATCCATGATCGGCGCCTGGTCAGCACGCGACCACCACAGCGCGAAAAATCGTTTGTCGCCGCCACAGCCGAGCAGTTCGTCGAAAAGCCGCGGCGGGGGCAGACGCATCCTTACCTTTTTCAGCTTGCGGATGGCTATCGGTATCACTGTTTGTGCATGGTTCATGTGAACACCCGCACAACCCGGGCCAGGTCCCTCGACCCGGCCCGGGTCTTATTCATTGCCCGTCGATCATTGTCAAGTTTCAGGGTGATACAGCATGCATGTCGCCGATTCCTTGAGAGCTATGTCTCCATTCGCCAAACGGCCTTCCACGACCTTGGCCAGGAATCTGTGGTCTCCCATGTAGGACACCACTCTCACTGCACCTACCTCCGTCCTCTTGGTCAAACCGAACACATTGGACTCCTTGTAGACAGGTATCGTTTCACCGGCGCAAATAACGCTCTTTACTCCTTCGGAACCGCCATACATGAATGACGCCTGGTCACCGACATTCAAAACGTTCCCGGATTTCAACTCGACATCACTCCTGACCGGGGAATTGCCGGCGGCGCCTGCGAACGTGCCTGCCAGCAAAACAGCAGCGGCCATGCCCATAATGAAAGTGGCTGTTTTTCGCATCACTAACTCCTTTATGCCTACTCTTTGAGATTAATTTTGCATTGTAAAGCAAACATCAGTTTTTCACTTTTCCAAGCCGTACTCTATCTTCAGTTGTGACTACCGGCAATATCGGTTCAGAAAACTCGGGGAATACCATAAAAGGCCGGATTCTTCGGCAATTCATTCCAGATCCAGCAAATTGCATGACAAAAAACTCGACTGTCAAATATTTCAGGATGGGACAGGCTTCCATTCCCTCCTTCTGTTTATATATTCATATACATCAATATATACAAATTGTCAAGTACCACCTCCCGGGCAACAAACCTCCTCCTGAAGGCTGCCAGGAAAACGCGCACGCGCAACAGTCGGAGAAAACTTTCATTTTCTCGGAACGTCTTCCTTACCATACTCCGGCACTGGATCGCCTCGGCCAAGCGTTGTTCGCGCACGCGATGACGGTCTTCATATTGGGAAGGACGATGTTGATCCAAGTGAAGCATTGCACCGTGGTTCTTGCCTGGCATGAGTCTGTGCTTTTGGTCGGACGGCCATGCGGGTCACTCCCGGTGTGTCGCGCGATTCCGGCATCGAGACGTTGTTATTTGTCTTGACAAATTGGTGGACGACCAGATATTGATTAACTAGTTAACGTTATGTGCGGGAGGATACGGGTGAACACTTCGGACAGATTGTTGCACGACCTGCATCAAACGACCCGTGCGGTTTCAAAAGGGCTCAACCGGGTGCTCGAACCGTGGGGGTTGTTCAGTTCGGAATGGAGTATACTGCGCGTACTGCAACTCAGCGGACCGCAGACCCAGCGCTCCTTGGCCGTTCTTCTCCATATCGAACCTCCCGCCGTAACGAAGAGCCTGACCAGGCTTGAAGAGAAAGGGTTCATCGACAGGATCGAAGGTACGGACCGGCGCACCAAGAAAGTGTCTTTGAGTGAAGAGGCCCAGCATCTTTATCCGGAATGGGCAGAGATCATCAGGAAACACCGGGAAGCGCTCCTCGCCGGTTTTTCCGAGGAGAGGAAAAACGAATTGCGGGGCCTTTTGGCGCATATTCGCGATAATGCCCTGAAATTCATGGAAACGGGTGTCCAATGAGCAAGTCCGTTACAAGAAGCGAAACAACCGAGTTGAAGGAAGCCCTCTGGACGAAACCCTTCACCCTCACGTTGCTGGCTTCCTTTCTGATCTTTATTCCCTATTCCCTCTACCTGCCCATACTGCCGATGTATGTCCTTCAGGGACTCCACGGCTCCCTGGGAGGCGCGGGACTGGTCAATGCCTTTTTTCTGCTCGCTTCGGTCCTGTTCCGGGCGCAGACAAGCCGTCTCGAAGCCCTTTTCGGTGTGAGAAAGGTGCTTCTCTTCAGCGGATTCCTGTTCATGCTTTCCAACTGCCTGTTCCTTTTCACCGATTCCCTGGTGATAGTATTGCTTATCCGCTTCTTCAGCGGGGCATGTTTCGCAGTGGTCAATACCTGCGCCAACGCCCTGGGGAGCAGAATCGCTCCTTTCAGCAGAAAGGGTGAGGGAATGGGGTATATAACCATGGTGGTCACCGCCGGCAACGCTGTGGGTCCCTTCATTGGTCTCAAGCTGGCGCAATTGTTCGGCTTCGTTGGAGTTTTCATCTTCTGCGGGATTATTGCCCTGGTGGGGTTCACTATCTCCACCCTAATACCTGTACGGGAAGAGCCTCCCTCCGAACAGAGGACGGAAGGAAGTTTCTCGTTAAGAGGTCTCTTCGAGGCGCGTGGCGTCCCGGCTTCCGGCATCGTCCTCCTGCTGTCTTTTGCCTATGCCGCGGTCATAACCTTTGTTACCGTATACGCCGTAAGCATGGGCTTACATAGTGCCGCAGCTTATTTCTTCGTTGTCCTTGCCGTCAGTTCCATAGGGTCAAGGGTTTGCACAGGCCGCATCTATGACAGGTTCGGCCCGAACGTTGTCATCTATCCTTCCCTCCTGTTCCTGGCGCTCGGTCTGTTTATCCTGGGTCATGCGGGTTCATCGTCGGCCATGCTCTCGTCGGCCATTCTTATCGGATTCGCCTACGGCGCCGCTGTTCCCGCCCTGTTGACTCTCGCGGCACAGCAGTCTTCTCCCATCCGGATAAGCGCCGTGACCGCTACTTACTTCACCTTTCTCGACACCGGCCTGGGATTGGGTGCGTATCTTGTTGGCGGCGTAATACCCCATGTGGGCTACGCCGGACTTTACCTTGCCCTGAGTCCGTTTGTCCTGGCAGTTGCAATGCTCTATTACATGGTGACACGACGGAATACTTTTGGCCGCCTTCGAACCAAGCCGGAAGGGGTTGCCTGATACAGGCAAATACGGAAGCTGCCGGGACTTTCGGCATTTTCTGGAAAACCCCTTGACATCAGTTGTCACAACAAGTACATCTATGGGCCCATGGCTGACACGAACGATTTCAAATTGAACGAGAGCATAGGCTACCTGATCAGTATCACCGGATTTCGATACAAAGGTGAAATCTGGAAGCAACTCAAGCCATTCGACGTTACTCCCGAACAATGGGTCGTTCTTAACCGTCTTTCGATTGAGGAAGGTGTCTGCCAGAGAGAACTGGCGGAAAGAATTGTAAAAGATCAGCCCAATACAACCCGAATCCTGGACAAAATGGAGCACAAGGGGTTGATCCGCAGGTTGCCCGCTCCTCGGGACAGAAGGGCGTTTCTGGTCTTCCTGACGGACGAGGGCAAGCGTCTCAGGGAAGAGCTTCTACCGGTCATTCGGAAATTGCACAAAAGCAGCACCCAGGGATTCGCTGATGAGGAAATTGCATTGCTGAGAAGCCTGTTGAAACGATTTACCGCAAACCTCAAGTGATTTTTTTTCATATACAGCTTGTTATGACAATAGTTGCCACATCAAGGTAATATATCTTTCTCTTACCTCCCGACCCTGCCTGGCGCCCAAGACCCGGCAGGGTCTACCGGAACAGCAATGAAATCATCCCCTGAAATTTCCTTCAACGCCATAACGAAACCGGCGCTGATCCTTTCCCTGGCAGTTGCGGCTGCGACCACGCTCCTGAATGGCTGCGCCAGATTGCCGGTCGGCATATCCCCAAAAGCGCGGGCCATGAACGCCGGCGCCCTGAATGCGGGAAGCGCAATTCGCGAAACGGCAACCAGTGAAGCCTTCCAACCGGCAGCCGACTGGTGGAAGGCATACGGCGACCCGCAGCTGGACCGTCTGGTGAAAGAGGCAACAGCCGGAAACCCGTCCCTTCGCATCGCCCAGGCCCGTGTCGCACAGGCGCGGTTCCTGGCTTCAGGAGCAAAGGCTCCCTTGTTGCCGGAAATAAACGCTTCGGCAATATTCACCCGCGAACAGTTCAGCGAAAATCATTTTTACCGACCGCCCTACGCAGGTGCGACGTACTGGAACAACCAGGCAACAATCGATTTTTCCTACGAACTCGATCTGTGGGGGAAAAACCGTGCGGTGCTGGCCTCGGCGCTCGACAGGGTCCTCGTGGCACGCGCGGAGGCACGCGAAATTGAACTCGGGCTGCAAACCGCCGTAGTCCGGACATATGTAAGCTTGTCCCTCAACTATAATTTGCGCGATATCGCAAAAACGACCCTTCGCCAACGGGAGGAAACTCTTTCCATAACGGAAAGGCGGCTGGCCGCGGGACTTGCTACGGGAATCGAGAGGAGCCAGGCGGAAACTCCCGTGCCAGCGGCGTGCGCCGAACTGGAAAGAATCGAAGAAACCATCGTGTTGCTTCGCACGCAGCTGAGCGTGTTGACCGGAAAGGGCCCCGGTGACGGTGAAATGATCCTGCGTCCCGCTCTATCCCTTCATTCAGCCATCGGCGTACCCTCCTCGCTCCCGGCAGACCTCCTGGGGCGGCGTCCCGACGTGGCAGCCCAGCGATGGAGAGCGGAAGCGGAAGCCGAAAACATCAAAGCGGCAAAGGCGGCCTTCTACCCGAACATCAATATTGCGGCCTTCATCGGCTGGCAAGCCATCGGCTTCAGCAAATTCTTTTCGGGAACTTCACTGATGCATGGCATTTCGCCGGCTCTCAGCCTTCCCATTTTCGAAGGAGGACGTCTGCGCAGCCAACTCGGCGCTGTCACCGCCCAGTACGACATGGCAGTGGAAGCCTACAATCAGACCCTGCTCCAGGCTCTTCGGGAGGTATCAGACCAGTTGGTAACGCTGCGTTCACTGGATAAGCAGCGCACGGAAGCTTTACGGGCGAAAAAACTCGCGGAAAGCGCCTATGGAATCGCCCTGCGAGCATATCGCGGTGGCCTGACCGACTACCTCTCGGTTCTTAACGCCCAGAACCAGACACTTGTGGAAGCAAGCCGGACTGCACAGATTGAGGCCCGCCGCCTTGACTCGCATGCAATGCTGATGCAGGCCCTGGGGGGAGGAACTCCTGCTGAAGCCGATTTTCTCCCCGGGAGAAACATCCGGGCGGACAAACCATGACGACCGGAATCAGGAACATCGTCAAAACGCGCCTGCGCGACATGGCGTGTGCACTGTCGGCATGCGCCGCCGAAGAAACAGTCCTGTGGCTGTTCGTGTTCAAGACAACCCTGGCCGCGTTGCTTGCCATGTGGATATCCATGCGCTTCGAACTGGGCCAGCCTGTCACTGCAATCGTGACCGTCTATCTCATCATGCAACCGCAAAGCGGACTGGTGCTGACGAAGAGCATCTACCGGATACTGGGAACCCTGGCCGGTGCACTGGCCTGCCTGACGCTGTTCGCTCTCTTCCCCCAGGAAAGAGTCCTGTTTCTGCTCGGCCTCTCGCTCTGGATCGGGGTGTGTACAGCCGGAGCTACCCTGCTCAGGAACTTCAGATGCTACGCTTTCGTGCTGGCGGGGTACACTGCGGCCATGATTGGAATGGCGATCGTGTCACAACCGGCGGCTTTCTTCACCTATGCCGTCAACAGGTTTACCGAGGTAGTCGTTGGGATATTGTGCGCAGGTCTCATCAGCGATCTCATTTTTCCGACGCACCTGGGATCATCGATAACCGGTGCTGTCAGTGGATGCTATGGAGAATTCCTAGGATTCGCACACGAGCTTTTTTCGGGAAAGGCCGGAGGAAGGGATATCAGGCGGGTACACTTGCGTTTCATCACCAATGCACTCACTTTCGAAGCACTTCGAGGCGCGGCCTTCTGGGAAGCCAGCGAATTTCGCGGGAGGGACGCCCGCCTGCGCCGACTCAACGCGGATTTCATGGCCATGTCCACAACTGCGCATTCGCTTTATCAACTAGTGCGCCGGCTGCGAAGCTCGGGCTCCAGGGCCGCCCCCGCCCTGGATGCCCTGATGACGGTCTTGGACACGGCTCTGTTACGGAAACACGACAGTTCTTTTTCCGACAGAGGAGCGCTCCCGGACGCTCGAAAAATTGCCGAATTCAGAAAGGAACTAAAACATCGCGTCGAAGACTCCCGAACATTACTGGCCGGCAAAACGGACGATCCCTGTCTCCTGGATTTTGAAACCGGTGTGGAACTCGTCCGGCGCTTTACCGGGGAACTGCACGATTACACCAGGAACTGTGTTTCCCTGAACGCGAAACCACCCGAAGAGGAATCGCGCAGCGAAATCCGGTTCGTTTCCAGGACTGATCCCGCAATGGCGATCCTGAATGGCGTTCGTGCCACGCTGGTGGTAGCTCTGGTTGCGGTGTTCTGGATAATCACGGCCTGGCCCTATGGCGCCAGTGCGGTCATGATGGTGGCGATAGCCTGCTCGCTCTTTGCCCCCGCACCGGATCCTGCCCGGGCCGTCAAGGCGGGTCTTCTCGGCGGGTGTATCGCTTTGCCGGTTTCCTTTGTCTGCAAGATCTTAATCCTCCCCGCTATGGACGGATTTGTGCTGCTATGCACGGTGCTTGGACCTTTTCTGCTGCTCAGCGCATGGCTGTTGGGCCTGAATCGGAAAACCATGATGATCGGCCTGGGGTTCTGCTGCATGTTCTGTTTCATGATCGACCCGGGCAATACGATGCGGTATGATCCGGTCAAACTCATCAACTTCGGGATGTCGCAAATATTCGGGCAGGCAGCCGCGGCCACCATGTTCGCCATATTCGTTCCGGTCACTTCCCCATGGTTCAAGCGGCGCATCCCCCTCTTGCTGCGCCGTCAGATGCATCTGGCATGCTTTTCGCCATTACCGGGTCTCCTGCAACGTTTCGAAAGCGGGACCCGCGACATCATGCAGAAAATAGCGGCAACGGGAAACGCTGAAGACCCGCTCCACCAGCATATCGTGGACTGGATGTTTTCCGTGCTGGAAACCGGCCGAGCAGTCATTCATCTTCGCGGCAACACCGGGACTCTTCCCCGGACGATTCAAAAGAAACGTGTGGACGCCTGCATCCGTGCCATCGACAGGCTGTTCCGCCGCCCCACGCCGGAACACCGCTCTTACGCCCTTGCAATTGTAGAGGAGACAATGCGCTCGTTTCGTGAATCTGCGGAACTGGAAAACGGCATGCTGCACCCTGATCCCGTGTTCACGTCCTTGCACTTCATCCGCCTGAACCTTCTCGACGACGAATCGATGCCGATCACGGATGCGGAGCAGGCGGAACCTACAGAAGGAGGAGAACAAGTGTATGCCTCGTGAATTCACCCTTCTTGACGCTCTCGTGCCCACACTGCTACTGGCCTTTCTTATCAGCATCGCGCTCCAGGCCGTGCTCGACAAGATTTTCGGCAGGTTGGGCCTCTATCGTTACGTCTGGCATCCTCCGCTGTTCAGGGTCAGCTTCTTTGTCTGTATCTTCGGCATCCTGGGACTGCTAGCCCTGAAGTGATCATCCCCACTCTACGCATGAGCTCGGAAGGTAATCCCATGGAAAACCAGAAATTGAAACCGTTTGTAAAAATAGTCATCACTATCGCCGTATTCGCTTCGGCACTGCTCATCAGCGTCGTGCTGTGGAACCGCTACCTGTATTCCCCCTGGACCCGGGATGGGCGCATACGCGCAAGTGTCGTCAAAGTGGCGCCTGATGTTTCCGGAAGAGTCGTCTCCATGGCGGTGCATGATAACCAGTCAGTGCGCAAGGGCGACCTTCTCTTCACCATAGACCAGGAACGGTATCGATTGGCGCTGGCCCAGGCGGAAGCTCACCTGGCGGCTCGCGGTGCCGAGAGAGAGATAAAGCGCCGGGAGTCCGAAAGGCGCGCGGAGTTGGGAGACGACGTTGTTTCCCATGAAAACAGTGAGAACTCCCGTGCCCTGGCCGACACGGCCCAAGCACTGTACCTGGAAGCCAAAGCGGAATTGGAACTGGCAAAACTCAACCTGGAACGCACTGAAGTACGATCGCCGGTGGACGGATACATAACCAATCTCTCAGTATATGCCGGTGATTACGTCTCGGCGGGAGTACCCAGGCTTGCGGTAATCGACAGGAATTCCTTCTGGGTCTACGGCTACTTCGAGGAAAACAAGCTTCCGCTCATTCATTCCGGCGACCCTGTGGACATACGGTTGCTGGGGTCGCACACCACGCTGTCGGGCCACGTGGAAAGCCTCTCGCGAGGGATTACGGATAGCGACAATCCCACCGGACGCGAACTTCTCGCCGATGTAAATCCGGTATTCAACTGGGTTCGTCTTGCCCAGAGGGTGCCGGTTAGAGTGAGTATCGACCGGATTCCCGAAAACTCACATCTGGCCGCAGGCATGACCTGTACCCTGGTGATAACTCCACGGCATGCAAACAAGAAACGTTGACCTGAAGCCTCAAGCCCCCACGGGCTTTCCGGAGTCTTCCGGGCACATCCGCTTAGGTACCCGTGCCGCCCTCGAACGGGGTAAAAATGTTGTTGCCATACCCTTTTTGAGCACAGCGTGGGGGCCGGCGAAACCGGCAGGAACGTCTTCTTAGAAAAAGGATTGAATATGTCGAATAGTCGGGTTCCGCCTTAGTATGTCACTGTGCTCACAGTATCACGCTTTTCACTTGCCACTCTTCACTCTGCTTCTGGCGGGGGAGATTTCCGTATCTTTTCGAGCGGGATGGAAGTCTAAATAAGCTGTCATGGCAGGAAACTTTTCCTGGAATACGATTTTTAGAAAATCATGTTTTGGAGTTTGGAGGACTTCTGCATATTCCTCCCATTTTTCTAAGGGAAAGACGGCTCTGCCGTTTTCAAGGTAACCTATAAAATTCCCGTAGCGATATCCGAGCGCTTTTCCCAGCTCTGACTGAGTCATTTTCAGGTCTTCTCGTCTTTTCTTGATGAATTCACCGATAGAATATTCCATGGCAGCGCCTTTTTCTGTAACTTGTTAGAATTTATAGATTTCCTCTTGCTACCGGGACTGGCAGTTCGTTTTGTCAACACTCCTTCGCGAGCACAACCCTTTCCTTGCATGATAAAAGTAACAACTTAATTGGTTAAAGTCAAGGCGCCAAAACTTTATTGGCAGAGCCGGTTAGGGGTTTCTCGGGCAAACTTCTCCTGGCTCAAGTGGATTGCGGTCGATGGCGTTGCGGATTGCATGCAAAAGGCGTCCTTTTATATAGGGCTTCGCAATAAAACCTTTTATTTTCGCCCTAATATCTTGATTCTGGATGAATTCATCCGTCAAATAGGCGCTGGCAACGAGAATTGTGGCGTGCGGGTCGATTTTCAGCAGTTCCTCGATACACCTTTCCCCCCCCATTCCAGGCATGATCAGGTCCATGATCACCAGTTCTATGACGTCTCTCTGTTGACAATATATCTCGTAAGCCTCTTCGCCGGAAAGTGCCTCCAAAACGTTATATCCATAGCTGTGCAGGTATTCTTTGCCACGATGAAGTATGTAGGGGTCGTCATCGACGAGCAGGAGCGTTTCGAAGCCACCAATTGGAAACCTGATAAGTTGATTATCCATCCGGGTCGCCGGAAACAAGAGCATGAAAGATGCACCTTTGCCGGATTCATTGCTGCAGGTGATGTAACCCGAGTGATTTTTGACAAAATTGTATACGTTCGTCAATCCGAGGCCGGTCCCCTGCCCTGGTGGCTTGCTGGTATAAAATGGCTCGAAAAGATGTATCAGGTCCTGGTCTGAAAGGCCATGACCTTCGTCGAGCACGCGAATGCGAACATATTGGCCGGGATGAAGGTTAGGATACAGGCCTGGATCACTGCCGGTAACGTTGAAGTTTTCGGTTTCGATGGAGATCGTTCCGCCTTCCGGCATGGCATCCCTGGCATTCAGCACGAGATTCATGAAGATTTGGAAGAGCTGCACCGGGTCGCCATCTTTTACTTTGCACTCTGCCTTCAAAACAAGATCAATCTCGATGGTCTGCGGCAGCAGTGATTTCAGAGAATGGACAACCTGCTGGATGAGCTGGTTGATGTCCACGTGTTGCCGGCAGCTGTCCTGGGTATCACGGAACATCAGGAGTCGCTGGGTCAACTCACTGGTTTTGATGACAGCCAGCTCGATCTCACGGAGCTTGGCATAAAAGGGGCTGCTTTTGCTTTCATCTGCCAGCATTAGCTCCACGTTGGTGCCGATGATCTGGGCAAGATTATTGAAATCATGGGCTACTCCTGTAGCGAGATTGGCGATTGCCTCCATCTTCTGAGCATTGACCATTTCCATCTGGGCTTTTCGCACAGCCTCTTCTGCTTCCTTTCGCGAGGTTATGTCACTCATGTACAGCAGCAGCGCCCGCTCTCCCTGCCATTCCATGGCGACAGCGTTGGTCTGTACCCATTTGATTTTCGTTGAGTCGATCAGTATGCGTGTGCTTTCCAGGGGATTCCTGGATGTACCATAGAAAGTCCTGACAAGAAAGCTTTTGAATGCGGTTTTATCTTCCGGATGAATGTACTTTAAAATGTTCTGATCTTCCCCGATAGCGTCGATGAGTTTCTTGTTTGAGAAAACGATGAGATCGTTCTGCACCACCATGATCGCCCCCTCAACATTATCGACAACGAGACGATAGCGCTGCTCCGAATTTCTAAGGTGCTCATTTGCCTGAAGCAACCTGGTCTGGCTGAGGCCCATTTCACCGAGGACAATTGCAAGTTTTGAAAAATAATCGGTAACGGCCTTGACAGTGTGTTCGCTAAAGACCGGGACTTTCAACAGGGCCTGGATGTATTCGGTTTCGTCAAAACCGAATTGTCGGGCCTGTTTCATGAAGAACGCGATATCGGGTGGCTTGAGCAGAAACTGACCCATATAGAGGTTGGCAACGTGTTCACCCTGGATCTTGATGGGAGCGGCAACTTCCATAAGTCCGTTCTGGCAGAGATATATGACGGTATCGCTTTTTTCGAGATATTTGGGTGGTAAACAGGTGTCGCTCTCCTGGCATCTTATGCGCGTTGCCGGATGCTTCCGGTGAAAATTTTCGCAAATATCCTGCCAGTTGCATTTTACCCAGATGGTTCCATCTACACCGATGATCGCCGAAGATATCCCCATGAGGTCGGAAAACATTTGTGACATTTCGCGAATCTGCGGGATATCGTAAATGTCCTCGAATCTGTATTGCATATGGCTCTCCTCGAAAAGAGCACATCAGGCTATTTCTCTCACACTTTAGCTGCTGATCTCTTCCCCGATAAATCGTAGTACAAAATGAGCGGCAACGGTGGAAAATTTTTATGCGGCTTCAGCCTCGGGCAACCCTGTTTCACCTGGAAATCCTGCATGAACTTCCTAGGTCCAGAATACGTCCAGATAGCAAAAAATCAAGCAGTTATCATTATCCGGGGGCCCTATCGGCCTGGGAAAAGTTGGTTACAGCGCAGAATTGCCCCCCGTTCAGGGCAAAAACATCTCTTGACAACCAAGTAATTAGTTTGTATGTTTTTTATAAAGTAAGTAATTAGTTGTTTTGTTACTTCGAAAACGATTTTCGGACGCGACCTGAACGGCAAGCCCTTCAGCAGGGGCAAGTGATCAAGATTGCTGCAAATGAGCGTAGTTTCAGCAACAGGCGGAATGCCGCGTCAAATGATGTCCTTGGAATCCAGGGCAATTATGAGAACGGCATCCAAATTCATGGGCGCTGCAAACAAAACAAGGAGGTAGAAAATGGGCCAAGCTGCGGATTTAAAAAATTTGGGTAGGGTGGTGCTGGAAGGATATGACCCGTATGACAAAGACTACGGGACCGGTAGCTCAGGGCTTGAAGAAAACCCATCGCCATTTCCGCGGATCAATGCCTGGCGTAAACAGTTTATCGAAACACCATTGTCCGTCTCCGCAGACCGCGCCGTACTGTGGACCGAGAAAATGAAAGAAAACAGCAACAAACCCCACATTATCCGCAACGCTGAATGTTTCTCTCATGTTCTCAAGAATATTCCAATAGAGATCGGTAAATATGAACTTATTGCTGGAAATATGGCCGCTCCGCCGCGCTGCGCACCAATATTTCCGGAATTTTCCTATGAATGGCTCGTTGAAGAAATGGACAACAAGCCATTTGAAAAGCGCCCCGGCGACCGTTTCATGATCACCGAGGAAACAAAGCAGCAACTGCGGGATCTTCGGGAATACTGGAAAGACAATACGGTACATGATTATGCAAAAGCCATCATGCCGGCAACGGCGTTGAAAGGTGAGGGGACTTACGGAAAGGCAATTTATTTGCTCGGCAACTACTTCTTTGGTGGTGTTGGACACACCTGCATTCGCTTCCAGCTGCTTTTTGAAAAAGGATGGCAAGGCCTGAGGGACTGGGTGGAGCGAAAACTCGGCGAATTGGACGTATGCCTCCCTGATGATCTTAAAAAGAAGGAATTTTACGAGGCACAGCTGATATGCCTGGATGGGATCATGTCCTATTGCCGCCGCTATGCAGACCTGGCCAAGAAAATGGCTTTCAGCGCCGAGAGCGATCGGAAAAAAGAACTGCTGCAGATTGCGGAAAACCTGGATTGGATTGCCGAAAAGCCACCCCGTACTTTCTGGGAAGCCATGCAGTTATGGTGGATTGCGAATGCATCGGTCACCATCGAGGGCAATGGTCATTCAATCCATTGGGGTCGCTTTGATCAGCACATGTATCCCTTCTTCAAAAAGGACATGGAAGAAGGCCGCGTCAGCAAAGCTTTTATCCAGGAATTGATTGAAGGCGCCTGGATAAAAATCTCCGAGTTGACGAAGATTCGCGACGAAGGTTCCACAAAGGCGTTCGGCGGCGTCGAACTGGGCGGGGCTTCGCTTACCGTCGGCGGCCAGACATCCGAAGGCGAGGATGCAACAAACGAATTATCCTTCATGTGTGTTGATGCAATGGCTCACGTACGTTTGAATGCTCCGTGGATGACCAGCCGTTGGCATGCCAACTCGCCAAAGGAATGGTGGGTCAAGGTTACCAAAGTGGCAAAAATCGGGCTCGGGATGCCATCTTTTTTCAATGATGAGGTAATTATCCCCGCCATGACCAACCGGGGCCACACCATTGAGGACGCGCGTGATTACGGCCCCCTGGGTTGCGTGGAACCGAATTCCGAAGGCCGTGAGTACGGATGGCACGATGCGGCATTTTTCAATATGAACAAGGTACTGGAACTGGCCATCAACAACGGCAAATGCGCGGGATGCGGTGAATCCTGCTCACTCTACGGCGGCTGTGTCGGAGCTGGCACGACCTTGGGCCTCCAGACCGGCTCACTGGCAGACTTCAAATCATTCGATGAAGTCAAGGAAGCGTACGAAAAACAGATGAAATACTGGGTCGATCGGCTTGTCATGGCGGAAAACGCCATGGATATGGCTCACCAGACTTGCAAGCCGTTGCCTTACCTTTCTCTTCTGATCGAAGATTGCATCGACAAAGGCAAAGACGTTACTGCAGGCGGGGCCCGCTACAATTATATCGGACCGCAAGGGGTCGGCGTGTCCAACGTTGCAGACGGCATGAGTGCTATCAAAAAACTGGTTTTCGAAGACAACAAAATATCCGGAGCAGATTTGCTTGATGCCCTGGAAAAGAACTGGGAAGGCTACGAGCCCGTTTACGCCCTGATTAACAGCGCCAAGGTACCCCATTACGGCAACGACGACGAAGAAATCGATGAACTGGCCCGTTATGCCGCCAAGGTGTATTGCAAATACCTGGAGCGCCGTCCAACCGCGCACGGTGGCGAATTCCAGGCCGGACTGTATCCGGTTTCCGCAAATGTGCCTTTTGGCGCAATCACGGCGGCGACTCCGGACGGCCGCAAAGCCGGCGAGCCGATTGCCGATGGTGTATCACCTGTGCATACCAGCCGTGGCTCTCATGACATTTCAGGGCCTACTGCGGTAATCAAGTCGGTATCCACTCTTGACCACGGCATTGCTTCGAACGGGACCCTGTTGAACATGAAGTTCAGCCCTTCAACCCTGACCGGGGAAGTGGGCGACGAAAACTTCATCGGCATGATGAAGGTTTACTTCCAACGGAAAGGCATGCACAACCAGATCAACGTCATCAGCCGCGCAACGCTTGAGGATGCGATGGCACACCCGGAAAAATACAAGGGGCTGATCGTGCGCGTGGCCGGATACAGCGCCTTCTTTACCGAATTGGATCCCAGTGTGCAGCGGGACATCCTTGAAAGAACGGAGCTTGAATTCTAATCTTGGAATGAAATGCGCCGGGCCGAGTGTTCGGCCCGGCGCACCGTGAATGAAGATCAAAAAATCAACAAAATATTCAAGCTGATAATCAACAGGAGAAAAATCATGGCAATGAGTCTGAAAACAGCTCTGCGTATGATCTCCGCGGCTCAGGACAAGTCAGGAGAGATAGGTGTTCCTGTGTGTATTGCCGTTGTGGATCGTGGCGGGAATCTTGTAGCACAGCACTGTATGGACGGTGCCATGCTTATCAGCCAGACTCTTTCTCTGAACAAGGCCTATACTGCGGTCGCCACTACAATGGCGACGAGTGAGCTGGCTAAATATTCCCAACCTGGTCAACCTTTCTATGGCGTTCACACCTGCAATTTTGGCAGAATCACCATATTTGCCGGTGGTTTGCCAGTCCTTGACCAGGGTGAAATTGTCGGTGGAATCGGCGTAAGTGGCGGGTCTTCCGAGCAGGACGTGGCAGTTGCAGAAGCTGGACGAAGCGCTTTCGACCACTGAAGGACGTCGGGATCCCTTTACCGTGAAGCGCGTGCCGGGCAGCTGGAAGCAAACCGGAATCGTCTCGTGAAGAGCCAACACATTCGAAATCATACAGGAGATTCTGGCTATGGAAGCTGATGTAACTGTTCAATCTGGCAATGGCCTACCAGATCCGGCATTTCGCGGTATTGTCTACAATTTTCAACGATATACGGTTCACGATGGGCCCGGCACCAGGACCACGGTTTTCCTGAAGGGTTGCACGATGAACTGTCTCTGGTGCTGCAATCCTGAAAGCTGGTTTCAATGCCCGGAAGTGGGAGTGTATCCCCAACGATGTATCGGAGTCGACAAGTGCGGCTACTGTTTGGATGCCTGCCCCTTCAGCAATAGAGATATCTTTCGCATCAGCGAAAGGGGGATTGTCGAAAGTATCGACCGTAAGCTATGCACCTGCTGCCTCAAATGTGCAGATGAGTGCCCCGCCAATGCCCTGGCAGCATGGGGCAGGGAGATGAGCGTAGACCAAGTGATCCGGGAAGCATGCAGAGATGTTGCATTTTTTAATGAAACTGGTGGTGGGGTGACCATAAGCGGCGGCGAGCCGTTCGTGCAATGGCAGTTTACTGTTGAGTTACTGAAAGCTTTCAGGAAAGCCGGAGTGCATACCTGTGTGGAAACTGCGCTGGGTGTAGACTGGGCCGTGGTAGAGCAAGCGCTACCCTATATTGATTTCGTACTGACCGATATTAAGAACATGGACCCCATAAAACACCTTCAATATACCGGCTGCGACCTGCAACCCGTTTTGGACAATCTTCGACGGTTGGGGAAATCAGATAAACAGACAGTAATCCGTATTCCTCTCATACCAAATCATAACGACAGCGAAGAGAACATCCATCAAACGGGTCGTTTCATTGCCGATACTTTCAAGTCGCGACTCCAACAGGTACAGGTCCTTCAGTTTCATGAACTTGGCAAATCCAAATTTTCAACCCTCGGCAAGTCGTATCCATTGAAAAATATGGAAAAACCGCCAAGAGAAAACTATGAGGCCAGCCTAAAGAGCGCTGTTACTATTCTCCGCAGTTACGGTTTACCGGCCTATATAGGAACCAATGTAATAATGACTCGATAATGAAATGGGCGTTCGCCTGTAAAGAAAATTTTTTACATTTTAAGTCGCTTCGTAAACTTCCCCCGCAAGAGACAGCTTGAAAGTGGAAATCTCCGGTTCAAGAATGTCAAAGGAGCAAAAGAGGCATAATTTTAAATTAATTGGATTAATAATTGCGAACAATACCGGGAAATTGCAGCATCGAATGCTTTTCTTCCAAAACTGACCATAGAAATGCCGATATTGCCAAGGAAATGCGCGTTTATACCCGTTGCCAGGGCATTTGGGGGTCGTTTCATTGCCAGGAAACCCGGGCAACCCGGGCCGGTCCCCGTTGCACGGTACGAAGATAACGGACATCGGGCAGGCCAAAAGCCATGACATATCCCAGCCAATGGTCATCGGGGATGCCGAGCCTGCCGCACAATTCCGGGAGCAGTTCGGTAAAAGTCCATTTCGCAAGGCCATTCCAGACCGTACCGATTCCAAGGCTCTGGGCGTACAGTTCGAAATATGCGAGCGCAATCAGGCAATCCGCATCTGGAGTCGGGCAGTCTTTCGGCGCCGAAGCTATGACCAGATGCGGAGCGCCGCGGTAAATCGTATCGATTCCCTCTTCTTCCCAAGCCCTGACGCAGTCGTTGAAATAGTCTCTTCCCGGGGGCAGCCTCCCCTCTCGCATCAGCCTAGACAGGCCTTCCATCGTCGTCCGGCGCAGCTGTGCCATGGTGTCCTTGTCATCCACGACCGTAAAGAGGACCTGGCGGAAATTGACTCCTGTCGGCGCATAACCGACCACATCGAAAATTTTCTGCAACAGCGCCGGTGGCACGTTTTCGTCCCTGTACTGTCGAACCGACCGGCGGCCCTTGATGAGGGTCTCGACGTTTTCAGGATCGGCAAGGTTTCCGCCGAGGGGCACGCTGTCTTCTGCTCTTTTACCCAGGATCGACACCGCCCCGGTCGGGCAGACTGCCAGGCAGTGTTGGCATTCGATGCAGGAACTCTCTTTTTCCGTGGCAATGGCTGGAGAGCCGTCCCGCATCTCTATGATCCTTGCCACACAATCATGAACGCACTGTCCGCAACGGGTGCATTTTTGCTGATCGATACTGAATTGTAACATTGCTGCCTCCTTTCACAGGGCAATAAACGACGACAGACAATACTTTGTTCAACTTGTTCAGGACACACGATGCGTCTGTCTTTTTTCACTCAAAACCCAAGCATTGTTATATCTTATTGTTTGATATCCAGCATGTCAAATGTGGCTGCCCATTTAAGTTGCCTATTCAATATTTTCATGTGGACATTTTAACAGCAGCGAGGTCCCAAAATGTCAAAAAGCCGCATTCCGGAAACAATATCCTTTTTGCAAATCAAATTTTGTATATACTGCAAACATTATAGTTAAGAAGTATAATTCTCCTCAAGTGCCGGGAGAATACCAATCTCTAATATCCAAAAACAGGAGAAATCGCACGTTGAATACAAACGAAACAAGACGAACCATAAAAGCTCGCCGAAGCACCAGAATATTTGCTTCCAAGGACATCCCCGAGGAAGACATCATCAGGATACTTGAATCTGCAAACCAGGCTCCCTCGGCACACAATAAACAGTCCTGGAGATTCATTGTCATCCGCGGCCCCAGGAAACAGGCGCTTGCCAGCCTGGTGAGCGAAAGAGCCGGTCAATTCAAAAAGCCTTCTTCCACGTTGCTGCGCATGGCTGCGAGAAGCATTTTCAGCGCTCCTGTTGTCATTGCAGTGGTGAACACCGGCGAATTGGTAAAACACGGCACAAAATCTTTTGACGGTGTTGCGAATCTGACAGAATTGTTTCGGACCATGGAAATTCAAAGCTCTGCGGCAGCGGTGCAGAACATGCTCCTGGCTGCGACTTCGCTCGGGTTGGGAAGTGTCTGGTTGGGCATCCTCTGCCTGATCAGGGAAGAAGTTCTCGGGCTGCTGGAGATCCAGGAGGGAGAATTCATGGCGGTGGTGCCCATAGGCTATGCGCAGGGGAAAAGTGTGGCTCCACGGAAAAAGTCCCTGGAAAGTATTGTCGACTTTTTGTCGTAATTTGTAGACTTTGCCCTTCAGAACGTCTTCCGGTCCAGGCTCCGGTACTGGATAGCCTCTGCCAGGTGCTGTTCGCGCACGTTCTCGCTCCCTTCGAGGTCGGCAATGGTGCGGGCCACCTTGAGGATGCGGGTATAGGCCCTGGCGGAAAAACCGAGACGCTCAGTCACGAGCTCCAGCAGGCGGTGGCCGGCGGCGTCCGGCTCGCAGAACCTGCGGATCTGGCGGGAGGCCATCTGGGAATTGGAGTGGACCCTGGTGCCCCTGAACCGCTCCAGCTGGATCTCCCTGGCTCTTTCCACCCTTTCTGCGATAGTCGCGGAAGATTCCCCTTCCGCCCGGTCGGCCAGGTCACGGTATTTGACCGCCGGAACCTCGATGTGGATGTCGATCCGGTCGAGAAGAGGCCCGGAGATCCGTGACCGGTATTGATGGATTTCACGGGGTGTGCAGGTACAACTATTGGAATTCTCTCCACCGCCGCCGCACTTGCAGGGGTTCATGGCCGTGACGAGCATGATGCGCGACGGGTAGGTGATGGACATGAGCGCCCGCGATATGGTGACCCTGCCGTCCTCCAGCGGCTGGCGCAGAACCTCCAGCACGTGCTTCTTGAACTCGGGGAGTTCGTCCAGGAAAAGCAGTCCGTTATGGGACAGGGAAACTTCTCCGGGCCGCGGAGTGTTGCCGCCGCCGATCAGCCCTATGTCGGAGATTGTATGGTGGGGCGCACGGAAAGGCCGCTGGGTGATCAGGGCCCGGTCACGCTCGAGGATGCCCATGACGCTGTAGACCTTGGTGGTCTCGATAGCCTCGTCGAAGGACATGCGCGGCAGTATTCCCGGGATCCTGCGGGCCAGCATGGTCTTGCCCGAACCGGGAGGCCCTATCATCAGGAGGTTGTGAGCACCTGCGGCGGCAACTTCTATGGCCCGCTTCGCGTGCTCCTGGCCCTTGACCTCGGAAAAATCGTCACCCTGTTCCGCTGTTTCATGGAAAAGCGCCCTGACGTCCAGCGCGCACGGTTCGATGGCGCGGTTTCCGTTGAGGAATTCCACGACCTCCGCCAGTTCGGATACGCCGATGACATCGATCCCTTCCACAACGGCGCCTTCGCAGGCGTTTTCGCGCGGCACGACGATGCCGGCAAACCCCGCCTTCCGTGCCGCCACGGCCACCGACAGGCAACCGTGTACCGGCTTCACCCCGCCGTCAAGGCTCAGCTCTCCCAGGAGGAGATAATCCTTCAGCAGGCGGCCTTTCACGACGCCGGTTGCAGCCAGAATGCCGACTGATATGGGCAGGTCGAAAGCCGCGCCTTCCTTCCTGATATCGGCAGGCGCCAGGTTCACCGTGATCCTGCGGCTCGGGAACTCGTACCCCGCGTTCTTCAGGGCAGACTTCACCCGGTCCTTGGATTCCTTGACCGCGCCGTCCGGAAGCCCGACCGTTGCGAACTGGGGAAGTCCCTGCGAGATATCCACCTCGACATCGACGCAGATTGCATCGATGCCTATGAGCGAACTGCTGATCACCTTGGCAAGCATTTGCGGCCCCAAACCGGTTAGTTGTGCCTAATGTACACGATAAATTAGAGATTGCCAAGCTGTCTTTTCGCTCCGCGGCTATTTCCTGAATCGCACCTCCACCCGGTCATTCAGCTCGATCTTGACGCCGGGCAAATTCTTCAGCAAATCCCTGGCTTCGGCAAAGGTCGGCGGCTGCGACCCTCCCCCGGCCTGGAGCTTGCCCAAATCTTCGAAGCTTCCGCCCATTCGGTCCAGATCGAAGTCGAAAAGGGTAATCCGATTGCCGGCGACATGTGTCGCATTGGTCTTCACCACCGTTCCCCTGACCTCGACGACAAGGGAAAAATGCAGCCCCTTCATCATTTCGGCGAAAGCCTGCTTCTGCTCCGGCGTCAGGGCAGGCTCTTCACTGTCCTTGCCCTTCGGTTCCGAAGCCTGCGCCGGCTTCCCGCTCCGGGGCATTATGATGTTCAGACGTGGTTCCGGACCAGAGTCAAAGCGAAACGCAACAGCATCGTCAACGGTCCCTGCCTGCTTCTCCTCCTTCCCCGCCATGGCTTCGCCTCCCTGGCTGCTCAGGCGTACCTTGTTGATGTCGGCAAAGGAATAGATCGCCCGATATCCGGTGTATGCTTCATCCTCTATCGCGCTGCTCTCGACGAAAGACACGCCGGGGCCAATGTCCGCCGCACGCTTGCGCAGCTTCTCCTGTTCATGCAGGGTGAAAGGTTTCGGTTTCTCGTCGGGGCCGGCAAAGGCCCTGGCCATCTCGTCGAATTGGCTGATGACCTTCCTGCTCAGGAGCATCCTCTCTTCTATCGTGCCGCTGCCGTCCGGATTTACCCGCACGGTGGTCTCCACCTGGAAACATCCTGAAATGGCTGCCAGGCAGGCCGCAAGAACCAGATACCTCGAAATGAATGCCATGTTTCCCTCCCTGCTTCTCAAGGATGATTTCAATATCAATGAAAAAACCTGTGAACTGATATATGATACACTGTAAATTCAGGTTCGGGAACAGACGAAACCGATCGCCGGGAGATTTCCATGGATAAAAGGTTGCTGGTTCTGATACTGCTCGTTGTCTGCGTTATAACGATCGCATCATGGTTGATCTTCCGTGGCTCCGGCAAGGACGACGGCAGGAAGATCCGCGTCTCGGGCAATATTGAAGTCACGACCGTCGAGCTGAGCTTCAAGGTTCCGGGAAGGGTTAGAGAACGCCTCGTGGATGAAGGAGACCTGGTAAGGCAGGGGCAGCTGGTCGCGCGGCTGGATCCCGAAGACCTGCTCCACGAAGCGGAAAGCCGCCGGGCCGATGTCCGGGCGGCCAAGGCAGCTCTTGTCGAACTGGAAACCGGCTACCGCAAGGAGGAAATAGCCCAGGCCGAGGCCGTCCTACGCAGGATCAAGGCCGAGGAGGACCGCCTCCGCACGGATTTCGGCCGCCAGCAGCAGCTGTACCGGAGGGAAGTGATATCTGCACGGGATTTCGACGCTTCCAGGGCTGCCTTTGAAGCTTCGCAGGCAAGCGTCCGCGAAGCCAGGGAACGCCTGAACCTTCTCAGGAGCGGACCGAGAAAGGAAACCATCGACCAGGCCCGCGCACGCCTCGAAAGCGCCAAGGCGGTCCTTGCCCTTGCCGAGACCAGGCTGGGCTACGCCACTCTGCCATCATCCGCAGCCGGCATGGTGCTTTCGAAAAACATCGAACCGGGAGAGCAGGTGGCAGCCGGCACGCCGGTCGTCACCATCGGGCTGCTCGATGAGGTCTGGATGCGCGCCTATATCAGCGAAACCGACCTCGGGCGCATAAAGGTCGGCCAGAAGGCAACCGTCACCACCGATACCTGGCCGGGCAGGAAATATCAGGGGATCGTTTCCTTCATCTCGCCCGAGGCGGAATTCACCCCGAAGAGCGTGCAGACGGCCAAGGAACGGGTAAAGCTGGTCTACCGGATAAAGATCGTCGTCCCGAACCAGTCGAGAGAGCTGAAACCGGGCATGCCGGCGGACGCGGAGATAGAAACAAGGAATACAGAAGTCAGGAGTCAGAAGTCAGAAGAAATCGATAAGCAATTGATTCATACCTGTTTTTCTATTCTGAATTCTGACTCCTGAATACTGAATGCCGGTTCTTACGTATGCTCGCCATCAAAACGGAAAACCTGACGAAAATTTTCGGCGACCTGACAGCGGTGGATGGCCTGACCCTGTCCGTGGCCGAGGGGGAGCTGTTCGGCCTTGTCGGTTCGGACGGGGCGGGCAAAACCACCACCATGCGCCTTTTGACCGCCATAATGGATCCGACCGCAGGTGATGCCTGGGTGATGGGACTGCACACCGTACGTGACGCAGAGACAGTCAAGAGCGAAATCGGCTACATGAGCCAGCGTTTCGGCCTCTATCCGGATCTCACGGTGCAGGAGAACATCCACTTCTACGCGGACATCTTCGGCTTGCCGCGCAGGGGACGAGGGGGAAAGGTCGAAGAACTGCTCGCATTCAGCAACCTCATCCCGTTCAGGAAACGGAAGGCCGGCAACCTGTCCGGAGGAATGAAACAGAAGCTGGGCCTCGCCTGCGCATTGATCCATACTCCCAAGGTGCTTTTCCTCGATGAGCCGACCAACGGAGTGGATCCGGTTTCCCGGCGCGACTTCTGGCGCATCCTGTACCGATTGTTGAAAGAGCGGGTGACGATCTTCGTTTCCACGGCGTACCTTGACGAAGCGGACCGCTGCAACCGGGTGGGGCTGATCCACAGGGGAAAGCTCCTTGCATGCGACACTCCGGACACCCTGAAGGGATTGATGAACGGCACGATCATTGAAGTCCGGACCGGGGAGCCACGGCGAACCGCCCGTCTGCTCCGTGAACGGATGCCACAGACGGATGTGGGACTGTTCGGGGACAAGATCCACGTGGTGACCAGCGACCCGGATGCTGCACTACGCGAAGCGGAAGCCATCTGCTCATTGGAGGGGGTCCCGCTCCTGGGCAGGCGGATCATCGAGCCGAGCCTGGAGGACGTGTTCGTTTCGGTGATCGGGGGCAATGCCGCCGGGGAACATGCATGACCCTCCCCGGCAAGGAAAATATGCGAGACATGGAACCAGCGGACGTTGCAGTAACACTCCGGGACATTTCCCGCCGCTTCGGCGATTTCACTGCCGTGAACCGGGTCAGCCTCGACGTGAAACGGGGCGAGATCTTCGGCTTCCTGGGTCCGAACGGCGCGGGCAAATCCACCACCATCCGCATGCTGTGCGGTATTCTGGCCCCTTCTGCGGGCACGGGGACTGTCGCGGGACTGGACATAATCCGGCAACCGGAGCAGATCAAAGCCGTGATCGGGTACATGAGCCAGAAGTTCTCCCTCTACGAAGACCTCACCGTGGAGGAAAACATCGACTTCTACAGCGGCATCTACAAGATTTCACCGGAAAAGAAACGCCAACGCAAGGAATGGGTCATTGACATGGCAGGGCTCCGGGAGCACCGCGCATCCCGCGCAGGCATCCTGTCCGCAGGCTGGAAACAAAGGCTGGCCCTGGGCTGCGCCCTTCTCCACGAACCGCCGGTCATATTTCTCGACGAACCGACTTCGGGCGTAGACCCCATGAGCAGGAGAAATTTCTGGGCACTGATCTACCACCTGGCGGAACAAGGAACGACAGTGTTCGTCACCACGCACTACATGGACGAAGCGGAATACTGCGACCGCCTGGGGCTCATCTATCGGGGCGAACTGATTGCCAGCGGTGCGCCGGATGAGCTGAAGACCCGATTCATGGGGGAAGAGGTGGTCGAGGTCCTCTGCGAGCGGCCCCATGAGGCAATTGACGGCATCGAGGAAATCGCTGGAGTACGGCATGCGGCCCTGTTCGGTGCGGGTCTGCACGTGGTCACGGAAGACTCCGGAACAACCATGCCCGTGATTGAGGACAAGCTGGGCCGAATGGGCATCGCTCTGCACAGCATGGAAAAGATCATGCCGTCACTGGAAGACATCTTCGTTTCTCTCATCGAAGCTCATGACCGGGCAGGGGAGCGGCAGCGGGAATATGCGGGCTGAAAGAGCCAGGACCATGAAACTCAACCGCATTACGGCAATTTCGAAAAAAGAGTTCCTCCATATCATCCGCGACCCGCGCAGCCTGGGCATGGGCATCGCCATCCCCATGCTCATGCTGTTCCTTTTCGGCTATGCCCTGACGCTTGACGTGGACAGGGTCCCCCTTATCGCCTGGGACCAGAGCGGAACCCATGCCGGCCGCGAACTGACCAGCCGTTTCGCAGGCTCCCGTTATTTTTCACTGTATGGCTACACCGACAACTATCGGGCCATCGAACATGCCATAGACTCCAGGGAGGCGATCATCGCGCTTGTCATACCCGCTGATTTCGGCCGAAGCGTCGAGGCGGGGCGGAAAACCTCCGTGCAGGTGATCCTTGACGGAAGCGACCCCAATACGGCCACCTACGCCCAGGGCTATGCCGAAAGCGTGATATCCCGCTACTCGGGGGAGATCGTGCTGGAGCAGACGCGCCGGGTTTCGGGTATGGAACCCCGACTTGCCCGGCTCGATGTACGGCCCCGCGTCTGGTTCAATACCGACATGGTGTCGAAAAACTACATTTTCCCCGGCCTCATTGCAGTCATCATGATGATCATTGCCGCCCTGCTCACCTCACTGACCATTGCCCGGGAATGGGAAACCGGCACCATGGAGCAGCTCATCTCAACCCCTCTCACCGGAGCGGAGTTGATCGCGGGCAAACTCGTCCCCTATTTCACCATCGGCATCCTCGACCTGATACTGTCCGTGCTGGTGGGGGAATTCATCTTCGACATCCCGCTGCGCGGCAGTCTGCCGCTTTTGTTCGGGCTGTCCATCGTCTTTCTCGTCGGGGCGCTGTCCTTGGGAATCCTGATCAGCATCGTCACCAAAAGCCAGCTCGTGGCGAGCCAGCTGGCGCTGGTCGCCACTATGCTCCCGGCCTTTCTGCTCTCCGGCTTCATCTTCCCCATAGACACCATGCCCGGCCCGATACGGATCATCACGCACATAGTCACTGCCCGCTATTTCGTGTCCATCCTGCGGGGCATTTACCTCAAGGGAGTCGGCCTGGGGGTCATGGCCTGGGAAGTGGCCCTGCTTGCCGTGTTCGCGGCAGTGGTGCTTGGTTTGTCCGTCATGAAGTTCAGAAAGAAGATGGAATAACCGCTGACGCTTGGAGCGTCTAAGGCGAGAAGCCAGGAGTCAGAATTCAGAAGAAAAACGGAGCCTTCCCTTTTTGCTTATGGCTTTACTTCCGACGTCCGGATTGTCGCTTCTGGATGCCGGTAGTTATTATGACTCCCAACCATGGGCTTCCTGTTTTCGACTACTGATTTTCAATGCCTTTATTCTGACTCCTGACTACTGACTTCTGGATTCTGGGTTATAAAAATGCTCGAACGTCTGAAGGCCATGCTGATAAAGGAATTCATCCAGGTGCTGCGCGACCCCCGGATGCGCTTCATCATATTCCTGGTGCCCGTGTTCCAGACCGTTGTCTTCGGCTATGCAGTGAACACGGATGTCAGGGATGTGAAGATGGCCGTCTATGACCTGGACAACAGCCCGGAAAGCCGGGATCTCACTGCGCGCTTTTCAGGCTCGGGCTATTTTCGCATCGTGGAACATGTCTTCAGGGAGCAGCGGTTGGTTGAACTTATGGACAAAGGCGAGACAAAAGTCGTCCTGCGCATGAACAGGGGATTCGGCGAAGCCCTCCGCTCCGGAAGGCTGGCGCCGGTGCAGATGATCCTTGACGGAACCGACTCCAACACTGCGGGCATCGCCCTGAACTACGCTGCGAGAATTGCGGGCCGCTTCAGCGAACTGGTGATGGTTGAAAGGGCGGGCCGGGTCTTCGGCCCCGCTTACCGGTCGGGGGGGGTGGGGATGGAGAGCCGCGCATGGTTCAACGAAAACCTGGAAAGCCGGAACTACTATGTCCCGGCAGTCATCGCCAACATAGTTTTGATCATCACCATACTCCTTTCCAGCATGGCAGTGGTGCGGGAGAAAGAGATCGGCACCATGGAGCAGATCATCGTCACTCCCATCCGCAGGGGCGAATTCATCCTCGGCAAGACCATCCCGTTCATCATGATCGGCTTTATCGACGTGGCTCTCATCACCCTGGTGGCCGTTTTCTGGTTCGGCGTTCCAATCCGTGGAAGCCTCGCCATCCTGTTCGGGGCGACTGCCCTATTCCTCATGAGCAGCCTCGGCTTCGGCCTTCTCATATCCACGGTCAGCAGGACCCAGCAGCAGGCCATGATGAGCGCCTTCTTCTTCATCTTCCCGGCCATGCTCCTCTCCGGATTCGCATTTCCCATCGAGAACATGCCCCGGACCGTACAGTGGCTCACCTTGATCAACCCCCTCAGATATTACCTTGTCATCATCCGCGGGATATTCCTCAAGGGTGTGGGAATCACCATCCTCTGGCAGCAGTTCCTCGCCCTGTTCCTGCTCGGTGCCGTGATCCTTTCATTTGCCGTAAACCGCTTCCGGAAAACCCTCTGACCCGAATCATCACAACAAATAAAAGAAAAACCGCGCTGATGTCTTGACATCATTAAGTGATTCATGTTTTTCTATAACGATCCATCAGACAGCAAAACATGACAAGGTCCCCTCTCCACAGCATGGCAAACATCCATGAGTCATGACCGGGGAAGGAGCGCGCGAAGCACGGGACACCTGAAGGGGTCAGTCTTGAGAAGCGACAGAAGGCGAGAGAAACACAAGGCATCGATTCTCTACGTGGAAGACGAAGCAATAACCCGAATGACCGTCCACAAGATGCTGCAGGCCAGGTATACCACTATCTACCAGGCAGGTGACGGCAGAGAAGGTCTCGAACTTTACAAAACGCACCATCCGGATGTCATCATAACCGACACGCGCATGCCGCTCATGGACGGGATTCACATGTCGAGAGCCATCAGGGAATTGAACCCCGACATACCCATTATTTTCATCACCGCGAACGAGGATGCTGATTTCGTCGAGGAAACGAAAAAGCTGAAAGTAACCCGCAACATCATCAAGCCGATCGTGCTGAGGGAACTGTTCGCTACGCTGGAAAACATCCTGGGCATTCCGGCCCCGCCCGACAGGCACGGAGAAGGCCAGCCGGGGTGACCCCTGTGTATCACGCCTGCAAGGACATTCCGCCCTCCCCTTGCCCCACCCTTCGTATGTAGCCTTCCACATCGAATTTCTTCTTGCATCCCTGGTAGGTCATTGAACGTATCTTGCCATAGACCGGGCGTTCCGGCCAAGGCCTGTCATGGACACCGCCCATGCTCCAGGCGATACCGGCGTAGCCGTTGGGGTCGCGACCGTCAAGCTCGTAACGGTCGTTAAGGTAGATGGCCGTTTCCATCGCCTGCTCCGGCGAGGCGCTCCATTCCAGGATCTTCTTTGCCCAGTACATCCTCAGGTAACCATGCATTTTCCCGTATTTCATCATCTCTTCCTGGGCCGCGTTCCACAAGGGATCATGGGTTTCGGAGCTCTCGAATTGCTCCCGGCCGTATAGAAAAGCGCGCTGATCATGCCGGTGCCTTTCCAGTGTTTCCCTGGCCCATGCGGGAAAACAGCTTGACCTGTCGTAATCCGGAGTGTATCGGCAGAAATTGTCCGACAGTTCCCGCCGTACGATCAACTCCTCCAGGAATGATTCCAGTGCAGTGAAGTTCCCGTCGAACCGTTGCGAAGCCAGGGCTGCACGTTGGGGTGCGAGCTGTCCGAAATGAAAATAGGGGGAAAGGTTCGACTGGCAGTTAATCACCGGGTCATTTCTCGACACATAGCAGGAGGAAAGCCTGTTTTCCAGGAAGTCCCTCAAGGTCCGTCGCGCTGCCCGTTCTCCCGGTTCAATCCGGGAGATTTCCCCGACCGAGCGATCAACCCGCAGCTCCTTTCGAAGCTGTTCCCAGTCCATGCGCTCCGGTTTTCCTTTCCACGGGAAGGGATGTTCGCAGAGCGGCGGGAAATCCGTCAGGAATTCCGGTAGCGCCTTGCGAATCTTCGGCCGGAATGTATGGGCGCCGAATTCCCGTTTCGAAGAGGCTATCGGGCAGGGAACAATGTTATGGGCATCGACTACCTCGAACGGAACCGTGATTCCCTCTGCCACTTTCCGGTCCCAACGCTCCTTGAGCCTCAGCGGATTGAAGTCCGCAACCAGGCGGGATACACCCTGCTCACCGACGAAACGCGGGATCTCCATCTCCGGGTCCCCCACCAGAAGGGAAAACCGGATGCCCTTCTCCGCCAGGCGCCCGGCCACCCCTTCCAGTCCCCGCAGCATGAAACCGTAATGGCGGATCGTCGCACCCAGGTATTCCGGAACCAGGCAAAACACGACGCCGAGTGGCACCTTGCGTTCCAGCGCCGACTCCTGGGCATGCAGCAGCGCCCAGTTATCATCAGCCCGCTGGTCCCGGCTCATCCAGTAAACAACCGGGCCAGGCGTGGAAACGCCATCTCTGGCATAAACAATTCTTTTATGATCAACCATCACGCACCTCAACCCTCGAAATCACCAGGATATTCATGCCGCACATGACCGGCCTCCCGGCATGAACCCCGTACTAACACTCTAATTAACGATAGCAGATCGCCATAAATTTCAACCCATGTCTCACAAAATTTAACGTATACACAAGATGCAGCCCCACAGTCCTTTTTATTGTGTTCATGCAAAATCAAAAATGGCTATAATGCCTTTTCAGCTGCTGCCGGAATGGATGACAAAAAATCCCGAAAGGAGTAAACCAATGGCGCTTGACGCTGTCACACTTGAAAAAGCAGAGGGGTTTAAGTCGAAGCTGAAGAGAATAGTCCCCAGAACACTCGGAATCCTTTTTGCCCTGCTGATTTTCTTCCTGTTCCTGAACCCGTTCGTCATCATCGGCGCAGGCGAGCGGGGAGTAGTGCTCAACTTCGGGGCGGTTTCCCCGAATGTACTCGGAGAGGGGCTGCACCTCCGGGTGCCCATAATGCAGAAGATCGTCAAGATGGACGTGAAGGTGCAGAAATCCCAGACCGACGCCGAGGCGGCATCCAAGGACCTGCAGGAGACTTTCTCAACCATCGCGCTGAACTTCCACATACTGCCGGAGAAAGTGAACGTGATTTTCCAGAAGCTGGGCGCCAATTTCAAGGAACGGATCATCGACCCGGCGGTGCAGGAAGTGGTGAAGGCGGTAACAGCCAAGTACACTGCCGTGGAAGTCATCACCCAGCGGGAAAAGGTCCGCTCGGAAATCCGCGAAATGCTGAAGCAGCGGCTCATGGCCTACAACATCATCGTGGACGATTTCTCCATCGTCAACTTCAAGTTCTCCGACCAGTTCTCCCAGGCCATCGAGCAGAAGCAGACTGCGGAACAGCTGGCCTTCAAGGCCCAGCGGGATCTGGAAAGGATAAAGATCGAAGCCGAACAGAAGGTCACCCAGGCCAAGGCCGAAGCCGAAGCACTGAGGCTGCAGAAAGAAAACGTAACATCGGCGCTGGTCAAGCTGCGCCAGATCGAAGCGTCATTGAAGGCAATTGA
This sequence comes from Geobacter sp., assembly GCA_003314535.1. GTDB lineage: Bacteria > Desulfobacterota > Desulfuromonadia > Geobacterales > Geobacteraceae > RPRC01. The sequence goes on from POSG01000011.1 coordinate 47,676, forward strand.
AAAATGGGACGGACATATGCCGAAGGTGACGGCCGGGGCGGTTCCCTTCATTGATGTGAAGAGCCTGGAAAAGGATTGACGCGGGACGGGGAAAAACGCAGGGGCGAAGCAGATGCCTTGCCTGCTCCGCCCTGATGTTACAATTTGACCCCCATGTAATCCGCCACTGTATGGATGTCCTTGTCCCCACGTCCCGACAGGCAGACCACTATGGTCTTGTCGGACGGCAGGGTCGGCGCCAGCTTCAGCACATGGGCAATGGCGTGGGAAGATTCCAGGGCAGGGAGGATGCCCTCCTCCTGCGTCAGGACCCGGAACCCTTCCATGGCTTCGTCGTCGGTAATGGAAACATACTCCGCGCGCCCGGTGTCCTTGAGCCAGGCGTGTTCGGGGCCGACTCCCGGGTAATCCAGGCCTGCGGAAATTGAATGGGCATAAGCTATCTGGCCGTCGTCGTCCTGGAGCAGGTAGGTCTTGTTGCCGTGGAGCACCCCGACGCGCCCCGCGCAGAGTGGAGCGGCATGCTTGCCGGTGGAAATCCCGAAACCGGCCGCCTCGACGCCGATCAGGCGTACCTCCGGCTCATCGATGAAAGGGTGGAAAAGACCCAGCGAATTGCTGCCGCCTCCCACCGCTGCCACCAGGTAATCCGGAAGCCTTCCTTCCGCCCGGTCGTGCTGCAGCTTGGCTTCCCGCCCGATGACCGACTGGAAGTCGCGCACCATCATGGGATAGGGATGGGGTCCGGCGGTGGTGCCGATGACGTAGAAGGTGTCCCTGACGTAAGTGACCCAGTTGCGGATCGCCTCGTTCATGGCGTCCTTGAGTGTGGCGGTCCCGGAAGAGACCGGGGTCACCTTGGCGCCCAAAAGCTTCATGCGGAACACGTTGAGGGACTGGCGGCGGATATCCTCCTCCCCCATGAAGACCTCGCATTCCATGCCGAACAGTGCCGCTATAGTCGCCGTCGCCACGCCGTGCTGGCCGGCGCCGGTTTCGGCTATGACCCGCTTCTTACCCATCCGTTTCGCCAGCAGGCCCTGTCCGATGGTGTTGTTGATCTTGTGCGCCCCGGTATGGTTCAGGTCCTCACGCTTCAGGTAGATCTTCGCCCCGCCGAGCTTCTTTGTCAGCTTTTCGGCGAAATAGAGCGGATTGGGCCTTCCCACGTACTCCTTGAGATAATAGTTGAACTCGTCCTTGAAGTCGCGGTCGTTCCTGATGCCGCAGTATGCCTTTTCCAGCTCCAGCAGAATCGGCATGAGAGTCTCGGGAACGAACCTGCCGCCGAAGTCGCCGAAGTGGCCGGACTTGTCGGGTAATTTCATGTAACCTCCGATGTTTCACGACAAAATTTAAAAACCCTTCGCGCACCTTATCAATTCCGCGACCTTTGCGTGGTCCTTCTTCCCGGGCGCCGACTCCACGCCGCTGGAAACGTCTATCCCGTAAGGCTCCACAGTCTCCACGGCCCTGAGAACGTTTGAAGGTTTCAGCCCGCCTGCCAGAATTATCGGACCATACTGCTTGGCCATCCTGGCGGTCTCCCAGTTGAAGGTCAGGCCGGTTCCGCCGTAAGTCCCGGGCACGTAGGCATCGAGAAGATAACCTGAAACCGGGAAAGCCCGGATTGCCTCCAGGCTGGTGATGTCGCGGACACGAAAAGCCTTCACAACCTTGTGCCGGAGGCCGGCGCAGAATGCAGGCGACTCGTCGCCGTGAAGCTGTACGATACCTATGCCGCTGCGCTCCACGGCACTTGCAATGAACGTGGCGGGATTGTTGACGAAGACCCCGACAGCCGAAACGAACGGCGGAAGTTTGCGAATAATCCTCTCCGCTGCCTCGAAGGTGATGCAGCGGGGCGACAGGTTGTAGAATACGAAACCCAGGGCATCGGCTCCCGCGTCCACCGCCTGCAGGGCATCATCCTCATTGGTAATCCCGCAGATCTTGACTTTGACCATTACCGTCACCTTTTCTCTTTTTTCAAATCCCCCCCCTGCCCCCCTTTCATAAAGGGGGGAATGAAAGATGAGCGGTCAGTCGATCCGCCTTTGAGAAAGGGGGATCGAGGGGGATTTCAGCGTTACAAGGACACTTTCGGCAGACGATCCAGCGCCTCCCGGATCTTTTCCTCGGGATACTCGTAGTCTTCCAGCGCCCCGGAAAGATAGGCGTCATAGGCAGCCATGTCCACCTGCCCGTGGCCGGAAAGGCCGAACAGGATGGTCTTTTCCCTCCCCTCTTCCTTTGCCATCACGGCCTCGTCAATGGCAGCGCGTATGGCATGGGATGATTCGGGCGCGGGCACGATACCCTCGCTGCGGGCAAAGAGGACGGCAGCCTCAAAACAGGCATTCTGGCTGTAGGCCTTTGCCTCGATCTCGCCGGCATGGCACAACTGCGAGACCAACGGAGACTCGCCGTGATAGCGCAGCCCGCCCGCATGGATGCCCGGCGGCATGAAATCATGGCCCAGGGTATACATCATGGCTATGGGAGCCATTTTCGCGGTGTCACCGTAGTCGAAAGCATAGACGCCCTTGGTCAGAGTGGGGCAGGAAGCGGGCTCCACAGCAAGGCAACGGACCTTTTTCCCCGAAGCGCGGTCCGCGATGAAGGGAAACGACAGGCCGGCGAAATTGGAGCCGCCGCCGCAGCAGGCGATGACCACGTCAGGATAATCGCCCGCAATCTCCATCTGTGCCTTGGCCTCCTGGCCTATGACGGTCTGGTGGAGGCAAACGTGGTTCAGCACGCTGCCCAGGGCATAGTTGGTGTCCTCATGGGTCGCCGCATCCTCCACCGCCTCGGAGATGGCGATCCCCAGGCTGCCCAGGTTGTCCGGGTCATGGGCGAGAATGGAGCGGCCCGCATTGGTGAACTCGGAGGGCGACGCGATCACTTCGGCGCCCCAAAGCTGCATCATGCTCTTGCGGTAAGGCTTCTGGGTGAACGAAACCTTTACCATGTAGACCGTGCACTCCATGCCGAAGAAACTGCAGGCAAGGGCGAGGGAGCTACCCCACTGCCCTGCGCCGGTCTCTGTGGCGAGCCGTCGGATACCGGCCTGCTTGTTGTACCAGGCCTGGGGTATGGCTGAATTGGGCTTGTGGGAACCTGCAGGAGACACGCCCTCGTGCTTGTAGTAAATGTGTGCGGGAGTGCCCAGGGCCTTTTCCAGCCTCCGCGCCCGGTAAAGGGGGGTCGGTCTCCACAACTGGTATATCTCGCGGATCTCATCGGGGATATCGATCCAGCGTTCTTGCGAAACCTCCTGCTCTATCAGCGACAGGGGGAATATGGGAAGCAGGTCATCCGGGGTGACTGGCTGCAGAGTTCGGGGGTTGATGACCGGCGCAAGGGGACCCGGCATGTCCGGGATGATATTGTACCACTGTTTCGGTATCCGGTCTTCGGGAAGCAGAATCTTGGTGGTCATTGAGCCTCCTGGCAAATGAATGGGTGCAAATGGGCTATATGGTCGACAATTGAGTTCTGTTTCTGTTCTCACCAAGGATTTCCAGCACTTTCGCGCCGATATCGGCCTCCCGCATGAGAGACTCTCCGATCAGGAAGGCACGCGCACCGGCCGCTCTAAGCCTGAGAATGTCATCCCGTGTGTGGACACCGCTCTCCGCAACAGGGAAACGCCCCGGCGGCATGAGGGCGCACAGCCTCTCGGTCGTCGCTAGGTCGACCTCGAACGTGCGCAGGTTGCGGTTGTTGATCCCGACCAGCAGGCAATCGGTCTCCAGGGCGGTTTCCAGTTCCGCCTCGTCGTGGACTTCCAGCAGGACATCGAGGGTCAGTTCGCGGGCAATGGAGATGAATTCTCGCAGGCTGGGGAGGTCGAGCATGGCCGCGATCAGGAGTATGGCATCCGCCCCGGCGGCACGCGCCTCCCATATCTGGTACTCGTCGAAGATGAAATCCTTCCGCAACAGGGGAAGGTTCACAGCAGAGCGGATAGCTGACAGGTAGTCCAGGTGGCCGAGGAAGAAATGCTCGTCGGTAAGGACCGAGAGGCACGCAGCCCCGTTTTTCTCATAGATCCCGGCAATGGCAACCGGATCGAAGTCGGCGCGGATGACCCCCTTGCTGGGAGAGCCCTTCTTCACTTCGGCGATCAAAGCGGTCCGTCCGCATTCATCCACCCGCTCAAGGGATTTCCTGAACCCGCGCACCGGCGGCGCATCACTGCATCGCGCATTCAGTTCGGCAAGGGAACGGCGCGTCTTGGCAGCTGCCAGCTCGTTCCTCTTGTACTCAACAATTTTCCGCAATATATCCGGGGTACCGCTCATTGACCGCCTCAGTCTTTTCCTTTTCGAATATGGTTCATTCGTTGGTCAATTCGATAAGCCGTTCCAGCTGGGCCCTGGCCCGGCCTGAATCGATCGCCTCGGCCGCCTGGCGCAATCCTTCCGACAGCGTTTCGGCCTTGCCTGCGGCCAAGAGGCCGAAGGATGCATTGAGCAGCACGATGTCCCGTTTCGGACCGGGAACCCCGGCCAGGATGTCCCGCACGATGGCGGCGTTGGCAACGGCATCCCCGCCCCTGAGATCGGCCATGGAGCAACGCGCGAATCCCAGTTCCTCGGGTCTGAACAGCCGGGTGGCGACCCCTTCAGGTGTCACTTCCGCAACCCTGGTCCGGTTTGTCAGGGTGATCTCGTCCATGCCGTCCAGGCCGTGGACGACAAACCCCCGCTTGCACCCGAGATTTCCCAGCACCTTGGCAAGCTTCTCGGCCAGGTCCTCGCGGTATACCCCCAGAACCTGGCACTGCGCCCCGGCCGGATTGGTCAGAGGGCCGAGGATGTTGAAGATGGTTCGTATGCCGATCTCTTTCCTCGGGCCGATGGCATGCTTCATTGCTCCGTGCAGGGCCGGGGCGAACAGGAAGCCGATGCCTATTTCCGTGATGCAACGCTCCACCATCATGGGTGTAATGTCGAGATTGACCCCCAGTGCCTCCAGGACATCGGCGCTGCCGCAGGTGGAGGAAACCGAACGGTTGCCGTGCTTGGCCACCATGACCCCGCAGGCTGATACCACGAACGCCACCGTGGTGGATACATTGAATGTGTTGGTGCCGCTGCCGCCGGTGCCGCAGGTGTCGAGGACGGTTTCCAGGTCCAGGTTGATGTCCTCGCGGTCGATGTCCAGGACATTTCTTCCCACGCTTATGCGTGTCGCGCGGTCGCGCATGACCCGTGCCGCCCCGGTGATCTCGTCGACCGTCTCACCCTTCATCCGCAGCGCGGTGATGAAAGACGCCGTCTGGGCCGGGGTCGCCTCGCCCGACATGATCTGGTCCATGACCTCTATCATCTCGGCTTCAGTGAGGTCCTGACGCTCCACTACCTTGGCGATCGCTTTCTTGATCATAAAAACACCGAAAAACGTTTCAGGTTTTACGTTTTAAGTTTTAGGTTTTGCTTAACACATAACACTTAAAACTTAACACGTTACTTCCCCCGACTCATCTCCAGAAAATTTTTCAGGATATCCATGCCCCGCTCGGTCAGGATGGACTCGGGATGGAACTGCACTCCCCAGATGGGCAGCTCCCTGTGGGCCAGCCCCATGATCTCGCCGCTCTCGATCCAGGCAGTCACTTCGAGACAGTCGGGAAGTGTTTCACGCTCAACGATCAGGGAATGATAGCGGGTCGCCTCGAAGGGGTCGGGGAGGCCGCGAAACAGGCCTTTGCCGTCGTGGTGTATGGGCGAGGTCTTGCCGTGCATCAGGTATTCGCTGCGGATCACGCGCCCGCCGAAAGCGGCGCCGATCGCCTGGTGCCCCAAGCAGACGCCCAGCAGTGGTACCCTCCCCGCGAAATGCAGTATGGCAGCCACCGAAATCCCCGCTTCTGCAGGGGTGCACGGACCCGGCGAGATCACGATCCGTTCCGGTGAAAGCCGCTCTATTTCCTCCAGGGTGATCCGGTCGTTGCGGTGGACCACCACCTGTTCTCCGAGCTGGCCGAAATACTGGACCAGGTTGTACGTGAAAGAGTCATAGTTATCGATCATCAACAGCATGTGCGCCCCATTACCCTGTTTAATCCAAGCCCTGTTCCGCCATCTCGATCGCCTTGACCACGGCCCTGGCCTTGTTGACGGTCTCCTGGTATTCGGCCGCCGGATCCGAATCGGCGACGATACCGGCTCCGGCCTGGAGGAAGACCCTGCCGTCCTTTACCACCAGGGTGCGGATGGCAATGGCCATGTCCATGTTGCCGGAGAACGAGAAATATCCCACGGCGCCGCCGTAGATCTCCCTGCGCATCGGCTCCAGCTCCTCGATGATCTCCATGGCCCGCACCTTTGGCGCTCCGGACAGCGTCCCGGCGGGGAAAGTGGCCCGGAGAACGTCAAACGCATCCTTGCCCGCCTGAAGTTTTCCCTGGACATTCGAGACGATGTGCATGACGTGCGAATAGCGCTCAACCACCATCAGCTCGGTGACGCGGACGGTGCCGATATCGCAGACCCTGCCCAGGTCGTTTCGCCCCAGATCCACGAGCATGACGTGCTCAGCCCGCTCCTTGGGATCTGCCAGCAAATCAGTCTCCAGCCGTTCGTCGTCTTCACGCGACCTGCCGCGAGGCCTGGTGCCGGCGATGGGACGGAGCTCCACCTGCTCCCCCTCCTTGCGGACCATGACCTCGGGCGAAGCCCCCACCACCAGCGTATCGTCCAGCCGCAGGAAAAACATGTAGGGAGACGGGTTCAACGTGCGGAGAGACCGGTAGATATCGAAGGGGTCGACGGTGAGATCAGCCGAAAAGCGCTGCGACAGGACAATCTGTATGACGTCGCCGGATTTCACGTACTCCTTGGCGGACCTGACCGCGGCCTCGAAGTCCTGCCGAAGGACATTGGAAACGAAGTCGGCCTTGCTATCCGTGCGGACGGGCGCGGGCAGGGAAAGGGGCGCCCGCAGCTTTTCTATTATGGCGTCGATCTTGGACTTCGCTTCTTCGTAAGCCTCCTCGGGAGTTTTTCCCTCATCCAGGTGGGCATTGGAGACGACCTTTATCTTCTGCCTGATGGTGTCGAACACCAGTATGGTATCCGTTATGACCAGATAGGTGTCGAAGGCATCCAGCTCTACCGGCTTTGCCAGGGAAATCCGCTCGAAATAACGCACCATGTCGTAGCCGACGTAACCTACCGCTCCGCCGAAAAAACGCGGCAGGCCTTCCACTTCCACGGGCACGTATCGGGCGAGGTAATCCTTGACGAAAGCGAGGGGATCCTCAACCTCGCGGGACCGGGGCACTCCGTCCGCCGAAAGCACTTCCACCCTGTTGCCCCTGGAGCGGATGATGACCTCCGGGTTGGAACCGAGGAAGCTGTATCTCGCCCATTTTTCCCCACCCTCGATGCTCTCCAGCAGAAAGGAGTACCTGCCGTCGTCGATCTTCTTGAAGGCACTGACCGGCGTGTCCATGTCCGCCATGATTTCCCGGTAGACAGGAATCAGGTTTCCACTTCCGGCAAGCCGGCGAAAAGTCGGAAAATCGGGTTGATACATAACATCTCCGGAGTGTTGAAAGGCGCTGGGTAGGGGCATCCCCATCTGTGCGATCGGGCAATTATTTAGTGCCCATCCGGAAACTCCGGATCGACACGAATGCAGTTTCCAATTCGGAAACGAGGATTTTTTCGTTCTGGCCAGAAACTTTTGCCCGCAAAAGTTGACAGCGAAGGCTGACAAAACCAAGGGGTTGCGCGGAGGCATACTCAGGTATGTCGCACAAGCAAGCCCGCTGGTTGACACCGCCAGGGCGGACAATCCAGCCTCATCGGATTGGACAGCAAGGGCTGCCCGCAAGGGTGAGGCCAACGGCCGAATCAAAAAGACCGTTTCCGGATGGAAACTATTTAAATTCTCACCCTATCATAGCGGTAATCCGGTGTCAACTCGATGGCTTCCATGACAGGCCACCTTCCGGATCTGCAAAGAAAAGCCGGACCGGGGCAAAAAGAAAATCATCAGCGCCCCTTGCAAATGGGCAGCCGAATGATTATTTTAGACACGACGAAAAATCATCTGCGCAAATCGAATAATCGAACGAGGAGAACCAGCACAAATGACAAAGACCACCAAGCATTTCCGGACCGAGGTCCAGCAGCTCCTGGACCTGGTGATCCACTCCCTCTATTCCAATAAGGAGATATTCCTGCGCGAGCTGATCTCCAACGCCTCGGACGCAGTCGACAAGGCACGCTTCGAGGCGCACATGGACAAGTCGATCCTTGAAAACGATCCTGACTGGAAGATCAAGCTGATCCCGGACAAGGAGGCAGGCACCCTGACCATCCGTGACAACGGCATCGGCATGACCATGGAAGAGGTGGAAAACAACATCGGCACCATCGCCCAGTCCGGCACCAAGGCCTTTCTCCAGGGGCTGAAAGAGCAAAGCGTGAAGGACCACCCGGAACTGATCGGCCAGTTCGGCGTCGGTTTCTACGCATCGTTCATGGCCGCCGACAAGGTCACCCTGGTCACCCGCCGGGCCGGCGACAAGGCCCTTGCCACGCGATGGGAATCCGTGGGCGACGGCACATACAACATCGAGGAATGTGAGAAGGAAACCAGGGGCACCGATGTCATCCTGCACCTCAAGGACGAAATGAAAGACTTCCTCGACGAATGGCGCATCCGCTCCATCGTAAAGAAATATTCCGATTACGTCCAGTACCCCGTGACCATGGACGTCACCAGGGAGGAATACCCCCGCGGCGTCGACGGGAAGCCCATCGAAGGAGCAGAGAAGATCAAGAAGACCGAGGAAGAGACCCTCAACTCCATGAAGGCCATCTGGGCGCGGTCGAAGAGCGAGATCACCGAAGAGGAGTACCACGAGTTCTACAATCACATTTCCCATGATTACGGCAAACCGCTCCGCACCATCCACTACTCCGCAGAGGGAACCAGCGAGTTCAAGGCGCTCCTCTACATCCCCGAGCACAGGCCCTTCGACCTCTTCATGCCCGAGCACCGCAAGAGCGTCCACCTTTATGTGAAGCGGGTCTTCATCACCGACAAGTGCGAACACCTCCTGCCGGACTACCTCCGCTTCGTAAAGGGCGTGGTGGATTCCAGTGACCTGCCGTTGAACGTCTCCCGTGAAATCCTCCAGGAAGACGCCCAGATCCGCAGGATCCAGAAGAACCTGGTGGGCAAGATCCTCGGCACGCTTTCCGAGATGAAGGAAAAGGAAACCGGGGACTACCTGAAGTTCTACAAGGAGTTCGGACCGGTGCTGAAGGAAGGCATCCACTTCGACCAAGCCAACCGGGAAAAGCTGCAGGAGCTGGTCCTTTTCGAGAGCACCGGGACCGAGCCGGGCGCATACGTCTCACTTAAGGAATACGTGGAGCGGATGCCGGAAGGGCAGAAGGAGATCTATTACATAACCGGCAACAACCGGGCAGTGGTGGAGAACTCTCCTCACCTGGAGATCTGCCGCAAGAAAGAGTACGAGGTCCTGTTCCTTACCGACCCCATTGACGAATGGCTGGTCCAGAGCCTGGCTGAATACGACGGCAAGAAGCTCAAGTCGGTGCTCCAGGGCGAACTGGAAATCGAAACCGAAGAGGAAAAGAAACAGCACGAGGAAAAGAAGAAGGAAGCGGAAAAGCAGTACGGCGATCTCCTGGGCTTCATCAAGGAGAAGCTGGATGACCGCGTCAAGGAAGTGCGCCTTTCCGGCCGCCTCACCGACAGCGCCTGCTGCCTGGTGGCCGACGAATACGGCATGAACGCCAACATGGAGCGGATACTCAAGGCAATGAACCAGGACGTGCCGGAATCCAAACGGATTCTTGAGCTGAACCCGGACCATCCCATCACCCGCATCATGCAGAAACTGTTCGACAGGGACAAGGGGAACAAGAAGCTGGACGACTACTGCGAACTCCTCTTCGACCAGGCCCTCCTGACCGAGGGAACTTCGGTCAGGGATCCCCTCCGCTTCACCAGGCTCATCAGCGAGCTGATGGTATCCGAAGGTGAAAACTTGGTGGGAAAGGATTAGGGCACCGGAGCAGGATTGACACTTCCAGCTTCTTGACATGTTCGAATGGTCTTGGTACTGTCTAAACCGGTATGTATTACAATTTATGTTAGAGAGGAGATGCAATGAACGCGGAAGATTACAAAAAAGTGATATCAATGGCAGTCGGAAATGAAATCGAAGCTTACAATTTCTACAAGGCGGCGGGCGAGAAGCTGGAAAACGCCAACCTGAAGTCCATTTTCTCTGGCCTGGCAGCAGAGGAAAAGAACCACCAGGATTACCTGCAGGGACTGCTCGCCCAGGCGAAGCCCATGAAATTCGACGAAAACGCGGATTACAAGATTGCCGAAACCGTTGACAAGCCGGCGCTCAGCATTTCCATGAAACCGGCCGACGCCATGGCGCTGGCCATGAAGAACGAGGAAGAGGCCATGGCGATGTACGCCGAACTGGCCAAGGCCAGCTCCGACAAGGAACAGAAGGAAATGTTCGAGTCGCTCTCCCGCATGGAGCAGGGCCACAAGGTCAAGCTCGAGGGAATCTACAGCGACATGGCATATGTTGAAGTCTGGTAATCGGAAGTGAAAGGGCAGGTTTCCGGATTGCCCTGAACATACGGGAAAACGGGCAATGACACGGGGGGGTGGTTCCATGCGGAACCATCCCCCCGTGCGTTTGTCAGGTGGTAAATTCGTAGCTCTTGGGTACGACGGTAATCCCGTCTGAAACCCTGAATCCGCGCGCTTCGTCCTCCTCCCGGGAAAAGCCGATGCGGGTGTTGGGCGGGACGAGAACATTCTTGTCGATTATTGCCTTCCTCAACTGGGCCCCCTCGCTGACGGTAACACCGGAGAAGATGACGCACTCGCTGACCACTGCGTTTTTTTCGATGCGAACCCTCTGGCTGAGGACCGAGTTGCTCAACGCGGCCTGGGTGATTATGCAGCCGCCACTGATTATCGAATTGTCTATGAGGGACTGCCTCATCACCAGTTTTGCCGGCGCAGCGAAATCGGGGGCCGTTTTGACCGGCCACAAGTGGTTGTACAGGTTCAGTTCCGGCTTGATGCTCACCAGGTCCATGTTGGCTTCCCAGTATGACTTGATGGTCCCCACATCGCGCCAGTAGATGTGGTCCTCGCCGGGAACATAGTTTTCTGAGAAATCATAGGCATACACCCTGAGTCCCTTTTTCAGCATGAACGGTATGAGATCCTTGCCGAAATCGTGGGACGATTTCTCCACGCCGGCATCCTCGCTGACCATGTCGATCAGCGAAGGGATATTGGCGATGTAATTCCCCATTGAAGTCAGGCAGAACCCTGGCCTGTCAGGCATCTCCTTGGGATTTTCCGGTTTTTCCTCGAACCCGACCACCCTGCCGTGCTGGTCCACCTCGATGATGCCGAAACGGCTTGCATCTTCCTTTTTGATCACCATGGCGGAGATGGTGAAATCGGCGCCCTTTGCCCTGTGGAAGCTGTCGATCTGGCTTGCGTCAACCTTGAAGATGTGGTCGCCGGAAAAGATCGCAACCCTCTTGAAGCACGGATTGTCCCTGAAGATGTTCAGGTTCTGGTAGACGGCGTCAGCCGTGCTCTTGTACCATTGTTCGCCCATGCGCTTCTGCGCGGGTATGCACTGGACGAAATAGTTGTATACCGGCGCCGACGGCCACATGGTGCTGACATGGTCGATGAGCGGCTGCGACAATGTCTGCACCAGGAGCTTGATGTTCCTGATGCCCGAGTTGATCATGCTGTTGAGGACAAAATCGATGATCCGATACTTGCCGCCGAAAGGAACCGCCGGTTTGGCCCGAACCGCGGTAAGGGGTTTCAGACGCTCCCCGGCGCCCCCCGCCAGAACAATCCCCAGCAATTCATTCATGACAATCCCTCCTTCTTGTGGCTGCGCTTGCGGAATCAACACATCACGGCATACATTCCATTCTATCACGCAAGCAATAACCCGTCAGTATTCCAGAAAAAAAGAAACGAACCGGGGGCGGGTATAAGTTTTCTGTAATTTTATGTGCAATTTTCGTCAAAGTTGGTAGAGAACTTGCTGATAAAAATGTCATGTTGGATTTGATTCCATCAGGACGCGAAACAGGCAAAAATCGGAGCATGAAAACACTCCGGATTTCAGCAAGTTGAAAAAGCAGCCGGGCTGATCGAAAAACAAGCCCAAACAATACGTCACGGTCGGCAAAGTTCAACTTCTGCACAGCTGCTCAAACAAAGTTCGTTCCAATGATGGTCGGGATACTTCAGGAACAGGCACACAATTGTTGAAATGAGGAAGAAACCATGGAAACCATGTCAGCTGTCAATCAATCCATTGGCAATCCGGTCGGTCTTTCAATCGGTAAGCACCAGGCGAACGTCACCCGCCCTGCTGCAGCAGGACCTGGACTCTCTCTTGCGGCAAAGGATCCCATTGAACTGGGCAGAGCCATCGACAACCTGCCCGAAATGGAGCGCCTCGTGCTTTCGCTGCATTTTTACGAAGAGCTCGATTTCAGCGAAATAGGCATGATATTGAACCTGAAGCGGTCAAAGATATCCAGGCTCCTCGATCAGGCCATGTACAACCTTGCAACAAGCTGTCCCCATTCCTGACCAGCTGCTTTTCCACACCGGAAACGGGCGTTGCGGAATGCCGGAAAAGCCGACAGTCTGTCCGCGCCTGACGAAAAAAGCCGAATCCCGCACTCAGGGGAACCGGCTTGTCTCGTCTTGGCTGTATGTTCGGCTGCCGTGTCCGTTATCCGTTATTGTGCCGCCAATCTCTGCCTCAATATCTCGAACAGCGCCACCCCTCCTGCAACCGAGGCATTCAGCGAACTCACCCCGCCATGCATGGGGATTGAAAACAGGGCGTCGCATTTCTTGCGCACCAGAGGCCGCATGCCCTCACCCTCGCTGCCGATGACCAGGGCGACCGAACCGGCAAATTTCTGCCCGTAGAGAATGGACGATGCATCGTCCGTAGCCCCGTAGATCCAGAACCCCTCTCTCTTCAGGTCCTCCAGCGCCTTGGCGATGTTCACCACCTGGGCGACCTGGATGGTTTCCACTGCTCCGGCCGCAGCTTTTTCCACCGTGGGGGTCACCCCGGCGGCCCTGTCCCTGGGGATGATCACGCCGTGGGCTCCGGCGCAGGCAGCGCTGCGGATCAGCGCCCCCAGGTTGTGGGGGTCCTGCACGCCGTCCAGCACCAGCAGCAGCCCGTCTCCGGGAAATGCCCGGCAACGCGCCAGGATATCCTCCAGGTCTGCATAGGCGAATGCTTCGGCACGGAGCGCCACCCCCTGGTGATGCTCGCTGCCGCAGAGCCGGGCAATGTCCGACCGTTCCCGGTTCCGCACCGGGACGCCCTTGTCCCCGGCCAGCTTCAGCAGCTTTTCCAGCCTCTTGTCAGTGCCGGTCCCGGCAATGAACAGTTCGAAAGCCCTTCGCGTTCCGCGCAGGGCTTCCAGCACCGGGTTGAGCCCGTAGATTATCTCTTCTTTCATGGTGTCCTTCCGCGGACAATTTCGTCCACTATCGCCTCCACTGCGGCGGCCGGGTCTGGCGCCGCGCTGATGGGGCGACCGATCACCAGGTAATCGGACCCCGCGGCCACCGCATCTGCGGGGGTCATGACCCGCTTCTGGTCGTCGGTCGAGGCAAATGCGGGCCTGACTCCCGGGGTGACTATCAGGAAATCCTTGCCGCATGCCGCACGGATCAGCGGCACCTCCCGGGGGGAGGCCACCACACCGTCGATGCCGGCCTTCTTCGCCAGCAGCGCCAGGCGCACCACCATATCCTCGACTGAGCGCTCGATTCCCACCCCCCGCAGGGTCTCTTCGGTGGATGAGGTGAGGATGGTCACCGCCAGCACCCTGGAGCGGTCAGCCCCGGTGAATTCCTTGCGGATCGTCTCCATGGTCCGGGCCATCATGTCGTAGCCGCCCAGGGCGTGGACGTTGAAGAGCTTCACCCGCAGTTTCGCCGCTTCCCGGGATGCCATGGCAACCGTGTTGGGAATGTCGTGGTACTTCAGGTCCAGGAACACCCCGGCGCCGAAGTTCTCGATCATCCGGACGATGTCCGGACCGTAGGCGGTAAAGAGCTGCTTGCCGACCTTGAACATCCCCACCTTGCCGGACAGGGTCGAAACCCAGTGCTTGGCGGCATTGAAGGTGTCGAAATCGAGGGCGAAAATAATTTTTGAACGGGCTTGGTCTTTTGTCATCGATATTACCATTCACGCAGGGGCGAGCCTTGATGTCGACCCATCACTGGGCAAACACAAGGTCTGCCCCCCTACCCCTACGGCAAAAACCGTCGTGAGATTCAAGGATATGCTTTCTTACCTGCCTTCCAGAGCTTCTTTTACCAGCGCCTTCACCTTCTCCACCGCTGCGGCTATGGGCAGCAACTCCACCTCGCCGCTTTTCCGGTCCTTCAGCTCCACGTTGCCGTTGGCCAGGTTCTTGCTCCCGACCACGATGCGCAGCGGGATGCCGATCAGGTCCGCGTCCTTGAACTTGAAGCCGGGGCGCTCGTCCCGGTCGTCCAGCAGCGCTTCCACGCCGGCCCGGGAAAGCTCCTCGCAGATTCGCTCCGAGGCTTCCCTTACCGGCTCTTCCTTGACGTTGAGGGCCGAGATGATGCAGTGGAACGGCGCGATGGGAATGGGGAAGATGATGCCGTTCTCGTCGTGGTTCTGCTCGATGCAGGCTGCCACGGTGCGGCCTATACCGATGCCGTAGCACCCCATGAATATGATCTGCTCCTTGCCGTCAGCATCCAGGTAGGTAGCCTTGAGGGCCTTGGAATACTTGGTGCCCAGTTTGAAGACGTGGCCGACCTCGATGCCGCGCCACATCTCCAGGACTCCCGATTCGCAGCGGGGGCAGGCATCGCCGTGGACCACGTTGCGGATATCCACGAACCTGGCGACCTGGAAATCACGCTCCAGGTTGACGTTCTTCAGGTGCATGTCCTGCTCGTTGGCGCCGGTGACGGAGTTCTTCATCCCCCTGACGGCAAGGTCGGCAACGATCCTGACCTTAATCCCCACCGGCCCGGCGAACCCGACCGGCGCGCCGGTGACCTTCAGTACCGTCTCGTCACCCGCCATCTCCAGTTCAGTGCAATCCAGGGCGTTCTTGAGCTTGATCTCGTTCAGCTCGTGGTCGCCGCGAACCAGCGCCACCACAGGCTCGCCATCCGCCAGGAGCACGAGGGTCTTGATCATGGTCGCGGCATGCACTCCCAGGAATTCCGAAACTTCCTCGATGGTCCTTTTTCCCGGCGTGGCGACCCTTTCCAGGGCGCGGGGGTCGGCATGCTCGGCCACTTCAAGGGGCCGGGACTCGGCCTTTTCCACGTTGGCTGCGTACTCGCAGGCCGTGCAGGAAACGATGGCGTCTTCGCCCGAGTCGGCCAGCACCATGAACTCGTGGGAGGATGAACCGCCGATGGAGCCGGTGTCAGCCTCTACCGCGCGGAACCTGAGGCCGCACCGCTGGAAGATGCGGCGGTAGGCCTGGTACATCTTCTCGTAGGAAAGGTCCGCCGCATCGCCGTCAACGTCGAAGGAGTAGGCGTCCTTCATTATGAATTCCCGGCCGCGCATCAGGCCGAAGCGGGGACGGATCTCGTCGCGGAACTTGCTCTGGATCTGGTAGAGGTTGACCGGCATCTGGCGGTAGCTCTTGATCTCGCGCCGCACCAGGTCGGTAACCACTTCCTCGTGGGTGGGGCCGAGGCAGAATTCCGCGTCCTTGCGGTCCTTGATGCGCAGGAGCTCCTTGCCGTACTGGTCCCAGCGCTCCGACTCCTGCCAGAGCTCGGCAGGAATCACGCCCGGCATGAGGATCTCGATGGCCCCGGCCCGGTTCATCTCCTCCCGCACGATGTTCTCCACCTTGCGGATCGAGCGGAGCCCCAGGGGAAGGTAGTTATAGATGCCGGCCGCCAGCTTGCGGATCATGCCGGCCCTGAGCATGAGCTGGTGGGAAACCACCTCCGCGTCAGCGGGAGTTTCCTTCACCGTGGGAATGAAATACTGTGAATAGCGCATGGGGTATGCTTCCTTTGCAATAATTGTAGGGGCAGGTCCCTGTGCCTGCCCAATGAAAGGGCAACCACGGGGGAGATTGCCCCTACGTTTCTTGAAATATCATGATGTCGGCAAAATCACACCGAGGGCGGGTTGGAGACCCGACCCTACAGCGGCTCCTCAGCCATCTTCTCCACTTCCGCCACCAGGGCATCCGCCAGTTCGCTCTCGGGAACCTTGCGGACTATCTCCCCGTGACGGAACAGCAGGCCCTCCCCCTTGCCGCCCGCGATCCCCACGTCAGCCTCCCGGGCCTCGCCGGGGCCGTTCACCACGCACCCCATGACCGCCACGTTGATGGGCTTGACGATCTTCTGCAGCCGCCGCTCCACCTCTTCTGCCACGGGTATCAGGCTTATCTGGCAGCGGCCGCAGGTGGGGCAGGAAACCAGGTTGATGCCGCGCTGCCGCAGTCCCAGAGCCTTGAGGATGCCGAAGCCGACCCGGATCTCGTCCACCGGGTCGCCGGTCAGGGACACCCGCAGGGTGTCGCCGATGCCGTCCGCCAGGAGGATGCCGAGGCCGACCGATGACTTTATGGTGCCGGAAAACGTGGTGCCCGCCTCGGTAATGCCGATATGCAGCGGATAATCCACCCGTTGCGACAGCAGGCGATAGGCCTCCACGGTTTTCATGACATCCGATGCCTTGAGGGAAATCTTGACCTGGTCGTAGCCCAGCTCTTCAAGGATCGCCACATGCCCCAGGGCAGACTCCACCATGGCCTCGGCCGTGGGGTGGCCGTACCTCTCAAGGAGTTCCTTTTCCAGGGAGCCGGCGTTGACCCCTATGCGGATCGGAACCTGGCGTTCGGATGCAGCCGCCACCACCTCCGCCACCTTCCAGCGCTCGCCGATGTTGCCGGGATTGATGCGCAGTCCGTCAACGCCCATTTCCAGGGCCTTGAGGGCAAGCTTGTAATCGAAATGGATGTCCGCGATGAGGGGGATCGGGCAGTTCGCCCTGATGGCGCCGAGAGCCTCCGCCGCCTGCATGTCCAGCACCGCGCAGCGCACCAGTTCGCAGCCCGCCTCGGAAAGGCGCGCGATCTGGGCCGCGGTGGCGGCCACGTCGCGGGTGTCGGTGCTGCACATGGACTGGACCGAGCAGGGCGCGCCGCCGCCGACGGTAACGCTCCCTATCCGGATCTGTTTGGTCGTTTTTTTCATAACGGAACATAATAACGAAAGTAAGCGGAAAAAGTCAAGGCGGACGGCCGGGAAATCGCTTTCACGGATCAGCAGTCAAAGAGGAATTTGATTTGACAAAACACCTCTTTTCCATTCTAGTAGGAAGTATGAAAAAACAGAATACACGCGAACGAAGAGACAGCGGACAAAAAAAACCGGACAAAACCCAACCGGCGCACCTGAAGCCCAGAGTCGGCCAAGTGCTTGACCTTACTGTCACCACCCTGGATGAAGAAGGCTACGGCCTCGCGGTGCATGATTCTTCCCGGATCCGGGTCGCTGGCGTGCTTCCGGGCGAAACCGTTCGTGCGAAAGTCACCTTCTCCGGCCAGCGGGACATCTTCGCCGAAAGCCTGAAGATCCTCCGGCACTCGCCTGACCGCCTGGCGCAGATCCCCTGCGGACTGGGAATAGCCTGCGACGGATGTCCCCTCATCCACATGAAGTACCGGGCACAGCTGGACTGGAAAAGGCAACTGGTGGAAGGCGCCATGAAAAGCTTCCCTTCTCTTCGCGGTGTTGAAATCGGGCCGGTTGCGCCTTCGGCGAAACCCCTGGGCTACCGCAACACCGCCAAGCTGGTCATCTCCGGACGCTTCGCCTCCCCCATCATCGGCATTTACCGCCGCAACAGCCACCAGGTCATGGACATCGGCGGCTGCCCCCTCCACCATCCCCTGATCAACCGCATTGCCCTGGCTGTCAGCCAAGGGATCATCAAGGGGAAGGTGCCCATCTACAACCCGAAAACCCGCAACGGCCTGCTCCGCTACCTTGCGGTACGGGTCTCGGAGCTGGAAAACCGCGCCATGGTGGTCTTCGTCACCAGCGAGCGGAGCTACAACGAGATTCACCACCTGGCCAAGCACCTGCAGGCACAGGTGCCGGAAGTGGCGGTGGTCTGCCAGAACGTCAACAGCTCGGCCGGCAACGTCATCATGGGAGACCGCGACTACTTCGTCACGAAACAGCAGACCATTGCCGAAGCGGTGGGTGACGTCCGCTTCTCCATCTCGCCCAGGTCGTTCTTCCAGGTGAACAACGACGGCGCACGGACCATCTACAGCCAGGTCAGGAAGTGGGCGGAACTGACCGGCAGCGAAACCGTCGTTGACGTCTATTGCGGAGTGGGCGGCATTTCCCTCTATCTCGCTTCGGGGGCACGCAAGGTCATCGGCTTCGAATCGGTGAACGCCGCCGTGGCGGACGCGGAAAAAAACGCCCGGCTGAACGGGCTCAGGAACTGCCGCTTCGAAGCGGGCGACGCCGCGGAACTGCTCACCGAGCTGCATGAAAATGGCGAGAAAGTAGACCTGGTGGTGCTGAACCCGCCGCGCAAGGGATGCGACGGGGAAGTCCTGAAAAGCGCCGCGGGCCTCGCTCCGAAACGGATCATCTACGTATCCTGCTCGCCCCAGACCCTGGCCCGGGACCTGCACATCCTGGCCGGCCTCGGCTATGTCACGCGGGCGGTTCAGCCGGTGGACATGTTCCCCCAGACGCCCCACGTGGAAAACGTGGCGCTGGCGGAGAAGAGCGCGTAGGTTGCAAACATTTCCCCATATTGCTGCGGCAAGGAAATGCAGATGAAAGACTCTCAAACCGTACTTGAAGAACCTTTGCAAATCCCCCTGGACAGGCTTAACCCGGAAACCCTGCGCAACATGATCGTTGAATTCGTCACGCGGGAATGGGAAGAACTCTCCGGGCCGGAACACACCTTGGACGACAAGGTCGAACAAGTGCTTCGCCAACTTAAAGCGAAGAAAGCCAGGATCGTGTTCGACTGTACCACCAATACCTGGAACATCGTCCCCTGCCAATGACAACCCACGGGAGGCCGTCATGAATACTGCCCTGCTTATCGTCGATATCCAAAACGACTATTTCCCCGGCGGGAATATGGAATTGGTGGGGAGCGCCGAGGCATCGGCAAACGCCGCCAGGCTGCTAAGCGCTGCACGGCAGGCCAAAGGGCCGATCTTCCATGTTCAACACCTCTCAACCAGGCCGGGCGCGACATTTTTTGTCCCGGGCACTCCTGGAGTGGAAATCCACAAAGATGTCGAACCCCTTCCCGGCGAAAAGGTCATCACCAAGCATTACCCCAACAGCTTCCGCAATACCGGACTCCACGAACTGTTGAAGGTTTCGGGCATAGAACACCTTCTCATCTGCGGGATGATGACCCACATGTGCATTGACGCCACCACCAGGGCGGCCTTTGACCTGGGCTTCACCTGCACCGTTGCCCACGATGCCTGCGCCACCAGGGATCTGCTCTTCAAGGGCATTTCCGTCCCGTCAAGGCACGTGCATTCATCCTTCATGGCAGCCTTGAGCGCCGTCTATGCCGAAGTGAAGAGCACGCACGAAATTCTTGAGTTGCTATAAATTCTGAAATTCTGGGGGCACCTTACTCATTAGGAAGACTTTGGCCCCGAGCATTCCGCGGCATTCCGGGGACAGTATATTTATCTCCTGCATTAAATAAACTGTCTCCGGAATCTTGCCGGAATCTGTGCCAGGTCTCAACATTTGACAACTCATTGTTGATTTTGGGATTTGACCCCTTTCGGCTACGGCTTGACCCCCCCTTTGCATTGCCGAACCATTTTTCCGTTTTCCTCGCACTCGGGAACAAATAGTCCACCAACCAGGACCATAGAACAACCGGCAGGCGCGATACCCGCAAACCGGCCATCTTCCGTCCAGGCGGAAAAGCCGCCCCTCCCGCCCCAGTCTTTGAGAAATTCCTCGCAGGGGGGAAGTTTCTTCTGTTTGGCTGTATCTGTTTTTTTCACTTTTTCATGTTTCGTGCTCTTTTTAGTCTCCACCGGAGCCGCCACATCGGTTCGATTGCCTGCGTACACGTGCGGGGAAGCAAATGCTGCAAAAATAACCAATATCGTCAAAAACCTGTTCATATTCCCTCCTCCTTTAAACCTGCTAGGGGTCTCAAAATTTGGCACCTCTTTGTTGATCGTTGAGACCTGCCCCCTTGCCCCCTCTATTTATGGCCAATATTCTGCTTGAAGATTGCGAGCGATACGGGAAAAACCCTGCAACAGGCTTCATCAATTTGGTGTCTGTCCCCTTATTTTCGTCATCAAACAGTATGCATAGACCTTGCAACTCAGCTTCTCTTTCCATTCACGCAGGTTGTCAAGATAATGCTGCTAGTCCTTATCGCGCGCAAACACGACCTGCCTGTTGTGACCACGCTGCATAACATGATGCGGATAGCCTGCTATAACTATTCGTGCACTCCTTGTGCCTGCGCCACACCTAGCATAAGACTTTCCAATTAGCAACATTTTAAAATAAATCTGTCCCCTTTTCTTCTTTTCTTTCTTTTCTATATATGGTTGATTCCCTTCTATTTTACGGCAAAGCCTTTGTAGTCGGTGAAATCCTTATGATACCCCTCAGCCAATTCACGCTCATAATCCGTAACGGCCTCCTTGTACTCATCATTTGTCAAATTGTCTGCCATATCCTTGATGTCCATCTCGTACAGGGTGCATCCATTCGATCCTATTTCTGACAATAGCTGTTCTTGCGACATCGGGGTAAAGGTAACCCGTGCGACCCACCAACCCATCCGTGGCGATTCTTGCACATAATAAATGTGATCGGGCTCGAAGTTGATCTTCGCCTCTTCAAGGCTTTCCGTTCTCGCAATGAGATATTTTACTCCAGGTTCAATGTCGTTTTTAACAATACAGCTTTTGCCTTTTGTAACACCGATTATGTTTTGTTCGATATATGTGTGAAAATTTATTGCCCCTCCGAAGGAAGTGGTTCTGGCGATTACCAAGGCTGCTTTGCCATCAATGGGCTTTACAGTTTTAATATCAAAGTTGTCCTGCTTCAGAACCATGTGTGCTGGCGTACACGCAGTTAACATAAGCATAAACGGAATGAACAGCCACAATCCTCTTTCTCTCAAATGCTCAAAATGATAATTCATCGACGAACTCCCCCTTGTATTGAATGTTGTTTCCATGGCTTCTTAACGGGGCCGAAATAGACCGGCTTGGCCGGTCTTATTTTGTGGTTGGGAAGTTAAAAAATAAATCCGTCCCCTTTTTGCTCTGAGAATTTTTATCAATTGTGTAGGTTTGACACCTTATGTTCCTTTTTGTCGTTCAACGCCACAAGCCTGACCGGCGGGTTTATAGGCCAGTCGTGGCGCTGGTTAGAGCTTAAAATGTCTCTTTATTGTTGGCGCAAGTTCGCTGGCAATTGTTTTAGGATCGCAGGGCTCTGTTAGCCGCACATATTTAAGATTCTGGAAAAATATCGGCAAGTCCTGATGGTTAATGTCAGGAAAAACTAGTGATAAAATTAGCACTTTGTTTCCCCCAGCATATCTTGTTAAGAAGCCTTCCATCTCAACATTGCACCATGACGAAGCTAAGAAATGGTGTGAAATGAAAAATATAACTGCTCCAGAGTCTTTAATTCCTTTTTGGATTTCTGAAACGATTGATTTTCCATAATCAATATTTATTTTGTCATACCAGACTGGTAAGCCATATCCGGATAAATAAGGTATCACATCTTCAACTAGTGGCTTGTCATATGAAGAGTGGCTTAAAAAAACTGGCAATTTCTTACCTAGTGGCGTCATTGGTATTTTAGATTCCATTTCAGCTCGATCTTTAAATAGAAACAATACTGACATATTACTTAATAGCTGATCCGGCGAAGACACTGCAGCAGAATTAAATCTTCCTTTCAAAGTCAGTTCAATCAATTCAGTAACAGTCACGTCAGGTCGATATCTTGCTCCTGATTCTTTAAGTATTTTCTTCATTTCTTCAATTTGTTCATCGGTAGGATTTTCGTAACCAAGTCCAATAAAAAACTCCAAGTGATATGGATCGTTGTTTACGAACAGTGTGCACATTGAAAGTTCGTCAGCCTTCTGTTCTGACAACCACTTGCAAAGAGGCTTAATAATTGGCATCCGTTCACCATATTCGCATTCCCAAACAAAATCTCTATCCATAATATCTCCTTGCTGTAACCATTTATTGAATAGCCCCTGCTCAACAACCCATTTTTCACAAAATTTATCATGTTGATGTAAACATTTAAATAAACTATTATTTTCGCATACATAACAAGCCAAATCGGCAGTTGAGCGTTTAAAAATCAATATTCCATTTAGGCGTTTTTCATTTTCAAGACCAGTCGAAATATACTCCCGCTCATTATTGAAGTCAAAGGAGAATTCCATGTTAAGAATTCCTGACTCCATCTTTACCGAGTATGTAGCCCACCTCAGATCCAGGAATATCCCCCCGGCACGTAACGTCGAATACAGTAAGTGGCTGCGCTATTACCTTGATTTCTGCAATAAGTATCCTGGGCAAATGGGACCCTTCCCTATTTTCCCTGCCCGTTGAAAACCCCGGGGCAATTCTCCAAGCTGAAACCCAACCGAAAATCTCCCTTGACTCCTCCACCATGAAATGATAACTTGAGAAAAATTTGAGCGACCGGCCTTTTAACAGGTAACCCAGAGAGGTTAATAAAGGTGGGGGCACACAGCAATCCAAGTCATT
Organism: Geobacter sp.; assembly: GCA_003314535.1. GTDB lineage: Bacteria > Desulfobacterota > Desulfuromonadia > Geobacterales > Geobacteraceae > RPRC01. The sequence goes on from POSG01000011.1 coordinate 70,607, forward strand.
TGAATAGCCAGGAGCCTTTCCGCCATCTTGCGGTGAGGCTTTTTTTGCGCCCTGCAACCCTATCCCTACCCGCGACGCCAACGACATGCAGACGAGAGGAGGTCCCAAGTGAGCACTGAAGCTACTGTCATCCTGGATGGCGTAGGCATCAAGCGAGCACTCACCCGCATCGCCCACGAGATCCTGGAGAGGAACAAGGGAGTAACCGACCTGGTGCTGGTGGGCATCCGCACCGGCGGAATCCACCTGGCCAGCGAACTGGCCTCCAGGCTGGAAGAGATCGAGGGGGTGAAGATCCCGCTCGGCTCCGTGGACATAACCCTCTACCGGGACGACATCAAGACCCAGGCCGCCCACCTGCCGGTGGGCAAGACCGAGATCCCCTTCAGCACCGAGGGGAAACGGGTGGTCCTGGTTGACGACGTGCTGTTCACCGGCCGCACTATCAGGGCCGCCATGGACGCCATGATGGACCACGGCAGGCCCCAGTGCATCCAGCTGGCGGTGCTCATCGACCGCGGCCACCGCGAGCTGCCGATCCGGGCCGATTTCGTCGGCCGCAACGTACCCACCAGCAGGAAGGAAAACATCCAGGTCCGCTTCGACAGCGGCGACCACCCGGTCGAGGTGTTCCTGGAAAAGAACTGACCGGTCTCGGAAACGGTTTCAAGCACTCAGCGGCAACCTGCTGATTTTTGTCTGATTCGGAGGGGCGAACCATGGTATTCAAGCACAAAGACATCCTGGGACTGCAGGACCTGACGGCGGAGGAGATCGAGCTGCTCCTCAACACCGCCGACAACATGAAGGAGATCAGCAAGCGGGAGATTAAGAAGGTCCCGACCCTGCGCGGCAAGACAGTGGTCAACCTGTTCTTCGAGCCGTCCACCCGCACCCGGACCTCCTTCGAGATCGCTGCCAAGCGGCTTTCTGCCGACACCCTCAACATTTCGGCCTCCACCAGCGCCGTGCAGAAGGGCGAGACGCTTTCGGACACGGCCCGCAACATCGAGGCCATGAAGCCCGACATCATCGTCATGCGCCACGCTATCTCCGGCTCGCACCACTACCTGGCCAAGCGCGTATCCTACTCGGTCATCAACGCCGGCGACGGCGCCCACGAGCACCCCTCCCAGGGCCTCCTGGACATGATGACCATGCGGGAGAAGCTGGGGACCCTGAAGGGGCTCAAGGTGGCGATCGTGGGCGACATCACCCACAGCCGGGTGGCCCGCTCCAACATCTACGGCCTGACCAAGATGGGCGCCAGGGTCTTTCTCGCCGGCCCGCCCACGCTCATCCCGCCGGGAGTCGAGCGGCTGGGCAACGTGACGGTCTGCAGCCGCATGCGGGACGCGGTGGAAGACGCGGACGTGGTCATGATGCTCCGCATCCAGCTGGAGCGGCAGGGCAAGACGCTGCTGCCCACCATGCGCGAATACTCCCGCTTCTTCGGCCTGTCGCAGGACCTGGTGAAGCTGGCCAAGCCGGGCGTGCTGGTCATGCATCCCGGACCCATGAACCGCGGCGTGGAGATCTGCTCCGATGTTGCGGACGGCGCCGACTCGGTGATCCTGGAGCAGGTGGAGAACGGCGTGGCAGTGCGCATGTCCATGCTCTACCACGTGAGCGGCGGCGGTCCGACGGAATAGACAATCAACCATTTTCCATGGGGTGACACATGAACATATTTATCAAGGGCGGCCACGTCATCGACCCTTCCCAGAACCTGGACGAGAAGCTGGACATCCTGGTGGCGGATGGGAAAATCAAGGAGATGGGCAAGAAACTCACCGCGCCCAAGGATGCGGAGGTCATTGACGCCAAGGGGCTCCTGGTGACGCCGGGCCTCATCGACATGCATGTCCATCTTCGCGACCCGGGGTTGGAGTACAAGGAAGACATCGTGACCGGCACCCGGGCTGCCGCGGCCGGGGGGTTCACTTCAGTGGCCTGCATGCCCAACACGAAACCGGTGAACGACAACAAGGCTGTCGCCTCCTACATCATTGCCAAGGCAAAGGCGGAAGGACTGGTCAACGTGTTCCCGGTCGGCGCCATCACCCAGGGGAGCAAGGGCGAAAACCTCGCGGAAATGGGCGACTTGAAAGAAGCCGGCTGCGTGGCAGTGTCCGACGACGGCAAGCCGGTGTCCAACCCGGAGCTGATGCGCAGGGCGCTGGAGTACGCCAAGGGCATGGAGATCATCCTGATCTCCCACAGCGAAGACCTTGGCCTGGCAGCCGACGGCCAGATGAACGACGGCTTCACCGCAACCGAGCTGGGGCTCAAGGGGATCCCCTGGGTCGCCGAGGATGCGGCCACCGCACGCGACGTGTTCCTGGCCGAGTTCACGAATTCGCCGATCCACATCGCCCACGTGTCCACGAAGGGCGCGGTGCAGATCATCAGGGACGCCAAGGCGCGCGGGGTGAAGGTCACCTGCGAGACGGCGCCCCACTACTTCACCCTAACCGAAGACGCGGTGCGCGGCTATGAGACCAACGCAAAGATGAATCCGCCGCTCCGCACCGCCGAGGACGTCAAAGCGATCAAGGAAGGCTTGTCGGACGGAACCATCGACGCCGTCGCCACCGACCATGCGCCCCACCACCTGGACGAGAAGGACGTGGAATACACCCTGGCCTCCAACGGCATCATCGGCCTGGAAACCTCCCTCCCCCTCTCGCTGGCCCTGGTTGCCGACAAGAATCTGACCCTGCCGCAGCTGGTGCAAAAAATGTCCTGCAACCCGGCAAGGATTCTCGGCATCGACCGTGGCGCCCTGGCGCAGGGAGCGGTGGCGGACATCACGCTCATCGACCCGGAAGCCGAATGGGTGGTCGAAGCGGACAAGCTGGAAAGCAAATCGAAGAATTCCCCCTTTCTCGGCATGAAGATGAAGGGAAGGGCGGCATATACCATCGTCGGGGGAAAGGTAGTGTACAAGAACGTGTAACCCGTAGGGGCGCTGCTTGCCGCGCTCTCCAGAAGATAAAAATAGGGCGCGGCAAGCGGCGCCCCTAAAGAGATATTCGACAGCAGGGAGAAATACATGAAAGCAGTACTCGCGCTCGCGGACGGGCGCGTATTCCGAGGAAAATCATTCGGCGCCACCGGAGAGGCCACCGGCGAGGTGGTGTTCAACACCGCCATGTCCGGCTACCAGGAGGTCCTCACCGACCCCTCCTACAAGGGGCAGATGGTCACCATGACCTACACCCAGATCGGCAACACGGGGATCAACCCGGAGGACGTGGAGAGCGGACGGCTCTACCTGTCCGGTTTCATCGTCAAGGAATACCAGGAAGAGTATTCCAACTGGCGGGCCACCATGAGCCTGGGCGACTACCTGCGGGAGAACGGCATCGTGGGCATCCAGGGGATCGACACCCGCGCGCTGACCCGCCACCTGCGGGACAAGGGCGCCCAGAACGGGATCATCTCCACCGTCGACCTGGACCCGGAAAGCCTGGTGAAAAAGGCCCGTGCGCTCCCCAGCATGGCCGGTCTGGACCTGGCCACCGGCGTAACCTGCGACAAGCCGTACCATTGGAGCGAAGGGCTCTGGGACCTTGGCCAGGGGTACGCGGATTTGTCGGGCGAAAAACTCCCCTACAAGGTCGTCGCCTACGACTTCGGCATCAAGTTCAACATCCTGCGCTGCCTGGTTTCGGCCGGGTGCGACGTGACCGTGGTGCCGGCCACTTTTCCGGCAGAAGAAGCCCTGGCCATGAAGCCGGACGGCATCTTCCTCTCCAACGGCCCCGGCGACCCGGAGCCCATGACTGAAGTGATCGGCAACATAAAGCGACTGCTGGGCAAAGTCCCCATCTTCGGCATCTGCCTGGGCCACCAGCTGCTGGGCCTGGCCCTGGGGGGCCGGACCATGAAGCTCAAGTTCGGCAACCACGGCTCCAACCTGCCGGTCATGGACCTGTCAACGCGCAAAGTGGAGATCACCGCCCAGAACCATGGCTTCTCCGTGGACATAGCATCCCTGTCCGGGACCTGCGAGCTGGCCCACGAGAACCTGAACGACGCGACCGTGGAAGGGATGCGCTGCAGCACGTATCCCATCTTCTCCGTCCAGCACCATCCCGAGGCATCGCCCGGCCCCCACGACTCCCAGTACCTGTTCGGCCGGTTCGTGGAGCTGATGGAGAAACACAAGAAGGCATAGGGGCGATCCTCGTGATCGCCCCCCATTCGGGCAAATACCGGCAGACATGGGCAAACACAAGGTTTGCCCCCACAGATCACTATTAATGCGTTATCTCGATCTTTATCAATCAGGCGAGCTTCGCGACAGGGTGCGCCAGGCATATGCCAGGCTCCGGAGCTGCGACCTCTGCCCCCATGAATGCGGGGTGAACCGCATGGCAGGCGAAACCGGCTTCTGCCGGGCCGGCCTGAAGCCGAGGATCGCCTCGGCCAACGTCCATAACGGCGAGGAACCGCCCATATCGGGGTCACGAGGTTCAGGGACGATCTTTTTGTCCCACTGTACCCTGCGCTGCCGCTTCTGCCAGAACTTCCCCATCAGCCAGCTGGGAAACGGCGAGGACATCACCACAGCCGGTCTCGCTGACAGAATGCTGAAGCTCCAGGCCCAGCGCGTGCACAACATCAACTTCGTAACCCCCGGCCACTACCTCCCCCAGATCCTGGCGGCCCTGCTGCTGGCCATACCGCGCGGATTCCGGCTGCCGCTGGTCTGGAACACCAGCGGCTACGAGAAGTCCGAAGTTCTCAGGCTCCTCGACGGGATAGTGGACATCTACCTGCCGGACATGAAATATGCGGATGAGGAATCTGCCGTGAAATACTCTTCCGCTCCCGGATACCGGGACATAAACCGGGCCGCCATCCTGGAGATGTTCCGCCAGGTCGGCCACCTGGAACTGGACAACGAAGGCATCGCCGTGAAGGGCCTGATCATCCGGCACCTGGTGCTTCCGGAAAGGGCGGCGGGCAGCCGGGAGACCCTGGCGTGGATTGCCGAAAACCTTGGCACTGAAACCCATGTCGCGCTGATGAACCAGTATTTCCCGGCATACGAAGCCAGTGAAATCCCAGGGCTCGGCCGCAGGATCACCGATGAGGAATACGCCGAAGCCGTGGACGCCCTGGAGGAATTCGGCCTGGAGAACGGCTGGGTTCAGGATTAGAAAATTCAGAAAATGAAGTATTCACAAGGAGTAAGTTAGATGCCCAAACGCACCGACATACACAAGATCCTCATCATAGGCGCCGGCCCGATCGTCATCGGCCAGGCGTGCGAGTTCGACTATTCCGGGACCCAGGCCTGCAAGGCCCTGAAGGAGGAAGGGTACGAGGTGGTGCTTTTGAACAGCAACCCGGCCACCATCATGACCGACCCGGACTTCGCCGACCGCACCTACGTGGAGCCGGTGACCCCGGAGTTCCTGGAGAAGATCATCGAAAAGGAGCGCCCGGATGCCCTGCTCCCGACCCTGGGCGGGCAGACCGCGCTGAACACCGCCGTGGCGGTGGCCGAGAACGGGGTGCTGGAAAAGTACGGCGTGGAGCTGATCGGCGCCAAGCTGCCGGCCATCAAGATGGCCGAGGACCGGACCCTGTTCAAGGAGGCCATGGACCGCATCGGATTGGATGTCCCGCGCTCCGGCTTTGCCCACAATCATGAAGAGGCAATGGAAATCGTCAAGATCGTCGGTTTCCCGGCCATCATCCGCCCCTCCTTCACCCTGGGCGGCACCGGCGGCGGCATCGCCTACAACATGGAGGAGTACGAGCGCATGGCGGTGGCCGGCATCGAGGCCTCGCCCACCAGCGAAATCCTGGTGGAGGAGTCGGTCATCGGCTGGAAGGAGTACGAGCTGGAGGTGATGCGCGACACCAAGGACAACGTGGTGATCATCTGCTCCATCGAGAACCTGGACCCCATGGGCGTGCACACCGGCGACTCCATCACCGTGGCCCCGGCCCAGACCCTGACCGACAAGGAATACCAGATCCTGCGCGACGCATCGCTGAAGATCATCCGCGAAATCGGGGTGGACACGGGCGGCTCCAACATCCAGTTCTCCATCAACCCGCGGGACGGGCGGCTGGCAGTCATCGAGATGAACCCGCGCGTCTCCCGCAGCTCGGCGCTCGCCTCCAAGGCAACCGGCTTCCCCATCGCCAAGATCGCCGCCAAGCTGGCGGTGGGCTACTACCTGGACGAGATCCGCAACGACATCACCCGCGAAACGCCGGCCTGTTTCGAACCCACCATCGACTACGTGGTGACCAAAGTGCCCCGCTTCACCTTCGAGAAATTCCCGGCCGCCGACGCGACCCTGACCACCCAGATGAAGTCGGTGGGCGAGGTCATGGCCATCGGCCGCACCTTCAAGGAGTCGCTGCAGAAGGCGCTCCGCTCGCTGGAGATCGGCTCCTGCGGTTTCGAATCACGGCTGTTCGACCTGGCCGAGGAAACCCGGCGCGCCCTGGCGCAGAAGGAACAGGCGCTGCTGCAGGAAAAACTGCGCACCGCCAACTGGGAACGCCTCTGGTACCTGGGCGATGCGTTCCGAATCGGCATGGAAATCGATGAACTCTACGCCATCACCGGCATAGACCCCTGGTTCCTGTGCAACATCCGCGGCATCATCGAGATGGAGGATGAGCTCAAGTCGGCGCGCCACGTTTTCGAGAAGCGGCTGCCGGAACTGGGAGAGATCCTGAAGGATGCCAAGCAGTTCGGCTTTTCCGACCGCTTCATCGCCCGCCTCTGGCAGACGGACGAGGGAAACCTGCGGCAGGTGCGCCTTTCCCTGGGCATAAAGCCGGTGTTCAAGCGGGTCGACACCTGCGCCGCAGAATTCGTGGCCCACACCCCCTATCTCTACTCCACCTACGAGGAGGAGTGCGAAGCCGACGCCACCGACCGGAAGAAGATCATGATCCTGGGCGGCGGCCCGAACCGCATCGGACAGGGGATCGAGTTCGACTATTGCTGCGTTCACGGAGTATTCGCCCTTGCCGAGGACGGCTACGAGACCATCATGGTCAACTGCAACCCGGAGACGGTCTCCACCGACTACGACACCTCGGACCGCCTCTACTTCGAGCCCTTGACCTACGAGGACGTGCTCAACATCGTCGAAGTGGAAAAACCGCATGGGGTCATCGTGCAGTTCGGGGGACAGACCCCCCTCAAGCTGGCGGTGGCGCTGGAAAAGGCCGGCGTGCCCATCATCGGCACCAGCCCCGACTCCATCGACATGGCGGAAGACCGGGAACGCTTCCAGGTCATGCTGCACAAGCTGCACCTGCTGCAGCCCGCAAATGGCACTGCCCGCTCCTTCGAAGAGGCGGAGAAGGTCGCCGAGCGGATAGGATACCCGGTGGTTGTCCGCCCTTCCTACGTCCTCGGCGGCCGCGCCATGGAAATCGTCTATGAAGTCGAGGAACTGCGGCGCTACATGCGCACCGCCGTGCAGGCATCGCCGGAGCATCCGATCCTGGTGGACAAATTCCTCGACGCAGCCATTGAGATCGACGTGGACGCGCTGTGCGACGGCCGGGATGTCATCATCGGCGGGATCATGGAGCACATCGAGGAAGCGGGCATCCATTCGGGAGACTCGGCCTGCTCACTGCCCCCCTACTCCATCTCCCCCGAGACGGCGGACGAAATCAGGCGCCAGACACGGCTCATGGCACTGGAGCTGGGAGTAAGGGGCCTGATGAACGTGCAGTTCGCGGTCAAGGACGGCCGGATCTACATCCTGGAGGTCAACCCCCGGGCTTCCCGCACGGTTCCCTTCGTCTCCAAGGCCACCGGCAGGCCCCTGGCCAAGCTCGCGGCCCGGATCATGGCCGGCAAGACGTTGCAGGAGCTGGGCGTCTTCTCCGAGGTCAGGCCGACCCACACCGCGGTGAAGGAATCGGTCTTCCCGTTCGTGAAATTCCCCGGCGTGGACACGATCCTCGGACCGGAAATGAAATCCACCGGCGAAGTCATGGGGATCGACGTCGACTTTGCCCGCGCCTTTGCCAAGGCGCAGCTGGGCGCAGGCGTCAGGCTGCCCCTCTCGGGGAAGGTATTCATCAGCGTTCGGGACAGCGACAAGAAACATATTGTCACGGCAGCCAAAAAACTGTATGATAACGGCTTTGAACTGCTTGCCACCCGGGGCACTGCCGCACATCTTTCGGAGAAGGGCATCCCGGTGACAGTGGTGAACAAGGTAACCGAGGGAAGGCCGCACATCGTTGACGCTATCAAGAACAACGAGGTCTGCATGGTGTTCAACACCACCCAGGGCGCCCAGGCGGTTGCGGATTCTTTTTCCATCCGCAGGAACACTCTCATGAACAACATCGCCTATTTCACCACTACGGCTGGCGCGAGGGCGGCGGTTGACGGCATCCTGGCAATGCTCCGCAAGGACTTGGACGCAAAGCCGCTCCAGGAGTACCTCTGACGGCTGATCGCCGTAACTACACACGAAGAAAAGGGGCGGCCGGAAAGGCTGCCCCTCATGTTTTAGGAGGATGACACACACGATGTCCCACTCAGTCCCCATGACCAAGGAAAGCTACGATGCGCTTCAGGAAGAGCTGAAACGCCTCATCAGGGAAGAGCGCCCGAAAGTCATCCAGGATATCGCCGAGGCCCGTTCCCATGGCGATCTCTCGGAAAACGCGGAATATGACGCAGCCAAGCACCGGCAGGGCTTTATCGAGGGAAAGATCCAGGAGTTGAAAGACAAGCTGGCGCGGGCCTACGTGGTGGACCTCTCCAACCTGAAACCTGACAAGGTGGTATTCGGCGCCACGGTCACACTGTTCGATACCGCTGCGGAAGAGGAAGTCACCTACCGCATCGTGGGAGAGGACGAAGCCGATATCAGGCTCGGGAAGATGTCCTGTTCGTCTCCGGTCGGCAAGGCGCTCATCGGGCACCGGCTCGACGACACGGTCAAGGTCAAGGTACCGTCGGGCCTGAAGGAATACGAGATAATCGATATAAGGTACTGCTAGCTGACGAGAACGAGCCCCATCCCGGCCACGGGACGGGGCTCGTTTCATTCCGTGCTTTCCACCACTTCGATCGCCACTTCCACCTGTCCTTCAGCTTCGGACTCCGGTGGAACCTTTCCCCTGACCGTACCGATCCTGCCGAGCCGTTCATGCAATTCTTGCAGCCGTCCGCCGTCCAGCCGGACGACAAGGATTCCCCGGCCCGGTCCGGTCACGTTTCTCCTCACAACGCTTCCGCCCAGCTTGCCGACGGCGGCTCCTATCTCACCCAGTGCCCGGTCACGGTCAGCCGCCTCTACAGCCAGCCGGACAGCCGGAGCTTCGGCTGCGGCCATCGACCTGGCAGCGGACCTGCGGCCCGCTGCCCCATTCCCGGACTTTCGCGGGCTCGGCATTGCGAAAATATCATCCGCCGCACCCTTTTCGTACATTGGAGCCCGGGGAGCAGCCTTCCTCTCCATCATGACCGACCGCTCCGCATATTCTTCCGGGGCAGGTGGCGGAAGCGCCTTCTCGGCCCGGGCTTCCGGCGGTGGCGACTGCTCCGCGGCAGGGGCCGGCGGCGGCGCGGGAGCTTCGCCTTTTCCCTGACTTCGCTGAACCGTCTTCTGCCGCGCCCCGGGAAGAGTACCTTGCCGGGCCTGCTCCGCACCCCGCCCAGCTGGCTTCCCCGGCGGCGACACGGGGGGCGGTTGGCGAGGCGTTTCGCTGTCGCGCAGCTCGTGCCCCTGCGGGACAACCTGCGCAAGCTGGGGCGCGGCGGTCCTGTAGAGCATGTAGCCGGTGGCAGCTATCACGACCAGTGCCGCAGCCTCGATGGGAAGTTTCAGCCGCAGGGGATAAAGCAGCCAGTGGAAAAATCCCCTGTTTTCAGCCGCAGCCTCCCTGACCCGGGCCATTACCTTCTGCGCCATCCATGGCGGCGGCTCCTCCTCGCCGAAGCCGCGTATCCGGAGGACGGTTTTCTCCAGTTCCGCCAACTCTTCCCGACAGTCGGCACAGCCCTGAAGATGTTCCTCTATCCCATCCCTTTCCGCAGGAGAAACGGCGCCGTCCATATATGCCGACAAAAGTCCGCGAACCGTGGCGTGATCCATAATCATTCCCCCACTACCCGCTTCAGGCAGTCCCGTACCGCTTCACGCGCCCGCGACAGCCTGGACTTGACCGTTCCCTCGGCAAGTTTGAGCATGGAACCTATCTCTCCGTAGGAATGTTCTTCCAGATCCCTGAGCACCAGCACTTCCCTGAAGGCGGGCTCGAGCGCGCCGACGCATCCCCGCACCCGTTGCCGCAGCTCTTCCTGTTCCAGTTGCTGGAGCGCGGACGGGCCGTTTGACGGCGGATCTATGGAGCAGTCCTCGCAGCCCGATATCGGGGCGTCCAGGGAACACGGTTCCCTGTATTTCCGCGTGCGGGACTGCTTCAGGCGGTTCCTGGCCAGGTTGACCGTAATGGTCGTCAGCCAGGTGGAAAAGGTCGAATCCCCGCGAAACCGGTCCAGACTGCGATAGGCCGAGACGAAGGCGTCCTGCGACACTTCCGCTGCATCCTCATGCTCTCCCACGACCCTGAAGGCAAGGTTGAATATCTTTTTCTCGTACTTGCGCACCAGAACCTCGAAAGCCGACAGGTCGCCCGCGCGGCACGAATTCACCAGTTCGGCGTCTTCATCGATTATCACTGTCTTTCTGTTCCACAACATACCAGACAACTCCGGGCAGGAATTTGTTCCCGATGCGTTTCCTGCGAAGCACGGGACACTAGGCGCCGGCGATCCCGGACCTTTTGAGATCGACGTACTCCCTGTACGCTTCATAATCTCCGCAGGAATACAGGACGAAAATCACTTTTTCAGGAATATCGTGACCTGCGAGAAAATCCAGCACGGTATCCAGGGCTACGCGGCATGCCTCCCGAACCGGATAGCCGTATGCGCCGCAACTTATGGCAGGGAACGCTATGCTGCGGATCCCGTGTTCCGCCGCCAGGGCGAGGCTGTTTGCATAGCAGGCGGCGAGGAGCTTCGGGGCTTCCCCGCCCTCGATTCCGTAAACTGGACCGACAGTGTGTATGACATGGCGCGCCTTCAGGGCGTGACCGCCGGTTATGCGCGCTTCCCCCGCCGGGCACCATCCAAGGGTTCGGCACTCCTCCAGCAGACCGGAACCGGCGGCCCAGTGTATCATGCCGTCAACGCCCCCGCCGCCCAGGAGCGTGCTGTTAGCAGCATTCACAATCGCATCGACATCCACCTGGCTGATATCGCCCATCCGGATCGTGATCCTGTAAAGACATTCGGCTGTCCTCCGTTTCGCCGCAGTCACGGGCATTTCCCCCATTTCCCAAGGTGAAAAGCAGTTCCGAGTATAGCGGCAAAAAGGCACGGGCGCAACGGTCCATGCCGGGAACTTGAGAAAAAGGGCCGACGTCCTGATGAACGACGGCCCCTCCGGGCTGCACGGGTTTTGTTTGGTGTTTTATCTTGAACAATACCTAGTGCTGCTTCTTATACAACCAGTACCCGCGCAGGGACACATTCAATGTGCACTTCTAAGCGTAGGTGGAAAACCCGCCCTTCTCTGAGCTTGTTGCGGGCGGGACCACTGCCGCATTCCTGGCCAGCATGTCAGCCATCTGCTGTTGCGCCGCTACGGCCTGCTTCACGACGGCTATCCCCAGCTGGGATTGCGTCATCTGCTCTTTTACAGCCAGAGCCTGGCTTGCTACTGAACTTATTTCCATACTGCACCTCCCCTACGCAGCCCGTTCGGTTCTTATCGGTTGAAAGGGTCGAAACTTGAGCTGTTCTTGCCTTTTGCCGAACCTTTCCGACCTTAATCCCCAGCCCGGGTGAGGGGAAAAAATGGGGAATGCAAGCTCTTACCCCCGGTAGCAGATGACCTTCTGGGTGTATGCGTCCGCGGCGAGGAAAATGGCTCCTTCCTCTCCCGTTATATCGGCGGCATCGACAACCCTGACCGTTTCCGTCCAGCGCCCCGCCTCCGGGACGTATTCAAGCAGGCGGTTGGCAGCCTCCTCGAACACCTCATCCCTGAGGCAGTTGTCTCCCTTGTGGGGAAACAGCGCCAGGTAGAGAATGTCCATTTCTATGAGCTCGTTGAGGAAATGCGTTCCCAGCGACACGTCGGGCACCAGGTTTTCCCGCATGGCCACGATCTCGCACAGAACCGCTACCCGGCTGATCTCGGCGAACACCACCGGGATGCCGAGGAACGGGCAACTGGTGCCCCACCTGCCGGGGCCCAGCAGCATGACATTCTCGTTGCCGTCCGGCAGGATGGTCGCGTTGAGCTGTCCTATGAGGCGGGCGATCTCGTGCTGCTCCTGAACTGTGAGCTGCGAGAATTTCTCCGGAACCACGTGGATGAACCGGTCGATGCGGATGTGCCTGCTGTGCCCGATAACCGCTCCGCTGGCGGTGATGACACGGTTCTCTCCCGGGACATCCATCGGCAGGGGCATATTGGTATCCATTCCCTTTACCGGCAGGGGCCTGCACTGCACGACATGTATCCTGTAGTCCTGGTCGTCCTTCAGGAAGTTGAGGGTGAACTCCACATCGACCGGGCAGGCATAGGCCTCGTGAAGCATGCGCAGTATGCCCCGCATGTCCTCGACGAAATTGCTCGAACTGAGCAGCTTGTCGAAGGTCAGCACCCAGGAGGGCCTGGTGGAGCGCTCTATGCCCCAGTTGGAGCCGGTGTCCGTCGATGCGAACAGGTGCACCGGCACATCGGGGCTGGCGGCGATGACATCCAGGAAGTGGCCCGACAGGAGCCTGTTGGCATCCAGGTCGAGGAAATCCACCCTGCGCTGGGCGTACTGCCGCACTTCTTCAAAGTTGGACTCGGGGCGCCGGTCAGGAGCATTGAGGGCCACCACCCGGGTATAGTCGTCGTCCGAACGGTCCACCGCCCGGGTTCCCAGACCGAAGACGAGCCGCACCACGCCCGAATGAGGATCGATATTCTCGTTCCAAACGTAGGGGTTGAAGGAAAAGCCGACCCCCGCGGCATGGGGGTAGAAATACCTGCCGTGCACCGCGCCCGAGACCCGCATGACAAGGAGCGCCATCTGCTCGTCCTGGGCCAGGAGACCCTTCTGCTCCCGGTAGCGCAATGCCTTCTCGCTCATGCTGCTGGCGTATATGGTGCGCACTGCGGCGAGGAAATCCTCCAGCCTGCGCTCGGGGGGGCCCTGGTTGGGGCAGAAAACGCTATCGTACTTGCCGGCGAAGGAATTGCCGTAATTGTCCTCCAGGAGCGAACTCGAGCGAACGATGATCGGGGCCTGCCCGAAATAGTTCAACATCTGCTCGGCCTGCTTGATGAAAAAGCCGGAGAAATGGCCGGTAAGGATCCGCTGCCTGGCAATTTCGGCCCCCTCAAGAAATCTCTCGGGATCCCGCTGCCGCTCCCTCACCCACCAGACGCCATTACGGACGAGGAAAGTGAAGAACACATCTGATCCGACGTAAAACGAATCATGCGCCTCCAGAAGTTCGGCATAACGCGGCGAGTTGCGCTGCAGGATGCGGCGGGCCAGAAGCATGCCGACCGTCTTGCCGCCGATGAGCCCCGTGCCGATCATGCGCCTGCGGATTTCCAGGACGTCTTCCAGCTTCATGTAGCGCGACACCAGGTTTGTCATGCCCGGGTCGCGGGACACCATCATCCGGCAGAGCCGCCGGAACATCTCGTCTTCCCTCTCGGGCGAGCACTGCCCGGCCTTGACTGCGCTCAGCACTTCCTCTCCCTCGGCAAAGGTCCGCTCCCAGAATCCGGGCCGGAAATCCGTATCCAGCCCCGTCCAGTTCATGGAAGTGAGAATCGCGCTTATCAGGGCACTTGACGTCACCGGGCGGAACTCGTCGCCGCTCCACTCGTGCAGCATGTTCATCGTGGGTGAATAGCGCAGATGGACTTTCATCGGGTAGATGTAGTGTTTCTCTTTGTAGGCATAGACATCAAGGAACAGCTGGGTTGTCTCGATGATCGGCAGCAATGCCCGCTGGGAATGGAAGTTGCGGAATATGGCGAAGTAGGCGACCGTCTCGAGGTCGAAGAGGTAAGGGCAGGTAAGAACGAAAAAATTGCTCAGCATCTGGTCGGAATACCAGTCGGCCGCCAGTTCTGAAAGGCAGTCGAAAACGTAGAGGGCCCCCCGCCCGACCTGCTCTATGACGCTGTGGATCTGGGCGATGAAGGTCTCGAAACCCGAATTGGGATCCAGTTCGACAGTCAGGAACGAACCGTCCGGCTGGATCATGGGAGGATGACTGGCAAAGCGGAAATAAACCAGGCGGCGGCCAGACCGTATGCCGGCCTGCACGAACGGCGTCACGAGAGTCTGGTAATCACCTATCGAGTCCACCTGCCATACGATATTGTCGCCGGGCAGCACCCCCTTCAAGGCACGGTCAAGACCTGGAAGGCCGGTCGTAAACGATCTGTCGTATGTCTGCATCAAGCCCCCTTCATGTTTCGCGATCTGTCATGGAATGTTGAACATGCGCCCCTTGCTTCCAGGATCGCCCTTTTCCGGACAACGGATTCACATCCTTCCCAGAAGGATCGTCTCTAGTATACTGATAAGAATTTATTCCGTAAGCAAAAAAAGAAAGGGGAACTGAAAATTTTCAGCCCCCCACTTCATTGCATATCACAACTCTTCAAAATAAGAACTGGTTTCCAGATCGGAAATTACACAATACCCTGGTCGATCATCGCATTCGCGACCTTCAGGAAGCCGGCGATGTTCGCGCCCGCTACATAGTTGCCCGCACAGCCGTATTCCTTTGCGGTGGTGTAGGCATTGTGGTGTATGTTTTTCATGATTGTTTTCAGCTTCTCGTCGACTTCTTCACGGGACCAGTTCATGAACTGGGCGTTCTGCGACATCTCCAGGCCGGAAGTGGCCACGCCGCCCGCATTGGCTGCCTTGCCCGGGCCGTAGAAGATCTTGTTGTCGAGGAAGACCT